>NZ_FNQJ01000020.1 GCF_900107605.1 Acidovorax soli | reverse complement strand
GCCTTGTCCGCCGCTGCGGTTGTCTTCGTCTTGCGTGGCATTCATGCTCCTTGTTGACATGCTATGCCTCACACACAAACTTTCTGACAGGCTCGGCAGAACAGCGGCGATGTCCACTTTGCTCAGGACAAAGGGCAAGTGTGGGTGTTTTCAACGCACTAGCGCTCACAGCGCCGTGAAGCCTCCCAGCTTCCTGCACAACCGTTCACCGCTCGTCAGCGGTTGACGCCCCGTAAATGGTTGCGCGACCCCAAGCTCGCTTGGTAGCTTGGGCTATGACACCATTCAAACACCTGATCCCAACGCGCGGTTCTATCCCGCGCTCGCGTGAGCACTCCGCGCATCACCCGTCTTTTTTCGAGGGGGTCGTATGCTAGGACTTCTGCTTCACCTTCTCTCCGAATCTGACGCGCCCCCTGTTGAGAGGCGCTACCAGTACGTTCGGGCCATTCACCGCCAGACATTGACATCGCTGGCACGCGCACGACAAGACCCCAGAACCCATCCCCGGATGCTGATAGCGCTGGAACGCGCTGCTGATGATTTCGAGGAGGAGTTGCGTCGCCTCGAACCCTTGCGGCTTCACCACCGACCAAGCGCCTATGACCCGTCGCACACCGAATCGAAGTGCGGAGAGGGGCGTCTATGAGTGCATTGAGCTACCACGTTCAGCACATGCCGGACCCAGCGTTTTGGCGGGCGCTGGCTGACCACCCCAAGCCACATGGTCAGTACCCATGTCCGTTGACGCTGGGGTCTCGCATCGCTTTCGTGTTCGCACCTTTCAACACCCAAGAAGGCTATGCGGATTTCGGGAATCCGAAGAAGTGCATGCACTTGGTGGTGCCTTCCACCCCTGCACCCATTACGTCCATGGGGTACTTGTTCGGGCCACCCACAGGCATGAGTCGCCGGATGTTCGTGGCCTTCTTTTATCGCTCCAACGAGGCAGTTCTGGCCGAGTGCAGTCCGATCGTGATGCTGCACAAGCCACTGGGACTGCGCTTGCAAAGTGGTGCGGTGTACACCGATTTCAGCGTGGCCTCAGCGGTTCTGAAAGGGGATGACGCACCCATCAATCTTCTCTATGCCAGCCCATCAAACCCGGATTTGAGCTTGGTGATCAGGGAAGAAGCGGACCTCGCAGGCAAGTCGAATCTGAACATTCAGTTGAAGGTGCCGATGCTGGCGTCGATGACGGTGAACCCACCAGCGCAAGCGCGATTGCCGATTTGAGGGAGCCGGATGACTTCGACAACCGACTCCCAATCGTTCGACCCGATGCCAGCACTGGTCTGGAACCTCGTTTGCCGCATGTTGGGTCCGATCTACACCGAAACCCAACCCCATTCCGTTTCGGTCTTTGACTGGTCACAAGCGGTGTGGGACCAAGCGCTGGACATTGCGCGTGAGCACAGGCCACTGCCCCAGGTACGCCCCCCTCGCAATCGCGGACTGCTCGACAAACCGCAGCCCTCACCGCACTCCCCTGATGTTGGAGCGTTCGAGCTATGAGCACGTTCACTCCGTTTTTCTTCCCCCTCCCACGACATGAAGCCCATGGCTTACCTCGTGCACCGGTCCTGTTTCCTCCTGCTGCCGCGCAGCAGGGCTCCACCTACCCATTCAACGAAAGGCAATTCCATGAAACGCACCACATCCAAGTCCCCGAAAGAACGGACTACACCCCGATCAGCCGATCCCGACAATGCCACTCCACCCAAGCGCTCGGTGGAAGACGTCAACAACCAGCTTTACCAAGAAGCTGCACAGCGCATCCTCCAAGCCATTGAGGCTGGCACCTCGATCTGGCAAAAGCCCTGGATTGCTCCATCCAGTCATCGCCGGCCGTTCAACGCACACACGGGTCTGAACTATCTGGGCATGAACCGCGTGTTGCTGATGACCGAGATGATGGCGAACGGTTGGACCGACACCCGGTTCATGACGTACAAGCAGGTACAAGCCTTGGCACAGGACATGAAACGCTCGGGCACACCCGACGATGAGTTGCCCTATGTGAGAAAGGGTGCGCAGTCGATCACCATCTACAAGGTGGGCAGGCAAGAAATTAAGCGGCCTCGGGTGGATAGCTCTGGCAAACCCGTTCTGGATCCAGCAGGCCAACCCATTGTGGACAAGGCACTGGGGCGCACGTTTTTGCAGACGTACCGGGTTTTCAACGCCAACAACATCGCCAATCTGCCGCCGCTACCGGAGGTCGAACGCAAACCCACTTGGGAAGTGCATGCAGAGATCGAGGCACTCGTCAAAAAGCTGGGGGTGCCGGTCACCTACGAGCCAATAGGCCAGGCGTTCTATCAACCAGGTCTGGACCGCATCACGGTTCCTGAACGTTCGCAGTACAAAGACACTGTCAAAGATGGAGTGGTGGTGTATTCAGCGGCAGCCAAGCATTACTCTGTGTTGTTGCACGAGTGCTGTCATGCAACGGGGCATGAGTCGCGCCTTAACCGCGTGATGTTGGGAGCTATGGGCTCCCCTGAAAGAGCGCGAGAAGAGCTCACTGCGGAAACGGCCTCCGCGTTCCTGATGTGCTCCTACAACATGGAGTCTGATGAGGTCATCAATCAGCACGCCAGCTATTTGGAAAGCTGGGCCAAGCTCATCAAGGACGACCCACGGGCGCTGTTTCAGGCGTTCTCAGCTGCTGAGAAAGCTGCGGACTGGTTCATGCAACGGCATGAAAAACAGTTAGCTGAGGCACCACAAGTCACCCCTCAGCCTGCGCCCACATTGGTTCAAGGCTTGGGAATGCCACAGCAGCAAGTTGACGGGATCGGCCAAGGAGTGGTGGCGGTGGCTCAGATGCCGTCATCGGCTATCAGGATCAACGGGCTTCGACCGGCTGGGGAGTTGCTGGATGCGGCGGTCGCTGGCCTGAATCCCGGCAGCATGGGGCTGACTTAGAAAAGCAGCTTGATCAGTCCTGGCTCGGTAAACTCAGATGTCCGCAACGATTCCCGGTTGGCCTGTACCAACTGCCGAGGACTTGCCTTGATCACTCAAGATTTTTCATGCTCAAAGTCATCAGTGCCAATCTCAACGGCATACGTTCTGCCTCAACCAAAGGTTTTTTCGATTGGCTGCCCCAGCAAAACGCCGATCTTGTCGGGGTACAAGAGGTCAAGGCGCAACATGACTCAGTTGTGGGGGCGTTCGACCAAATTGATGCACTGCGCGGTTGGTTTCACTTTGCACAGAAGAAGGGCTATTCAGGTGTCGGGTTGTATTCTCGTCATGAGCCAAGTGACGTGAAGGCGGGTATCGGTATGCCCGAGTTTGACGATGAAGGTCGATGGATAGAACTTCGGTTCGACAAGCCTGGGCGCGCGTTCAGCGTCATCAGCTGCTACTTTCCAAGCGGGTCGAGCGGGGACGAGCGGCAAGCGGTCAAGTACCGTTTTTTGGATGCTATGGCGACTCATCTCGCACAGCTCAAAGCAGAGCGAGAGTTCATCTTGGTGGGCGACGTGAACATTGCCCACAAGGAAGCGGATCTCAAAAACTGGCGCAGCAACCAGAAGAACAGCGGCTTCCTACCCGAGGAACGGGCTTGGATGACGAAGTTGCTTGAAGGTGGCGTCAGTGATGTCTATCGAGCCCTGCACCCAACAACGACAGACGAGTGCTACACGTGGTGGAGCAATCGGGGACAGGCATACGCCAAAAATGTTGGGTGGAGAATCGACTATCACTTGGCGACGGAGCGAATCGCAGCACTAGCTCGGACTGCCGCCATCTACAAGGACCAAAAGTTTTCAGATCATGCGCCTTTGACCGTTGAGTACGACTTCGCCCTGTAAGATGAATCAAAGGATGTGGGTTTTTTGCACCAGCATCTACCACCTGGCCACCCCCGCACTGGCGGCTCTCGCACGCACCGAGCACATCTACAAGAACGAAAAATTCTCGGACCATGCGCCCATCACCGTGGATTACGACTTCACGCTCTGACGGCCGCCCTCGCCCTCTCTCCCTGCAGACCACCCCATGACAGCAACGCCCGAAACGATTGTCACCACGCCAACCCCGTGCTTTACCCCTCCGGATACGGATGCTCTGTGGAAACTGGTCACCACCCCCCATCCGGTGGTGGGAAAGGCGCGCCACCTGGGTGAAGCCCTTTTGCAGGCCGGCATCATCAGCGAACAGACGCTGCTGGCAGGCCTGCAGACCCAGAAAGCCGAACAGGAAATAGGCATCCGACGCCAGGTGGGCCAGATCCTGGTGGACCGCGGCGACGTGACACAAGACCAGTTGAAGCACGTGATTGACAGCTGGCTGGGCGAATACATGGTGAACCCCGCCCACCTGACGCCGGATGCCATCTCGCTGGCGCTGGTGCCCCGTGCGGTGGCCGAGCGCGAATCGGTGCTGCCCTTGCTGGCCCGCGAGGACGCGCTGGTGCTGCTGATGGCCGACCCTTGCGACCGCGTACTGCTTGACGAGCTGCGCTTTCTGACCCAGCGGCGCCTGATTCCGCTGCAGGCAGCGCCCGGCACCCTGGTGCCTGCCATCGCCAAGGCCTACAGCGTGCACCCGCAGACCCAGCGGGGTTCGCCCACCGGGGCGGGTGCGCACCACAGCCCTGCCGCTGCCTCTCGCGCCACGTCCCAGGAACTGGCCGTCAACCTCACTTCCACAGCCCCCGACAACGAGGCCGAGGCGGCCGACGTGATCAGCGAGTCGGACAACACCCTGGTGCGACTCATCAACTCGGTGATTGACGAAGCCATCAGCCACCGCGCCTCCGACATCCACATCGAAACCGAACCCGCCCCGCAGAACGTGCGCGTGCGCCTGCGCATCGACGGCGATCTGACACCCTACCTCGAACTCCCGGCACGCTTCCGGTTTGCCATGGTGGCCCGCATCAAGATCATGGCCAACATGGACATCTCGGAGCACCGCAAGCCGCAGGACGGGAAGATCGACTTCTCGCGTTTTGGCGGGCCGCCGGTCGAGTTGCGCGTGGTCACCGTGCCCACTTCGCGCGGGCTCGAAGACGTGGTGCTGCGCCTGCTGGCCGGTGCCAAGCCCCTGCCGCTGGAAGCCATCGGCCTGAGCCCCTCCAACCTGGTGGCCATGCGCGACGTGATGAAGAAAAGCTATGGCCTGGTGCTGGTGTGCGGCCCCACGGGCTGCGGCAAGACCACCACGCTGCATTCGGTGGTGCGCGACATCAACACCGCCGGGCGCAAGATCTGGACAGCCGAGGACCCGATCGAAATCACCCAGAGCGGCCTGCGCCAGGTGCAGGTGAATCCCCGCATCGGCTGGACCTTTGCGGCCGCCATGCGCACCTTCCTGCGCGCCGACCCCGACGTGATCATGATCGGCGAAATGCGCGACGAGGAAACCGCGCGCATCGCCATCGAAGCCTCGCTCACGGGGCACCTGGTGCTGTCCACGCTGCACACCAACTCGGCCCCAGAAAGCATTGCGCGCTTGCTGGAGATTGGCCTGGACCCCTTCAACTTCTCCGACTCGCTGCTGGCCATCCTCGCGCAGCGCCTGGTGCGGCGCCTGTGCACGGCCTGCCGCGAACCCCATGTGGCCGACGAGGAAACCCTGCTGGGCCTGGCCTCGCAATACCTTGCCAGCGGCGCCAGCAATACCCAGGAGGCACGCAGCGCCCAGGAGGCACGCAGCGCCCAGGTGGCGCGTTGGCGCCAGCAGCATGGCGATGCCTCGGGATCCGTGCGCCTGTGGCGCGCGGTTGGCTGCAAGGAGTGCGAGCACCACGGCTACCACGGCCGGCTGGGCATCCACGAGCTGATGCTCAGCGACGACCCCATCCGCCAGCACATCCGCCATCGCGCACCCGCCTCCGACATCCGCCATGCAGCCCTGGCGGCCGGCATGCTCACCCTGCGCCAGGACGGCATCGAAAAGGTGCTGCAGGGCCTGACCGACATGGCCGAAGTGGTGGCGGCCACCAACCTGTGACAGGATCAATGCCTAATTAGCGGCCAGCGCTGATGCGGCAAGCACCAAAAGCTATATAAGCAATAGCATCCACCGCGCATCCGAGCCGGGTCGGCGCTACGGTTCCCTGGTGCTGGCCCCGGCAGTTCCGGCAGGTTGCCAGACGAACTGGTAATGCGCCGGCGGCACGCCCGGCCGCACCTTGTGGAACGGCAGGCGGATTGACTGCATGGCCAGCGCCGGCCTGCCCGCACTCGCGCCGGCCCACCAGCCTGGTTCCAGCCGATCTTCGCGCGAAATCAGCAGCCAGCCCTGGCCTGCCGTTCGCGCGCGCGCCAGGTGGCTGGCGATACAGGTGGCGACGTTCTTGCTCGACGTGCAGGCATTCACAGGGGCCCGGGGGAATCGGGTCAGCAGCGCGCCCGCCAACATGTGGTCGGCAGCGATGATGGGGCTGACACTGTCGTAGCCCGCCTGCCGCAGCGCGTTGCCCAGTTCCACCACCGGATGGTTGAGTTCGTCCGGGTGGCCGCGCAGGCCGGTGACCCAGGGACGCAGCCCCGCAGCCAAAAGAAAGATAAGCGCGATGAAGACGACAGCAGCGCTGTAGCGGCCAGCACGCGGGTGGTGCTGCAGCTCCGGCCGCGCTGCGAAAACCGCCAGCGGTACCATGCACAACAGCGGCAGCACCCAGCGCCCCTCAAAGTGGGTCACGCCCGCCGCCAGCACCATGCCCAGCAGGACCAGCAGGGCCAAAAGGACATAGCGCACAAAGATCTGCTGCGCCCAGGGTGCCACAGGCATCAGCGGCCGGCGCCAACAGGCCGAGCGGAACACCGCCAGCGCGACCAGCGCCCACAGCGCCAGCATGCCCACGATGGCGATCAGCAAGTCAAGCAGCCCCCGGCCCAAAGCCGGCTGGATTTCCATCTTGGCCAGGGTGCCCGCCGTGGCCTCCTGCAGGTGCGAGGCCAGCCAGATCGCATGCGGCAAGACCACCAGTCCACCCACGATCAGCACCCACCACCAGCCGCGCGCAAACAATGCCCGTCGGGCCTGCGGCACTGAAAGCGCCGCCACCAGCATGACACCGATGACCAGGGCAAAGCTGTACTTGGCCAGCAGGCCCACCCCGCACACCAGCCCCAGCAAGGCAAAGTCCACCGACCTGGACCGCTTGACGATGCGCAGCAGCAGCCACCAGGCGCCGCAGGCCATGGCGGTCACCAGGATGGAGTGCGTCTGGTCGCGGACAGAATCCCAGCCCAGGGCGGGAAACAGCAGCATGCTGGCCGAAGCCCACCACGCACCGCGCTGACCGAGCAATTCGCGCCCTGCCAGCCACATCAGCGTGTAGGTCAGCGCCAGCAGCGTGTGCTTGAGCAGCGACAGCGCCAGCACGGACGGGCCGAACACCTGGTTGGTCAGCCATTGCAGCCAGGTATAGAGCGGCGGCTGGGCACCATAGCCCAGGGCGAGCTCCCGCGACCACAGCATCTGTTCGGCCTCGTCCCATTTCAATGCGGGCGACACCGCCACCCGCACCACGACATGCGCCAGTGCAATCGCCAGCAGCCAGGCCAGCGGATGCGCCATCAGGGATCGCAAAGACAACGGGGTGCGGGGCACTGCAGAAACGTTCATGTTCTCGGGGGCTGGACATTGCGCCGCCAGGACCGGCTGCCGGCGCGGGTGGCGGCAGTGCAGGGCACAATCGCGGCATTATCCCTCTCCAGCCGCAGTTGCCCATGAATACCGCCCGAACCGCGACACCCGATGTTTCCATCGTGGTGCCGATCTACAACGAGTTCGATAACCTGACAGACCTGGTGGAGCGCATCGCCCAGGCCATGGCGCAGCAGGCGCTGACGTTCGAACTGTTGACGGTGGACGATGGTTCCACGGATGGCAGTGTGGACAAACTGCGTGAGCTGGCTGCCACGCGCGCCTGGCTGCGGCCCGTTTTTCTGGCGCGCAACTATGGCCAGTCCAGCGCGCTGCAGGCCGGCTTTGACCGCGTGCGCGGCCGCTATGTGGTCACGCTGGACGCCGACCTGCAAAACGAGCCCGACGACATTCCGCTGCTGCTGCAGCGGCTGGAGACCGACCACCGCGTGGACATGGTGTCCGGCTGGCGCAAGGACCGGCAAGACGCCGAGCTCTCGCGCAAGCTGCCTTCGCGCATCGCCAACTGGCTGATCTCGCGCTCCACCGGCGTGTACCTGCACGACTACGGCTGCGCGCTCAAGGCCTACCGCCGCCCGATCATCGACCGCATTCGCCTGTACGGGGAACTGCACCGTTTCATCCCGTCGCTGGCCAAGGAAGCCGGTGCGCGCATCACCGAAGTGCCGGTGCGCCACCATGCGCGCACCCGCGGCGTGTCGAAGTACGGCATCGACCGCACCTTCCGCGTCATTCTGGACCTGGTCCTGATCGTGTTCTTCATGCGCTACCGCCAGCGCCCGCTGCACGCGTTTGGCGGACTGGGCCTGTGGCTGATCGCACCGGGTTCGCTGATCCTGCTGTGGCTGCTGGTGGAAAAGTTCATGGGCCATGCCATCGGCGGCCGGCCGCTGCTGCTGGCAGGCATGGTGCTGGTGCTGGTGGGCGCGCAGCTGGTTGTCGCCGGACTGATCGGTGAGATGCTGATGCGCATCTACCACGAGGCCGGCAACAAGCCGCAGTTCCACGCCGAAGAGTACCAGGCAGATACGGCTGCCGCGCCCGTACAGCCAGCGCCAGCAGTTACCGAAATAGTCGCTTGAAATCGTCCCGCAAAATCCTGCTGCGCGCCCTTCTGGGGCTTGCGCTGCTGGGCGCGGTGCTGGCACTGGCCGACCCGCGCCGGGTGCTGGCCAGCCTGGGGCAGGCCCATCCGGGCTGGCTGCTGACAGGGTTCGCCGCCGCGATCGCCTCCAACCTCGTTTCAGCGTTGCGCTGGCGGGCGCTGGCGCGCTGGCTGGGGGCGGACATGGGCATGCGCGACGCCATTCGGTGGTACTTCCAGGCCATCGGCCTCAATGCGCTGCTGCCGGGTGCGGTGGTGGGTGGCGATCTGTACCGCGCCGTGGTGCTGCGCCGCACGGGGCAGGACGCAGTGGCCTCCAGCTGGTCGGTGGTGCTCGATCGCGTGAGCGGCCTGTGGATGCTGTGCGCCATTGGCGGACTGGGCGCAGCCGCCAGCGTCGGCACGCTGGGCGCGGCACTGGGGCTTTCACCCGCACTGCTGCGGGGCATGGCACTGTGCGGCACGGCGCTCTGGCTGGTGCTGCCCTGGTGCCTGCCGGCACTGCTGCGGCATGGCGCCGGCTGGAGATGGCTGGCGCCGTTGCGGACAGCGGCGGTGCGCCCGGATTTTCAGTGCCAGCTCGGCAGGCAGGCCCTGGCTTCGGGAGCCGTCCAGGTGCTGTCGGCGGCGGCACTGGCCGCGGGCGGGCTGGCGCTCGGCATACAGCTGCCGCCTGCTGCATGGGCCTGGGCCATCGCCCCCGTGTTCCTGATGGCGGCGCTCCCCGTGAGCGTGGGCGGCTGGGGCACCCGCGAGGCGGCAGCGGTCGCCGCGCTGGCGCCGTTTGGTGTGGCGGTCCCTGCCGCCGTGGGCGCCGCGATGCTGTACGGCGTTTATGGCCTGGTGCAAGGTGCGCTGGGTGCACTGGCGTTCGGCCTGCCGTCGCGCGGCCAAACGGTCGCGGCGATCGACCCGGCGCAAGACGGCCACGGAAACTGAGGTACTGCCGCCGCCTCAGCGCCCCAGCGCCTTGGCGCTGACGCCGGCAATGCCCCAGTTCTCCTTGGGAACATCGTGGATCCACACGCGCACGTTGGCCGGCGGCGCACCCACGGCATCCACGAGGGCCTGGGTCACCTTCTCGATGACGGCCTTCTTCTGCTCTTCGGTGCGGCCTTCGATCATGTAAATCTGGGCAAATGGCATGGGGATGTCCTTGGAATTCTCAAAGCATGGGCTGGGTTCATTGCCGGTGGGCGATCAGTCGAGCTTGATGCCCAGTTTCTGGATCAGGCTGCCCCAGCGCGTGTTTTCAGCGCGGATGAACTCGGCAAACTGCTGTGGCGTGTTGACCTTGATATCGGCGCCGATGTTCTCGAAGGCCGTCAGGGCGGGTGCGGTGGCTGCGCCGGTTTTCCAGGCATCGGCCAGCTTGTTGACGATGTCGCGCGGCGTGGACGCCGGTGCAATCAGGCCGAACCAGGTCACCACATCGAAGCCGGCAACGCCCTGCTCGGCCACCGTTGGCACGTTGGGCAAGGCACGCGAGCGCTGGGCCGAGGTCACGGCTATCACCTTGAGCTTGCCCGACTTCACGTTGGGCAGGGTGGTGGTCAGCGAGCTCTCGAAGCTCAGGGGAATCGTGCCGGCCAGCAGGTCCTGGGCGATCTGGCTGGTGCCCTTGTAGGGGATGTGGGTGAGTGCAATGCCAGTGGCGGATTGCAGCAGCTCGGCCGCCAGGTGGGTGCTGGTACCGATGCCCGAGGTGCCGTAGCTGAGCTTGCCGGGATTGGCCTTGGCATAGGCGATCAGTCCCTTGAGGTCATCGAACGGCGCGCTCGGGTGCGCCACGATGGCGCAGGGTGTGAACCCCACCAGCGACACCGGCGCCAGGTCCTTTTCCACGGAGAACGACAGCTTGGGATAGAGCGTGGGCGCAATGGCCAGGCTGCTGATGGCCGACAGGCCGATGGTGTAGCCGTCGCCCGCCGCCTTGGCCACGGCGTCGGTGCCGATGTTGCCGCCGGCGCCGGCCTTGTTCTCCACCACCAGCTGCTGGCCCAGCTTGTCGCCCATCACCTTGGCCGCCGTGCGGCCCATGATGTCGGTCGGACCACCCGGCGGGAACGGCACGACCAGCTTGATCGGCTTGGCGGGCCAGGCGTCTTGCGCCCAGCTGGCCAGTGGAAACGTTGCCAGGGATGTCGACAGGGCGGTACCCATGCCGGTGGCGATGAAATGTCTCCGTTGCATTTTTTCTTCCCTCTTCTGTTACACAAAACGAACCGACACGCTGCCCAGGTTCTGGATGCGCAGCGTGACGTTGTCGCCCGCCTGCACCGCCACGGCCTCGGTGATGCCGCCCGACAGCACCAGGCTGCCGGCCGGCAGCGACTGGCCGCGCCGGCCCAGGTGGTTGACCAGCATGGCCACGGCGGCCGCCGGGTGCCCCAACACCGCGGCGCCGGCGCCCATGGCCACGGGCTGGCCGTTCTTTTCGAGCACCACGCCCAGGGTGCGCAAGTCCACGTCGCGGGCCGAGGCAATGCGCCCGCCGACCACGAAGCGCGCGGCCGAGGTGTTGTCGGCCACCACGCTCTTGAGGTCGAACTTGAAGTCGCGGTAGCGGCTGTCGATGACTTCGATGCCGGGCAGCACGACATCGCTGGCGGCCAGCACGGCGCCGATGTGGCAGCCGGGGCCCTTGAGCTCGGTGCGGGTGATGAAGCAGATCTCGGGCTCGACCTTGGGATGGATCAGGTCGCTGACCTGGACCTCCGCGCCTTCGGGCACGACGAACTCGTCCACCAGGAAGCCGAAGACCGGGTCGGTCACGCCCATCTGCTTCATCTTGGCGTGCGAGGTCAGGCCCGCCTTGTAGCCGACCACGCGGGCGCCGCGCGCCAGCTTGCGCGCCAGGATGCGGTCCTGGATGGCGTAGGCATCGTCCCAGTCCATGTCGGGGTGGGACTCGGTGATCTTGAGGGTGTCCTGCGCCTTCAGCTGGCAGGTTTCCAGGTGGTCGGCCAGCTGGTCGAGGGTGGATGCGTTCAGTGCCATGTTCTTTTCCTTCAAGCTGTCTGCAGGCCGCGCGCCTTGGCGAGGGTGAGCGCGGTGTCTTCGATCATGTCTTCCTGGCCGCCCACCATGCCGCGGCGGCCCATCTCGACGAGGATTTCGCGCGCCGGCACGCCGTACTTCTGGCTGGCGCGCTTGGCGAACAGCAGGAAGGAGCCGTACACGCCGGCATAGCCCAGCGTGAGCGCGTCGCGGTCGATGCGGATGGGGAAGTCCATGATGGGCACCACCAGGTCTTCGGCCACGTCCTGGATCTTGAACACGTCCACGCCGGTCTCGATGCCCATCAGGTCGCACACCGCCACCAGCACTTCCATGGGCGTGTTGCCGGCGCCGGCGCCCAGGCCGGCAGCGGCAGCGTCGATGCGGCTGCAGCCCACCTCGATGGCGGCCAGGCTGTTGGCCACGCCCATGGCCAGGTTGTGGTGGCCGTGAAAGCCCAGCTCGGTCTCAGGCTTGAGGGCCTGGCGCACGGCGCCGAGCTTTTCCTTCACGTCGTGCGGCAGCATGTGGCCGGCCGAGTCGGTGATGTAGATGCAGTTGGCGCCGTAGCCTTCCATCAACTTCGCCTGCGTGACCAGGCCTTGGGCACTGTTCATGTGGCTCATCATCAGAAAGCCCACGGTGTCCATGCCCATCTTGCGGGCCAGGGTGATGTGCTGCTCGCTCACGTCGGCCTCGGTGCAGTGCGTGGCCACGCGGATGGTGCTGACGCCCAGTTCATGCGCCATCTTCAGGTGGTCCACCGTGCCGATACCGGGAATCAGCAGGGCCGAGACCTTGGCCTGCTTCATCAGGGGCACCACGGTGCCCAGGTATTCCTCGTCGGTGTGCGCGGGAAAGCCATAGTTGACCGAGCTGCCACCCAGGCCGTCGCCGTGGGTGACCTCGATCAGGGCCATGCCCGCGGCGTCCAGGCCGCAGGCGATGGTCTTCATCTGCTCCAGCGTCATCAGGTGGCGCTTGGGATGCATGCCGTCGCGCAGCGTCATGTCGTGCAGGCGGACTTTCTTGCCTTGGAGGGTGTTGGTCATGTGCGGCTTCTCCTTACGCAGCCACGGGTTCGAGCGTGAGCGAAACGGACAGGATTTCTTCGGCAAACATCTCGGCCGTGCGGGCGGCGGCGGCGGTCATGATGTCCAGGTTGCCGGCGTACTTGGGCAGGTAGTCGCCCAGGCCCTCGACTTCGAGGAACACGCTCACGCGCTTGCCGTCGAACACCGGGCCATTGACCAGGCGGTAGCCGGGCACGTATTTCTGCACTTCCTTGAGCATCGCGTGGATGGACTCGGTGATCCTGGCCTGGTCGGGCTCGTCTTCGGTGAGGCAGTGCACGGTGTCGCGCATGATCAGCGGCGGCTCGGCCGGGTTGATGATGATGATGGCCTTGCCCTTTGTGGCACCGCCCACCTGCTCGACCGCACTGGCCGTGGTGCGGGTGAACTCGTCGATGTTCTTGCGCGTGCCGGGGCCCACCGACTTGGACGACACGGTGGCCACGATCTCGCCATAGGCCACGGGCTGCACCCGCGAGACTGCCGCGACCATGGGAATGGTGGCCTGGCCGCCGCAGGTGACCATGTTGACATTCATCTCGGCCTTGCCGACATGCTCCTTCAGGTTCACCGGCGGCACGCAGAACGGGCCGATGGCGGCCGGCGTGAGGTCGATCATCAGCGCGCCCTGGGCGTTGACCTTGCGGCTGTTTTCGGCATGCACATAGGCGCTGGTGGCGTCAAAGACGATCTGCACGCCGTCGGCCTTCATGTGGGGGATGAGGCCATCCACACCTTCGTGGGTAGTCTTGATGCCCATTTCGCGGGCGCGTTTGAGGCCGTCGGAATTGGGGTCGATGCCCACCATCCACACCGGCTCCAGCACGGGGCTGCGCTGCAGCTTGGCCAGCAGGTCGGTGCCGATGTTGCCGGGGCCGATCAGGGCGCATTTGATTTTCTTCATGGCAGTCACTTTCTGGAATCCGTCAGATGAAGCGCACCGAGCAGCCGCCGATGCCGCCCATGGTCACGCGCAGGCTGTCGCCCGCGGTGACCGGAACCATGATGCCGAGCGAACCCGACAGCACGACCTCGCCCGCCTCCAGCGCAATGCCATGCTGGCCCAGCGTGTTGGCCAGCCAGGCCACGGCATTGGCCGGGTGGCCCAGCGCAGCGGCTCCGGCGCCGGTGGCGACGATGTCGCCGTTTTTCTCCAGCACCATGCCGACGGTGGCCAGATCGACATCGCGCGGATCGACCAGGCTGTCACCCAGCACGAACACGCCGCACGAAGCGTTGTCGGCCACGGTGTCCTGGATCTTGATCTTCCAGTCCTGGATGCGCGAGTCGACGATCTCGAAGCAGGCCATCACGCCCTCGGTGGCGGCCAGCACATCGGCGGCGGTGACGCCGGGGCCCTTCAGCGTCTTTTTCAGCACGAAAGCGATCTCGCCCTCGGCCTTGGGCTGGATCAACGTGCCGGCGGGGATGGCCTGGCCTTCGTTGTAGAGCATGCCGTCGGTGAGCCAGCCAAAGTCGGGCTGGAACACGCCCAGCATGTCCATCACCGCCTGGCTGGTCACGCCGATCTTCTTGCCCACCACGCGCTCGCCGGCGGCCAGACGGCGCGCCAGCATGCGTTGCTGGATGGCATAGGCGTCGTTGATGGTGATATCGGCATGGCGCGCGGTCAGCGGCGCCACGGTGCGGCAGCCCTTCAGGGCGTCGTAGAGCTCGTCGCCGAGCTGCTCAATCAGTGGTGCTTGCATGAAGTCCTCGATCTCAAAGGGAATGGGGTTCGTCGGTTGCAGCCTCGGCCAGGAAATCGCCCACCAGGCGGGCAAAGCGCGCGGCGTGTTCGATCTGCGTCCAGTGCCCGCACTGGCCGTACACGTGCAGCTGCGAGCGCGGGATCCAGCTGGACAGCGTCAGCGAGGTGGACAGCGGGATCACCTGGTCCTCGCGCCCATGCACCAGCAAGGTCTGGTGCGGCAGGGCGCGGATGTCTTCCTCGCGGCTAGCCATGGCGTCCACCCAGCGCTGGCGGGGCGCGGGGAACATGGCCGAGAACGACTCCTGGAAGCCCGGGCGGATGCTGGCCTCGTAGCGCATGCGGGCCAGGTCGTCGCTCATCAGGCCCTGGTTGAAGGCAAAGTAAGCCATGATGGCGCGCATGTTCTGCACCGAGGGCGTGTAGCCCCACACGGCGTCCAGCCCCTGCGTGATGGGAAAGTGCACGCCCACGCTGCCCATCAGAACCAGGCGGCGCACGCGTTGCGGGTGGCGGATGGCCAGCGCCAGGGCCAGCGCACCGCCAAAGGAGTTGCCGACCAGGTCGGTTTTCTCGATGCCCAGCGCGTCCAGCAGGCCCACGGCCTGGCGCACCCAGCTGTCCATGTCATAGCGCTGGCCTGCCGGGCGGTCGGTGAAGCCGAAGCCGACCATGTCGGGCGCGATCACGCGGGCCTGCTTGGCCAGCTCGGGCATCACCAGGCGCCAGTTGGCCCAGGCCGACACGCCCGGGCCGGAGCCATGGATCATCAGCAGCGGGTGGCCGCTGCCCAGGTCGTGGTAGTTGGTGCGGATGCCCGCTGCTTCGATGCTGTGCCCGATCTCGGGGTTGGAGGCGGTGGCGCTCATCAGAAATGTCTCATTGCCATATTTATAGGAGCTTCTAGCGCATGCCGGGCAATCGCTAGAAGCCGATTCAACTTAAAACTTCACCATCACGTTGCGCAGATCGGTGTAGAACTCCAGCGAATGCACACCGCCTTCGCGGCCGATGCCCGACTGCTTGGAGCCGCCGAACGGCGTGCGCAGGTCGCGCAGGAACCAGGCGTTGATCCAGCACAGGCCCACTTCGATCTGCTGCGCCAGGCGGTTGGCGCGCGCAATGTCCTGCGTGAAGACGGCGGTGGCCAGGCCGTAGCGGTTGGCGTTGACCTTGCCCAGCACTTCTTCTTCGCTGTCGAAGGGGCTGATGTGGCAGCAGGGGCCGAAGATTTCTTCGGTGACCACGGTGGCGGTCTCGGGCAGGCCGGTCCAGATGGTGGGCTGGATCCACGAGCCGTTCTTCAGGTCGCCGGGCATGTCGGGGATGCCGCCGCCGGTGACGATGGTGGCGCCTTCGTCCTTGGCCGTTTTGTACAGGCCCAGCACCTTGGCCTGGTGCTTCTTGCTGATCAGCGGGCCGATCTTGGTGTCCTTGTCGAAGGGCAGGCCGGGTTTCATGCTCTCTGCGCGGTCCTTCAGTGCGGCCACGACCTTCTCGAAGATCGGGCGCTCCACGTACACGCGCTCGGTGCCCAGGCAAACCTGGCCGGCGTTCTCGAAGCAAGAGCGCGTCAGCGTGTCGATGGTGGCCTGGAAGTCGCAGTCGGCAAACACCACGGCGGCGTTCTTGCCGCCCATCTCCAGCGACACCGGGCGCACGCCGTTGGCGGCCGCCTTCATGATGATGCTGCCGGTGCGCGTTTCGCCGGTGAAGGTGATGCCGTTGACGTCGGGGTGTTCGGTCAGGAAGGCGCCGGCGGAGTTGGCGCCAAAGCCGTGCACCACGTTGTACACGCCCTTGGGCATGCCCACCGCATTCATCACCTCGCCCAGCAGCGTGGCGGTGGCGGGGGTTTCCTCGCTCGGCTTGACGACCACGGTGTTGCCGCAGGCCAGCGCCGGGCCGACCTTCCAGGTCATCAGCAAGAGCGGCAGGTTCCACGGACAGACCACGGCGATGACGCCGCGCGGCACGCGCACGCCGTAGCTCAGCGCCGTCTTGCCGTCGGGCGTGCGCATGTTGAACGACTCGGTGGCCGTGCTCTTGATGGTGTCGATGAAGATCTGGAAGTTGGCGGCGCCGCGCGGAATGTCCACATGCGAAGCCAGGTGGTGCGGCTTGCCGGTGTCGGCAATCTCGGCCTGCAGGAAGTCGTCGAAGCGGCGGTTGATCTCGATCGCCACGGCGTCCAGCAGCTTGCAGCGCTCGGCCACCGACAGGCGGCCCCAGTCGCCCTTGAGCGCCGCTTTGGCCGCGGCGACAGCGGCATTGACTTCCACCTGGCCGGCTTCGTAGATGTTGCCGATGACGCTGCCGTTGACCGGGTTGATGTCCTGGAACGTCTTGCCGCTGGTGTTGCGAACATATTCGCCGTTGATGAAATTCAGTATCTGTTTCATGGTGACTTTCTTATCTCGCAAGCACTGACTGGCTGTAACGATAGGGTGGGAGACTCATACTGTCCAATACCAAATTTTCCAAATCTGATACCTTCGAGGTATTAAAAAAAGGAGGTGCACAGTGGATTTGCGCCAGATGAAATACTTTCTTGCGCTCGCCCAGGAGCTGCACTTCGGCCGGGCAGCAGCGCGGCTGCACATGGCGCAGCCGCCGCTGACACGGCAGATCCGGGGGCTGGAGGACGAACTGGGAACCCCTTTGTTCCTGCGCACCGCCAAGGGCGTGGAGCTGACCGCTGCCGGCCAGGCACTGCTGGACGAGGTGCCCAACATCCTGTCGCTGACGCAACGCGCGCGCGACCGCACGCAGCAGGCCGGGCAGGGGCTGATCGGCCTGCTCGACGTGGGCATCTTCGGCTCGGGGGTGCTGGACGTGATCCCCCGGCTGCTGGCCACCTTCCACCAGGCACGTCCCGAGGTGCGCATCGAACTGCACAACCTGACCAAGGGCGAACAGTTGCAGGCGCTGCGCGAGCGCCGCATCACCATCGGCTTCAACCGGCTGGTGCCCCCCGAGCCAGGCTTGGAGGTACTGAACGTGCTGCAGGAAACACTGGTCGTCGGCCTGCCGGAAACCCATCCCCTGTGTGCACGCCAGGAGATCACGCTGCGCGACCTGGACGGCGAGCCGATGATCGTCTACCCCAACGCCCCGCTGCCCGGGCTGGCCCAGGAGGTGGCCAGCGCCTTCCACCGCGAGGGCATTCGCCTGAACGTGGTGCAGGCGGTGGAAGATGTGCTGACCTGCGTGGCCCTGGTGGCGGGCGGTTTTGGCGCCTGCATCACCACCCATTCGGCCACCAGCCTGCGCCTGCCGGGGGTGGTGTACCGGCCGCTGCGCTCGCGCCACCTGCGCGACATCGAGCTCAGCTGCCTGTACCGCACCGACGACATGTCGCCGGTACTGGCGGCATTTCTGGAGGTGGTGGGTGCGTTTGCCAACGCCCAGAGCACGAAGGGCCGGGACGCGGGCGGGCGGGATTGACCCTGCCATGGCCATGGATGGTAGGTCGGCCATGGTCTTCCCGTCAGGCCTCGGAAGGCGCAAGCCCCAGCGCCTGCAAGCCGGCGACCGCGATGGCTTCGTCCTGCGCTTCGCTGCCACCCGAGACACCGATGGCACCGATGCGCATGCCGCCCTCCACGATGGGCAGTCCGCCCCCAAAGGCGACAAAGCGCGGGCGCAACACCAGCCCCTCGCGCACCGCAGGCGAATGTTGCTGCAGCACCGCATGCCACTGGGAGGTCGGCAGGCCGAAACTGGTGGCGGTGTAGGCCTTGTCGATGGCAATATCGACCGAATGCAGCGGCGCGCCGGGCATGCGCACGAACGCCGCCAGCACGCCGGCGGTATCGACCACCGCCACGTTGACCTGCACGCCCAGGGCGGTGGCGGCCTGCACCGCTGCCGCCACGGCGCACAGGGCCGCGGTGGCATCGATCACGCGCTGCTCCCGGCTCAGAGAGGCAGCACCGGAGCCAACGCTGGGATCTGGCATGGCCATGGCGTTCAGAAGGCCTTGACCATCGTCAGCCGCACCAGGTTCCCCTTGGGCTGCGGGCCGGTGCCGGCTTCGGCGCGAAACTCCTTGTAGACCGCGCCCTTGAGGAACACGCCGGCGGCAGCGATCGGGTACACCAGTTCGGCGCCCAGCGCGTGCCGCGAGGACTTGTCGGCGCTGGCGCCCGGGCCGCTGTCGTTGCTGGTCTGCCACTGGCTGTAGCCCACCACCCCCGCCTGCACCGGGCCAAACACCTTGGCCAGCCCCCACTCCACCGTGGCCTGGTTGCCATGGCGAAAGCCACTGTCGGTCTTGCCATGGCGCTCGAAGCGCAACAAGGCCGAACCCGAAATCGTCTTGGCGGCATCGAAGTAGTAGGTCGCACCACCGGTCAGCATCGTGCTCTTGAAGCCCTTGCCCGCCGATGCCGGATGGTCGGTGTTGCCCGAATCCAGCCACATGCCGGCGGCCGCCACGGCATCCCACTGCGCGCCGTGCCAGCCCAGCACCAGGGGGCCGACGTAAACGTCGCCCACACCCGAACGGCTGTCCGCGATGCCCGCGGCATGGATGGTCAGCGAGGTCCGCACCAGCGGCACGATGGCCTCGACACCGTAATCGGCACCCAGCACCTTGTGGCCCGTCATCCAGACAAAGCGATTGGCCAGCGCGGTGACGGTGCCGCTGTTGTGCCCCGGCAGATCGGTGCTGGAGCCCGGTGCGCGAAAGCTGTTGATGTTGTAGTTCACCACATAGCCCAGGTAATACAAGCCGGGCGGCGGCACGCTGGCGGCCTGTGCGCCTTCCACACCGGGAACGTAATGGCCTTCCGCCTGGGCGGCCAGGGGCGCCAGGCTGCCCAGACCCGCCAGCAGGGCGGTCGCTGCAAATGTTTTCTTCATGGGTTTTCTCGTACAACGAAGCAAAGAGGAAATAGCGGAGCCGGGGCGCCGCTTCAGGTGTACACGTCCGTGAAGGACGCCACCAGTTCACCGGTGTGAAAGAAGATCCCGCTGCCCAGCTTGTCCTCGCTCCAGGTGGTCACGGGGCGGTCGGGCTGCGCCAGGTAACCGAGGCCGGCAAAGGTTTCGTTGCGGTTGCCGCTGGGGTCGAAGAAGTAGATGGTCTCGCCGCGCGTGATGCCGTGGCGCGTGGGGGCCACGTCGATCTTGACCTTCTTCTTGGCCATGACATCGGCGGCCTTGAGCACGTCGTGCCACGAATCCAGGAAGAACGCGATGTGGTGCAGGCCGCTGACCGGGCCGCCCACAAAGGCGATGTCGTGCGGCGTGGTGGTGCGCGCCATCCAGGTGGCGGCCTGCATATCGCCCTGGGGGCCGACCAGCACCTGCTCGGTCAGGAAGAAGTCCAGGCATTCCTTCATGAAGCGCGTGTTGTCCTGCACTTTGTTGATGCCCGCCTCGGGGTTCATCTCGCACATCAGCAGCAGGTGGTCGAGCCAGTGCGCGCCCGCGCCCCGGATGCCGTCGGGCCAGGGATCGGGATTGACGGTGCCCACGTCGGTGCCCACGTATTCCTTCATGGCATACAGGCGCATTTCGTGGCCGCTGGGCAGGTTGAACTGCAGCATGCGGCCGGTGGAGGGCAGCGTGCCTTCCGGCAGCAGCGTGGTCTGGATGCCCCAGGCCTCGATGCGGGCCTGCAGCGCCTCCAGGTCCTCGTCTTTCTCCACCTTGTAGGCCACGTGGTTCAGGCCCGCACGGTCGCTGGGCGTGAGGATGATGGAGTATTTGTCCCACTCGTCCCAGCACTTCAGATAGACGTTGCCGGCGTTGTCCTTCATGACCGTCTTGAGGCCCAGGACCTCTTCGTAGTGCTTGACGGCAGCGGCGATATCCATGACCCGCAGGCTCGCGTGGCCGATTCTTAGTACACCCATTTCATGTCTCCTTCGGTTGGTAAATCTTCATTGGTTCAGTTGGCAGGGCGTTGCGCCACCGGGGTAGCGCTGCCCAGAAAAGGCTTGCGCAACCGGGCGGCCACTTCCAGGCACACCGCCTGGGTGGGCGCCACGCGGCAGGCCAGCGTGTAGCCACTGGCTTCTTCTTCGGTGCTGACATGCGCCCGGCTGACGGGTCCGAGCGACTGCACCGCCCCTTCCACAATGCGCACCTTGCAGACCCCGCAGCCGCCGTTGACGCAGCCGGCCGGGATGCCCTTGCGGCCCAGCCGCAACATGCCGGCCAGCAGGCTTTCGTTGGTGGCACAGTCAAAACAGTCGCCGGTCTGCGACACGCTGACGCGCACTTGCGAACAGGGGTTGGCTCCCATGGCGGCTCCTAGATGGTTTTGAACAAGGGGCTGCGCGCCTGCTGCGCATCGGCGGCCGAGAGGAATTTCTCGGTGTAGATGTCGCGCTCGAACAGGCGCCCCTGCATCAGCGCGCCGATACAGGCTTCGATCATGGGCGGGGGGCCGCACAGGTAGGCCTTGTGGCCGGCGAAGCTGCCACCAAAGTGCGCTTTCGCCGCTTCGTGAACAAAGCCGCGCGCGCCGTTCCAGCCATCGCTCCCGGCGGCGTCCGAAAGTGCCGGCACGTAGGTGAAATGCGGGTGGCACTCTGCGAGGGCGCGGAACTCGGCGTCGTAGTACAGCTCCTGCGCGCTGCGCTGCCCGTACACCAGCGTGATGGGCTGCGTGCAGCCACTGGCCAGCAGCTCCAGAATCATGGCGCGCGGGCTGGACAGGCCCGAACCGCCCGCCATGAACACCATGGGCATGGCGGCCGAACGGCGCACAAAGAAACGGCCGTAGGGCCCGGTCAGTTGCAGCCGGTCGCCTTCTCTCAAAGACTCGTGCAGCCAGGTGGTTCCAGCGCCGCCGGGCACCTGGCGCACGTTCAGCTCGATCTCGCTGCTCTGGCCATCGGCACCGGGCGCATTGGCAATCGAGAAGGCGCGCCCCCCGTCAACGCCCGGAATCTGCACTTGCACATACTGCCCGGCCTGGTAATGGATGGGCCGGTCCAGGCGCAGGTGCAGGGCCTTGATGGTCGGCGTGAGCTGCTCGATGCGCGCCACCGTGGCGGTGAAGTCGCGCACCGGTATCACCTTGGCATCGGGGTCGTCGTCAAAGTCGGCCTCGATGGTGGCGTCCGACTGCAGGGTGGCGCAGCAGGCCAGGGTCTTGCCGTCGTCACGCTCCATTTCCATCAGGGCGAACGGGTTGGCCGCGCCATGGTCCACCTCGCCGTCGGTCACCTGCACCTTGCAGGTGCCGCACAGGCCATGGCCGCAGGCGTGCGGAATGTAGATGCCCTGGCGCAGCGCGGCGTCCAGCAGGGTCTGGCCTTCTTCCACCTCGATGGTGGCGCCCAGGGGTTCGAGTGTCAGTTGGTAGCTCATGGCATGTCCTGGACGACGGGGCTGCGCGGTGGCGGCACCCGTCGTCTGTGCGGGCTGGTACGGTTAGCTGAAAGACCCCTGGATACCGGTCAGGCCCGGTGTCCGAAAGCGGATCGCGTCCTTGTGCCCCAGGCCGTTGTCGGCCAGGCTCTTGGCCGGATCGGGCGTCCAGGGCTGGCCCGACTTGAACCACTGGACTTCGTTCCAGTCGATGCGGTCAAAGTCGGGGTGCACGCCATAGACACCGGGCAGCACCGCCTGGGCCAGCGCGCCAAAAGGCATGTCGGCAGGCAGGGGCAGCGCCACCGGGCAGGGAAACATCAGATGCTCGTCCCAACCGATGAAGAGCAGGGGCGCCGGGAAGTTGGCGCGCACGTCCTTGGCGGGAAAGTCGTAGGGCTTGAGGGCGGTAACGCTCATGGCTGTGCTCCTTGGTCTGCGGCGGCCGTTGCACCCGGCACTGGATCGCCGCGCCAGGCGGCAAAGTTCTTCTGGTCTTCCGAACCCTCGAAGTCGAAGTTGTCGCGGCCTACGTTCATGCCGTACCAGTCGAGCACGGCCAGCAGCGGATCGAAGCCTTCGGCCGTTGGGTCCACACCGGGCTTGAAGCAGTGGCCCTGGTAGATCTGCTGCACCGGCAGCCAGGACTGCACGTACTTCTCGGGCTCGTGCTCGAACACATCCTTGCAGCCATCGCTGCAGAAGTGGTACTTGTCGCCCTTGTATTCGGTCTCGCGGTGGCAGATCTTGGTGGGGTCGCCCGGTTCGGTGAAGAGCAGCGGAATCTGGCAGGTGTTGCACAGCATCGGCAGCGTCTTGCTGTAGATGCGCCGACCGGCCTTTTGTTCTTCGCGCAGGTACTCGAAGCGCGGGCGGTAGTACTTGTCGAAGGTGTCGGGGTACTTCTCGCTCAGCCACTGCAGCTCGTCCTCCTTGGGAATCCAGGTGTGGAAGGGGGCTGCGGCACCGTAGTTGTAGAAGGTGTTCCAGGCCTGGTGGCTGATGTGGTCCTTGCCCTCGCAGGCTTCTTTCCAGCCCTTGGGCTCGCGGATGCCATAGCGCGCCAGGTCGCGGAACAGCGCGCCGCCGTTTTCCTCGACATACATCTCCCAGCTTTCCTTCCAGCTCATCACGCGCTTGGGCAGCATGTAGTCCTGCATCATGGCCACCAGTGTGAGCAGGCGGTAGCCGCGCCAGAACCATTTGTCGATCCAGCGCTGCACGATGGGCACGTTGGCCGGATCCTGCTCCAGCATGAACTTGATGCACTCGATGCCCAGCGTCATGTGGCGCGACTCGTCGGACTGCGCCGAGAAGCCGAAGGTCACCGTGGACATGTCGCCGTTGTGCGCCGCACCCGACATGAAGGGCACGAACAGCAGGTTGGTCAGCACGTACTCGAACGAGAAGCTCACGGCGGTGAGGAACTCGAACGGCCCGCCCGACAGCGCATCCTCGAAGAACGACTTGGGCACCGACAGGTACCACACGCGGTCGAACCATTGCGTTGGCTGGTGCAGGCCGTTGAAGTACTTGTTGTAGTGCGACAGCGCGTGCGTCTCGGTCTGGAAGTGGCGCAGCTCATCGATGGACTGCATCTGCGCGGCCACGCGGGCCCCGGCACCGGTGAAATGCCGGCCCACATGCGCAAAGCCGCGGTGCGCGTAGTACTCCAGCGGCGTCACGCCCTGGATGAACAGCTTGAGCGCGTTCACATAGCGCGCATCCGAGATGCCGAGCTGGCCGTTGTTCTGCGCAAAGGCCTCGATCACGGCGTAGAGTTTCTTTTCTTTCTCGCCCTGGTACTTCCAGTAGGCGTCCATGGTCAGGCGAAACGGGTCTTCCCATTTGTCCCAGTCGTGGATCTTGATGCCTTCGTACTGGTCGAACGGAAAGACCTTTTCCATTGGCTGGTAGGTCGTATCCCAGGCCAGGCCGCGCGTCATGGCGGCGTAGCGGTCCTTGAGGCCCAGTTTCTTCTTGATGACAGGTGCGTCCATGGTTTGTCTCCTAATGGTTTCGTGCAACGGCCCGCAGGCTCAGTGTTCCCAGCTCAGCGAAAACTCGTCGTCGTCTTCGTCGATGTATCCCGACAGCGTCACCAGGTTGACGTGCAGCTGCTGCAGGTTGAAGCGCTGGCCGGTCTGCTCTTCGATGGTTTCGCGGCGGATCACGAGGCGACCGGGCGCGTTGATCTTCACGAGCCCCGGTGGATAGGTGGCGCTGGCCTGGGCGTTGTCCGCCAGGATGGCGTCCACGACCGGGCGGGATTCTTCGTTGTCCTGAAAGGCGATGAAGACGCTGGAGACAACGGGTGCGGTAGATGCGTTCATGGTGGTGACTTCCTTCACAGGACCAGGCCCGACTTGCGCGCCCGGGCATCCAGCGCCGTGCGCACGGCGGCCAGGGCCACACTGCCTTGCGCCCCCAGCGCCATGTCCGCCACCGGTGCCAGCGCGGCCTGCGCCAGGTCGGCACAGGTCTTGAACCAGCCGGTGATCAGCGCCCGGTTCTCGTCCGACGCGGCGGCAGCCACCTTGGTGACCGCATCCACCCAGCGCGCGCTCTCGTCGTGCCACTCGGGCATGAAGGCCGTCAGCATGGCCACCGCCGTGCCGCCCTGCACTGCCAGGCGGTCGTCCACGAAATGCGTGTAGACCAGCGGGTACAGCAGGCCGTCAAGGACCAGGTCCTGTGCCACGAACAGCTCGAACGGATCGTTGACGACGAGCGTGTCTTCCACCAGCTTGCGCAGCGGCTGCCAGCGCGGGTCGTGCAGCCAGTCGTTCTTGCCCGCGTCGAGCGCACCGGGCTCGCCCAGGGCCAGCCCCAGGCGCGTGAGGTACTGGGCCACGGCCAGTTGGTCCATGGCATGGAACATGGCTGGCGCCGTGAATGCCGTGCCATAGCCGCGTGAGCAGATCGTGCTGTTGTTCATGTTGCCGCCCCAGGCCACATGGCGCAGCGGCATGAGCACTGCGCAGGCGGCGGCGCGCTGCGCGTCGGGAATCTTGTCGATCAGCCCCCGCGACTCCACGAACTGGTAGTTGGCCTCCATCGCCTCCTGCTGGCGCGCACGCGCCATGGTCCAGTTGGCGTAATAGAACTGGCGCGGGTCGCGCAGCGCATCCCAGTCGGCCAGCTTGACGGCCGTGCGTGCGGTGTCGAACAGCTCGAATTCGGGTTCCCAGGTCGGGCGGTAATGGAAATGCGCGGTGGGCTGCACGCCCACCGTGGCTTCCAGGTAGCGCGACGCGGGTTTGTCACCCGTGTACGCGGCCACGCGGGCGAAGGTGCTGCGCAAAGGCTGGATTTCGCGCGCCTGCAGGTCAATGTTCATGTGCGGTGTCTCCTCAAACGATGGTGGTGGTGCGGTCTTCGATCGGATCGCCGAGGGGGCGCACCTGTTGCGCCCGACAGAACGCCTCGAACGCGCGCTGCGGCAGCATCAGCTCCACCGCCAGCTCCGGCCAGCCGATCGAAAACTCGAACTCGATAAAACCGTTGTCCCGTCTTTTCAGCACACGGACGAACTTGCGCGACACATCGCATTGCAGGCTGTCGGTGGCCAGTGGTTCTGGGTTCATTGCGGGCTCCATGTTTTGGCTTTAGCCCGTCAACAGGTGCACGGGCCGTGCCAACTGTCGATAAAACAGCTTCAATATCGATAAAACAAGGGTTAGCCCCTACAAAACCCCGCACCGGGAAGCTGCCGCGCCCCCCTGGCGGCCGCGCACCGGCGCCTTGCCCGCAAGATGCCGCGGTGCAGCATGATCAAATGCTCAAATCCACCGAGCAGGAACTGATGAAATGGTGAATTCCACCGGTACTGGGGTCATACCCGATGGCGCTCATCAATTTTTTTATCGATAGTGCGCCGATGCCTGCCTCCGCCCTGCCCCCGCTGCCTCCCGATATCGATCTGCGCCGCCTGGTGCACTTTTCTGCGGGCGACGGCCGCATCTGGCTTTCTGGGCAACGCATGCTGCTGGTGCATGCGGCCGCACTGGGCGCCCTGCGCCGGGAGCTGATGAACACCCTGGGACCGGCGCAGACCCGCCGCCTGCTGATGCGCGCGGGCTATGCCTCGGGCGAGCGCGACGCGCAGCTTGCACGCCAGGTGCGCCCCGAGGCATCGCTGTTCGAGATGTTCTCGGTCGGCCCCCAGTTGCACATGCTGGAAGGCGCGGTCCAGGTCACCCCGCAGGTCTTTGAACTCGACGAAGCGGCGGGCCACTTTCATGGGTTTTTCCGCTGGGACCACAGCTGGGAGGTCGAGAGCCATGTGCGCGACTTCGGCCCCCAGGATGGCCCCGTCTGCTGGATGCTGCTGGGCTATGCCTCGGGCTACACCAGCGCGTTCTTTCACCGCGCGGCGCTCTTCAAGGAAGTGCAATGCGCGGCCTGTGGCCAAGGGCACTGCATGATCGAGGGCCGCTTCCAGCACGAGTGGCCCGACGGGGACGCCATAGCACGCGACTACGACGCCGAATCGGTGCTGGTCAAGCTCGACGAGCTGCAGTCGCAGGTGCAGACCCTGCGCACCCAGCTGCAGCCCGCCGATGAGCTGGGGCCGCTGGTGGGGCGCTCGCACGCATTCGAGCAGACCGTGGCGCTGCTGCGCAAGGCCGCGCAGACGCAGGTCACCGTGCTGCTCACGGGCGAAACCGGTGTGGGCAAGGAGCGCTTTGCCCGTGCGCTGCACGCCATGGGCGCACGGGCCGACAAACCCTTCGTGGCCGTGAACTGCGCGGCGCTGCCCGCCGAGCTGATCGAGAGCGAACTCTTCGGCGCCGAGAAAGGTGCCTACACCGGCGCCGCTGCCACGCGCATCGGCCGCTTCGAGCGCGCGCACGGCGGCACCCTGATGCTCGACGAGCTGGGCGAGCTGCCCCTGCCCGCGCAGGCCAAGTTGCTGCGCGTGCTGCAAAGCGGCGAAATCGAACGCCTGGGCGGCACCCAGGTGCGCAAGGTGGATGTGCGCGTGGTGGCCGCCACCAATGTGGACCTCGAAAAGGCCGTGGCCGAGGGGCGCTTCCGGCGCGACCTGCTGTACCGCCTGAACATCTATCCCATCCGCATTCCCTCGCTGCGCGAACGCACCGACGACATCGAACTGATTGCCATGCACCTGCTGCAAAAGTATGCGGTGCAACACGGCAAGCGCATGGCGGGCTTCACCGACCGGGCCCTGCTGGCGATGCGCGCCCATGCCTGGCCAGGCAATGTGCGCGAGCTGGAGAACCTGATCGAGCGCGGTGTCATCCTCACCCCGTCGGACGAGAGCGTGGACGCCGAGGTGCTGTTTCCGCACATCACGATGCAGCCGGGCGCCACCGTCAATGCCGCCGGCACGCTGGAGCGCACCACCACCGCCACGGCCCAGGCCACGCAGCTCTACGACCAGCTGCAAAACAGCGGCCTGACCCTGGAGGCCCTGGAAGACACACTGATCCGCGAAGCCGTGGCACGCGCCGGCGGCAATCTCTCGGCCGCCGCGCGCGCACTGGGCCTGACGCGCCCCCAGTTGAGCTACCGGCTATCGCGCCTGAACGAGCGCGCGCAGGCCTGACCCCACGGATCACCATGGCCAAACGTCCCTATCTGCACGCGCTGAACACCGACCACGACCTTGCAGGCGCGGGCGACACCATCTCGCGCACCCTGATCGAGCAGACCTATGCCGAGCTGCGCGACGACATCATCGAAGGCCGGCTGGAGCCCGGCAGCAAGCTGCCGATCGAGCACCTGCGGGTGCAGTACAACGTGGGCGCCGGCACGCTGCGCGAGGCCATCACCCGGCTGGCCAGCGATGCGCTGGTGACCACGGAAGGGCAGCGTGGCTTTCGCGTGGCCCCGATCACGCTCGAGGAACTGGAAGACATCACCCGCCTGCGGGTGCATGTCGAGATCGATGCGCTGCGCCTGTCGATCCGCAACGGCGGAGCGCACTGGCGGGCCGCGCTGCGGCAAAGCTACGACGCCATCTCGGCACTGGAGCAACCCTTTCAGACGGCGCACCGGCGCCGGTGGGAAATCCTGAACGTGCGTTTTCATGAAGCCCTGCTGGCCGGACAGGAATCGCCATGGACACGCAAGGTACTGGGCCTGCTGGCGCGCCATGGCGAGCGCTACCGCCGCTACGCCATGGGCCTGCCCGGCTCGGTGCGCGACGTGCACGCCGAGCACACCGAGATCTTCGAGCAGGCCATCGCAGGCCGCGAAGCCCGCGCGGCGCTGGCGCTGGAAGCCCATATCCGCGCCACACCCGACCTGCTGGCGCAGGCACTGCGCAACGGCCAGCTGACCTTACCCACAGGGGCCCCCCCTGACGCCGCGCCCGCACCGATGGCCGGCTGAACGTTTGCGCTATCGTTCGGGCCTGCCGCCGCGGCACCAGAACGGTCCCCTCCATGCTCCAGTACCTCACCATCCCCGTCACGCCCTTCCAGCAAAACTGCTCCATCGTCTGGTGCGACGCCACCCGCAAGGCCACCGTCATCGACCCCGGTGGCGATCTGGATCTGCTGCTGGCCGAGATCCAGCGCCTGGGCCTCACGCTGGAACAGATCTGGCTCACCCACGCCCATATTGACCACGCCGGCGGCACCGGCGAGCTGGCCCAGCGCCTTGCGCTGCCCATCGTGGGGCCGCACCCCGGCGACCAGTTCTGGATTGATGGCCTGCCGCAGCAAAGCGCGATGTTCGGTTTTCCGCCCGCGCAGCACTTCACGCCCACCCGCTGGCTGCACGATGGCGACCAGGTGCAGATCGGCCACGAAACGCTGAACGTGCGCCACTGCCCCGGCCATACGCCGGGCCATGTGGTGTTCCATGCGCCGCAGATCGACCGGGCCTTTGTGGGCGACGTGCTGTTTGCCGGCAGCATCGGCCGCACCGACTTCCCCCAGGGCAACCACCAGCAGCTCATAGCCAGCATCACGCAGCGCCTGTGGCCCATGGGCGACCAGACGGTGTTCATCCCCGGCCACGGGCCGGAAAGCTCGTTCGGACGGGAGCGGCAGAGCAACCCTTATGTGGGCGGCACGTGATGCATGGCGGAAGAGATTTTTCGCTATTACTTCAATAGCAAACTAGCCGCCGCGCCGGGCCGCTTCGTACAGCCCCTGCACCTTGGGTACGTTCTGCTCCAGCGCGCGGATGCGCGCCGGACCCGAGGGGTGGGTGGACAAAAAGGCCAGGCCGCCCTGCTTGCTGCCGGTGGCGTTGCCCATCTTTTGCCACAGACTCACGGCGGCCGAGGGCTGGTAGCCCGCGCGCGCGGCCAGCTCCAGCCCCACCAGGTCCGCATCGCTTTCGTCAGCACGGCTGAACTGCAGCGTGAGCAGCTGCCCGCCCAGGCTGGCTGCCGCATTGCCCAGGTCGCCCAGGCCCAGCAACTGCGAACCCAGGCGCAGCGCCAGGTTGGTGCCCTGCGTCTTGGCGATGCGCTCGCGCGCATGCTCGCGCAGGGCGTGGGCCATTTCGTGGCCCATGATCATCGCGGCCTCGTCGTCGGTGAGCTTGAGCTGGTCGAGGATGCCGGTGTAGAAGGCGATCTTGCCGCCCGGCATGCAAAAGGCATTGACCTGCGAGCTGCCGATGAGGTTGACCTCCCAACGCCATTGCCGTGCCCGGTCGTTCCAGGGTGCGGCATGCGGGATCAGCCTTTTGGCAATGGCATGCAGGCGCTGCAGCTGCGGGTGCCCTGCCGGCGCCAGGGCGCGCTGGGCCTTGGCCTGCTGCAGCATCTGCTGGTACTGCTGGGCGGCGGAGTTCTCCAGCGTCTCGGCGGGCACCAGCTTGCGCAGGCTCGATGCCGAGCCCACATCCACCTGCGCCAGCACGGGCGCGGCGGCGCTGGCACCCGCAGCCAGCAGGAAGGCGCGGCGCGCAGACCAGGGTGACGACGGCGCAACGGAGGGTGGGAGGCAGAGCAGGCACATGCAGGAATAATAGACAAAAACCGCCCGGCCCCATGTCAGACACCTCCCCGACCCCACCCCACCCCCCCGCCGTGCGCCCCCCCTGGCTGCAGACCCTGCGCGTGTACCTCGAACCCGCCAGCCTGCGCATGCTGACGCTGGGCTTCTCGGCGGGCCTGCCGCTGCTGCTGGTGCTGGGCACACTCTCGTTTCGCCTGCGCGAGGCGGGCATCGACCGCAGCACCATCGGGTATCTCAGCTGGGTGGGCCTGGCCTATGGCTTCAAATGGCTGTGGGCGCCGCTGGTGGACCGCATGCCGCTGCCGCTGCTCACGCGCTGGCTGGGGCGGCGGCGCAGCTGGCTGTTGCTGTCGCAGGGCATGGTGGTGGCCGGCCTCGTGGGCATGGCGCTGGCCGACCCGCGCCTGACGCTCGGCCCCATCGTGTGGTGCGCCCTGGCGGTGGCCTTTGGTTCGGCCACGCAGGACATTGCGCTCGATGCCTTTCGCATCGAATCGGCCGACGCCGACCGCCAGGCCGCACTGGCCGCCTCGTACCAGACGGGCTACCGCCTGGCCATGATCTGGGCCGGCGCCGGCGTGCTGTGGATCGCTGCGCGCTCGGAAGTGGCGCCCGCCGTGGGGCAGGTGGCGGGCGAGGCCGTGGCCCAGGGTGCGGCCGCCTACCAAAACGGCGCCTGGCAGGCCGCCTACCTGGCCATGGCGGCATCGATGGCCGTGGGCATCGTCACGGTGCTGTTCTCGCGCGAGCCGGTGCCGGTGGTGCTGCCGCCTGCCAAGAACGCCGCCGAATGGCTCAAGGGTGCCGTGGTCGATCCGTTCGCCGATTTTCTGGGCCGCTATGGCTGGCAGGCCGCGCAGATCCTGGCGCTGATCGCCGTGTACCGCATCAGCGACGTGGTCATGGGCATCATGGCCAACCCGTTTTATGTGGACATGGGGTTTACCAAGGACGAGGTGGCGGCGGTCACCAAAGTCTATGGCGTCGTCATGACGCTGGTGGGCGCCTTTGTGGGCGGCGTGCTGTCCATGCGCCTGGGGGTGATGCGCATCCTGATGCTGGGCGCCGTGCTCAGCGCCGGCAGCAACCTGCTGTTTGCCTGGCTGGCGGGGCACGGGCACGACGTGACGGCGCTGATCGCCGTGGTGTCGGCCGACAACCTGGCCAGCGGCATTGCCTCGGCCGCCTTCATTGCCTACCTGTCGAGCCTGACCAATGTGAGCTATTCGGCCACGCAGTACGCGCTGTTCAGCTCGATGATGCTGCTGCTGCCGAAGTTTGTGGCGGGTTTCTCGGGCGACTATGTCAACGCGCATGGCTATGCGCATTTCTTCACGGCCACGGCCCTGCTGGGGCTGCCGGTGCTGGCGCTGGTGTGGTTTGTTTCACGAATCAAAACACCCGCTAGCGCTTGAATATAAAGCGCTAGCCGCTATTGAAGAAATAGCACTCTAGCATTTCTCCGCTTGCCCGGTTTACCGGAACTTTACGGCGGCTTCAACGCTGCGCGACGCCTGCGGGCCACCATGGAGCCCTGCCCCCACCGGCTCCACCACCCCACTACACTGCCCCGATGAGCTCGCACCTGCTGATGATCGAAGACGACGCCCGCCTGGCCCAGATGGTGGGCGAATACCTGGGCCAGTCGGGCCTGCATGTCACGCACCGCGCCGACGGCGCCAGCGGCCTGGCGCAGTTGCAGGGCGAAAGCGCGGGCCCCTTGCCCGACCTGGTCATCCTCGACCTGATGCTGCCCGACATGGACGGCCTGGATGTCTGCCGCCGCATCCGCGCGCTGCAGGGGCCCGCCGCCCAGGTGCCGGTGCTCATGCTCACCGCCAAGGGCGACCCCATGGACCGCATCATCGGCCTGGAGCTGGGCGCCGACGACTACCTGCCCAAGCCGTTTGAACCCCGCGAGCTGCTGGCCCGCATCCGCGCCATATTGCGCCGGCGCACCGACGGCGCCAGCGCGCCGGCCGCGCAGACCCTGCGCTTCGGTACCCTCGAAATCGACCGCGATGCCCGCAGCGTGACGGTGGCCGGCGCGGCGGCCGACCTCACCTCCTACCAGTTCGACCTGCTGGTGGCGCTGGCCGAGCGCGCCGGCCGCGTGCTCACGCGCGACCAGATCATGGAAGCCGTGCGCGGCCGCGAACTGGAGGCGTTTGACCGCTCGATCGACGTGCACATGGGCCGCATCCGCGCGGCCATCGAGGTGGACGCCAAGAACCCGCGCCGCATCCTGACGGTGCGCGGCGTGGGCTACGTCTTTGCCAAGCAGCAGGATTGACGTGAAACATCCCCCTGTGGCGCTGCGCGCTTTCCCCCTTCTCTCGCATCGCTGCGCGCTGCGGGAAGAGGGACGCCGCCAGTGCGGCGGGGCGGCCCTTGCACGGCGGCCCTGGCTGGGGCCGCGCCCCTTGCGCGGGCCGCAGTCCACGGGTGCGGGGCATGGCGGTGTTTGATCTTTTTTCGCGCCGCCTGTACCTGCGCATCTGGCTGGCCGTGGTCGGCGGCGTGGCCGTGCTCACCCTGGCCGTGGGCTGGGCCTGGCGCATTGCCGCCGAGCAGAACGCACAACCCATGGCGCCGCCCGCCCGCGAAGTGGTGCTGCGCGACAGCGAGGGCCACACGCTGGTCGCCGGGCTCGCCACGCGCGTGCCCGGACCGCCGGGCGAGGGGCTGGAGCTGAGCATTGACAGCGCCGACGGCAGCACCTACAGCCTGCAGCTGGCACCGCGCGGCGACCGGGGCAATCACCCCGGGCCCAACCGCCGCGCCGACGCCGCCTTCTGGACCCGGCCCCCCTTCGGCTTCCTGTGGATGCTGGGCCTGGTGGGCCTGGCCGTGGCCGTGGGGGTGTTTCCCATCATCCGCCGCCTGCTGCAGCGGCTGGAGACCCTGCAGCGCAGCGTGCAGCGCTTTGGCGAGGGCGACCTGTCGGTGCGCGTGCCCGAGCAGGGGCAGGACGAGGTGGCCCACCTGGCGCGCCAGTTCAATGCCGCCGCCGCCCGCATCGAGGCCCTGGTCAAGACCCACAAGTCGCTGCTGGCCAATGCCTCGCACGAGCTGCGCTCGCCGCTCACGCGCATCCGCATGGGCCTGGAGCTGATGGGCGGACAGCAGCCCTCACCCGCGTTCCGCGAAGAAATCCTGCGCAACATCGCCGAGCTCGACCAGCTGGTCGACGAAATCCTGTTGTCCAGCCGGCTGGACGCGCGCGAGGCCGATGTGGGCACGGTGGAGCTGGTGGACCTGATCGGACTGGCCGCCGAGGAATGCGCCCGGGTCGGTGCCGACCTGGATGTCAGCGCCAGCGCCGATGCGCTGCAAGTGCGCGGCGTGGCCAAGCTGCTGCGCCGCGCGCTGCGCAATCTGCTGGAAAACGCACGCCGCTACAGCCAGGGCACCATCACGGCGGTGGTGCAGCGGCACAACGGCCAGGCGCGCTTGAGCGTGCTCGACCAGGGGCCTGGCGTTCCCCCCGCCTTGCGCGAACGCATCTTCGAGCCCTTCTACCGCCTGCCGGGTGCCAGCGAACGTGCCGGCGGCGTGGGCCTGGGGCTGGCCCTGGTGCGCTCGATTGCCGAGCGGCACAACGGCTCGGTGCGGTGCGATGATCGACCCGACGGCGCCAGTGGCGCATGTTTTGTGCTGTCCTTGCCGCTGGCACCTGCCTCACCCACAGCCACCACGGCACCCGCTCCGCACTGATCAGCGCGCCCTGCGGTGCGGCGGCAGTGGCCAACGCCAGGCCGACAGCCCGTACATCACCGCCCCGGCCACCAGCGCGGCCGCCGCCAGCGCCAGGCCGCGCGCAAAGCCCCGGCCCGGATCGCCCTGCGCAATCAGCCAGGCCACCAGGGGCGGCCCGGCGATCTGGCCCAGGCCGTAGACGGCCGTCACCAGGCTGGCAAAACTGTCGGCCGAAGCCGGCCACAGGCGCCGCGCCTCCTGCAGGCCATAGAAGGTGATGGCCGTGAACGGCAGGCCCACGCACAGGCTGCTGAGCGCAAAACCGGCGGGCGTGGGCCAGGCCAGCCCCAGCGCAATGCCCAGCGCCTGCAGCGCATAGGCGGCCAGCAGCAGCCAGCGCCGGTCCCAGGCCGGGGGCGCCCGCGTGCTCAGCGCCGCGCCCATCGCCACGCCGGCACCGAACACCGGCCAGAAAAGGTCCGGCCAGGGTGAACCCGGCGGCAGCGCGGCGCGCGCGATGACGGGCAGAAAGGTGGCGGTGACGATGTAACCCAGCCCCGCCAGGCCATAGGCCAGCGCATGCACGGCCCGCGCCACCGCCGTACCGGCGCCCTGCGCCCGCGCCGCAGCCGGCGGCGCCCCCTTTGCAGGGTCCGTGGCCCGGACCTGGGCCGCCCGACCCCGCACCACGGGCCAGACCCCCACGCACAGCAGCACCGACAGCCCGCCGAACACCACCCAGCCCGAAGCCGCCCGCCACTGCCCGGCCACCATGGCGCTGGCCGCCAGCCCCGTGAGCACGATGCCCACGCCCGGCCCGCAGAAGATCAGCCCGCCCATGGCCGGCCGGCCCAGCGCCGCCAGGCGCACCATGCACCAGGCCGCCACGTTGAGCAGCACCACGGCGCTGGCCGCCCCCGCCACCCAACGCAGCGCCGGCCAGCTGGCGGGTATCGGCAGCGCCATGGCCAGCGTGAGCAGCACCGTGGCCACCAGCCCCGCGCGCGCCAGCCGTGCCGGGTGCCAGCGGGCGTAGAACCCGGGCGCCAGCCAGGGCAGTGCCATGCAGGCCAGGGCGCCCACCAGGTAGCCCACGTAATTGGCCGTGGCCAGCCAGCTGCCCTCGGCGAGCGTGAGCACGCCGTCGTGCAGCATCATGGGCAGCAGCGGTGTGAACGCAAAGCGCCCCACGCCCATGGCCACGGCCAGCGCCAGCATGCCCGCCAGCGCCACGACAAGGGGCCGGTCAGCCCAGGGCGTTGGTGCGGGGTGGGCGGTGGCCTGTGGTTCCATAGCGTGGTTTCCATGTCTGTTTTCTTTATCCTACGCTCAGCGCCGCACGGTCCCTGCGCGAAGGGCGGCGCATGCGCACACGCCCGCGCACTGGCGCCATGGGCCCATTGGACGCCAAGCATTCGCCCATGGACAATGCCCGCATGCACACCTTCATCAACTCCCGTTTTTGCACCCGCTTCGGTCTGACCACCCCCGTCGCACTGGCGCCCATGGCGCTGGCCTCGGGCGGAGCCTTGGCGAGCGCCTGCGCCCGCGCCGGGGCGCTGGGCCTGGTCGGCGGCGGCTATGGCGACCTGGCCTGGACGCAGCGCGAATACCAGCTGGCGCTGCAGGCTGCGGATACCGGCCGCATTGGCTGCGGCTTCATCACCTGGAAGCTCGATGAAGACGCCTCGGCCCTCGACTGGGTGCTGGACCGGCCGCCCGTCCAGTGCCCCCGGGCCCTGATGCTGTCGTTTGGCGATCCGCGCCCCTATGCGCGCCGCATTGCCGACAGCGGCGCCGCGCTCATTTGCCAGGTGCAGCGCATGGACCAGGTCCCGCAGGCCATCGAGGCCGGTGCGCAGGTGATCGTGGCGCAGGGCGCGGAGGCCGGGGGCCACGGCATGAACGCGCTCAATGGCCGCTCCACCATGACCTTTGTGCCCGAGCTGGCCGACTGGCTGTCCGCCCATTCGCCCACCACCCTGCTGCTGGCCGCCGGCGGCATTGCCGACGGGCGCACGCTCGCGGCAGCCCTGGTGCTGGGCGCCGATGGCGCGCTCGTGGGCTCACGCCTGTGGGCCACGCAGGAAAGCCTGGCGCCGCAGGGCGCCAAGGACATGGCCGTCGCCACCGACGGCGACGGCACGGCGCGCACGGCTGTCTTCGACATCCTGCGGCGCAAAAACTGGCCTGCACCCTACGATTTCCGCGCCCTGCGCAACGCGTTGCACCGGCAGTGGGAAGATCGCATCGACGCCCTGCGCGCCGACCCCGGGACGGCTCGGGCCGCCTATGACGAGGGCGTGCGCAGCGGCAACTTTGAGGCCGCGCACGCCACGGCGGGAGAGGCTGTCGGGCTCATCCACGACCTGCCGACGGCGGGCGCGCTGGTTCAGCGCATGGATGCGCAGGCGCGGGCGCTGCTGGTTTGAGGGCCTGACCTTCAGAACGGCCTGGACGCGCTCAGCCGGGCCGCACTCCCTGTGGTTTCTCCAGCCAGCGGATGCAGCCCACGAACGCCACCAAGCTGAAGAGATAGAAAATATTGCCGCTGTTGTGGGCAAAGAAAACCTGCGTCCAGCCAAAGCCGAAGTAGGCGATGGGCAGCAGGGAGGCCGCCACGCGCACAGCCAGCAGCGCGGGCCGCTGCACTGGCGGCGCCCGGGCCAGCCGGGTGCGCGTCGGCCACATCACGGCCAGCGGAATCGCATAGAAGGCCAGCAACACGGCCACGCCGATCAGGCCGCGCTTGGCCCACATGTCCAGGATTTCATTGTGCGCATGCCCATACTCCAGGACCGATGGATGCGCCAGACCCGCCGCGACCATCTTCTGTTTTTGCACGACCACGCCGCTCACGCCCCAGCCCGTCAGCGGACGCTGCGCGCCCATGCGCAAGGCCAGGCGCCACTGCTCCAGGCGCTGACCGGCCGAGGTTGTCGCACCCTGCTGCGGGTGGTCCCAATACAACGGAACCTCCGCCATGGCCTGGTCCACGCGCGCCTCGAACTTGCCCGCAGCAGGAATCACCATGGCCGCAACACACAGGGCGGCACCGACGGCCGTCCACATGGCCCGCCGACCTTGGCCGTGGTGCCACATCACGCCCAGCACCACCGCCAGCAGCAGGGGGGCCACAACCCATGCACCCCGTGATCCGGACAGCAAAGACGCCAGTACCCCGCACCCGCCCAACAGCCACAACAGCAGAGACTGCCTGCGCGGCCAGGCGCCAAACGAAGCCATGGCCCATGTGGCGATCCCAAGGTACATGGCGATTCCGCCATACTGGATGGCATTGGTATGCCCCGTGGCCTTGCTCCACCCCAATACCAGGTACTGATAGGCGGCAATACCCAAAGCACCCGCACCACCCAACGCGCAACCCCACACGGCGCTGCCTGCATGCACGCCGACCTGGTAGGCGACACCCAGGCACAACGCGGCCAGCCAGTACTTGAACAGATAGTCCGAACCGGTCCACGACCACCAGCCGTCAAACGACAACCCCCAGATCAACCCCATGAGCACCATCACGGCGCACAGGGCTTTCAACTCGGTCGACCAAGTCTTGTGGCGGCACAACCCCACGCCCGCCAGCGCAAAAATGACACAGGCTGCTGCGCCATAAGAGTACCCAGAAGGCACGGCCAGCGACAATGCAAAAAAAACAAAGCACGAAATGCTCATTCCGCATCCGACGATGCGCTGGTACAGACTGACCGTATCTTTTCTCATCACACCTTTCGTCCCAAAACACTGCGCGCGATGCCACAAAGCCCGCTTTCCGCACCATGGCACCTTTTCCCATCCTCTACATCAACCTCGACAAAGATGTTGAACGCAGACAGCGCATGCAAGCCCAGTTCAACCACCTCCAGCTGGCTGCCCAGCGGTTGCCAGCCGTCTGGTGGCAAGACCTGGCGCAAGAGGAGCAAAACCAGTACTACAGCGAGACGCTGAACCAGGCGCAATACTTCAAGGCCCTGGCCAATGGCGAGAAGGGCTGTTATTGCAGCCATATCAAGGCTTGGCAGGCGTTGCTGGACAGCTCCGCACCGGCCATGGCAATTTTCGAGGACGACGTCAAGCTGCTGCCGGACATTATCCCGGCTTTGGAAGCCCTGGCCCAACGAACAACCGGCTGGGACATGATCAAACTGTACAGCCGGGATCAGGAAAAAATTTGCAACCAATCGCGTCTGTTCACCGCCCATTCCTTGATCACGTACCAGCGCATCCCCAGCTTTGCGGCGGGCTATGTGATCACCCGTGCCGGCGCCCAGAAGTTGCTGGCATCCCGCCTGCCATTCGGTCGCCCGGTGGATGTGGATTTCCGTTTCTGGTTCGAAAACGACCTGCGGGTCGCCGGGGTCTACCCCTCCGTCATGGCGCTGGATGACACCAGCGAAGTCAGCAGCATTTGGGAGCAACGCGACCGGCTCACGCTGTCGCAACGCCGACGCAAGCTGCTGATGAAGCTGCGCCTGACTCTGGGCAACGCTTGGCACCGCTGACACGCGCCAGGGCGGGTTACGAATGCCCGCCCTGCGCCAGAAGCGCCTGGTACTGCGCCCACATATGCGAGCGGCCATAGGAGGACAAGGCCTTGCGCCGCGCGGCCTGTCCCAGCTGGGCAGCCATCTCCGGCTGTCGCAACAGTTGTGCGAGTACCTGTCCCAAGGCGCCAGCATCAGACTCGGGCACCAGACGGCCGGTCAGGCCATCGCTGAGCACCTCGCGCGCACCGATCACATCCGATGCCACGCAGGCACAACCGGCGGCCATGCCCTCCACCAAGGCCAGCGGCATGCCTTCCCAGTGCGTGGACAGCACAAAGATCTGGGTCGCCGCCAAGCGCTGGGGCAAATCACCCACGTTGCCCAGAAACTGCACCTGGGCCTGCACGCCCAGTGCCTGGGCCAGTTGCCGCGCCTGCTTCAGCAGGCGCTTCTTGCCACCGCCAGCCAGGTACAGCGTGGGCATCAGGCCCTGCTGCTTCAGCCAGGCCAGCGCCCGGATCAGGGTCGCATGGTCCTTCTGGCGCGCGAAACGCGATGCCATCAAGATCGCGGCGTCGCGTTCAGCCCACGGCCGCATCAGTTGCTCTGGAAAGCGCTCCAGCGCGATGCCATTCGGGATGGCAATGCATTTGTCCGGCGGGAAACCGTGCGCAATCAGACTGCTGCGCACCCCCTCCGAGACGCCAATGCTGGCCTCTGTACAGGGCGCCAAGGCCAAGGCCTGGGCCAGACGGCGCGTTGTGTAGCGCTCGCGCGAGTTGTGCTCGACATGAAAGATCCGCGCCACGCCCTCGGCCCGGGCGGCCTGACGTCCCCAGATATGGTCGCTGAAACCGTGCGCAAACAGCACATCGGGGTGCCATGCACGAATGATCCTGCGCAACTCCCAGACCGTCAGCACGTGCAGCCAGTTCGACACGATGCGGACCTCCAGACCCTGGTCGCGCAGCGCCTGAACCCGGTCCATGTGCGTGGTGCGCTTGCGCCGCAGCACCAGCAGCACCTCGGTGCCCGGGGTCTGCCGGGCGGCCAGGCACAGATCGATGGCCACTTGCGTGGCACCGGAAAACCCGCCTGTGACGAAATGCAGGATGCGCATGATTCACCCAAAAAAAAACACCAAAGCCGGCCTGATCTAGGCCGTGCCTGGTGCCATTCAGCCGACAAAGGCCCGATCAATGCCCGCCCGCGAACACCTCGCCGGCCTTCAGCCGGTACACCGTGCCGCAATACGGGCACTTGGCTTCGCCGGCATGGGCCACGTCCAGGTACACCTTGGGGTGGCTGTTCCACAGCTTCATGTCGGCCTTGGGGTTGGGACAGAACACGCCGCCCTGGGCGTTCAGGTCTTTGGCCAGAAGTTCAATGACTGCTTGCGACATGGTCAGACCTTGGTGAGCCAGTGGGCATACTTGGGATTGCGGCCATTGACGATGTCAAAGAACGCGCTCTGGATCTTCTCGGTGATGGGGCCGCGGCGGCCCACATAGTCTTCTTTTCCGATCTCGATGCGATCGAGTTCACGGATGGGCGTCACTTCGGCGGCCGTGCCGGTGAAGAAGGCTTCGTCGGCGATATACACCTCGTCGCGCGTGATGCGCTTTTGCACCAGCTCCAGGCCCAGGTCCTTGCAGATGTGCATGACGGTGTCGCGCGTGATGCCCTTGAGCGCACCGGCCGACAGGTCGGGGGTATAGACCACGCCGTCCTTGACGATGAACACGTTCTCGCCCGAACCTTCGGACACGAAACCGGAAGTATCCAGCAGCAGGGCTTCGTCGTAACCATCATCGGTGGCTTCGGTGTTGGCCAGGATGGAATTGGTGTAGTTGCTCACCGCCTTGGCCTGGCTCATGGTGATGTTGACGTGGTGGCGCGAATAGCTGCTGGTCTTGACGCGGATACCGCGGGCCATGCCGTCCTCGCCCAGGTAGGCGCCCCAGGCCCAGGCGGCCACCATCAGGTGGATGTCGTTGCCCTTGGGCGAGACGCCCAGCTTCTTGTCGCCGATCCAGGTCAGGGGGCGCAGGTAGCACGACTCCAGCTGGTTCTCACGCACCACGGCGCACTGGGCTGCGTTCACCTGGTCCTGGGTGAAAGGGATCTTCATGCGCAGGATCTTGGCGCTGTTGAACAGGCGCTCGGTATGGTCCTGCAGGCGGAAGATGGCCGTGCCAGCGGCCGTGTTGTAGGCCCGCACGCCTTCGAAGGCGCCGCAGCCGTAGTGCAGGGTGTGGGTCAGCACATGGATCTTGGCATCGCGCCAGTCGACCATCTGGCCGTCCATCCAGATCTTGCCGTCACGGTCGGCCATCGAGGGAACTACGGGGCTCATGGGTGTCCTTTGGGTTGCTGGGTGTCGCAAAAGAGGAGATTTTACGGGGCCGCAGATCCCGCATCGCCTTCCGGCGCATCCTCAGGAGCCACAGGGCGTTCCAGTGCCCATTTCACCAGCTTGCCACCGTGGAACTCGCAGGTCACATGCGAGTGGGTGCCATCGGTCCAGCGGTAGACCTCGGGTTGTTCGTTCTCGGGCGATTGCAGCGCCCCCAGCGAACGCGTCATGGCCACCACATGCATCAGGCTCACCCCCGCCTGCAGCCTGGCATTGAGCATGACGGCGCTGCCCACATGGCCGATCGGACGATCGGACGCCTTGCGCAGCACATTCATGAGCCGCGTGAAATGCAGCAGCGCCCACATGAGGACTCCCCCGCCGACGGCCGCGACGCCCATCCAGCCATAGGACCGAAAGCCTACGACCAGCACCATCACCAGCCCCACGGGCACCAGGATATTTCGAAAATTCATGGCCCGATTGTCTTACGACGGCGCCCCCGCCCTCGTGTGGGGAGTGCGTATCGCCTGTCAACCCATGCCGCGCACCACGTTCATGGCCTCCTCGACCCGCTCCACGGCGTGGATGGTCAGGCCTTCGATCGGTTTCCTGGGGGCATTGGCCTTGGGCACCACGGCCACGCTGAAGCCCAGTTTGGCCGCTTCGCGCAGACGTTCCTGCCCGCGTGGCGCCGGGCGCACCTCGCCCGCCAGCCCCACCTCGCCAAAGGCGATGAACCCCTGCGGCAAGGCCTTGCCGCGCAGGCTGGAGGTGATGGCCAGCATCACGGCCAGATCGGCGGCGGGCTCGCTGATGCGCACGCCGCCCACGGCATTCACAAAAACGTCCTGGTCCATGCAGGCCACGCCCGCATGGCGGTGCAGCACGGCCAGCAGCATGGCCAGACGATCCTTGTCGAGCCCCACGGAAAGGCGCCGCGGACTGGGGCCGCCGCTGTCCACCAGGGCCTGGATCTCGACCAGCAAGGGCCGCGTGCCTTCGAGCGTGACCATCACGCAGCTGCCCGGCACCGGCTCGCTGTGCTGGCTCAGGAAGATGGCGCTGGGGTTGCTCACGCCCTTGAGGCCCTTTTCGGTCATGGCGAACACGCCGATCTCGTTGACGGCGCCAAAACGGTTCTTGATGGCGCGCACCAGGCGGAACTGGCTGTGCGTGTCGCCCTCGAAGTACAGCACCGTGTCCACCATGTGCTCCAGCACGCGGGGGCCGGCCAGCGCGCCCTCCTTGGTCACATGGCCCACCAGCACCACGGCCACGCCCGAAGATTTGGCAGCGCGCGTGAGGTGCGCCGCGCACTCGCGCACCTGGGCCACCGAGCCGGGTGCCGAGGTGAGCTGGTCGGAATACACCGTCTGGATCGAATCGATCACGGCCACGGCCGGCTGCATCGACTCGATGGTGGCCAGGATTTTCTCCAGCTGGATCTCGGCCAGCACATTCACCTGGCTGTGGTCCAGCCCCAGCCGGCGCGAACGCAGCGCCACCTGGGCGCCGCTTTCCTCGCCCGTGACATAAAGGGTGGGCAAGCCCGCGCGCTGCAGCGCGTCCAGCGCCTGCAGCAGCAGCGTGGACTTGCCGATGCCCGGGTCGCCCCCGATCAGCACCACGCCGCCTTCCACGATGCCCCCACCTAGTACCCGGTCGAGTTCGTCGATGCCGCTGGGCGTGCGCGCGATGTCCGTGGCCTCGATGGCCGCCAGCGGCATGACGGCCTGCGCCTGCGCCAGACCGGCGAACTGCGCACCGCTGTAGCGGTTCTTGCCAGGCCCGGCCTCCGCCACCGATTCGATCAGGGTGTTCCAGGCACCACACGATGGACACTTGCCCAGCCAGCGCGGGCTGGTGCCGCCACATTCGGTGCAGGTGAAAAGGGTTTTGTCTTTGGCCATGGGAGCGGGATCTTGCAAAGCGGCTGGCCACTATAGCGGCCACCAACGCACCACCGGCCGTCACCGCTCCCTCGGGGGCAACGAAGCCATGCGCCCGCACCCAACGACCAAACCCCTTAGGATGGCGACTCAGGCCCGCAATACCAGCGCGCATATCGACGCCCCCGGGGCCTCAGCGCTGCGGAGCCTGCACCCCGCCACCTTTTCAACCTCCACCATGTCCGCACCCACGCTTTACTTCGCTCCCGGCACCTGCGCCCTGGCCGTTCACATTGCCTTGCACGAGGCGCAGGCAGGCCACGAGCTGGTTCGTCTCGACTTCGCCACCCAGCAGCAACGCAGCCCCGAGTACCTGGCCATCAACCCCAAGGGCCGCGTGCCCGCGCTGGTGACCGAACACGGCGTGCTGACCGAAACCCCGGCCCTGCTGGCCTATGTGGCGCAACGCTTTGCCCAGGCGCAGCTGGCGCCGCTGGACCCGTTTGCCTTCGCGCGCATGCAGGAGTTCAACAATTACCTGGCCTCCACCGTGCATGTGGCCCACGCCCACCGCCCCCGCGCCAGCCGCTGGGCCGATGACGCCCACGCCATCGAGGCCATGCAGCGCAAGGTGCCGCAGAACATGGCGGAGTGCTTTGGTGTGATCGAACACCATTACCTGCAAGGCCCCTGGGTGCTGGGCGAACAATATTCCGTCGCCGACGCCTACCTGTTCACCGTGTCCGGCTGGCTGCGCAGCGACGGCGTGGACGTGGCGCAGTTCCCCAAGGTGGCCGACCACCGGCGCCGCATGGCCGAGCGCCCCGCCGTGCAACGCGCGCTGGCATAAACGGCACAAAAAAGCCCCGGCACCGGGCGGGTGGCGGGGCTTTCGGCGTTGCCGGCCCGGTCAGTTGACCTTGAGCGCGCGCCAGTCAATGCGGTTGTCCGCGCGGTGCGGCAACTCCACCTTCTGCGTGGCGGCCCACGGGATCACTTGGTTGTACAGCGGGATGTGGGAAATGAGCTCATGGTCCTGCACCAGGGCCTTTTCGATCAGGCCATTGCGTGTGGCCGGATCGGTTTCCTTCTTGATGCGCTCGATCAGCGCATCCTGCTGCGGGTTGCTGAAACGGCCCAGGTTGAAGTTGCCGTCGCCCCCGGCGCCCGGCGAGCGGATCAGCGACTGCAGCGAATAGAACGCATCGAACGTGGGCACGCCCCAGCCCAGCAGGTAGATGCTGGCCTCGTTGCGCTGGATCATGGGGAAATAGGTGGCAAACGGCAGCGAGCGCAGCTTGGCCTTCACCCCCACCTTGGCCCACTGCGCCGTGATGGCCTGGCACAGCTGCTCATCGTTGATGTAGCGGCCTGCGCTGCAGGCAAAGTCCACCTCGAAGCCGTTCGGGTAGCCCGCATCGGCCAGCAGCTTCTGCGCCGCCTTGATATCGAAGGGGTAGCGCACATCGGCCTTGGGCGTCCAGCCGTTGACCTGGTGGGCAATCAGCGCGCCCGTGGGCTGGGCCAGGCCGCGCATTACCACGCGCTGGATGGCGTTGATGTCGATCGCCTGGTACAGGGCCTTGCGCACGCGCACATCCTTGAGCGGGTTCTGGCCCTTGACGTTCGAGCCTGGCAACTCGCTGCGGAACTGGTCCATGCCCAGAAAGATGGTGCGGTATTCGGCGCCTTCCAGCACCTTCAGACCCTGCGTCTGGCGCACCCGCGCCAGATCCTGCAGGCTCGGGTCGATGATGAAGTCGATCTCGCCCGACAGCAGCGCCGCCGTGCGCGTGGCATCGGACTTGATGGGGGTGTAGACCACCTCGGTCACGTTGGTGGCGAACTTGCCCTTGCCCCACCAGTGCGGATTGGGCGCCAGCACCACGCGCTGGTCGGGCGTCCACGATTGGAGCACGAACGGCCCCGTGCCCAGGGCGTTGCGGTGGGCAAAGGTTTCGTCCTTGTTCTTGATGTCCTTGGGCTCGACCGACTTGTTCTTCTCGGCCCAGGCCTTGCTGAGCATGCGCAGCTCGGTCAGCTGGTTGAGCAGCACCGGGTTGGGAACGTCCGAGAAGATGTCGATGGTGTGGCTGTTGACCTTTTCCACCCGGTCGATGCCCTGGGCATAGACCGCGTAGTTGGAACTTTTCGACTTGGCGCGCTCGAGCGAGAACTTGGCGTCGTCGGCCGTGAACTCGCTGCCGTCGCTGAACTTCACGCCCTTGCGCAGGCTCAGGCGCAGCTGGGTGGGGCTCACCGGCTTCCATTCGGTGGCCAGCGCGGGCTCGGGCTTGAAGGTCTTGCTGTTGTATTCGACCAGCGTGTCGTACACGGCCGCGTGCAGGGCGTTGTTCACGCCCACGTTCTGGGCATGCACGTCCCACGACGACACATCCACCGCACGCGCCCAGCGGAAGGTCGTGGCCTGCGCGGCCAGGGGCAGGGTGGCAGCCAGCGCGGCGGCAAGGAGCAGGGGTTTGAATTGCATGGGCTTGTGCCTCTCAGAAAACAAAACCCTACTGTGACCCAGGGTGGGCGCCGCCGAAACAACTTTGTGCTTGTATCCATATGCACCGTGGGGTCGGCGCCCTGAAAGCAGCCGCCAAGGCACCTGCGCCAGAGCGCCCAGCCTACTTGTGCCGCAGCGCCAGTCGAATGCGCTCCAGCGCTGGCGAGGGCTGCGCCACGCTGCGATCGAACGGGTGCGCGGTGGCACCAACGGCTTTCAGGATGCGTTGCACGTAGGCGCGCGTCTCCAGGTAGGGCGGCACGCCGCGGTAGCGCTCGACCTTGCCCTCGCCGGCGTTGTAGGCCGCAGCCACCAGCGCCACGTCGCCTTCGAAGTAGGCCAGCAGCCAGCGCAGGTAGGTCAGGCCACCACGGATGTTCTGTGCCGGGTCATACGGGTTCTTGACGTTGAAGCGCTCGCTGGTTTCGGGAATCAGCTGCATCAGGCCCTGCGCATTTTTGGGCGACAGTGCCTGGGTGTTGAAGTTCGACTCGGCGGCAATGATGGCCAGCGCCAGCTGCGGCTCGACCTGGTATTGCGGCGCCATCTTGAGCACCAGCTCCACGATCTTGCGCGGCGCGACCCGCTGGTAGTTGACGCCGGGCTGGGCCACCTGAACCGGAGCGGGCGGTGGCGGCCGCAGGCACTCGGGCACTTCGTCCGTGGCGCCGCCCACCACCTGCAGCATGCGCGCAGCCACGCCCAGGCCCTGCTCGGCGGCGGCCTGGAAGAAAAAGGCGGCCGCCCCATCGTCGCGCACCACACCCCGCCCGTGGGCGTACATCCACCCGAGGTTGTACTGGGCCAGCATGTCGCCCAGCCGTGCGCTGGCGCAGTAGAGTGCGGCGGCCCGCAGCGGATCGCGCGCCACGCCTTCGCCATGTTCGTAGGCGATGGCCTCCTGGCGCAGGCCGGCCGCCCGGTTGGCGTCGGATTCACCGGACTGCGCCCGCGCCGCACCCGCACCCGCACCCCAGGTGCACAACGACACCACCGCTAGCGGCGCAAGGATCAACAGGCTGGCACGCATGGTTTTCAGTATGCGCGTCTTTGCGCCATTCGTCACGGCCCACGCCAACCCATGCTGACGTTCAGGCTGCGGTCAAAACAGGTCAAACCCGTTGCTCTACAAGCGGTGAAAGCTCCCTAAAAGGGAGCAACAAGGAAGGCTATTGAACTTGACTTGCAGATAGTGCATACCCGTCGCGCGACGGACGGTTTTTGCCAGGTTCCCAGCCCCTGGCCTCGCCGTGAGCTCAGTCCACCGCCACGGGCACGCGCGGCGCCAGGGCGCACATCAGCTCGTAGCCCACGGTGCCGGCGGCCTGCGCCACCTCGTCGATGGGCAGGACCGTGCCGTTGCCCGCCCGCCCCCACATCGTGACTTCGCTGCCGAAACCGGCCTCCACGCCCGCTGCCATGACGGGGTTCAGGTCCACGGTGACCATGTCCATGCTGACGCGGCCGACCAGGCGCGTGCGCACGCCGTTCACCAGCACGGGCGTGCCGGTGTCGCAATGGCGCGGGTAGCCGTCGGCATAGCCGCAGGCGGCCACGCCGATGGTGAGCGGCCCCTCGGCCGTGAAACGCGAGCCGTAGCCCACGGTATCGCCCGCCTGCAGCTGCTGCGTGCCGATGATGCGGGTGGCCAGCGTCATGGTGGGCTGCAGGTCCCACTGCGCCGCCCGGTGCTCGGGGTGGTCGGGCGCGCTGCCGTACAGCACGATGCCGGCACGCACCCAGTCGCCCCGCACCTGGGCGTCGCTGGCATGGCGCAGCGCGGCGGCACTGTTGCACAGGCTGCGCTCGCCGGGCAGGTCCTGCGTGGCCGCATTGAACGCCGCCATCTGGTGCGCAATGCCCCGCGCGCCGTCGGCATCGCTGAAATGGGTCATGAACGAGATCTCGTCCACCTGCGGCAGCGCATTCAGGCGCGCCCAGGCGCTGCGGTAGCGCTGTGGCGTGAAGCCCAGGCGGTTCATGCCCGAGTTCAGCTTGAGGAACACGCGGTGCGGCACCTGCGTCTTGTGGGCGGCCAGCATGTCGATCTGCTCGTCGCAGTGCACGGCGTGCCACAGCGACAGGCGCGAGCACAGCTCCAGGTCGCGCGGCTCGAACACGCCCTCCAGCAGCAGGATGGGGCCGCGCCAGCCCAGGTGGCGCACACGCTCGGCCTCGGCCAGGTCGAGCAGGGCAAAACCGTCGGCGGCACGCAGGCCTTCAAAGGCCCGCTCGATGCCGTGGCCGTAGGCATTGGCCTTGACCACGGCCCAGGTTCTGGCGTCGGGCACGGCCTGGCGCACGCGCTCAAGGTTGTGGTGCAGGGCAGCGGTATGGATGGTGGCGTGGATCGGGCGCGGCATGGGAAGAGTGGGGGAAACGAGCATGGGATTCTGGCATTGCGGGCCCGGGGGGGCGTGATATAACCGCCAGTCACCTGTATGCGGCCTCCCAATTTAATCGCGCATCAGCCTCACTGATACCCCTCCAGCCATTCGATGAAGCGCGGTTTCTACACCATCATGTCGGCGCAGTTTTTCAGCTCGCTCGCCGACAACGCACTCTTCGTGGCCGCCGTCGAACTTCTGCGCACAGGGGGCGCCCCCGAGTGGCAACGCGCCGCGCTGGTGCCCATGTTTGCCCTGTTCTATGTGGTACTGGCGCCTTTCGTGGGCGCGTTTGCCGATGCCTTGCCCAAGGGCAAGGTCATGTTCGTCAGCAATGCCATCAAGATCGCCGGCTGCCTGATGATGCTGTTCGGCTCCCATCCCCTGATTGCCTATGCCGTGGTGGGGCTGGGCGCAGCGGCCTATTCGCCTGCCAAGTACGGCATCCTCACCGAGCTGCTGCCGGCATCGCAGCTGGTCAAGGCCAACGGCTGGATCGAGGGGCTGACCATTGCCTCCATCATTCTCGGGGTGCTGCTGGGCGGGCAGCTCGTAGGGCCGCAGCTGTCGGCGGCGCTGCTGTCCATCGACGTTCCCAAGATAGACACCGGTGTTGATACCGCTGCCGAAGCGGCCATTGCCGCACTCATCGTGGTGTATGCCCTGGCCGCCTGGTTCAACACGCGCATCCCGCACACGGGCGTGGAGATGCGCCCGCTGCGCCAGGACCCGCAGCGCGGCCTGATCTCCAGCACCCTGGCCCTGCTGCCCGACTTCTGGGCCTGCAACAGCCGCCTGTGGCGCGACAAGCTGGGGCAGATTTCGCTGTCCACCACCACCCTGTTCTGGGGTGCCGGCGGCAACCTCAAGTTCATCGTGCTGGCCTGGGCCGGCGTGGCCCTGGGCTACAACACCACGCAGGCCTCGGCCCTGACCGGCGTGGTGGCCATTGGCACCGCCGTGGGCGCCGTGGCGGCATCGATGCGCATGCGCCTGGACATGGCCACGCGCGTGATTCCGCTGGGCATCACGATGGGACTGCTGCTGATCCTGATGGTGTTCATCCGCAACATCTGGGTGGCCATTCCATTCCTGATCCTGCTGGGCGGGCTGGGCGGCTTCCTGGTCGTCCCCATGAACGCCCTGCTGCAGCACCGGGGGCACAACCTCATGGGTGCGGGGCGCTCGATTGCGGTGCAGAACTTCAACGAACAGGCCTGCATCCTGGGCCTGGGCGCTTTCTACAGCCTGTCGCTCAAGCTGGGGCTGTCGGTCTTCGGCGCCATCATCGTGTTTGGCGTGGTGGTGGCGGGCACCATGTGGATCATCCAGCGCTGGCACGCCCGCAACTGCCGCCACCATGGCGAGGAACTGAACCACCTGCTGCACATCGCCCGGCAGGACACCCACCATTGATGCTATTTGCTGAATAGCTATTGGCGCTTGACACATGAGCGCTGCACGCGCTTTTGATGCCTACCATCTTCCCCATACTGGCCCTGGTGCTCAACGCCTTTGTGTGGGGCGTCTCGTGGTGGCCCTTTCGGCAGCTGCACGCCGCCGGGCTGCACCCGCTGTGGGCCACGGCGCTGATGTATGCGCTGGCCCTGGCCTGCCTGCTGCTGGCCCGGCCGCAGGCGCTGCGCAACGCGCGGCAGCACCCCGCCCTGTGGCTGCTGGCACTGAGCTCGGGCCTGACCAACGTGGCCTTCAATTGGGCCGTGACGGTGGGCGACGTGGTGCGCGTGGTGCTGCTGTTCTACCTGATGCCCGCCTGGTCGGTGCTGCTGGCCTGGAAGGTGCTAGGCGAACGCCCCACGGGCATGGCACTGGTGCGGCTGCTGCTGGCCTTTGCGGGCGTGGCGCTGGTGCTGGTGCCGGCCGGCGCATCGTGGGGCAGGCTGGCGGCCCACCTCTCGGGCGCCGACCTGCTGGCGCTGGCAGGTGGCTTCTGCTTTGCCCTCACCAACGTCACGCTGCGGCGCCTGCATGCCGTGCCCGGCGATGCGCGCATGCTGGCCATGTTTGGTGGCGGTGCCCTGCTGGCCTGCACCAGTGCCGCGCTGGGGCTGGCAGCGGGGACCGTGCCCGCCCTGCCCGCTCCGGCGCTGGCCTGGGTGTTGCTGGCGCTCGCGCTGGCTCTGGCCTTTGTGCTGGGCAACTACGCCCTGCAGTACGGCGCCGCCCGGCTGGCCGCGGGCACCACGGCGCTGGTGATGCTGTCGGAAGTGGTGTTTGCCAGCGTGTCGTCGGCCCTGCTGACTTCTGCCACGCTGGCACCGCGCACCCTGCTGGGCGGCGCGCTGATCATGCTGGCGGCGCTGCTGGCGGCATCGCCACCCCGGCGCCAGGCCAGCACCTGACAGCCGGGGCAATACCCGGCGCCAGCCGCTACCATGGGCTCTTCGAAAAGGTTCTTCCCCAAGGAGTTGCCAATGTCCAGCCTGTATGACTTGGAAGTCCAGCCCATGAGCGGGCCTGCCGTGCCATTGCGGCAGTTCGAGGGCAAGGTCTTGCTGATCGTCAACACGGCCAGCGCCTGCGGCTTCACGCCGCAGTTCGGCGGGCTGCAAGAGCTGCATCAGCAATACGGCGACAAGGGCCTGGTGGTGCTGGGGTTTCCCTGCAACCAGTTCGGCCACCAGGACCCGGGCAGCAACGATGAGATCGCCAGCTTCTGCCAGCGCAACTACGGCGTGGGCTTTCCGATGATGGCCAAGATCGATGTGAACGGCGCCCAGGCGTCGCCGCTGTACCAGTGGCTCACCGCCGAAGCCCCGGGCCTGCTGGGCAGCAAGGCCATCAAGTGGAACTTCACGAAGTTCCTCGTGGGCCGGGATGGCCGCGTGATCCGCCGCTATGCGCCGCAGGATGCGCCCCAAAAGCTGGCGGGCGACATCGAGGCGGCGCTGGCCACCCAGGGATGACCTGCAGGACCCGCGCGAGCCGGGGGTAGTGCGGATCGGGATGGGCCACCAGGCGTCTTTTTGCAGCCAATAGCCCGGCTATGGGCAAGAAAAGCAACGCAGTGGACCGCCCGAGGCGCGCTATCACCGACCGCAGGGAGTTATGCAGGCCATCCCCAGAACACAGCGATCAGTCTGCCGCTGCGGGCGGACGCTGGCGGCGCGCGCGCTCCAGCATCTGGCCGGTCTGGCGCGAATCCATGCCGTACATGTCGGCAAAGGCCTCCAGCGTCTGGCCGCTGGCCTCGAAGGCGCGCAGCAGGGCTTCGTCCTTGGCATTGCGGGCCGCCCATTCCGCGAAGGCTTCTTGCAGGATGGCATTGGCCGCTTCATCGCGGCCGGTGACCAGCTCGGTGTAGGCCTCGCGCGTGAGGCCCGAAGTCTCGAACGCCTGGATCATGCGCTTGCGCAGCTTGGGCAAAACGTCTTCGCCCGCCCGGGCCTTGCGGCGGCGGAACACCTCCAGCAGCGCATGGTGCACATGCTCGGGAGCCATGTCCTCGACGGGCTGGCCCGCCAGGTCGTGGCGCTTTTCACCGGCGGCCACGCTCTGCAGGTAGCGGGTGGAGCGGGTGTGGATGCCCAGCGCCACCTTGAGCGCATCGCGCTCGAACAGCTCGGGATGTGCTTCGAGCAGATCCTGAAAGATGCCGCGCTTGAGCGGCAGGAACACCGCACCAAACAGATGGGGATAGAGCCCCGCCAGCTGCTCCAGCACCGGGTGGGTGCGGGGCGGCGTGCGCGACGGTGCCTGTGGGCCTGCCGGCGCCTGGCCCTGGGCACGGGAGCGATCACGGCCGCTGTTGCGGCCACCACGCCCACCCCGGGGGGGACGATGGCCGCGCTGGGCATCCGCCGCAGCAGCGGCCTCGGCAATGGCTGCCGGAGCACTGTCGCCAGTCTCGGGCTGCTGCAATGCCTGCGGGGCACTGGCAGCGGCTACCGGGGCGGCGGGCGCCGCTGTGGGTTCTTGTTCTGGCACGTTGTCGGTCATGGCGTAGCGGATCGGAGGGCAACAAAACCCTCGATCATGCCAGCGTTGGCGCCAAGGCCCTTCCGACCCGCGCCGCAACAACCCATTCAAGACAAGGGGATGCATGCCGCTGGTGGCCCCGAAAGTAGCCCGATATGCGCCGCAGGAGAGCGGACCACCGTACACAAACAAGGCGCATCCCGGAAAGGATGGCCTTCCCTAACGGTTGCTGTTTCCCGGCGGGTCTCGCCGCGATTGCGACTGGTTGCTGCCGCCCACATGCGATTCGCGGTCGCTGCGGCTTTCGGGCGTGCGCTTGCCCTGGTTGATCTGGGTGGGGTCCTGCTCGCCCACCTTGTTGGTGTCGTTCTCGACCTTGCCCGTGTGGGGCGCTTGCTTGTCGCGCGGGTTGTGATGGATCGCCATGAAGATCTCCTGTAGGTGGCCCAAGGCCAAAGCTTCCCCGACCACGCCTCAGACAGTACCGCAAGCGAAGCCGCGTTGCAAACCGCAACGCGGCGCGGGATTGACGCCCGCGGCGGTGCCCCATAAAGTGGGCTCTGTCCCGCGCGTGTTCAATCCTCGGAGGAGACACCATGGCTTCACGGATATTCTGCAGCGGCCGGCTGGCTGGCCGGTTCAAGGCCGCCGTCAACGACCGCCTCCACAAGCGACGGCTCCCATGACGGCTCCCTCCGGCGCACGAACCGTCCTGTATGGCACACAGGCGTTGCTGTCCGTCATCGACGGGATGGCTCGGCAGGCCCACGCTCTGCTGGATGCAGCCCGCCAGGTGGCGGTGATTGGCGTGCTGCGCCGGGGCGCCCCCCTGGCGGACCGTCTGTGCACACGGATGATGGAGCGGTATGGCCTGCCGCAGCCCTTGCGGCTGGATCTGCAGGTCAAGCGGTATGCGGACGACCTCACCCTGCTCCATCCGGAAACCCAGCTGACAGAGCAGGCGCAGCATGCGGCACTGGATTTGCGCGGGCACACGGTGCTGGTCGTGGACGACGTCTTGTACACCGGGCATTCGCTGCTGAAGGTGGTGGACTATCTGGCACGCAAGCAACCCGCGGCCATCCGTGTGGCCTGCCTGGTGGACCGGGTCACCACCCGCCTGCCCCTCCATGCCGATGTGGTGGGCGTGCGCCTGGGCGTTGCCCCGCCGGACATCATCGAGTGCCATGTCCCCCCCTACGAGCCCGATTTCCGCATTGAGCTCGTGCAGCCCGATCGGCCGCGCTGAAACCGCCCGAGGCACCCCCATGTTCAAAGACCGCGACGACGCCGCCCACCAGCTGGCGGACCGCCTGGCCGCTTTCAGCGCCCAGCATCCCCTGGTGCTGGCCATTCCGCGGGGCGCCGTGCCCATCGGCAAGATCGTTGCAGCACAGCTCGGTGGCGACCTGGATGTGGTGCTGGTGCGCAAGCTGCGCGCCCCCTTCGAGCCGGAAGTGGCCATCGGCTCGGTGGCGGAAAACGGGTGGACCTACATCGCACCCTACGCAGCCGCAGTGGGAGCCGACCAGGATTACATCGCCGCGGAAAAACAGAAGCAGATGGCCACGATCCACTCGCGCCGGGTGCAGTACACCCCAATCCGTCCCCCGGTCGATCCGCACGGGCGCGTGGTGATCGTGGTGGACGACGGCCTGGCCACGGGCGCAACCATGATTTCCGCGCTGCACAGCCTGCGCCTGCGCCAGCCCGCGCGGCTGGTTTGCGCCATTCCCGTGGCATCGCCCGAGGCCCTGGAGAAAATCCGCCCCATGGCCGACGACGTGGTGTGCCTGCATGCGCCGGCCCACTTCCAGGCCGTGGGCCAGTTTTACCGCCACTTTCCGCAGGTGGACGACGCGGAAGTGATCTCGCTACTGGGCGCCTGAAGCCGGCACCCCCGGTGCCGGCAGATGCTGCGCGAACCAGTCCGCCGCCAGCTGGGCCACGGTTTCCAGCGCCCCCGGCTCCTCAAACAGATGGGTGGCATGGGGGACGACCGTCAAGACCGTGGTCCCGGGCATGTGTGCGGCAGCGCGCCGGTTGAGCGCCAGCACCTCTTCATCGCAAGCGCCCACCAACAGCAAGGTCGGACACCGCACCCGTGCAAGATCACGGGCGGATGCCAGGTCCGGGCGGCCACCGCGGGACACCACGGCCCGTATGCTGCCCCCCAGCGCCGCGGCCGCACGCAAGGCCGCAGCGGCACCGGTGCTCGCACCAAAATACCCCATGGGCACCAACGCCATCGCTGGCTGGCGCCTGGCCCAGTCGGTCACATCCAGCAGGCGCTGTGTCAAAAGCGCAATATCAAACCGCGTGGCCTCGGCGCGGTCTTCCTCGGGCGTCAGCAGATCGACCAGCAAGGTGGCCAAGCCCCGTTCCCGCAACACCCGTGCCACATGGTTGTTGCGCGGGCTGTGCCGGCTGCTGCCGCTGCCGTGGGCAAAGAGCACCAGACCCTGGCTGTCGGGTGGACTCTCCCATGCGCCCTCGATAAACCCGCTGTCCACCGGAATGCGAACCAGTTGTTGGGTTGCGGATTGCATGGCATTACACCTCGCTCAAGGGCTCATCGAACATTGCGCTTCTGCCCGCCCGGTTCACCTGCGGGCATCGCATCGGCAGCGTCCAGCGCCTCGTCCAGCACTTCCACCCAGTGCCGCACGGGGGTGGAGGTGCCGCTTTGCAGGTGCGTGATGCAACCGATGTTGGCCGACAGGATGACGTCGGGGGCCTGCTCGCCAAAGGCGTCGCCCAGCACACCGAGCTTGCGGTCGCGCAGCTGGTACGAGAGGCCCGGGTTGAGCACCGAATACGTGCCCGCCGAGCCGCAGCACAGATGGGATTCGTTGCGCGCCACGCGCAGCTGGAAGCCCAGCTGGTTCAGGTGCGTCTCGACGCCGCCGCGCAGTTGCTGGCCATGCTGCAGCGTGCAGGGCGGGTGGTAGGCAAAAAGTACGTCGGGCGGCTGCACGCGGCCCGCCAGTTTTTGCGCCAGCTCGGGCAGCATGGCGGGTAGCAGTTCCGACAGATCCCGCGTGAGGGCGCTGATGCGCGCGGCCTTGGCGGCGTACTGCGGGTCGTCCTTGAGGACGTGGCCGTATTCCTTGACGGTGACGCCGCAGCCCGAGGCGTTCATGACGATGGATTCGACGCCGCCCGCCTCCACCAGCGGCCACCAGGCATCGATGTTGGCGCGCATCTCGGCCTTGCCGCCTTCCTGGTCGTTGAGGTGGAACTTGACGGCGCCGCAGCAGCCCGCCTTGGATGCGATCACGGTCTGGATGCCCACCGCGTCGAGCACGCGCGCCGTGGCGGTGTTGATGTTGGGCATCATGGCCGGCTGCACACAGCCGGCCAGCATGAGCACCTTGCGCGCATGTTCGCGCGTGGGCCAGGCCCCGGCCGGCTGCGGCGCGGGCACCTTGGCCTGGAGGGATGGGGGCAGCAGGCCGCGCACTGCCTGGCCCATCTTCATGGCGGGGGCAAACAGGGGCGATGGCAGGCCCTCTTTCAGCGCCCAGCGCAGGGCCTTCTCGCCCAGGGGTCGGGCCACTTTTTCATCAACGATCTTGCGGCCGATGTCGATCAGGTGGCCATACTGCACGCCGCTGGGGCAGGTGCTTTCGCAGTTGCGGCAGGTCAGGCACCGGTCCAGGTGCATCTGCGTCTTGCGCGTGGGGGCCTCGCCTTCGAGCACCTGCTTGATGAGGTAGATGCGGCCGCGCGGGCCGTCGAGCTCGTCGCCCAGCAGCTGGTAGGTGGGGCAGGTGGCCGTGCAGAAACCGCAGTGCACGCATTTGCGCAGGATGGCTTCGGCCTCCAGGCCATCGGGGCGCGCGCGGTATTCAGGGGTCAGTTGGGTTTGCATGGGGTGCAGCCTGGACGGGTCAACAAGATCACTTCAAGGAATGGGGGGCAGCCGGGCGGGCCCGGCCTTGCGCAGCGGATGGCGCAGGCGCGCGCGGTCGGCCCACAGCGGGGGCAGCGACAGGACCAGCAGCACCAGCGCCAGCGGCACCACAAAGACAAAGCCCACATGCTTGAAGCCGGCCGCCCCGGCAATGCCGCCCACGAGAAACACCGACGCCAGCCCCGCGAACAGCCGCAGCCGGGCCTGGTTGGCGCGCACCTGGTTTTCGAGCGCGGTGCCGGTGCGGTTCCAGTACAGCATCTTGCCCAGCTCGATGCCCAGGTCGGTCACCACGCCCGTCATGTGGGTGGTGCGGATCTGGGACGAGGACATCTTGGTCACGGTGGCGTTCTGCAGCCCCATGATGAAGGACAGCAGCAGCACCGTCATGGGCACGGCAAAAGGTGTGCGCCAGTCGAGCGTGATGGCGCCCACCAGCCCGAACACGAGCATGAGCAGCGCCACCAGCAACAGCGGCAGCGCATAGCTGCTGTGCAGTTTGCGCTGCAGCGCCCAGTTCACCATCACCGCCGTGGTGGCCGCCCCGCTGATGAAGGCCAGCAAGGCCCCCAGGGCGCTGAGCACCAGCACCATGTTGCCCAGCACGAGGTTGTCGGCCAGCATCGACAGAAAACCCGTCATGTGCGAGGTGTACAGGTGGACCACCAGAAAACCACCTGCATTCACCGCCCCGGCATTGAAGGCCAGCAACAGACCGAGCACGCGGTTGCTGGTGCCCGTGCGGTGGTGGCCGGTGAGATGACGCAGGCGGCGCATGTTCAGCCTGCGGCGCCCTGGTGCGGCTTCGCTTGCCCGATGTCGCTGGCCACCATGTGCGCGCCCCTCACCACTGCGGCGCCATGCGACCGGGGTTGAAGATGCCGGCCGGGTCGAAGCTGTGCTTGAGGCGCGCATGGATCTGTGCCAGCGCCGAAGATTCCAGATCCAATGGGCCGGCAACGCTTGATTGCTCTGCGCCATCAGCCATGAATAACGCAGCACTTCCACCCACAGCCCGGGCGGCTTGGCGCAACGCATCGCCCTTCGCCAGCGGCGCCTGCACCCAGCGCAGGGCGCCATGCCATTCGATCAGCGGCGAAGCCCCCTCGGGCAGCGCCAGCACGGGGGCCGTGGCGGGCACAGACAGGCGCCACAGCGCCTGCCCAGGCTGGGCCTGGCGGGCGGAAAACCAGGGCAGCGTCTGCTCGCGGCAGGCCTGCCAGTCGGGCGCCACGGTGGCGTTGTCGAGCCGCGTACCGCCCATGCTGCGGCAGGCCGCATCCACCGCCGCCACCGCGCCACGCAGGCGCACAAACAGCGTGCCCACGCCCGCGTCCTCTACCCAGCAGCTGGCGTTGAGCGGCAGGGGCAGGCCGCCCCAGGCGTGCAGCCGGCGCAGGGCATCGGCCTGGCTGCATTCAAAGCGCAGCGTGGCCTCGGCGGGCGCCACGGGCAGCACCTTGAGGCTCACCTCGGTGAGCAGGCCCAGCGTGCCCCAGGCGCCCGCCATGAGGCGCGAAACGTCGTAGCCCGCCACATTCTTCATGACCTGGCCGCCGAAGGTGAGCAGCTCGGCGCGGCCGTTGAGCAGCACCACACCCAGCAGATAATCGCGCACGGCGCCCACGCTGGCGCGGGCAGGGCCGCTGAGGCCAGCGGCCACCATGCCGCCCACGGTGGCACCCGGTCCGAAATGGGGGGGCTCGAAGGGCAGGCACTGGCCTTTTTCGGCCAGCACGGCCTCCAGCTCGGACAAGGGCGTGCCCGCGCGCGCCGTGACGACCAGCTCGCTGGGCTCATAGCCCACGATGCCGGTGAATGCACGGGTATCGAGCACCTCGCCGCGCAGCGCAAGGCCATGAAAGTCCTTGGTGCCCCCACCCCGGATGCGCAGGGGGGTTTGCGCGGCGGCGGCGGCGCGGACACGGTCAACCAGCTGGCGAAGGGCGAATTCCATGGCCTGCATGGTAGCGGCACTGTTCCTGGGTATGCCGGCCTGGGCATGTGAATTTTTTGAACAGGGACCGTGCATTCCACCCGCGCCCCACGCAGGTCACAGCGCACACCAGGGCCTTGCCCCCAGAAAAAAGGCCCGCCGAAAGGGCGGGCCAAGACCTGGAGGTTTCTCCCTCCATCAGCAAGCGCTGCGGTGCCACCAGACACCGCAGCGCGGGAGCGATCAGCGGTTGTAGGCTGTTTCGCCGTGCGAAGTGATGTCCAGCCCTTCGCGTTCGGCTTCCTCGGATACCCGCAGACCCACGAGCAGATCGGCGATCTTGTAAGCGATGAACGAGACCACGCCCGACCACACGATGGTGAGCAGCACGCTCTTGGTCTGGATCCACACCTGGGCACCCATGGCAAAGGTATCGGGAGCGAGGCCACCTGTGCCGCCCAGGTTCTGCGAGGCAAACACACCGGTCAGGATGGCACCGAGGATGCCGCCCACGCCGTGCACGCCGAACACGTCGAACGCATCGTCGGCGCCCAGCATCTTCTTGAGGCCACCCACGCCCCACAGGCAGATGACGCCAGCAATCAGGCCCATCACGATGGAACCCATGGGACCCACGAAACCGGCGGCCGGCGTGACGGCCACCAGACCCGCCACCGCACCCGAGGCAGCACCCAGCATGGAGGCCTTGCCCTTGTGCAGGGCTTCACCGGCCAGCCAGGACAGCGTGGCAGCGCCCGTGGCCAGGATGGTGTTGATGAAGGCCAGGCCGGCTGCGCCGTTGGCGGCGCCGGCCGAGCCGGCGTTGAAACCGAACCAGCCCACCCACAGCAGCGAGGCGCCCACCATGGTCAGCGTCAGGCTGTGGGGCGTGAGCGCTTCGCGGCCGAAACCGATGCGCTTGCCCACCATGTAGGCACCCACCAGGCCGGCGATACCGGCATTGATGTGCACCACGGTGCCGCCAGCAAAGTCAAGCGCGCCGTCCTTGCCCAGCAGGCCGCCGCCCCACACCATGTGGGCCATGGGGATGTAGCTGAAGGTGAACCACAGCACGGCGAAGATCAGCACGGCAGCAAACTTGATGCGCTCGGCGAACGAACCCACGATCAGCGCCACGGTGATGGCGGCAAAGGTGGACTGGAAGGCCACGAACACGTATTCGGGAATCGTCGGCAGCAGACCCGACAGCGTGTCTGGCGCGATGCCCTTGAGGAAGAGCTTGTCGAAGCCACCGAAGAACTGGCCCTCGCCGGCAAAGGTCAGGCTGTAGCCATAGACGGCCCACAGCACGGTGATCAGCGCAAAGATCACGAACACCTGCACCAGTACCGACAGCATGTTCTTGGAGCGTGCCAGGCCGCCGTAGAACAGGGCCAGGCCCGGGATGACCATCAGGATCACGAGCAGGGTGGAGGTGAGCATCCACGCGGTGTCGCCCGAATCGAGCTTGGGCGCGGGTGCTGCAGGGGCGGCCTCGGCAGTGGCGGCTGCGGGTGCTGCGGCGGCATCGGCCGGCGCAGCCACGGGGGCGGCGGGCGCCGCGGCTTCTGCCGCCGGAGCGGCAGCGGTGGTTTCAGCCGGGGCGGGCGCCTGGGCCAGGGACATCGATCCTGCGGACAGCAGGCCCAGTCCCAGGATGAAGGAGGCAAGCAGTTTTTTCATGGCATGTTCTCTCTGTGGAATGCAGCGGGCCCTGGGGCGCGCTTAAAGGGCTTCCTTGCCGGTTTCGCCGGTGCGGATGCGCACCACCTGCTCCAGATGGCTGACGAAAATCTTGCCGTCACCAATCTTGCCGGTGCGCGCCGCGCCTTCGATGGCTTCGATCACGCGGTCCACCAGCTCGTCGGCCACGGCGGCCTCGATCTTGACCTTGGGCAGAAAGTCGACCACGTACTCCGCGCCGCGGTACAGCTCGGTATGGCCCTTCTGGCGCCCGAAGCCCTTGACCTCGGTCACCGTGATGCCTTGCACCCCGATGTCGGAAAGGGCTTCGCGCACTTCGTCGAGCTTGAAGGGTTTGATGATGGCTGTCACCATTTTCATTTGGGGTTCCTCCGATGGGGCGCCTGCGCGCCCACTGTGAATTACAGGGTTTTGGTGAGCGTGGCGATCACGCGGGCTTTGTTGACGGAACCGAAATAGTCTTTCTTGTTGGCGCCCACGATGGCGGCGCCCAGGGTCAGACCGTCGCCGAAGTCGTAGGCGCCACCGAATTGATAATCCATGTAGCTGGGCACGCCGCTGTCCCGGATGTCGCCGGAAAAGCGGGTAAAGCCCACCGCTGCCTTCAGCGTCACCTTGGGCATCACTTCCTGGGCCACCGCGACGTTCAGGTAGCCGGTGTTGCGCCCCCGCAGGCCCGAGCCGGACTTGGCGCCCGCCCAGCCGAAATAGTCCTTGGACACGGTGTGCGAGTACTTGGCCGTGAGCGGGCCATAGGTGGCAGCGCCATAAAGTTCGGTGGTGTTGCCGCTGGTGTTGCCGGGATACAGATAGCTCAGGGCACCCACATCCAGGTCCACCTCGCCGGCCTTGAATTTGTAGCCACCGTACAGGTCGGATTCCAGGGAATTGCCGGGCAGCCAGTTCACGCTGGAGTTCCAGTTGCCGACATACCAGCCGGTGTCACCAAAGGCATAGTCGAAACCGCCCTGCAACGCGGGCTTGAAGGCGCTGACCTTGCCGGTGTCCTGGTCCTGCCCCCGGAACTTGTAGTTGCTGGTCATGCTGACATTGCCGGTGAGCTGGGCACTGGCCAGCAACGGCAGGGCTGCAGCACAGGCAACGGTCAGAAGCTTGATGGATGCGCGGATCATGGTTCCTCCGGTGTAATGAAGAGTGGGGACAGTTGTGCAAAGCACGGTCCGTGCCATGTTGCGGATCTCCATGGCGACAAGGTCCGCACCCACGGCGTGCATTCGCCCTTACATTGGCAGTGGCGCCGCACCGTTGCACCCCCTTGGTGCGCAACGCCGCCAGCAGACAACAACCCTCCACCCACCGCACCCATCTGGGGAGAAAACCGTTCATGAGTCTTGCATTGGTGCAAAGTCGCGCGCTCCTGGGGCTGGAAGCGCCCTCCGTCACCGTCGAGGTGCATCTGGCCAACGGGCTTCCCAGCTTCACCCTGGTCGGCCTGGCCGATCTGGAAGTGAAGGAAGCGCGCGAGCGGGTGCGCTCGGCACTGCAGAACGCAGGGCTGGAGTTCCCCCACAACAAGCGCATCACGGTCAATCTGGCGCCCGCCGATCTGCCCAAGGATTCGGGCCGCTTCGACCTGCCCATTGCCCTGGGCATCCTGGCCGCCAGCGGGCAGATCGACGCGGGCCGCCTGGCCGGCCATGAATTCGCCGGGGAGCTGTCGCTGTCCGGGCAATTGCGCCCCGTGCGCGGCGCGCTGGCCACGAGCCTGGCACTGCGGGCCCACGGCGTGGCGGTGCGGCTGGTGCTGCCGCCCGGCAGTGCCGAAGAGGCCGCCCTGGTACCCGACGCACAGGTGTACCGCGCCCGGCATCTGCTCGATGTCGTGCGGCAGTTCCTGCCGGCAGGCAGCCAGGAATCCATGGACGACGCCAGCGCCCCGGACGACGGCTGGTGTCTGCTGCAACCCGCGCCGCTGGCCACGCAGGTGGCCTATGCCGATCTTTCGGACATCAAGGGCCAGGCGGCCTCCAAGCGCGCACTGGAGATCGCGGCCGCTGGCGGGCACAGCCTGCTGATGATGGGGCCGCCCGGATCCGGCAAATCCATGCTGGCCCAGCGCTTTGCCGGGCTGCTGCCGGCCATGACCATGGAAGAGGCCCTGGAGAGCGCCGCCGTGGCCAGCCTGGCCGGGCGCTTCACCCCCGCGCGCTGGGCGCAGCGACCCACCTGCCAGCCGCACCACACGGCATCGGCGGTGGCACTGGTGGGTGGGGGTTTGTGAATTACAATAATTTTTAAGACTCTACAATATTTAATGCGACCACAAAGGCTGTGATGCCCGCCCTTCGGCGAGAACGCCGAGTCCCGGATGATCGACATAGCGCAGGGACCGGATCGCGGTGCGGACACGGCCGCAGCATTCGTTGCAGAACCGACCTGGGCTTGGCCGCTTCAGGCTGATCTCAGTCGTTCACGGTGGGCTGCATCAATGACTGCAACGACTAACACCAGTCGTCGGCCAGCGACTCACTTGTGCGTGGCGCGAAGGCGACTACCGGATCCGGGTAGATTCATCGTGGCACCGGAAGCCCTGGTGTCACTCTACGATCATGGCATCACGACCTTGGTTATAGACCTTATGGGATGTGAATTGCCGAAGCAGAATCTGTCGGCCAGGTCTGTTCGGGTTCTGGGTGGTGGAACGAGGGCTGTCTGACTGATGGTCATCCGCTGCGAGCCATCAGCGATAAAGGGTGTTATGTCGCTATCACCACCAGTGGGATTTCCGTTCGACGAAATCGATTAGAAGCTGATGACATTTGTGGGCAGTCGGGGTGTTGCCGCGTCCCCTCTCCTTGGCCATAGATTTCAGGAACCATGACCCGTCCCACAACTGCCAAACTTCCTCGAGAAGTGCCCCGAACAGAACCTCCGACTCAGCAAGACCAAGGAAGTCTTCAGCGCTGAACCGCATGTCCGTTGCGCGCTTGGCTGCGGCCTTCCTGAGCCTTAGAGCGCGATCCCAAGAGAAGTCGCTTCTCACCGAAGGCAGCGCGTTCTCAAGCATGCTCCAACTTGTCTCCGGGATGCTGTCCTGCTCCGCAGCCCGATGCAGTGCTTCAAAGGTGATGCTAAGAAGCTCTGCCACACTCCTAGAGCGCCAGCCCATGCCCCTGCGGAACCCGTAGGCTAGCAACTCAACAGGAAGCTTCCTCCTAGATTTGGAGTACGAGCGCAATGCGATGAGCCAGGGGTCGTCGCCAAAGTCATTGGGCACAGCGTCCGGCTGGAGCTGCTGCGAGACGAGGTAAATGGTGCCGGCGCTTGACGCCGTCGACTGCGCAAGGAATTTCGCCACGGCGTCCGTGTCGGAGCATGCATGTCGCACCCAAGCATCGAGGTTCTGGCTGACCTGAGGCTGCTGATCCAGGGTCTGGATGCATTTCAAGACGGCAAGCGTACCGACCTCATGCAGTGCAGAGGTCATTGCCCCTTCATCATGTAGCCCGAGGACCAGTGCATCAAGAACTGCGTGACTCGTGAGGTCGATCCCGATGTTTGCGACAACCTTTGGCCAACACTGAGTACGCCCCCAAAACTCGGGAAGCTCCGCCAGGTCGGGTCTGACCGTTAGAAGTGGGTGGACGAGGTCAGGAGCGGCCGAAAGTCCATCCAGAAGCTCGGCGGCGATGATGCCTTGGGCTGCGTGGCGCAGAGGAATTTGAACTGAAGGCCGATCATCAAGCCAAAGGCTGGCGAGCATGACCGGGTTAGTCGCCCAGAGCCGCTCAGAGAAAGGCGGCGCAAATTCCTCGAGCTCCTCGGAAGGCAGGAAGTCAATGTTCTTTGCCACGAAGCGCAACGATTCGTCGCTCAGGTGCTCGGATCTAGGCAACACGGTCCTAAGCGCAAACATCTTGGCCAGCTTGGACGTCGCCAGAAGCCCAGGTTCGTTGACCAAATCAACAATCTGGTTGACGTCCATCTGAATCGAGGCTGACTGGGACACCAGAAGCTCGCAAATGGGGCGCATGGCTGCGCGCCCGCCGAGTACGTCCGTGCCTATCAGACGCAGGGCTTGTCGTATCTCTGATCGTTCGGGGTGCCAAACATCGGCAAGTAGCCCTCGCATCCAAGCCTCGTCACTGGAGGTTACCGCTTCCCACCCTTCGAAGCGCCCCTGGAATCGAAGGCGAGATGTCGCCGCCGAACTGGGACAGAGCTGGAGGTCGAAGGCAAATCCGTCCTGAGAACGGTCGGTGGTCGTGAGCGTACAGAACTTGAAGGAGCGCCGCAGGCGGGGCCATTGTTGGTCCCATATCCGAAGCACTACTTCGTCGACATAGAAATCAGGGTCACGTCGAGCCCAAATCGGCTCGTCGGGGAGTCCGTAGAGTCCTGTGGCGAGGCGTCCAAACCAGAACAGCTCTTCATCGCTCAACATCTCCGAACATAGAGGGTCGTTACCAAGTAGCAGCGCGTTGTCATAGCCGAATCGCTGCTCCATGGAAGGACGGCGGAACAGTTTGGCTAGGCTGGACGGACGGTCAAGAGTTGCAAGCTCGGCGAACTCGACAAAGATGGTGTGCGTCCAGACAGAACCTGGCCTGGGAAGCTCGGTCGCGGGCCATGTCTTCGCCAGCGCGTAGAGGCCCGACTCCGCGAGCGGGTAGCCCGTGATGTACGGGATGCCCTCGCCGGTCACGCCGGAGCCCGACACGTCGCTCATGACGAGGACCAGGCGCGCGTCCTTCGGCGACAAAGCGGCTGAGCAAGCCAGTTGACGATGGCCATCGGAATAGCCATGCAACGCCTGATGAACGGTTGTACCCACTACCAACCCTATCCCAACAGCCAAGTGAGGGGCTCAGTTAGGTCATGGGACTCTGCGCCCTCAGTCACAACCTTGATTCGCTGCGAGGGAATGTCCACATCCCGCATGCGCTGCGCCTCTTCCCGAGGCGGCTTGTCGTCCTCGTCGTACTCGCCGCCCTGGGCGCTGACGCCGAACACCGTCCACGTCCAGCCTTCGCCAAGGCCATTCTCAAGATATTGCCGCAGGAACGGGAAGTGGCGGTCCAAATACGTTACAGGCGCATGGCCTTCAGCGGCGGCCTTGTCCCACGCCGAGAGCACTATGGCAAGGCGCCGCGGACCGGCGTCCAAGGGAGCTGACTGGAGAGACTGCAGAAGGTCTACAAGCTGGACCTGCGTGGCCGAGTGTTCTGGCTTCCAAGGGACTGGTTGTTCCGGTTCAGGAGCGATGCCTAGCGCCTTGTTCTGCTGGACTTCATCTACAACCCATGTAGGGGCCTTGTACTTGTTTGCATGAACGAAGAGGAGAACGCCGCGGCTACGGAGCTGCGCCGCGACCGAAGGATCGCACTCTCGCTTCTCCCACATGCGCTGGAACGACTCACCCGCCATGTCCGGGAAGTGCAGTTCGAACTCCGCGCCGGTTTTCTCCCGAAGGGTCATCGTCACCGTGCGGCTCTTGACCTCAGTGGTTCGTTCCTGCGCCTTTGCGCGCAACCAACGGTCTACGAGCAAATGCAGGTGCTCGGTCCCCTCACCGCGTAGGTGGACGAGCCTGAGCTCCACGTCCACTTCGTTGGCGGTCATGAGATGCCGCAGTGCGGCGAGGTAGGTGGTCTTTCCGCTGCTTGGCAAGCCTAGCACGACGACGTCTTGCCTGTTCATGGCATAACCTCGCTCTCAATGACCCGAAGGCGCCCGAACGCCCGTGCTGCGGGGCGCGGGGTCGGAACGGTCGTGGCGTGCTCATTGCGGGCTGGTGCCTTCAGCCAGAAGTCGAGCAATGCAGCCACACCTTCACCGCGAACGGCCTTGGTCGACTTTGGTGACGCGGCCACCGGAAACGTCTTGAACTCGACAAAGTGGGAACCGTACTCGGTGCTCATGCTTGTAGCAAGGTTCTCGAAGAACTGGAGGGCTTCGGGCGCTCCCTTCTCGGCCGACCGAACGGCATCAACCTTCGTAAGCACCAATGCCAGCCGTTGCCATCGCCTTGTAACGCCTGCTTCGACAAGCGCGCGCAAAGTGAGCAATGCGTCTCGACGCGCCAGGTGGCGCTCGGCGCTCAGGAGAAGCTTCTCACCATCGACAAGCACAGTCAGAGTGTCTGAGCGCGGAAGCTCGGGATAGCCTTTTGCCAGGTCCTGGTTCGTCTGCGTATCCATGTAGTCCTCGCCTGCTCTGTTGGCAAACAGAGCGCAGCGGCGTGGAGGACCGTCGGCACTTACCAAGTCCAGATGGTAGAAGGTGAGTTCACCGAGCTTCGTTCGCTCTGTATGCGGATCGTTGCGGCGCGACTCGCTTCGAGCATCGTGGGCCGTTTTCTCGAAAGCGTGCAGGGTGGCCGACCCCCCGAATTGGTATTGACCGATAGGCCCCAACTGGAACAACTCGTAGACCGCAGCGATGAGGCTCGTTTTACCCGCGTCATGCGGGCCCACCAGCGCGACCAGGTTGCTGTCCTTCGCGCGAAGAACCAATTCCGCTTCTGTCGCGGAAAGCGCGTCAGCGTGCGGCAGGCGGACGCCCGGTGCAACGGCCTTGATTGCTTCGCCGTCGGATGCCTCGACAACGACAAGAGCCTTGCCGTAGTGTGGGCAGCTGGGCGGGTCTGCGATGCCCTCCATGCACTTCGAATCAATCGCGACATTGCATTCAGGGTTGCCGCATCGCACTACAGGATTTGTGTTGCCGTCGACTGCCATTGCGGTCACCCCAGTCGGACGAGCAAAAGCTCGAGGAACGCGCTCTGGGCGAACTTCAGCGCCGACAGCTCTTGCTTGTGAGCAAGGCCAGTCACGGAATCCCAGCCCACGGTCCAGCCGTCTTGGCCGTCAATTTCTAGCCGGCGACGTACCGCTTCGAGGATAGGCGTGGTAGCAGGCGAGACTTTGGGATGGTCCGATTCCGGCAGGAGCGTATGCAACAGTGAGAGTGGCAAAGCGTTGACTGCCACCTCTACCGATACCATTGCGCTGCTTTCTACACCTGCACGCGTAAGCAGCGCAGCGAGGGATGGAGGGCCCGGCAGTACCGTCGCCAACTCGCTCAGTTCTGCGGCGAGCACGAGCGGCCTTTGAGCCGAGGACACCTCGCCAAACGGGAGATTGGCAAGCTCACTATAGCCACCGTGGAGCCACCACAAGACGTCCAGCTCCTCGTCTTGCACCTTGATGTAACCCTGTACCGCAGCTTCAAACAACTTCTGGCGGCTCACGACGTCTTGTAGGGCTTTGTTTAGCTCCTGCGCCATCGAATTGAAGACAGCGTGAACATTTGACTGATCGAAATCAGGGTTCGCTTCGAGTGCAGCCTTGACGTTCACAACCGGCGCGGTTTTATTCAACAACGGCTGCGGCCGTTGGCGGGTAGTCTCAGCAAGGTCCGAAAGCGCTTGTTCAGCCATCCCGACCAAGGGTACTGGCAACTCAGGGGCGCGCTGACCAGCGGCGGTCGTCGCCACAACCAGGGCCGCGGCCTTCGCAGCGGTCGCGTTCCGGCCCTGAAAGGCGACAGCGAGCGATGACGCCGCCAACATGGCAAGTTCAGCGTCACCGGGCGCCGGCGCGTCGTTGGAAAATTTACTCCGAATCGCCGTCTTGCTGGCTTCCGACTGTTTCAACTTGAAGGCCAGGCTTACAAGGCTTGTCAGCTCCGTAGAAGAGGGACCTTTCGCAACCGCTTGGACCTGACTCCAGCGTACTAGCTGGATGTCTGCATCAGTGCCGAGCTGCATACTGCTGTACCACGTGGCGAAATTTGCTTGCAATTTCTTCTCCCCCTGTATGTTGACTATTGCTTTTGCTCAATGGCTTCGACTTCTCGTGCAAGGTCCATCAACAGACCACGGCTGCCTGCCAGTTCAAGCGCTTTGCCGTAGCGCTCGGAATCGGGCACCTTGGCTGCGAGGTCTTCTTGAGTAATAAGCCCCAGCTTCAGTGCAATATCTCGTCGGTCGCTGACATCCAGATGATTCCAGAACCGATAGATTAGATTTCGGGTTGATGGAGTACTCATAGTTGCCTCCAGCTTCGCCACGGTATTCGCAGCGAGGTCAGCGGTTGTGTGCGCGGCTTCTGCAATCTTGGTGTGCGGAAGGTGCGGCTCCGGTATCGTTGCGACAGAAGGCGGGGCGCTCAGGGGGAAATGTTCAGGCGCAGCCATGTTGTTCACCCAAACGTTATTGCCGAGCGGGTCCTTGACCGGGATAAACATCTCGGGCGCGTTCTGCCATTGCCGCACATGCGCCGTTACGCGCAAGGTGCGGGCCGCGCCAGTGTCGATGACGTCGAGGTCTACGAGGTTATACCCAGGTCGCCAGCCGAGCTCTCTCTTATCAGGGTTGACCGCGCCTGCCTTGAATCGCGTGTAGGCCGGGTCGCGTGTGCAACGCTGCGTATGCTCATGGCCGAAGAACTGCAGCTTCGTCCGGGAGTTAACGTCGTCGTCTACTTGCGTAACGTCGACGAACCAGTGTGGTGGGTGGTGGCAAATCACTAGGTTTACGATGTCCCGGTCCTTCTCGAAGACCGTTTGCAAAGGACTTAGGTAAAGATGACCGGGTTCGTCGTCCCGCTTGCCAAGGCCGGAGAGTAGCGTCGAAGTCAGTCCGAAAAGGCGCAATTTCAAGCCCGCCGAGAGTTCGAGCGTGTCAAACCAGTAGGGCCTGGAGGGGTATACGTTGCAATTGAACGAAGCCGCAAAGTTGTTATAAGCCTCAAGGGGGAGGAACAGCGAGCGCCCGACCTCTACATCACGAAGTTGTTCGCGCAGGACTCGCGAGCGATTCGCGTCCGGCGCTCGAACAATCGCCTCCTGAGCGTTGGAGACCGCGAGGGCCTTCTGACAGACCTTCTGGTCTACGTCATGGTTCCCGGGAACAACGTAGATGCTCTCGCGCGGGCAATGACACTTCGCGGCGAGCGCTTCCAACCACTCCTGCGCCGCTTTGTATTCGTCCGGGTGAGCCTTGTAAGCGATGTCGCCGCCTACGAGAATTGCGTCGACGTGCTTACCATCGCGGCACAAATCGACGATGTCTTGCTCAAGGACCGTCCGATATGGGCGGTCCGTATCAGTCGCCGGCTCTAGGCAATCAGGCTCTCGGAAATGGATGTCAGACAGGTGAAGGATACGCATCGTTGCATCTTATCCGTTCGTAACAAATGCCCATGACGTGGTCTGCCCTGAGAGCGTGCATTGCATGCATCAATGCGCATGGGTTTGGCGAGTCGACTAAACATTTCAGAGCGAATACACCAATCAGCCCGGCTATTCCCGCTATCGCTCCTTGGGACAGAGAGCTCGGCAGGGTGGCGGAGTAACTAAGGCAGGGAATCAGGGCGGACGGAAAAAGGCGCAGACTAAGTTGCGCTGATTCCACCGATTTGCGGTTGGCCGCTGCTTCCCTGCCGTATCTGCAAGGTTTGTAGGCTACGTTCCGTAGTTCGAGGTCTAGCTCCAGCGTTCTTTAGGCTAATCCCAACTTTTGTTTCCTCGGTCGGTTAGCCGGTTCTTGAGCTGCTGAGATGCAGTGCTTGACGGGAACATTCAATGTCCGCTTCGCAGGCTAGACCGTGCAGACGAGAGCCAAGGGAGAATGACTGCAAGCGCTGCAGAGCCGACATCGAGCGATGCCAGTCTCTGGACCACTATTGCAGTGTTTTGTGTAACGCGGACGTTCGTTTAAAGAGCCCGCATTTTTTGGAACTCTGGCCAGAGGTGTCGGGTTCTCGAATTGATGCGACGCTACCGAATTAAGTGAGACGCCAATCCGCTTCTCACGTCCACTCGGCAGCCTTGGCTCGAACGGTGAATCCATCGGAACTCCAAGTCCCGTAGGTGCCAAAAGCGCTGAGTGACCGAGTGTGTTTGCGGATCTGGAGGCGTTTTGCGCGCGCAGGCGCCGCATGATGCTGGAGCGCCTGCGTGCCAACGTCCGTCATGAGCGACCGGCCGCTCGATGGCGAAATGGTGCTGATCGAAGACGACGAGTTAGACCTCGAAGGCGCCGAATCAGCGTGAGGCTCGCGGGCTGACCTGGCGACGGGTCGGCATGTCCTGGCGTCCAAGAAGTGACACGGCTGTACGCCGGCGATAACCATCGTCGCGCCGGGACGCGCGTCACTCACGCCAAATAGGACGGTGAATTGTGCGATTTGCGCATATTCGATGATCGCATGCAAGCTCATGGGCCCCGACGCCGATGCAGAAGTCCCCCTACATGTTGGCGCCGATTCAAAATTGAGCCACCGTGCCGATTGAATTTTGAGCCAGGGCTAATGGCCAACCTGTGAAGGTCGGCTGTGGATAAGTGTAGTGCCTTGGGTCGGTTTTGGTCTCCTTGGTGATCGAGCTCGGTGGTCGTCCGTTGAGGGCAAGCCGCGCAGGGCGAAGCCCGTAGCGGCTTGCCCTTGAACCGCTCAGAACGGCTCAGCCTTCTTGGCCTGTTCGCGTGCCTTGATGCGTTTCTTGGCCACGGCTGTGCTGTGCATGAACCTGTGGGACTCGTTGCCCGTCTCGACGATGTGGCAGTGGTGCGTGAGTCGATCCAGCAGTGCCGTGGTCATCTTGGCATCGCCGAACACGCTGGACCATTCCTTGAAGTCCAGGTTGGTGGTGATCATCACGCTGGTCTGCTCGTAGAGCTTGCTCAGCAGGTGGAACAGCAAGGCGCCGCCTGCCTGGCTGAAGGGCAGGTAGCCCAGCTCATCAAGGATGACCAGGTCCATGCGCTGCAAGCTCGCTGCGATGCGGCCTGCCTTGCCTTGGGCCTTCTCCTGCTCCAGTGCGTTGACCAGGTCCACCGTGGAGTAAAACCGCACGCGTGAGCCATGGCGCGTGATGCCCGCCACGCCGATGGCCGTGGCCAGATGCGTCTTGCCCGTGCCGGGGCCACCCACTAGCACCACGTTGTGCGCCTGCTCGGTGAACGCCATGCTGGCCAACTGCTCGATGAGCTTTTTGTCCACGGGCGAGCATTCGAAGTCGAAGCCCGCCAGGTCGCGGTGCACGGGGAACTTCGCCGTGTGCATCTGGTAGCTCACTGAGCGCATGGCCCTGTCCGTGACTTCCGCTTGCAGCAGGTGCTCCAGCAGCCAGCGCGAGCTCTCCAGCGTGGCGTGGCCGCCTTGCTTGACCAGGTCCTCCCAGGCCCCGGCCATGCCGTACAGGCGCAGCTCTTTGAACTCCTTGTCCAGCTCACGCATGATCGGCCTCCTGCATGTCGCTGCCAGCGCGCAGGCTGTCATAGCGCGCCGTGTCGGCCAGGGGTGTCTGGCTCACTTGCAGGTTGGTCGCAACCGTCTCGGGCAGGGGCTGCGCTTGCAGGCGGCCGAGCACGTTGATGACGTGCTCGGTGCTCACCCGCCCCGATGGCGGCGCACTCTCCAGGGCCAACTCCACCGCCACCAGCACGGCGTCCAGCCCTTGCTTGGGCACCTCGGCCAGTACCTGCGCCATCACCCTGTCGCCGCCCTCCTGGTGCAGCAAGCCTTTGCGCATGCGCTGCAATGGCTCGGGCAGGTCTGCAAAGGGCGCGCCGTTGCGCAGCGCGCCCGGCTTGCGCTCGATCAGCGGCACGTAATGCTGCCAGTCGTAGCGGGTCTGGTTGCGATCGCTCAGGCGCTCGTGCGTGGCCACCATAGCATCGCCGGCCACCACCACGATCTGCGCCGGGTACAGGTGTGTGCTGACCATTTGCCCCGCCCATTCGCAGGGCACCGAGTAGCGGTTGCGCGCCACCGTCACCAGGCAGGTGCTGCTCACCTTGGCCGGGTTCTCAACATAGCCATCAAAGGCCACCGGCATCGGCATCAGGTGGCTTTGCTCCAGCTCCAGCATCTCGGCGATGCTGAACGCTTTGTGCTGCGGGTGGCGCAGCTCTCGCCACAGAGCCCGGCAGCGCTCGCCCAGCCACGCATTGAGCTCGGTAAAGCTGCCAAAGCGCCGTTGCCCCGCCTCCACCCAGATGCGACGGCGGCTGTCTTGCACATCCTTCTCCACGCGCCCCTTCTCCCAGCCGCTGGCACGGTTGCAAAAATCAGGGTCGAACAGATAGTGCGCGCACATGGCTGCAAAGCGCGCATTGACCACGCGGCCTTTGCCCTTCTTGACTTTGTCGACCGCCGTCTTCATGTTGTCGTAGATGCCACGGCGTGCCACGCCACCCAGCGCTGCAAAGCTGCGGGTGTGCGCATCGAACAGCATCTCGTGGCCTTGGCTGGGGTAGGCCACCAGCCAGAAGGCCCCACTGGCACACAGCTTCATGTGCGAGACCTGCATGCGGTAGTACACCCCGCCCACCAGCAAGCCGTCTTCGCTCCAGTCGAACTGGAAGGCCTCGCCAAGCTCGAAAGTCAATGGCACGAAGGCCTTGCAGGCCGCCTGTTGGCCTTCACCTTGGCGCCACTTGCGGATGAAGTCCGTCACCCGCGTGTAGCCACCTTCGTAGCCCGCTGCCTTGATCTGCGTGAACAAGGCCTTGGCCGTGCGCCGCTCCTTCTTGGGCCGCTTGGCATCGGCCTTCAAGGCTTGCTTGAGCTCCGCCTCGTGCGCCGACAGCTTGGTCGCCTTCGCCGCCTCCCGGCGGTACTTGGGCTCGACCGGCTGCGCCTCGTCCAGCCACTTGGCCACCGTGTTGCGCGACAGGCCCGTGGCCCTCGATATCTCCCGCTTCGTCTTCTTGTCCCGGCGGTGCATCCGCCGTATCTTGCCAATCATGTCCATGGTGATCACCCTCTTCATTCCCTTGCTGCACAAAACAGCAGGGTAGGTAAAACACCTGGCTCAGTTTTAGGTCGGCATCACACCAAAAAGTGGCTCAGTTTTCGGTCGGCGTCAACAAGCCATTTATAAAAACTCCAAAAAACCAGGGAGAAATTACCAAGATCGGCGGCCAGCGGCAGTCACACCAAAAGACTGATAATTTAGCCGTCCTGCCTGGGGGAATTTGACTGGCCAAAGGTGGGGGAATTTGAAGTGGCCATCAGGGTTCCAATTCAGAAGATCTACCCATTCCGATTTCCAATGGATGTCATTGAAGTCCTCAACGAAATATGGAGGTTTGATATGAGTACACCAGCCCCGCCGACGGATTTCCAGTCTTGGCTTGATTACGCAGTCGCAACCATGGACGCGCGAGGAGCATACCTAGACCGCATCTTTAGTGAGGAGGGCACTCCATCTCAGCACGATATCCGGTCTGCAGCCCAAGAGGAGCTTGATCATCTTAGGAAAAAAGCAGTCATGCCTTGGGTCGGTATGCTGGAGTACTGGCAGATTGCACTTTCACAGAGGCTTGGCCGCTCTGCCGCAGACATTGTTGAAGACAACCTTTTGGCGGCGGATTTCTCAGATGGCAGTGTTCACGTCCAATTTAAGGATGGCTCTGATCTGACGTTTCGGCGGGCGTTTTACGTAGGCGAAACACCCGCTGATGGGGCCATTCATCGAGTAGCAGTGTTTACAGAGCAATGCGGGTATCACGAGTTCTGGATAGGCCCAGGGGATCAAATTTCGGCAACTTCAATGTCTGGGGCTCGGTATAAACCCTCTGACGAAGATTTGGCATGGGACTCAATGGCCCCAGTAGGTCGTGAATTTGGAAGTCCCGATTTCGACAAACTGATGGACGAAGATGCGAAGAAATTTAAGTCAGATTTAGCCCAATGGATCCAAAAAAGCAGTGACGCGAATGTGGCTTTGCAGCTGGAGGAGGATGAGATATCAGACGCGCGCAATGTCCAACTCGCATTACATGAACTCGGACAAGACGTCACTATTGATGTCGCCGCTTCAGTTTGGAAGCAATATTCGCAATCATTGATGGCAAGCTGGATGTCAGGCGCAGAGACGGTTCAGTCCGCCGCCAGAACGCTGTATCTAAATTGCCCAAGAGATCAGTCGCACCATGGGCCTTTGACCGGTGGCTAAGCACCCCGCCAGCGCCCGTATTGAATGCAACGACCGCGGTTTAGTCAAGCGACCTATTGTTCTAGACCTCTGGCGGCATACGTGAGGAAATTTGGTACTCAACATGGCACACCACCAGGAACAAGACGTCCGAAGTCTCGCGCTGCACACTGCTGCGGTTGAGTTGATGCGGGCTGATGACGCGCTTTAAGCTTGCTGATGCCGCAGATTCAACGTGTCTGGCAGGCCAACATGCAGGTCTACGGCGCCGACAAAGTATGGCGGCAACTCAGGCGTGAAGGCACGGCAGTGGCCCGCTGCACTGTTGAGAGGCTGATGCGGCAGTTGGGCTTGCGCGGGGTGATGCGCGGCAAGGTCGTACGAACCACCACCTGCGACAGCAAAGCACAGTGCCCTCTAGACCGGGTCAACCGTCGGTTCCGCGCAGAGCGGCCCAACCAGTTGTGGGTAAGCGACTTCACCTACGTCTCGACCTGGCAGGGCTGGCTCTATGTGGCCTTTGTGATCGACGTGTTTGCCAGGCGGATCGTGGGCTGGCGGGTGAGCAGTTCGATGCGCACAGACTTCGTACTCCCCGATGGCCACCCAAATTCCCCCGCCTATGGCCACCTCAAACTCCCCCACCTGAACTGATCGGGGATAGGGGTTAAACGCCGGCGCCGTCGGCACCTGTTGGCAGGACATTGATCCGGTCTTCCTCGAGGGAAGGCCAAGGAGTGAATGTCTTGAAGTCCAACCAACGCGCCACCATAGAGACACTGCTGGAGCGCAATACATCGCAACGCGAGATCGCCCGCATCACG
>NZ_FNQJ01000070.1 GCF_900107605.1 Acidovorax soli | reverse complement strand
TGCAGCAGGCTCATCTAAACAGCGCTTGGCAGATTACTCAAGCGCTGCAGTGTCGTTGGATTTGACTCTATTTTTTAGATGCGATTGCCCTGATACGTATGCGCTCAGTACCGGTTCCCCGTGATCCACAGGGCCAGGCGCATCAGGCCAAAGGCCACGCGGTCGAGCACACGCTGGCGCAGGGGGCGGCCGGCATAGCGGGCCGGGTCCATGCGCCGCCCGGCATGCTGCATGGCATGCACCAGGCGCTGGCGCAGGTCAACGGCAAAGGCGGCATCTTCGACCACCACATTGGCCTCGCGCGCCAGCAGCAGGCTCAAAGGATCGAGGTTGGACGAGCCCACCGTGGCCCAGGGTTTGTCGCCGTGGGCGTCGATCACCGCCACCTTGGCGTGCAGGAAGCTGGGCTCGTATTCGTGGATCTCCACCCCGGCCGCCAGCAGCGCGCCATACACCGGCCGCGCCGCGTGGTACTGCATGAAATATTCGTAGCGTCCCTGCAGCAGCAGCTGCACGCGCACACCCCGACGGGCCGCCAGGACCAGGGCGCGGCGCAGTTTGCCGCCGGGCACGAAATAGGCGTTGGCGATGATGATCTCGTGGCGCGCGGCGCCAATGGCGCGCCGGTAGGCCTTCTCGATGCGGCTGCGGTTGCGCACGTTGTCGCGCAGCACCAGCGCCGCCCGCATGCCGGGTGCGTCCGGGTCGTGCTGCGCGGCGTGCCGGGTGGCACTGGCGGCCCGCAGGTCGCGCACGGCCTGCGGCAAACGGTGCAGGCGCACGTCGCGCACCGCCTGCAGGCGCCACCACAGGCGCTCCATGGTCTGGCTGGCCTGCCCCGCCAGGGAACCGGTGGCCTGCACGGCAAAATCAAACCGCGGCGCATCCAGCTCGCCATGGTTGGGGTCGTACAGGTCGTCCAGCACATTGATGCCGCCGCAAAACACCAGCAGGCCATCGACCACGCACAGCTTGCGGTGCAGGCGGCGCCAGCGGTTGGGCAGCAGCAGCCCCAGCGGCCCCAGCGGCGAATACACCCGCACCTGCACACCCGCCGCCCGCAGGCGCTGCTGCCAGGCCTTGGGCAGTGGCCCGGTGCCCACGCCATCCACCACCAGGTGGGTGCGCACGCCGCGCTGCCCGGCGCGGATCAGCGCCTCGGCCACCTGCGCGCCCGCGCCGGTGCAATCAAAGATGTAGGTCTCGAACTGGATATCGGAAAACGCCGCATCCATAGCCTCGATCAGGGCCGGAAACAGTTCCTGCGCTCCCTGCAGCAGGCGCACCCGGTGGTCTTTGGCGAAATCGGCCACCCGCTTCATCGGCCGCTCAAAGTCTGAACTCGGCAATCAGCGGCAGATGGTCGGACATGCGCCACCAGATGCGCCCACGCGGCACATGCAGCCCGATGGGCGACAGCCCGCGCACATAGACATGGTCCAGCTGCACCAGCGGCAGCCGGGCGGGGTAGGTAAAGGCGCGCGGCGCATCAAACTCATACAGGCCAAAGCCCGCCAGCATGCGCTTGATCTGCAGCCCCCAGTCGTTGAAGTCTCCCGCCACCACCACGGGCGAGCCCGGTGGCACCTCGCGCTCGACGAACTGCTGCAGGCGCTCGACCTGGCGCACGCGGCTGCCGGGAATCAGCCCCAGGTGCACCACGATCACATGCACGCGGCGGCCATGCGCGTCCACTTCCACATGCAGAAGGCCGCGCTGCTCGAAGCGGTGGTCGGAGATATCTTCATGCTGGTGCCCGATCACCGGCCAGCGCGACAGCAGCGCGTTGCCGTGCTCGCCATGTTTGGTGAAGGCGTTGGTGCGGTAGATTGCCTCGTAGCCCTCGGGCGCCAGGTATTCGGCCTGCGGCACATCGGGCCAGCGTTGGAAATACGCGGCTTCGCGGCGGTGCAACTTGCGCACCTCCTGCAGGCAGACGATGTCGGCATCGAGCTGCTCCACCGCCAGGCCCAGGTTGTGGATCTCCAGGCGGCGCGCCGGGCCTATGCCCTGCACACCCTTGTGGATGTTGTAGGTGGCGACACGCAGAATGTCGGAAACGTGGGGCGATGGGTTCATGGCAGGGCAAATTGTGGCAGCAACAGGATGGCCTCGGCATTGGACGGCGAGTAGCAGCGATCGGCTGCCTCGCGCCAGGGCCACCAGGCCCAGTCCTGGTGCTCGCGCGGGCTCAGCACCACCGGCAGGGCGGCAGGCACCTGCAGACCCCACAGATGCTCGGTGTTGCGCCCCACCCCCGGCGCGTAGCGGTGCAGCCATTGCGGATAGATGTCGTACACATTTTCCAGGCCCCAGTCGCGCAGCGTACACCCGGGGGCATCCGCGCGGATACCGGTTTCTTCCCACACCTCGCGCACAGCGGTTTCGTGCCAGCTCTCTTGCAGGCTGTCCTTGCTGCCGGTGACCGATTGCCAGAATGCCTGGCCATCGGGCGCATCGACCGCGCGGCGGATCAGCAGCACTTCGAGCGCCGGCGTGTGGATCACCACCAGCACCGACTGGGGGATCTTGAACGGACGGTGGGCCGGCGCCCCACACTGCTCAAGCGCCATAGATCACTCTTCGCTGAAAAAATCGGAGTCAATGCGTTTGAGGTCGTAGGACTTCCAGGTCGAAACTCCTACGCCGTGTTCGATCATGAGCTGCGCCAACAACTCACCATCAATCAAGATCACCCGGACGTGCAAAGGCTTTACGTAGTCGCGCGCATCCGCACTGAATCTTGATGTCGTGATAAATACACCTCGATTTGCCTGCCGTCCGGCTAACGCCCCCACAAATTGCTGAATCTCCGGGCGACCCACCGTCTGGTCAGCCCAGCGCTTGGCTTGGACATACACGATGTCCAGGCCCAACTTGTCCTGATTGATAAACCCATCGACACCGCCATCGCCTCCGCGCTGCAGCGCAAGTCCCATGCCACCGGTTCCCCCGTAACCCATTGCGAGCAGCAATTGAACGACCAGTCGTTCAAAAAACTGCCAGGAATTGTTTTTGACAACTTCCAGAATTTCGGCTGCCAGGACAGAGTTGACCTCCTTGCGCAAGCGTTCGAACTGATCTTCGGGAGGCTCCTGCGTGACGGAAACCTCATCTGCATCGTTGCCCTGCGGTGCTGCGGAACCCGAAGAATTCAATTGCTGTCGCTTCCAGACACGGTAACCCTCACGGGCGGCAAAAAAATAGCCCAGCTCACCAAGTGAGAGAGCTTCTACGCCTGAAGAAGTAATCTGCCAAATACCTTTCGTCTTGACGAGGTAGCCGGCCTTTACCGCATCCACCGAGAAAAAAAGTGCATAGGTTCGCCAACGGGCCAAGCCATTGCTCTCGATGACCTCCAGAGCCCAGTCGTCCAACATCAATTTCTGCGGAATGGCATCGAAAATGTCAGCTGCTTTCATCTGACCTCCACCATCTCGCAGGATGGTCAGTGCAGCGAAAATTACCTTGCTCGCCAGCACGTTGGACTTCGACAGTGGCTTGTTCACAAACGTATCTCCCATGAAAAAAGCCGACCCTCGGGCCAATGCCAGTCAGTTAAGCTTGGCTTGATCTGATTGGCAGTAAAAAGGGAACGTGTTTCACGTTCCCTTTTTATTTTGTCGATCCTGCTGCA
>NZ_FNQJ01000007.1 GCF_900107605.1 Acidovorax soli | reverse complement strand
TGTTGCAGCAGGCTCATCTAAACAGCGCTTGGCAGATTACTCAAGCGCTGCAGTGTCGTTGGATTTGACTCTATTTTTTAGATGCGATTGCCCTGGCACTCCCTTCCGACAGACCGACGGCATCCCCCGCGCTCAGCACCGGGGCGCCATCACGCCGCACCCCGCTCCGAAACCCCTGCCGCCTCAAAGCTCGCCATCTCGCGCAGCATCGCGCAGGCCGATTGCAGCAGCGGCCAGGCCAGCGCTGCGCCCGAGCCCTCACCCAGGCGCAGGCCCATGTCCAGCAGGGGCTCGGCCTGCAGCTGTGTCAGCATGAGAGCGTGGCCGGGCTCGCCCGAGCTGTGGGCGAACACGCAGCGTTGCAGCACGGCGGGCTGCAGGCGCGCGGCGACCAGCACGGCGGCGGTGGTGATGAAGCCATCGACCACGATGACGCGGCGCTCGGCGGCGGCCTGCAGCACGGCGCCGGTCATGGTGGCGACCTCGAAACCGCCGAGCGCGGCCAGGGCGTCGAGTGGCGCCGTGGCGTGGGCATTGGCGGCCAGTGCCTGCTCCAGCACGGCGCGCTTGCGGGCGATGCCGGCGGCGTCCAGGCCCGTGCCGGCGCCGGTGCAGTCCTGCAGCGAGACACCGCACAAGCGCGCCAGCAGCAGCGAGGCCACCGAGGTGTTGCCAATGCCCATCTCACCCAGCAGCAGCGCATTGCCGGGCAGGCCGCGCACCACCTCCATGCCGTTGGCCAGCGCCTGCGCGCAGTGCGCGGCGCTCATGGCCGGGCCGATGCTGGCGTCTTGCGTGCCTGGCGCCACCTTGCGCAGCCACAGGCGGGGCTGGCCGGGTGCGGCCTCGCGCGGCGCGATGTCACGGGCCACGCCGCAGTCCACTACGTTCAGCGCCAGGCCGTGCTGGCGCGCCAGCACACTCACGGCGGCGCCGCCGGCCAGAAAGTTCTCGACCATCTGCCAGGTGACATCGCTCGGGTAGGCCGAAACGCCGCGCGCCACCAGGCCGTGGTCGCCGGCAAAGACCACCATCTGAGGCTGCACCAGCTGCGGCGCCTCGCTGCCCAGAACCTGACCGATGCGCAGGGCCAGGCGCTCCAGGCGGCCGAGCGAGCCGAGCGGCTTGGTCTTGTGGTCGAGCACATGTTGCAGCCGCGCGGTGAGGGCGGCATCGCCAATGTCGGCGATGGCGGGAACGGTGAAATGGGTCGGGTGGTGCATGAAAAAACCGCTTTCAGAATCAGCTTGAAAAATGGTGGACGGAATCACTGGATCAACGCGCGCAGCACGCCGGGGGCAAAGTGCGCCTGCACCGCGTCGGCCAGGCCGTCGAACACCGCGTCCAGCGTGGGCGCACCGGCCCCGAACAGCGCGCGCAGCGCAGCAGGGTCTTCCAGCAGACCGTGCAGGTACAGCCCGAGCACGTTGCCGGCGGCGTTCTGCCAGGCCAGGCCGGCGAGCACCTCGCGCGCCACATCGCCCTTGGTGGCCATGGCCGGGTGCTGGGCGGTCTGGCCGTGGTGGATTTCGTAGCCAGACACTTCAACGCCCGACAGCCCGGCCCAGGCGCCGGTCAGCTCGGCAAAACAGGCCGTGGTGTGGCGCACTGTTTTGTCGGGCTCAAACGCAGTGACCAGCGGCAGCAGCCCCAGGCCTGGGCCGTTGCCGTCCACGCCGTGCGGGTCGATCAGCGCTTCGCCCAGCATCTGCAGGCCGCCGCAGATGCCCAGCACGCGCCCGCCGCGCGCGGCATGGGCGGCGATGGCTGCATCCAGCCCCTGCGCGCGCAGCCAGGCCAGGTCGGCGGCCGTGGCCTTGGAGCCGGGCAGGACGATCCAGTCCGCGCCCACCACATCGGCCGGGCTGCGCGCCCACAACAGGCGCACGCCGGGCACGTTCTTGAGCGGCTGGAACTCGTCGAGATTGCTGATGCGCGGGTAGGCCACCACAGCGATGGTGGTGTGCACGGCACCCGCTGCCGTGCTGCGGTCGTCAAAAACGCCATCTTCCTCGGGCAGGCCGTGGCGCCACTGCATGGGGATGGTGGCCACGGTGGACACGCCGGTCAGATCGTGCAGCATCTGCGGCGCGGGCGCGAGCAGCGCGGCATCGCCGCGAAACTTGTTGAGCACAAAGCCGTGGATCAGCGCGCGTTCCTCCTCGGGTAGCAGTGCCCAGGTGCCGTACAGGTGGGCAAACGCGCCGCCCCGGTCGATGTCGGTCACCAGCAGGCAGCGTGCCTGCGCATGGCGGGCCACGCGCATGTTCACGATGTCGCTGGCGTGCAGGTTGATCTCGGCGGGCGAGCCCGCGCCCTCGATCACCACCACGTCGTTATCGGCGCGCAGCGCGTCGAGCGCGGCGGCAATCTGCGGCCAGACCTTTTCGCTACGCCCGCGCCAGGGCAGTGCGGTCAGCTCGGCACTCACCTGCCCCATCAGCACGACCTGGCTGTGCGTGTCGGCCTCGGGCTTGAGCAGGAGCGGGTTCATGCGCACCTCGGGCTCGGCGCGGGCCGCCAGCGCCTGAAAATACTGGGCACTGCCAATCTCCCCCAGGCAGCCGTCGGGGCCGGCCACTACACGGGCGTTGTTGCTCATGTTCTGCGCCTTGAAGGGCGCGACCTTCAGGCCCTGGTTGCTGTACCAGCGGCACAGCGCGGTGGTGAGCCAACTTTTGCCGGCGCCGCTGGTGGTGCCCAGCACCATCACACAGCGGGCCAATGTCTTGGGGGGTTGTGTCATACGTCCTTCTTTTCTGCCGATGGCGCGCGGGCACGCCAGGCCATCTCCAACGCCTGCTGCGCGGCCGGGGACCGCACCCCCAGCCGCACCCAGCCCGGCAGGCCGAACGAGGTGCACTCGCGCAGCTTGATACCCGCAGCGCGCAGGTGCGCCCCATCGCGCTCGTGCATGCCACCGGGGGGCAAGGCACAAAAATAGTTGGCCAGGCTGCCGCCCTGCACGGCCCAGCCCAGACGCTCACACAGGGCCAGCTGGCGCTGCTTCCAGGCCGCCAGGGTGACCAGGCTGGCCGCCCGCCAGCGCTGCGCGCCGGGCTGCACCCAGGCCTGCAGCATGGCCACGCCATGGGCCCCCACGGGCCATGAGGGTGCCAGCGCTGCCAGCGCCTGCACCTGCGCCTGCACCTCGCTGCCCGGCGGAGCCACGGCGTAAGCAGCGCGCACCCCGGTCAGGCCCAGGGCCTTGTTGGGCGTCCACAGCTGCCAGCAGGGTGCAGACGTTGCGGAAGGCCCGGACCACGCCACGCCGTCCAGCCGCAGCGGTGCGTAGGCGCAGTCGAGCACGCGCAGGACCGGGGGAGCAGCGGGGTCCGCATCGGCAGCGGCCTGCACCCACAGGCCCAGCGCGGGGTCCGCCAGCCCTTGCGGGCTGCCGGGCTCGCAGGCCCATTGCAGGCCGACGCTGGCGCTGCCTGCATCCGTGGGCCGCAGCAATGCCAGGCCCCGTGCCTGAGCCGCCTGCGGGTAGTCGCCATAGCAATGCGCGGGCAGCGCAACGGCACGCGCGCCCTGCTGCGCCGCCAGGGCCGTGATGCGGTGGATGAATTCGCTGGCGCTGCCGGCCAGCACGATGCGCTCTGGCGCAACGCCATGCAAGGCGCCCAGGCTTTCGCGCAGCGCTGTGTAGGCCGGGTCGGGATAGCAGGTGGCGTCGGCCTGCTGCACGGCGCGCAGCGCCTCGGGGCAAGGGCCGCAGGCGTTGCTGTTGGTCGAGAAATCGTGCAGCGGCACACCTGCCGCATCGGGGCCGCCGTGGGGGGGCAAGGCTTCGGAAAAAACGCTCATGCAGCGGTTACCAGCACCACCAGGACATGCGCCACCGCGGCCAGCGGCACCAGCGCCATCACCACCATGGACACCAGCTTTTCGGCCCGCCGCGTATCGAGCGGCCCCGCATCCCGGCCCTTTCTGTTGAGCACATACACGCCTGGCTTGGCCAGCCGCACGCCCAGGGCCATCGCCATCGCCGCCATGGGCCAGCCACTGTTGGGCGATGGGGTCTTGCGCGCCTGGCGCGCCAGCTCGCGCAGCGACAGCCCCCGCGTGGCCAGCGCCAGCAGCAGCGCCGTGAGGCGCGCGGGCAGCCACGACAGCACGTCGTCCGCCCGCGCGGCCCATTTGCCCGCCCATTGCCAGTAGCGCCCGCCGCGCATGCCAGGGTAGCCCCACATGGCATCGGCCGTGTTGGCAAAGCGGTACAGCGCGGCACCGGGAAGGCCCAGCAGCGCGAACCAGAACAGCGGCGCCACCACCGAGTCGTTGAGATTCTCGGCCAGCGACTCGATGGCCGATTCGCGCACCTGAAGTGCATCGAGCTGTGCCACATCGCGGCTCACCAGACGCGCCAGGCGTTCGCGCCCCTCGGGCAGCGAGCGGGCCAGGGCTGCTTCCACGGCCAGCACTTCGTCGCACAGCATGCGCCAGGCAAACAGCGGCTTGAGCAGCAGCGCCAGCAAGGCCGCCGCCAGCAGCCAGTGCAGTTGCAGCGCGGCCCATTGGGCACCCCAGAAAATCACAAAAACCACAGCAGCCAGCGCACACCAGACAAGCGCTGCAGCCCAAAAACACGTCCAGTCTTGCGCCTTGGGCGACAACGGCGCCAGCCGCTCGCCCCACCAGCGCAGTGCCTGCCCCATCCACACCACCGGGTGCGCGCGCTCGGGCGGCTCACCCACCAGCCGGTCCAGCCAAACCGCCAGCAACAACGCCAACGCCCCGGACAACGCGGCCTCCAACGATACAGGCAACCCCACAGCCTCCAGATTCATGGCACCGGCCCTTCTGCAAACAGGCTGCTCGCCTGGCCCCAGGCATTGTCGAACACCAGCGCCTGCAGCGGCTGGCGCTGCGCCCAGCGGGTCTGGGCCAGCATGGGCTCGGCGTAGAACGCATGCACCGGCCCCAGGCACAGCAAGGCGATCGGTTCGGCGCCCTCGGGCAGTTGCAGCAGGCCGGCCACGGCAGCGGGGTCGAACAGCGACACCCAGCCCATGCCCAGGCCCTCGGCACGCGCCGCCAGCCACAGGTTCTGGATGGCGCAGGCGGCCGAGGCCAGGTCCATCTGCGGCAGGGTGCGGCGGCCGAAGATGTGCTTCTCGCGGCCATCGGCCAGGGACACCGCCAGCACCTCGGCGGCCTCCAGCAGGCCTTGCACCTTCAGGCGCATGAATTCGTCTTCGCGCTCGCCCAGGGCACGGGCCGTGAGCACGCGTTCCTCCTCGACCAGCCCGTGCAGCTGCTCGCGCAGGGCGCGGTCGGTCACGCGCACAAAGCGCCAGGGCTGCATGAAACCCACGCTGGGCGCATGGTGCGCGGCCTCCAGCAGGCGGCGCAGCGTGTCGTCCGGCACCTGGCCACCGGCGAAGTGGCGCATGTCGCGCCGCTCGAAGATCGCCCGGTACACGGCCCGGGCGTCGCCGGGCGCAAAGGCCTGGGGTGATGGGTTCACGCTATCCGCGCTGTCCGCGCCCTGCTCAGCCATCGCCATCAGTCCTCGATCCCGCGCTGCGCGGGTACACCGGCCTTGAACGCGTGCTTGACCATCTTCATCTCGGTCACGGTATCGGCCAGTTCAATGATCTCTTCGGGGCAGCGGCGGCCGGTCAGCACCACATGCACGTCGCGGGGCCGCTCGCGCAGGGTCTGCAGCACGCCGTCGAGCGGCAGCCAGCCATAGATCAGCGGGTAGGTGATTTCGTCGAGCACCACCATGAAATACTCGCCCGAGAGGATGGCGGCACGCGCCTTCTCCCAGCCGTCGCGCGCCAGCTGCGCGGAGTGCTCCAGATCCTGGCTCTTCCAGCTGAAGCCGTCGCCCAGCCCTTCGATGGGAATGCCGATCTGCTCGAACATGCGGTGCTCGCCAAACCGGGCCGTAGGCACCTTCATGAACTGGTAGATCTTCACGGCCTTGCCGCGGCCATGCGCACGCAGCGCCAGTCCAAAGGCCGCCGTGCTCTTGCCCTTGCCGTCGCCGGTGTTGACGATGACCAGGCCCCGGCGCTCGCCCTCGGCCTTTTCGTAGCGTTTCTCGGTGGGTGGGGTTTCGATCTGCATGGTGGGCATTCTTTCAGACAGGTTGGGTGTCACAGACCGGCCAATTGCGGCTGTGGTGACAGGGAAAACGGGCGCCGGGCCTGCCAGACAGCGCCAGCGAGCACCACGAGGGCCATGACCAGCAGCGCCACGATGCCGGCCATGCGCTCCACCGGCGCGGTCGGGGTCACGGCGGCTTCGCGCTCGGGCCGGCGCTCCAGCAGCACGCCCATGGCAGGCGCTGCGGGTGTGGCCGGGGGAGTCTCGGCCTGGTGCGGTGGCGCAGGCAGATCGGCAGACGGCGGGGTGGCCACAGCCATGCCCGTGGGCGCGCGGGCTGGACCCTGCGCGGCCTGCTCCACCCAGCGGCGCACACTGGGCAGCTCGGCCGCCAGCGGGGCGGCGCGCGTCAGTTCCTGGTACCTCTGCGCGAGCTGCTTTTGCGTGTCGGCATCGGCCTGCCAGTAACCCTGGCGCTGCGCCTGCACCAGGCGTTCCAGCGATTGGGCATAGGCCTGCGGGTGCTCCTTGAGCCACTCGGGCAGGCCCAGCCGGTGCTTGTCGCGCACCAGCACGTCGTAGAAGCTCTGCCAATGGTCGCTGCGCACCGTGTCGGGCGCCACGGCCTGCCAGCCCCAGGCGAACTGCACGGCCTTGAGCACCTGCAGCGTGCCCGCATAGCCCTCGGCCTTTTGCGCCTTGAGCCAGCCGGGGTGCAGGTAGCGCGACTGCATCTCCAGCGCAATGGCGCGCTGCGCGGTCTCGGTGGTGGGCTCGCCCGCGTCCTGCAGCTGGGCCACATGCAGCTCCAGCCCCTGGGTGCGGCCCGCCACGCGGGCGGCGGCCGACAGGCCGCCGAGGTACTGGAACGGATCGTCCGAGCTGACCATGGCATACAGGTGCGAGCTGCGCGAGAGGATGGCGGCGTCGGTGCGGCGCAGGTGCGCGCCCAGGGCCTTGGCCGCCGTGCCACCCGCCACGCCCGTCACCGGCTCGCCGTCCAGGTAGGGCTGGCTCATGCGCTCCAAAAACATCTGGCCCAGGCGCGCATCGTTGGTCTGCAGGCCATCGCTCTGCACCGCGTCCGACAGGCCCGTGCCGTAGTCGCCCACCGCGTTGCCGAACGCGCGCACGCGCGCCAGCTGATCGGCCTGGGCGCGGGGCACGCCTTGCCTGCGCAGTTCCTGGCCAATCTGCTCGGTGTTGCGCGCAATCACATTGCCGGGCTCGGCCGTGACGGCCTGGGTCACCGCGCGGTCGAGCAGCGCCATGAGCGCAGGGAACTGGTCGCGGTACGAGCCGGTGATGCTCATGAGCACATCGATGCGCGGGCGCTGGAGCTCATCGGCCGCGATGGTCTCCACGCGCACCGGCCGGCCCGAGTCGTCCCACACCGGGCGCATGCCCAGGGCCACCAGGGCCTGGGCCTCCATGATGCCCTGGTGGCGCAGGGTTTCGCCGGCCCACAGCGACAGCGCCATGCGCTGCGGCGCCTGGCCGCCATGGCGCGCCTGGTAATCCTTGAACCAGTCGTTGAACAGCGTCTGCGCCACGGCATAGGCCTGGCGCGTGGGCAGGCGGCTGGGGTCCAGCCCCGTGAGGTTGCGGCCCGTGGGCAGGCTGTCGGGGTTGCGGATCGGGTCGCCACCGTAGGCGGCAGGCAGGAAGCGGCCCTCCAGCCCGGCCAGCAGGCCAGGCATCTCGCCCTCGGTGGCCAGCAGGCGCTCCAGCGCCTGCGCGCGCTGGGCCAGTTGCAGCAGCGCAGGCGTGGCTATGGGCTTGCGCGCGGCGCGGTTGGGCACATGGTCTTCGGCGCGCACCACGTCGGATGCCGCTTGCGCTGGCAGCGCGGGGCGCAGGTCCAGCACGCTCGCAGCCTGCGCATCCTTCAATGCCACTTCCAGCCAGCGCGCGGGGCGCGCGGCCAGCACCGCGTCGTGCTGGATGAGGAAGGCCTCGTCGATGTCCTCGCCCAGCGCCTCAATCAGCGGCTTGCGCAGCGCCTGCAGGATGGTCTCGCGCCGCTGCTCGGGCGCGGGCACGCGGCCAAACACGGCCAGGCCCTTGGGTTGCGAGCTTTGTGCCAATTGGTCCAGGTAGGGGTGCAGGATTTCGAGGAAGCCGCTGAAGTCGGCCGCGATGCGCTCTGCGCTCCAGCCCAGATCGCGGTGCAGCTGGTGCTCCACGAACTGCGCGACCAATTGCTTTTCGAGCGCACGGCGCGTGGGGCCTTCGTCCACGGTCTCCCATTCGTGCATCACCTCGTGCATGTGGGCCATGCGCGCCTCGAAGCCCGCAGGCGCGAACACGGGCGTGCGGTGGCTCACCAGCACGGCGCGGCCCCGGCGCTTGGCCGTGAGCGCCTCGCCCAGGTTGTCCACGATGTAGGGGTAGACCACGGGCAGATCGCCCAGCGGTAGCAAGGCGTCGTCATGCACATCCAGCGCACGCGCCTTGCCGCCGGCCCACTCCTGCGTGCCGTGGGTGCCGAAGTGGATGAGTGCATCGGCCTCCCGCTGCGCCCACAGGTACACCGCCAGGTAGTGGTGCGAGAGCGGCGCCTTGGATTTGTGCATGAAGGGGTTCTGGCCCAGGCGCAGTGTTTCTTCGCGCGGGGGCTGGGGCAGCACGGTCAGCCGGCCCATCTGCAGGCGCGGAATGGCGAACACCTTCTCGCCCTGCCAGTCCACCACATAGCGGCTTTTCTCGGGCGGGCCCCAGTGCGCGTTCATGCGCTCGCGCACGGCCTGGGGCAGCGTGGCCAGGTGCTGCGCGTAGCGCGCCAGCGGCAGCGCGGCAGCCTGGCCGCTTTGCAGCAGCGCGCGCGGGTCGGCGCCAGGGTAGTAGGCGGCCAGCAGCGGCTTGAGGCCGTCGATCCAGCCCTGCTCGGGTATGCGCTGCGTGCGGTAGCCCGCCGCTGCCAAACCGGCAGACACCTGCTCCAGGCTGCGCGGCACGTTGAGAAACGAAGCGCCGAAGTTGGTGCCGCCCGGGGGGTAGTTGTAGACCATGGCCACCAGGCGCTTGTCGGCGGCGGGTTTCGTCTGCAGCGCGATCAGACGCCGTGCCTTGGCCGCCACGGCCTGGGCCTGGCGCTCGATGAGATGAAAGTCCCTGCCCTCGGCGCCGTGGGCGGCGACCAGGACCGGATCGATGGCACCGGCTGCCTCGGGCTGCGCCAGGTAGAACGGCACGTCGGACAGCGACAGGCCCGTGTTGCTGGCCTCCCACGCCGCCGCATCGCCCGCGCGGTAGGGCTGGGTGGCCAGCAGCGGCACGCCCCAGCGCGCCAGCAGCGGCTGCAGCGCGGCGGCCTGGGGCACGAGCTGGTGCAGCACCAGGGCGGAAGCATGCAGGCGGCCCGGGCCGGTGCCGCCGGCGCCACTGGCGGCGGGCAGCTCCAGCACGTCGGTCAGGGTCTGCGCCGTGAGCTGCTGGCCAAACGCCGCATAGGCGAACAGGCCCTGCTGGCGGAAGGTACGCAGCCAGGCATCCAGCCATTCGGTGCTGCCGTCCACGAAATGGTGGCGATGCACCAGCACGGCCACGGCGGGCAGGCCGCGCAAGCCACCCTGCCCTGCGCGCCACTGCTCCAGCGCTGCGGCGTGGGGCAGCAAACCGGGGGCGTCGGGATGGTAGATGCCGCGGGCGGGCAGGATCTCGGGCGCAGGCAAGGCCGGCAGGGCCGCGCCCGCCACCACGGCACGCGCGAGGGCCATGGCGTGCTGCAGGTTGCGCGGGCCGCCGGCCTGCAGGTAGGCCACCATGCGGGCAGGCGCATCCAGCCCCGCCAAGTCGGCCGCCGGGGTGCCCGCAGGCACCCAGACTACGCGGCCGGGCGTGCGCGCGTCAGGGGCGTCCAGTGCGGGGCCCACCATGCGGCGCAGGCGCGCTTCCACGCTGGCGTGTGGAACATCCACCCACACCAGCGCAGCGCCCGCCAGCGCGCGCTCCAACTGCTGGGACTGGGCGGCATCCAGCACCGCCGGGCCTGCGAGCGGGTAGTCGATGTGCGCAAAGCCCAGGCCTGCCTCAGTGGCCAGGCGCTGCACCATGGCCGTGCGCGTGGCCGTGGTGATGTCGGAGGTCAGCCACAGCAGCACCGGTGCAGACGGCGCGGCCTGCACCAGGGGCACAGCCAGCAGCAGGCACCACAGTGCCGCGCGCAGCACCAGTTTCATCATGGCCTGGCGGCATCGGCTGCGGGTGCCACGCCGGTTTCGGGGATGTAGACGATGTTGCCGTCTTCGAGCTGGTAGGCCACGCCCGCGCGCACGCCCTGCCCTTGCGCTGCGCTGCCCGCGCCCTTGAAGCGCACTTCCTTGCCCTGCTCGCGCACCACGACTTCCATGTCGGGCTGGCCGGGGTTGCGGATGATGGTGACGCGCTCTTGGGCACTGGTCTGCGACTGAACGGCCACGGCCGTGAGCAGCGCCACGACGAGTACCAGGAACACGTCCACCAGGTTCACGGCGGACAGCATCGGGTCGTCGTCGTCCTCGGCCAGAACGCTCAGGTGCTTCAGGGTCATTGCGCCACCCCCCGCTCCTTGCGCACCACCAGCAGCTCGGCCAGCAGCCAGCGGCGGCGCACCGAGTACACCACCAGCCCCACCGACGCAGCCGCCAGCGCCAGCACCACGCCCGCAAAGGCGCCGCTGAACACCGCCAGCGCCTGCTGGCCGTTGCCCGCCGCCACGCTCTGCAGCGCAGGGCCGAGCGGGATCATCGTGGCGATCAGCCCCAGCATGGGCGACAGGCGACTGAGCAGGCGCACGGGCTCCACCTGGCGCACCAGTTGCAGCTCCAGTTCTTCCATCGACAGCCCGGGCGCCACGCGCAGCGAGCGGTATTGCGGCTGGCGCCAGCGCTGCCAGGCCTCCATCAGCGTGGCGCCGCCCGACCACAGCGCGTAAACGAACGCCAGCCCCACCAGCACCAGCACCGGCCACAGCAACGCCTGCGCCACCTGCGAAAAACCCGATTCGATATTCATGCTGGCACGTCCTTGGTTCCTTGGTTGTTCTTGCGCTGCAGGGATGGCAGCGCCATCCACATGCCGTCGAGCTGGCGCACATGGATGCGGTGGTCAAACACCTGCTCCAGCGCGGCCTGGGTGGCGGCGGCGTCGCAGGCGCCGTGGTGCAGCACCCGGCCCGCGGCCATCACCACCATGTCATCGGCCTGCAGCGCCAGCGACACCTCGTGCAGCACGCTGACCACGGTGGTGCCCTGCGCCACCAGGGCGCGCACCAGCAAGAGCCAGTCGGCCTGGTGCGGCGGATCGAGGTTGGCCAGGGGTTCGTCCATGAGCAGCACCTGGGCCTGCACCGCCAGCAGCCGGGCCAGCAGCACGCGCTGGCGCTCGCCGCCCGAGAGCTGGCCCAGCGCGCGGTGGCGCCAGTCCCACGCCTGGGTGGCGCGCAGGGCCTGCTCCACCGCGGCGTGGTCGGTACCGCTGGGCGGTGACAACCAGGGCTGGTGCGGCAGGCGGCCCAGCATGGCCACGTCGTACACCATGAGATCATCGGCGGCCACCTCGTTCTGGCCCAGCCACGACAACGCCCGTGCACGCTCACCGCGGTGCCATTGCGCCAGGGGGCGGCCCAGCAGATGCACGCTGCCGCTGCAGGGCATGAGACCCGCCAGCGCGCGCAACAGTGTGGACTTGCCAGCGCCGTTGGGGCCCACGATGCTGGTCCAGCGGCCCGCCGGCAGCTGCAGCGTCACGCCATGCAATATGGGGGATTTTCCAATGCTGGCACTGATTCCATCCGCGCCAATAGCTATTTTTTCAGGAGCGTTTGCCATTTACAGCAGCCCCCCTGGCCCCGTGCGCCGGTGCATGAGCCACAGCAGGTAGCCGCCACCGAGCACGGCGGTGAGCACACCCACCGGCAGCTCCTGCGGGGCGATGAGCCCGCGCGCGAGCAGGTCGGCCGCCGCCAGCAGCACCGCCCCCATCAGGCTGGCCAGCCCCATGAGGCGGCCGTGCGGCACCTTGGCCACCGCGCGCACCAGGTGCGGCGCGGCCAGGCCCACAAAGGCGATCAGGCCCGTCTGCGCCACGGCCGTGCCGGTGGCCAGCGCCAGCACCGCCACCAAAGCGGCGCGCAGCGGCGCCAGCGGCAGGCCCAGGCTGTGCGCCGTGGATTCGCCCAGCGCCAGTCCATCGAGCACGCGCGACAGCGCCCAGGCCGCCACGAGGCACAGCCCCCACACCCCCGCCATCAGCAGGCATGAGGTCCAGCCCACGAAGCCGGTGGAGCCCAGCAGAAATGCCTGCATGGCCTGCAGCGAATCGGGCGACAGCAGCAGGATGAGCGAGGTGAACGCCCCCAGCACCACGCCCACGATCACGCCCGCCAGCAGCAGGCGCAGCGTGTGCTGCACCCCGCGCGCCAGCGCCAGCGTGAGCAGCACCGCCAGCACGGCACCGGCGAACGCGGCACCCGTCAGGCCCAGGCGCACCAGCCAATGGCCGGAAAACACCAGGGTCACCGCCGCGCCCTTGGCGCTGCCCACCATGCCCGCCCCGCCACCCATGAGCGCCAGCGCCGTGGCCACGCCCAGCGAGGCACCCGAGGCACTGCCCAGCAGGTAGGGGTCGGCCAGCGGATTGCGAAACAGCCCCTGCGCCACGGCGCCCGCCAGGCCCAGCAAGGCCCCGGCGCACCAGGCGCCCAGCGTGCGCGGCAGGCGGATGTCCCACACGATCTGCCAGGCCATATCACGGGCAGCGCGGGAGGCGGAGTCGGAGCCGTCGCCCCACAGCGCGGGCCAGAGGTTCTCCAGCCCCACGCTGCCCACGCCCGTGCCCAGCGGCACCAGCAGCATGCTGGCCGCCACCAGCGCCCACCCCAGCCAGCGCCCGCGCCGTGCCACAGACAGGCTCATGGACGCCCCGCCGCAGTGCCCCGGGCGGCAGGCACCGTCTTGCTGGTCAGGCAGCGTGCCATGAGGCGCGCGCCCTCGGCCATGCGCGGCCCAGGCCGCACCAGAATGTCCGCCTCTTCGGGGGAGAACACGCACAGCCGCTGCTCGCGCAGGGCACGCAGGCTGCTCCAGCCGGGACGCTCGGCCAGGCCGTCCACGCTGCGTGCGCTGATCATGATCAGGTCAGGGTCGGCCCGTACCACGAATTCGGGGTTGAGCTTGGGGAAAGGCCCGAGCGATGCCGGCAGGATGTTGCGGGCGCCCAGGCGCGCAAGGGTCTCGCCGATGAAGGACGAGGTGCCCGCGCCATACGGCCCGCGATTCACCTCGAAGTACACGCGTGCGTTGCGGGCGGCAGGGGGCACCGACTGCGCCGCCGCCTCGACCGCCGCATCGATGTGGCGCCATACGCGCAGCGCATCGGGCACGGCCAGCACCTGGCCGATCTTGCCCATCACGCGCTGCACGTCGGCGTGGCTCCTGGGCTCCAGCGCCACCACGGTCAGGCCCAGCGATTCGAGCCGGGCCGACGCGCGCGACGAGGTGGCCATGACCACCACATCGGGCCGCAGGGCCACGATGGCTTCTATGTTCGGATCGAGCCCACCGCCCACCTGGGGCAGCCGCGTGACGGCCTCGGGCCAGTTGGAATAGCGGTCCACGCCCACCAGCCGGTGGCACTGGTCGAGCGCGCAGAGGGTTTCGGTGAGCGAAGGCAGCAGGCTCACGATGCGCTGGGGCGGCCGCGGCAGCGTGACGGTGCGGCCCCGGTCGTCGGTGACCTGGATGGCCTGGGCGGATGCCTGCGCCTGTGCGAGGCCCGCCATGAGCAGGCCCAGCGCGACAAGGATGGCGATCACCCACAGGATGCGGCGCACGGGAGTTGGTTTCATGGCTTCATTTCAAGGTCAAGGGCAGGCCCGCTGCCATCAGGGTGACGCGGGGGCACAGCTGGGCCACCCGCTGGTTCAGGGTGCCCAGGGCATCGACAAAGGCGCGCACCTCGCGCCCCAGCGGTATGACTCCCAGGCCGATTTCGTTGCCCACCAGAACCACAGGGCCCGGGGATTGCCGAACTGCTTCCAGAAACATGGCTGCCTGCGCTTTCCAGCCATGCGCCAGAGCCTGCTTTTGTTCAAGACCCATGGTTTCCGCACCCATGGGCATGGTCCAGTGGGTCAGCCACAGCGTCAGGCAGTCCACCACCACCAGGGTGTGCGCCGTGCCGTGGCGCGCCAAGGCGGCGGCCAGATCGCTCGGCTCTTCCACGGTCTGCAGGCCGGGCACACGCAGGGCGCGGTCGCGCTGGTGGCGGGCGATGCGCTCGCGCATCTCGTCGTCCCAGGCTTGCCCCGTGGCGATGAGCACGGCGCGGTGGTCGCCCGATTGCGCCAGCCAGTCGCGCGCCAGCAGCTCGGCGCGGCGCGACTTGCCGCTTTTCTGGCCGCCGAGGATGAGCTCGGTGGTGATGGGCAATGGCAACACGGTCATGCAGGCACTCCGCCCAGCAGATGGGCCGCCGCCTCGGGGCTGGAGGGAAACCACGCATGGAAGTAGCTCGCGTGCAGGCTGCCCTGCCGGTACAGCGCCTCGCCAGCCGCCGGTGCAGGCGCTTCGCCAGGCCGGGACGTGCGGGCCACCACGGGCGCGCTGCTGTCGCTGGTCGAATAGTGGAAGGTATGGCCGCGCAGCGTGTGCCCCGCCACGTCCACCTGCTGCGGCCCCAGCGCGGCCAGCCGCTTGTGCAGGGTGACATGGCCAGGCAGCAGCCCCCACAGCGGTGCCGTGCTGCCATCGGCCAGCGTGATGGATTCCATCAGCGCCATCATGCCGCCGCACTCGGCCCACAGGGCTTTGCCGGCTGCCACATGCGCGCGCAGGCTGGCCTGCATGCCGGTGTTGGCCGCGATCTGCGCGGTGTGCAGCTCGGGGTAGCCGCCGGGCAGCCACACCGCATCGCACGCGGGCAAGACCGTGTCCTGCAGGGGTGAGAAGAACACCACGCGCGCGCCCATCTGCTCAAGCAGCTGGATATTCGCGTCGTAGATGAAGCAGAACGCCGCATCGCGCGCCACGGCCACCGTGCGCCCTTCGAGCAGGGCGGGCACGGCCGGCAAGTGCACGGGCGCGGGAAAATCCACCGCCCAGCGCTGCAGGTCAGGGGTTGCCATCTGCCCTAGCGGCGTGGCCTCCAGCGCGTCGGCGGCGGCATCGAGGCGCTGCTGGCTGTCGGACAGCTCGTGCGCCGCCACCAGGCCCAGGTGCCGCTCGGGCAGCAAGGCCCCTGCAGACCGGGCAGCGCCCGCATCGGCGCTGGCAGTCACCCGCATCAGCGCACCCAGCCAGTCTTCGGGTGCCCGCAGGCCCGACCGCAGCATGTCGGCGTGGCGCGCGCTGCCCACCCGGTTGGCCAGCACGCCAGCCCAGGGCAGGCCCGGGCGGTAATGCTGCAGGCCAAACGCCAGTGCACCAAAGGTGCCGGCCATGGCGGAGGCGTCCACCACCGCCAGCACCGGCACACCGAAGCGCTGGGCCAGGTCGGCGGCGCTGGGATCGCCGTCGAACAGGCCCATCACGCCCTCGATGAGGAGGAGGTCAGCCTCCTGCGCTGCCGCGTGCAGGCGCTGGGTGCAATCGGCCTCGCCGGTCATCCACAGGTCAAGCTGGTGCACCGGCGCACCGCTGGCGAGCTGGTGCCAGTGCGGATCGAGAAAATCCGGCCCGCACTTGAAGACGCGCACTTTCAGGCCCTTGCGCGTATACAGCCGCGCCAGGGCGGCAGTCACCGTGGTCTTGCCCTGGCCCGAGGCGGGGGCGGCGATCAAGACGGCGGGACAGCGGGCGGTGGCTTTCATCGGGAAATCCAGCTTACTTGGGTTGGTAGCGCAGCGTCAGATAGACGGCGCGGCCGGGCTGGTTGAATCCATTGGCGGTCTGGTACTGCTTGTCGGCCAAGTTGTTCAGCCGCGCCTGCAGGGTCCAGTCGCGCGACAGGGCGTGATCGGCATGCAGGTCCAGCGTGGCAAAGCCGGATAGGCGCACCCTGTTGGCCGTATCGTCGAAGCGCTCGGAGACCGCAAGCAGGGTGCCGCCGAGTTTCCAGGCGCCGGTCGCGTAATCGAGCGAGGCCGTCAGCTGCTCATCAGCGCGGCGCGGCAGCTTTCGGCCGTTTTGCGTGTTGCGCGCGTCGAGCAGGTCGAGCGCCGCATGCAGGCCCCAGACGCCGAGCTGGGCGTCGTAGCCCAGGGTCCAGCCCTCGATGCGCGCGCGAGGGACGTTCGCCGGCAACGTGGTGCCAGTAATGAAGCCGCGAATCCTGTTATCAAAACGCACGAACTTGAATTCATGCAGCCCCATCATGTAGGACAGGCCCAACTCCGCATTGCGCCCACGTTCGGGCTGAAGGTTCGGGTTGCCGAAGCCAGGGTAATAGAGTTGGTTGAACGAGGGCGCCTTGAACGAAGTGCCGTAGGCCCCGTGCAGGCGTAGCTGGGGCGTGAAGCGGTAGCCGTAGGCCACAAGACCCGTGCTTGCCCCCCCGAACTGAGAGTCGTCGTCGTGGCGCGCGTTGAACTGCCAACCATGGGGCCCGTACTCGCCGACGATACCCGCGAAGGCCGAGTCAGTGCTGCGCCGCGTGACCGTGTAAGCGGTGGTACTGTCCACCTTCTGGACCAAGCGCTCCAGGCCCACCAGCAGCTTGCCCACGCGCGTGCCAACCTCGTTGGTCCAGGCCCATTGGTCCTGGGTGGTGTTGAAGCGCGAGGGCGCGCGACCCTCGAAACTGGTCGAATCGTCGGCGCTCGAAGCAAAGTTCAGGCGCGTCTTCCAGTCATCAAGGATGCGCCCTTCGACGCCGACCGCGCCGACGCGCGACTGCACGTCGGCATGGGTGTCAAAGCTGCTCGGACCGCTGTCGTAATGGTTCTTGCCGTCGGCATAGAGCAGGCGCGCATCGGCCTTCCAGTCCGGCGCGAAGCGCCAGGCCAGCGAGGCGTTGACGCTTTGCTGCGAGAAGCCGTCGCGATCAGGGTTGAAATTACCGAAACTTGCAGCCGGGTTTGTTGCGGAAAAGCCCTTCTCGCGCAGGGTCTGGGCACCGAGGCTGTAGGAGATATCGCCGCGACCGCCGCTCAGGCCGACCGTGGCCTCGCGCCGTCCTTCGCTGCCCAGCGTAACGCTGGCATGGGGGTGCATGCCCTCCCTCCCCTGGCGCGTGAAGATCTGAATCACCCCGCCGATCGCGTCGCTGCCGTAGAGCGCCGACGCCGGCCCCTTGAGCACCTCGATGCGCTCGATCATCTCGAGCGGAATGTTGTCGAAGCTGGCCTGGCCTGTCGTCGCCGAGCCCATGCGCACACCGTCGACCAGCAGCAGCACATGGCGGCTTTCCGTGCCGCGGATGAACACGCTGGAGTTCTTGCCCAGGCCGCCGTTGGCCGCCATCTGCACGCCGGCCATGCGCGCCAGCAGTTCCGGAACAGTGCGCCCCGTGTTGTTCTCGATCGTCTCACGGTCGATCACCGTGACGTCGCTGAGCAGGGCAGAGGCGCGCGACTCGACGCGGGTGGCGGTCACCACCGTTTCGGACAGGGTAGTTTGGGCGTGGACGGGGAATGCGGCGGCCAAAGCCAGGGGAAGCGCCAGAGGGCGCATGCGGCGGATGCAATAGTTCATCGGATGAAAGAGTCAGGCAAAAAGTCCTCACCGGCTTCCCCGCCAGTGCATGGACGTCACGGCAGCGCCCGTGCAGGCGCCGCCACCTCGTTGGCCGGTATCCGGGCTGGCGGAACAACTTCCATCGCCTTCCCAAGCACCTGTTTCAGGGCGCTCAGTGGCTGAGTGATGGAAGCGGAATCTGGCGATTCGTCCGCTTACCGTTGCGGGGGCAGCGCAGGTTGGATTAGCCCGGCTGGGCCTTTCCTCCTGCTTCCCGTTGAACTGCGGTATGTGAACCACACCGCGAGCACCAACAGCAGGATTTTAAGGGGGTTTCTGTGCGGCCCTCTACAATCGTGTGCTGTATGGACGCCCCCTCCACCATCGACCAAATTGCCGACCGCGTTGAACGCCTGCTCTTGCGCCACGCGGAACTCCAACGCACCAATGCCCTGCTGGCAAGCCAAGTGTCGGCCCTCACGCAGGAGCGCGACTCCCTCAAATCGCGCCTGAGCGCCGCCCGCGCCCGGGTGGACGCATTGCTCGAACGCCTGCCCCCATCCCCTCCTCCCAAGGACGCCGAATGAAGCAAATCGAGGTGCAGATACTGCAGCAAAGTTATCTGCTGTCCTGCCCCGAGGGGCACGAGTCGCGATTGCTGGAAGCGGTGGAGCGCGTGGACACCGCCATGACGCGCATCCGCGATGCCGGCAAGGTGCGGGCACGCGAACGCATTGCCGTGCTGGCGGCGCTGAACCTGGCATTTGATATTGCCGACCGGGAAGCCTCCGATCTGGCGGCGGTGCCCACCCATCCAACCACCGTGCCCCACCCCGGCGAGCCCGCCAGCCCGCCCGTCAACGCAAGCGCGGATGCCCTGCGGCTGCAGACACTCGTGCAGCGCCTGGACGACGCCCTGGGCGAGGATGGGCGCCTGCTCTGAAGAACGGGCGTGCAGCACGCCCCCTGTTGCCACCTTGGCATCGGGCAGTGCCGGCAGTCCGAGCAGCCAACGCCTACAATAGAGGCGTCTGCGGTGCTGCCGGGCTTTATATTTCCTTGAACCAATGCTCACTGAGCACGGGCTTGGTACATCGCCCGGTGAGCGTGATCATCTCGCGTCAGATGAACCCAACGCCTGGCTGCCCTCGCCCACCTGAACCCCCGGTTCAGGATGCCGGTCCGGTGGCACTTGCAGACACCCTCTTTTCTCTCCCGTCGGCGCAGGAACGCCCCGCGCAGATGCGGCACATTCAGTACCCCCGGACCTCTTGGCATGATGCTCGAACCCCTTCTGGTTGTTGAACTCGCAATCCTCGGTCTGGGCACCGGTTTTCTGGCAGGCCTGCTCGGCATTGGTGGCGGCATGCTGCTGGTGCCTTTCATGACCTACATCCTGGGTCACCAGCAAGTGCCCCCCGACCTGGCGGTCAAGATGGCCATTGCCACCTCCATGGCCACCATCATGTTCACCTCCGTTTCCAGCGTTCGCGCACACCACAAGCGAGGTGCCGTGCGCTGGGACATCGTGCGCAGGCTGGCACCAGGCATCGTGATCGGCGGGCTGGTGGCGAGCCTGGGCGTTTTTGCGTTGCTCAAGGGGGCGTTTCTTGCGATCTTCTTTGGGCTTTTCGTGAGTTTCTCGGCCTTTCAGATGTTTCGGGACAAGAAGCCTGCGCCGTCCCGGCAGATGCCGGGAACCAGCGGACAACTGGCGGCCGGGGGGGTGATTGGTTTTCTGTCTGGCCTGGTGGGCGCGGGCGGTGGTTTTGTCAGCGTGCCGTTCATGACATGGTGCAACGTGGCCATTCACAACGCCGTTGCCACGAGCGCCGCGCTGGGTTTTCCCATTGCCCTGGCGAATGTGGTGGGGTATGCGGTGGGCGGTCAGTCTGTGGCAGGCCTGCCATCGGGCTCGCTGGGGTACATCTGGTTGCCTGCGCTGGCCGTCATTGCCACCTGCAGTGTGCTGACCGCACCCTTGGGTGCGCGGGCGGCGCACCAGCTGCCGGTGAAACAACTCAAACGGGTTTTTGCCAGCCTGCTGCTGATGCTGGCGGCCTACATGCTCTGGAAGGGCGTGGCGGCTTTCTGAGACGACGCCCCTCCGAGGCAATCAAGGTCAGCGTGCCACCCGCCGCTGACACCACCGGTGAACCCCGGTTATTTGACCGGTGCAAACTGCGCCAGACCGTGGCTGGAGTTGAACAGCAATTGACGGAACTCGGCGCCTGGCAAGCCCGGTGAGCACAGGAATCCCTGAAAGTGCCCGCACTGCAGCTGCTGCAGCATGGCACGCTGTCCAACGGTTTCCACGCCCTCGGCCACCACTTCGATATGCAGCGCATGCCCCATGCTGACGATGGCGCTGACAATGGCGCGGTCGCCGTCATCCTCCGGCAGTCCCCGCACGAAGGATTGGTCGATCTTGAGCTTGTCGATGGGCAGCTTCTTCAGATAGGCCAGGCTGGAGTAGCCCGTGCCGAAATCGTCAATGGCCAGGCCCACCCCCAGCGCGGCCAGGGAGAACAACCGCAGTTCCATTTCCTGCGCGTCCTGCAGCAGGATGGTTTCGGTCAGTTCCAGCTCCAGCAAGGTCGGCGGCAACTGGTGCACAGCCAGCAGGCGCGTCAGGCGCTTGACGAAATCGGCCTGGCGAAACTCCAGCGCAGACACATTGACGGACACCACAATGGGCATGCCCTCGCGCATCCACTGCGCCGCCTCCCGCACGGCCTGCTCCATGACCCACGCCCCCAGCGTCACGATATAGCCCGATTCCTCCGCCAGCGGCACGAACTGCGTGGGAGATACCACGCCAAACTCGGGGTCGGTCCATCGGATGAGTGCTTCCGCGCCGACGATCCGGCCGGTAGCGAGGTTCACCCGGGGCTGATAGTGCACGGCCATCCGCTGCTCGCCCAGCGCCTGGCGCATGGCGTGCTCCAGCTTCATGCGCGACAGCAGGTTGGCGTTCATCTGCGGTTGGTAGAAGCCATAGCTGCCGCGCCCCCGCTCCTTGACGCGGTACATGGCCGTATCGGCCTGCTTGATGAGTTCGTCCAGGGTGGTGCCGTCCTGCGGATACAGCGCCATGCCAATGCTGCACTGGATGGAAAAGCCCATGCCATCCAGCAAGAAGGGGTTCAGCATGTCATCCAGCATCCGGCGCACCACGCTTTCGGCCACGACAGCGTCGGCGCCATGCAGGTAAATCACGAACTCATCGCCACCAAGCCGGCACAGCATGTCCGTCTGTCGCAGGCAAGCCTGCAGACGCTCGGCGACCAGTTGCAACACGCGATCACCGAAGTGATGGCCGAGCGAGTCGTTGATGATCTTGAACCGGTCCAGGTCCAGGAAAAGGATGGCAAAGCCCGTATCGCTGGCGCGAGCGCCCTGGATAGCGGTTTCCACCCTCTGCGAAAGAAGCAGCCGATTGGGCAAACCGGTCAGGACATCGCTGTACGCCAGTTCCTCGATGCGTTTTTTGGCCGCGTGCTGCTGCGTAAGGTCTCGCATGAAACCAATGCTCTGCATCAGCCGGCCATCGTCATCGCGCAAGGCAACCCACGACAGATGCACGGCACAGTAAGCACCATTGTCACGGGGCAGCCAGAGCTCACCCTCCCAGAAACCATCGCTTTCCCAACCCGCCTGCACCTGCTCCATGAAGGAGGCATCCGAACCACTGCCGAACAGAGACGCTGCCATGGCCCCCTCCGACGCGGCTGCGCAAGGGCCCAGCAGTCGCTCGCAGCCCGGGTTCATGCGCATCAGATGGTGCCTGCTGTCTGCAATGAAAATGGCATCCAGGCTGGCATCGAAAACCCGCGCCGCCAGGCGCAAGCTGGCCTGCGCTTCGGCCTGCCGGGTGATATCCCGAAAGGAATACACACGCCCCACGGGGTGGCCCTGGTGAAGCTGCGGAACAACGCGACGCTCCACCGTCATGCCGCCGTACAACTGGAAGATGTCGGTGCTCTCCAGCAGCGGATCGCGCTCAATGGCACTCAGACGTTCCTGGTAGTGCTTGCGATCCACCACCCGGGAGGCCAGGTGCTCATGCACCGCCGTGTCATTGCCCTGCAACAGCAGTTCGCGGGGGATGCTCCAGATGTGCGCCAGCCGCTGGTTGAAGGCGCGCACGCCTCCGTCAAGCCCACACACCAGCATGCCATCGGCTGCGGAATCCAGGGTGGAGCGCAATTCCGACAGCAGGGTCTCCAGTTCCTGCTGGGTAGCCTCCTGGGCACTGCGGTCCAGCATCGTCAGCATCAAAACCGCTGGAGCGCCGTCGTGCTGTACACAGGTCACACGCCGATCGACCGGAACCAGGACACCATCGGCCCGCCATACGCTGGTGTGGGAGTGAATGCCTTTCGCAAGAGTGGCCAATGGCTCGGACCAGAATGCAAAGTCCTGGGGTGTTGCCGCCAGGCTTGTCACCGCCTTGCCGACCATGTCCTCACCGGACATGCCCACCAGTCGCTCCGCCGCCTTGTTCGACTGGACGATGCACAAGCTGCCGCCATCCACGAGCCACACCGCTTCCTGCAGGCCATCCAGCCAAGACTGCGGTGGTAGCGGGTTCATGCGTGCACCTCGTCAGGACCAGGATCTGCAGCGCGCTCAAAGAAATCGCAGATCCGCTTGCGTGGAGACAGATAGTCGAGCGCATCGCGCGACACCTCGGGCCTCAGCGGTCTGGTCGAATTGACGGACACGACGATGCCGTAACGGTCGTTGAATGCGTGATGCATCCAGCCCACGCCGGGCTGGACATACATGCCGATGCGAAGCTGACCGGTATCAATAAGGAGGGAAGAATTCACGGAGTTTCACGGCATGCATGGAGAAACATGGCGACATGCGCACCACCCTTGGTGACAAGGATTATCGCCGCCGTCCAGACCATTGCGCCCCGCAATCCCAACGATGAAATTCTGGCGTGACGCCACCCGCCCGAGTGACCCAAGGCACTTCCCGCTGAAGTTATCTGCACCACAGAGAGGGTTTGTAAACCAGATCCATCCACAATGCCCACCCCGCCACCCCGACCAGCAGCGCACCCGCCAGCCGGGTTCCCCAACTGGCTCGCACCGCGTTGATGCGTGAACGCAGCCGCCCCCACAGCCAGGGTCCGGCCACCAGCCACAGTCCACTCCCCACTCCAAAAAACACCATGGTCACAGCGCCCTGCAACATGCTACCGCTGAGCGCAGCCACCAGCAGGGCCGAATAAAGCAATCCGCATGGCATGAGAGCCCAAAGCCCGCCCGCCACCAGCAGCCCACCCGGCGCGCGGACAAGGGGTTGCACGCGGCGCCAGGCCGTGCGCCCGGCCTGCTCTACCCAAGCAGGCTGTCGCGCCTGCACCATCATCATCAAACCCCAGGCCATGACCGCCACGTGCATCAGGGTCCATACCGGACTCAAGGCCATGGTTTGCTGGGTCACCCATGCCAGGCTGTCCATGGCCAGCGCGGCCAGGGCGCCCGCCCCGGCATAGCCCGCCAGGCGCCCGAAGTGAAATGCGAACAGCCGGCGAGAGGTTCCACCTTTGGGAAACCACTGAACCGGCTGAGAGACGGGGCTGCCCGCTTGCGAGCACGCCGCCTCCTGGCCGATGATCGCACTGCAAGGCGCGGAGCACATGGCCAAGCAATGGGGCCCGCCAGCGAGCCCCATGAGCAAAGCCGTTACGGCAAGGGGTGCAAGCATGAAGACCGGGGCACAGCTCGAATGATGGGTATCAGATGATGCGCGAAAACCGGGCCCGATTGCGGTCAGCCTGCAAATAGCGGTCAAACACCATGGCGATGCCGCGCACAAAGAACCAGCCCATGGGCGTTACCTTGACGCCCTCGGCACTCAATGCAACGAGCCCCTGCTCGGCCATGGACTCCAACTGCTCCAGTTCCGGCGCGAAATACTTCCGAAAATCAATGAGCCAAGCTTGATCCATGGGCTCAAACAAGACCTCGCCCTGGCACATCAGCGCCATGATGACGGCCCTGCGCACCAGGTCATCGCGATTCAGCGCCAACCCTCGCACCACGGGCAACCGCCCCTGATCCAGATGGTCGTAGTACTCCTCCAGCGATTTGGCGTTCTGGCTGTAGGTCGCGCCCACCCGGCCGATCGCGGATACGCCCAGGCCGATGAGATCGCAGTCGGGCTGGGTGCTGTAGCCCTGAAAATTGCGGTGCAGGCGCCCCTGCCGCTTGGCAACAGCCAACGCATCCGTAGGCAAGGCAAAGTGGTCCATGCCTACATAGACGTAACCTGCATCAATGAAGGCGTCCAGCGAACGCGAAAGCATGGTCACCTTGGCGGATGCGGCAGGCAGTTCTGTCGAGATGATGCGCCGCTGCGGCTTGAAACGATCAGGCAAATGGGCGTAGGCATACAAAGCGATTCGGTCGGGGCGCAATTGGGCCACCTGTGCCAGCGTGCGATCAAACGACTCGGGGGTCTGGCGCGGCAGCCCGTAAATCAAATCCACATTGACCGACTCAAAGCCCAGCGCACGAGACGCTTCCACCAGCGCAAACACCTGCTCTGCGGGCTGAATGCGGTGCACTGCCTTCTGAACCTCGGCATCAAAATCCTGCACCCCGAAGCTCAATCGATTGAAGCCCAGTTCCGCCAGCACCGCCAGCCGATCCGAAGTGACCGTGCGAGGATCCACCTCGATGGAATACTCACCACCCGGCGCAAAGGTGAAACTGCGCCGCAGCGTTGCCATGAGCTGGCGCAGTCCGTCATCCGAAAGAAAGGTCGGCGTGCCACCCCCGAGGTGCAACTGGCTGACCACCTGTCCGGTGCCGCAGTGGGCCGTGTGCAGATCAATCTCGCGGCTGAGGTAGCGCAAATACACGTCGGCACGGTCATGGTGCTTGGTGATGATCTTGTTGCAGGCACAGTAGTAGCACAACGATTCGCAAAACGGAATGTGGACATACAGCGACAGCGGCAGTGCCGTAGCGCCAAGCCGGCGCTGTGACAGCGCCAACACATAGTCCTCTTGCCCAAAAGCCTCCACAAACCGGTCAGCCGTGGGGTAGGAGGTATAGCGCGGTCCTGGTATGTCAAAACGGCGCAGAAGTTCTGGGGTAACAGCGGTCATGGGAAAATATCCTTGCGTGCATCGATACTGTGCCGTACCCTTTGATCCACGTCCTTGACCTTAATCAAGAAGGCGAATGGGCACAGGAGGGACAATTTGATTCAAGTCAGCCGCCACGCGTGCACCGCGGGACAATGGAGTCCCAGCAGATACAAGCCAATTACCCAGACCTGTCCAGGTCCCAGTGCCCATGAACCCGCAAACCATCAAAGTCGCCTGCTCCAACTGTAACCTGCGAGAACTGTGCATGCCCGTAGGCCTGAACGAGCAGCAGTTGCAACGCATTGACGATATCGTGGCAGTGCGGCGAAAAATCAAGCGAGGAGGTACGCTCTTTCGCAATGGGGAGTCGTTCACCTCTCTCTATGCCATTCGCACCGGGTTTTTCAAGACCTGCGTCGCTACCGAAGATGGGCGCGACCAGGTCACAGGCTTTCAGATGGCGGGTGAAATCATTGGACTCGATGGCATCGTCAACGATCATCACACCTGTGACGCAGTCGCCCTCGAAGATGCCGAAGTGTGTGTCATGCCCTTTGATCGCATCGAAGAACTATCGCGCGAAGTCACGGCGCTGCAACACCACGTTCACAAGATCATGAGCCGGGAAATCGTTCGTGAACACGGCGTGATGCTTTTGCTGGGCAGCATGCGTGCAGAAGAGCGCCTGGCTGCGTTCCTGCTCAACCTGGTGCAACGCCTGCATGCCCGTGGGTTCTCGCAGTCCGAACTGGTATTGCGAATGACACGGGAAGAAATCGGCAGTTACCTGGGGCTCAAGCTGGAGACAGTCAGCCGCACGTTCTCGAAGTTTGTGGAAGATGGCACGGTGGAAGTCAAACAGCGCCATGTCCGCATTCTGGACACCGATGCACTCAAGCGCATTGTCAACAACCAGCAGGCTTGTCACTGATCGCTGTTCAGGCATGCAACCGTCACGGGCACGACGATGCCTTGTGGCAATCGCCCGGTCGAGCATCCGGAGGCACGGGGCAGCGGTTGAGTTCAAAGGGTGACATGGAGAGCAGCGTTGTCAACGCGCTGGCAACCATGGTAATGATCCAGAACGCAAAGAACGCAAGGGTATAGACCCCCTGGCGGGACAGAGTCAATGGCTGACCAAACCAATGAAGATCCTGTGGATCCACCATGGCGAAAACCAGCATTTCCAGGATCCCGGCCACCAGAAAAGCGGGCCATGCAATCCACATCAGGCGTTGTGTCCACATCGTGTGTTTCCTCGGGGTTGCGGAGGGCGTGTGTATGCGACCAGCTGGAACTCTGGTTCAGCGAGGCTGATCCACGGCAGGTGTCGCCGCATGGTTGCGGCCCTTGAGCGCGGGGGCCAAGCTTTTCTCTGGCTGTGCCAGCGTCTGGTTGATCTCAATCCCTTTGCGGTAATAGTCCTCCTCGACGACGGGGTCCGGCCGACTCACGGCAAGCCACAACGTAATGAAGCCGGCAATCACCACAATGACCGGTCCGGCAATCACCAGCCAGACATGCCCAAACTTCCACCATGGCTGGGGTCCGGGAGTAATAACGGGGCTGTTTGGCATGGAAACTCCTCAGGTATCAGCATATAGACCACAAGACGCCCTGCAGCGCACAGCGCGACCTTCACTCAATTGACTCAGCGTGGCACCAGGAATATGGATTTCTCTGTCACTTTGCCGCCGCTTTCCAGTGCAGATATATCGAAATGAATCGCATGGGAACCAGGGGCCGCAGATCCATACGGGATCTGCAACCGCACCGCTACCCAACGGGATTCTGCAGCACCAATGTCCACCTCCTGCTCCGAAGCCACTTCCAAGCCATCCAGCCCGCTCGCAGTAATGCGGTAGCGCTGCGCAGCCTCTGTGGCATTCATGATTTGCAGTCGATAGACATTTTCAAGCTTGCCCCCCGCAACAATGCGGGACAAGGCGGCCCGGTCACGCACGATGTCCACCTTCAGGGGTGTGCGCGTGGTCAGGCTGGCCAGCATGCCCACACACAAAGCCACCAGAACCGCGGTGTAAATGAGCACGCGAGGGCGCAGGACATGTCGCAGGATTTGCGACTGGCTCCAGCGACGCTGGACACCATTCTGGGTTGAATACCGTATCAAGCCTCTGGGGTAATGCATCTTGTCCATCACGGTATTGCAGGCATCCACGCAAAGACCACAGCCAATGCATTCATATTGCAAACCCTTGCGGATGTCGATGCCCACGGGACACACCTGCACACACAAGGTGCAGTCGATGCATTCGCCCAGACCCTTGGCCTTGTAGTCCACCGTCTTGACCCTGGGCCCGCGCGGCTCGCCGCGGGTTTCGTCATAGGTCACGATGAGGGTATCCCGATCGAACATCGCGCTCTGAAAACGCGCATAGGGGCACATGTATTTGCAAACCTGCTCCCGAAGGAAGCCGGCGTTGCCATAAGTGGCCAAGCTGTAGAAAAACACCCAGAAAATCTGCCAGGTGCCAGCAAACGCCAACAACTCGGGACCCAGTTCCCGAATCGGCACGAAATACCCGACAAAAGTGAAACCCGTCCAGAGGGAAACAGCAACCCAGACCGTCTGCTTCAAGAATTTCTTGCGAATCTTCTCAAAGGTCCAGGGACCGGCATCCAAGCGCAGACGTGCACTGCGATCACCTTCGATCTTGTGCTCTATCCACATGAATATCTCGGTATAGACCGTCTGTGGACAGGCAAAGCCACACCACAGACGACCCGCAACCGCAGTGAACAGAAACAGCGAGAGCGCTGAAATAATCAGCAAGCCCGTGAGATAGATGAAATCCTGTGGGTACAGGACCAACCCAAAAATATAGAACCGACGGGCACCAAGGTCAAACAGCACCATTTGGCGCTGGCCCCACTCCAGCCAGGGCAACCCATAGAAAACGAGCTGCGTGAGAAACACCATGACCCAACGCCAACGCGCAAAGAACCCACTGATTGATCGTGGGTAAATTTTTTTCTGGGCCTCGTAAAGGGAGACAAGTTCACCCTCCGCCGACGGCTCAGATGTGGCCGCCGCGATGGGAATGACCTTGCGCGGCGTCTTGTCGGATGATTTCATGGTGCGGACTATGGAAGCGGATAACTAGCACTTCAAAGCAGCCCCAGTCGGAACTGGAGCCACCCCGAGTTCATCGGGCTGCGGCAGGCTTGTTGGACAAGCCCCACACATACGATGCCAGCACCCCGATTTGCGCCTCGGTCAGCTTGTCAGCCTGCGCGGGCATCTGGTTCACCTTGCCATTGTTGATCATGGCAGTGATGGCCGCTTCGCCCCATCCATGCAACCAGATGTCGTCCGTGAGGTTGGGGGCGCCCAAAGCCTGGTTACCCTTGCCATCGTTGCCGTGGCAGGCAGCGCACGCCACGAACTTGGTCTTGCCCAGCGACGCCCGCAACGAATCATGCGGGCTGCCCGACAGGCTCAGCACATAGTGCGACAGATTGCGCACGTCTTCCGGTGAACCCACTGCGGCAGCCATGGGAGGCATATTGCCGATGCGCCCCTTCTCCAGCGTTTCGCGGATCTTTTCGGGGGTGCCGCCATGCAGCCAGTCAGCATCTGCCAGGTTGGGGAATCCCTTGCTGCCGCGGGCATCGGAACCATGGCACTGGGCGCAGTTGTTCATGAACAAGCGCTCGCCGATGGCATGGGCCTGCGGATCCACGGCCACATCTTCAGGCTTCATGGAGGCAAAACGCGCATACAGCGGCTCGATTTCCGTCTTGGCCTTGGCCATTTCAGCCTCGTATTCACCCTTTTGCGTCCAGTTCAGCTTGCCCGTAAAGGTGCCAAGACCGGGATAGGCAGCCAGATAGCCCAGGCCGAAGATGATGGTGATGACGAACAGCCACACCCACCAGCGCGGCAGGGGGTTGTTCATTTCGACCAGGTCCTCGTCCCAGACGTGGCCAGTGGTGTTCTCGGCCGTGGCCATAACCTTCTTGCGGCCCGCCATCCAAAGCAGAATGCCGCAGGCGATGATGCCGACCAAGGTCAGCGTGGTCACAAAGACCGACCAGAAATTGCTGGTGAAGTCACTCATGGGGTGTTCTCGTTCTGGTGAAGGTCAATCTTGCTCGAAGGGCAGCCGGGCTGCCTCATCAAACCGGGACTTGTTGCGGCCCCTGTAGGCCCAGACCCAGATGCCAATAAAACAGGCCATCGATGCCAATGTGGCGACGATGCGCATGGTCGTGATGTCCATGGCGAATCTCCTTTACTTGAGCGCGCGGCCCATGACTTGCAGATAAGCCACCAAGGCATCGATTTCGGTCTTGCCCTTCACCTCGGCGGCAGACGCAGCGATCTGCTCGTCGGAGTAAGGCACGCCCACGGTCCGCAAGGCCTTCATGCGCGGCGCCACGTCGGCTGGATCAATGGCATTTTTCTCCAGCCATGGATACGCAGGCATGTTGGACTCGGGCACCACGTCACGCGGATTGTTCAGGTGAATGCGATGCCATTCGTCGCTGTACTTGCCACCCACGCGATGCAGATCGGGGCCCGTGCGCTTGCTGCCCCACTGGAATGGATGGTCATACACGAACTCACCGGCCACGGAGTAGTGGCCATAACGCAGGGTTTCGGCGCGAAACGGACGGATCATCTGCGAGTGGCAGTTGTAGCAGCCCTCGCGGATGTATACATCGCGCCCCATCAGTTGCAGCGCCGAATAGGGTTGCACGCCGGTCACCGCCTCGGTGGTGGATTTCTGGAAGAACAGGGGAACGATTTCCACCAGGCCACCAATCGCGATCACCAGCAGGATCAGCACGATCATCAGGAAATTGCTGGTTTCCACCTTCTCGTGGGAGAAGCCGCCAGAAGCATTTTGGTTGTTATCAGACATGAATGGGCTCCTTCGGGCTCAGGCGTGCGCAGCGTTCACGGCGGGAATGGCCACCTTGACAGAACGACCAGAAATGGCAGTCGCCCACACATTCCAGGCCATGACGATCATGCCGCCCAGGTACAGCAGGCCACCGGCGACGCGGATGACATAGAACGGATAGGTCGCCTTCACGCTTTCAACGAAGGTGTAGGTCAGGGTGCCGTCCGGGTTGATGGCGCGCCACATCAGGCCCTGCATCACGCCGGCAATCCACATGGCAGCGATGTACAGCACGATGCCGATGGTGGCCATCCAGAAGTGCAGCTCGATTGCCTTGATCGAATGCATCTTTTCCCGGCCGAACAGGCGGGGAACCATGTAGTAGAGCGAGCCCATGGTGATCAGGCCCACCCAGCCCAGCGCGCCGGAGTGCACATGGCCAACGGTCCAGTCGGTGTAGTGGCTCAGGGCATTGACGGTCTTGATGGACATCATCGGGCCTTCGAACGTGGACATGCCGTAGAACGACAGCGACACGATCAGGAAACGCAGGATGGGGTCGTCACGCAGCTTGTGCCAGGCACCCGACAGGGTCATGATGCCGTTGATCATGCCGCCCCAGCTGGGAGCCAGCAGAATCAGCGAGAACACCATGCCCACCGACTGCGTCCAGTCGGGCAGCGCGGTGTAGTGCAGATGGTGAGGGCCGGCCCACATGTAGGTGAAGATCAGCGCCCAGAAGTGCACGATGGACAGGCGGTAGCTGTACACCGGACGGCCCGCCTGCTTGGGAATGAAGTAATACATCATGCCCAGGAAACCCGTGGTCAGGAAAAAGCCCACGGCATTGTGGCCGTACCACCATTGCACCATGGCATCCTGCACGCCCGCGTAGGCCGAGTAGCTCTTCATGAAGCCAGCGGGAATGGCCGCGCTGTTGACGATGTGCAGCAAGGCCACGGCCAGGATGAAGGCACCGAAGAACCAGTTAGCCACATAGATGTGCTTGACCTTGCGCGTGCCGACCGTGCCAAAGAACACGATGGCATAGGACACCCAGGTCACCGCAATCAGGATGTCAATCGGCCATTCCAGCTCGGCATATTCCTTACCCTGGGTGTAGCCCAGTGGCAGGCTGATCGCCGCCGCCACGATGACCAGTTGCCAGGCCCAGAACGTGAATGCCGCCAAGCCCGGCGCGAACAGGCGCGTCTGGCAGGTGCGCTGCACCACGTAATAGCTGGTGGCAAACAACCCGCAACCACCAAACGCAAAGATCACTGCGTTGGTGTGCAGCGGACGCAGGCGCCCGTAACTCAACCAGGGAATGCCGAAATTGAGTTCTGGCCACGCCAGCTGTGCGGCGATGAATACGCCTACCAGCATGCCAACCACCCCCCATACCACGGCCATGATAGAAAACTGACGCACAACTGTGTCGCTGTAGTGCGTAGTCATTGTTTTTGGAGAATCCATCGGGCACCTCGTTTTAATGCAGGAATAGTTTTATTTAAGTAGGGTTATTCGACATTGACGCATGTCAATCATTGCGAAAAATGCGCTCACCCTCTTGCTCCACGCTCTCGAACTGGCCCTGGTAGATCGCCCACCACAGGCCCGCAAGGATCATCAGCACCAAAATGACCGACAAAGGGATCAGCAAATACAGGATGTCCATCAGGCCGGGTCCAGAGAAGATGGGGAAGCAGAAGTCATGCGGACGGTGGCTTTCGCCTGTTCGGGCAGGTTCAGCGCCGACACCTCCACACCGGGCAAGGCGCGCGACAAACGGGCGGCATTCAGCACCACCAGCAGAGAGCTGAGCGCCATGCCAAGCCCCGCCAGCCAGGCCGGCATCCAGCCAACCAGCGCCAGGGGAACACACAGCGCGTTGTAGCCCACAGCCCACCCCAGATTTTGCCTCACCACACGCAGGGTCCGGCGCGCCAGCAGCACAGTTTGCGGCACCAGCGACAAACTGCCGCCCAGCACCACGAAATCAGCGCGCGCCTGGGCCAACGGCACCGAGCGGCCAAAGGCAAACGACACGTTTGCCCCCGCCAGAACCGGGCCATCGTTGAGGCCATCGCCCACCATGGCCACCTGGCGCCCCTGTGCCTGCAGATCCTGCAAGGCAGCCAGCTTGTCCTGGGGACTGCATTCGCCCTTTGCCCGGGAGATGCCCGCCTGCGCGGCCACCCGCTGTACCGCGCCGAGCCGGTCGCCCGACAAAATCTGCACCGCAACGCCCGCCTGCTGCAAGGCACGCACCACATCAGCCGCCTCGGACCGAACATCTTCGATCATGTCGAAACGTGCCAGCTCCGCGAACTGGCCATCGCTCCCCTGCTCCGAGAGCACCACCTGCAGCGCCTCTCCGCCGTTCTGCGCAGCCACGCCTGCATGCCGGGCGGAACCCAGCCGCAGCATGCGCGGTGGCACGGTGCCTCGTGCGTCGTGTATTTCGGCCGTCAGGCCCAGGCCCGCATCTTCGCGCAGGTCCACCGCGTTCCAACGCGCGCTGGCCCCAGAAGCCGCGGACACGATGGCGCGGGATGCCGGATGCATGGATTGCCGCGCCAGCGTGGCCGCCAGCGCCAGCACATCGTCACGCTCCAGGCCCGGTGCGCAGCGGACTGCCTGCACGGCCATGCCGTCCCGGGTGAGTGTGCCGGTCTTGTCGAACACCAGGGTGTCCACGCTGGCCAGGGCTTCCAGCCCCTGCAGGTTGCGCACCAGCACGCCATGGCGGGCCAGCGTGCCGGCCGCTGTCAGCATGGCCACCGGCGTGGCCAGCGACAGGGCGCAGGGGCAGGTAACGATGAGCACCGCCACGGCCACCATCAGCGCATGGCCGGGGTCTGACGGCCACCACCAGGCCACCGCCAGACCCGCCGCCAGCAAAACCGCCAGCAGGAAGGGCCGTGCGATGCGGTCTGCCAGTTGCGCAAGCCGGGGTTTTTGCAGCGAGGCGCTTTCCATCAGGGCCAGAATCTGGGCAAACCGGGTCTGCCCGCCAACGCCCTCCACCCGCACCTCCACCGGGGCCTGCAGGTTGTAGCTGCCCGCCGTCACCTGGCTGCCCAAGGGCCGCGCCACGGGCGTGGATTCACCGGTGAGCAAGGCTTCATCGGACTGTGTGCTGCCGCTTGTGATGCAGCCGTCGGCAGGAAAGGCCTCGCCGGTCAGCACGCGAATGGTGTCCCCCACGGCCAGCCTGCGCGTGACCACGCGTGCAAAAACGCCATCGGCGCCGCGCCGCTCCACGCTGTCGGGCAGGCGGTTCATGACGGCTTCGAGCGCGCCGGCCGTACGGTCCCGCAGGCGCAGCTCCAGCCATCGGCCGGTCAGCAGGAAAAAGACGAACATGGTCAGCGAGTCGAAATAGACCTCGCGGCCAAAGATTCCTGCGGGGTCAAACGTGCCTGCCGTGCTCACCACGAAAGTGATGGCCATGCCCAAGGCCACCGGCAGGTCCATGCTGACGCGGCGCAGGCGGATGTCGCGCAGCGCACTGGTAAAAAAGGGACCGCAGGCAAAGAACACCACGGGCAGCGTCAGCACCCACGAGGCCCAGCGCAGCAGCTGCTCCATCTCGCCCGTCAGATCCCCCGGCTGTGCCACGTAGGCGGGCCACGCATACATCATGACCTGCATCATGCAAAAGCCCGCCACCAGCCAGCGCCACAGCGCACGCCGGTTCTCGCGCTGGCGCTGCGCGCGCGCATGGGAATCCATCGCCGGCAAGGCCCGGTAGCCCGCCTTCTGCACCGCGGCCATCCACTGCGAAGGAAGGACCCGGCTCGCCCGCCACACCACGCGCGCACGGTGCGTGGCGGCACTCACATCCACCTGCTCCACACCCGGAACGGACCGCAATGCATCTTCGATGGTGAGGGCGCAGGCCGCACAGTGCATGCCCTCCAGCACCACATTCGACTCCCACACGGCATCGGGCGAAACCTCGGCGAGCGCCCCATGCACGGCCTGCCCGGCCACCGCGTCCTGCGTCCCGCTGCCCGCAGGCCGACGCAACCGCCCGAAGGCCGCCCACTCCTGCGGGTCGTCCAGCAGCACATGGGACGCCATATCTGGCAAAGTAGAGGAGTTCGTGGACATGGCGCGAGCCTATCGGCTAAGCATGACACTTACATTGACGTGGATCAAGCCGAAAAACATGATCCTCTCTAAGCTCTCCCAATCCCTACTACAAGGAGTCAAGCATGTACAAACGCATTCTGGTGGCCACTGATGGGTCCGCACTTTCCGACAAGGCGGTGGAGGCCGGCCTGTCGCTGGCCGGCCTGTCGGGCGCCACGGTTGTAGCACTAAAGGTGGTCCCACGGTACCCGCGCAGCTATTTTGAAGGTGGCATGCCGGTGGACATGGTTGACGTGAAGCGCATCGAGCAGCAGTGGGGCGACGCCGCCCAGGCGCTGGTGGACAAGGTGAAGGCCCAGGGCAGCGCTGAAGGCGTCACGGTCAAGGCCGTAGTAGCCAAGTCCGATCTGGTGGCCGAAGCCGTCATCTCGGCCGCCAAAAAGCACAAGTGCGACCTGATCGTGATGGCCTCGCACGGCCGCAAGGGCATCAAGCGCCTGTTGCTGGGCAGCGAAACCCAGCATGTGCTCACGCACTCGCACATTCCGGTGCTGGTGCTGCGTTAAGGAAAAATTGGCCTCTGGCGCTTTGCTGAAAAGCGCTATGGCTACGAAAATAGAAGCAGAACGGGGCCGCAAGGGCCCCGTTTTTTATGACCGAACCGCTGGGCGTTCAGGCAAACAAGCCCTTGTACTGTTCGCGTAGCAGGTTCTTTTGCACCTTGCCCATGGTGTTGCGGGGCAGCTCGGGCACCACAAAACACTTCTTGGGAATCTTGAAGTTGGCGAGCTGTGACTTGAGCGCAGCCACGATGGCCTCGGGACTGAGTGGCGCGCCGGGCTTGGCGATCACCACGGCCACGCCCACCTCGCCGAAGTCGGGGTGAGGCACGCCCACCAGCGCGCTTTCGGCCACGCCGGGCATCTCATTGATAAAGCCCTCGATCTCTGCGGGGTACACGTTGTAGCCGCCGCTGATGATGAGGTCCTTGCTGCGGCCAACGATGCTCACGTAGTCGCGCTCGTCCACCTTGCCCACGTCGCCGGTCTTGAACCATCCGTCGGCGGTGAACTCCTCGGCTGTTTTCTCGGGCATGCGCCAGTAGCCCTTGAACACGTTGGGGCCCTTGACCTGGATGTTGCCGATCTCGCCCACGGGCAGCGGCTTGTTGGCATCGTCCACCACGCGCAGGCCCACGCCAGGCAGCGGGAAGCCCACCGTGGCGCCACGGCGCTCGCTCTGTCCCTTGTGACGTGTATCGGCCGCATAGGGGTTGGAGGTGAGCATGATGGTCTCGCTCATGCCGTAGCGCTCCAGAATGGTGTGGCCGGTGCGCTGCTGCCATTCGGTGAAGGTTTCGATCAGCAATGGGGCCGAGCCTGCGATGAACAGGCGCATGTTCTTCGCGGACTCCTTGTTCAGGCCCGGCTCGGCCAGCAGGCGCACATAGAGCGTGGGCACGCCCATGAACACGGTGGCACGGGGCATGGCGGCCAGCACGGCCTTGGGATCGAACTTGGCCATCCAGATCATCTTGCTGCCGTTGATCAATGCGCCGTGGATGGCCACGAACAGGCCATGCACGTGGAAGATGGGCAGCGCGTGGATCAGCACGTCACCAGTTTTCCAGCCCCAGTAGTCCTTGAGCACCTGCGCATTCGACAGCAGGTTGCCGTGCGTCAGCATGGCGCCCTTGCTGCGGCCCGTGGTGCCGCTGGTATAGAGGATGGCGGCGAGGTCGTCCGCATCGCGCGCCACGGGGACATGCTCGTCCTTGTGGTGTGCTGCCCGCTCCAGCAGGCTGCCGGTGCGGTCATCGCCCAGCGTGAACACATGCTGCGTGCCCGCCTTGAAGGCGATCTTGGACACCCAGCCAAAGTTGCCCGGCGTGCAGACCACCACGGCGGGTTCGGCATTGCCCACGAAGTATTCGATCTCGCCGCTCTGGTAGGCCGTGTTGAGCGGCAGGAAGACGTAGCCTGCGCGCAGCGTGGCAAGGTACAGCAGCATGGCTTCGACCGACTTTTCCACCTGCACCGCCACGCGGCTGCCCTCGGGCAGCTTGAGCGACGCCAGCAGATTGGCGATGCGCGCGCTGGCATGGTCGAGGTCACGCCAGGTGTAGTGCAGCGGCTCGCCCTGGGGTGAGGTGGTCTCGACGGCGATCTGGTCCAGATCCCGGGGGAAAGCAGCGCGCAGGGCGCAAAACAGATTGGAGTTGCTGTTCGTTTTTTTCATGGCAAATCAGAAAACAGGAGGACGTTTGGCCAGGAAGGCGGCAATGCCTTCACGGTGCTCGGCACTGTCGGCATAGGCATAGGGGTCGGGTGTGTCATTCACTATTATTTCAATAGCATCAGGCGATTTTCCATTGGTCGCCACAGGCACTTTGAGTGCCCGAAAAGTCTGCTTGTTCAGGCGTGCTGCGCCAGGCGCCAGCGCGGCCACCCGGCAGGCCGTGCCCAGTGCATCGGCGGCCAGCAGGCCGGGTTCGGTCACGCGGCTCAGAAATCCGCGCGCCAGCATCTCGGCCGCAGAAAAAGTGGCGGCCTCCAGCAGCATCTGGCGCGCGGTGACGTCACCCACCGCGCCCGCCACCAGCTGCGCTTCGCGCGGCGCCATGGGAAAACCCAGCCGGGCAATGGGCGCACCAAAACGCGCGCTGCTGCCGGCAATGCGGATATCGCAGCAGCTGGCAATCTCCACGCCCGCGCCCATGCAGGCGCCGGCAATGTGCGCCACGATGGGCACATCGCACTGGAGCATGGCCTGCAGGCCGCCCCAGACATCGTTTTCGTGGAAGTCGCGCAGCGCGGCGGCATCGAAGCGGAAGGCCGGGTACTCGGAAATGTCGCCGCCAGCACAAAAAGCACCGTCGGCACCCGCTATGAGCACGCAGCGCGCTTGCGGATTGCGCTGGATGCCCTCAAAAACAGAGCGCAACTGGCGCCACATGGCACGCGACATTGCATTGAGCCGGCCGGTGTGGCGCAGCGTGACATGCACCACGCCACGCTCGCCGACATCCATCACCACTTCACCCGACATATTGTTGATGACCTTTCAAGTTGAGCGCAGCACGCCGTTGGTGAAACAGGCATGCCCGCAAACCAGCGCCATAGGGGGTTAATCCAATTTGGCGCCAGCAGCCTTGACCACCTGCGCCCAACGCTTCACCTCGGCGCCGACGAAGCTCGCAAACTGCGGCTGCGTCATGCCGCCGTAATCTGCGCCGTTGCTGGCCCAGATGGTCTTGATCTCGTCGGCCGTGCCGATGCGGCGGATGTCTTCGATGATGCGCGCCTGCACATCGGCCGGTGTGCCCTTGGGTGCCCACAGGCCGTACCAGGTGGTCACGGTGTAGTCGGGCAGGCCCAGCTCGGCGGCGCAGGGCACATCGGGAAACGCCGGGTTGCGCTTGCTGCCCGACACCATCAGCGCCTTGATGCGGCCGCTCTTGATGTGCGTGGCCGATGAACCCAGGCCGTCGAACATCATGTCCACATTGCCCGCGATCAGGTCCTGCAGCGCGGGGCCCGCGCCGCGGTAGGGAATGTGCGTGATGAAGGTGCCGGTCTGCTGCTTGAACAGCTCACCGGCCAGGTGGTGCGAAGTGCCGGCCCCTGCCGAGCCATAGTTGAGCTTGGCGGGGTTGCGCTTGACGTGCTCCAGAAACTGCTTGAAGTTGCTGACCGGCACGGCCTTGGGGTTGACCACCAGCACCTGCGGCACATTGGCCAACAAAGCCAGGGGAATGAAGTCTTTCTCCAGGTCGTAATCGAGACGCGGATACATCGACGGCGCAATGGCATGGTGCACTGCCCCCATGAACAGCGTATAGCCATCGGGCGCGCCCTTGGCTGCATAGCTGGCGCCCACGGTGCCACCGGCCCCGCCGCGGTTGTCGATCACCAGCGTCTTGCCAGTGATTTTCGAGAACTGCGCCGACAGCGGCCGCGCGAAGGCGTCCGTGCCTCCACCGGCGGGAAACGGCACCACCAGCGTCACAGGCTTGGAGGGCCATGCGCCCTGCGCCCAGCCACCGCCAGACACCAACGCGAGTCCTGCGGCGGCGCCCACCAGCACTGTGCGGCGTTGCATGCTGTGTTCTTTCATCTTGTCTCCTGTCGTCGTTGTAGAAATGGAAAAAATAAAGCCCGGACGCCCCTCACGCGCGGCACAGGCTGTCGATGTCTCCCGACATAGGCACCTTTCCTTGCGCCAGCAGGCTGCGGTGCTTGTCGATGCGCTTGAGGTCGTACAGGTAGTTCACCATCAAGCCATACGATTGTTTCACGCCCTTGGCAGAGGGATCACCGGCCCAGTTGAGGCGCTCCACCCGCGCACCATTGCCCAGGTGAAAGCGCGCCACCGCATCCACGGGCTTGCCTTCGTGCAGCGCGCGGCCCAGATAGTACGCGGCGCATTCCAGCAGCATCTGGCGCACGGGCGAGCGCGCATCCAGCTCCAGCGCCTTGTCGGCTGCTGCGAGCAGGTGCGCGGCCTCGGGCAGCTCGGCCCCCACGGCCCGGCCCAGTTCGGCGCGCCGCTTATCGTCCAGGCGCTGCAGCATGGCGCCCGCATTCTTGCCCAGCCAGGCCCGAAAACCAGGAATCGGCGACAGCGTGGCAAAGGTGCGCAGGCGCGGAAATTCGGCCGCGAGCGTTTCCACCACATGCTTGATGAGTGAATCGCCAAAGCTCACACCGCGCAGCCCCGGCTGCGTGTTGCTGATCGAATAGAAGATGGCGGTGGTGGCCTTGGCCAGGTCGGCGGGGGCCGCCGCCTCGTCCAGCAGTGGGGTGATGCTGGACGAGATGCGGTCCACCAGCGCCACCTCCACAAAGATCAGCGGCTCATTGGGCAGGCGGGGGTGAAAGAAGCCGTAGCAGCGCCGGTCGCTGTCGAGCCGGTTTTTCAGGTCGGCCCAGCTGCGGATGTCGTGCACGGCCTCGTACTTGATGAGCTTTTCGATCAGCGACGCCGGGGAATCCCACGACAGGCGCCGCAGTTCCAGAAAAGCCACGTCGAACCAGGTGGAGAACAGGTGCTCCAGATCAGCGTCGAGCGCCACCAGGCGCTTGTCGGATTTGAGCTGGGGCAGCAGCTCGGCGCGCAGGTCCACCAGAAAGCGCATGCCCTCAGGGAACACCGCAAAGCGCTGCATCAACCGCGTGCGCGGCGACACCAGCGCCCGGCGCAGGCTGATTTCGGCCTGCCCTTCATCCGCCGTGCCGGCGGCGGCCTCGTAGCGCTGGCGCGCCGACTGGAAGCGCGTGGCGTCGGGCGCGAACTGCTCGCACAGCAGCAGCCACATGTCGCGGCGTTCTTCGGGCTCGGCCTGGCTGTACCACGCCGCCACGGCCTGGGCACGGCGTCCGCCCTCCAGCTCGCTCACCTGCGGCGCCACCACTTCCTGCAGATCGGCCAGCAGGCGGCGCAAGGCGCGTGGCGACAGCGACTCGTTGCCACGGCGCAGCGTGGCCTGCAGGCGCTCGTGCGTGGAGCGCGGCGCCGGGGCCTTGGCGGCACCATCGGTAGCGTGTTTGTCGATGGCCGCCTTGGCGGCCTTGGGCGCTTTATCGGGGGCGGGTGCGACGGAGCGCAGGCGCGAAACGCTGCGGGTGATCCATTCAGTGGTGTTGGTCATGGGTTCAACCTGGAGTGGTGATGGCGGGCCACGTCACGCAGCGCCTCGCGCTGGTGCAGCAAATGGGTGCGCATGGCCGCTTCGGCGGCATCGCTGTCGCGGCGTTTCAGGGCCTCAAACACCGCCAGGTGCTCGGCCAGGCTCTGCTGCAGGCGCCCCGGCGCATGCAATTGCTGCAACCGCGCCAGGCGCAGGATCTTGCGCAGATCGCCAATTACCTGGGCCAGCCAGCGGTTGTCGGCCAGCGTGATGAAGGCCTCATGGATGGCGTGATTGACCCCGTAGTAGTCGGTGATGCGCCCCTCGTCCGCGCACAGCTGCAGGCGCAGGTGCAGCACCTGCAGCGCGGCCACATCGGCAGCGCCCGCGCGGCAGGTGGCTTCATGCGCAGCGCGGCCCTCCAGCAGGGCAATCACGGGAAAAATCTCGTCCAGATCCTGTTCGGTGACCTCGGCCACAAAGCAGCCTCGGCGCGGCTCGTGGCGCAGCAGCCCTTCGGCCACCAGCACCTTGAGCGCCTCGCGCAGCGGGGTGCGCGAAATGGCCAGCCGCTCGCACAGGGCCGCCTCATCCAGAAAACTGCCCGGTGGCAACGAACCCGCAAAGATCTGCTCGCGCAGCCGCGTTGCGGCTTCGTCGTGCAAAGAGTTGGGAACGGTGCGCATGGCGAACAAAGGCTCCTGGGCGGGCCAGGAAACCTGCGGGTGAAATACACCGCGCCAGGCACCCTGGGGTTGATCGTCGTTCAATCGGATTCAATGTGATCTCAAACGAACGCATTGAATGTAATTTCTGATAATTATTGGAAATGACGCACCATAAGTCCATCAGGGCTTACCAGCAATCCCCCTGAAAACCGTCGGTCGACGCGGCAACGCAACATTGCCTGCCGCTACACCAGGCCCAAGCCACCCAGTGCGGCCGGCACTGCACATCCTGCACCTACAATGCCGCCCCTGCCCTGCTCCCCTTGTTGCGCCCCATGAACATCGTCATCAACCCGGACCTCAAAGCCTATATCGATCCGCTGACCCCCGAGGAACACGAATCCCTGGAGCGCAGCCTGCTGACCGAGGGCTGCCGCGACGCCCTCGTGCTGTGGGGCGATGTGCTGGTGGACGGACACAACCGCTACGGCATCTGCCAAAAGCATGGCCTGCCCTTCCAGACGGTGCAGAACACGCGCTTTCAGTCGATGGAAGACGTGCATCTGTGGATGATCGACCAGCACCTGGGCCGGCGCAGCGTGTCGGACTTCCAGCGCGGCGTGCTGGCCCTGCGCAAACGCGAGATCGTGGCCGAACGGCGCGCCGCCGCCCTGGCAGCGGCCGACCCCGCACCAGCACCCGCCGGGCACGATGCAGCGGCGACCTCCCCGGAACCGGCACCCGAGCCCCTGAACAGCCGCGAAGCCATTGCCCGGGCGGCGCGCTTGAGCAGCAGCCAGGTCGTGATGATCGAAAAAATCCGCAAGCAGGCAGCCCCCGAACTGGTGGCTGCGGTCAAGTCCGGCACGATCTCGCTCAATGCCGCCGCCGCCGTGGCCAGCCTGCCCGCCGAGGAGCAGGTGGCGGCAGCGATTGCCGGCAAGGACGAGCTCAAGCAGGCGGCCAAGCGCGTGCGCGACGCAAGGCGCAAGCCGCCGCGCGAGGAAACAATGGAGCAAGCCAGTGATGCAGCGCCCGACATCGTGGTCGCACTGCAACAACGCGTGGCCGAGCTGACGGCCGAAAACGCCGCCCTGCGCCAGCAGGTGGCTGAACTCAGCGCACGGCTGTAACTATGCTTTCAATAGCTTCCAGTGCTTATACATAAAGCGCTGAAGGCGAATTGCATCGTTATTTTCGAGCCACTACGGGCTGGCGTTCTGCCCACAGCCAGAGCGCAACACCGCCCACGATCATGGGCAGGCACAGCCACTGGCCCATGCTCATGCCCAGCGACAGGATGCCCAGGAAGGCATCGGGTTCGCGGAAATACTCGGCAATGAAGCGGAACACGCCGTAACCCACCAGAAATGCCGCCGCCACCTGACCCTGGCGGTGTTCACGCCGCGCATACAACCACAGCAGCACGAACAGCAGCAGGCCCTCCATCAGGAATTGGTACACCTGCGACGGGTGGCGCGGCTGCATCGAGCCGCTGTGCGCAAACACCATGCCCCAGGGCAGGTCGGGGCTGGCAAAACGCCCCCACAGCTCGCCATTGATGAAATTGCCCACCCGCCCGGCCGCCAGCCCCGTGGGCACGCAGGGCGCCACGAAATCGGCCACCTGCAGCCAGGGACGCTTGCGCGAATGGGCAAACCACAGCATGGCCACGATCACGCCCAGCAGCCCGCCATGAAAGCTCATGCCGCCCTGCCACACGGCAAAGATCTCCAGCGGATGGCTGAGGTAGTAACCCGGCTTGTAGAACAGGCAGTAGCCCAGCCGCCCGCCCACCACCACGCCGACCACACCCAGAAAAAGAATGTCCTCGACATCCCGGCGCGACCAGGCGCCCGGCCCGGTGATGGAGGCAAAGGGTTCATGGCGCAGGCGGCGGATGCCCAGCAGCATGAACAGGCCAAAAGCGGCAAGATAAGTCAGGCCGTACCAGTGAACGGCCAATGGGCCGATCTGCAGGGCGACGGGATCAATGTGGGGGTAGGTCAGCATGGTGCCGGGTATTGTGCCCGCGTCGGGGATGGCCCTGGCAGGCGGCGCACCAAGCGTGCACCTCTGATCGACCTACATATGCAAAAAGCCGACAATGGGCAGCGCCACAGCGTAGATCATCGACCTCAGAAAATCATTGCTTCGATTCAAATCAGACTTGCCTGCAGCGACACGTGCGCCAAAGGCCGCAAGCGCGCATAGTCCAGCAGCTCGGCCAACCGTGCGCCTTTGGCCTGCCATTCATAGACCACGTCTTCCGCCAGCAACACGTAGTGCCATGGCGGGCCGCCGCGCTGTTCCGGTGTAAGGGCGTTGATACGCTCGCACCAGGCCAGTGCCGCCTTGAGCTTGCGCTGCACATTGGGGTGCGCAGTTTGCTGTTGCGCCTTGGTCTCTGCCAAGTACACCGCATCTGCCGTGCGCACCAGAAAGTCGGGTGAATAGAAGGCGGGCAAGCCATCTTCCTTCACATAGCGCAGTCGAGCAAACGTATGCCGGTTCTCGCTGATCTTGCAGAAGGCCTGCACTTGCGTATCGGCCTGCGCCCAGTGAATGAACGCCCGCTCCAGCCCCCCGTTGCGCGCAGGCCAGCCCAGCCGGGTGTAGATGCACTTGCCCACCTCCACCGAATGACTTTCGCGCAGCATCAGCTTGGGCACCTCGCTCAGCATGCGCAAGTGCACTTCGGTTTGCCCAGTGGTGTGTTTTTGCTCTGACTCCAGCAAGGCCACTGCAAACACCTTGGTGATGTGGTCCACCACCGGTTGCAGCAGCAACACACGCCAGTTCTCACCATCCAGCGGGTTGAAAGTGCCACCAAACAATACCGTCCAGATATAGTCGTCCAGCCAGGCCGTCAGCTCCGCCGTATTCACTTGCAGATACGGTTTGGCCAGGTGCGTGGCAATCTTGTTACCCTTGGGCATGGGCTCACTCAGCGCCTGGCTGATACGCCGTGTCAGGCGCGACAGGTATTCGTTGTAACCGCCTACATTCATCACCGCGCCGTCCACCCGGTAGTCGCCAAACAGGGTGGCGCTTTGCAGGTCTTGCGAGATGAAGGTGTCGCCCTTGCCCAGCAAGCCGGTCAGTTGTTCCACGCTCATCGCGCTGAAGGCTGGCAGTGTCGATACGTCCAATCCATCATGGGCACGCACTTCGTCCGCCTCTTGCAGGATGAAGGGAATGCCAAAGTCAAACGCCTTGAATCCCTCGCGCAGCTCCGCCGCCATCACATCACCCGTGCTGGAGGTGTCATCGGTGTCGTCCCCCGTGGTACCCGCCAGCCCCTCCTTCAGCAAGTCGTCGTAGAAGGACTGAAACGCCGGGTGCTCCACGATGGAAAGCACGTCGACCAGGCTGCCCGGCTCCTGGCCTGCGTTGATGCGCTCGCGGTTCTCGCGCTTGAGGTCGGTGTATTCATCATCGCGCCACATCAGGCGCAAGCCCCGACCAATGGTCTGCTCCAGCAGAATCTGCGCCTGGCTGGAGCGCAACGGCACGATGACGCAGATGTTGTTCACGTCAAAGCCCTCGCGCAGCATCAGCACGCTGACGATCACGCGCGGCGCGGCGTGGCTGTCCACACTGAACAAGCGCTCACGCACGGGCGCCCAGTCCTTCTCGCCCAGCTCGGCCTTCTTGCCGGAGTCGATGGTCATCACCTCCTCCTCGTTCAGCCCTTCCTGGTCTTGCAAAAACGCAGCCACCAGAGGCGACACCGTGGTGTCCTCGCACACCACCAGCATCTTGGGGTGGCGGTACGGGTCAATCTTGGCAAAGTCCGCTTCGAGCTTGCGCAGCTTTTTCAAGCCCGCGCGCAGCATCACGCGCTGGCCTTCGCTCAAAGTGGGGTTGCCCGACTCGTCCCGCTCGGCTTTGAACTCCAGGGGCAGCGCGCCAATCTCCTTGCGCCGGTCCAGCACCAGCGACTTCACCAGCCCCGCACGCATGGCGCTCTTCAGGTCAAAGTCCACCACGATGTGCGGGAAGTACAGCTTGCGCTTGTTCTTGCCGCTACCCACGTCGTTGTACGGCGTGGCCGAAAAGTCCACCTGCACAAAGCGCCGCCCCTTGGTGGCGGCAATGCGGCTCAGGCTTTTCTGCCATTCCACCTCGGTGGTTTCGCCTTCGCGCTTGAACTCGTGGATGTGGTGCGCCTCGTCGTTGAACACCATCAGCTCTGGCAGGCCCGCCAGAAACTCCAGCACATTGCCGCGCGCATAGCGGCGGTCCAGCACCTCCAGGCTGTTGCCCGTGGCGCGGCCCGGTGTGAGTGGCAGCACCGCACCCACCACCAGATGTGGGTCCAGCGGCGCGCCCAAGGCCTCCACATCCTCCACCGCGTCATCCAGCATCTCGCCTTCGGCCAGCAGATGCCAGTTGGTGATGGCAATCATCCCGTTGCCGGTGGCTTTGAGGCCAATCTCGGCCTTGCTGCACACATTGCCACGCACAAAGGCAAACACCGCATCGCGGTACACCTCGGGCACAAACAGGTCGGCAAACTTGGACACGTCCGAGCTGCTGAAGTCACGCCCCGTGCCGCCTGCCACCAGCTTGCCGCAAAACGCATCGAGCAGCCGCTCGTACACGATCAGCCCTGGCGCCACCACCATGAACTGCCGGGTAAAGCGCGCATCATCGAGGCCTTCGGCCAAGGCCGCCGTCTTGTTCAGCAACTGCCACACCATCAAGGCCTGCATCACCCAGGTCTTGCCGGTACCTGTGGCCATCTTGAAGCAGTATTTGGGGTGGGCGTGCTTGCTGGATGCCACCTCGTTCATGCGGTGACCGGTCAGCAGCGCATCGGGCGCGCAGGCCTGGTACAGGTCCAGCAAGGTCCAGTTCTCGCGTTCTTGGCCCAGCACCTCATGGGCCACAATGGCATTCAAGATGGCCTGCTTCTGCCCGGCATGGAAGTTCAGGCCCTGCCGGGCGAGCACCATGTCTTCACCAAACCACCACAGCAGCAACTCGGCGGTGGTGGGCGTCACCAGCTCCAGAATGTCCGCCGCGCCAGATTCCAGGCCCAGGCACAGTTGCTGGGTCTTGGCAGTCAGGCCTGCGGCCAGGGCCAGTTGGTCATCGGCCTTGGTACTCATGCGGCACCCACCGTCGTCACCACCTCGGCCTCAAAGCCAAACACATCCACCACCCGCACGCACACCTTGCGTGGGCCTGCCTTGATGGGTGCCGTGACGGTGGCTGTAGTCACCACACGCAGCGCGTCGGCATCGTTGGCCGTATTGCCCCGGTAGTCTTGCCATACCGAACGGAACACCTTGCCATCGTAGTCCGGGTCCACCGCCCAGTATTCGATCAGGGCCAAGGGCTCGGCGTTGGCAATCTGCTGCAGCTTTATGCGGTTGGCATCGTCCAGGTTGATGGCCTCGGGCGAGAGCAGCACATAGTTTTTGAGTTGCACCGTCAGCGTGTCGGTGTCGCCCTCCGTCTTGCGCGTGATGGGGTGAATCGTCAGGTACTGCAAGCTGGAAAAGCGAACTTGGCCGCGCAGCTTGTCAATGCCGCCTTTTTTCTTGAGTCGGTCCATCAGGTCGGGCGGGATCACCAGCACCTCCAGGCGCGAGTCGTTCAGCGCGGTGATGGTGTCGCCAATGCTGGGCTCAAAGTTCCAGCCCAGCACCACCACGCGGTCCCAGCCGCCCAGCAGGTTGTCGCGTTGGGCAATGGCTTTTTTGAGCGTGGCCATGCCGGTGAGCTTGTTGGGCGAATCGGCCAGCACCAGCGTCTTGCTGCCCCGCTTGCCGCCCAGTTCCACACCCGCAATCTGCCCCAAGTTGCGCTGCGGGTTCACATCCGCAGGCAGGGGCAGGGCGCCGTAGAGCGAGAGCACGATGTGCGACAAGTCGCCCATGCGGAAGTCGCGGCCCAGCGTGGCCTTGGCTGCCTCCACTTGGTAGTCGCCAATCGCTTGATACAGAAAGGGTTTGGCCTCCAGGTCGATCAGGCGTTTGCGCATGATCATGCAGGCGGGTTTGCCCAGGTCGGTGGTGATCCAGCGGCGGCCCAGTTTTTCTGCAGCCGCCGCAGTAGTTCCTGAGCCGCCGTTAAAGTCCGCTACGATACCGCCACTTGGGCAGGATGAGCGAATGATCCGATCCAGTAGTTTCTCTGGCTTTTGTGTGTCGTAGTCCAACCTCTCTGCGCCACTTTTTGTCAATCTCGCATCTGTCCAGAGATTCTGTATTGGCTTGCCTGGGTCTTCATCAAGATAGCTTTTGTAATATGGTGTCCCGTTCTTGGTGTAATAGAACAGACCATCTTGTTCAAGCCGATCAATGTTTTCTTGTGTTTGCGCCCAGTGTCTTCCCTTGGGGGGCTTCAATGAAACGCCGCGGAAAATTCTGGCTGGCCCATCTCCCTTGCCGGTGAAAGTATTTGGGTAGAAGAGGCGACCTGTGCCTTCTTCTTTGATGTAGCGCTCTTCTATGTAATCTTCATCGAATGGAACATGGAGAGTAGTGAAATGAAATTTGGCACCCTTGCTGAAAAAATAGATCGATTCTGTGATGTTGCCAAACCTATTCGCGTCGTTGTGCGCGCCGGATTTTTGCCAAACTATTTCATTGCGGAAGTTGTCTCTCCCAAACACATCATCCAACACCAACTTCACGTAATGCCCCACATGCCAATCCAGGTGCACATAGATGGAGCCCGTATCCGCCAGCAGTTCCCGCATCAGAACCAGACGCGGCGTGATCATGGCGAGGTACGACGCTGTGCCATCGCTCCAGGTGTCGGAGTAGGCAAACTGCTCGATCACCGTGGGCCGTTGCTCCAGTTCCAGGCCGGGTAGCGTGACCTTGGTGCGGTAGTCGGCCTTGCTGTCAAAGGGCGGGTCGATGTAGATCAAATCCACCTTGCCGCGCAGGCTGGGCGTGGTGTCATCACCCGCCAGCAGCGCGGCCATGGCCAGCAGGTTGTCGCCATAGATCAGGCGGTTGGCCCAGGGTGCCTCGGCCCGGGCTGCGCCCAGCGCGGGCTGCGCCCTTTCCAGCAAGCTGCCTTGCCCCGGCGCAAATACCTCGCGCCGGTCGGCGCGGGCCTGGGCGGTGATCCAGTCGGTGGCGGCGCTGTCCTTGGCGGGCAGCACCACCTCGCGGGTTTGCAGGCTCACGCGGTGGCGGTTTTCGATGCTCTCCAGGATTTTTTCGGCTTCTTTGCGGCCTTGGGCCACGATGTCGGGAAGTTGTTCAAGCAGGGATTTGGGCATGGGTGTTGCGCGCGGCGATGCCCGGCGGCAGCCGATTCAATCGATAGTTGAATGAATAATTCAATCAATCGTACAACACAAAGTTCAATGCAAATTGAACTGAAATTTAGGGTTCCAGCATGGATCAAAAGCTGGAATTCGCCGCGCGTTTGCAGGCCGCCATGCGGGCTGCGGGTCTGGAGCCTCGCCCTGCGGTGTTGCTCCAACTGTTCAACGGCCACTACTGGGGGCGGTCCGTCACCTTTCAGGCGGTGTCGCGCTGGTTGCGGGGTGAGTCCATTCCAGCGCAGGACAAGCTCATCACCTTGGCCGAAGTGCTCAAGATCGAGCCCGAGGTGCTGCGCTTTGGGAAGGCGGTGCGTGACTCGGTGCAAGAGCGCCGCCAGCGGTGGGAGGAAGGCGTGGGTTATCTGGAGCGCGAAACCTTCGATGCTTTCCTTCAGCTGCCTGCCCCTCAGCGCAAGTTGATCCGTGAGGTCATCCTGACTTTTGCAAAGGTGCACCGAGGAGGAGACGCGCCACAAAACACCTCCATGGACGAGCGGCCGTTGGTCTAGTCAAAAATAGTTGGCACTGGCACCAATGCTTGTGCAGCAAGCGCACTGTTTCCCCATAAAAACCCAGCCTTTGCACTCGACCAGCATGCAGAACATGCTCTCGAAATAAAAGCAAAAATCCACAAAAAAAGCCGCACCCTCGGGATGCGGCTTTTTTGTGGGCGGGGCATCGCCCCACCTTCACGCCGATGGTCAGTCGTCCAGCAGCGACAGATCGCGCACGGCGCCCTTGTCGGCCGACATCACCAGCTTGGCGTAGGCCTTGAGGGCGGCGGACACCTTGCGGGGGCGCGGCAGGGCGGGCTTCCAGCCCAGCTTGTCCTGCTCTGCGCGGCGGCGGGCCAGCTCGTCGTCGGACACCAGCACGTTGATCGTGCGGTTGGGGATGTCGATACGGATGCGATCACCGTTCTTCACCAGGCCAATGGCGCCACCGGCGGCGGCCTCGGGCGAGCAATGGCCGATCGACAGGCCCGAGGTACCGCCCGAAAAACGCCCGTCGGTCAGCAGCGCGCAGGCCTTGCCCAGGCCCTTGGACTTGATGTAGCTGGTGGGGTAGAGCATTTCCTGCATGCCGGGGCCGCCCTTGGGGCCTTCGTAGCGCACGATGACCACGTCGCCCGCCTTGACTTGGTCGGCCAGGATGTTGGCCACGGCTTCGTCTTGCGACTCGACCACATGGGCGGGGCCTTCGAACACCAGGATGGAGGCATCCACGCCGGCGGTCTTGACCACGCAGCCGTCGAGGGCGATGTTGCCGGTCAGCACGGCCAGGCCACCCTCTTGCGAGAACGCGTGTTCGTTGGCGCGGATGCAGCCGCCCTTACGGTCCAGGTCCAGGCTGGGCCAGCGCGCGGCCTGGCTGAACGCCACCTGGGTGGGAATGCCGCCAGGGCCGGCCATGTAGAAGGTCTTGACCGCATCCGACGGATTGCGGGCGATGTCCCACTCGTCCAGCGCGTCCTTCATGGTTTTGGCGTGCACTGTGGGCGTGTCGGTGTGCAACTTGCCGGCACGGTCGAGCTCGCCCAGGATGGCCATGATGCCGCCCGCGCGGTGCACGTCTTCGATGTGGTACTTGTCGGTGTTGGGCGCCACCTTGCACAGTTGCGGCACGGACCGCGACAGGCGGTCGATATCGGCCATGGTGAAGTCGATTTCGGCTTCTTGCGCGATGGCCAGAATGTGCAGGATGGTGTTGGTGGAGCCGCCCATGGCGATGTCCAGCGTCATGGCGTTTTCAAACGCCTTGAAACCCATGGAGCGGGGCAGCACACTGCTGTCGTCCTGCTCGTAATAGCGTTTGCACAGCTCTACCGCCAGCCGGCCGGCGCGCTTGAAGAGCTGTTCGCGGTCGGCGTGCGTGGCCACCACCGTGCCGTTGCCGGGCAGTGACAGGCCCAGTGCCTCGGTCAGGCAGTTCATCGAGTTGGCAGTGAACATGCCAGAGCACGAACCGCAGGTGGGGCAGGCAGAGCGCTCGATCTCGGCCACGTCGGCGTCGGACACCTTGTCGTCGGCCGCCATCACCATGGCATCGATCAGGTCCAGCTTCTTGAAGGTGACGGCGTGGGTGGTAGGGTCGGTCTTGTTGACCTTGCCGGCCTCCATGGGGCCGCCCGAGACAAACACCACGGGGATATTGAGCCGCATGGCGGCCATCAGCATGCCGGGGGTGATCTTGTCGCAGTTGGAGATGCACACCATGGCGTCGGCGCAGTGCGCGTTGACCATGTATTCGACCGAGTCGGCAATGATGTCGCGGCTGGGCAGCGAATACAGCATGCCGTCGTGGCCCATGGCGATGCCGTCATCGACCGCGATGGTGTTGAACTCCTTGGCGACGCCGCCAGCGGCTTCGATCTCGCGCGCCACCAGCTGGCCCAGATCCTTGAGGTGCACATGGCCGGGCACGAACTGCGTAAACGAGTTGACCACCGCGATGATGGGTTTTTGAAAATCGTCGTCCTTCATGCCAGTGGCACGCCAGAGCGAACGGGCGCCCGCCATGTTGCGGCCGGCGGTGGAGGTTTTGGAGCGGTAAACAGGCATCGTGATGTGGGGTAAAGGGTTACTCGGAGTCGGGGGGCAGTGTCCGGGCAATTATCTCCGACCAGTCTGTGGGGTGATGGACACGGCGGCCTCAACCCCACCCCTGACGGGTTCAAACTGGCCCAGCCCACTTCCTACCCATCCCACCGTGAGACGACCCATGACAGCCCAAAAAACCATTCCCATCCAACCCATCAACCGCCGCAGCGCCAACATCACGCAAGGCAAATCGCGTGCGCCGAACCGATCCATGTTCTACGCCATGGGCTACGAAGAAAGCGATTTTTCGAAACCCATGGTGGGCGTGGCCAACGGCCACAGCACCATCACGCCGTGCAACAGCGGTCTGCAACGACTGGCCGATGCCGCCATCCAGGGCATCGAGGAAGCTGGTGGCAACGCCCAGGTGTTCGGCACGCCTACCATCAGTGACGGCATGGCCATGGGCACCGAAGGCATGAAGTACAGCCTGGTGAGCCGCGAAGTCATCAGCGACTGCATCGAAACCTGCGTGGGCGGCCAGTGGATGGACGGCGTGCTGGTGGTGGGCGGCTGCGACAAGAACATGCCCGGCGGCCTGATGGGCATGCTGCGCGCCAACGTGCCCGCCATCTATGTGTATGGCGGAACCATCCTGCCCGGCCACTACCAGGGCCACGACCTGAACATCGTGAGCGTGTTCGAGGCCGTGGGCGAGAACGCTGCGGGCAAGCTCAGCGACTTCGACCTGAAGGAAATCGAAAAGCGCGCCATCCCCGGCACTGGCTCGTGCGGCGGCATGTACACGGCCAACACCATGAGCAGCGCGTTCGAGGCCCTGGGCATCAGCCTGCCCTACTCGTCCACCATGGCCAACCCGCACGACGAGAAGATGAACTCGGCCAAGGAATCGGCCAAGGTGCTGATCGAGGCCATCAAGAAGGACATCAAGCCGCGCGACATCGTGACCAGGAAGTCCATCGAGAACGCCGTGGCTGTCATTATGGCCGTCGGTGGATCGACCAACGCGGTGCTGCACTTTCTGGCCATTGCGCACGCGGCCGGCGTGGAATGGACCATCGACGACTTTGAGCGTGTGCGTGTGAAAACCCCCGTGCTGTGCGACCTCAAGCCCAGTGGCAAATACCTGGCCGTGGACCTGCACCGCGCCGGCGGCATCCCGCAGGTGATGAAAGTGCTGCTCAACGCCGGCCTGCTGCACGGCGACTGCATCACCATCGAGGGCAAGACCATTGCCGAAGTGCTCAAGGACGTGCCCGATCAGCCGCGAGCCGACCAGGACGTGATCCGCCCTGTCAGCAACCCCATGTACGCGCAAGGCCACCTGGCCATCCTCAAGGGCAACCTCAGCCCCGAGGGCGCCGTGGCCAAGATCACCGGCCTGAAGAACCCTGTGATCACCGGCCCGGCCCGCGTGTTCAACGACGAGCAGTCGGCCCTGCAGGCCATACTGGACGGCAAAATTCAGCCCGGCGACGTGATGGTGCTGCGCTACCTGGGTCCCAAAGGCGGCCCCGGCATGCCTGAAATGCTGGCCCCCACCGGCGCACTGATCGGCGCCGGCCTGGGCGAGAGCGTGGGCCTGATCACCGACGGCCGCTTTTCCGGCGGCACCTGGGGCATGGTCGTGGGCCACGTGGCGCCCGAGGCCGCTGCGGGTGGCACAATCGCTTTCGTCAACGAAGGCGACAGCATCACCATCGATGCACGCCAGCTGCTGCTGGAGCTGAACGTGAGTGAAACAGAAATCGCCAAGCGCCGCGCCGCCTGTAAAGCTCCTGCTCCGCGCTACACGCGCGGTGTGCTAGCCAAGTTCGCTTTCAATGCATCAAGCGCCAGCAAGGGTGCGGTGCTGGACCACTTCTGAGACAGCAAAGGACCGGGGCTGATGCGTGTACTCGTCGTCGAGGATGACCCTGCCCTGCGCCTGGGGCTCAGCCGTATGCTGCAGGCCGAGGGCTGGCAGGTCGATGCCGTGACAGATGGCGAATTCGCGCTCACGGCCACCGCAACCGAGCACTACGACGCGGCCGTGCTCGATCTCGGACTGCCGCGCCGTGGAGGCTTCGAGGTGTTACGCAACTGGCGCACCCAAGGCAAGGACCTGGCTGTCGTCATTCTCACCGCGAGCGATGGCCTGCAAAGCCGGTTGCGGGGACTCAACGATGGGGCCGACGACTATCTGGCCAAGCCTTTCGAACCCGAGGAGCTCGTAGCGCGGTTGCGTGCCATCGCGCGCCGCCGCCGGGGCAGCAGCAGCAACCTGCTCGTGGCCGGCGCCCTCAGTTTCAACACCGACACACGCGAGCTGCGCAATGGCGACGAGCGGCTGCCGTTGAGTCCGCGCGAGGCGGCGCTCGTGGAACTGCTCATGGCCTCGCCCAGCACGGCCGTGCCCAAGAGTCGCATCATCTCGACCATGTCTAGCTGGGAATCGAACTTCAGCGCCAACGCCGTGGAAATCTACGTGCTCAAGCTGCGGCGCAAGCTCGCTGGCGCGGGGGTCAATATCGTCACCCTGCGCGGCGTAGGCTACGCGTTGGAGGTGCGGTGAGCACAACAGCAAAATCCGGCGCCTCGCCCTCCCCGCGCTGGCTGCGCGCGAGCCTGTGGCGCCAGCTACTGATGCCGCTCGTGGGCCTTTGGGTGGCCTCGGCCATCGTGGCCACGGGTGCGGCCTACCAGTTCGCTGGGCGTACCACCGACCAGTCTTTCGACCGCCTGCTCGCCGACGATGCACGCGCGCTCGCAGCGCAGCTACGCTGGGAAAACGGCGAAGTACAGTTCGTCGCAAGCCGTGAGACGGCCGACTCGCTGGTGTTCGACTCGCTCTCGCGCAGCCACTACACGGTGCGCACCGCAGCGGGCCGCAAGCTGGTGGGTGACCTCGTGCTGCCCCTGCCCTCCTCCGAAACGCCCCCGCCGCCCGACACACCGCTGTTCTTCAACCACGCGGCCGAGGGCGGCCTGATGCTGCGCGCCGTGGCGTTGCGCATGCAGCCCACCTCAGGCGACGAGTCCGCCTGGGTGGTGGTGGCGGAGTCCAAAGCCAAGCGCCAGCAGGTCACGAACGAGATCGCGCTGGCCATCTTTCTGCCCGCGGGTCTGGCCGGGTTCGTGATCATTCCGCTGCTCTACTACGGCATCCGCCACGGACTGGCCACCACGCGGCACATCAGCGCCCTCGTGGTGCAGCATGGCGAAAACGACTTGTCGCCTTTGAGCGTGGAAGAAGTGCCCGAGGAGCTGCGAGAGCTGGTGCAACACACCAACGCGCTGCTTCAGCGGCTCAAGGCCTCGATCGACGAGCAACGCCGTTTCGTCGCCGATGCGGCGCACCAACTGCAGACGCCCATGGCAGGCATCCGCTTGCTCGTGGACGATATGCGGCGTATCCAGCGCGCGGACCCTATGCAGCCCATGGACATCGAGGTGCTGGCGCAGCTCGACGAGGTGGCCACGCGCGGCGCGCGCATGGTGCGCCAGTTGCTGGCCTACGCGCGGGCCGAAGAAGAGACGCAGGTCGAAAACCAGGTGTTCGACGCCACCAGCGTGGCCCTTCAGGTCACGCAGCGCTGGCAGGGCCCGGCTACGGCCGCAGGTAAGGCGCTGGCGGCGCCCAGGCAGACCCCGTCGTCTGGCGACTGCAGCGTGGACGGCTCGCCCACGCTGCTGGGCGAGGTGATCTCCAACCTCATCGACAACGCACTGCGCTACGGCGGACCACATGTTGCCGTGGACGTGGTGGCTCAGGAAAGCAGCGTCCACATCCGCGTGATCGACGACGGGCCGGCTCTCGATGCGCCTACGCGCGCCCAGATGCTGCTGCCTTTCTGGCGTGGCGAACACGGCCAACCCGAAGGCTCGGGCCTGGGCCTGTCGATCGCGCAGCGTGTGGTCGAGCGCATGAGCGGCAAGTTCAGCGTGCGCGTCGGGCCGGGCGGTACCGGCACCTGCTTCGACATCGATCTGCCGCGCTCCGCGCTCCACTAGCGCCTGTTGCCGCAACGGCAACACGGCACATATTTCCCTACGTAAAGCCAACGTAAAGCTTGGGTTGCCTAGACTGCTCAGCACCGTGACAAGGTATCCGGAAGTGGTACCGGTGCGTGCAATTTCTAAGGAACGTGGTCATATGGCTGCTACACAACAATCTTCATCGGCGCCGCTTCGCCCACGCGCCCTCCTCTGGGTGGCGTTAGCTGCCGTCTTCACTGCCGTGGCCGGTGGCATCTGGGCCGTTGGCACGCACAACGCCAAGGCCGACGCAGACACCCAGCCCGTGTCCATAGCCGGCAAGGTGCAGACCGACGTCGTGCGAGTGGCCCCTGACCAGGCCGCAGCCCTCGACGTGGGCACCTCGCAAGAGCACCAGTTTGAAAACCTGCGCCGCACCATCGGCATCATAGACTTCAACCAGGACCGCACCACACGCGTGCATTCAGCCCAGCAAGGCCGTATCGCGCAGATGCTGGTCAAGGCCGGCGACGATGTGAAGGCAGGCCAGACGCTCTATACGGTCGCGGTGCCCGAGAGGGCACAGGCCGCGTCCACGCTGATCTCTTCCGCCGCCACGCTGCGCTCGGCCAACGAGACCCTGCGCCGCGCCAGTGCACTGGCCCAGGAAAACAGCATCCCGCAAAAGGAACTCCAGCAGGCGCAGACCGACCAGCAATCGGCCCAAGCCGCCTACGACGCGGCGCGACAGGGCCTGCGCCTGTTCGACCTGGCCGATGCGGACATCGCGCGCATCGAGCGCGAACGGCAGGTGGACAAAGAAGTGGCGGTGAAGAGTCCCATCGCCGGCCGCGTCACAGCACGCGCCGCCCAACCCGGCCTGCTGGTGCAGCCCGGCAGCGACCCCGCGCCAGTGACGGTATCGGACCTGCGCACACTGTGGATGGTGGCCAATGTGCCCGAGTCGGAATTCAGCTACTACCGCGTGGGCCAGCCGGTGCAGGTGCGCGTACAGGCCTGGCCGGACAAGGTGTTCGCGGGCAAGGTTTCCTACGTAGGCGACAGCATCGATGCCGACAGCCGCCGCTTCGTGGTGCGCGCCGAAGTGGCCGACCCGCGGCGCGAGCTGCGTCCGCAGATGACGGCCGACTTCCAGTTCACTGTCGCTGCGCCGCAAAGCTCGGTCGCCGTACCGGCCGAGGCCGTGGTGCGCGAGGGCAATGGCGCTGACGTGGTCTGGATCGCGGAAGGCAGTGACGAGCGCGGCCCGCGCTTCACGCGCCGCAAGGTCACGCGCGGCCAGACCACGAGCGGTCTGGTACAGATTACCGAGGGGCTGGTCGGCAGCGAGCGCATCGCGCGCCACAACGCGTTGTTCCTCTCCAGCCTCTACGAAACCGAAGCGCAATAAGCGCCTCTCTGAACCAAGGAGATACCCGTGTTTCGTCCCCTGCTGGCCTTCGTCCTCTCGCGAAGGCCCATCGTTGTGCTCGCCCTGCTGGCCTTTCTTGGCCTGGGCCTGCTCGCCTTTTCCAAGCTCAATGTCGAGGCCTACCCCAACCCCGCTCCGGTCATCCTCGAGATCACGGCCCAGGCTCCCGGCATGTCGGCCGAGGAAATGGAGCGTTACTACACGCGCCCCATGGAGGTGGGTCTGGCAACCACGCCCGATGTCGAGAACATCCGCACCACCTCGTTCTATGGCCTGTCGTTCGTGCGCGTGACGTTCAAGTACGGCACGGACTACTATTTCGCGCTGACACAGATCGCTAACAACCTGCAGGCCAACGTGAACCTGCCCAATGGCGTGCAGCCGCAGATCCAGGCATCGAGCCTGGTCGGTGAAATCCTGCGCTACCAGGTCAAGGGCCCCTCGACCTACAGCCTCACCGATCTGCGCACGCTGCAGGACTGGGTGATCCAGCGCCGGCTGCTCACCGTTCCCGGCGTGGTGCAGGTAGTGACCTGGGGTGGGACAACCAAGGAATACCACGTCGAGGCCGACCCCAAGCAGCTCGAGGCCCATGGCGTCACGTTGCAAAGCCTCATCCAGGCCATCGGCAACGCCAACCTCAACGTGGGGGGACGCGCGATCAGCGTGGGCGACCAGTCGGTCAACATCCGGGGCCTGGGGCTGGTGCGCGACATCAACGACATCGCCAACATCGTGGTGGGCCAGAAGAACGGCCTTCCCACGCAGGTCAAGGACGTGGCACGCATCACCCCCGGCACGGTGCCGCGCCTGGGCGAGGCCGGCCGAGACCTGCAGAACGACGTGGTCACGGGTGTCGTCATCATGAATCGCACGCTGCACACCAGCGACGTGATCGCGCGCGTGAAGGCGGCCGTGGAGAAGATCAACGCAGACGGCTCCCTGCCCGAGGGCGTGAAACTAGAGCCCTACTATGACCGCGCGGTGCTCGTGGGCGTGACCACGCACACAGTGCTGCACAACCTCATCTTCGGCTGTCTGCTGGTGTTCTTCATCCAGTGGGTGTTTCTTGGCGACCTGCGCAGCGCGGTGATCGTGAGCGTGAACATCCCGTTTGCACTGTTCTTCAGCATCATGATGCTGGTGCTTACAGGGGAGTCGGCCAACCTGCTCTCGCTCGGGGCGGTGGACTTCGGCATCATCGTCGATGCGGCGGTGATCCTGGTCGAGAACGTGTTCCGCAACTTCCAGCGGCCCGTGCCCATACGCGCTTCGCTGCTACGCGCCATGGCGCAGGGGCCGGACGGCCCGCGCACCCAGCCCAGCAACGGCTGGACCTCGCGACTGCGCATGATCTACCTGAGCGGCACGCAAGTAGACAGCTCGGTGCTGTTCTCGACCTTCATCACGATCGCCGCATTCACGCCGCTGTTTGCAATGCAGGGGGTGGAAGGCCAAATCTTTGGCCCCATGGCGCGCACCTACGGCTACGCACTCGCGGGAGCGCTGATCGCCACCTTCACCATCACACCCGTGCTGGCCAGCTACCTGCTGCCGGCGAAGGTGGAGGAGAAGGAGACCTTCATCGTCCACGCAATCCAGAACGCCTACCGCCCCGCCTTGCACTGGGTGCTCAACCACACGCGGGCCACGCTCGTCATCGGCCTGCTGGCGCTCGTGGCCGGCGGCTTCATGGCCAGCCGCCTGGGCAGCGAGTTCCTGCCCGCACTGGAAGAAGGCAACCTGTGGATCCGCGCTTCCATGCCGCCCACGATCTCGCTGGAGGCGGGCCGCGACAAGGCCAACCGCATGCGGCAGATGATCAAGGAGTACCCGGAGATCATCACCGTGGTCTCGCAGCATGGCCGGCCCGACGACGGCAGCGATGCATCGGGCTTCAACAACGTGGAGCTGTTCGCGCCATTGCAGCCCTTCGAGAAGTGGCGCCCCGGCATGACCAAGGAACGACTGGTACGCGAGCTGCAGGCGCGTTTCGAGGCCGAGTTCCCCGGCGTGACCTTCAACTTCTCGCAGTACATCCAGGACAACGTGCAGGAGGGCCTCTCGGGCGTGAAGGGCGCGAACTCGGTGAAGATCATCGGGCCCGATCTCGCCACGCTGGAGAAACTGGCCGCGCAGGTCTATGAGGTGATGACGCACATCGACGGCGTGGCCGATCTCGGGGTGTTCCACATCCTGGGCCAGCCCAACATGAACATCCAGATCGACCGCGCACGCGCCGCGCGCTACGGGCTCAACACGGGAGACGTGGCCAACGCGATCCAGGCCGCGCTCGCCGGCGTCGAGGCCACTACGGTGCTCGAAGGCGACCGGCGCTTCGGCCTCACGGTGCGCTTCACGCAGGGCGACCGCGCCACGCCCGAAGCAGTGCGCGCTCTGCGCGTGGGCTACACCACGGCGGGGGGCAATACCTCGTACATCCCGCTGTCGGACGTGGCCACGATCTCCCTCGACACCGGTGCGACCTACATCTACCGCGAAAGCAACGAGCGCTACATCCCCATCAAGTTCAGCGCGCGCGACCGCGACCTGGGCAGCACCGTCTCTGAAGTCCAGCGCCGCGTGGCGCACGAAGTCAGCCTTCCCCAAGGCTACCGAATCATCTTCGCGGGCGAATTCGAGGCGTTGCAGCAGGCCAAGGCGCGCATGATGATCGCCATCCCCGTGGCGGTGATCCTGGTGCTCGCGCTGCTCTATGCGCTGTTCAACAACTTCATCTACTGCCTGCTGACGCTCGCATCCGTGCCGTTCACGGTGTTCGGCGGCATCCTGGCGCTGTACCTCACGGGACAGGTGCTGAGCATCTCAGCCGTGATCGGCTTCATCTCGCTGCTGGGCGTGTCGGTCATGGACGGAATCCTGATCCTCGGCTACTTCAGGGACCTGCGCGCGCGCGGCTACAACCACCTCCAAGCCATGGAGGAGGCCTACCGCAGCCGGATGCGACCGCTGCTGATGACGGCGCTGTCGGCCTGCATCGGCCTGCTGCCCGCAGCCATGTCGCACAGCATCGGCAGCGAAGTGCAGCGCCCCCTGGCCACCGTGGTGGTGGGCGGGATGTTGATCGGCCCGCTGTTCCTGCTGCTCGTGGTGCCGGCACTGCGCTTGGCAGTTCTACGTCGGGTGAAATTCGCCAAGAAGCGTGAAGGTCTGGGAGGCAATCGTGCGCACGCGTAATCTGAAATCGCCGGACAGGCGCCTGTTCATTGGCCTGCTGGGCCTGTCGGCCCTGGCCACCACGGGCTGCGCCGTGGGCCCCGACTATGTGCGGCCCTCTGTGCCCGCGCCCCATACGCTCACCCGCGAACCCCTGGCCACGGCCGGCACGGCGGGGCCCGTGCAACGCCAGTGGTGGAAAGCCTTCGGCTCGCGCGAACTCGATGACCTGGTGCAAGAGGCCCTGGATCACAGTCCCACCATCGAGGCAGCGCAGGCCACCCTGCGCGCAGTGCGCCAGAACACCATCGCCCAACGCGGCTTCTTCTACCCCACAGTGCAGGCCAGCTATAGCCGCACGCGCCAGAACGTGGGCCAGTCGCTGTCGCCCCCGCTCAACAGCGGCGACACCCTCTACACCTACCACACGGCGCAGCTGAGCGTAAGCTACACACCCGACATCTTCGGCAGCAACCGCCGCCAGGTCGAAGGCCTGCAAGCGGCCGAGGAAAGCCAGCGGCTGCAGCTGCAGGCCGCGCGGCTCACACTTGCGAGCAATGTGACGGGCGGGATGCTCCAGGCTGCGATGTTCGCCGAGCAGAGCGCACTCATCGAGCAGGCCATCTTGGCCGCCCAGGAACAGCTGCGGCACATGCGGCTGCAGCAGCGCAACGGCTACGCGAGCGGGCTCGACGTGGCCACACAGCAGACGCTGCTGGTCCAGCTTCAACAGGCCCTGCCGCCACTGCGCAAGCAGTTGGAGCAGACACGCAACCTGCTGGCCACGCTCGCTGGCCGCACGCCCGACGCGGCGCCCATGGTGCCCCACCTTTCGGCGTTCACGCTGCCCGAGCTGCCCCAGACAGTGGCCTCTGCGCTCGTGGAGCAGCGACCCGACGTGCGTGCCGCCGAGACCGACGTGCAGCAGGCAAGCGCCGCCATCGGCATAGCCCAGGCGGCGCGGCTGCCGCAACTGTCCATTACGGCGGCCCTTGGTGGCGGAGCCACGAGCTTCGACCGCATGTTCGCGGCCGGCAACACCACCTGGGGGCTCGGCGCCAACCTGCTGCAGCCGCTTTTCGCTGGGGGCTCGCTACAGGCGCACCAACGCGCGGCCGAAGCCGGACTCGATGCGGCTGCCGCCAAATACCGCGGCGCCGTGCTCTCGGCCTTCCAGGACGTGGCCAACACGCTCTATGCACTCGATACGGATGCGCGGGCGTTGCGCATGGCCGAGGAAAGCGAGACGGTCAGCCTGACCACGAGGGATCTCACCCAGTCCCAACTGCGCCACGGCTATAGCGCCCAGCCCGCCGCACTGGCAGCCGAGCAGTCCTGGCTGCAGGCGCGTGCCGCGCATGTCGCGGCACGCGGCACCCTGCTGGGCGACGCCGTGGCGCTCTACCAAGCCCTCGGAGGCGGTGTGTTGGCCGATAGCATGGTGGATTGAGCCTCAACAGCCGCTCAAACGAAAAACGCCCGCGGCCCCCCCTTGTCCCCGGGCGTTTTAGCTGCGACCGGTAGCGTCAGCGCGGCTTGCGCGGCTGGATCCCCAGCGCTTCCTTGTGCTTGTTGATGCGGTCTTGCTTGCGCTGGTCCATCTTCTCCATGGCCTTGCGTTTCGTGTAACCCGTGGCGTCAGCCCAGGCCCACCACAGGGCTGTGATGGCAAACGGTGACAGCACCCACCACCACGACCACGCGGCCACCGGCCCGATTTCGAGGTACTTCAACAACGCCAGGAAGAGCCCCAGGCCTAACAGGTACATGATGAACTCCAAAAACACAAATCCGATGAATGAATTGACAAAAGGCATGGAAATGTCAACCCGAATCACTACAATTTCGTTGAAAGCACTGTAACTCAACCAGAGGAAACCCCACCATGAAGCGTACCCTGATCACTCTTGCCATGACACTGTCGGTGGCAGCTCCCGCAATGGCCGATCTGGCACTGGCCACCTCGAAGAACTGCATGGCCTGCCACGCTGTTGACAAGAAGATGGTTGGCCCTTCCTACAAGGACGTGGCCGCCAAGTACGCCGGCCAGAAGGACGCTGCGGACAAGCTGGCAGCCAAGATCATCAAGGGTGGCTCTGGCGTGTGGGGTCCGGTTCCCATGCCTGCCAATACCCAGGTCAATGAAGCAGACGCCAAGAAGCTGGCCGCCTGGGTTCTGACGCAGAAGTAATTCGACCCATTCCCGCTGCGAAGCCGAACGCTTTGCATCCTCTGGCCGCGCCTTTCCATGGAAAGCGCGGCCATTGTTTTGGGTAGCACACGCACCCATCGCCACGTTTTTGCGGCGCACAACGCGCGTCGCGCACCATGTCAGACAACGCTGGTGCCGGGACGCCCCCGCAGTTGATGTTCCAGCTGGCCCACGCAGGCAGCCGTGGTGTTGTCGGATTCTTCGGCCCTTGCCATCAAATGCGACTCCAGGCCGTCCAGGCGTGCCAGCATATCCGCATGGGATTTCAAATGCTGTGCCTCCAGGAAGCTGCGCAGCTCGGTGAAACGCGACGCTTCGGCCTTGTCGGCCAGTTCGCGCTGGGCCTGCATCTCCTTGGAGTGGCGACGCGCTTCCATCAGCACCGAGCCCTGCAGGGAAAGCACGTAGGCCACACCGAACACGCCCAGCAGGGTGGTGAGGCCCAGCATGAGCAAGCCCAAAGGGGCCTCAAAGGTCATCAACCCCAATGACACCTGCGTGGAAGCTGCCAGCAGCCCCCAATTCAGGGCGGCCAGGGCAGCGATGGCCAGCACGATAAAAAGCAGGATGGTCGATCGCATTTGCATGGGGGTACTCCTTGGGACAAGTGCCGCCCCAGCCGGGATCGCGGGGGAGCAGATGCCGTGTTGTACCTCATGGCTGCACCACCCGCGCCGGAAACCTCGAAGCGACCGGCAATGTGCTGTCGTCGCAGGACTGGAGGGGTTTGCTGAAGCGCCGCGTGCCGGCGCCTTCTGGATCAATGGGTCAGCCGCTTCGATGATGCGCAGCGACCGAACGGCGAGGATTTTGTGGTCGCATCACATCGCTGCGCGATATGAGTGACCCCGAATCCGGCAAGCGCTACGCGCCGGCGCCTTGCGGCGCCTTCTGGATCAATTGGTCTGGGCCAATTGATCCAGAATTGCCGGATTCTCCAGCGTTGAGGTGTCCTGGGTAATGGCTTCGCCCTTGGCGATGCTTCGCAACAGGCGGCGCATGATCTTGCCGCTGCGGGTCTTGGGCAGGTTGTCGCCAAAACGGATGTCCTTGGGCTTGGCAATCGGGCCAATCTCCTTGGCCACCCAGTTGCGCAGCTCGTTGGCAATCTGCTTGGCCTCTTCGCCGGTCGGGCGCGAGCGCTTGAGCACCACGAAGGCACAGATGGCCTCGCCGGTCACGTCGTCGGGGCGCCCCACCACGGCGGCTTCGGCCACCAGGTCGGTCTTGGCCACCAGGGCCGATTCGATTTCCATCGTGCCCATGCGGTGGCCCGACACGTTGAGCACATCGTCGATGCGGCCCGTGATGCGGAAGTAGCCGCGGTCGGCGCTGCGCACGGCGCCATCGCCAGCCAGGTAATAGCCCTTGAGCTCTTCGGGGAAGTAGCTCTTCTTGAAGCGCTCGGGATCGTTCCAGATCGTGCGGATCATGCTGGGCCAGGGTCGCTTGATGACCAGGATGCCGCCCGCGCCATTGGCCACATCGTTGCCCGTTTCGTCCACGATGGCGGCGGTGATGCCGGGCAGTGGCAGCGTGCAGCTGCCGGGCACCAGGGGCGTGGCGCCGGGCAGCGGCGTGATGACATGCCCACCGGTTTCGGTCTGCCAGAAGGTGTCCACGATGGGGCAACGCTCGCCGCCCACGTGTTTGTAGTACCACATCCAGGCTTCGGGGTTGATGGGTTCGCCCACGCTGCCCAGGATGCGCAGGCTCGACAGGTCGGAGCGCGCGGGGTGCACCGCCGCGTCGCCCTCGGCCGCCTTGATGAGCGAGCGGATGGCCGTGGGGGCGGTGTAGAAAATGGAGCACTTGTGGCGTTCGATCATCTGCCAGAAACGCCCGGCGTTCGGGAAGGTGGGAATGCCTTCAAAGATGATCTGCGTGGCGCCCGCAGCCAGCGGGCCATAGGTGACGTAGGTGTGGCCGGTGATCCAGCCGATGTCGGCCGTGCACCAGAAGATATCGTCGGGGCGCAGGTCGAACGTCCAGTCCATGGTGAGCTTGGCCCACAGCAGGTAGCCGCCCGTGCTGTGCTGCACGCCCTTGGGTTTGCCGGTGGAGCCCGAGGTGTAGAGGATGAACAGCGGATGCTCTGCGCCCACGGCCACGGGTGGGCACTCGGTGCTCTGGCCGGCCAGTGCCTGGGCAAAGGTCTTGTCGCGCCCCTCGACCATGTTGCACACCGTGGGAGTGCGCTCGTACACGAACACATGGCGCAGCGTGTCGCAGCCGCCGGTGGCCAGGGCTTCGTCGATGATGGCCTTCAGGGGCAGTTCCTTGCCGCCACGCATCTGGTAGTTGGCCGTGACGATGGCCACGGCGCCGGCGTCAATCACGCGCTCGTGCACCGCCTTGGCACTGAAGCCGCCAAACACCACACTGTGCGTGGCGCCGATGCGCGCGCAGGCCTGCATGGCGATGACGCCCTCGATGGTCATGGGCATGTAGATCAGCACCCGGTCGCCCTTGCCCACGCCATGGGCCTTGAGGGCGTTGGCAAACTGGCTCACGCGGGCCAGCAGTTCCTTGTAGGTGATGCGGGTCACTGCGCCGTCGTCGGCTTCGAAAATGATGGCCGTCTTGTTCTCGGTGGGGGTACCGATGTGGCGGTCCAGGCAATTGGCCGACGCGTTGAGTTCACCGTCGGCAAACCACTGGAAGAACGGCGCGTTCGACTCATCCAGGGTGCGGGTGAAGGGTTTGGTCCATTGCAGGTTCTCGCGCGCCAGGCGGGCCCAGAAGCCCTCGAAATCCTTCTCGGCCTCGGCGCACAGCGCTTCGTAACCCGCCATGCCCGAAATGCGGGCGGCCTTGGCAATCGCGTCCGAGGGCGGGAAAACGCGGTTTTCAACCAGCACGGACTCGATCGAGGAATTGGGCGAACTCATGGTGTTGTCTCCTGGGTCTGATGGAACTGGGCGGTACTGTCTGCCACCCCACTTACAAGCCACTGACGGACTTCAGCTTACAGCCTGTGCACCCGTGCACCACCTAAAATCTGGCCTCATTTCATTTCCTGCACAGGCCTTCATGTCCACGCCCACGCCCAAAGCCCCGTCTCCCCTGCGTCCGCTGCCCGCGCTGATCTTTGCCAGCCGCTGGCTGCAGTTGCCGCTTTACCTCGGGCTGATTGCGGCGCAGGCCGTGTACGTATGGCATTTCCTGCTGGAACTGTGGCACCTGGTCGAGGCCGTGTTCGGCAGCCAGACGGCGCTGCAGGCGCTGATCACCAGCATCGGCTACAAGCCCGAGGTGCAGATCACCGCACTGAACGAAACCGTGATCATGCTCGTCGTGCTGGCGCTGATCGACGTGGTGATGATCTCCAACCTGCTCATCATGGTGATCGTGGGCGGCTATGAAACCTTTGTGAGCCGGCTGGGCCTGGACGACCACCCCGATCAGCCCGAATGGCTGGGACATGTGAATGCCTCGGTGCTGAAGGTGAAACTGGGTCTGTCGATCATCGGCATCAGCTCCATCCACCTGCTCAAGACCTTCATCAACGCCGCCAATTACGACGTGAAGGTGCTGATGTGGCAGACCATCATCCATGTGGTCTTCCTGGCCAGCGCACTGGCCATTGCCTACACCGACAAGCTGCTCAACAGCAGCCACGACAGGCATTAAATTCTGGCCTTGAATGCAATCGGCTGCCAGCGTCTATAGATAAAGCGCTGGCAGCTATTTTTTTAATAGCACCAGGACACCTATAACGGAAAGGGCCGACCGATATCCCGGGGCATGCGGGGGCGCTCATCGGTTTGTGCCCGCGCTCGCGATTATCACATTGAAAATAACCGGTGTTTTGACTCAAAAACACCAAATTCATATACTTCAAGGCTGATTAACCACCTGCAACGCAGGTAATTCACCCGAACCCGGGATGAATGTCTCGCTGGCGTGGCCCTTGCGGTCACTCCAGCCCGCCGAAGTTTCGCCCCTGATGCCCTGCCGCCGTGCCTGTGCCCGGTGGCAGCCGTGGTCCATGAGCCCTGTCCCGGCTCCCGCGGAACACCCTCAGGCCCTTGCGCACCGCCTTGCGTGCCATTCGGGCCGACCTGGCTTTGCCAGGGTTCTTCCTTTTCCTGCCCTCCCCTGCTGATCGCAGCCGGGGTCGGCCGCCGCATCAGGGTTTCGCTTGGGCTCCGAACCTGCTCGCCCATGGCGACAGGGCTGTGTTCCATCCGTTCAACGAGGGAGATCCACCAGCGTGGCAAAAAAAATCACCATCGACCATGTATTCAAAATCTTCGGCGAAGCGCCGCACAAGGCACTGGAACTGGTTCGCCAGGGCTGCAGCAAGCAGGAGATTCTGGAGCGCACCGGCCACTCGATCGGCGTGTTCGACGCCACTTTCACCATCGAAGCCGGTGAAATCTTCGTGGTCATGGGTTTGTCGGGTTCGGGCAAATCCACCCTGGTGCGCCTGCTCAATCTGCTGATCGAACCCAGTGCCGGCCGCATTCTGGTGGACGGTACCGACATCAGCCGCCTGACAAGCCGGCAACTGCGCGCACTGCGGCGCAAGGACATCAGCATGGTGTTCCAGTCGTTCGCGCTGATGCCGCACATGAACGTGCTCGACAACACTGCCCTCGGCCTGGAACTGGCGGGCGTGGGCCGGGCCGAACGCCAGGCGCAGGCCGCGCTGGCACTGGAACAGGTAGGCCTGGCCAGCTGGGGCGCGAGCTACCCCGACGAGCTTTCGGGCGGCATGCAGCAGCGCGTGGGCCTGGCGCGCGCGCTGGCGTCCGATCCCTCCATCCTGCTCATGGACGAGGCCTTCTCGGCGCTGGACCCCATCATCCGCACCGAGATGCAAAGCGAGCTGCTGCGCCTGCAGCAGGTCAAGCGGCGCACCATCGTCTTCATCTCGCACGACCTGGACGAGGCCATGCGCATCGGCGACCGCATCGCCATCATGAAAGACGGCCAGGTGGTGCAGGTGGGCACGCCCGACGATATTTTGCGCAACCCCGCCAACGACTACGTGCGCAGCTTCGTGCGCGGCGTGGATGCCGCCGCCGTGTTCAAGGCGGGCGATATTGCGCGCCAGCGCTTCACCGTGGTGTCCGAGCACAGCGACCGGGGCTCGCGCGCCGCGCTCAAGCAGCTGGAAGAACAGGACGGCGACTTCGCCTACGTGATCAGCCCCACGCAGCGCTACCTGGGCACCGTGTCGGCCGACTCGCTGCGCACCGCGCTGGACGGCCATGTGGGGCCGCTGGGCTTGCAGCATGCCTTTCTGCCCAACGTGGAGCCCATTGCCGCCGACGCGGCCGTGGCCGACCTGTTCGGCCAGGTGGCACAGGCGCCCTGCGCCCTGCCGGTGGTGGGGCCCCAAGGCCACTTTCAGGGCGCCGTCAGCAAAACCACCCTGCTGAAGTTTCTGGACCGCGACACCCCGCCGGTTCCGCCCTCGCCACCCCCCGTGGCAATCCTTGCACCAGAAAGGAGCCTCGCATGAACGATGCACTGTCCACACCCGAGACCTCTGCGCTGCCACCGCCGGCCGACACCGATCCGTGGGCGACGGCCAGTGAATCCAGTCCGGCCGTCACCCCGTGGGACCAGCCTGCGGCAGCACTGGATGCGCCTGCCCTGGCCCCCCCCGCCGACAGCACCAACCCCTGGGGCGCCGCCCCGGCGGACACCGCCACCGCAGCCGACAGCAGCTGGCTGGATGCCCCGGCGCAAGCAACAACCATCCCATCGGCCGGCAGCGATGCCGCAACCGACGCCTGGCAGGCGGGGCCACTGTGGGACGGCTCCCTGCCCGTGCAGGCGTGGATCAACGAAGGTCTGGGCTGGGTGGTGCAGAACTTCCGCCCGTTCTTCCAGACCGTGCGCGCGCCGATTGACGGCACGCTGACCTGGGTGGAAGGTCTGCTCACCAGCGTGCCCACGCTGGCCATGGTGGCGTTGATGGGACTGCTGGCGTGGCAGTTCGCGGGCCGCGCCATCGCCCTGGGCACCGTGGCCGCGCTGCTATTGGTGGCCTTGCTGGGCATCTGGTCCGATGCCATGGTCACGCTCTCGCTGGTATTGACCTCGCTGGCGTTCTGCATCGTGATCGGTCTGCCGCTGGGCATTGTGCTCGCGGCAAGCGACCGCGCCCAGCGCTGGATGCGCCCGTTTCTGGATGCCATGCAGACCACGCCGGCCTTTGTGTACCTGGTGCCGGTGGTGATGCTGTTTGGCATTGGCAACGTGCCGGGCGTGATCGTGACCATCGTGTTCGCGCTGCCGCCGCTGGTGCGGCTGACCAACCTGGGGCTGCGCCAGGTGCGCCCCGACCTCATCGAGGCCGCGCGGGCCTACGGTGCATCGCCCTGGCAAATGCTGGTCAAGGTGCAGCTGCCGCTGGCGCTGCCGTCCATCATGGCGGGCATCAACCAGGCGCTGATGCTGTCGCTGTCGATGGTGGTGATCGCCTCGATGATCGCCGTGGGCGGGCTGGGCCAGATGGTGCTGCGCGGCATTGGCCGCCTGGACATGGGCCTGGCCACCGTGGGCGGCCTGGGCATTGTGCTGCTGGCCGTCATGCTGGACCGCATCACCCAGGCCATGGGCCAGCCGCGCCGGGGCGTGCGCCATTGGTGGCAGACCGGCCCCGCCGGCATGGCCTGGCGCCTGCTGCGCCGCGCCACCGCCCCCACCACCACAGCAACCAGCGCGCCCGCAACGTCGGCGCCGCCCGAGGCCACGGCCCGGCTGGCACCAGCGCGCCGCTAGAAGGCGGCCGTGCCTGGCCCGCCAAGTCCATCCGCCGATTGTTCCGATCCCCATTCAAGGAGTCCGCAACCATGACCAGCCACACACTTTTCGCCCACGCCGCCAGGACCGCCCTCGCCACCAGCCTGCTGGCCATCGGCCTGGTAGGCGCCGCCCATGCACAGAATCTGCCCGGCAAGGGCGTGCGCGTGCAGCCCCTCAAGAGCTCGCTCGCCGAAGAGGCCTTCCAGACCCTGCTGGTCGCGCGCGCCCTCGAAAAACTGGGCTATGACGTCCAGCCCATGAAAGACCTGGAGCCCGCCACCGAGCACCTGGCCATCGCCAGTGGCGACGCCACCTTCATGGCCACCCACTGGAACCTGCTGCACGCGGACTTCTACCAAAACAGCGGCGGCGATGCCAAGCTCTACCGCAAGGGCGTGTACTCCGACAACGCCGCCCAGGGCTACCTGATCGACAGGAAGACCGCCGAGCGGTACCAGATCACCCACATCACCCAGCTCAAGGACCCCAAGCTCGCCCAGTTGTTCGACACCGACGGCGACGGCAAGGCCGACCTGACCGGCTGCAATCCCGGCTGGGGCTGCGAGCTGGCCATCGAACGCCACCTCAAGGCCTACCAGCTGGGCGGCTCCATCAGCCACAAGCAAGGCAGCTACGCCGCGCTGATCGCCGACACCATCGCCCGTTTCAAGCAGGGCCAGCCCATCCTTTACTACACCTGGATGCCCTACTGGGTCAGCGCCGTGCTGCGCCCTGGCACCGATGTGGTCTGGCTGGAAGTGCCCGACACCCCCGCTGCGGCAGGCGAGGACACACGCCTGCCCAACGGCAAAAACTATGGCTTCAAGGTGAACCAACAGCACATCGTGGCCAACAAGGCCTTTGCCGAGCAGAACCCGGCCGCAGCCCGGCTGTTTGAGGTGATGCAGCTGCCGGTGGCGGACATCAACGCCCAGAACCTGCGCATGGGCCGGGGCGAAAACAAGGCCAGCGATGTGGCGCGCCACACCGATGGCTGGATCAAGGCACACCAGAAGACTTTTGACGGCTGGATCGCGCAGGCGCTTGCGGCGGCGAAGTAGCGTGCAAAAGTTCAGCCAGACCAGACTGCAGCGCTTTATCCACAAGCGCATTGAGCTATTTTTTATATTGCTCCATACCCAGCGGCACGCCGTGTCCTGGGTATTCTCAGCTATCGGCCCACCATGTCCTCGGGCACTACCCAGGCGTCAAACTGCTCGGCCGTGACATGGCCCGAGGCAATCGCCGCGTCGCGCAGGCTGCTGCCTTCGGTATGGGCTTTCTTGGCGATCTGCGCGGCCTTGTCGTAGCCGATGTGCGTGTTCAGGGCCGTCACCAGCATCAGCGAACGCTCCACCAGTTCGGCCATGCGCGCGCGGTGGGGCTCGATGCCCTGGGCGCAATGGTGGTCGAAGCTGGCCATGCCGTCGGCCAGCAGGCGCACGCTCTGCAGAAAGTTGTGGATCACCAGGGGGCGAAACACATTCAGCTCGAAGTTGCCCGACGCGCCCCCAAAGTTGATGGCCACGTCGTTGCCCATGACCTGGGCGCACAGCATGGTCAGCGCCTCGCACTGCGTGGGGTTGACCTTGCCCGGCATGATGGACGAGCCGGGCTCGTTCTCGGGGATGGTGATCTCGCCCAGCCCGCTGCGCGGGCCGCTGGCCAGCCAGCGCACATCGTTGGCAATCTTCATCAGGCTGGCGGCCAGGGTCTTGAGCGCACCGTGGCCATGCACCAGCGCATCGCAGCTGGCCAGGGCCTCGAACTTGTTGGGCGCGGTGACCAGGGACAGCCCGGTCAGGTCGGCCAGTTCGCGGGCCACGGCCACGGCATAGCCGGCAGGCGCATTGAGCCCGGTGCCCACGGCGGTGCCGCCCAGGGCCAGCTCGCACAAATGCGGTAATGCGGCGCGCACATGCTGCTCGCCGTGCTGCAGCTGCGCCACCCAGCCCGAGATCTCCTGGCCCAGGGTGAGCGGCGTGGCGTCCTGCAGGTGGGTGCGGCCAATCTTGACGATGCCGTCAAAGGCTGCCGCCTTGGCCGCCAGCGTGGCGCGCAGCTGCTGCAGGGCGGGCAGCAGCCGGTGCACCAGCGCATCCACGGCGGCCAGGTGCATGGCCGTGGGAAACACGTCGTTGCTCGACTGGCTCTTGTTCACCTCGTCGTTGGGGTGCACCAGCCGCGCCTCGCCGCGCGGGCCACCCAGCAACTCGCTGGCGCGGTTGGCCAGCACCTCGTTCATGTTCATGTTGGTCTGGGTACCCGATCCGGTCTGCCACACCACCAGCGGAAACTCCTGCAGGTGGCCGCCGGCAATCACTTCGTCGGCCGCCGCCACGATGGCCGTGGTCTTGGCGGTATCGAGCAGGCCCAGGGCATTGTTCACATAGGCGCTGGCGCGCTTGACCTGGGCCAGGGCGCGGATCAGCTCCGGCGCCATGCGCTCGCCCGAGATGTCAAAGTGCTGCAGCGAGCGCTGGGTCTGCGCGCCCCATAGGCGCTGGGCGGGCACGTCGATGGGACCGAAGCTGTCTTTTTCGGTGCGGACTGCGGTTGCGTCAGGTCGGGATGTCATCACGCTTGTGCCTTGCCGCTCTGCGAGCGAATGAAGAAAGGGTCGAGCCACCAGGGCGCAGCATACCCACCTCACCCGGCTTTGCGCCACCCCCCTGGGCCACCGCCTCCGCCCACGGGAGCCTCCATCAACCCCTGACAGCGCCGCGCAAGCCCGCAGGGGGATAATTCGGGTTCGCGATTTTTCCCACGGACCCCACCTGCCATGACCACGACCTCCATTCGCCAAGCCGACCTGATCGAGTCCATCGCCGCCGCGCTGCAGTACATCAGCTACTACCACCCCACCGACTACATCGCGCACCTGGCCCGCGCCTACGAGCGCGAACAAAGCCCCGCCGCCAAGGACGCCATTGCCCAGATCCTGACCAACAGCAAGATGAGCGCCACCGGCCAGCGCCCCATCTGCCAGGACACCGGCATCGTCAACGTCTTCCTGAAGGTGGGCATGGACGTGCGCTGGGAAGGCTTCACCGGCAGCCTGGACGACGCCATCAACGAAGGCGTGCGCCGTGGCTACAACCACCCCGACAACACCCTGCGCGCCAGCGTGGTGGCCGACCCGCAGTTCGACCGCAAGAACACCAAGGACAACACCCCCGCCGTGATCTTCACCGAGATCGTGCCCGGCAACACCGTGGACATCACCGTGGCGGCCAAGGGCGGCGGCTCGGAAAACAAGTCCAAGATGTACATGCTCAACCCCAGCGACAGCGTGGTCGACTGGGTGCTGAAAACCGTGCCCACCATGGGCGCCGGCTGGTGTCCGCCCGGCATGCTGGGCATCGGCATCGGTGGCACGGCCGAGAAGGCCGTGCTCATGGCCAAGGAAAGCCTGATGGACGACCTGGACATGTACGAGCTGCAGGCCAAGGCCGAAGCCGCCAAGACCGGCGGCCCCGCGCTCGACAAGGTTGAGGCCCTGCGCCTGGAGCTGTTCGAGAAGGTCAACGCCCTGGGCATTGGCGCGCAGGGCCTGGGCGGCCTGACCACGGTGCTCGACGTCAAGATCAAGATGTACCCCACGCACGCGGCCAGCAAGCCGATTGCCATGATCCCCAACTGCGCCGCCACGCGCCACGCACATTTCGTGATGGATGGCTCGGGCCCCGTCTACCTCACGCCCCCGAGCCTGGACCTGTGGCCCAACGTCGACTGGACGCCCGACTACAACAAGAGCAAGAAGGTCAACCTCGACACGCTCACCAAGGAAGAAGTGGCCAGCTGGAAGCCCGGCGACACCCTGCTGCTCAATGGCAAGATGCTCACCGGCCGCGATGCCGCGCACAAGCGCATCCAGGACATGCTGGCCAAGGGCGAGAAGCTGCCCGTGGACTTCACCAACCGCGTGATCTATTACGTGGGCCCGGTCGATCCCGTGCGTGACGAGGCCGTGGGCCCCGCCGGCCCGACCACCGCCACGCGCATGGACAAGTTCACCGACATGATGCTGGAACAGACGGGCCTCATCGCCATGATCGGCAAGGCCGAGCGCGGCCCCGTGGCCATCGAGTCCATCAAGAACCACAAGAGTGCCTACCTGATGGCCGTGGGCGGCGCCGCCTACCTTGTGTCAAAAGCCATCAAGACCGCCAAGGTGGTGGGCTTTGAAGACCTGGGCATGGAAGCCATCTACGAATTCGACGTGGTGGACATGCCCGTCACCGTGGCCGTGGATTCGGGTGGCACCAGCGCGCACATCACCGGCCCGGCCGAGTGGCAAAAGCGCATCGCCACGGGTGAATTCAAGGGCATTGAAGTCGCGGCCGCCTGATGCCGCCAGGCATGGCGGCGAGCCTGTAGCCCACAGGGGCCACCCGCGCACTGCGGGTGCCCGCCGCCATGCCGCCTTTTCTTGTTCGCCCTGACACCATGAACCTTGCCGCGCAACCCATTGGCGTTTTCGACAGTGGCATCGGGGGCCTGAGCGTGCTGCAGGCACTGCAGGCCGAATTGCCCCACGAGCGCTTTGTCTATCTGGCCGACAGCGGCAATGCGCCCTACGGCGACGCACGTGGCGACGCTTTTGTATGCGCCCGCACCCATGCCATCACGCGCTACCTGCGCGAGCAGCACCACATCAAGGCCCTGGTGGTGGCCTGCAACACGGCCACGGCCGCCGCCATCCATGAAGTGCGCAGCAGCCAGCCCGACCTGCCGCTGGTGGGCCTGGAGCCCGCCCTCAAGCCGGCAGTCGCGCTGAGCCAAACCGGGCGCATCGGCGTCATCGGCACGCGGAGCACGCTGAGCAGTGGCAAATTTTCCAGGCTGCTGGCTTCGCTGGCCGGGCAGGCCGAGTTCGTGGTCCAGCCCTGCGATGGCCTGGCCCGCGCCATCGAGCACAGCACGGCGCTGCCCCTGGCCACCGACCCGTCCGCAACAGAAACCAGAGCGCTGTGCGCACGCTACATCAGTGCCATGGGCCAGTTTGGCACTGAACCGGGCGAGATTGACACGCTGGTGCTGGGCTGTACGCACTATGTGTTTGTGGTGGACGATCTGCGCGCATTGGTGGGCCCGCAGGTGCGGCTGATCGAAACCGGCGAGCCGGTGGCCCGGCAGACACGGCGCCTGCTGCACAAGGATGCGCTGCTGGCGCCGGAGGATGCGGCCGCCCAGATACCCACCCCCATCCGGTTGCTCACCACGGGTGCCCTCGCACCATTGCAGGCGGCGGCCGCGCGCTGGCTGCAGTTGCCGCCCGACTGCTGTGGCACCGTTGCCATCCCCTGAATGCCGATCCAATCAGGCTGTAGCGCCGATGAATGGAGCGCCAGAGGCGATTGAATTGATCGCTATTGCGCCGCCCACAAGCGCTCGCCCGCATGCTCCAGGTGCGTGAGGTACAGGCGCACATCCAACTCGTACTGGTGGTATTGCGGCTCCATGTGCTCGCACAGCTGGTAGAACGCCTTGTCGTGGTCCTTTTCGCGCAGATGGGCCAGCTCGTGCACCACGATCATGCGCAGGAACTCGTCCGGAACCTGCTTGAACATCGCCGCAATGCGGATCTCATGCTTGGCCGCCAGGCGGTTGCCCTGCACGCGTGACACCGAGGTATGCAACCCCAGCGCATGGCGCACGACATGGATCTTGCTGTCAAAAACCACCTTGTTCACCGTGCCTGCGTTGCGCAGGTAGCGTGACTTGAGCTCCGTGGCGTAGTCGTACAAGGCCTTGTCGCTGCGCACCGCGTGGGGCTGGGGATATTTGCGCAGCAGCACCGCGCCCAGCTGCCCCAGGCCCAGCACATGCCGGGCCTGGTCTTGCAGCGATGGGGCGTAGCTGCGCAGGTAGGGCAGATCGGTTGTCATGGAATCACCGGCAGGGACTGCTCTGCACAGCGCGCAGGGCAAGGCCTCTGGCCCGCCGCAGCCGCTGAATCTGCGTTTTCAGTGCAGGTGGCGTGGCCGGCGCCCGCCACCGTGGCCGCCGCCCGAGCCACCTGGCCCGCCCGACCCGCGCGGAGGCTTGCCGATTTCGAGTGAATTGACCAGGGCATCGAAGCGCTGTGTGAACAGCTTGTCGATCTCGGCCACCACACCACCGAGCTCGGCGCCGTCAAAGTGGCGCTCCATCATGTTCACGACATCCTGCACCAGCAGGTCACGCTGCACCTGCATGATGGCCGCCGGCGTGGGGCCGACGAACAGCATCACGAAATCGTCACGCGACTCGGTGCCGTCGTCTTCCTCGTCTTCGTCGAAATCGGCATCGTAGAACGTCACCTCGATGGCGGCGCCCAGTTCGGCCAGCTCGTTGAGGCTCATGCACATCTCATCGAGCGACTGGCGGAAATCTTCATCGCCACGCACCGTCCAGCACATCTGCAGCATGTGCTCTTGCGGGTCGAACTTGATGCCGGGCTCTTCTTCGTAGGCGCTCGCCGCACCATCGGCCAGCGAGCGGGCTCCGGCATATTTCCAAAGGGGTTTGAGCGCATCCTGGAGCTGCTCGAAGCTCGCGTCGGCACGCAGCTGGACCTGTCCGTGGACATGAATTTCAAAGGGAGCGTTGTAACTTGACATGATTGAATCGTAGTGGTGCCCCGAGCCGGGGTCGAACCGGCACGCCCCTTTTCAGGAAAGCGGCGGATTTTAAGTCCGCAGTGTCTACCAATTTCACCATCGGGGCGCCGGCTGCCCAACGCACACCTGCATCGCAGCGTAACCCGGGGCGCGCGGACACGCAATGCCCCTGTCGTATCCAGTGAGGGCCATGCCAGCACCGCCGACATATCGCCACCACCAAGAAAAAAGGGAAGCCGAAGCTTCCCTTGCATATCTGGAGCGGGAAAAGAGTCTCGAACTCTCGACCTCAACCTTGGCAAGGTTGCGCTCTACCAACTGAGCTATTCCCGCATTTACTTTTGCACTCTTCAGTCACCTTCAGTGTGCATCAGCAAGTCTCAAATTATAGCGCCATTTTCTGCCTCTTCAGCGAACTCGGAGAAATTTTCAAAAACACTTCTCTGATTCCACCGAACCGACAAAAAAGGCCCCTAAGGACCTTGATGCACTGGTCTGAACCAATGGTGTTCTGGAGGCGCGGTCCGGAGTCGAACCGGACTAACCGGATTTGCAATCCGGGGCATAACCGCTTTGCTACCGCGCCAGAAAATCGCGCTTCCCTGACAAAAAAGGGAAGCATCTGCTTCCCTTTTTGTGGAAATTGGAGCGGGAAAAGAGTCTCGAACTCTCGACCTCAACCTTGGCAAGGTTGCGCTCTACCAACTGAGCTATTCCCGCATTTTACCGAAGCCTCACATTGTACAACGTTTGCTGCGATGGAATGAATTGTAGCGCAATTTTCGGGGTGCGCCAGCATTTTTTGCATCAATGTTTCAATGGATCGGCGTTGGCCACGCCTCCGGCTGATTTTTCTGCTGCCGACGCCACCACCACGGCCGCTTCTTCTTCGCTCAAGGCGACAGGTTTGCGCTCCAACGCCACTTCCAGCACCTTGTCGATCCACTTGACCGGCACGATCTCGAGCCCGCTTTTCACGTTATCAGGGATCTCCTGCAGGTCTTTGACATTCTCTTCAGGAATCAGCACGGTCTTGATGCCGCCGCGCAAGGCAGCCAGCAATTTCTCCTTGAGCCCGCCAATTGCCGTGACCTCGCCGCGCAGGGTGATTTCCCCCGTCATGGCCACATCGCCGCGCACCGGAATTCCCGTGAGCGCCGAGACGAACGCAGTGGTCATGGCGGCACCTGCGCTGGGGCCATCCTTGGGCGTCGCGCCATCGGGCACGTGGATATGGATGTCGCGCTTTTCGAAGGCTTCATCCTTGATGCCCAGCATGCGTGCACGGCTGCGCACCACCGTGCGGGCGGCCTCGACGGATTCCTTCATCACGTCGCCCAGCGAACCCGTGCGGGTGATGACGCCCTTGCCCGGCATGGTGGCCGCCTCGATGGTGAGCAGATCGCCCCCCACCTCCGTCCATGCCAGCCCGACCACCTGTCCGACCTGGTTCTGCTGCTCCGCACGGCCATAGGTGTACTTGCGCACACCCAGAAAGTCGGGAAGATTGTCCTCATTCACCACCACCTGCGGGGTCAGCTTCTTCAACTGCAGCCCCTTCACCACCTTGCGGCAGATCTTGGAGAGTTCACGCTCCAGCGAGCGCACCCCGGCCTCGCGGGTGTAGTAGCGCACCATGTCGCGCACGGCGGCTTCGGTGATGAGGAGTTCTTCAGCCTTGACCCCATTGTTCTTGAGCTGCTTGGGCAGCAGGTACTTCATGGCAATGCTGGTTTTTTCGTCTTCGGTGTAACCCGACAGTCGAATCACCTCCATGCGATCAAGCAAGGCGGGCGGAATGTTCATGGAGTTGGATGTCGCCACGAACATGACATCGCTCAGGTCGAAATCGACCTCCACATAGTGGTCGCCAAAGGTGTGATTCTGTTCGGGATCCAGCACCTCCAGCAGTGCGCTCGACGGGTCACCTCGAAAATCAGTGCCCAGCTTGTCGATTTCATCCAGCAGGAACAGCGGATTGCGCACCCCCACCTTGCCCAGGCTCTGCAACACCTTGCCGGGCATGGCTCCGATGTAGGTGCGGCGATGCCCGCGGATTTCCGCCTCATCGCGCATGCCGCCCAGCGCCATGCGCACATACTTGCGCCCGGTGGCTTTGGCAATCGACTGCCCCAGCGAGGTCTTGCCCACGCCCGGTGGCCCCACCAGGCACAGGATGGGCGCCTTGACCTTGTCCACACGCTGCTGCACCGCAAGGTATTCAAGGATGCGATCCTTGACCTTGTCGAGACCGAAATGGTCTTCATTGAGCACGGCTTCGGCATTGCCGAGGTCGTGCTTGATCTTGCTCTTCTTGCTCCAGGGCAGGCCCGTGAGCACATCGATATAGCTGCGCACCACCGTGGCTTCGGCCGACATGGGCGACATCAGCTTGAGCTTCTTGAACTCGGCCTCTGCTTTCTTGCGGGCCTCTGCCGGCATCTTGGCCAGCTTGATCTTCTTTTCAATCTCTTCTACGTCGGCGCCCTCTTCCCCTTCACCGAGCTCCTTCTGAATGGCCTTGACCTGCTCGTTCAAATAGAAGTCGCGCTGGTTCTTTTCCATCTGGCGCTTCACGCGCCCACGGATCTTCTTGTCGACATTCAGGATGTCCACTTCACGGTCCAGCTGCTCGAACAGGTTCTCGAGGCGTGCCTTGACGTCGGAAAGATCCAGCACCACCTGCTTGTTTTCCAGTTTCAGGGGCAGATGCGCGGCGATGGTATCGGCCAAGCGGCCAGGATCATCGATGCTGGAGATCGAGGTCAGTATCTCGGGTGGAATCTTCTTGTTGAGCTTGACGTATTGGTCAAACTGCTGCATCACGGCACGGCGAAGCGCCTCGATTTCACTGGATTTGTGCTTTTCCTGGTCCTGCTCGACAGGTGCCACGGTGGCCGTGAAGTGCGTCTCGGCATCCGCAATGGATGTCACCAGGGCACGCTGCTGGCCCTCTACGAGCACCTTGACGGTGCCGTCGGGCAGCTTGAGCATCTGCAGGATGGTGGACACGCAACCCACATCAAACATGTCTTCGACCGAGGGTTCATCCTTGGCCGCGGCCTTCTGGGCCACGAGCATGATGCGGCGGTCGGACTCCATGGCCAGCTCCAGCGCCTTGATGCTTTTGGAGCGTCCCACGAACAGCGGGATGACCATGTGGGGGAACACCACCACGTCGCGCAGCGGCAACAGCGGCAGATCAATGGGGGTGGCTGGCAGGGGGTTATGTCCGGACATGGAAATCCTCAAAGTGCTCTGTGGAATATGGTCCACATGTGGGGATTTTCAACCCTTGCGCGCGGCCGCGCTGTTGCAAGGGTTGATGATTCGGGGGTCGCAGCATGGCGCCCGCTCCGGGCTTCTCAAGCCTTCTTGGCGGCCTCGCGGTACACCAGCAAAGGGGGCTTGTTTTCTTCGATGGTGGATTCGTCCAACACCACTTTCTCGACGTTGCTGGTGTTGGGCAGGTCGAACATGGTCCCGATCAGCGCCTGTTCCAGGATGGAGCGCAGGCCGCGGGCCCCTGTCTTGCGGGCGAGCGCCTTGCGGGCAATGGCCTTCAAGGCAGCGGGACGAATCTCCAGATCCACACCCTCCATGGCCAGCAGCTTGCTGTACTGCTTGACCAGCGCATTCTTGGGTTCGGTCAGTATCTGCACCAGCGCGTCTTCGCTCAGTTCGGCCAGTGCCGTTACGACGGGCATGCGCCCCACCAGTTCGGGAATCAGGCCAAACTTGATCAGATCTTCGGGCTCGATCTCGGTGAACACCTCGGACAGCGAGCGCTGTTTCTTGCTCTTGACCGATGCTCCGAAGCCGATGCCCGAGGCTTCGGTGCGGTTTTCGATGACCTTTTCCAGCCCTGCGAACGCGCCGCCGCAGATGAACAGGATGTTGGTCGTGTCGATCTGCAGGAAATCCTGGTTCGGATGCTTGCGCCCACCCTGGGGCGGGACGCTGGCCATGGTGCCTTCGATGAGCTTGAGCAGCGCCTGCTGCACACCCTCACCCGACACGTCGCGCGTGATGCTGGGATTGTCCGACTTGCGCGATATCTTGTCGATTTCGTCGATATAGACAATGCCACGCTGGGCCCGCTCGACTTCGTAGTTGCAGCTTTGCAACAGCTTCTGAACGATGTTCTCGACGTCCTCGCCCACATAACCTGCCTCGGTCAGCGTGGTGGCGTCGGCCATGACGAAGGGCACGTCCAGCATGCGCGCCAGGGTTTGCGCCAGCAGTGTCTTGCCCGAACCCGTGGGACCGATCAGCAAGATATTGCTCTTGGCCAGTTCCACATCATCCTTGTGGGCCTTGTCCTTGTGGCGCAGACGCTTGTAGTGGTTGTAGACCGCCACCGCCAGCGTGCGTTTGGCCTGGTCCTGGCCAATGACATAGTTATCAAGATTCTTCTTGATTTCCACCGGCGTGGGCAGATCACTGCGGCCTTCACGCGCCAGATCACCGGCTGGAAGCTCATCGCGGATGATCTCGTTGCACAGGTCAATGCACTCGTCGCAGATAAAGACCGACGGGCCGGCGATCAGCTTCTTCACTTCATGCTGGCTTTTGCCGCAGAAAGAGCAGTAAAGGGTTTTTTCGCTGGAAGAGCCTTTTTTCTCGGCCATGGGGGCAATGCCTTGTTTCGGAAAGTTGTCGGGATGATAACCAAATAAAAAACGGCGTCTTCCCTGTGGGAAAACGCCGCGCGGCCACCAGGGGCCGACTCAGGAGCGCTTGTGAATCACCTGGTCGATGATGCCGTAGTCCTTGGCTTCGTCGGCCGTGAGGAAGTAGTCGCGCTCGGTGTCTGCCTTGACCTTTTCCAGCGACTGGCCCGTGCGCTCGGCCAGGATGCGGTTCATCTGGTCCTTGGTACGCAGGATGTCGCGCGCATGGATCTCGATGTCGGTAGCCTGGCCGCGTGCGCCGCCCAGCACCTGATGGATCATGACCTTGGAGTTGGGCAGCGAAAAGCGCTTGCCCTTGGCACCGGCGGCCAGCAGGAATGCGCCCATGCTGGCGGCGAAGCCCACGCACAGCGTGGAAACATCCGGCTTGATGAACTGCATGGTGTCGTAGATCGACATGCCAGCCGTCACGCTGCCACCAGGGGAGTTGATATAGAAAGAAATATCCTTTTCAGGGTTTTCGCTTTCCAGAAACAGCAACTGCGCCACCACCAGATTGGCCGTCTGGTCATTGACCTCGCCCACCAGGAAAATGACGCGCTCCTTCAGCAGGCGCGAATAGATGTCGTAGGACCGCTCACCGCGGCCCGACTGCTCGATAACCATGGGGACCATGCCCAAGCCTTGTGTTTCCAGTGCGCTCATTGTTTCTCCAGTCAAGCAGATACTGTATCCAGAAATGAATTGGGGCTTGTGCACAAAAGCACAAGCCCCTGATGGGTGGCTACCGCGAGATCATCCGCAAGGAACGCGCTCCCGATGGCCCGGCCTCAGCCCTGGCCCATCAGTTCGTCGAACGACACCGCCTTGTCAACGACCTTGGCCTTGCCCAGAACGAAATCGGTCACATTGTTCTCGATGACCACCGCCTCGACTTCGGCCAGGCGCTGGCGGTCGCCAAAGTACCAGCGCACCACGTCTTCAGGCTTCTCGTAGCTGGCAGCCAGCTCGTCGATATGGGCCTTGAGCTGCTCGGGCTTGGCGTGCAGTTCGTTGGCGCGCACCAGTTCGGCCACCACCAGGCCCAGACGCACGCGGCGCTCAGCCTGGGGGCGGAACACGTCTTCCGGGATTTCCGCCTTATCGGCGTCCTTGATGCCGCGCTGCTTGAGCTCGGCACGGGCACCTTCCAGCAGACGGGCGATTTCAGCCTGCACACTGGCGTTGGGCAGGTCGAGTTCGGCCTTGGCGACCAGGGCGTCCATCACGGCTGCCTTGTTGCGGGCCAGCAGGCGGAACTTGACTTCGCGCTCCAGGTTCTTCTTGATGTCGGCGCGCAGGCCTTCCACCGAGCCATCGGCAATGCCCAGCGACTTGGCCAGGGCATCGTTCACTTCGGGCAGGTGGGCGGCTTCGATCTTCTTGATGGTGACCAGGAAGTCGGCGGTTTTACCGGCAACATCCTTGCCGTGGTAGTCGGCGGGGAATGCCAGGGGGAAGGTCTTGCTTTCGCCCGACTTCATGCCACGCACGGCGTCTTCGAATTCCTTGAGCATCTGGCCTTCACCCACCAGGAACTGGAAGTCTTCGGCCTTGCCGCCATCAAAGGGCTCGCCATCGATCTTGCCTTCGAAGTCCACGGTCACGCGGTCGCCGTCTTGTGCCGCAGCGTCGATGGCGCGCTGGGCAAAGCTGCGACGCTGCTTGCGCAGGATGTCGATGGTCTTGTCGATGGCGGCATCGGTCACTTCGGCGGACAGCTTTTCCACTTCCGCATCCGCCAGCTCACCGATCTTGACTTCGGGGAACACTTCGAAGATGGCGTCGAACGTGACCTGGCCTTCGGGGGCGCCTTCCTTTTCGGTGATGCGCGGCTGGCCGGCCACGCGCAGCTTGGCCTCGTTGGCGGCCACGGCAAAGGCCTCGCCCACCTTGTCGTTCAGCACTTCGTACTGCACCGAGTAGCCGTAGCGCTGGGTGACGACGTTCATGGGCACCTTGCCAGGACGGAAACCGTCCATTTTCACGGTGCGGGCCAAGCGCTTCAGACGGGAATCGACTTCGGTCTGGATGGTGGTCAGGGGCACGCTCAGCGTGATCTTGCGCTCGAGCTTCTCAAGGGTTTCAACAGTAACGGACATCGCTCTTCCTCGTATGAATGTGGATCGTGCTGGCTGCAGCGCAGCGGCGCCGTGTTCCGCAAAGTCTCACATGGGTGGTGCGCGGGGGGGGACTCGAACCCCCACACCATTGCTGGCGTCAGGACCTAAACCTGGTGCGTCTACCAATTTCGCCACCCGCGCGGTTCTACAAACAAACAGGCGGCAAGTTGGGCTGCCGCCTGTGTGAAATCGGTCAACCTTCTATTTTACCCTGATGCGGCAGGCGCTTTGAATCCCGGCGCTCATGCCAGCTCGGGAACCGGGCGCCGCACCCGGAACCAGGCGGCATACATGGCTGGCAGGGCCAGCAATGTCAGCACCGTGGCAACGACGAGCCCGCCCATGATGGCCACGGCCATCGGCCCCCAGAACACGCTGCGCGACAGCGGAATCATGGCCAGCACGGCGGCAGCGGCCGTGAGCACGATGGGGCGCAAGCGCCGCACCGCCGACTCCACGATGGCGTCCCAGGCGGGCACGCCCCGGGCGCGGTCCTGTTCGATCTGGTCGATCAGGATCACCGAGTTGCGCTGGATCATGCCCATGAGCGCGATCACACCCAGCAGCGCCACGAAGCCGAACGGACGATTGAGCAGCAGCAGCGCTGCCGCCACGCCCGCCAGCCCCAGCGGCCCGGTCAGGAACACCAGCATCGCGCGGCTGAAGCTGTGCAGCTGCAGCATGAGCAGGGTGAAGGTGATGAACAGCATGATAGGAATGCCCGCCGCAATCGACGCCGAGCCTTTGGAGCTCTCCTCCACGGCGCCCGCCACCTCGATGCGATAGCCCGCTTGCCCTGCGGTGCGCCACTTCGCCTCCATCTCCTTGAGGGACGGCAGCAGCGCCGCCGTCACGGTGGCACCTTGCAGGCCTTCGGTCACATCGCCCTGCACGGTGATGGCGTAGTCGCGGTTCTCGCGCCACATCACGCCAGGTTCCCAGGTGAACACGGGCTTGGCGATCTGCGTGAGCGGAATCGACTTGCCCGAGGCCGTGGGCAGATAGGCGTTGGCGATGTCGGTGATGGCGTTGCGCTCTTCGAGCGGCTGGCGCAGCACGATGTCGATGAGCTTGTCGCCCTCGCGGAACTGGCCCACCTGCATGCCCGACAGGATGGTCTTAGACGCCTGGGCGATGGACTGGCTGGTCACGCCCAGTGCACGCGCCTTGGCCTGGTCCACTTCCAGGCGCAGCACCTTCACGGACTCGTTCCAGTTGTCGTTCACGCCACGCATGTTGGGGTTCTGGCGCAGCTGCGCCTTCACCTCGTCCGCCCGCTCGCGCAGGACCAGCGGATCGGGCCCCACCACGCGGAACTGCACGGGGTATGGCACCGGTGGCCCGTTGGGCAGCAGCTTGACGCGGCCACGCACCTCCGGAAATTCTTTCGCCAGCAATTCAGGCAGCGCCACCCGCAGGGATTCGCGCACCTTCAGATCCTGCGACAGCACGATGAACTGCGACACGTTGGTCTGCGGGAACACCTGGTCCAGCGGCAGGTAGAACCGCGGCACGCCCGACCCCACCCAGGCGCTCACGGTGCTGACGCCCGGCTCGGAGAGCAGGCGCTGCTCCACGCGCTTGGTGACTTCTTCGTTGCCCGCGAAAGAGGTGCCTTCGGGGAACCAGATGTCCACCAGGATCTCGGGGCGGCTCGAATCCGGGAAGAACTGCTGCTGCACCTTGCCCATGCCCGCAATGCCCAGCGCAAAGGTCAGCACCGTGGCACCGATGGTCAGCCAGCGGTGCTCCACGCACCAATGCACCAGCCGACGGAAGGCGGTGTAGAACGGGCTGTCGAACACCTCGTGCGGATCGTCGGCAATGCCCTGGCTGGCCTGCGCCGCGAGCACATGGGGCGGCACCTTGAGCAGCAGCGTGCCCAGGTAGGGCACAAAGTACACCGACACGATCCAGCTGAGCACCAGCGCAATCACCGTGACGGCAAAGATGGCAAACGTGTATTCGCCGGTCATGGATTTGGCGATGCCGATGGGCAAAAACCCGGCCGCCGTGATCAGCGTACCCGTGAGCATGGGCATGGCGGTGAGCTCATAGGCAAATGTGGCGGCGCGCACCTTGTCGTAGCCCTCTTCGAGCTTGAGCACCATCATCTCGACCGCAATGATGGCGTCGTCCACCAGCAGACCGAGCGCAATGATGAGCGAACCCAGCGAAATCTTGTGCAAGCCGATATTCCAGTACCACATGGCCAGGAAAGTCACAGCCAGCACCATGGGGATGGTGATGCCCACCACCAGGCCGGGGCGCGGGTCGATGTACCAGCGTTTCCACAGCGGCTGGTTGCCGGGGCGCTTGTGCAGCCCCAGACTGACGAAGCTCACCACCAGCACGATGACCACGGCCTCGATCAGCACCTTGACGAACTCATTCACGGAGCTGGCCACCGCCTTGGGCTGGTCCTGCACGTTGACCAGCTTCACCCCCGCTGGCAGCCTGGCACCAATGCGGTCGGTGGCTGCGTGCAGTGCCTTGCCCAGCGCAATGATGTCCCCGCCCTTGGCCATGGAAACGCCCAGCGCGATCACCTCCTGCCCCTGGTGGCGCACCTTCACGGTGGCCGGGTCCACATAGCCGCGGTGAACTTCGGCAATGTCCGACAGGCGCAGCTGCGCACCCGACGGCCCCCGGATCGGCATGGCGCGCAGGTCTTCAATGGCATTGAACTGCCCGCCCACCCGCACCTGCACCTGGTCCTGGGGGGTCTGGAAGGCGCCGGCACTCTCCACCGCGTTTTGCTGCCCCAGCTGGGCCAGCACCTGGCTCATGTCCAGGCCCAGTTGGGCCAGGCGCTTTTGCGAGATCTCGATGAACAGCTTTTCGTCCTGCACGCCAAACAGCTCGACCTTGGCCACATCGGGCACGCGCAGCAGCTGCTGGCGCGCATCGTCGGCAAAGGTTTTCAGTTCGGCATAGCTGAAGCCTTCGGATTCGAGCGCATAGATCACGCCATACACATCGCCAAAATCATCGTTGAAGAAAGGCCCCTGGATGCCCCCCGGCAGGGTGTAGCGCATGTCGCCCACCTTCTTGCGCACGGTGTACCAGACGTTGGCCACCTCGCTGGCCTTGGACGAGTCCTTGATCTGAAAGATGATCTGCGACTCACCGGGCTTGGAATAGCTGCGGATCTTGTCGGCATAGGGCACCTCCTGCAGCGTGCGCTCGATCTTGTCGGTCACCTGCTCGGCCACCTGCTGCGCCGTGGCGCCCGGCCAGTAGGTGCGCACCACCATGGCCCGGAAGGTAAAGGGCGGGTCTTCATCCTGCCCCAGCTGGAAATAGGCTGCAAAGCCCAGCAGCATCAGCACCACCATGAGGTAGCGGGTGAGCGCCGGGTGGTCGAGCGCCCATTTGGAGAGGTTGAACCCCTCTTTGGGTTGTCGTTGGGTCATGGCCTGCCTTACTTTGCGGAAGAGGCCGCAGCCGCCGCAGAGGCAGCAGGCACCGGAGGAATCGCTATTGATTGCGTAGCTGTTTGCGCTTTAGGCACAGGCGCAACAACCACTTTCGGCCGATAAACCATGACCTTCTGCCCCGACGAGAGCACATGCACCCCCGTGGCCACCACCTGCATGCCCGGCGCAAGGCCCGACGCCACCACGGCGTCATTGCCATCGGCCGTGGCAATCTGCACCACCTGCGACCGCACCGTGCTGGTGGCGGGGTCATACACCCACACCGCCGTGGCCTGCCCCTCCTGGCGCAGCGCGCTGGTGGGCAGCTTGATGGCCGCAACGCCCGCGTGGCTCAAGGCCTTGGGCGTGACATACACCGTGGCGCCCAGGGCCGGCACATCGCCGCCTTCCAGCGCCACCTTGACCTGGTAGGTGCGCGTGGCCGCATCGGCGCTGGCCGCCACCTCGCGCACGCGGCCCGTCAGCGGCGCGCCGCCCGACCAGCCACGCACCGCCACGTCCTGGCCGCGCGCGATGTGCGCCACCTTGTCTTCGGGCACGGCAAACACCACATCGCGCGGGCCGTCCTGTGCAATGCGCACCACGGGCGTGCCCGCTGCCACCACCTGGCCCGGCTCGGCCTCGATGCCCGTGACCACGCCCGACACATCGGCCACCAGCGTGGTGTACCCGGTCTGATTGCCTTGCGAAGACAGCTGCGCGCGCGCCTGGTCCAGCGTGGCCTGCGCGGCCTTGAGGGTGGCCTCGCGGCGCTCCAGCTCGGCGCCGCTGATGAAGTTCTGTTCCTTCAAGGCCTGGTAGCGCCTGAAGTCGGCCGCCGCCAGATCACGCTGCGTGGTCGCCGCTGCCAGTTGTGCACGCGCGGCATCTGCCGCCAACTGGTAATCGCGCGGATCGAGTTGCGCCAGCACCTGCCCGGCTTTCACCCGCTGGCCCAGTTCGGCCTGGCGCTGCACGATCTTGCCCGCCACCCGAAAGCCCAGGCGCGATTCCACGCGCGCGCGCACTTCGCCCGCATATTCCAGGCTGGACTGCAGCGCCCCCACGCCCACCGTGAGCAGCTTGACCGCGCGCACGGGCTCCTCGGGCGGTGCCGGCCGGGAACAGGCCGCCAGCGAGGCGGCAGAGACAACAAGAAACAGATACCGCAGCGAAGGCCGCCGGGTGAAGGGTGTGCGCATGGGACATCCGGGGTAAGAACGGCAGGTGCCCCGCACCCATGTGACGACGATCAAAGCGCCGCCCCATGTGCTCCCATGTTTTCAGCGGGACAAGGCAACCAAACCGCGAAATTTTACTGACTGACCGGTTAGTAATCTAGAGGGACGCCCTGGCAATGTCAAGCGACAATCCCGCCTGTGAATCAACGCCCGCACTCTCCTGACCCTGATGCTGCCGCAGCACCACAGCCGACCGCGCCGGTGGTGGCCGCGCCCGTCACGCACTACGAGAACTTCCCGGTGGCCTCGCTGCTGTGCCCGCCCCACCTGCGCCAGCCCATTGCCGCCATCTACGCCTTTGCCCGCACGGCGGACGACATGGCCGACGAAGGCGACGCCACGCCCGCCCAGCGCCTGGCCGACCTGGCCGCCTACCGGGCCGAACTGGCCCGCGTGGCCGCAGGCCAGCCCCCTGCGGCGCCCTGGGCCGCCGTGTTTGGCCCGCTGCAGGCCGTGTTGCGCCAGCACCAGCTGCCGGTGCCGCTGCTCGACGACCTGCTCAGCGCCTTCATCCAGGACGTGGAAAAAACCCGCGACGCCCAGGGCTACGCCGACCGCGCCGAGCTGCTCGACTATTGCCGCCGCTCCGCCAACCCCGTCGGCCGCCTGCTGCTGCACCTGTATGGCGTGACCGGCGCACAGGCCCTCCAAGAAAGCGACGCCATCTGCACCGCCCTGCAGCTCATCAACTTCTGGCAAGACCTGAGCGTGGACATTCCCCGCGGCCGCCACTACCTGCCCCACGCCGACTGCGCCCGCCACGGCGCCGGCCCTGCCGACCTGCTGGCGCTGCGCAGCACCCCCGACAACGCGCGCCTGATTGCCGACTGCGCCCGCTGGGCCCGCACCAGCATGCAAAGCGGCGCCCCCCTGGTCCACCGCCTGCCCGGCCGCGCGGGCTGGGAGCTGCGCCTGGTGGTGCAAGGCGGCCTGCGCATCCTCGACAAGGTCGATGCCCTGCAAGGCGGCAGCCTGCACACGCGCCCCAGGCTCCACGCCTGGGACTGGGGCCTGATGCTGGGCCGCGCGCTGGCAATGTAAGAAAGATTCATGGGCGGCAAGGCGATCTGACACGGGGTGGGCCTCGGTCAAAAGGATTGAAGCAAAAACAGCCGCAATGGCTTATCCAACAAGCGCTAGTAGCTATTAAATATGCAGCAATCAACCTGCCAGTCGCCATGGTTGCAGCGCGGGCGGCGCATCGTGGGCAGGGATTGCGCGCATGCTGCAGCCCTGCCGTCCGATTAGCCTCGCCACCATGACCACCTCTCCCCTCTCCGTCAGCGTTTTCGACCTCTTCAAGATCGGCATCGGCCCATCGAGCTCGCACACCGTGGGGCCCATGATTGCCGCGCGGCAATTCGCCTGCCACCTGCAGGCCAGCGTGGGCCTGGCGGCGGTGCACGGCGTCGCGGTGGAACTGTTCGGCTCGCTCTCGGCCACCGGCGTGGGCCATGGCACCGACCGCGCCGTGCTGCTGGGCCTGGCCGGGCACGAACCCGACCGCATCGACCCCGAGCTGATCGCGCCCGCCATTGCGCAGATCCGCAGCAGCGGCACGCTGGCGCTGCTGGGCACGCACACCGTGCCCTTCATCGAAAAAGAGCACCTGCTGTTTCGCCGCAAAAGCCTGCCGCTGCACCCCAACGGCATGTGCTTTCACGCCTTCAACGCGCAGGGCGAAGAGATCGCGGTGCGCGAGTACTACTCGGTGGGTGGCGGCTTCGTGATCGATGCCACCGGCGAGCGCGTGCTCAACCTTGCCGCCGGCGCCGATGCCGACACAGCCGGCCACGGCCGTGGCCTGCCCTACCCGTTCCGCACCGGTGCCGAGCTTCTGGCCCAGTGCCAGGCCACCGGCCTCACCCCCGCCCAGCTCATGGCCGCCAACGAAGAGCACTGGCGCAGTGCCGCCGCAGTGCGCCGCCAGCTCCTGGCCATCTGGCAGACCATGGCCAGCGCCGTGCAGCGCGGCTGCGGCAGCACCGGCAACCTGCCCGGCCCCCTGCATGTGCGCCGCCGCGCCGCCGAACTGCACAAAAGCCTGAGCAGCCACCCCGAGGCCGCCCTGCGCGACCCGCTCGCCATGCTCGACTGGGTCAACCTGTACGCCATGGCCGTCAACGAGGAAAACGCCGCCGGCGGCCGCGTGGTCACCGCCCCCACCAACGGCGCGGCCGGCGTCATCCCCGCCGTGCTGCACTACTACGTCAACTTTCTGCTGGGCGCCGGCAAGGCCAACGAAGACGGCATCGCCAACTTTTTGCTCACCGCCGGCGCCATCGGCATCATCTACAAAGAGAACGCCTCGCTCTCGGGCGCCGAAGTCGGCTGCCAGGGCGAGGTGGGCGTGGCCTGCTCCATGGCCGCCGGCGCGCTGGCAGCCGTGATGGGCGGTAGCCCTGAGCAGATCGAGAACGCCGCCGAGATCGGCATGGAGCACAACCTGGGCATGACCTGCGACCCCGTGGGCGGCCTGGTGCAGATCCCCTGCATCGAACGCAACGCCATGGGCGCCATCAAGGCCATCAACGCCGCCCGCATGGCCCTGCGCGGGGACGGCCAGCATGTGGTTTCGCTCGACAAGGTCATCAAAACCATGATGCAGACCGGCGCCGACATGAAGGTCAAATACAAGGAAACCTCGCGCGGCGGGCTGGCGGTGAACGTGGTGGAGTGCTGAAGCGCTACCAAACCAGTCACTCTCAAATCAATAGCTGCCAGCGCTTATTCAGCAATCGCCAGCGGCCAAAAATACTTCAAACCTCACCACCCCGGCAGACGCTGTTCGGCATGGGACAATCCGGCCCCATGACACCGCAGCAGTACGTTCAGCAAAAGGCCGTGGCCTCGGGCAGCAGCTTTTATTACGCCTTTCTCTTCCTGCCCGCGCCGCGCCGCGCGGCCATCACGGCGTTTTATGCGTTTTGCCGCGAGGTGGACGATGTGGTCGATGAAGTGACCGACCCCGGCGTGGCCCGCACCAAGCTGGCCTGGTGGCAGGCCGAGGTGGCCAAGGCTTTTGCCGGCCAGCCCACCCACCCGGTGATGCAGGCGCTGATGCCGCACACGTTGGACTACGGCATCGAGCAGCGCCACCTGCAGGCGGTGATCGACGGCTGCCAGATGGACCTGGAGCAGACGCGCTACCTCGACTTTGCCGGCCTTTCGGGCTATTGCCACCTGGTGGCGGGCGTGGTGGGCGAGGTGGCGGCGCGCATCTTTGGCCAGACCGACCCGCGCACCACCGAATACGCCCACCGGCTGGGCCTGGCGTTTCAGCTCACCAACATCATCCGCGACGTGGGCGAGGACGCCATGCTGGGCCGTATCTACCTGCCGGTAAGCGAACTGCAGCAGTTTGACGTGAAGGCGCACGAGATCTTGAAGCGCCAGTATTCCGACCGCTTCACCGCCCTGATGCGCTTTCAGGCCGAGCGCGCGCACCGCCTGTACGAAGAGGCCTTTGCCCTGCTGCCCGACGCCGACCGCCGCGCCCAGAAGCCCGGCCTGATGATGGCCAGCATCTACCGCACGCTGCTGCGCGAGATCGAACACGAGAACTTTCAGGTGCTGCACCAGCGCATCCGTCTGACGCCGCTGCGCAAGTTCTGGCTGGCGTGGAAGGTGCAGGCGCTCGGGCGCATGTCCTGATGGCGGCACGGGTTGCCGTGATCGGTGCCGGCTGGGCCGGCATGGCCGCCGCCATTGCGCACACGCAGGCGGGCCGGCAGGTCACCGTTTTTGAAGCGGCGCGCACCGTGGGCGGCCGTGCGCGCGCCGTGCCCGCCAGCTTGCCCGATGGCACCGCGGCCACGCTGGACAACGGCCAGCATATCCTGATCGGCGCCTATGCGACCAGCCTGCGCCTGATGCGGCTGGTGGGGGTGGACCCCGACGCTGCGCTGCTGCGCCTGCCGCTCACGCTGCAGTTCCCCGATGGCCAGGGACTGCAGTTGCCCGATCTGCCGCCGCCGCTGGATGCCCTGGCGGGCATCGCCACTGCCCGGGGCTGGGGCTGGCGCGACAAGCTGGCGCTGCTGCGCACGGCCTCGGACTGGCAGCGGCGCGGCTTTTGCTGCGCGCCCGAGGTTTCGGTAGCCCAGCTGTGCGCCGGGCTCACGCCGCGCCTGATGGCCGAGTTCATCGATCCGCTGTGCGTGTCGGCCCTCAACACCCTGTCGCACGAAGCCAGCGGCCAGGTGTTTTTGCGCGTGCTGCAGGACAGCCTGTTCAGCGGCCGGGGCGGCTCCAACCTGCTGCTGCCGCGCACCGACCTGGGCGCCCTGTTTCCTGAAGCGGCCGGGCGTTGGCTGCAGGCCCAGGGTGGCGCGCTGCACACCGGCCACCGGGTGCAGCGCCTGGCACGCAGCCCTGCGGGTGGCCCCCACGGCGCCGCAGGCTGGCGGGTGGACGGCCTGCCGTTTGAAGCCGTGGTGCTGGCCATCACCAGCACCGAGGCGGCCCGCCTGGCGCTGACGGCACAAAGCACGTTGCCAGGCCCCGAGGCAGCCGCCCTGCACGCCTGGGCCGACAGCGCACAGGCGCTGCGCTTCACGGCCATCTCCACCGTCTACGCCCAGGCGCCGGCGCCATCGCATGGCCACTTGCTCAGCCGGCCCATGCTGGCGCTGCGCCCTGGCGCGGGCCGGCCCGCGCAGTTCGTGTTCGACCGGGGCCAGCTGGGCGGCCCGGCGGGTTTGCTGGCCTTTGTGGTCAGTGCCAGCGCGGGCGACCGCGCCACCCTGGAGCGCGCGGTGCTGCAGCAGACGCGCGAACAGCTGGGGCTGCAGGGCCTGGGCATCGTCCAGACGGTGATTGAAAAACGCGCCACCTTTGCCTGCACGCCCGGCCTGCAGCGGCCCGCGCCGGCACTGGCGGACGGCCTGTGCGCCTGCGGCGACTACATCGAAGGCCCCTACCCGGCCACGCTGGAAGGCGCGGTGCTGAGTGGCACGGCAGCGGCAGCCCTGGCCTGAGGAAACGCAAAGGCCTCTGCGACCGCCCCCGGGAAACTCCCTAGCCCACCGACCGCAGTTTGACAGCCGTTCGACAGCGTGGCGGTGCACCATGGCCGCAGCCCATTTTTGACTGTAATTCCTGCCAAGGAGACTGCACCATGCCGCCCCACCCCTCTTCCGCCTTGTGCCCCACCCGCCGCCAGCTGCTGACCGCCAGCAGCGCGATGGCCCTGGGTGGTCTGCTGCCCGCGACTTCGTGGAGCCAGACCCCCTGGCCGAGCAAATCAGTGCGCTTCGTGGTGCCCTTTGCACCAGGCGGCAGCTCGGAAATCGTGGCCCGCTCCACCGCCGCCGAGCTCTCCAAGACGCTGGGCCAGAGCGTGTTCGTGGACAACAAGCCGGGCGCAGCGGGCAACATCGCCATGCAGGAAGTGGCGCGCGCCGAAGACCAGCACACGCTGATCCTGGGCCACATCGGCACGCTGGCGGTGAACCCCTTCATCTTCGACAAGCTGCCCTACGACGCCAACAAGGACTTCAAGCCCGTGAGCCTGCTGGCCAAGGTGCCCAGCCTGTACGTGGTGCACCCCGATGTGCCGGCGAAGAACCTCAAGGAATTCATCGCCTATGCCAAGAAGAACCCGGCCAAGCTCAGCTACGGCTCGGCGGGCAACGGCAGCGCGGGGCACCTGGCGTTTGAATACCTCAAGATGACGGCCGACATGTTCATGCTGCATGTGCCCTACCGCGGCACCGGCCCCATGATGACCGACCTGCTGTCGGGCCGGCTGGACGCTGCTGCCGTGGGCGCCGCCGCCATGCTGCCGTTCGTCAAGTCGGGCAAGGTGCGCTGCATCGCCACCGGTTCGGCCCAGCGCCTGCCGCAGCTGCCCGATGTGCCCACCGTGGCCGAACAAGGCTTTCCCGGTTTCGAGATGACGCAGTGGTACGGCATGCTGGCCCCCGCCAGCCTCCCGCAGGAGCACATCGACAAGCTCGCCGCCGAAACCATGAAGGCCGTCAAGGCACCGGAATCGCTCAGGCGCCTCAATGCCGATGCGGCCGAAGCCATTGGCGGCACGCCCGCGCAGTTTGCCCAGTTCATCGCAGCCGAGCAGGCGCGCTGGAAGAAGGTGCTGCTGCGCGCCAAGGTCAAGCCCGACTGATACGGCTTTGCCTTCAAACGTATAACGTCGTTAGTTCGCCTTGCCGTGCTACAGCACTGTCTGCGGCTTCCCGCCCAGTTATCCGATTGAATTCAAAACCGTATGATGGGCGCACCAGGTCCCGCAGCGGGGGCCCGGGCCTGGGCCTGCTGCGGGAGTCGCGTTAATGATCGCCCCGGGCCACTGGCCGGCCGGGGGGTCGCGTTATTTCTCCAGCCACCACTGGATGACCACCTTGGCCAGGAACCCCAGGAAGCCCACGCCCAGCCCCAGGAACAGCACAAAGGTGCCAAACCGGCCGGCCTTGGAAGCCCAGGCCAGTTGCCCGATGATGAAAATCATGTACAGGATGAAAGCCCCTACCCCGTAGGTGAGGAAGAAGCTCGAAATCTGCGCTTCGGTAAATCCAAAAATCACGAGCGCCCCCCCTGGGCAGGACCCTTGTACGAATCGCGCGGCGGCAGGCTGGAGGCATCCACCAGGTCGCGGTAGGCATGCCAGCTGGCATGGCCCAGCATGGGCATGACGGCAACCATCCCCAGCAGCAACGAACCCAGCCCCAGCAGCGTGAAACCCAGAATCAGCGCAGCCCACAGCGCCATCGGCACCGGGTTGGCCAGCACCGCCTGCCAGCTCGTCAGGATGGCCTGGCGAAGGCTGGCGCGCCGGTCCAGCAGCAAGGGCATGGCCACCACGCTGGACAAAAAGATGGGCGCGGCCATCAGGCTGCCCAGCGCCAGCCACAGCTCGAACAGCCAGCCCTCGCGGGCCAGCACCACATGCAGCAGAAAGTCTCGCGGCGTCTCGATGGGCACGGGCGCCAGCAGGGTGATCAGGGCCGCCGAGGTCACCACCCAGCCGGTGGCGGCCAGCGCCAGCAGCACGCCGAACTGCACCATGCACCAATAATCATTGCCCCACTTGTTGACATGGCTGTTCTGCCAGTTGAGCCAGGTTTTCAGCACCACGGCGGTGTTGGCGCTCTCGCGCTGCTCCAGCGCACGGCTCAGGGCATACAGGCTGGTGGCCAGCACCGGCGCCACCACCAGAAAGCCCGACAGCGCGCCCGCCAGCAGCCAGAAACGGTTGTAGGCCACGGCCATGATGGCGGCGCCCAGCAGCGTGATGGCCAGGCCGTGGGCAAAGCTGATCCAGCCGGCACGCGCCATGTCGCGCCAGCCCAGGGCCAGCCAGGCCAGCGGTTGCATCAGCCCGATGGTACGGACGACGGGCAAGGGGGGCGGGGTAAAGCGCATCGGTTCTTCCGGCAAAAGCGGTTTAACGGGGTGTCGCCGGGTCGTCCAGCAGACGGCACAGCTCGGTGAGGCTGGCCACGGTGGCATGGGGCGGTGTGTCGTGGGGCCAGTCCTTGCGCACCGGGTTCAGCCATACGGCCTGCATGCCGGCGGTGATGGCCGCCAGCGCATCGAGCGTGGCATCGTCCCCCACATGCAGCACCTCGTGGGGTTCGACTCCCAGGGTGCTGGCGGCGGCGTGAAAGATGCGCGGGTCGGGCTTGGGCACACCAAATTCGTGTGCGCTGATGCTGGCTTGGAAGTAATGCCCGATGCCCACGCGGTGCACATCCGCGTTGCCATTGGACACGGCCACCACCGGGTAGCGTCCGGCAAGAAACGCCAGCGTGGTGTGTGCATCGTCAAACAGCTCCACCCGCTGGCGCTCGGCAAAGAACACCTCGAACGCGGGCTCGGCCAGTGCCGCTTCATCCCCGGCCTGGGTGAGGGCCAGGCGGATGGATTCGCGGCGCAAGGCACCCAGGTCGTGCCGCAGGTCGGGGCGCAGGCTCCCCATCTGGTTGCGGATGGCCCGCAGCGCCGCGGTGTCGGAATACAACGCCGCGGTGGCGGGGGCATGCACGGTCAGCCATTGCAGCAAGACCGCTTCGGCCCGGGTGATGGTGGGCCAGATGGGCCACAGGGTGTCGTCCAGGTCGAGGGTAACGGCACGGATGCGGGAGATGTCAAGGGAGCAAGCGGGCACAGTCGATGCAGGGAAAGCGGGGGTTACGGGCATTGCCCTGGAAATTCCGGCCAGAGAATACCCCACGCAGCCACCGAGAGTGGACCGGCGAGGGTGCAAGAGATTTTTTGCCCTGGCGCTCTGCCCATAATAGAAGCAGGCGCCGCTGCCAGCACCTGAACGCACAGATCAACCCCAACGGAGAAAACCATGAACACAACACTGACCGCCGCCCAACGCGAAGAACTCAAGGCCCTGCTGCTGGCGGCGCGCCGCAGCCTTGAGTCCCAGATGCAGCAAAACCGCGAGAACCTCGCGCCGCCCGCCGCCGACCAGGATGGCATCGAGCAAGGCAATGTGGTGCGAGAGGTGGACCAGGCGCTCACCAACATCGACGCCGCTGACGTCAAGCGCATCGACCACGCCCTGGAGGCCATGGAAGACGGCAGCTATGGACTGTGCGCCGAATGCGGCTGCGCCATCCCGTTCGAGCGCCTCAAGATCGAGCCTCAGACGCAACACTGCGTGGCCTGCAAGTCGCGCTGGGAACAGGGCAAGGGCCACGCCAAGACGCACGCCTGAACCTGCAGCGCCGGGGCCGCAACCGGGCCTGCGGCCAAAGCCCATGCCGGCGCACCGGCCCTGCCTTGCGTGAAAATGCCGCATGCCTTTTCAAACCGAACCACCCTTTCACCACGGCCAGGCCGAACGCACCGCCGTGCTGCTGTGCAACCTGGGAACCCCCGACGAGCCTACGGCCCCTGCCGTGCGGCGCTATCTGGCCGATTTCCTGGGTGACCAGCGCGTGGTCGAAATCCCCAAGCTGGCCTGGTGGCCCATCCTGCACGGCATCATCCTGCGCACGCGCCCGGCCAAGTCTGCCGCCAAATATGCCAGCATCTGGACCCCCGAGGGCTCGCCCCTGGCGGTATGGACCGCCAAGCAGGCCACGCTGTTGCGCGGCTGGCTGGGCCAGGCCGGGCACAGCGTGCTGGTGCGCCATGCCATGCGCTACGGCAGCCCCTCCATCGCCAGCCAGCTCGATGCCCTCAAGGCCGAGGGCGCCACCCGCATCCTGATCCTGCCGCTGTACCCGCAATACTCGGGTACCACCACCGCCAGCGTGTTCGACGCCGTGTACAGCTGGGCCGCCCGCACGCGCAGCGTGCCCGAGCTGCGCTTTGTGAACCGCTACCACGACCACCCCGGCTACATCGACGCCCTGGCCCGCACCATCGAAACCCACTGGAAACACCACGGCCAGCCCGACCAGCTGGTGATGAGCTTTCATGGCGTGCCCGAGCGCACGCTGCACCTGGGCGACCCCTACCACTGCGAAAGCCTCAAGACCGGCCGCCTGCTGGCCGAACGCCTGGGCCTGCGCAAGGACCACTACCAGATCACCTTCCAGTCGCGCTTTGGCAAGGCCAAGTGGCTCACGCCCTACACCCAGCCCACCGTCGAGGCGCTGGGCAAGGCGGGCACCCGGCGCGTGGATGTGGTGTGCCCCGGCTTCACCAGCGACTGCCTGGAAACACTGGAAGAAATCAACATGGAAGTGCGCGAGGCCTTTTTGCACCACGGCGGCCAGGAGTTTCACTACATCCCCTGCCTGAACGACAGCACCCACTGGATCACCGCGCTGAGCCAGGTGGCCCAGCAGCACCTGGCCGGCTGGCCCACCAGCGTGCCCGATGCCGCTGCGCTGGCCGATGCGCGCGCCAAGGCGCTGGCAGGCGGTGCACCTGCGGGGGTTTGCCCTGTGGCGCACTGACTATTATTTTCATAGCTACCAGCACCTATCCATCAAGCGCCAGAGACTATTGGAGTCCAATATCCACGGCGCCACCGCCATCTCCCATGCCCGCCATTGCCCTTGAACCCCATCAGCTGCGGCTGACCATCGCACCCGAATCGCTGGGCTTTGCCAGCACCGCCGAGCTGCAGGACCTGCCCCTGCCCTGGATCGGGCAGGAGCGCGCCCAGGCCGCCACCCAGTTTGGCTTGGGCCTGCAGCAGCCCGACTATCACCTGTTCGTGCTGGGTGAGGCGGGCAGCGGGCGCACTTCGCTGCTGCGCCAGGCCACGCAGGCCGCGGCAGCCCGGCGTGCCGTGCCACCCGACCTGTGCTACCTGCACAATTTCGACGCGCCCGAGCGCCCCCGCGCCCTGCGCCTGCCCGCTGGCCAGGGGCGCCAGTTGCGCGTGGCCCTGCTGGAGATGGCCAGGATGCTGCAGACCGACATCCCCAAGCGCCTGGCCAGCCCCGATTGCAAGGCCGAGGCCGAAACCATCCACAAAGTCTGGCAAAAGCAAGAAGCCAGCGCCTTTGCCACGCTTGACGCTTTCGCCGAGGCCCGCCACTTCCGGCTGTCGCGCGAAGGGGGCCAGCTGGTCTTCACCCTCACGGGCGACAAGGGCCACCCGCTGACCGAAAACGAGGCCCTGGCCCTGCCACGCGAGCGCCGCGCCGAAATCGATGCCGCCGAACAGGCCTTGCGCGCCGAGATTGCCCGCTTCCTGGACACCATGCGCCCGCTGGAACGCGCCCGCGACGAGGCCCTGGCCACCTTGCGCCGCCAGGCCATCGAGCCGTTGCTCGAACATGCGGTGCAGGACATCCGCCAGGGCCTCAAAAAACAGATCAAGGACACCGCCAAGCTGGGCCAGTGGCTCGACCAGGTGACACGCGAAGTGCTGGCGCGGCTGGCACTGTTCGAAGCCGGCGATGCCGACGACGATGCCGAGGACGAGCGCAAGGCACATCTGGCCGAGCTGCTGGCCCGCTGCCAGGTGAACCTGGCGGTCGATAACGACGGCCGCGACGGCGCACCCGTGATCGTGGAGGACAACCCCCAGATGCGCAGCCTGTTTGGCGCCATCGACCTGCAGACCGACACCGACCCGCCGCACGCCGATTTTTCGAGCATTCGCGCTGGCAGCTTGCTCAAGGCCCATGGCGGCTTCATCGTGCTGCACCTGCGCGACCTGGTGGAAGACGAAGGCCTGTGGCCGCGGCTGCGCCGGTTTCTGCGCTGCAGCCGCCTGCAGATCGACGAGGGCAGCGCCGCAGCGCACGGCCCCACGGCGCCGATTGCGCTGCAGCCCGAAGCGGTGGACGTGGATGTGAAGATCGTGCTGATCGGCTCGGTCGAGGAGTACTACGCCCTGCAGGAGGCCGACCCCGACACTGCGCGCCGGTTTCGCGTGAAGGTGGACTTTGCCGAGCGCTTTGCCGCCAGCCCCGCCACGCGCCACGCCACGGCCATCTTTGTGGCCCACAGCTGCCAAAAGCGCGGCCTGCCCCACTTTGCCCCCGATGCCGTGGCGCGCCTGCTGGAACAGACCCACCGCGAGGCCGACGACCAGAGCCGCCAGAGCGCGCTGTTTGCCAACACCGAAGCGCTGGTGATCGAGAGTGCCGCGCTGTGCCGCTCGCGCGGCGGCACGCTGGTGCAGGCGCCCGATGTGGACGCCGCGCTGCAGGCCCACGCCCTGCGCCACAACTACCCCGAAGAGCAGCTGCACGAGTCCATCGCCGAGGGCGAGCGCCTGATCACGCTGCACGGCACCGTGGTGGGCCAGGTCAACGCCATGACGCAGGTCGATCTGGGCGACTACCGCTTTGGATTCCCCGTGCGCATCACGGCACGCACTTTTGCCGGGCACGAGGGCCTGCTCAACATCGAACGCGAAGTCGATATGTCGGGCCCCATCCACGACAAGGGCGTGCTGATCCTGCACAGCTACCTGACCGCCCTGTTCAGCCATGTGGCGCCGCTGGCGCTCAACGCGTCCATCGTTTTCGAGCAGGAATACAGCGGCGTAGAGGGCGACTCGGCCTCGTGCGCCGAGCTGTATGCGCTGCTGTCCAGCCTGTCGGGCCTGCCGCTGCGCCAGGGCATTGCCGTGACCGGCGCCCTCAACCAGCACGGCGAAGTGCTGCCCGTGGGCGGCATCAACGAAAAGATCGAGGGCTGGTTCCACGCCTGCGCAGCGGCCGGGCTCGATGGCACCCAGGGCGTGCTGATCCCCGCCCGCAACCTGCGCCACCTGATGCTGAGCCGCGCCATTGTGGAGGCGGTGGAGCGCGGCCTGTTCCATGTCCATACCGTGGGCCATGTGAGCGAAGGGATTGCGCTGCTGACAGGCGAGGCTTCGGGCATGGTGCCGGGCGTATTGCCAGAACGGGCCGCCGATGTCGAGGGCACGGTGCTCAGCCGGGCCGAGCAAACCCTGCGCGCCTTCCGGCGTGCCTGCCAGAGCGCAGGGCATACCAGGCGGGGTCGGGTCATGCGCGGCGCCATGCCCGGGCAGGGCCACTGAGCCACCGCTGCGCTGGCACAAGAGCGGGCCAGGGCCTGCCTGTCAAAACCGCCCACCCGCCGGAGCCTGCCGGCAGCACAGACCCTGAGGTTCGTGAATTCAGGCGCCCGACAAGAACCCGTCCACCAGGGCGAAGTGCGCCGGCACGTTCAGCGCCGGCGCATGCCCGCAGCCGGGCACCTCCACCACGCGCACCAGGCCCCTGGCCCCCGGGCCACGCGTGAGCATCTCGGCGGTGGTCTCGGGAAGCACCAGGTCCGAATCGGCACCACGCAGGCACAACACCGGAATGTCGAGCGCATCGTAGTGCTCCCAGATCAGGTAGTCGTTGGCGTGGTGCGTGAACTGCTGCACCATGGCCGGGTCGTAGTGCGGCGTCACGCGGCCATCGGGCAGGCGGCGCGTGCTGCTTTCGGTCAGCCGCCGCCATTGCGCATCGCTGAGCCAGCCATAGGGTTGGTACACCTGCCGGAAAAATGACTCCAGCTCCATCACGGTGTCAAACGCGGGCGGCTGGCCTGCGTAGGCCTTGATGCGCTCCAGCGCCGCATCGGCCAGGCGCGGTGCGTTGTCGTTGAGCAGCAGGCGGGTGATGCGGCCCTTGAGCTGCGGCTCGAACAGGCCCGACGCGCACACCGTGCCAATGGCGCCGCCCATGGAGGTGCCGATCCAGTGCGCCTGGCGGATGCCCAGCTGGTCGAACAGGTCTGCGGCGATGCGGGCATAGAACGACAGGCGGTATTCGTCCTGCGGCGCGCGCGCCCACTGGCTCAGACCCCGGCCGATGGTGTCGGGGCAGATCACCCGGTAGCGCGGCGCCAGGTGCCGCGCCAGTTCATCCATGTCACGCCCCGTGCGCGCCAGGCCATGCCATGCGATCACGGCGGGTGCATCGGGGGCTCCCCATTCGGTGGCGTGGATTTCGTAACCGGCACAACGCAGGTAGCGCGAAGAGAACAGCATGGTGGTCAGCCTGGAGAAAAACAGCGGGGCCCCGCGCCTACAGCATCAGACAGCCGTGGATGCCGATCACCGTGGCCCCGACACAGCGCGACCCCACCCGGTTGGTGGGCGAATGGCGGATGCCCGGGCCCGGCGCATTCTGCTGGCCGGCACGCTGAACCAGCTCGGTGGGAGCCACCACCGAGCTGTTGTACAGCTGCGCGCCGCCGCCTTGTTCGCGGTAGCGCTGGATGAAGGCTGCAGCCGGTTTGTGGATGGCGATCAGGGTCACGATGCTTCGGATTTCGCTGCGAAAGTAGTTGCATGTTCGGCCAGGGGCAAGAACCCGCCATGCCCCGAGCGGGTCGTGAAAATGCGTTCACGCTCCAGGGGCATGGCGGATGGCCTCGCAGGCGCTCAGTTGGGCACGCTCAGCGATGTACCGGCAAACCCGATCTGATTCGCCACCACGGGCGCCGCCACAAAGGGCGGCACATTGCTGGCCGTGATGGCCGGCGCTGCACCGGGATTGCCACCGCGTGGCGTGGTACGCACCACCTGGCTGGCGGGCAAGGCGGTGCCCGATTTCAGGTGCGCATACATCGCGTCCATGGCCTGGTTGAAGTAAGGGTGCAGCGGCACGAAGCGCGTATCAAACCCGGAAAACGGCAGGAAGGCGTCGAAATGCTGGCCGTTCGTCACCTCGATGTAGCGCAGCTTGCTGTCGGCACCTTCCACCACCTTGTTGTAGGCGGCATAGGCACGCGCGTTGTTGTTGACCGGCACCAGGGCGTCGCTGCGGCCGCTGACGATGATGGTGGGCTTGCCGCGCAGGTTGCCGTTGAGCACCACCTCGGCGATGCCGGCGCGCACGGCGTCGCTCTGCGCCTTGGTGGGCATGGTGGTGGCCGTGAGCGCCGTGCCGCTGACCGGATCGGTGCCCGTGACCAGCGCGCGCTGGCACAGGGCGTTATCCAGGCCGAAGTCAGCCACGCCGGTCGAGGGCGAAATGGCGAATTGCCAGGCCTTGGCACCGCCCACCGAGTCGTTGTAGACCACGGTGGCCGGTGTGCCGTTGGCGGTGCCATTGGCCGTGGCAAAGCTCTGTGCCAACGCCGCAGGTGCCACCGCAACCGGCACGCCCGTAGCGGCATTCACAGCCGCAAAGCTGGTATTGCAGACATTGGCCTCGACCGGGAAACGCCCATAGCTCACCGGGTACATGGCCGACAGGATGGGGCCGTTGCCCAATGCATAGTGGGCGTTGTGCATCTGGTCGTTGTCGGGCGTCCAGCCAAAGGCGCGCAGCTTGTTGAGCGCATCCAGCGAACGGGCCGCCGTGTCGGCGCCACTGACCAGCCCCTTGGCCGCCAGGCCATCGCAGCGTGCCGTGGCCCGGGCTGTCATGCTCACCAGCTGGATGTAATTGAAGATCGAGGTTTCAGCCATGGCCGCACCGGCCGCCAGCGCTGCGCAGGGCTGGTAGATGTTGCCGTAGGTCGTGTAATCGGCCAGCGTCTTGCCGTAGCCCGTGACGGCCGCACCGCCGAACTGGATGCCGTAGCCGCTGGCGGTGGGCATTTCGGTCACGGGCTCGGAGGCCACCACACCGTCGATCAGCCCACCGCTGTCTTTTTCGGCCGCGCCCAGCGAGGCTGCACCGCCGTTGGATGCCGAGCCGGCGATCACGATCGTGTTTTCGGGCGTGAACGGCACCGGGTTGGCAACCGTGCCATAGCGATCGTTCAGCACAAACATCGCATAGCGGCCCGCCGCCAGCGTGTCGTTGCCCCAGTCTTTTTCCGGATTCTGCTGCGAGTGCACCTGCTTGAGGGCCAGCCGGTTCGGGAACAGGGCGTTGTAGGCGGCCCGGGCCGCATCGGTGATATTGGCGGCAAAGAAATTGAGGGTGCCGGCCGCCGTGCGGGTGGCGCGCGTGCCATCGATCTTGTGCACGGTGTCATCCATCATGTCGTACAGGCCCACGCCCTTGCCAGCATCGGTCAACGCCACGGCACAACCCTTCTTGAGGCCCCATTCACCGGCCGTTCCAATGGCGCCATACACCCCGCGCGAGCCCGACGATGCGCCCAGCACCACGCAGGGGCTGGCCTGGTTGAAGCTGTCGGGCACCTGCACGGCAATCACCGTGCGCTTGCGGCCCGAGCCATCGTCGAGCACAGCCACGTATTCGCGGCCCGGAATCAGGCCTTCACTGGTGGTGACGGCACCGGCCGCAGTGACGTTGGGGCCGTACAGCGTGCCGTAGCCACCACCTACCGAGGGGTCGAGGATGCCGCGATAGTTGGAATACAGCGCGTTGCGGCGCAGCTCGGCCGCCGTGGGATTGGCGGAATCGGCATAGGCCGGTGCGGCCCCGCCCAGGCCGGTCTTGCCGATGCCGCCGGTCAGCAGGTCCTGGGTGGCGGCGGTGGCGCCCGTGCCCACCGTGGTCGCTGGATAGACCGTGGCACTGACCTGCGTCACGCCGGTGGGAAGTTGGTTGGTCGGGGCCGAAGACCCGCCACCGCACGCGGCCAGAACGGCCCCCGCCAACGCGGTCATGGCCACTTTCAGGGCGCGTTTGTCCTGCAGATGCACTTTCATGTTGTCTCCTTTTTTACTGCCACAGAAAAGCGCGCTCAGGCCTGGGCGCGCAGGGATCGCAGGCGCCCCACCACACCGGTGGGGAAGTAGTAAACGGACAAAACAAACAGCACGCCCAGCCACAGCAGCCAGCGGTCGGGCGAGAGCAAGGCAGACAGCCACGGCAGGCTGGTGGTGGCTTCGTGCCCCAAGCGCAGCAGGTCCTGCAGGTAGCTTTGCGCCGCCACGAACAGCACGGCACCGATGACCGAGCCGTAGATGGTGCCCATGCCGCCGATCACCACGATGAGCAGGCAATCCATCATGATCTCGAAGCTGAGCGAGGTATCGGGCCCGTTGTAGCGCAGCCAGAGCGCCAGCATGGCACCGGCCAGGGTGGCAAACAGAGCCGACAGCACACTCGATGTGGTGCGGTACACCACCACGCGGTAGCCGATGGCCTCGGCACGGAACTCGTTTTCGCGGATGGCCTGCAGCACGCGGCCGAAGGGTGAGTTGACGATGCGCAGCAGCGCCAGCACCAGGGCCACGGCGGCCACGAAAAGCAGGTAATAGCAAATCAGGCGCCCGTCGATGGTGACTCCCAGGAAGGGTTCCTCGAACGGCTCGAAGCTCGGCGAAAGGATCTCGGGCACCTTGAACGTGAGCCCGTCCTCACCGCCCGTGATGTCCGAGAGCTGCGAGGCCAGCGTCTGGAACGCAGCGGCCACGGCCAGCGTGATCATGGCGAAAAAGATGGCCCGCACGCGCAGCGAAAAGAGCCCCACGGCCAAGGACAGCAGCAGCGACAGCAGCAGCGCGCCGCCCATGCCCACGCCCAGCGCCGTCCAGGTGGGCCCCAAACGCGTGTTGGCCACAGCGATGCCGTAGGCCCCGATGCCAAAGAACATGGTGTGGGCAAAGCTCACGATGCCGGTGTAGCCCAGCAGCAGGTCGAAGCTGGCCGCCAGCACCACGAAGACCAGCACCTTGGCGGCGACATTGAGCGCCTTGACGCCCGGAAACAGGAAGGGCGCAAACGCCAGCCCCAGAAAAATGGCCACAAGCATGACCGCGAGCAGCTGGCTGCGCGGGTAGTCGCCGGAGAGAAGTCGGTTCAGCATGTGTGGTGTTCCTCTTCAACGGTTGGCGACGGGGTAAACACCCTGTGGGCGCCACAGCAGGATGACCACCATCAGCGCGATGTTGGAAAACAGCGCCACCTTGGGTACCAGGAAGCCGGTGTAGTTCGCCATGAGTCCCACCAGCAGCGCGCCAATCAGCGCGCCACCCGTGCTGCCCAGGCCGCCGATGATGATCACGATGAAGATCAGCACATTGACCTGCGCACCCATCTGCGGCACCACGCTTTGCTGGTACAGCCCCCACATCACACCGCCCAGGCCGGCCAGCGCCGAGCCCGCCACGAACACGCCCACGAACAAGCGGCGGATGCGGTAACCCAGCGCCTCGACCATCTCGCGGTCCTGCACGCCCGCACGGATCAGCAGGCCGACCTTGGTGCGCGACAGCGTCCAGGCCAGCAGCGCAAACACCATCAGCCCCACCAGCACGGCCACCACGCGGTATTTTTCGACGGCGGCATCGCCCAGCAGCCAGCTGCCGCGCATGCCCTGGGGCAACGGCAGCGGGATCTGCGCGGGGCCCCAGATGACCTTGATCAGCTCTTCACCAATGATCATGCCGCCCATGGTGATGAGGATCTGCTTGAGGTGCTGGCCGTACACCGGCCGCACGATGAAGCGCTCGAACGCCAGGCCCACGGCGCCGGCCACCGCCATGGCCACCAGCATGGCCGGCAGCACCGCCGCGAGGTTGCGCCAGAGTTCGGCCGAGCCCGTCCAGTTGCCCATGGCGCCCAGCACGCCGGTGGCCACGAAGGCGCCCAACGCAATGAACACGCCATGGCCGAAGTTCAGCACGTCCATCAGGCCGAACACCAGCGTGAGGCCCGAGGCAATGATGAAGATGATCATGCCCATGGCCAGCCCCGCCACGGTGAGCGTGAGCCAGGTGCTGGGCGAGCCGATGAAGGGCAGCACCAGCAGGGCCAGCAGCGGCACCAGCACCAGCGGCTTCCAGTCCAGCGGCCTGTTCATGCGCGGTCTCCCCTGGACATATCCGATGCTACTTTTTGGCCGGCTGATAGCGCTTTACCATCAAGCGCTGCAGGTTGTTTTGACATGCAATTCATAGCGACAACCCCAGCAGCTTGCGCTGCAGCGCCTCATCCTCGGCCAGCGCGGCCATGCTGCCCGCGTGCACCACCCGGCCGTTGTCCATCACGGCCACGGTGTCGCCCAGGCGTTGGGCAAAGTGGATGTTCTGCTCGACCAGCAAAAGGGTCACGCCGCTTTGCTTGAGCTGATCGAAGGCCTCGATCATGTTGTGGATGATGGCCGGTGCCAGCCCCTTGCTGGGCTCGTCGATGATCAGCAGGTCGCGCGGCTCGGCCATGGCGCGCGCCACGGCCACCATCTGCTTTTGTCCGCCGCTGAGCTTGCCTGCCGGGTGGTTCCAGAACTTCTCCACGGCCGGGAACAGCCGGAAGATCCACTGCAGGCGCGCCTGGTCCATCTGCGCGGCGTTGCCGGCCTTGCGCGCGGCCAGCAGCATGTTCTCCTTGACCGTGAGGTCGGCGAATATGCCCATGTTTTCGGGCACATAGGCGATGTTCAGGTGCGCGATCTGCGGCGTGTGCATGCGCGTGATGTCGCGCCCGTCAAAAGCGATCTGGCCCTGCGAGGCCTGCCACAGGCCCATGATGGTGCGCAGCGTGGTGGTCTTGCCCGCACCATTGCGGCCCAGCAGCATGGTGAGCTGGCCCCGGGGCACGATCAGATCCACGCCATGCAGGATGTGATAAGCCCCAATGTGCGTATGCACGCCTTTCAATTCAAGCAAGGCCCCTGCGCTGGCCGCTGCGCGTGCTTCACGCCCCACCAGGGGGGAACTGGCCCCAACGGACAGCCCGGTGGCAGTCATCAGAACCATGCTCATGCGGCCTCCCTGTCTGCGTCTTTTGCCACGCCCAGGTACGCCTCCTGCACCACCGGCGAGGCAATCACCTCGGCGGGCGGGCCGTCGGCCACCAGCGTGCCGTTCGTCAGCACGATGATGCGGTCGGCCAGCTCGCGCACCACGTCCATCTTGTGCTCCACCAGCAGGATGGTCTTGGTCTTGTCTTTTTTCAGCGCGCGGATCAGGTTCAGGATCACGGGCGCCTCGTCGTGGCCCATGCCGGCCGTGGGCTCGTCGAACATGTAGACCTGCGGCTCCAGTGCCATCAGCAGCGCCACTTCGAGCTTGCGCTGGTCGCCGTGCGGCAGGCTGGCCACAGGGGTGTCGCGCCGCTCCAGCATCGCCACGGACTGCAGGATGGCTTCAGCCCGCGCGGTGAGCTGGCGGTGGTCGCTCCAGATGCTCCAGAGGTTCAGGCCCCGGCGGTGGCTGCCGGCCTGCGTGGCCTGCACGGCCAGGCGCACGTTTTCCAGCACGCTCAGCCCCGGAAACAGGTTGGTGAGCTGGAACGCCCGGCCCAGCCCCGCACGCGTGCGAGCCGAAGGCGACAGGCCCGACAGAACCTGCCCGCCCAGCGTCACCCGGCCGCTGGTGGCCCGGAGCTGCCCCGAGATCAGGTTGAAGTAGGTGGTCTTGCCTGCCCCGTTGGGGCCCACGATGGCGGTGAGCGTGCCCGGCTCGAACGCGCAGGTCACGGCATTCACCGCCACATGGCCACCGAAGCGGATGGTCAGGTCATGGGTCGCCAACATCGAAGGTCGAGACTCCACAAAAATTTAAAGAAAAATCAGCCAAGGCGCTTGATGACAAAGCGCTTCAAGCTATCAAAACAGGAGTAACAGGCCCGCCGGTGCGCGACGGGCCCTGGTCGTCAGCGCTTGTTCCGGATCGGAACCTGCATCTCATCGGGCTTGATTTCGCGCACCAGCTCGGGCACGCCCCAGGCGAAGACCGGGTCCACCTTGATCTTGAAGTGGTACATGCTCTGCAGCGCCTGGTGGTCTTCCTTGCGGAAGGTCATCTTGCCCTTGGGCGTGTCAAAACTCATGCCTTCCATGGTCTTGATGAGCTTGTTGGTGTTGGTGTCACCACCTGTGACCTTGAGCGCCGTGACCAGTGCCATGGCCGAGCTGAAGCCGCCCGCAGTGAAGAAGTCTGGCGGTGTCTTGAACTCCTTGTAGTGCGCGGCCACCAGGGCCTCGTTCACCGGGTTCTTGGGGATACCGAAGTAATAGTAGGTGGCGCCTTCCATGCCGGGGAAGTTCTTGAAGCTGGCCATGGCCGGCAGGATGTTGCCACCCGTGGCGATCTCGATGCCGTAGCGCTTCAAGTCCAGGTCGGCAATCTTGAATGGGTTGCCCGCGCCGGCCCAGAGGATCCAGATGATCTTGCGGCCGGGCTGGTCCTTGAGCTTGTCGATCAGGCGCTGGGCGCCGGCGGTGAAATCGGTGGTGCTGGTGGGCAGGTATTCCTCGTGCACCAGCTTGGCATTCTTGATGGCGTCCTTGAAGGCTTTCACACCGTCGCGGCCGAAGGCATAGTCCTGCGCCAGCGTGGCAATGGTCACGCCCGGCTTGTCGATGGCCACGGCGTTCGAGATGGCGTCCTGGCTGCTGTTGCGGCCGGTGCGAAAGATGTACTTGTTCCACTTGTCGCCGGTGATGGCATCGGCCACGGCGGGCTCGACCAGCAGGATTTTCTTGTATTCCTCGGCCACGGGCAGCAGCGCCAGCGCCACACCGGAGGACGTGGGCCCCACGGCGATGTCGGCCTTGTCATCCGAATAGGCCGATGCCAGCAGGCTCTTGCCCAGGTCGGGCTTGCCCTGGTCGTCCTTCTCGATCACCACGATCTTCTTGCCATTGATGGCCATGCTGCCGCCGGTGGCGTAGTTCAGCCCCATCAGCAGGCCGGTCTGCGTCTGCTTGCCATAGGCTTCGAGCGGGCCCGTCTTGCTGTAGACATGGGCGATACGGATCTCGCCCGACTGGCTGAAAACCGGAGCCGAAAGGGTGGCGGCCAAGGCGGCCAGCGCGACCAGGGTGCGTCGTTGCATGGGGACTGTCTCCTTTGGGTTTGCCTGCACACTGCACAGTTCGTGCCAACCATCAAGGCGTTGATTTATAGGAACAAATGATGCAAACGCAATGAAAACGTCTGAATTTCAGACGCAGTACATGCCTGAAATTCAGACATATGGCTGTTTTTTATTCAGGGTTTTCCAGACGTGCATAGAGCGTGGCCCGCGAAATACCCAGCTGCCTGGCCGTGGCCTGCTTGTTGCCGCCATGGGCCTTGAGCGCCGCGGCAATGGCGCGCCGCTCCAGCTCGGCCACCTGTTCGGCCAGCGGGCGCAGGCAATGTTCGTCGCCCAATGCCCCGGGGTCGGCCACGGCAGCCGGCACGGGGGCGGCCGGTTCCACCCCTGCTTCGCGCAGGATGCTTTCGAGCTGGTAGGCATCGATGGACTGCGAATCGCTGCGCATGGCGGCCTGCTCCAGCACATTGCGCAGCTCGCGGATATTGCCGCGCCAGGGCTGGCCCGCCAGCAATGCCATGGCGTCGGGCTGCAACTCGGGCGGCACCGTGCCGTTGCGCAGCGCCAGGTCTTCGCCCAGCACCTCCACCAGCGCGGGGATGTCGCCGCGCCGCTCGCGCAGCGGTGGCACGCGCACCGGCAGCACATGCAGCCGGTAAAAAAGGTCTTCGCGAAAACGGCTGTCGCGCACCAGGGCGCCCAGATCACGCGAAGTGGCAGCCACCACGCGCACATTGAACGGCACCAGCTTGTTCGAGCCCAGCGGCTCTATCTCGCCCTCCTGCAGCGCACGCAGCAGCTTGGCCTGCAGGCTCTGGGGCATGTCGCCGATTTCATCGAGGAACAGCGTGCCGCCGTCGGCCAGCTTGAACTTGCCATCGCGCCCCTTGCGGTCGGCGCCGGTGTAGGCACCGGGCGCGACGCCGAAGAACTCGGCCTCGAGCAGCGTGTCGGGCACGGCGGCGATGTTGACGCTGACAAACGGGCCGCTGGCGCGGCTCGACGCCGCATGGATGGCATGGGCCAGCAGTTCCTTGCCAGTGCCGGTTTCACCCAGCAGCAGCACGGGGCTGGACGACTGCGCGGCCCGGCGCGCCTGGCGCTTGACCTCGGCCGCCGCGGGGCTCGACCCGATGAAACTGGCAAAGGTGTATTTGGCGCGCCGCTCACCGTCGCCCGACACGGCCAGCGAGCGGCTGCGCTGGCTGGCCAGCTCGCGCCGCGCGTCATCGAGATCGCGCTGCAACAGGGCAAATTTTCCGATCAGGGGTTGCAGCGTGGTCTCGGGGTGGTCGAACAGCACGATGCCGATGGCTCCAATCACGCGCTCGGCTTCGTCGCGCAAGGGAATGCGGCTGACCACAAAAGTGCCCGCCTTGTTGGTGAGCAGGTCGATCAGCACCGGCTGGCCGGTTTCGAGCACGCTGCGCATCTGCGTGTTGGGGATCACCTCCTCCACGGTGCGGCCCACGAACTGGTCCACCGACGAAAAGCCCAGGTCGGGAAGAAAGCGCTGGTAACCCTCATTCACCCACACAATGCGCCCGCTGCAATCCACCAGGAACATGCCCTGGCTGACGCTGGAGAACAGCTGGAACATGGAGCGCGCCGCCAGTTCCAGAATGCCCTGGGCATCCAGCGGCAGGGGCGAGGCTTCGGAGTGCAATGGCATGGGCCAATGGTACCCGGCGCATCACGGGTAATGCATCGATCGGTGGTCCGCAGAAAGAATCCTTCCCCAGCAGCATCGCTTGTTCGCGAGCGTTCTGCACAAGGCAAAACGCCTGGCAGGGCCAGGCGTTTCAGTGGCTGGGGATGGACTGCCGGTCAGTCGTCCAGCTGCCGCAGCCGCGCCAGCTTGCGCTGCGCCAGGTGCTTGAAAAGACGCGGCAGCACCAGCACCGCCAGCACGATGATGAGCAGCGTGAGCGACATCGGACGCTGCACGAAGATCAGCCAGCTGCCCTCGCCAATCGACACCGCATTGCGCATCTGCGCCTCGGCCAATGGCCCGAGGATCATGCCCACCACGACAGGTGCCGTAGGGAAGTCAAAACGCCGCATCAGCACCCCGAGCATGCCGATGCCATACAGCAGGAACAGATCGAAGGTGCTCTGGCGCATGCCGTAGGCTCCCACCGTGGCAAAGATCAGGATGCCGGCATACAGCTGCGGCTTGGGGATCTTCAGCAGCTTGACCCACAGGCCCACCATGGGCAGGTTGAGCACCAGCAGCATCACGTTGCCGATGTACAGCGACGCGATCAGCGCCCACACCAGCGTGGCCGAGGTGGTGAACAGCTGCGGGCCAGGGTTGATGCCGTAGTTCTGGAACGCGCCCAGCAGCACCGCCGTGGTGTTGGAGGTGGGGATGCCCAGCGTCAGCAGCGGAATCATGGCCGCCGTCACGGTGGCATTGTTGGCGGCCTCGGGACCAGCCACGCCCTCGATGGCGCCCGCGGTGCCGAACTCGGCCTTGTCGCCGCCCTTGGCCAGCTTCTTTTCGGTGGCGTAGCTCAGAAAGGTCGGGATCTCGGTGCCGCCGGCCGGGATGCAGCCAAACGGCGTGCCAATCAGCGTGCCGCGCAGCCAGGCCGGAATGGACCGTTTCCAGTCGCGCCTGGTCATGTGCACGCGGCTCATGGTGTTGCGCGACTCGACCACGCGGCCCTCGTACATCGCTGCATACAGCACCTCGGCCACCGCGAACAGGCCCACGGCAACGAGCACGATGTCGATGCCGTCCAGCAGTTCGGACTTGCCACCGGTGTAGCGCGCCGCGCCCGAGATCTGGTCCATGCCGATGCAGCCAGCCGCCAGCCCGACGAACAACGCCGTCATGCCACGCACCGTGCTCTTGCCCAGCACCGCGCTCACGGTGGTGAAGGCCAGCACCATGAGCATGAAGTATTCGGGCGGACCCAGCTTGACGGCGAAGTCGGCCACATAGGGCGCGAACAGGGTCACGACCACGGTGGCAACGGTGCCCGCCACGAACGAACCGATGGCCGATGTGGCCAGCGCCGCCCCGGCCCGGCCACTCTTGGCCATCTTGTTGCCTTCCATCGCCGTGACCATGCTGGCGGTCTCGCCCGGCGTGTTCAGCAGGATGGAGGTGGTGGAGCCGCCATACATCGCGCCGTAATAGATGCCGGCAAAGAAGATCATCGAGGCCGTGACCTCGACCTTGGCCGTGATCGGCAGCAGCATCGCCACCGCCACCGCGGGGCCGATGCCGGGCAGCACGCCGACGGCGGTGCCCAAGGCGCAGCCCACCAGGGCCCACAGCAGGTTGGCGGGCGTGGCGGCGGTGGCAAAGCCCGCCATCAGTGCATCAAAGATTTCCATCACAACCACCCGGTTTGCGTGAGCCCTGGCAGGTTGATGGCCAGGAACTGCGTGAATGTCCAATAGACGGGCGCCGAGATCAGCACACCCGTCAACCCGTCCACCGCCCAGGTGCGCGCGGTGCCTGCGTTTTGCCCCGCAGCCCGGCGCAGCCCCTGCACGGCGAGCACATAGCACAGCGTGCAGCTCAGAATGAAGCCCACCGTGGTGATGAGGGCAGCGTTCAGCAGCAGACCGGTCGAAACCCACACCCATGCCGGCTTGTCCGCACGCGCGGCGCCGTTAGGCTCCTCCATGGCGTGGAACCCGCCGGTGCGGGCCTCCCACAGCAGGACGCAGCCGCACAGCCCCAGTACGGCCGCCACCAGCCACGGCAAAAAGTTGGGGCCCACGCCGCCATAGCCCGCGTTGGATGGAATATCCAGGGCGCCCAGCGCCAGTGCAAGGGCAGTCAGCAGCACGCCGGCGCCGACCACGGTCTGCATGCGCACGGCAGGCAGGTTGCTGGCAATGCCGGGGATTGCACCCGGATCAGAAGAAAGGGGAGTTGTCGGATCAGACATGCTTGGGTTTTCTCAAGTCCTCGAACACCGGTCCAAGGTACGCGCATCACGGCGCGCACCGCAATGGGCACGCGCAAAAAACCGTGCACCGCCGCCGGCGGCGGCGGTGCACGGTACCGGGGCAGTGCTCAGACCATTCCGGCCTTGACCATGGTGGCGCGCAGACTGGCGAACTCGTTGTCCACAAAGTTCGCGAACTCATCGCCCGCCATCCAGGCCGGGGTCCAATCGTTCTTTTCCAGCGATTCGGCCCAGCTCTTGCTCTTGACGGCCTTGGCCACCATCTCCGTCAGCGCCTTGCGCTGTTCGGCCGTGATGCCGGGGGCGGCATACACGCCGCGCCAGTTGCCGATCTCGACGTTGATGCCCTGCTCCTTGAGGGTGGGCACGGTCGAGTTCTTCAGGCGCTGGCCCGAGGTCACGGCAATGGGCGTCATCTTCTTGGTGGCGATGTACTCGGCCATTTCGCTGTAGCCGCCACCGCCAATCGTCACGTTGCCGCCCAGGATGGCCGCGATTGCCTCGCCGCCCCCCCGGAAGGCCACGTAGTTGATCCGGGCCGGGTCCACACCCACCTCACGCGCAATCATCGCGGCAGCGATGTGCTCGGTGGAACCGCGCGAGCCGCCACCCCACTTCACACTGCCGGGGTCTTTCTTGAGCTGGGCGATCACCTCGGCCATGCTCTTGTAAGGCGAATTGGCGGGCAACACGAACACGTTGTATTCACTGGTCAGGCGCGCAATGGGCGTGGCCTGCGACAGGCTCACCGGCGGCTTGCCGGTGATGATGCCGCCCAGCATCACGGCGCCCATCACCATCAGCGCGTTCGGGTCGCCCTTGCTGGAGTTGACGAACTGCGCCAGGCCAATGGCGCCTGCGGCGCCGCCCTTGTTGTCATAGGTGACCGACGATGCCGCCCCCGATTCCAGCAATGCCTTGCCCAGGGCGCGCCCGGTGGAGTCCCAGCCACCGCCCGGGTTGGCAGGCAGCATCATCTTGACGGCGCTGGCGGCATGGGCCGACAGGGGCAAGGCTCCGGCAGCGGCCAGCGCAGCCAGGGATTTGAGAAAGGTGTCGCGACGCATCGATGTCTCCTTGTAGGGTTGGCGAACCGCCCGATGATGCGCGCGCAGCCTGTCAAACGGCTGTCCGCACACTCAGGGAAAACACCAATGCCGCAACCGCGTGTGGTCGGTGCTATGGTGCCGCGCATGCAATTGCTTCTCGTTGAAGACGACCCCACCATGCAGATCACGCTGCAGCGCGCATTGACACGCCGGGGCATGGAGGTCACTGCCGCGGGCGACGGCGCTGCGGCACTCAACCAGTGGGTGGCACGGCCACCCGATGCGGTGGTACTCGATCTCACCCTGCCCGGCCTGGATGGCCTGCAGGTGCTGCAGCAGGCCCGCGCGCGCGGGCTGCGCACGCCGGTGCTGATCCTGACCGCACGCGGCACCGTGGGTGACCGGGTGCTGGGCCTGAACGCCGGCGCCGACGACTACCTGCCCAAACCCTTCGATCTGGACGAGCTGGAGGCCAGGCTGCGCGCCCTGCTGCGGCGCAGCACGGACGCCGCGCCTTCTGCGGGCCATTTCGTGCAGATCGGTGCCATACGCTACGACAAGGACAGCGGCGCGCTGTACCGCAACGGCTCCGTCATGGAGCTCACACCCCGCGAACTGGCGCTGATGCATGCCCTGCTGGCACAGCCGGGCCATGCCGTCACCAAGGAACGCCTTTATGAACTGGTGTTCCCCGGGCAGCTGGACGTGCAGTACGAGGCCATCGAGGTAGTGGTGTACCGACTGCGCAAGAAACTGGCCGACACGGGCCTGACCCTCATGACGCTGCGCGGGCTGGGCTATCTGCTCAGGGCCGATACGTGACAAGGACGGCTGCCTTGCGTGCGCCGTCGCTGCGCAGGCGGTTGCTGCTGGGCATCCTGCTGCCCGTGGTGGCGTTCATCGGCTTCAACACGCTCAGCCTGTACCGGCAGACACTGACATCCCTGAACACGGCCTACGACCGCACCTTGCTGGCATCGGCCAAGACCATCAGCGAACAGCTGGATGTGTCGGGCTACGACGACGCGGCGCAATTGCGCGCCATCGTGCCCTATGCGGCCCTGGAGGCCTTCGAGGCCGACAACCAAAGCCACATGTTCTACCGCATCTCCACCCTGCAGGGAGCAATGGTCTCGGGGTTTGCCGAACTTCCAGCATGGCAGGGGCGCATTCCGGATCGCCCTCCGTATGCGGCGCTGGTGGACTTTTATGACGACCAATTCCGCGGCGACCGCGTGCGCGTGGCCGTGCTGCTGCAACCCGTGGCCAGTGCCAGCGGCCGCGGGATGGCGGTCATCCAGGTGGCAGAGACACTGGAAGTGCGCGAAACCCTGGCGCTGCAGATCCTGTGGAACACGCTGGCCCGGCAAGCGCTGCTGATTGCCGTGATCGCGCTCACCGTGGTCATCGTCGTGCAGCGGGCCACCCGCCCGGTGCGCCAGCTCAGCCAGCAATTGCAAGCGCGGCCCGATGGCGACCTCAGTCCGATTGCAGCCAGCTCGGCACCCCGAGAACTGCAACCCCTGATCGACAGCACCAACCAGGTCATGCAACGGCTGCAGCATCTGCTGCGCCACCAGAAACGGTTTGTGCGCGACACCTCGCACCAGCTGCGCACACCGCTGGCCGTGCTCAAGACACAGGTGCAGTCCGCACTGCACGGCGATGTACCCCCGCACCAGGCCCTGCGGGAAATCAGCGACACCGTGGACCGCGCCACGCAACTGGCCAACCAGATGCTCGCCCTCGCCAAGGTCGAACAGTTGCGCCAGCAAAGCACACCACCGCCGACCCGGTTCGATGACCTCCTGCGCGCGGTGGCGCTGGATCTGTCACCCCTGATCGCGCAGCGCGACCTCGACTTTGGCATCCATACCGAGCCGGCAACGGTATTTGCCCACGAATGGATGCTGCGCGAGCTGGCCCGCAATCTGCTGCACAACGCCATTCGCCATGCCCCGCAAGGCAGCGAGCTGGCGGTGGAACTGCGCTGCACCGATCACCAGGCGGTGCTCTGCATAAGCGACCATGGCAGCGGCATCGACGATGAACTGGCCGCCCGCCTTTTCCAGCCCTTCTCGGCGGGCGACGTGCGCACCGGCAGCGGCCTGGGTCTGGCCATCTGCCACGAGATCGTGCAGGCGCTGGGCGGCAGCATTGCGCTGACCAACCGCATGGAATCGGGTCTTGTGGCGGGGCTGGATGCCGTCGTGCACCTGCCGCTGCCCCCGCCCGCCGCTACCTTACCGACAACCACCGCGTCACAATCCTCTCCATGAATGCCCCCGAAACGATGCGACTGGACAAATGGCTGTGGTGTGCGCGGTTCTACAAAACCCGCAGCCTGGCCACCGAAGAAATCGGCAAAGGCCGCGTCACCGTAAACGGCCAGCCCGCCAAGGCCGCCCGCGACCTGCGCTGCGGCGACACCGTGGCCTTGCGCCAGGGCCCGGTCGCACGCACGGTGCTCGTACGAGGCTTGAGTGGCGCACGCGGCCCCGCCCCCATCGCACAACGCCTGTATGAGGAAACCGCCGACAGCATCGCCGCCCGTGAAAAAGCCGCCGAACAGCGCCGGCTGGCCCCCGAACCCGCCGCAACACTGCAGGAAGGCCGCCCGACCAAAAGGGACCGGCGCAACATTGACCGCGCCCAGGACTGGGGCGACCGCTGGAGCGCATCCATCGATGAATGACGCCACCTGAGCGCTGCCTCTGCAAGCGCCGCGTGGGCCGATGACCACCTCACACACCGGATGAAAAAAAAAGCCCTGACATGCAGGGCTTTGTTGCTTGGCGGAAACGGAGGGATTCGAACCCTCGATGAGGCTCTACACCCCATACTCCCTTAGCAGGGGAGCACCTTCGGCCACTCGGTCACGTTTCCAATCCCGCTATTATGCCTCATTTCCGAGGCATTTCTGGCGGTTTCAGGCGGCTGGCTGGTCGAGTTCGAAGGCCTTGTGCAGGGTGCGCACGGCCAGTTCCATGTATTTCTCATCGATGACCACCGAGGTCTTGATCTCGGAGGTGGAAATCATCTGGATGTTGATGCCCTCTTCGCTCAGGGTGCGGAACATCTTGCTGGCCACACCTACGTGGCTGCGCATGCCGATACCGACAATGCTCACCTTGCAGATCTTGGTGTCGCCGACCACTTCCTGTGCGCCGAGTTCGGGTAGCACTTTTTCCTTGAGCAGTTCGACCGTGCGGGCGTAGTCGTTGCGGTTGACGGTGAAGCTGAAGTCGGTCTTGCCGTCCTTGCTGACGTTCTGGATGATCACGTCCACTTCGATATTGGCGTCAGCCACGGCGCCCAGGATCTGGTAGGCAATGCCTGGCTTGTCGGGCACGCCCAGCACCGAAATCTTGGCTTCATCGCGGTTGAAAGCGATGCCGGATACGACGGCTTGTTCCATTTTTTCGTCTTCCTCAAAAGTGATCAGCGTGCCGGACTTGGCTTCTTCGTTGATGTCGATGTCCCAGGGCGTGAAGCTGGAGAGCACGCGCATGGGCACCTTGTATTTGCCCGCGAATTCGACCGAGCGGATTTGCAGCACCTTGGAGCCCAGGCTGGCCATTTCCAGCATTTCCTCGAAGCTCACCGTTTGCAGGCGGCGTGCCTCGGGTACCACGCGCGGGTCGGTGGTGTAGACGCCGTCCACATCGGTGTAGATCAGGCACTCGTCGGCCTTCATGGCGGCCGCCACGGCCACCGCCGAGGTGTCCGAGCCGCCACGGCCCAGCGTGGTGATGTTGCCTTCGTCGTCGATGCCCTGGAAACCGGTCACGATGACGACCTTGCCATTGTTCAGATCGGCGCGCACGCGCTGGTCGTCAATGGATTCGATGCGCGCCTTGGTGTAGCTGCTGTCGGTGCGGATGGGGACTTGCCATCCGGCATAGCTGACCGAGCCCATGCCTTCGGCCTGCAGCGCAATGGCCAGCAATGCAGACGAAGCCTGCTCGCCGGTGGCCGCCAGCATGTCGAGTTCGCGGTGGTACGCAGGGGTGGCGCGTGGGGGAGCCAGCTCTTTGGCCAGGGCGAGCAGGCGGTTGGTTTCGCCGCTCATGGCGCTGGGAACCACCACCATCTGGTGGCCGGCCCGCGCCCATTTGGCCACGCGCTTGGCAACGTTGCGAATGCGCTCCGGGGAGCCCATCGAGGTGCCGCCGTATTTGTGAACGATCAATGCCATGGGATATTGGGGGTGACGAAACTGGAGCCGCAGCGCGGGTTAAACACTGTTTTGGTGCGCCGCCGTTTTTCGTGCCGTTGTTAGACCAAAACCTCGGGATTGTACCAATCGAGGCGTGGCCCCGAGCGCACCACGAACCCCCGCCCCACCTTGATGTGAATGCGGTGGCCGCGCGTGGTGCAGGCCGCCAGCTGGTCCAGCAGCTCCCCCAGCTGCGCGGCGGAGGGGGTGGTGGCATGCGCCACGCGCAGCCAGTGGCGCAGGACATTGGCCTGGCGCGCACGGCTGAGCCCCTGCAATAGCCGAATCTCCGGGGGCGATCCCGTGAGGGCCAGGTCCTGCTGCGCCAGCTCGTCCAGCAACTCGGCGGCCTGGGCGGCATGGGACGCAGAGCGCGCAAACGTGTCGCGAAAGGCCGGAAAAGCCGCATCCAGAGCGGGCAGCAGCTGCGCCCGGATGCGGTTGCGCGTGAAGCGCTCGTCGGTGTTGGTGGGGTCTTCCACCCAATCCTGCCCCTGCGCACGCAACCAGTCACGCACCTGCACCCCCGCCACGCGCAGCAGGGGCCGGTGCCAGCGAACGCCGCCCCGCTCCCAGTCAGCGGGCATGGCGGCCAGCCCCGCCACGCCGGCGCCGCGCGACAAAGCCAGCAGCAGCGTCTCGACCTGGTCATCCGCATGCTGGGCCAATGCTATTGAATGAATGGCATTTTGCGCATTACTGGCGAGCGCCACAGCCTCAAAAGCCTTGTATCTTGCCCGGCGCGCAGCATCTTCGGGGCTTTCGCCCGATGCGTGGCGTGCGTCGATGCGCTGCACGGTCAGCGGAACCTGCAGGCGCCTGCACAATGCGCGGCAATGCTGTTCGAAATCATCGGCCGCGGCCTGCAGGCCGTGGTGCACATGAATGGCCTGCACCTGCCCCGGCCATTTCTGCGCACAGGCGAGCAGCAGCGCCGTCGAATCGGCGCCACCACTCAGCCCCACGGCCAATGGCAATGCGGGCGAAAAGGCCGCCATGGCGGTGTCAAATGGCAGCGTCACTGCGCGCCCTTCTGCGCCCGTGACGCAAAAGCGTCCGCATCAATGCAAAGGCCCCTTGCGGGGCCATGGCACGGGTGCAAGGTGAAGGCGGTCGCCGTCACCACCACGGGGTCAGCGGCTGTCGGCCTTGGTGTCGGTGAAACGGCCATAGCTTTGCAGCCGGTCATAACGGCGGTCGAGCAGATCCTTGGTCTTGAGATCGGCCACCTGGCGGAAGGCATCGCCCAGCGCACGCTTGAGGAAAGCCGCCATCTGCTTGGGATCGCGGTGGGCGCCGCCCACGGGCTCGCTCACGATCTTGTCCACCAGGCCCAGCGCCTTGAGGCGGTGCGCGGTGATGCCCAGGGCGTCGGCCGCTTCCTGGGCCTTCTCGCTGGTCTTCCAGAGGATGGACGCGCAGCCCTCGGGACTGATCACGGAATAGATAGCGTATTGCAGCATCACCACCTGGTCAGCCACGCTGATGGCGAGCGCGCCGCCGGAGCCGCCTTCGCCGATGATGGTGGTGATGATGGGCACTTCAAGCTGCGCCATCTCGAAGATGTTGCGGCCGATGGCCTCGGACTGGCCGCGCTCCTCGGCATCGATGCCGGGGTAGGCGCCGGGCGTGTCGACAAACGTGAACACGGGCAGCTTGAACTTCTCGGCCGTCTTCATGAGGCGCAGGGCCTTGCGGTAGCCCTCGGGCTTGCTCATGCCGAAGTTGCGCATGGCGCGCTCCTTGGTGTCGCGCCCTTTCTGGTGGCCCAGCACCATGCAGGCGTGGCCATTGAAGCGCGCCAGGCCGCCCACGATGGACAGGTCGTCCGCGTAGTGGCGGTCACCGTGCAGCTCGACGAAGTCGGTGAAGATGTCGCGCACGTAATCGAGCGTGTAGGGGCGCTCGGGGTGGCGGGCGATCTTGGTGATCTGCCAGGGGCTCAGCTCGCTGTAGATGTCCTTGGTGAGCTGCTGGCTCTTCTTGCTGAGCTGGTCAATTTCTTCCGAGATATCGACCGCGCTTTCCGTCTGCACGTAGCGCAGTTCTTCGATTTTGGATTCGAGTTCGGCAATCGGTTGCTCGAAATCCAGAAAGGTCTTTTTCGCCAACGTATTTCTCCTTGGGTCGCGCCCTGGGTGCCTCTGGTGCGAGGCCCATGTTGCAACCGGTTCATGACTGATGAAACGGGCCTCAGTAGGCCACGGGCAACGGGTCGAGCGATCGCCAAATATACCAAGTCGCCACGCTGCACCATGGCTTCCAGGCCTCGGCCACCTCGCGGGCATCGCTGCGGCTGACGGGATCACCCGAAAAATAGTTCTGGCTGATGCCGTTGATCAAGCCCACGTCGTCCAATGGCAGAACATTGGGCCGCATCAGATAAAAGATCAGAAACATCTCGGCCGTCCAGCGGCCGATGCCACGGATGGCCACCAGCTCGGCGATGATGGCCTCGTCGTCCATGGCCGCCCAGTCCTTGACATGCAGCTTGCCGCCCTCGAAGTGCAGGGCCAGGTCCACCAGATAGTCGACCTTGCGGGCCGACAGGCCGGCGGCCCGCATGTCGTCGATCTTGAGCTTGAGCACATGGCCGGGCTTCATGCTGCGCGGCAGTGCGGCAAAACGCTCCCACACGGTTTGCGCCGCCTTCACCGAAATCTGTTGCCCCACGATAGAACGCGCCAGCGTGGTGAACGCATCACCCCGTGTCTGCAGGGCCGCGTCGCCAAACTGGGGGATCAGGCGCTTCATCACCCGGTCCTTCTTCATCAGGTGCTTGCAGGCCTCGGCCCAGTAATCGGGCGTGGCCAACGCCGGGCCAGACGAAGCGAGCACCTCGGTCGCTACATTTTTAGAAGCTACCACTGCTCGCCCCGTATGCCCTGGGGGCATATTTCATATTCAAAAAAATCACTGTGCGGCTTCCCAGGTCGTTCCAGCGGCCGAATCCTTGAGCACGATGCCCTGGGCCAGCAGGGCGTTGCGGATGCGATCAGCCTCCGCAAAATCCTTGCCCGCCTTGGCGGCAGCACGGGCGGCGATCTGCGCCTGGATGGCGGCCTCGTCATAGCCCGCCCCAGCCTGCAGGAAGGCCTGCGGATCGCCTTGCAGCAACCCCAGGCAGCCTGCCAGCGCCTTGAGCAATCCTGCCAGTTCGGGCGAACGGGTCTTGTTGACCTCGCTGGCCAGGTCGAACAATACGGCAATCGCCTCGGGTGTGCCGAAGTCTTCGTCCATGGCCGCCTTGAAACGTGCGGCATGGGGCTCGTTCCAGTCGATGGAAACCTGGGCCGGGGCTACCAGGCTCAGCGCCGTGTACAGCCGCTTGAGGGACTGGCGCGCGTCGTCGAGGTGGGCGTCGCTGTAGTTGAGCGCACTGCGGTAGTGGGCACGCACGATGAAAAAGCGCACCGTTTCGGCGTCGTAGCTCTGGAGCACATCGCGGATGGTGAAGAAGTTGCCCAGCGACTTACTCATCTTCTCGTTGTCCACGCGCACGAAGCCGTTGTGCACCCAGAACCTGGCCAGCGGCTTGCCGGTGGCGCCTTCGCTCTGGGCGATTTCGTTCTCATGGTGCGGGAACTGCAGGTCGGCCCCGCCACCATGGATGTCGAAAGTCTCGCCCAGCGTGGCGCAGCTCATGGCCGAGCATTCGATGTGCCAGCCAGGGCGGCCCGTGCCGAAGGAGCTGTCCCACTTGGCCTCGGGCGGTTCGCCCTCCTTGGCGGATTTCCAGAGCACGAAATCGAGCGGATCTTCCTTGCCATCCGGCACGGCCACGCGCTCGCCCGCACGCAATTCGTCGAGCGACTTGCCCGAGAGCTTGCCGTAGCCCGCAAACTTGCGCACCGCGTAGTTCACGTCGCCATTGGTGGCACGGTAGGCCAGGCCCTTGCCTTCGAGCTGGCCGATCAGCGACAGCATCTGGGGCACATATTCGGTGGCGCGCGGCTCCAGCGCCGGCGGCTCGATGCCCAGAGCGCCGATGTCCTGGTGCATGGCGACGATCATCTCGTCGGTGAGCTGGCGGATGGTGATGCCCCGCTCCAGCGCGCGCCGGATGATCTTGTCGTCGATGTCGGTGATGTTGCGTACGTAGGTGACGCGGTAGCCGCTGCTTTTCAGCCAGCGCTGCACCACATCGAACGCCATCATCATGCGGGCGTGGCCGATATGGCACAGGTCGTAGATGGTCATGCCGCACACATACATGCGCACATGGCCGGGTTCGAGCGGGGAAAAATCCTCCAATGCACGCGACAGCGTGTTGTAGATGCGCAAGCTCATGGGGTTTCTGTAACGGGAACTGGATGGAAGACGGGTGAAGCCGGTTCACCCGGTAGCGAAAGGTACGGGCCCCGCAAGGGGATGCGCCCAGCCCTGGGCGCCCGGCAAAATCACCAGCGGCAACAGCGTACCGCCCTGGCAACCCCCTCAGCTACAATCCGCCGAAGTATAAGCCCCGCCCGGCACCGGACGGTGCCCATCTCCTCCCTCCCTCCATGAAGCAAGTCCGCAGCACCCTTTCCCGACTTTTGCGCCTGCTGGCCCTGACCGCATGGCTGGGCGCTGGCATGGCCCATGCCAGCGACTACGCCGAGATCACCCAGTTGCTCAAGAGCGGCAAGGCCGCCGAAGCCCTGGGCAAGGCAGACCAGCGCCTGACGGCCGCCCCGCGCGATCCGCAGCTGCGCTTTCTGCGCGGCGTGGCGCAGACCGACCTCGGCCAGACCGATGCGGCCATCACCACCTTCACCCAGCTCATTCAGGAATACCCCGAGCTGCCCGAGCCCTACAACAACCTGGCGGTGATCTACGCCAGCCAGAACCAGCTGGACAAGGCCCGCACGGCGCTGGAGATGGCGGTGCGCAACAACCCCTCCTACGCGGCGGCGCACGAGAACCTGGGCGACATCTACGCCCGGCTGGCCTACCAGGCCTATGCCAAGGCGCAGCAGATGGAGGCCAACAACCCCACCGTCAAATTGAAGCAGGCCCAGCTGCGCGAGCTGTTCCAGCCCGCCGCTGCCCGCGCTGCGGCCAAGCCCGCGGCTTCACGCCCCTGACAACCGTTCGCGGGCAGGGGTTTGTAGCCATGCGGCCGGCCCCGCTGGCGGGCCGGTGGTAGCTTCAGCGCCATATTTTCATCGCTGCAGCGACCAGGTCCCAATGCTCTGCGGTTCTGATTCACTCAAGGAGTTCTGCATGATTTCCAAAAGAAAAACGACCATTGCGCTCACTGGCATTGCGTTATCGGCTGTGTTTTCAATAGCAAGCCCGGTGCAGGCACAAGACGCTCCCAAGGTCAAACTGGCCACCTCCATGGGCGACATCGTGCTGCAGCTCGATCCCGCCAAAGCGCCCAAGACGGTCGAGAACTTCCTGGCGTATGTGAACGACAAGCACTACGACGGCACGGTATTCCACCGCGTCATCGACGGCTTCATGATCCAGGGCGGCGGCTTCACGGCCGACATGGTGCAAAAGCCCACCAAGGCTCCCATCCCGCTCGAAGCGGCCAATGGTCTCAAGAACGACACCTATACCATCGCCATGGCCCGCACGGCCAACCCCAACTCGGCCACCGCGCAGTTCTTCATCAACGTGAAGGCCAACGCCATGCTCAACGCCCCCCAGCCTGACGGCCACGGCTATGCCGTGTTCGGCAAGGTGGTCGAAGGCACGGCCGTGGTGGACAAGATCAAGGCCGTGGCCACCGGCAACAAGGGCGGCCACCAGAACGTGCCCATCACCCCCGTCACCATCCACTCCGCCACCGTGGTGAAGTGATTTTTTTGAAGAAAGCACTGCAATGAGCAATCCACAAGTTGAACTCCACGTCACCATCAACGTGGCCGAAACCGCCACCCAAGGCGTGATCACCATCGAACTGGACGCCGCGAAGGCCCCCAAGTCGGCCGAGAACTTCCTGAACTACGTCAACAGCGGCTTCTACAACGGCACCGTGTTCCACCGCGTGATCAAGAACTTCATGGTCCAGGGCGGCGGCATGACGGCCGACATGAAGCAAAAGGAAACCCAGGCCCCGATCGAGAACGAAGCCAAGAACGGCCTGAAGAACGACAAGTACACCGTGGCCATGGCGCGCACGGGCGACCCGCACTCGGCCACGGCACAGTTCTTCATCAATACGGTGGACAACGCCTTCCTGAACCACAGCTCTCCTACCCCCCAGGGCTGGGGCTACGCCGTGTTCGGCAAGGTCGTGAAGGGCCAGGACGTCGTGGACGCCATCAAGGCCGTCCGCACCACGCGCAAGGGCTTCCACGACGACGTGCCTTTTGACGCTGTGGTGATCGACAAGGCGGTTGCGCTTTAAGCCCAGGCCCTGCCCGTGACCCCGACCGTGCCCCGGTTCGAGGAGCTTGCCGCTCCCTCGCACTGGCGCACGGTCGATTTCATTTCCGACCTGCACCTGCAGGCCAGCGAGCCCGCCACGGTGGCCGCCTGGCGGCACTACCTGCAGACCACGCCAGCCGACGCCCTCTTCATCCTGGGCGACCTGTTCGAGGTGTGGGTGGGCGACGATGCCATCCTGGAGCCCGGCAGCTTCGAGGCCCAGGGCTGCGCGGCCCTGCAGGCCGCAGCGCAGCGCCTGCCCGTGTACTTCATGCACGGCAACCGCGACTTTCTGGCGGGGCCGGCGTTTCTTGCGCATTGCGGCATCACCGGCCTGGCTGATCCCACCGTGCTGGTTTTCGACAACCAGCGCTTCGTGCTCAGCCATGGCGACCTGCTGTGCCTGGACGATGTGGATTACCAGCGCTTTCGCGTGCAGGCGCGCAGTGCCCAGTGGCAAGCGCAATTTCTGACCCAGCCCCTGGCCACGCGCCGGGCGCAGGCACGCAGCATCCGCCAGGAGAGCGAGGCGCACAAGCGATCGGGCGCCATCTACGCCGATGTGGACGGCCCCGCCGCCATCGACTGGCTCACAGCCGCCCAGGCGCACACCCTGATCCACGGCCACACCCACAAGCCGGCGAACCACGCCCTGGCACCGGGCCTGCAGCGGGTGGTGCTGAGCGACTGGGACGCCGCCGCACAACCCCCGCGCCTGGAAACACTGCGTTTGTCTAACGCGGGCCTGGAACGCGTGGCTTTGGCCCCCAGGTGCGAGTGATCCTGAATTGCGCGGGACTCGACCTCCTGCCGCCCGATCACCATGCCCCCCTTTCTTGACCGGCTCTGGAGCCGCGTTCGCGCCACCGTGGCGCCCGTGCCTGACATCTCGGCCGCGCTGTGGCTGCAAACCCTGCTGCGCTACCCGTTTCTGGCGGCCCTGCCGCTGCACGACCAGGCCAAGTTGCGCGCGCTCAGCGCCCTCTTTTTGCACCACAAGCAGTTCCATGGCGCCCATGGTCTGGTGGTGACCGATGCCATGGCCATCGACATCGCCGCGCAGGCCTGCCTGCCACTGCTGCACTGGGGCGATGCCGCCGCAGCCCTGGGCTGGTACGACGACTTCGTGGGCATTGTGGTGCACCCGGGCGAAGCCGTGGCGCGCCGCCAGACGATGGACGAAGCCGGCGTAGTGCACGAGCACACCGAGGTGCTGCTGGGCGAGGCCATGGAGCGCGGCCCCATCATGCTCAGCTGGCAGCATGTGGCCGATGCCAGCCACAACACCGCGCGCGGCACCAACGTGGTGGTGCACGAGTTCGTGCACAAGCTCGACATGCGCAGCGGTACCCCCAACGGCTGCCCACCCCTGCCGGCAGGCTTCATGGGCACCCGCACGGGCCGTGCTGCCCACGAGGCCTGGTGGGCAGCATGGGAGCCAGTCTATGCGGATTTTCGCGAGCGCGTGATCATGGCCGAGCGCTTTGGCGCCACCCAACCCTGGCTCGATGCCTATGGCGCCACGGCACCGGCCGAGTTTTTTGCTGTGGCGTGCGAGGCGTATTTTGTGAACCGGGCGCAGTTTGCGCAGGAATTCCCGGTGCTGATGCCAGTGCTCGATGCGTTCTTCCGGCCGGGGCTGTCATTGCCGGAATAGCCCGGCCCGACCTGGTGATTCACAAGAAATAACGATCCATTGCCTTGCCAGCAAGCGCCAATAGCTATCAGTTAGATAGCAACCCGAATACCTCAATAGGGCACGGGCGTGGTCGAGAGTGACTCCAGCCACGCCACCGTGGCGGCCAGCTCGGACGGGCGGATCTCGTGCGTACCCGGAAACTCGCGGTAGGTCACCGACACGGGCAGCGTTGCCATGTGGTGCGCAATGGCCTGGGCATTGGCGAGCGGAATCACGTTGTCGTGCGTGCCGTGGCTCAGCCACAGCTTCTTGCCGTGCAATGCCTCGTGCGAGGCCTGCAGCGGCACCACCTCGGCCAGCAGGCGGCTGTGCCAGACCATGGCGGCATGCAGCAGTTCGGGCCGTGTCAGCAGCAGCGACAAGGCCATGATGCCGCCCTGGCTGAAGCCCCCCACCACCACGCGCTCAGGTGCAATACCCAGCTGGGCCGAGGCCGCCTCGATGGTCTGCGCCACCAGGGCACGGCTGTGGGCCTCCTGCGCCTCGTTGATGCTGCGGGCGCCACTGGGCTCCACCGAGAAATCAAACCAGGCGTGCGAGCCCGGCCCCATGCGGTGGGGTGCGCGCAGGCTCAGCACATGAAAGCGCTCGGGAAGCTGCGAAGCCAGGCTGAAAAGATCCTGCTCGTTGCTGCCCACGCCATGCATCAGCACCAGCAGCCAGGGTTTGGGAATGCCCGCAGCGGCAGGACGCTGCAAAAAAGTGAGCGGTAGATCAAGCATGGTCAATTGCCAGAGGTGATTTTGGTTAAAAAACGGGGTGGATGGGCACGGTCATACCGCGGGCTGCAGCGCAAAGGCATCCATCGCCAGCATGCTGTACATCACCTCGCGGCTGAGGTAGTTTGCGTGCAAATCGTCGCCTGCGGCACCCAGTGCAAAGAACAGCGGCAAGAAATGGTCATCCGTGGGATGGGCGCGCTCGGCGTGCGGCGCCAGGCTGCGGTAGTTGAGCAAGGCCTTGAGATCGCCCCGCTCCAGGGCCGATTCGACCCAGCGGCTGAACTCGATCACATAAGGCGCAGGCTCGCGCGCCCCACCAAAAAATTCGCCCAGGTTGTGCGTCATGCTGCCCGAACCCAGCACCAGCACGCCCTGGCTGCGCAGGCCGCGCAGTGCCGCGCCCATGGCATAGACCTCGGCAGGGCCTGCGCCAACGGGCAGCGCCACCTGCACCACCGGCAGGTCGGCCTCGGGAAACAGGTGCATCAGCGGCACCCAGGCACCGTGGTCAAACGGGCGCTGTGCATCGCCCTGGGCAGGCACACCGGCCGCCTGCAGCAGGGCCAGCACCTCTTGCGCCAGCGCGGGTGCACCGGGCGCGGGGTATTGCAACTGGTACAGCGCGGGCGGAAAGCCGCCAAAGTCGTGCCAGGTGGCGGGCTGCGGGCCCGTCATGACCTGCGGGGTGCGGGCCATCCAGTGCGGCGACATGACGACCACCCCGCGCAAGGCCGGAAACTGCGCACGCAACTCCTGCCCCCAGCGGGTGAGCGCAGGGCCGGTTTCGCCCGCATCCAGCGCAAACAGGGGCGCGCCATGCGAAACATAGAGAGACGGAACGAGGGCGGGGTTGTGAACGTGGCTGGAGACAGGGGCAGAAGTGGACATGGCAGTCTTTCAGTGAATACCCAGAATGTAGTAGCTAATAAGCAGCGATTCAATTCCTCTGCCATCAGACATATCGTTCCAAAAACCTTACCAATAGCACGGCCACACTGTTCAGGCTCTCAGTCCCGCACCTTCCCGCGCAATGCCTTGGTCTCACCACGCTGGGTTTTGGATTCCAGGCGCCGCTGCCTGGAGCCATAGGTGGGCTTGGTGGCGCGGCGCGTGCGGGGTGGTTGCGCCACCGATTGCACCAGCGCGTTCAACCGCGCCAGCGCGTCGGCCCGGTTTTGCTCCTGGCTACGGTATTGCTGGGCCTTGATGACGACCACACCGTCCTGCGTGATGCGGCTATCGCGCAGGGCCAGCAGGCGCTCTTTCACGCCTACCGGCAGCGAGGACGCGCCCACGGCAAAGCGCAGGTGCACTGCGCTCGAAACCTTGTTGACGTTCTGGCCGCCGGCGCCCTGGGCGCGCATGGCCGAGAATTCCACCTCGGCTTCGGCCACCTGCAGCAGGGCGGCGCTCATGGAACACCCTGCGGCATCGCGCAGGCTTTCAGGCCAGCGCCGCCAGCAGCGCCGCATCAAACGCCTCAGGCTGCTCGAACTGAACCCAGTGGCCGGCATTGGGCACCAGGTGCATGCCCCGAAAATCGGGGGCAGCCGCGGCAAAGGCGTCTTCAAGCTGGTGAATCCAGCTTTTGTACAGCGCATCGTACTCGCCATAAATGGCATGCACCGGGCAAGCCACCTGGGGCAGCGAGCGCGCCAGGATGTCGGTGTGCGCCAGGCGGCGGCGGGGCATGCGGTCGCGCAGCACGTTGGCCACATGGGTCTGCAGGGCCAGGCCGTCGATGAGGCGCGTGTCATGCAGCATCAGCGCGGCCAGGTTGTAGCGGTGGATGGCCAGCTGTTCGTCCAGTTCGGTCAGGTGGCGCCAGGCCTTCAGCTCGAACTGCCGGTGGGGCACCACGCCCATGGCCGGCGCCCCCACCAGCACCAGCCGTTCGGCCAGTTCGGGGTGGGCCGCCAGCAGCAGGCCAGCCGTCAAACCGCCAAACGAGAACCCCACCAGATCACAGGGTGCGTTGCCCAGCAAAGCGTGCAGCCCCGCGCGCAACGGCGCCACCAGCGCATCGGCATCGCCACCCGACAGCGGCGCGGCGGATTCACCGAAACCGGGCAGATCGGGTACCCATAGCTGGCGCCCGGCGGCCACCAGGGCATCGATGTTGCGCACCCAATGCGTCCAGCTGCCGCTGCCGCCATGCAGCAGCACCAGCGGGCGCGCATTCGGGCGGGCTTCGCCCCAGACATGCCAGAGAATGTCGCCCTCGCCGCAGGGTGTGGTGTGGCGCTCGGCTTGCGCAGCCAGGCGCTGCACCTCGGAGGGAAGATACAAATCGGTCATGCGAAAAACCTGCTCCCTCACAGCCCGGCCAGGCCGTCAATGGCCAGGCCATAGCCCTTGACGCCAAAGCCGCACATCACCGCCTTGGCGGCAGCGGCAATATAGGAGTGGTGGCGGAAGCTCTCGCGGGCGTGCACGTTGCTGATGTGCAGCTCGATCAGTGCAACGCCCGTGCCCTTGATGGCATCGAGCAGCGCCACGCTGGTGTGGGTGTAGGCGCCAGCATTGAGCACCACGCCCGCCAGTTCGCCCGCGGCGTGCAGGCGGCCCGCCTCGTGGATCCAGTCCACCAGCGCGCCCTCGTGGTTGCTTTGGTGAAAGCGCAGCGCAAACCCGTGGCGGGCGCAGGCGGCGGCGCACAGTTGCTCTACATCGGCCAGCGTCTGGGCGCCATACACGGCAGGTTCGCGCGTGCCCAGCAAGTTCAGGTTGGGGCCATTCAGGACAAAAACGGTTTTCACAGGCATGCACTCCGGGCGGTCCGCCTGCCAAACCGGCAGGCCAGACGCCGGATTATGCGGTGCCCGACCAGGTGGTCACCGTCAGCAGTGACCGCACCGCCGAAGCCGCATCATCGATCCCAGCGGTCGCCCCAATCACCACGGCCGCGGTGCCCATGGCGGTGTCCGCGATCACGGTAGTAAAAGCCCGGTGGCTGTGCATAGTAGGTCGAGGGAGCGTAATACACGGGCCGCGGCGGTGCGTAATAGACCGGAGGCGGTGGCTGGTAATAAATGGGCTGCGGCGCCACATACACCGGCGCGGGGGCCACGTAAACGGGATAGCCGCCATTGCTGACGCCCAACGCCACGCCTGGCGAATTCACGCCCACCGACCAATACACGTCGCGCGCCTGGGCGGTGCCGGCGCCCGCAAGCAGGGCCAGCGCCACACCGGCAGCAGCGGCCATGGCATAGATAGAACGGGTTTTCGTCATGGAAATCTCCTTGGGAAGCAGAGGCCACCAACCCATTGGACAGGCCTCACAGGTACACAACGCACCACACCCCCCAAAGGATGTCATGAAACGCGCCCGATATTGTTTCTGGACGTACACCCCCCATCTGCGCCCGCGCATCGCAGCCACAAGCCGCCCCCTAAAATGGCCGCATGAGCACCCCCACCCCTGCCAACACCACGCCCGCAACCAGCACCGCCGCCACCGAAGCCGCCCGCCCCAGCAACTTTTTGCGCCAGATCATCGAGAGCGACCTCGACAAAGGCATCTACGCCACCCGCCGCTGGGCCGGCAGCCCCGGCGATGCCGCCCACCACGCGGCCGGCCAGCCCGACCCCGCCAAGATCCGCACCCGGTTCCCGCCCGAGCCCAACGGCTACCTGCACGTGGGCCACGCCAAGAGCATCTGCATCAACTTTGGCCTGGCACGCGACTACGGCGGTGTGTGCCATCTGCGCTTTGACGACACCAACCCCGAAAAAGAAGACACCGAATACGTCAACAGCATCATCGACGCCGTGAAATGGCTGGGTTTTGACTGGAGCCAGCCCGGCAACGACAAGCCCTACCAGGCCAGCGACTACTTCGACTTCATGTACCGCGCGGCCGAAACCCTGATCGAAGCTGGCCACGCCTATGTGGACGAACAGACCGCCGAGCAGATGCGCGTGAACCGCGGCGACTTCGGCAAACCCGGCGTGGACAGCCCCTTCCGCAGCCGCACCCCTGCGGAAAATCTGCGCATCTTTCGCGAGATGCGCGACGGCAAGCACGAGGATGGCTCCATGGTGCTGCGCGCCAGGATCGACATGGCCAGCCCCAACATCAACATGCGCGACCCGGCCATCTACCGCATCCGCCGGGCCACGCACCACAACACGGGCGACACCTGGTGCATCTACCCCATGTACACCTACGCGCACCCCATCGAGGACGCGCTGGAGCAGATCACCCACAGCCTGTGCACGCTGGAGTTTGAAGACCAGCGCCCGTTCTACGACTGGCTGCTGGAGCGTTTAACCGAAGGTGGCCTGCTCACCGCCCCGCCCCCCCGCCAGTACGAATTTGCGCGCCTGAACCTCACCTACGTCATCACCAGCAAGCGCAAGCTGGCCCAGCTGGTGTACGACCACAAGGTCAGCGGCTGGGACGACCCCCGCATGCCCACCATCGTCGGCCTGCGCCGCCGTGGCTACACGCCCGCCGCCCTGCAAACCTTTGCCGAACGCATCGGCGTGACCAAATCCGACAGCTGGATCGACTACGGCACCCTCGAAGGCTGCCTGCGCGAAGACCTGGAGCTGAAGGCCCACCGTGGCATGGCCGTGCTCAACCCCGTCAAGCTGGTGCTGACCAACTGGGACGAGGTGATGGGCGCCGGCCACCTGGAGCCTTGCAACCTGCCCGCCCTGCCCCACCCGCCCGAGGGCGTAGAAAGCCCCGTGCGCCACTTCACCATCGGCAAGGAAGTGTGGATTGAGCGCGAAGACTTTGAAGAAGTGCCCCCCAAGGGCTACAAGCGCCTTTATCCGCCCCGGCCAGGGGCGGACGGTCAAATGCTGCCCGGCAACACTGTGCGCCTGAAGGGCGGCTACGTCATCGAATGCACCGGCTGCACGAAGGATGCCGCAGGCAACATCACCGAAGTGCTGGCCACCGTGGTGGAGGGCACCAAGAGCGGCACCCCCGGCGCCGACAGCGTGAAGGTCAAAGCCGCCATCACCTGGGTGGGCGTGGCCGACGGCGTGAACGCCGAAGTGCGCATGTATGACCGCCTGTTCCTCGACGCCCAGCCCGACGCGGGCGGCAAGGACTTCATCGAAAGCCTGAACCCGAACAGCCTGAAGGTAGTGACCGCCATCGTGGAGCCGTCACTGGCCAATGCGAAACCGGATGACAAGTTCCAGTTTGAGCGGCATGGGTACTTCGTGGCGGACCGGGTGGACCACGCGGCGGGGAAGCCGGTGTTTAACCTGGCGGTAGGGCTGAAGGACTCTTGGGGGAAATGATTAACCCCTGAATGGAGAAAAGGCCAGCAAACCTCTAGGTTTGCTGGCCTTTTCTTTTGGGCTGTTGACGGCTTGCGACCCAGAGCAGTCGGTCAGTGCATAGCCACAAAGCCGTCGTCTGACGATGTACGGCGCCATGGCGTGGCCCAGCCCCGTGCGCAAAGCTATAGTGTTCGGAACGAATTTGCTCACGGACCTAATCCAGCAACCGTGTGGCGCGCAACACAGGAAGGGCGGCGGGTTTCATGGCTGAATTTAGTAATGCTTTTTCATACAGCACACGTGCCACAAAGCTAGGGAAATCCTGCAAAACCTGGCAGTCAGTCGGATAGAAGCGGCCCAGTCATGGCATCCTCCCAAGCCATGAAGCAAAGCAGCCTTGATCTGA
>NZ_FNQJ01000047.1 GCF_900107605.1 Acidovorax soli | reverse complement strand
CGTCGATCCAAACATCTGTGCGCCGATGCGGGCTATCGGGGCAAAGGCGCCATGGCCGTGATCCTTGCCCATGGCTATATCCCGCATGTGGTCAGTCGCAAGAGCGAAGCGGCGCAGAAAAAGCGAGAGCCAAAGAAGAAGGCCCGCCGCTGGGTGGTCGAGGCCTGTCATGGCTGGTTCAACCGATTCAGGAAACTATTGGTGCGCTACGAAAAGCTCGAACACACCTTCCTGGCGCTCAACCACCTGGCGGCAGCCATCATCGCCCTGCGCAAGATCGAGCTGCCAGTCAACATTATTTACGGATAAATTCTAAGCAGGCGTTTCACAGGTCCTCCATCAATTAGCCACTACCGTTGAGGACTCACCGACAGCAGACCGACGCAGGGATTGCGGATAAAGGCAATTGCGCAATGAACCATGGAAAGAGGTCTCAAAAATTCTCATCTGTAGATGCACGCATGAGCTCCAACAAACCCTTGGCAATAATCCCGCTGCTTGGCAATCTGCTCCTAGCCCATTCAAGACGCTCATTGGCCTCGATCATTTCCGGAAATTTACGCAAGACATCCAAAGCCAGCGACAGGGATTCAGTTGGACAGTTATCAAACAATATCCGCCAAGCACTGGCCTCCAACCGATCCGGCTGCTTCAACAACTCGCGGGCCTTGGCCCCATTCCACGCCCAGATCAAACTTCCGGCGGCCCAAGCCAACGTACTCTCACTCTCGATGACCTCCGCCAACTCACCGCCAATGGACGAGCCGTAGCGCCTCAGGAAATCCCTCGCTTTTCCGGCAGGTACGGTGGCCCATTGCTCCTTTACCGACAGCAACAGTGGCCCTCGCCATTGCGGCGGCAAGGTTTGCGGACAGGATGCGAAATAACAGCGGCCCGTTTCGTCCAACTGCTCCAGAACCCAGGCTGCTGGCAGCATCTCCAGCAGCCAGCGACGCATAGGGCGCAGATATTTAAAGCCGTACTTGTCTTGAGCCAGCCTTTCCCATTCAGCATAGGAGGGCCACACATGCTTCGCAGCATTTTCCGCAGCGGAGCGCTGAAATTTTGCTATCAGGGTTTGATCAATCCAGCGCTGGAACTCACCCGATTCGTTCGGCCACAACCCTTGCCACCAGGCGACCTCAGCAGACCATCCGCCCGCCGCAGCTTTCCCCAAATGGGCTATTTGCAGCAGGCGCGGCACATCGGGCAACGGATGGTCTAATTCCTTGATCCATTCATCGGCAACGAGGAAAAAACGCTGCCAATGCATCGGCAGCTGCTCCGCCCCCTTCTCAGGCCAGAGATCTGCCAGCCACCAAGGAACCTGAATATCCGCGACGCTTCCCCAGCCAGGGAAAAGCCAGTTCGCTTCGGCCAGGATCTGGGGCGCTGGCATCAGGCTCCAGGCCCAACACACGCTGATCCAGTCCAGTTGCTGATCAGGCATATCGACAGGGCGCGTCCAGGGCGCCGGCAAAGCCCAGGCCACATCCGCCATGTTCAATCGATGGATCACGCTGCATCCCAAGGGCAAGAATGCGTCAATCTCGGTGATTTCATTCCCTCGTGCAATACGGCGCCCCACCGCACAGAACAGGGCGTCCGAAGCACCGATGAACTCGGTACTCTGGTGTTCAAGTTCCATCGTGCGGCTGGTCAGTTCCTGCAAAACCGTTGCGTCCAACGCATCCAGGGCCGCATCCACTAAACCCCTGCGCTGCGCATCAAAGCAGGCCCAAGCCCAATCCTCCACAGACCCCGCATCCATGCTGCCCAGCAAGGCATCCCTGACCAGCAGCTTGACCAAAGATTGCTGCTGAAAATCGTAGCCATCGTCCACGGCTTTCAAAAGACCGTTACGAACCCACTCCAGGGGCTGCCGATGCTGCAATTCCTGTGCAGCACGTTTGCGCTCAGCAAGCGTCTTGCCTTGCACCACGGAATCCAGATCGATAGCGGCTGATGCCTGAGAATTACCCTGCATCAAGCCCGCCCAGGCCTGCATGGGTAATACGCCACTCCATGCCGTTTCTCGACAGCCCCAGCGCGCCAAACTCAGCTCCCGCAGCATGTCAGGCGACATGCGCCGCTGGCTGCGCTGCAATACCCGAAGCAACTTTTCGCCCGCCTTGGTGGCATTCGGGCTGGGCAGTTTCTTTTCATTCTCGAAGCCAAGACACACCGGCAGCAAATCGGCCACGGAGCCAAACCATTCCTCACACGGATCAAACCGCTCCAGCCAAGCGCCCATGCCTTTTGCCGAATACAGCGTGTCCTTGTCCGATTTGATGAAGTGGCTCTCCAGCCACCGCAGAAACCTCGCACGCCAATCCGCACTTCGCGCCCACACCCATCGCGTCACACCAACCTCTTGCTCCTCTTGGTTCAGACGTTCCCAACTCCAATAGCTCGGACTCTCCCCTTCCGTTGGCATAGGCAAATCGCAAGGCGCAATCACCAACAGCCCAGCACCCGACGGTCGCTTGGCCAGCGCACGCCAATCCTCGTCGCCATTGAACTGCTCTACCGCGATCACAAGCGGCTTGTACGAGGCAAGACGGCCTGCCGCCTCGTCCAGCGTGCTTACTGAAATCACTGAAAAGTGCCCAGCCGCCTCTACCGAGCGAATCAGCACCTGACGCTCCAACTCATCGGCCACGGTCAACCAATGCACTTCGTGTGGTGGTCGAAATGCATAGGGCGTTGGCCTCAGCCACTCCTCCAAAGAGGAATTTGTGTCGAATTCTGATGTGGGTGCCGTGGCCCGCTTTTCGGCACTCCAATTCCAAGGATAACCTTTGCGTAGATCCAGGGGGGGCATTCCAAAGAGTTGCGTGAACTCCATAAATCCAGGTGATGGGGAGTCTGTAATCCCCAGGTCAGACAGTTCCAACTCCAACAGATCTGCCAGGCTTTGCGCGTGTTCTGGCCGATTGCGCCACCAGACACTGTCGCCACGATCGAGCAGGCCCAACTGCATCTCCAAGGTTCTAGCGCCTTGAGGCCAATCCAGCGACTGAGAACGCTGCCGTAGCGCTGCCGAGATACCCGGCAAACCACCCAGTTCGTCAAATTTTGGACAGTCACGTAGGGGACCGCGATGAGCTGGCTGCTTGGCCATGGGGGCACTCCACAAAGAGGAAAAACAGGCTTCAGCATAGCCAAGAATTTCCCTCATTGCATCAATCAATGAATTGATGCATTAATGATGCAATTAATTTTCAAATATCAAAGAACAACCCTAGAGTTCACTTCACCGGGTACCTTTTCACCCGGTGCTGTAGGAGCACCGCTCACACCCCGCAGCCCAAACAGAGCAACACAAGGAACCTGAACATGCACTGCACTCTGGAAAACGCCCCCAGCAAAACCGGCAATCCATCCGGCGGCGGTCGCGGCAACAACCCGCCACGCAACCGCATCACCTCCTCTGCGGGCTGGCCGAGCAAGACAGGTGAGCCGTCAGGCGGTGGTCGTGACAACGGCCCGGCCCGTAAGTAAACCGCCACAGCAGCACCCCAAAGCCCACCGCTGCGGGGGCTGCCAAGTCTGTCCAATCATCAAACAACACCAATCCATGCCACACCTACTCCGCGCCACCATCGTGGTGCTCTCCGTCTCGCTGTTGGGAGCTTGCGCCTCACCCAGCCCCCAGTACCGCCAAGTCGGCAAATTCAGCGAAGGCCTGGCGCCTGTGCAGGCGGCATCAGGCCGTTGGGGGTTCATCAACCAACGCCAACAATGGGCTATACCTCCGCGCTTTGAAGATGCGCGTGAATTTCAGGATGGCCGCGCCGCCGCCAAACAGGGTGGCAAATGGGGCTTCATCAACAAACAGGGGCAGTGGCAATGAAGTATTGCCGCTCGCAAGAGATCAACACGCTGGTGAGGCAACTGGTGCGGCAAGGCTGGCATTTCAGCCGAGGCCGCAAGCACGGCAGGCTGCGCGCACCAGACGGGCGCGGTGCATTGACCGTTCCAGGAACACCCAGTGACCGCAGGGCGTGGATGAATTTCAGGCGCGATGTACGGCGCATTGCACGCCCACCTACCGACAGTGTTCGCCATCCATCGGTACAACAATGACACGCAAGATCACACCGCAAGACAACGCCGGCAATATCAGAAATCCGAACATCGGAACACCCGGAACCAATCGGCAATACGACAAGAACCAAGGCAACCGTGGCACGCAGCTCAACCCCAACCAACAGCCTCCGGGCAACGACGATTCAAGCGAGATGAACGACAGGGAAATTTTCCGCAAACTGCACGAAAAATACTTTGGCAAACCGCCAGCCCCCTCCAGCGCCACCCCCAAAGTCGAGGATGAAGACATGGATCAAGGTGATGTGTACTGGTACAGCGGATGCGGGGACTGAACGATCCCCCCCAGCTCACCGTGCCAGCACTGCCGCCAGCGCCTTGCCGGTGTGGGTGCCCGCCGCCACCACGTCTTCCGGCGTGGCAGCCGCCACGATGCGGCCACCCGCATTGCCGCCCTCGGGGCCGAGGTCCAGGATCCAGTCAGCCTCGGCGATCACATCGAGGTCATGCTCGATCACCACCACGCTGTGGCCGCCATCGACCAGGCGGTGCAGCACACGGATGAGCTTGTCCACGTCGGCCATGTGCAGGCCCACGGTGGGTTCGTCCAGCACGTACAGCGTGTGCGGCGCCTTCTGGCCCCGGCGGCCGACCTCGTCGCGCACCTTGGTGAGTTCGGTCACCAGCTTGATGCGCTGCGCCTCGCCACCGCTGAGCGTGGGCGACGGCTGGCCCAGCGTGAGGTAGCCCAGGCCCACGTCCTGCAGCAGTTGCAGCGGGTGCGCGATGCTGGGCATGCTGGCAAAGAAGCCCACGGCCTCGTCCACCTCCATCTGCAGCACATCGCCGATGCTCTTGCCGCGCCAGGTCACGGCCAGCGTCTCGGGGTTGAAGCGCGCGCCGTGGCAGGTCTCGCAGGGCACCTTCACGTCAGGCAGAAAGCTCATCTCGATGGTGCGCACGCCCGCGCCTTCGCAGCTGGGGCAGCGGCCTTCGCCGGTGTTGAAGCTGAAGCGCCCGGCCGCATAGCCGCGTGCCTTGGCCTCCAGCGTTTCGGCAAACAGCTTGCGGATGGTGTCCCAGAAACCGATATAGGTGGCTGGGCAGCTGCGCGGCGTCTTGCCGATGGGCGTCTGGTCCACTTCGAGCACGCGGTCGATGCTCTCGAAGCCCGACAGGCCCGTGCAACCGACCAGCGGCGGCGCCTTGCCCGCGTCCATGGCATCGCGTCCGGCCTTGGTACTGCGCTGCTGCACCCAGGCCTGCACGTTGGCCAACAGCACATCGCGCGCGAGGGTGGATTTGCCCGAGCCGCTCACGCCCGTCACGGCCACCAGGCGGTGCAGCGGCACGGTGGCCGTCACGTGCTGCAGGTTGTGCAGCTGCGCGCCATGCACGGTGAGCCAGCGCATGGCGGCGCGTTCCTTGGCCTCGGTGAGTGCGTCGGCCGCCAGCGCAGCGGCCTGGGCGGCGCGCTTCTTGACGGCGGCGCTTTGGCGGCCCTTGGGGGCTGCCGCCTCGGCCTGCGCGAAGGCGGCCGTGGCCTCGGCGCTGACCTCGCTGGCCACCATGCTGCGGCGCAGTTGCAGCGGGTGCTTCATCGCGTGGAGCAGGTAGCGGCCGGTTTGCGAATCGGCCGCACCCGTGATGTCGGCCACGCTGCCCTGCGCCACCAGGCGCCCACCGCGTTTGCCGGCGCTGGGGCCGATATCGATGATGTGGTCGGCGCGACGGATGGTGTCCTCGTCGTGCTCCACCACCACCAGCGTGTTGCCCTTGTCGCCCAGCTTGTGCAGGGCGTTGAGCAGGATCTGGTTGTCGCGCGCATGCAGGCCGATGGTGGGCTCGTCGAGCACGTAGCACACGCCCTGCAGGTTGCTGCCCAGTTGCGCGGCCAGGCGAATGCGCTGCGCCTCGCCACCGCTGAGCGTGGGCGCGCCCCGGTCCAGCGTGAGGTAGCCCAGGCCCACTTCTTCCAGAAACTCCAGGCGGCTCTGGATCTCGGGCACCAGGTCGCGCGCAATGTCGGCCTCGCGGGCCGTCATGCCACCTTCGGTGCGCAGGGTCTCGACCCAGCGGCGCACGTCCGTCACCGACAACGCGGCGATGTCGGTGATGCCCACGCCCGCAAACCGCACGGCGCGGGCCGTGGCATTGAGCCGAGTGCCACTGCAGCTCGGGCACGCGGTATCGGCCAGATCTTCCACCTCGGGCTCGGCAAAGGTCTGCTCGCGGCCTTTTTCCTTGTCGTCCTGCACCGAGTCGTCAAACACCTTGCGCTGGTCCTTGGTGAGCTTGACGCCCGTGCCCACGCAGTCGGGGCACCAGCCGTGCTTGCTGTTGTAGCTGAACAGGCGCGGGTCCAGCTCGGCATAACTCGTGGCGCACACGGGGCAGGCACGTTTGGTGGAAAACGCCTGCAAGTGGCCGATGCCCGCGGTGGGCGCGCCGCTCTCCATGGCGGCGGCCAGCATCCCGATGCTGCTCAGCACATGCACCACGCCCTTACCGTGCGTGAGCGCGTCGGCCAGCGCCGTGCGCAGCTGGGCTTCGTTCTCGGGCAACACATCGAGGCTGGCCACGGGCAGCTCGATGGTGTGCTCCTTGAAGCGGTCGATGCGCGGAAAATTGGTGGTCGGCAAAAAGTTGCCGTCCACGCGCAGGTGCGTGTAGCCGCGCGGACGGGCCCAATCGGCCAGCTCGGTGTAGACACCCTTGCGGTTCATCACCAGCGGGGCGAGCAGCCCGATGTGCTGGCCACGGAACTGCGTGAGCAATTGCGCCGCGATGCTCTCGGGCGTCTGCGGCTGCACGGCGGCACCGTCCTTGACGCAATGCTGCGTGCCGAGCTTGACGTACAAGAGGCGCAGAAAGTGCCACACCTCGGTCGTGGTGCCCACGGTGGACTTGCGCCCGCCGCGCGACAGACGCTGCTCGATGGCCACGGTGGGCGGAATGCCGTACACCGCATCCACCTCGGGGCGCCCTGCGGGTTGCACGATGGAACGCGCATAAGCGTTGAGCGATTCCAAGTAGCGCCGCTGGCCTTCGTTGAACAAAATGTCGAATGCGAGCGTGGACTTGCCCGAGCCGCTCACGCCCGTCACCACGTTGAATTGGCCGCGCGGAATGTCCACGCTCAGGTTCTGGAGGTTGTGTTCCTTGGCGTTGACAATTTCAATGGCATTTTTGGCCGCAGGCGCTTGATTCATGTGCACAAGCCGCTCCGATTTGCGCAGTACAGCGGCTTTTTCGTGCACCGAGTGGCCGCCCACGCCCAGCGCCAGTTCGTAGTCGCGCAGTGCCTGGCCGGTGTGCGAGGTGGCGTGGGCCCGCACGTCCTCGGGCGTGCCCTCAGCCACGATGAGGCCGCCTGCATCACCGCCTTCCGGCCCCAGGTCGATGAGCCAGTCGCTCGCGCGGATCACGTCCAGGTTGTGCTCGATGACGATGAGCGAGTGCCCTGCGTCGATGAGCTTGCGCAGCGCGCGCATGAGCTTGGCGATGTCGTCAAAGTGCAGGCCGGTGGTGGGCTCGTCGAACAAAAACAGCGTGCCCTTGCGCGCCACGGCCTGGCGCGACTTGCTCTGGACGCGAGCCGCTTCCGCAAGGAAGCCTGCCAATTTCAAGCGCTGCGCTTCGCCGCCCGACAAGGTGGGCACGGGCTGGCCCAGCGCCACGTATTCGAGCCCCACGTCCACAATGGGCTGCAGCGCGCGGATCACGTCGCGGTCGTTCGCAAACACGGCAGCCGCCTCGGCCACGGTGAGCGCCAGCACGTCGGCCACGTTCAGCGCCTTGCCACCGCGCTCGATGGTGATCTCCAGGATCTCGGGCCGGTAGCGCTTGCCGTCGCAATCGGGGCAGCGCAGGTACACGTCGCTCAGGAACTGCATCTCCACATGCTCGAAGCCCGAGCCGCCGCAGGTGGGGCAGCGCCCGTCGCCGCTGTTGAAGCTGAACTTGGCGGCGGTGTAGCTGCGCTGTTTGGACAGCGGCGCCACGGCGAAGAGTTCGCGAATGCTGTCCCAAGCGCCCACATAGCTCACGGGGTTGGAACGGGCCGTCTTGCCGATGGGCGACTGGTCCACGAACACCACATCCGACAGGTGGTCGGCGCCCAGCATGCGGTCGTGCGCGCCAGGGCTGTCGGTGGCCTTGCCGAAGTGGCGCAGCAGCGCGGGTGCCAGCACGTCCTGGATCAGGCTGGATTTTCCCGAGCCGCTCACGCCCGTCACGGTGACCAGGCGCTGCAGCGGGAACTCAACCGTCACATCGCGCAGGTTGTGCTCGCGCGCGCCTTCGAGGATGAGGCGCGGCGTGGCGTCGGTCACCATGCGCTTGAAGCCAAAGCCCACATGCTTGCGCCCGCCCAGGTAGGCGCCCGTCAGGGTGTCGGCCTGGCGCAAATCCGCCGTGGTGCCGTCGAACACGATCTGCCCACCCAGGCGACCCGGGCCGGGGCCCATGTCGATCATGCGGTCGGCAGCGAGCATCACGGCCGGGTCGTGCTCTACCACCACCAGCGTGTTGCCCGCATCGCGCAGGCGCAGCATGGCCTCGGTAATGCGGTGCATGTCGCGCGGGTGCAGGCCGATGCTGGGCTCGTCCAGCACGAACAGCGTGTTGACCAGGCTGGTGCCCAGCGCCGTGGTCAGGTTGATGCGCTGCACCTCGCCGCCACTCAGCGTGCGGCTTTGCCGGTCGAGCGTGAGGTAGCCAATGCCCACGTCGCACAGGTACTTGAGGCGCGTGGTGATTTCCTCGTGCAGCAGTTTCAGCGCCTGGGCGTCGCCGCCCTTGGCATCGTCGCCCACCGGCAACTGCATGCGCGCAAAGAACTGACGCAGGCGGGCTATGGGCAGCAGCATCAGGTCGTGCAGGCACAGGCCGGGCAGCGCCTCGAGCTGCTCGCGCGACCATTGCACGCCCTCGGGCATGAAACGTTTGCCGGGCTCCAGCACCGCGTCGGCATCTTCCTTGCGGCCGATGCGCCAGAGCAGGCTCTCGGTCTTGAGGCGCGCACCCGCGCAGGTGGGGCATGGCGTGTAGCTGCGGTACTTGGACAAGAGCACGCGGATGTGCATCTTGTAGGCCTTGCTTTCCAGGTATTCGAAAAAACGCTTGATGCCGTACCACTGCTGGTTCCACTTGCCGTTCCAGTGCGGCGATCCGTGGATGACCCATTTCTTCTGGTCCTCGGTGAGCTTGTACCAAGGCGTGTCGCGCGGGATACCGGCCGTCTCGGCATGGCGCATGAGGTCGTCCTGGGCCTCTTTCCATGCGGGGGTCTGGATGGTCTTGATGGCACCGGCCCGCAGCGTGAGCTTGTCGTTGGGGATGACCAGGCCATAGTCCACCCCGATCACCCGACCGAAGCCCCGGCAGCTCTCGCAGGCACCCACGGCAGAGTTGAACGAGAAGGCCGACGGAAGTGGGTCGCTGTAGCGCAGGTCACTGTCGGGGCAGTGCAGGCCGGTGGAAAAGCGCCAGAGTTCAGGCTCGCCCTCATCCACCAGCCGGTACACGTTGAGCCGCCCGGTACCGCGCTTGAGCGCGACCTCAATGGCCTCGATCACCCGCGCCTTCTCGGCATTGCCCAGGCGGAAGCGGTCCGCCACCACATCCAGCACTTTGCGCGGGCCCGTGGGCGTGGCCACTTCGCGCTCGGCCTGCACCTTGGTAAAGCCGCTGGCGGACAACCATTGCTCCACCTGTTCGGCCGAGGTGTTGGCGGGGAGCTCGACCGGGAAGGTCAACACGATGCGTGGATCACTGGCAGCGGCGCAACGCGTGGCCAGCTCGGCGTAGATGGTCTCGGGCGAGTCGTGCCTTACGGGCTGGGCGGTCTGCTTGTCGAACAGCTGCCCCGCACGGGCGAACAGCAGCTTCAGGTGGTCGTTCAGCTCCGTCATCGTGCCCACGGTGGAGCGGCTGGAGCGCACCGGGTTGGTCTGGTCGATGGCAATGGCCGGCGGCACGCCCTCGACCTTGTCCACGGCGGGCTTGTCCATGCGGTCCAGGAACTGCCGCGCATAGGCGCTGAAGGTTTCCACATACCGGCGCTGGCCCTCGGCATACAGCGTGTCGAATACCAGGCTCGACTTGCCTGAACCGCTGGGGCCCGTGACCACCGTCAGTTCACCCGTGCGGATGTCCAGATCCAGGTTCTTGAGGTTGTGCTGGCGTGCGCCGCGGATACGGATCAGTCCCTGGGTCATGGAGGCGGTCTTTCTGGGGTGAGGCGGGACATTCTAGGGACGCACTCGGTGTTTTCGCCTGCATGCGCCGATTACCCCCGAGGCGCGCTGCGGTGCTTTTGACCGTGGACAAACCAGGGGCCATGGAGCCGTTGCTGGTGGACAGCAGGTATTCCGGCCCGACACATCGGTTTAGACTGCGGCCTCCCATACAACAAGAGGAGACCGTTATGACAAAACAATGGCAACTGCGAGCGGCTGGCATGGTCCTCGCGCTGGCGGCCAGTGCGGCCAGCCATGCACAGATCCTGATCGGCCAGACGGCCGGCTTCACCGGCCAGGTGGCCGCCGGCGTGAAGGAGACCACCGACGGTGCACTGCTGTACGTGGACGCCGTCAATGCCAAGGGCGGCGTCAATGGACAGAAGATCGAACTGATCTCCCTGGATGACAAGTTCGACCCCAAGCTGGCGGCAGAAAACGCCCGCACGCTGATCGAAGACAAGAACGTCTCGGCCCTGTTCCTCAACCGGGGCACACCCCACACCGAGGCCATCCTGCCGCTGCTGGACAAGCATGGCGTGGCGCTGGTGGCGCCTTCCACCGGCGCCATGGTGCTGCACCAGCCGGTACGCAAATACATCTTCAATGTGCGCGCCACCTACCAGCGCGAGGCTGAAAAGGCGATCACCCACCTGGCCTCCATGGGCATCAGCCGCGTGGCCCTGGTGTATGCGGACGACAGCTTTGGCGCCGACGGCGTCCAGGGTGCGCAGAAGGGCCTGGCGGCCGCCAAGCTGACGGCCGTGGTGTCCGAAAAGTACGACCGCGCCAAGCCCGACTTCACGCCCATCGCCACCAAGGTGGCCAAGGCCGACACGCAGGCGGTGCTGATGGTGGCCTCGGGATCGGCGGTGGTGGATGCCGCCAATGCGCTGCGCACGGCGGGTTCGGCCGCGCAGATCGTGACGCTGTCCAACAACGCGTCCAGCGGCTTCATCAAGAGCCTGGGGGCCAATGCGCGGGGCGTGATCGTGACCCAGGTGTTCCCCAATGAGCGGGCCATGACCTACGCCATGGTGAAGGAAGCCCAGGATCTGGCCAAAGCCAAGGGCCTCGGGGATATCAGCCCGGCCATGCTGGAAGGCTTCGCCGCCGCCAAAGTGCTGGTGGAAGGCCTCAAGCGCGCAGGCCCCAAGCCCACCCGCGAAAAAATCCAGACCGCACTGGAGAGCCTGCGCAAGTTCGATCTGGGCGGCCTTGAAATCAGCTACGCACCCGACGACCACACGGGCCTGGACTTTGCCGATCTCGCCATCATTGGCACGGACGGCAAGTTCCGGCGCTGAAACCCGCCCCGCTGCTCGACCCTTGCAATGAATGTTCGGGACAGGAGATGGGCCTGGGTTTCTGCGGCTGCCCAGCTGTCAGGATTTCCTCAGTGCCTGCTCCCGGCCTCCGGCCTAAACTCTTGCCGATCAGATGAAGGAAAACGCATGAAAAACTGGAAACCCCTGCTGGCGGCCTGCGCACTCGCCGCAGGATTGGCGGGCCACAGCACGGCTCAGATCGTCGTAGGACAAACGGTGGGTGTCACGGGCTCCGCCGCCATCACCGTCAAAGAGTCCATGCAGGGGGCATCGCTGTATCTGGATGCGGTCAATGCACAGGGCGGTGTGGGCGGCCAGAAAATCGAGCTGGTGGTGCTGGACGACAAGTTCGACCCCAAGCTCACGCTGGAAAATGCCCGCACCCTTATCGAGAAACATGGCGCCATTGCGCTCTTCATGACACGCGGCACCCCGCACACGCAAGGGATCGTGCCGCTGCTTGACGCAGCCGGCGTGGTACTGGTGGCCCCCTCCACCGGAGCGATGGCATTGCACAAGCCGGTCAGCCGCCACGTGTTCAATGTACGGGCACCTTACCAGCAAGAGGTGGAAAAGGCCGTCGGGCACCTGAACACACTGGGGGTTCAGCGCATCGGCGTCATCCATGTCGATGACAGCTTTGGTACCGATGCGCTGGACGGCGCACTGAACGGCTTCAAGGCCAACGGTAGCCAGGCCCTTTTCATTGAAAAGTTCGATCGCAGCAAGCCTGATTTCAGCGCCATTGCACCCCGTGCCGCCAAGCAGCTCCCACAGGCCGTGATCTTCATTGGCACAGGCGCAGCGGTGGTGGATGGCATCAAGGCCTTGCGCGCAGCCGGCATGGCCGGCCAGATCGTGACCCTGTCCAACAATGCCTCTGGCGGTTTCACCAAGGCCCTGGGCGATCAGGCACGGGGCGTTGTGGTCACCCAGGTGTTCCCATCGGAGCGATCCATCAATTACCCGCTGATCAAAGAGGCCATGGGCCTGGCCAAGGCACGTGGCGTTGATGAACTGACACCGGCCATGGTCGAGGGTTTCGTCAATGCCAAGGTGTTGGTCGAGGGTCTGCGCAGGGCAAGCCCCAAGCCGGACCGCACCCGCCTGCTGGCCGCGCTGGAAGGCATGCGCAGGTTTGACCTGGGCGGCCTGGAGTTGTCTTACAGCGCCACCGACCACAGCGGCCTGGCATTCACGGATCTGTCCATCATTGGAGCGGATGGGCGCTTCAAGCGCTGATCCACCGCCCACGCCCAAGGAGACATTGGTTCGCGATCCTCAGGGCTCACCGGGGGCGCTCGATGCCACCCTGCTGGCTGCTTCCACCCCGTGCCGGCAGGTCGCCAGCCTTGCCTTCCACCCAGGGCGCCCTCCATGAACGGCACGGGTTCAGCCAGAGCAGCTGTCCAGTCACTGGATTCCGAACAAGCCCCACCCTGACACCCCTCGCAGGCCCGGCGGCATGGCCTCCGGACCTCCTTCAGCAAGCCGCAACGGACCGCTGACCGCCCTGTTCCACAGGTATCCATTCCTGGCTCAGGCCGCAGCGCCCCATCGGTATGGATCCCCGCCGAACAGAAATTGCGTGCCCATGAAAAAGGCCTTGCATCCGAAGATGCAAGGCCTTTTTAGATTCCATTCCGTCAGCTGGCAAAGCCAACTGACCATCGGGAATTAGAAGTTGTGGCGAACGCCCACTGCAACGGAGCTGAAATCGTTGCCTGCAGCACTCACGCTGCCATAAGAAGCGTTGCTGTCGTTGTTGATACGGGTGTAGTAGCCGTACACCTTGGTGCGCTTGCTCAGGTTGTAGTTGTAGCCCACGGTGTACTGGGTCGCTGCCGAGTCGGCAATCTTGCTCCAGCTGTTGGCACGACCTACATTCAAGTGCAATTCAGATGCACCCATGGAGTACATGCCGGCCAGACGGAAGTTATTGCGGGTACCCAGCAAGACTTCGTCGTTACGCTGGTAGTAGCCACCCACGGTGAATTGTCCAAAGGTATACAGGGCACGCAGCGAGCCTTGCTTGTTGCTGTTCCACTGGCTATAGCCAGCGCCCAGGGCCAACGGGCCGACGTTGTAGTTAGCAGCCAGGTCGTAACCGGTCTTGTTGTCAGTGCCCAATACCTTCTCGTGCAGGGAAGCAGAACCCTCCACCGTGAGGCCACCCATGTTGGGGGTGCGGTAGGCAATCTTGTTGCCGGTGCCCAAACCGCCAGTGCGGTCCTGGCTGACCTTTCCTGCACCGAGCCACACGGGGTCGATATACAGGGCATCTGACGAAGGACCCGTATCATGGTTGTGCATGCTGACGTAATCGGCAGAGGCGTAGTACGACTCAGGGAAGAAGTTGCCCAGACGAACCATACCGAAGTTGCCAGACAAATTCACTTCGCTTTGACGGCCGAAGAACGTCTTAGCCGACGCACCGGTGTCCGAATTGAAGCCGCTCTCCAGTTGAAAACCAGCTTTCAGGCCACCACCCAGATCTTCCGTACCCTTGAAGCCGAAACGGGAAGAATTGTTAACCATCTTGGTGGTGGACACGTCGCCATCCTTCTGACGTTCGACGGTGGTGTTGATGCGGCCATACAGCGTGACGCTGCTTTGGGCCATTGCAGCGGTGGTGCCGGCAACAGCCAGGACAGCCAGAACAACGCGGGTCATTTTTTGCATGAATATTCCTTCGATACAGATTGCCATCAGGGGCGCACAGGCAGCTTCAGTTTTTGACTTGACCGCCGAGAATGCTTGGGGTCTCGATCTTATGGTCCGCCACGTTTTGATGCACTATTTGCTGAAACTTTGATGACACAAGTGATGTGCCGCCACAACAGTTGGTACTCCCTCGGATTGACCGCCCTCATGCGGGGCGCAATCCGCAGCCTGCGCACCAAAACATGAATGGGTGTTAACCCTTACTTCACGCTGGCCGCAGGCGCTGGCGCAGCGGGCACAGGGGCGCTGGCGGGCGTTTCCGGCGCACTCAGGGAATCGGCACCGTGTTTTTCACCGGACATGTCCACCTTGTCGCCGGCCTTCATGATGACGAACAGCGACAGCGCCGCAAAAAGCACGAAACCTACAACGATCTTCCACATGACTTCTATCTCCTGGTGATGGGGGTTGCCTGTTCAACAAAAGGGCCTCGCACACGACCATTCCGCGTTGCAAGGCCTTTTTCTGGAACACAGTGCCTGCCCCGCTGGCGAGGCAGACACTGGGTGCACTGGCGGTGCGTCCGTCAGTCGTTGGCGTAGATGTCCACGTCCTTGGTTTCACGCAGGAACAGCGTGCCGATCACCAGGGTCATGCCCGCGATGATGATGGGGTACCACAGGCCGTTGTACATGTTGCCGGTCTGCGCCACGATGGCAAACGCCGTGGTGGGCAGCAGGCCGCCGAACCAGCCGTTGCCGATGTGGTACGGCAGGCTCATCGAGGTATAGCGGATGCGGGTCGGGAACATTTCCACCAGCATGGCGGCAATCGGCCCGTACACCATGGTCACCAGCAGCACCAGCCAGAACAGCAGGGCCACCACCAGACCCTTGTTGGTTTTGGCCGGATCTGCCTTCGTGGGATAGCCGGCGAGCTTGAGGTCGTCGGCCACTTCCTTCTTGAAGGCGGCGATGGCCTTGGCGGACGCTTCGTCGAACTTGAGGTTCACCACGTTGCCGGTAGGCGCCTCGACCGTCTTGTCGCCAATCTTGACCACGGCCGCAGAGCCTGCGGGGCCTGCCACGTTGTCATAGCTCACCGAGTTCTGCACCAGGTAGCGCTTGGCGATGTCGCACGAACTGCGGAAGTCGATCTCGCGGGCCACCGGGTTGCCCTGGAACGAGCACGATGCGGGGTCGGCCGTCACCACCACGCCTGCAGAGACCTGTGCCTTGGCGAGGTCGGGGTTGGCCGCTTCGGTCAGCATCTTGAAAACCGGGAAATAGGTCACCACAGCCAGCAGGCAGCCCGCCATGATGATGGGCTTGCGGCCGATCTTGTCCGACAGCGAACCGAACACCACGAAGAAGGGCGTGCCCAGCAGCAAGGCGGCGGCAATCAGCAGGTTGGCGGTGGTGTTGTCCACCTTCAGTTGTTGCGTCAGGAAGAACAGCGCGTAGAACTGACCGGAGTACCAGACCACGGCCTGGCCGGCGGTCAGGCCCACCAGTGCCAGGATCACGATCTTCAGGTTCTTCCACTGGCCGAACGATTCAGACAGAGGCGCCTTGGAGGTCTTGCCCTCGGCCTTCATCTTCTGGAAAGCCGGCGACTCCGACAGCGACAGGCGGATCCACACCGAGATGCCCAGCAGCAGGATGGACACCAGGAACGGCACGCGCCAGCCCCAGTCCTGGAATACCGTTTCACCCAGGCCCAGGCGCACGCCCAGAATCACCAGCAGGCTCAGGAACAGACCCAGCGTGGCCGTGGTCTGGATCCAGGAGGTGTACGCACCGCGCTTGCCGTGCGGGGCATGCTCGGCCACATACGTGGCGGCACCGCCGTACTCACCGCCCAGTGCCAGGCCCTGCAGCATGCGCAGCGCGATCAGGATGACCGGGGCCGCGACGCCGATGGTGGCGTAGCTGGGCAGCAGGCCGACGATGAAGGTCGACAGGCCCATGATCAGGATGGTGACCAGGAAGGTGTACTTGCGGCCGATCATGTCGCCCAGGCGGCCGAACACGATGGCGCCAAAGGGCCGCACCAGGAAACCTGCCGCGAAGGCCAGCAGCGCGAAGATGAAGGCCGCGCCTGCATCCAGGCCGCTGAAGAACTGCTTGGCAATGATGGCTGCGAGCGAGCCGTAGAGATAAAAGTCGTACCACTCAAATACGGTACCGAGCGACGAAGCGAAGATGACTTTCTTCTCTTCGGCGGACATCGGCCGCGGTGCGGGATGTTGCGTTGCCATGGTTGTCTCCTTTGATTATTTGAATTTACAGGCACATACAAATTGCCTGTGGGCCCACTATCCGTGGCGCTACTGACATCGCTCTGACGCGTTCCTTACAGAACTTGACGCGAAACTTCCGCAATCCTTACAACCCGGGTAGTAACCCTCGACCGGCATTTTTCGATGCGAAAAATCGCCCGACGACCAACCAGCATTCAGGGTTTCCCCTCGGCTGGCGCACCGCGGCTTTTGTCAGCAGGAAACCGCGGCAATGCGCCGTCGCGTAAGCACTTGGTCAGTGCGCGTTTGCAGAATCCGGCCAGCTTGACGGCCTTTCGCCCCACACCGCGGCGTGCAACACAACCTTGAGGAGAGACATCCATGAGCGACCCCATGGTCCAGAAAATACAGAGCCATCCGAAGTACCGGGAGCTGCGCACCAAACGCAACCGCCTGGGCATCTTTCTGACGGCACTGATGCTGATCGTTTACTACGGCTACATCGCGCTGATTGCCTTCGACAAGAAGTTCCTGGCACAGCCCATCGGCAGCGGGGTGACCTCGCTGGGCATTCCGATCGGCATGGGCGTGATCATCTTCACCATCGTCATCACCGGCATCTACGTGCGCCGCGCCAATGGCGAGTTCGACACCCTGACCAAAGACATCCTGAAGGACGCATCGAAATGAACGCCACCAAGAAACATGCAGGCTGCGCGTTGATGCTGCTGGCCCTGCTGGCGGCGGGCAGCGCGCACGCGGCCGGCGCCGACCTGGGCCAGGCCGCCAAGCAGGCCACCAACTGGACGGCCATCACCATGTTTGGCGCCTTCGTGGCCGGCACCTTGTGGATCACCAAATGGGCGGCGGCCAAGACCAAGTCGGCCGCGGACTTCTACACCGCCGGTGGCGGCATCACCGGCTTCCAGAATGGCCTGGCGATTGCGGGTGACTACATGTCGGCCGCCTCGTTCCTGGGCATCTCGGCGGCCGTGATGGCCACCGGCTACGACGGGCTGATCTACTCCATCGGCTTCCTGGTGGGCTGGCCCATCATCACCTTCCTGATGGCCGAGCGCCTGCGCAACCTGGGCAAGTTCACCTTTGCCGACGTGGCAGGCTACCGCTTCCAGCAGGGCCCCATCCGCGCCTTTGCCGCATCGGGCACGCTGGTGGTGGTGGCGTTCTACCTGATCGCGCAGATGGTCGGTGCCGGCCAGTTGATCAAGCTGCTGTTCGGCCTGGAATACTGGATGGCCGTGGTCATCGTCGGCGCGCTGATGATGATCTACGTGCTGTTTGGTGGCATGACGGCCACCACCTGGGTGCAGATCATCAAGGCCTGCCTGCTGCTGGCGGGCGTGAGCTTCATGGCCTTCATGGTGCTGGCACAGTACGGCTTCAGCCCCGAGGCGCTGTTCGCCAAGGGCGTGGAAGTGCGTGCCGCCATTGCCGCCAACACGGGCAAGACGCCCGAGGAAGCCGCCAAGGCGGGCCTGTCCATCATGGGGCCGGGCGGCTTCATCAAGGACCCCATCTCGGCCATCTCGTTCGGCATGGCGCTGATGTTCGGCACCGCCGGGCTGCCGCACATCCTGATGCGCTTCTTCACCGTGCCCGATGCCAAGGAAGCGCGCAAGTCCGTGCTGTGGGCCACGACCTGGATCGGCTACTTCTACATCCTGATCTTCATCATCGGCTTTGGCGCCATCACCCTGGTGCTGACCAACCCCGAGTTCGCGGACGTGGTCAAGGGCGTCATCCACGGCGGCGCGGGCACGGCCAACATGGCGGCCGTGCTGGTGGCCAAGTCGGTGGGCGGCAACATCTTCTACGGCTTCATCTCGGCCGTGGCGTTCGCCACCATCCTGGCCGTGGTGGCCGGCCTCACGCTCTCGGGCGCCTCGGCCGTGTCGCACGACCTGTACGCCACGGTGTTCAAGAAGGGCAAGGCCGACAGCGCCTCGGAGCTGAAGGTCTCGCGCATGACCACGCTGGCCCTGGGCGTCATCGCCGTGGCGCTGGGCATTGCCTTCGAGAAGCAGAACATCGCCTTCATGGTGTCGCTGGCGTTTGCCATCGCGGCCTCGGCCAACTTCCCGGTGCTGTTCCTGTCGGTGCTGTGGAAGGACTGCACCACGCGCGGCGCGGTGATCGGCGGCTTCCTGGGCCTGATCTCCTCGGTGGGCCTGACGGTGGTTTCGCCCTCGGTGTGGGAAGCCACGCTGGGCAACCCGGCCGGTTCGGCGCTGTTCCCCTACACCTCGCCGGCGCTGTTCTCCATGACCATCGGCTTCGTGGGCATCTGGTTCTTCTCGATCACAGACAAGAGCGCCAACGCCGCGCGCGAGCGCGCCGCGTTCCCGGCGCAACAGGTGCGTTCGGAAACGGGTCTGGGCGCGGCCGGGGCTTCAGGGCACTGACTGGAAGCCACGCTGCGCAGACTGGCATGGCGGTTCGCCCGCTGTGCTGCTTCGACCGGGCCTTGTGCCCGGTTTTCCGTTTTTATGCGGTGATAGCTATTGTTTTTGTAGTTAGTGGTGTGCTTTGGTTGAGGTCGGAGGCCGGGTCTCGCCCCGGCGGGCGAGGTACTTTTCTTTGCTTCGCCAAAGAAACGTACCCAAAAGAAAGGCGACCCACAGTCTGCGACCCC
>NZ_FNQJ01000053.1 GCF_900107605.1 Acidovorax soli | reverse complement strand
TTTCAGGAACGAGTTGCGCCGGGTGCTCAATCGGGGCGAGGCTGTTAACGCCCTCAAGCGCGCCATTTATACCGGCCGGATCAGCCCGGCGCAGGTTGACGGCGGTGACGTGGGCGCCGGCGAAGTTCTGCAGGACCACCACGTCGTCGCCGTCCAGTTCGACCCACGACACCGTTTCCAGCGTTTCGGCGGCGAGTGCCTGGAGCAAGGGATAGGCGAGATCCATCTGCGAGCGATGGCGGTGGATGCCTCGCACCAGGCCGAGCAGTTTCAACGCCGGGAAGTAGCGCTTGGACTCCGCATCCTTGTTGAGATAGCCGAGCTGATGCAGCGTGTAGACATAGCGCTGCGCCGCGCTGCGACCCATCTCCGTGCTGTCGGCGATGTCGCCGATCGACAGGGGCGTTGCATGCTCGTTGAACAGCTCCAGCACGCGCATGCCTTTTTCCAGCGAGGCGATGAACAGCCGCGGGTCGGGTTCGTTCTGGGGTGCGGTCTGTGTCGAAGACGCCATGGGTCGGGGCAAATGAGGAATTCCTGGGGGCGCCGCGGTGCGTCGAGAGGGTTGGGCGCGCGGAGTTTATCGCGGTGCGCCGCGCTGCTGTTCAGCCTCGAACGTCGTCATGCCTTTCCGAGAGCGCGGTCTCAATGACCATTCTCCTCAGCATGCGCAACCAGGACCTCCACGCCCGCTTGCTCCAGCGAGCGCCGCACCTCATCGCTGATGCCGTCGTCGGTGAACACCCGCGCGACCTTGTCGAGATGCGTGATCCTGAAGATCGCCTGCGCCTTGAACTTGGAGGAGTCGACAAGAACGTTGACGGACTGGGCGGCCTCGGCAAAGGCGCGGTTCATCGCCGCCTCCTCGGGCGTCAGCATGCCGATGCCCCCGCTTGCGGAGATGCCGTGGACGCCGAGGAAGGCCGCTCTGACCGTGATGTCCTCGAAAGCACCTGTTTCGAGGCGACCGACACTCGTCATCTTTTGAAAGTCCACGGTGCCGGGCAGGAGGTGGACCGTGGCGTTTCTGCTCTTGGCCAGTTCCATCGCGACGGTGAGTCCGTTGGTCACGACGTGAAGGTGGTGATGACCTCGCAACGCTTCTGCAAGGTGCCTGCACGTGGTCCCGCCGTTGATCAAGATGCAATCGCCGTCCGACACTGATTGCGCTGCGAGTTCTGCGATGGCGCGTTTCTCGCGGTAGTTTTCCCTCTCGCGCTCCGCGTAGCTCACGCTCTCGTAACGCGCCCAACCCTCCGCGTACACCTCGTTGCCGGGAATCGCGCCCCCTCGGGTGCGGGCCAGCACGCCGCGCTCCTGCAATTCGATCAGGTCACGCCGGACGGTGATCGGAGATGTCTGAAAACGCTCCGCCAGCACGCTGACTTCGACGACGCCGCCCCCTTGCAAAAGGGCGACGATTTCTTTCTGGCGAGCTGCTTTGAGCATCTGTTTTCTTGCATTTCAGGACGGTTGACGCGCCACGCGCGCACGGGATCGATGCGGAAACTGTACCGCCCGTATTTGTCATGAGTTTGACTCATAATGTTCGTAGCATTCAGGACATGAACACTAACGATCAAATACGAACAGTCGTCTTTGATGTCGATGGAACCCTTTTCGACACCTTGCCCTCCCTCGCAGCGGCCGCCAACGAGGTGCTTGTGCTGGCCGGATTGCAGGCCGTCGAGCCGCAGCATCTTCGTCCCGCCTTGAGCCAGGGCATCACCGCCCTCTTCCAGAGCGCGCTCCGGCTTCAGGCGGCGTCTGTGCCGCTCGCGCTGGCCTCGCGACTCGAAGATGCCTTCGCGCACCGCTACGCATCGCACTGGCTGCACCAGGCCGTGGTGTACGACGGCGCTCTCGATCTGCTGTCGATGCTTCGTTCGCAGCGCATCGCCCTGGGCATCTGCACGAACCGCGATCAAGACTCCACACGCACGCTGCTGGACAAGGCAGCACTGACCGGCTTCTTCGACGCGATCGTGGGCCTGGGCGACACCGAGCATCCCAAGCCGGACGCCGCGCCGTTGCACCTCGCACTGACCCAGTTGGGCGCGACGCCGCAGACAGCGCTCTTCGTCGGGGACTCCGGCATCGACGCGGCATGCGCTCAGGCGGCTGGCGTACCGCTGGCGGCTCACCTGGGCGGCTACGCCGCGGACCCTGACGACTTGCGCCCCTGCACCGTGGCGTTTTCAGACTACGCAGAATTCCACAGCTGGATGGCCGCCCGGACATCGACTCAGTCAACGACGGAGACGAATCACCATGTCTGACATCCAGATCTCGGGCCTGACCAAACGCTACGGCAACGCGGCCGTTCTTCAGGAACTCGACCTGACCGTGCGCGACGGCGAGTTCCTCACCTTGCTGGGCGCGTCCGGTTGCGGCAAGTCCACCTTGCTGAAGCTGATCGCCGGCCTGGACACGCCCGACACCGGCTCGATCCGCATGGGAGACCGCGACTTGCTCGCCCTGTCGCCCAGCGCGCGGGACTGCGCGATGGTGTTCCAGTCCTATGCGCTGTATCCGCACATGACCGTGCGCGAGAACATCTCGATGCCGCTGGTGATGCGCGGCCTCGGATTCTGGGGTCGCCTGCCGGGGGCACGCCTGGTATCCCCCGGGGTGCGCCGCCGGCTCGCCGACATCCATGCCAGCGCACATGAAGTGGCCCGGCGACTCGCCATCGACGGGTTACTCGATCGCAAGCCGGCGCACCTGTCGGGCGGCCAGCGCCAACGCGTCGCCCTGGCGCGCGCGATGGTTCGCCACCCCTCCGTGTTCCTGTTCGACGAGCCCCTTTCTAATCTGGACGCCAACCTTCGCCATGCGCTGCGTGCCGAGATCCGGCAGCTTCACGACCAGTTGGGCGTGACGTTCATCTACGTCACGCACGATCAGCACGAAGCCATGTCCATGTCGGACCGTGTGGCGGTCATGCGCGAAGGCCGCATCCTTCAGGTGGCGCCACCCGAAGATCTGTACATGCGGCCACAAAGCCTCGAGGTGGCTCGATTCGTCGGCGCACCGCGGATCAACGTCGTGCCGGGCGAGATCCGCGCCAACGGCGAGATCCATTGCCTGGCGCAACGCATCGCGAATACCGCGGTGAACAGTGGGCCCTGCCATGTCGCCTTCCGGCCTCAGGCGGTCACCTTGGCCAAGGCGCATGGCCTCACCGTGCGCGGCGTGGTCGGCCATGTGGAATACGCGGGGACCGAATTGATGGCCACGCTGACCCTGCCGAGCCAGGGTGAGGCCTGCATCGTCTGCCTCCCGGCAGGCACGGCTGCGCGCGCAGGGGCCGAGTTCGAGGTCACGGTGCCGTGGGAAGCCCTGCATGTCTTCGATGCAGGCGGTCAGCGCCTGTCGATCGACCGATGCGACGCGCTGGTTCGCGTGGCCTGAAAGCCGACGATGCGCATCCGTCCCCTCTCCACAGCGTCGCTTCTCGCACCCGCGGGACTTCTCGCGACGCTGCTGCTGTTCATCCCCGTGCTGGCTGTCGTTCTGATGTCCCTGACCGATTGGCAGTTCGGCGCCACCACGCTGAACTGGGTCGGCCTGCAGAACTATGCCGAACTCTGGTCGGACGAAGTCTTTCGGAAATCCGTGACCAACACCCTCGTCTACCTGGTACTGGTCACCGGGGGCTCGATCGCGCTGGGCCTGAGCCTCGCCCTGTTGATCGAATCCGATCGATCGGGACGCGGCTTCTACCGAACGGCTTTCTTCATGCCGGCCGCATCGACGCTGATCGCCATGGCGGTCGTGTGGGAGTTCCTGCTGCATCCGAGCGCCGGGCTCGTCAATCACCTGCTGATGCAGGTCGGTATCTCGCCCCAGAACTGGCTCAACGACCGCCGGCTCGCGCTGTACTCGCTCGCCGCGATCGGCATCTGGCAGATGTCCGGGCTGGCCTTGGTGTTCTTCCTGGCCGGGCTGCAAGGGATTCCGCGCGACGTGCGCGATGCCGCCGAACTCGACGGCATCGAAGGCGCGTTCGATCGATTTCGCTTCGTCACCTGGCCGTTGCTGGGCCCAACCACCCTGTTCGTCATCACCGTGTGCGCCATCCGCGCCCTGCAGGTCTTCGACACCGTTCATGTGCTCACCAAGGGCGGGCCGAACAAGGCCACCGAGGTGCTGCTCCACACGATCTACACCGAGGGTTTCAGCTTCTTCCGCATGGGCTACGCCAGCGCCATGACGGTCGTCTTCATTGCCGGCATCTTCCTCCTGACCCAGATCCAGCACGCCGCGCTGGAGCGCCGGACGCACTACGCATGAAACGTCCTTCTCCTTCCTTTCGGATCCTTCGCCATGTGGTCCTGATGGCCGTGGCCCTGGTCTTCCTGATGCCGTTCATCTGGATGGTGCTGACCTCGCTCAAGCCTGCCGACGAAATCTTCGGCAGCGAGATCCATCTCTTTCCGACCCGCTTTGCCGCGGTGGAGAACTACACCCTGGCGCTGACCAAGGTTCCCTTGCTGCGCTACCTGTGGAATGGCGCTCTCGTCTGTGCCGGGATCCTGGTGCTGCAGATCCTGGTGGCACTGCCTGCCGCCTACGCCTTCGCCAAGCTGTCGTTCCGTGGCAAGCCGTGGGCATGGCGCCTGGTGATGCTGGCGCTCATGGTGCCGTACCAGGCCACGGCCATCCCCCTCTACGTGATGCTGTACCACGCAGGCCTGCTCGACACGATGGGCGCGCTGATCCTGCCTTTCAGCGTGTCGGCGTTCGGCATCTTCCTGATGCGGCAGTTCTTTCGCACCGTGCCCGACGACCTGATCCATGCCGCGCGGCTGGACGGCATGGGCGAGCTGGAGATCGTCTGGCGCGTGATGCTGCCCACCGCCATGCCCGCCTTGCTGGCGTTCTCGATCTTCTCGGTGGTCTGGCACTGGAACGATTACTTCTGGCCCCTGCTGGTCATCAATTCACCCCATCTGGCGACGCCGCCGTTGGGAACCATGTTCTTCCGCAATGAGGAAGCAGGCAGCGCGTTCGGTCCGTTGATGGCCGGCACGGTGCTGATCACGGCGCCGCTGGTGCTGTTGTTCGTCGTCGCGCAAAAGCGCTTCATCGAAGGTGTGACGCTCACCGGCGTCAAGGGTTAAACCGCAAGGAATCAAGCAATGAAACAACTGTTCAAGAAAACCGCCGCCCTGGCCGTGTTGATGGCCGCAGGCCTGGCACAGGCTCAGCAACCGACCGAGATCGTGGTCGACTACGCGTATGCGGATCTCTTCAAGGAGGTCCATGAATCGATCGCGAGAGACTTCATGGCGAAGTTCCCCCAGTACAAGGTCACGTTCCGCGCGCCCAACTCCGATTACGAGGTCTCCGCGCAACAGGTGTTGCGCCAGGCCGTGACGGGCCAGCTGCCCGACGTGTCCTATCAGGGCCTCAACCGTCAGCGCGTGTTTGCCGACCGAGGTCTCGCCGTCGACCTCACGCCCTTCATCAAGGCGGAAAAAGGCTGGGCGGGCATGGGCTACGACCAGGCGCTGCTGTCACTGGGGCAGGTCAAGGGTCAACAGGTCGGCATCGGCTTCGCGCTGTCCACCCCCGTGATCTACTACAACGCCGACCTGATGCGCAAGGCGGGCGTCGAGCCCGATCGCTTCCCGACCACCTGGGAAGCCATCATGAACGCGGCCAGGAAGTCGAAGGCGGCAACGCCCGGCACCGACAGCCTGCACGTCGAGTGGGACATCACCGGCAACTGGATGTGGCAGGCGCTGGTCTTCAGCAACGGCGGCACCATGTTGACCGCCGACGAGAAGAAGGTGGCATTCGACGGCCCCGCAGGCAAGGCTGCCATCCAGACGCTCGAACAGCTCGTCAAGCAAGGCGAGATGCGCAACATCTCCTATTCGGCCGCCTGGCAGGACTTCGTGAGCGGCAAGCTCGCGGTGCTGGCCACGACCACCGCGCGACTGGGCAGCATCACGAAGCAGGTCGGCGGCAAGTTCGAGATTCGCACCGCCCGCATGCCCGTCGCCAAGGACGGCCGCCTGCCGGCCGGCGGCAATGCGGCGATGATGTTCTCCAAGGACCCTGCCAAGCAGGCCGCGGCCTGGGAATACATCAAGTTCGCCACCGGCCCGCTCGGCGCGACGACCATGGTCAAGGCGACCGGCTACTTCCCGGCCAACACGTTGCCAGCGAACGACCCGAAGCTGCTTGCGCCCTTCTACAAGGCAAACCCCAACCACCTGACCGCCATTGCGCAGATGCCGGTTCTCACGGGCTGGTACGCATTTCCGGGTGACAACGGCTTGAAGATCACCGACGTGATCAAGGATCACCTGCAGACCGTGGTTTCGCAAGAGGTGCAACCTGCCGTCGCCCTCACCGACATGAGCAAGGCGGTCCAGGCACTGCTGCCGCGCTGATCGCAAGGCACGACCATGCTCAAGTTCATCCACATCACGGACATCCATCTTGTCGAGCAGGGTCGTGCCCTCTACGGGCATGACCCCGGCAAGCGGTTCGAACGCTGCATCGACAGCGTGATCGCCGAACATGCAGACGCGGCGTTCTGCGTGATCACGGGCGACCTCGCACACGTCGGCCACCCGGACGCCTACCGCCAGTTGTCGGAACAGTGCGCGCGGTTGCCGATACCGGTTCATCTGATTCTCGGCAACCACGACAGCAGGACAAACTTCCGGGAGCGCTTCCCCCGGGTGCCGGTGGACAACAATGGGTTCGTCCAGTACGAGCAGGCCATCGGCAACTTCAGAGGTCTGTTTCTCGACACCAACGAACCGGGAACGCATTGCGGCGTCTTCTGCGAAAAGCGGGCCAACTGGCTCGCTCAGCGCCTGGCGCAGGACGATGCGCCGGTGCTCCTGTTCATGCACCATCCGGCCTTCCACCTCGGCATCCCGGTCATGGACCGGATCGGCCTGGTCGACAACGGATGGTTGCTGACGGCATTGAAGGGCCACGAACACCGCATCAAGCACCTGTTCTTCGGACACATCCACCGGCCCATCTCGGGCACCTGGCGCGGCATCCCGTTCTCGACATTGCGCGGCACCAACCATCAGGTGGCGCTGCACCTTCGGGAATCCGAAGACATCCTGGGGAGCTTCGAGCCGCCGCAGTACGGCGTCGTGCTGATCGACGAGGAATCGGTGATCGTGCACCTGCATGACTTTTCCGATCGCAGCGAAAAGTTCTGGCTGGGCGCTTAGCTACGGATGCCGGGCAGGCGCCGGCCGCAACGTCGAACTGGGGTCTTGCCGTCTCGACACACGAACCCGGTTCGGCCAACAATCGCCCATGAACTCCATCCAGGCGCTGTACGCGCAAAAACGAAGGTCTGCCGCCGAAGCTGTGCAGCTGGTGCAGGACGGCGATTTCATCATCGTGCCGACGGGCGTCGGGGAGCCGCCCACGCTCTTGACGGCGCTGTCCGAGCAGCGCCACGCATTCCGGGACGTGAAGGTCGGACAGATCCTGGCGATGCGCAAGTACGGGTATCTCGACCCGGCGACGACGGAGAACGTTCGCCACGTCGCGTTCTTCTTCGGCGGTGCCACACGCGCGGGCGGCCAGGCGGGCTGGATCGACTTCATCCCCAACTATTTCTCCGAGATTCCTGCACAGATCGAGCGCGGGCAGATCGGGGCCGACGTCGTGTTCAGCATGGCCTCGCCCATGGACGCCGAAGGCAACTTCGCGCTCAGCCTCGGCGCCGACTACACGATGGCAGCGGTGGCGAAGGCGCGCGCCGTGGTGCTCGAAGTCAACCCGAACGTGCCCTTTGCGCATGGCAACTGCCATGTGCACATCTCGCAGGTCGCGGCATTCGTCGAAGACGACGCGCCGGTGCTGGAGGTCGGCCTGCCGAAGATCGGGCCGGTGCAGGAAGCCATCGGCAAGTACGTGGCCGACATGATCGACGACGGCTCGACGCTGCAGATCGGCTATGGCGGCATTCCGGATGCGGTGGTCATGCAACTGACGCACAAGCACGACCTCGGCATCCACACCGAGATGATCGGCGACGGCATCCTGTCGCTGGTGGAATGCGGCGCGGTCAACAACAGCCGCAAGACCTATCTGCCCGGCAAGATGGTGGCGACCTTCGCGCTGGGGTCTCGCAAGCTGTATGACTTCATGGACCGAAACCCGGCGCTGGAGATCCATCCGGTCGACTTCACCAACGATCCGGCATTGGCCGGGCAGAACGACAAGCTGATGGCGATCAACGCCACATTGCAGATCGACCTGCTGGGCCAGTGCGGCTCCGAAAGCCTGGGGCTGGCGCCCATTTCCGGGACGGGCGGTCAATCCGATTTCGTGCGCGCGGCCAATCGCTCCCGCGGTGGCAAGGCGTTCATCGTGCTGCCCTCGACGGCGCGAGACGGCACCATCTCGCGCATCGTGCCGGTGCTGTCACCGGGCACGCATGTCAGCACCAGCAAGAACGACATCAACTATGTCGTGACGGAGTACGGCGTCGCCCAGTTGCGCGGCAAGTCGGCCCGGCAGCGGGCGCTCGAACTCATCGGCATCGCGCACCCGGCGTTTCGCGCCGAACTCAAGGCGCAGGCCGCTGCACTGCGGATCCTCTGAGCGCAGGATTCGATCCGCGTTCGCTCGGCAACGCACAGGTGCGCGACGGGCTTCGCGGAGCGTGATGCCCTGCCCGCCCTTGCAGGCATTCACGAACGCTCGCCTGTCTCAAGCCTGCGCACCTGCGGTGGCGTCATGGGTCGCAAAGTAGCGACGTGCCAGCGCGATCAACTCGCCGGGGCTTGGATGGTCGAGCGTCTGCCATTCGACAATCTGGCTGGCCACCTCGGGTCGCAGCTTGTCGACGTAATGGCGGAAATCCTCCTGTACCGCATGCGGCCCCGCCACCAGCAGCTGCTCGACCCCCGCCAGCGCGTCGCAGACTTCGCCGAAAAACTCGTGCACGCTCCGCATCTCGTTTCCGTCGTGGCGCGTGAAGTAGAGGTGCGCCTTGATCTGCTTCTCGAACGCCTGGCTGGCGTCGAACTGCAGAAGCTGTGCGCGGTCATGGTCGAGCCAGACGATGGCGTGGAATATTGACATGGGAAGTCCTTGCTGAAAGCACGGTCGAATCGGCGGCATTCGGCCTGCACGAGGGGGCGCTTGCGGCACGGCCGAGACCCCGCATGGTGCCTGCGGCCCGCGTCCGCGTCGGTACGCTGCCGCACGTAGCGCACGCGCGCTCACGCCATACCCGACGCCCGCATTCCCTGACCTGACACGCAGCACCCCGGGCCGGTGCCCGGCGCACCGGGCACGTTCGCGCCAGCGAACGACCGCCTGCGCCGCCCATCCGCATTTCGTCGCATCGCGCTGTCGCGGCGACAGGCGCCGGCGCACAGTCGCGTCCGATGCAGTCGCTTCCCTCCCACCCTTTCATTCAGGAGTTCCTCATGCTGACCCAGATCCTCGCCGGCACGCCCCTCTGGGTGTTCGCCCTCTTCGCCCTGCTGCTCTGGCTGGGCGGCCGACAGCTGGTGGCGCACGACGTCGCCCTCCGGCGCGCCACGATCCTGCCGTTCGCGATGACCGCCCTGTCCATCTACGGACTGCTGTCGGTCTTCAGCCATCAGCCGGTCGCCGTGCTGGGCTGGGCCGTTGCCGCGCTGATGACCGGCATCGCCGTGCTGCAGCGCGCGCTGCCGGACAGCACGCGCTACGACCCGGCCGGGCGCCGCGTCCATCTCGCCGGCACGGCCGTGCCGCTGGCGCTGATGATGGGCATCTTCTTCACCAAGTACGTCGTGTCCGTCCAGATGGCGATGCACCCGTCGCTGGCGGACGACCGGGTCTTCGCACTGTGCGTGGGCGCGCTGTACGGCGCATTCAGCGGCATGTTTGCGGCGCGGGGCCTGCGGCTCTGGAAGCTGGCGCTGCGGCGCGGCGCGGCCCTCGACAACCGTCAAAGCGTCTGATGTCAAAGGAGACCCTCATGCAAAACACCGACCTTCAAATCGACAAGCTGGCCCGGCGCCGCGCGAAGGCGAAGCTGGGCTTCTTCTTCCACGCGTGCGTCTACGTGGCGGTGAACCTGGGGCTGATCGCGCTCTCGCTGTACCACGGCCGGGCCTGGGCCATCTTCCCGCTGCTCGGGTGGGGCGTCGGCCTGCTCTTTCACGGGCTCTCCGTCTGGGTATTCGCGCCGGGCAACGACCTGATGGAAAGCATGGTACGGCGCGAACGCGCCAAGCTCTCGGCCAACACCAGAGGCGAGCCGTGGTAGCCACGCGCACGCGCCGGCTGCTGGCCGCAGCAGCGCTTGGCCTCGCGAGCGCCGTGGCGTCGGCCGCCACCGGCATCACAACGCTCGCCGCGCCGCCCGAGAGCGGTCCGATCACGGTGTTCTATCCCACGGCCGCGCCCGCGGCGCAGTTGCAGCGCGGCCCCTTCGTCGTCGAGGCGGCGCTTAACGCGGCACCGCAACGCGGCAATGGCCGGCTCGTCGTGATGTCGCACGGTTCCGGTGGCTCGCCCTGGCCGCAGGCCGACCTGGCCATCGAACTGGTGCGAGCCGGCTTCACCGTGGCGATGCCCGAGCACGCCGGCGACAACTACCACGACATGAGCGCAGTCGGGCCGCGCTCCTGGCAACACCGTCCGCTGGAGGTGTCGCAGGCCATCGATGCGATGGCCGCCGATGCGCGCTTCGCGCCCCTGCTCGATGTCCAGCGCGTGGGCCACTACGGCATGTCCGCCGGCGGCCTCACCGCGCTGACACTGGCCGGCGCGCAATGGTCGCCGTCCCGGCTCGCGGCGCACTGCGACGCCCACATCGCCGACGACTTTCCGACCTGCGTCGGGCTGGCGACAGAACTCACCGGTGGCGCCTTCGACGGCCTCAAGCTCGCTGTCGCCCGGCGCGTGATCGATTGGAAGTTCGGCGACGAGACCACGCTGCAGGGCTGGAACGAACCACGCATCGCCGCTGTGGTGGCGGCGGTGCCGATGGCGGCGCCGATCGCCATGGCCGGGGTCTCCTCGTTTTCAGTGCAATAAGTGACGGTACGCAAAGCTAGCACTGGCGCGGGGGTGGTCTGGGTAGACCGTTGATTTCATTGACTTTC
>NZ_FNQJ01000045.1 GCF_900107605.1 Acidovorax soli | reverse complement strand
TGTCTTGATCTGCGGCCATGGCCAGGGTCTGCTGCTTCATGGGCGGATAACGTTTGAGAGGCAACACCGGTGGACCTTAATCAGCATTGCCTTAGATCGCATCAGCTACGAATCATTGCCAAGAGGCCGATGGCGGCCACCGCTCCGATAACGCCGGATGCGGCAACCGCACCCCATGTTCCCAGCTTGGGCTTGAGCCAGTAGTAGCAGCCAAGGGTGACCAGCCCGCCGACGAGGCCGAAAAGTTTGACGATGATGACCGCAACAATGGACGGCCACAGCCAGTCCCATGAGCCGGACTTCTTTTCGGGCGTTGCCGCTGGTGCTGCTATGGGCGCGGCAGTCGCGGGCGTCTGCGGCTGCGACGGCGCGTTCGGATCTTCGTATGCCATTGGCTCCTCCTTTGGTGGTTGTTACTTCCCTGCCGCGTTCAAGGCACTCATCAAGATCAGCACAAAGAAAACGGCGGCGGTACAAGCAAGGGCGCGAAACATTCCCCACTTTTTGTGGATCACCACTGCGGTGGTGGATGTGTCCCACAGCGTCGTGCCGGTTTTCGTGAGCCGCCGATACGCGAACAGTTGCGTGAACAGCGCGACGAATGGAATGCCGAACCCCACGCCCTGAACAAAGACCAAAAATGAGCGGTTCAGCGCTGCTGCGAAGGACAGCAGGTTGCCGCCAGGATGTGCAACCCGGATGCCAAACAGCCACTTCGCCGGGGTGGTTCCGAACAACGAGAGCAGCAATGCCTCGGCAGGCAGCCAAATCAGATACAGCACGACACTGGCAATGATCGGATTCTCAATGGCCTTTGCGAAACCCGCTGCCTGTTCGGGCATCGTCGCGCTAAAGGCAAATATCAAGAGCATGAACAGCACGAGACCTGCCGTGCAGATGTCGACCGTGCGCGCGAACAATCGCCGCCACGGATGATGTTGCCCGCCAAGAAATTTCTTGCTTTGATCGACCGGCGCGGCTGGCTTGGTGGCGACGTCGCCGGATGCTGGCGACGGGGCGTTGGGATCTTCATATGCCACTGGCTGTTCCTTTTCTTGTTATCGGATAACGATGCTGCTTTTCAACCGGTTGTGCGCTGCTGTCGCTTGCGGATCGCCCTCGATGTACGAAAGCGTGATCAGGGCTTTTTCCGCGCCCAGCAGCACATGGTATTGAGTCACCCTCATGGTTTCCGCTGGATTGGCCGTGGAGGTGCGTCCGTAGCTGATGATCAAAGCGGTCTGACCGCCAATGGATTCGACAGCAAAACGTGGACGCCCAACTTCCTTCACGCCGTGTTTCGCCAATCCGCCCCACATCGTCGGGGCCTCCTCGCGCCAACCGTCTGCCAAGTCCTTCAACACCTGCTGCTTGTCGGCCTGAACCTCTTGCCGAACATCTGCCTGCGTGATTGGTGGCTCCATCGGGATGAAGGACACCCGGACAAACATGCGCGAGGGCGCTGGATAGGACTGCACTGAAAGCGACGCTATGTGCTGAGTAGGAATACCTGTCACCTTTTCACCCCACTCCTTGACCCGCCTGCGCTGCTCCGCATCGCTGATCGTCCAGTCGCCGGGAACCTCAAGCTGGACACGCCCCTTGACGTTGAGTTTGGTGTATCCCGCCGTCTGCGCGGCGACCGGCAGGGCGACCGCAGCCAGAAAGCAGAAGCACAGGGCAAAAAATGTCGTTCTTGCTGTTTTCATCTGTTGGCGCCGATTGAATCTTGACAGTGTGTGCCGATCCAACTTTGATAGGGGGCGTGTAGCCAGCGTTGGTTAGGCTGGCTGTGGATAACTATAGCCTCCTACTGGGTTTGCACCTCCAGACTTGTCTCGGTCTTTCTGTTCAGCTCCCTGGCTTTGATCTTTCCCTTCGCCTCCTTGGAGCTGTGGCGGAAGCGGTAGGACTCATTGCCGGTTTCAACGATGTGACAGTGATGGGTGAGCCGGTCCAGCAATGCCGTGGTCATCTTGGCATCACCAAAGACAGCAGACCACTCCGCGAACGTCAGGTTGGTAGTGATCAGAACGCTGGTGTGCTCATACAGCTTGGACAGCAGGTGGAACAATAATGCTCCCCCAGCCTGACTGAATGGCAGGTATCCAAGTTCGTCCAGTAATGTTGCGCTCGACATTACTTGATTCATGTTGAGTGGTTGGTTATGTGGAGCTGCAGGACACGACGCCTGTCGCACTGCATCAATGGCGACGATGGACTCAACATAACCGTGGCATTGGGCTACCTTGACCGTCCCTTTTGACGGCCACGGAGGTCACCATGCTTGAGCAACTCTTCCCGAAGTACCACCAGCGTTACGTCGCCTCGCCGTTTGGCGATCAGCTCGAATTGTTCGCACGATGGTTGGTCGACACTGGCTACAGTCGGGATGTGGTCCAGGACCATGTCCGCAGGCTGCGACAGGTTCTAGAACTGGGCGACGAACCTTTTGCTTCAATGCTGGGCAGCGCGGACTTGGATCAGCTCTTTGCTGCTGCACCGGGCGGGATACTGTTCGCCGCCACACGGCGTGCGTTCGCGCGATGTCTGGCAGATCAAGGCAGGTGGCAGTCGGAGCCCGACGTACGGCCGCATGCCAAGCTTCTCGATGCCTATCGTGACTTTCTATATGACGTTCGCGGGTTGAGCCACTCAACGGTGGTGCAACACGTCTCGACGGTTGCAGCCTTCCTCCAAGAGACCCTGCCAGCCGGCTTGGATATCAGCGCTCTTACGCGAGAGCAGATCGAGCGCCACGTGGTCGCAACCGGCAAGCGCATCAGCCGCCAGAGCCTGCAGCATTGGGTCGCTCGCCTGCGCTCGTTTCTTCGGTTCTGTCACGTGCAGGGTCTGATGGCCCTACGCCTGGATGCTATCGACTCGCCGCGCGTGTATCGCGGCGAGCTGCCGCCAAGAGCGATCCCGTGGGCGACCGTGCAGGCGCTGCTGCAATCGATCGACCGCAAGCAGGCGACGGGCTGGCGCGACTACACGATCCTGTATTTGTTGGCGCATTATGGTTTGCGACCATGCGAGGTCGCCTCACTTCGGCTGGACTCCATCGACTGGCAGGCCAAGACCCTGCGTGTCGATCAGCGCAAGACCCGATCGGTCCTGCTGCTGCCGCTGGCCGATCAGACCCTACGCGTCATCAAGCGCTACCTGAATGCCGGCAGAACTGGCAGCACCCGGCCGGAGTTGTTCCTGCGGGCCCGCGGTCCCTCAGGCGCAATCAAGCACACCGCCGTGTGCAAGCTTTACCAGACTCGTGCCGCGCGCAGTGGGCTTGCGTTGCAGGGAACCTCGGCGTACTGCTTGCGTCACAGCTTCGCGATGCGTCTGCTTCATCGAGGTGTCGGCATCAAGGCCATTGGCGATGTGCTCGGTCATCGCGGCCTGGAGAGCACCTGTGCCTACCTTCGCCTGCAGTTGGACGCGCTGCGTGATGTGGCGTTGCCTGTTCCACAGGCTCAAGAAGTGTAGGGGGTAGCCATGTCGTCAACAACATTAAGCACTGCGATTGATCGCAGCATCGCCGACTATCTGGAACGCCAGAGGGCACTAGGGCGGGCCTACGTCGCCGAAGAAGACATCCTGCATTCGCTGCGTGACTTTATCTGCGCAACCAGCGAACGCGATGTGACTCTCCACTCGTTCGAGCGCTGGTGCGCATCCCATGAAGGCCTGACCGGCAATGTGCGCCGCAACCGGCAGCGGATCGCTCGCAACTGGTGCCTTTATCGCCAGCGCAGCGAGCCATCCTGCTTTGTTCCCGATCCGAACCGGTTCCCGAAGCCGCATCCTCACAAGGCGCCCGTCATCATCGCCCCGGCGGCGGTCGCCCGCATGCTGGCCGCAGCGCAGGCGGTCAGGCCGACCCCAGACTCGGCGTTGCGACCGGACGTGTTGCGGCTGGCCATAGTGCTTTTGTACACAGCAGGACTGCGTCGCGGTGAGCTACTTCGCCTTCAACTCGGCGACGTCAACGAACGGGACGCGGTGCTGCGGGTTCGGGAGTCCAAGTTCCACAAGTCCCGGTGGGTGCCGCTCTCTAAGGATGCGGGGGCAGAGCTGCGCGCGTACCTCCGACGTCGCCAACATCAATGGGGCGTTTCAGCGTCGACGCAGCCCTTGTTGTGCCACGGTACACGGCATTGCTACGGCTACACCGGGACCGGCCTGAGCACGGGTCTGCAGGAATTGGTCGAGTCGGCGAACGTCCGAGGGTGGGACGGGCGGCGACCTCGTGTGCATGACTTCCGCCACAGCTTCGCGGTCCAGTGTTTGTTGCGCTGGTACCGCCAGGGTGCTGACGTGCAGTCCAACCTGCCCAAGCTCGCGATGTACATGGGCCACGTCTCGATCGTATCTACGGCGTACTACCTGCGTTGGATACCCGAGCTGGCGCAGGCGGCCAGCGATCGCTTCGAGGCGTCCTTCGGCAACTTGGTTTCGGGCGGGGTGGCGTGATGGCAGCCGTCCACCAGAACAACCTCGGGCGCGCGCTCGTGCGCTTCTTCCAGGACTACCTGCCCAACCAGCGAGGGATGAGCTCCCATACGATCCGAAGCTATCGGGATGCCATCGTGCTCTTCTTGAGGTTCGTCTCGCGGGACGCCGGACGCGGCGTCGAACGTCTGGAGATCGACGATCTCCGCCCCGAGCGCGTCACTCAGTTCTTGTCCAGCCTGGAGGAACAACGTGGCAACGGCATCGCCACGCGTAATGCCCGGCTCGCCGCCCTGCATACCCTGGCACGATTCCTCGCCACCGAGCATCCGCAGCACATGGCCACACTGCAGGCTTTGTTGGCCGTTCCCTTCAAGCGCGGCGCGAAGAACGCGCCGATTGAGTATCTGGAGCATGGCGAAGTTCGCGACCTGCTCGACGTGATAGATCGATCGGATGATCGTGGACGGCGCGACTATGCGCTGTTCGCGCTGATGTTCAATACCGGTGCGCGCGTTCAGGAGATCCTCAATCTGAGGCCGCGTGATGTACGTCTTGATTCGCCAGCGCAGGTTCGCCTGACCGGCAAGGGCAACAAGATCCGGATATGCCCCATCTGGGCGACCACCGCAGGCCTTTTACGTCCGTTGTGTATGGCATGCGAGGGGGCTGCTGACGATCTGCCGCTTTTCGTCAACCAACGCGGTCAACCGCTCACGCGGTTCGGCGTTCGCTACCTCCTACAGCGCCACCTAGCCAATGCAGCATCCAAGTCCTCAACGCTGGCGAACAAGTCGATTCATCCGCACTCGATCCGCCACACCACCGCGATCCATTTGCTCAAGGCTGGCGTCGACTTCGCCAGCATCAGCCAGTGGCTCGGGCACGCGAGCCTGAACACCACGATGGTGTATGCGCGCGCCGACTTGGATCTCAAGCGCCAGGCGCTGCTGCAAGTGTTCCCAGACGCTCTGGCCCCGCCGAAGGCCGGCGACTTGGCGCTCGGCGGCGTCAACTTGGTGGACTGGCTTCGCCGGCTCTGACTGTTATGTGGAGTTCAAAAATATGCCTGATCCTCTGCGGCCGGCCGCGGACTCCACATAACCAACCACTCAACATGAATCCAGAATTACCAGGTCCATGCGCATCAAGCTCATGGCTATGCGTCCCGGATTTCCCTTGGCCTTCTCCTGCTCCAACGCATTGACCAGATCCACCGTCGAGTAGAACCGGACACGTTTGGAATGGTGCGTCAGCCCATTGATTCCCAGCGCCGTTGCCAAGTGGGTTTTGCCGGTACCAGGACCACCAATCAGGACAACGTTCTGGGCATCGTCGGTGAAGCTCAGGTCCGCCAACCTCTTGATCAGCACCTTGTCCACGGGTGAGACCTCGAAGTCGAAGCCAGCAAGATCCCGGTGAATCGGGAAGCGTGCTGCTTTCATCTGGTGGGCAATCGAGCGCATATGACGATCCACTTCCTCCGCTTGAAGCAAATGCTCGATCAGCCAACGCGAGCTCTGAATCGTGGAGCCGCCATCCTGCTCCATAAGGTCAGCCCAGGCACTGGCCATGCCATTCAAGCGCAGGGCCTTGAGTTCGCTTTGCACATCGCGTTTGGATTCAGACATGAATGACCCCTTGGTTATCGTTGTGGGTGGGGCGCAAACGGTCGTAGCGCGCGGTATCTGCCAGCGGGAGGTTGGTCAGTTGCAAGGTGGTTTTGGCATGCTCCGGCCTGGGTGGCGCGTTCAGCCTGGCCAGCACATTGCGCACATGCTCAGCACTGACACTTCCATTGGGCGTGGCACCTTCAAGGACAAGATCAACCGCCACCAGTACTGCGTCCAAGCCCGCCTGCGGAACGCTGGCCAGCACCTGTGCCATGGTGCGGTCACCGCCTGGGTACCTCAGAAGGGATTTGCGCAAGCGCTGCAAGGGCTCAGGCAAGTCCAGGAACGGTGCACCGTTGCGCAGTGCACCGGGCTTGCGCTGCACCAGTTCAATGTAGTGCTGCCAGTCATAGGTGACTTGGCCGCTGCCAGGTGTGCGGGCGTGGCTGGCGATGATGGTTTGCGCGCAGGCAATGTCCACCCGATTGGGGTACAGACGCGTGCTGACCAGGTGCCCCGCCCATTCGCAAGGAACGGAGTAGCGGTTGCGCGCCACCGCTACCAGACAAGTGCTGCTTACCCGCGCGGGCTTCTCCACATACCCATCAAACAGCACAGGCACGGACATGAGGTGGGGGCGCTCCAACTCCAGCATCTCTGCCACCGTGAACTGCTTGTGGATCGGATGCACGGTGTCCGCCCACACCGAACGACATCGCTCCCCCAGCCAAGCATTGAGTTCGGTAAACGATCCAAAGCGCCTGCTGGCAGCTTCGATCCAGATCCTCCTGCGGCTGTCCTGCACGTTCTTCTCCACCACACCTTTCTCCCAGCCCGAGGCGACGTTGCAGAAGTCCGGATCAAACAGGTAGTGGCTGCACATGGCCGAGAAGCGTGCGTTGACGATGCGCCCCTTGCCTTTCTTGACCTTGTCCACCGCCGTCTTCATGTTGTCGTAGATGCCGCGCCTGGCAACGCCTCCCAATGCCTGGAAGGCGCGGGTATGGGCATCGAACAGCATCTCATGGCCTTGCCCAGGGTAGGCAACCAGCCAGAAGGCACGACTGGCGCAGAGCTTCAGATGGGCCACTTGCAGTTTGTAGAACACCCCACCAACCAGCAGACCTTCCTCGCTCCAGTCGAACTGGAAGGCCTCGCCCAACTCGAAACTCAGCGGTACAAAGGCCCTGGCGGGATCCTTGGCGCTCTCCACCCGCCATGCACGGATGAAGTCCGTCACGGCGCTATAGCCACCCCGGTATCCCTGGGCCTGAATCTGCGCAAACAGCGCCTTGCCACTGCGCCTTGCGTTCTTGGCCCGGTGCGCATCCGTGCGCAGGGCCTGCTCCAACACCGCCACAAATGGCGTGAGCTTTCCATCAGCCTTCTTGCGCTCGTACTTCGGGGTTATGTCGCCGGGGGCCCTGAGCCACTTCTTGACCGTGTTTCTGGCCAGTCCCGTTCTTCTGCAAATCTCTCCGTCAGAGAGTTGGTCGCGCCACTTCATGCGCCTGACCTTGCCAATCATGTCCATGGTGATCACCTCTTACATCCCTGCTGAAAAATTCAGCAGGGCAGTTGAACACCCCTGTCAATTTTGGATCGGCATCAGACCTTTCAGACTGTCAGTTTTCGGTCGGCGGCAACAGTTTTCATCGTCAGTTCTCGGTGAGGAGGCTGTTCAGCAACTCCTGCTGGACGGCCTGCAACTGGCCACGGCTCTGCGGCGAGCCGGTGCCTTCATAGACGTTGATCGACAGAGGAAGGGAGTTCAGAAGGGTGATCCCGCTGATCCCGGAAATCGGTCGGCTGGTTTCCCCAATGCTCATGTTCATTCGCATGGAAAAATAGACCGCGTTGCCGTCCCGCCCTATCGGCTCAAACTTCATGTCGGACAGGCTGATGTCGCTGTTCTCGAACGACGCCTTCAGCCGTCGATTGAGTTCGGCAGGATTCACCCGTGGACTCGACTTGGAAAGGCCGGACAGGAACGTCTCGCGCGGTACCTCGATTCGCTGGAAATTTCCCTTCGGCCCGATGAGTTGGATTTGCAGCCAGTGATCCAGCATTTCCCGCGTGCCCTGCCTGTAGTCCTTCAGTTCTGAACAAAGGACTGCGGCATGCACGAGGCGAGAACCTTCTCCGAGGGAACGCCGTGCCATGTCCATCAGTTCCACCTCCCGTGCCGACTTGCCCGGTGTGCAGTAGCCACTTGGGTTCGAGAATACGACCTGCTGGCCGAGCACGTTCACGGATTCCGTGGCGGCGCTTCGCCGGATGACCGCCTCTTGGGTGGGCTGCTGCCTCGGCGTGACTGGCGGGGGGGGAGGTGGCGGTTGATAGGCGGGGACAGCCGTAGTAGGTGCTTGCGCAACCGAGGGCGTCGTCGAACGGGGGGGCTCGTGCTTGGTCGAGTTGACGAAGATGATGAGCAGAAGCCCGATTCCCAACCCGAAGCCGACCATCCATTTGCCGGTGGTCACATCGGAAGAACTGTCGCTCTTTCCGTTGGGCGATTGAGGTGCGGTGGATGCAGCCGGGGCTTCCTCGGCCCGTGTGGGCGGAGATTCTGGAGGCGGAGGGTTGCTCGGCGGCGGGGCGACTTCCGGCGCAGTTTTGCTGGCAGGACGGTTGTCTTCGAGATCGGAGACGAGCGTCGAAAGACCGGAGAAGCCTGTGGCGCTTCCCTTTTGTTTGTCGTCAGCAGCAGCCACGGTTCATCATCTCCCTCTCATAGCCGCAGCTTGGTGTAAACGCCTTCGACCATGCAGTCGTTGCCATCTTTGAAGCGCAGTCTTCCGAACCCGGAATTCGCAATGGTCAGGTAAGCCTCCTCGCCCAGAGCAAGAGATAGGCAGCTCGATGTCTTGATGTACGAGCTGGTTCCAAAAACCTCATACCAGTCGTCGTCCTCATGGCTGACCGTTACCACGTATTTCCCCGGCTTCTGCTTCGACAAGCCAAAGACCGCCTTCACGTCACATTTGTCCTTGCTGTCGAAGAAAATCACCTCGCCGCCGTAGCCTGACGTCTTGAAGATCGCCTCCTCAGAGTAGGCGTAGACGTAGCAGTAGCGTGTCTGGATGATGATGTCCTTGCCGTCAATCTTGTAAACGTTGCTGCCCTTGCGGGTCAGGTTCACCTCGTAGTTCTCGGCCAGGGCAGGTGCGGCCTGGAGGCCCATCAATGCGGCGAGCGTCGCGAGAAGCGGTTTCTTCATCGGCGTCACCTATTGGGATTGGAAGCTCGACAACCGGCTCTTCACGAGATCGAGCTTGGCCTTGTGAGCCAGCGGCCGATTGAAGACTCGATTCTGAATTTGGTCGGACACCTTGCTGATGGCAATGTAGGCCATGCTCAGTCCCGATTCGCGCTCGGACGATTTCTTTTCGACGAAGTCGTAGGGGAAGTTTTCGCAGAACTTGTGGAAGCCGGAGAACTGAGCAGCCTCCTTCGTGAACCGGAAGCCATCCGGCGTTAGCCGCGAGCGTCGTGGGTGATAAAGATCGACGAACAGGATGAACCACTCGGCTCCATTGAATGACACGGCCTCGAACACGTCGACTGTGCCTATGGCTCCGAGGCGGTGGAACAGGATGCGGTGTCCGGACTGAGTTTCGAGTCTGGACAAATACGCCAGTTGGCCGATGGGCCCGTTGACCGGAATCGGATTGGTCTCGGTAAAGCCGAATGGGCCGGTGCCTTTCGGGTCTTTGTCGTAGGCCGGGGCAGACTCCAGCATCGCCTTCATCGCCGGATGAACGAGTTCCAGTTGAAACGCTTCGTCATCGAGGATGCGGTGGATGTGCGCCATTGCTTCGCGCAGCGCCTTGTCTTCTTTGTTGCCACCGAATAGGTTGGACAGAAATCCCATGAATACTGCTCCCCTAGATACTAGGTTGAATCACTGCAAAAGTTCGCTCAAGCGGCGCATTCCCGGTTTCTTGAAGCCCATGCGGATGGCCTGCTCCAGTATGTGAGTGTTCGCGCCGTGGATATAGGAAATCCCGGCGTTGATCTTCTTATCGTCCTTGGCACCAATGCAGAACGAACCATCTGCACTCCACACATGGACACGATCCCAAGAGCAGCGAATCTGCTCGTTGGAGCCTAGGAACTTGCGCTTCACCAGCGTGATGCCATCGTCGTGCACTCGTGCATCGCCGAAATGCAGGTCGCGCCCTTCCTTCAAGGCTTCGAGCATCTCAGTAAGCAGACGCACGCAGACTGACCGCCAGAGTTTGTCAATGAACGTGCTGTAGACGTCTTGCTTCTTCAGTTCCACGACTGCTTCGGAGTTCCGGTTGCCGAACGCAATCGTGTAGGTCGTCCCGGTAGGAATGCCATTGACGGAATGACTGACGCCACCCCAACGAACGCGCGTGATCGAATCCAGCGGGAAATTCTGGCCTTTCCATGACACGCCCTGAGGCGAGATGCTCAAGGTGTCCTTGAACATCACACCGATCTCGGCACGGTACGTGATCTCGCGCACCCACTCGTCCTGGCGCGCTGATGCCTGCTTGCGTTGCTGAAAGATGTCCGCGAGCGCGTCAGCATCCTCCTCGACCCGATCCGCTATTTCGGGAACCTCGGCAAAGATCTCCTGAATCAGACCCGTCAATCGCTGCGACTGGGCGAGCATGTCATGCTTGTTGAACAGATCGATGGCGAGACTGCGAATCTCGTAAGCCAAGTCGCGGCTTGCTTCGTGGTCGATGCCACGCGCTTTCGAACTCAGTTGAATGGGCTGGGCGATCTTGTCCCAATTGCGCGCAACCGCATCGAGCTTGTCCACATAGGGCTCGACGGCGGTTTCGCCTGAGCCAGCATGGTCTCTGGCCGCCTTGATGAGCTTCTGGACGTTCTCGGCCTCCTTTTGCAGGATGCCGTGCGTCTCTATCTCGTAGCTGTCCACCAGGTCATCGATCAGTCCCGGCGCATGATCTTTGCCGCCGGAGGTCACGCCATCCACGGTTTCGGTCATCACTCGGATGAGCGTCATCGGCGGCAGCCTGTTGATGGCCTCCTTGATGGCACCACGGTAGTACCGCTTGCGCTCCGTCAGTTCGGCTTCGATCTGGTCAAGCGCACGCACTTCCGGGAATCCGGACACCGCGCGATCCTCGTTGATGTCGCGCAACACCTCCTCCGGGGTCAGATCTTCGGCGAGGTAGGCGGCTTCCATGATGAATTCGGCCAAGTCGTCAGCATCGTGCTTGCCATCCACGGCTTCGAACGCGGCGGCCAGCAGATTCAGGTGCGCGAGCGTGGGCAGGCCAGACTCTTGGCGTATCGCCATCGGGTCGTTAACCAAGTTCTCGACCAACTGGCTCGCCTTACGCGGCGAGACGCCGGGAAGCCACCCGATCTCCGCGCTCAAGCGGGTGCGCGGGTTGGTCAGGTCGGAGCGCGCCTTCTGGCAAACGTCGTGATCCAGTTCCAACGACTTCTCTTCCGCCGACTCGACGATGCGCTTGCGGTTGTCGCGGGTCGTCACGCCCAAGATTGCAAACGCCGACTGGTGCAGTGCGGTTGTGATTAGGCGATGCGTTGACTTGCTCGGAATCGATGCCGTGGTTGAGCGTTGACTGCTTACCAATGGTGCGATGTGTCTGGCTTTTGGAATTCCATCAGGAGGAAATGCCCGTCGGAAACACTCATCGACGATCTGTTGTAGCGAATGAGTTTTTGCCATCGCTTCGCATACAACTTCGAACTGCACATCCAATTGCGGAAGCAGGGTACTGTCCTGCAGGAGAATTGGATATTGGTTGATTTTTTGCGCCATTAACGGCACTAGCCTTGGGTCAACCGATTTTTGATTGGCTAAGTTCGTGGATGGCGATGGCGAAGAGGGAGAAGATTGGGCGCGTAACATCGCCAGGAGCTGCGGGTCTTTCAGCGCATCGAGCGCCTGCACGAGTGCCTCACGCGGCACCGACAACTGCTTGCCGCTGCGCAACTCGTGGCTGTATTGCGCAAGTTGATCTTTCGTCGACAGGTGATCGGACAGGGCAAGCGAAACGGCATACTCGCTGTTCGCGCGCGGGGCAGCATTGCAGCTCCGGCAAGCGACCAATGCGCCGGATTTCGCGGAACCACATTTGAAACAGATTGCCATTGCCATTTTCAGTATCTGGTCTTCGCCACTATCGGTACGTCAACTTGTTCAACTCGCCACGTAGGCAGTTGTAGTAGTCTGCCGGCCCGCTCACGCGCTTGTGAACACCACAAACACTCTCGATCGACGCTCGCTCAGATGCGCTGGCGCGAGACAGATCAGGCTGGCCTCCAGAGTTCGATAACTTTGTCAGCTCAGTTTGTTGACATCGGTAGTAGTCTGCCGGCCCGCTCACGCGCTTGTGAACACCACAAACACTTTCAATCGACGCTTGCTCAGATGCACTGGCGCGAGACAGATCAGGCTGGCCTCCAGAGTTCGATAACTTTGTCAGCTCAGTTTGTTGACACCGGTAGTAGTCTGCCGGCCCGCTCACGCGCTTGTGAACACCACAAACACTCTCAATCGACGCTTGCTCAGATGCGCTGGCGCGAGACAGATCAGGTTGGCCTCCAGAGTTCGATAACTTTGTCAGCTCAGTTTGTTGACACCGGTAGTAGTCTGCCGGCCCGCTCACGCGCTTGTGAACACCACAAACACTCTCAATCGACGCTTGCTCAGATGCGCTGGCGCGAGACAGATCAGGCTGGCCTCCAGAGTTCGATAACTTTGTCAGCTCAGTTTGTTGACACCGGTAGTAGTCTGCCGGCCCGCTCACGCGCTTGTGAACACCACAAACACTCTCAATCGACGCTTGCTCAGATGCGCTGGCCCTAGAGAAATCTGGTACACCGTTGGATTGGGGTGGTGGCTGGGGTGCTGGCGCAGTGGCCAGTGCCGCCGGAGAAGAGGACGCCGAAGGTGTGGTTAAAGTGGCGTTGGGGCGCGAAGGCGAACGTTGTAGCTGAAGCAGCAACGCTTGATCTGCCTCGCCGGTCGCGGCCAAGCCTCTGTCCTGCTGGAAGGCAATGACGGCGGAACGCGTACCTCGCCCCATCAAACCATCAGCGGTGCCAGCGTCGTAACCGAGTTCGATGAGTTTGCGCTGGATCGCTTGCACCGTCGCATCCGGAGCAGGACGCGACGGCTCAGGAACCGACAGCGAGCCAGTGGATGGACTACGATCGAATCTGCTCCTACCCTCGGATTGAAGCTGACTCCGGAATGGCTCAATGTCTCGTTGAGAACTATTCAAATCATTGCGCCCTCGATTATTAGTCTGATATTTAAATGAACTGCAACGGCTGTTGTAGTCGGCCACCATCGCATTGAAGCGATCCACATCGACATCGGTGTAGTTGTTGAGCGCGGACTTCGCGCCATCTATGCGGATGTCTTCGGCCAAGCAATACCGAATTTGCTCCCTTGAGAGCACGAGATCTTGGCCGACCGGCGGCTTGGTCTCAACCGGGCGTGATGGTGCTTGTGGTTGCGGTGGTGGCGTATAGCTCGGAGCGGTGCTTTGCGCCGGCGGAGAGTAAGCAGGTGCCGGAGAAGTCGTGTTCTTGTTCGACTGGCCGATCAGCCAGAGCAGGCCGATGACGGCGGCGATGCCTAATATCCACTTGCCGCCAGACGATCCAGAGGACGGCGGCTGCGCAGGTTCTTGGTACGTTTGATGCTGGCTCGGCTGCGGCTGCGGCTGCGGCTGCGCGGGCTGCGACTGCGGGGCGGGACGTCCGGCACCCGGTGCAGCGGCAGCAGGTTCTGTTTTGGCGGAGAGGAGCAGCGTCGTGTCCACGTCGGACACGAGCGAGGAAAGGCCTGCGAAGCCTTTGCCTTCTCCCTTCTTCTGTTCTTCTTCGCCCGTCACTACCACCTCCCCTTAAACGAATCCGATGCGCCGCTTGGTTTCGCCACCCTCGCGCTCGCGCGCCGGTGATGCACGCAGGGCGGCCAACAGGCTGGCCTGATCCAGTTTTTCGTTGCCAGATCGCGCCGCGAGCCTTGCGCCTTCGCGCACCACAAATGAAACATCAGACAAGGGCCTGCCAGCAAGCTCCTTCGCCAGCGGCTTGGAATCCACGTCCGACTCCTTGGGCAAGGAGGAGAGCAGCTTGTCCAGCAGCGACTGCACTTCAACCTCGCTGGCGAAATCCACCTTGATGACGTGATCGAAACGTCCTCGGCGCTGGATTGCCGGGTCGATCATGTCGATACGGTTGGTCATGGCGATGATCAGCACGTCGTTCTTTACCGCCTCCGGAATGCGGCGCAGGAACTCGGCTACTTCCTCGACGCGGTGATGACCCGAACCCATCTCACGGTCAGCCAGGAAGGCTTCCATCTCATCGATCACGAGGACGGATGGCGCGTTCTCCATCGCCTTGTCGAACACCTGCGCGACCTTCTTGCTGGTCTCGTGGATGTAGGGGCTGGCGACACTGGAGGCGTCGATCTGGAAACTGGGCCAGCCGAGGAAGTCCACCAACCGGTCCACAGCAAATGTCTTGCCGCAACCCGGAGGGCCGTGCAGGATCACCGCCGACGGGAACTCGATGCCGAGCGCCTTGTAACGGTCGCGGTGCAGGATGATGTCGACGATGTGCTCGTTCAAGAAAGCAGCCAGTTCGGGCCGCCCGGCGAGTTCGAAGACCTTGTTGGGTTCCGGCTCGGCGAGTTTGACTTGCTCAACCTTCTCGGCGGGGGCGGCTTCCGTTGCTTCGTCAGGAGCTGCAGGCTTGCGCGCCAGCGGGATGATTTCGGCGACCTCGAAGCCCGCAGCTTGCACGACATCCTTCAAATGGCCCGCACCGAGCCAGCTCATGGACTGCCGCAGCCGTCGAAAAGATGTGGCCGGAATGTTCGTGCCGCCGGTCAGCCAGTAGCCGAGCACGACGTCGTCGCCGATTCTGGAGCTGATGCTGTAGGTGGGAAGCAGTCGCGTGATCTTCTCAATGTAGAGGGCGTCTTGCAACGGGGAATCCGCGTCGATGTCGCGCGTTGCCTTCAACGCCAAGGCGAAGGAAAGCGCCTCGGATTTATTGTCGGGAGACTTTCCTTCGCCGACTGGGCAAAGCGTCTGGCTCGGCGCGCTGGAGATTGACCGCAACTGGCGGTCGCCGAACTGTGCGGCGTTGAGCGTTCCATCTTCAACCAGACCTGCATCCTGCCAATGCTGCGCCAGCGCGCCCAACACGACGAGCGCACGCCCGCCGCCCATCGTCTCGTAGATTTGCCAATCCGTACCTTCGAACAGCGCGGTGCGAACTTTCGCGCCGTCTGGCAGTTTGAAACCGATGGGGAGCCATGCGTCGAGGGCCATGAGCATCAACTCCGAACGATATTGGCACCGGCCATCATGTCGTCGTCACCCGCAGAGCCCACTTGAATCGAGATGAGTTGGCCGACCACTGCGCGCAACTTGTCGATGTCGTTGGCCTTGATGGCTTCGGTTCCGACCGCCACGAGCTGCGCATGCTCTCTGGCGTCAGAGAAGAGGTAGCTTGCCTGAGCCAGTCGTTTGAAGTGGTCGATCACGAACCAGTCTTGACGCCACAAGATCATGAAGTTGCGGCTGCGCAGATCATCCAAGTGCGACTCGAAATCGCTGCCGTTGTTTTCGAGCGCGCGCTGCGCCGTCTTGACCAAGTTGTCGAAGGACGTGACCTCGGTGGGCCGTGCGTGCTGGCGCACGGCCTTTTCAAAGAAATCGACCGCCCTGTCAAGTTCGAGTTGGCGGATGTCCTTCAGGTGCTCCTTGCGCGTCAGCGCCAGCAGGCGCTTGGCCTCCTGCACGTTGTCCATTGCCTGCTTCGCCGTTTCCGGATCGGCTTCGCCCGACTCAATAGAGCTGGCCTGCTCCAGTTTCTCGCGGGCCTGCTCCAGACGCGGGTCGTCCACTTTGGATGCCATCTCTTCAAGGCGCTCCAAGGTGTGCTCCGACTGCTCCTGAATATTCCTGGCCTGGTTGGAGTAGTCGAGTTTGCCTTCCTGGCTGGAGTAGAAGTTGCGACCGCTCTGGAACGAGCCGCTGATGGAGGGAACCGAAACCTCCAAGATGATGTTGCCGGAGTCGAGCACTTCAAACTCGCAGATCATCTCCGCGCCTGCGGCGATGACACCGTCGTCGAAGTCCGTGCCCTTGATCTCGAACATGCCAATGAAGCGGTTGTCGTTGATCGGATCGGAGATTTCGCCTTCCCATAGCTTGAACTTGATCGACCCGGCGCTTCCGGCCTTGAGGGATTCACCCGCCTTGAAGGACTTCTTGCCCTTCTTGGGCAACTGGTCGCCTTCACGCACGAGATAGTCCAGCACCAAGCGGCCACCAACCTTGTCGCGGGCTTCCACACCAACGGAGTGGGACGCGGGAATCGCGTCAATGCTGGCGGCAGTGCGGGCGATGACGATCTTGTCTTCGCCCAGCGCAATAGGAGCCCCGTTCGAGTCAAACACGAACACCTTGAAAAGGTTGTCGCCGGGCTTGGACAGACTGAGTTCGACACTCGCGCCATCCTTCAGCGCAACGCGGCCTGACGACCAACCCGTGTCGAGGCTGTCGATCTGAAACTCGATACCCGCTGGCGCGCGCGACAACTTGGCGACGATCTTGGCCTTGTGCTCCGGCGTGCGTGCGATGTAATTGAATGAAAGGTCGAGCGCGCCACCGGCGCTGAGTGCGCCACGGGAACTCTTGCGCCCACGACTCTGCGAAGCCCAATCGATGGACTCGGCAAACACTGCCGCGCCTTCGGCAACGGCAGTCATCGGGTTCACGTCGGTGGACGGTGCGATGCCGAGCTCGAATGCGACCTTGTCGCGCAGGTTTTTGTACTGCGCAGGCCCGCCTACAAAGACAATCCGCTCAACGTCGTGCGAACTCAGCCCAGCTTTTTCAATGCTCTCGCGGGTGGCCTGAATCGACTCTTCGACCTTGGACGCAATCAAGCTGTCGTACAAAGTTCGGCTGATCGGAATATCGAGGTAAATTTCTTCACCCGCTTGGTCACGCACACCGAGCTCATTCTCGGCAAGACTGATGACAGATTCGTCGCTTTGCGACAGCGCAATTTTTGCTTTTTCAGCCGCCCAGGTCGCAATGGTGCGCAACGACTTGTACTGCGGGTTGGACGCCAAATCTTCTGGCAAATCAAAGTTGTCGAGTAGCCACGGCTTGACGACGTTGTCGAACAGAATGCGGTCGAAATCGCGGCCACCACACATGGCAATACCGCCGTGTGCAAGTAGGTTCACGCGACCACCGATGCTCTCGGCAATGGCAACATCCAGCGTGCCGCCACCAATGTCATACACAAGAAAAATGCCGTCGTTTTTGCGTTGGCGCATGACGCTCATCACCGCAGCGACCGGCTCTTGCATCAACGCAACCCGCCCGAGCCCGGCTGCATCAGCGGCAGCCATCGTGGCGTCCTTTTGCATTTGGTTGAAGGCAGCCGGAACCGTGATGACGGTGCCGGTGTCACCATCGCCGCGAATCTCCTCCGGCAGGTAGCCAAAGAGTGAGCGCAACACCTCGGCGGAACATTCCTCCGGTGTCATCGTGAGGTTGACCGCAGGCAGCTTCACGGGCGTGCTCGTACCCATGAGTCGTTTGAACAGCACCGCCGCGTTGTCTGGGTTCTTTGCGGCACTGTTGTAGGCGCGCGAGCCGACGTACTTGTTGCCGCGCCGGTCGATGAAGATGGCCGAAGGCGTTACATCGTGCTGTTCCGGACTCTTGTAGAGGTAAATCTTGTCCCCATCGAACGAGCAGATGGCACTGTTGGTTGTGCCGAGGTCGATACCGACGTATTTCATGCTTCCACCTTCCTGAGCATTACCGTGCCTTGTTTGCGCAGCCCTTTTGGTCCCATGATGATCGGCTCCAGCATCTGCTCAACGAGCAGCACATCGTCAGGGCCGAAGTCCCCCAGGTTCAAGGCAGATGCAGCCATCCCCGCGTCGTAGGGCTGCCCCTCGACATTTACTAGCTTCAGACCGTTGCAGTCCAGGCTTTCCTCGACCTTCTTCTGGAAGTAGCGGATCTGGTTGATGTAGCGGCCTGACTCACCCGCGTCGAGCTTGCCGACCACCTTGCCGAACAAACGCGAGAAGCGCCAGCTCTCGACTGCGATGTCGATTAGCGATTGCTCCAATTGCTCATCATCTTTGCCAACGTGGGTCATAGGCCTCTCCTGTTTGACGCTTCACAACATCTTACGTCTTGCGATTGCTGATACTCATGTTTACGCTGAGCATATTCGACAGAAAGCAGTGGAGTTGCTCCGATGGCCCAATACTCGTTGCATATGCCCCAGTGCCGACGGAGTTAACAATGCAGTCAGCCACACCCTGAGGAACCAATGCTGCTTCCTTCGTTGGCGCTGATCGTCAAACGATTGCGGGACATGAAGGCTCTCCAACTCGGGACTTTGAATGAGCGGCAGGTCAAGTTCTTGCGAGCACTGGCCAAGTACAAAGCACCTTGACGAATAGCGGGCAGCCAGGCTTTCAAACCCCCAGCATTCCGTGGTTCGTACGTCTCCCACTATTCCAGTGAGACGATCTACCCAAGTACATGCGATTCGCCATACCCCGGGTGATGACCCGACGCCGTTCCAGCGGCGGAGTGGTCTTCACCACTCACCATAGACCTGTCTTAAACAGGTCTTGGATGAGTCTTAGATCAGGGCTTCAACCACCTCGGAAGCCGCGCCAGCATTGGGCTCTGCCACATCGCCAGGTTCCGTCACAACGTCCATGGTGTCCGTCGCAACGATGGGGGTCTCCGTCACAACGTCTGCGGTTGGCGTTACAACGTCTTCATCGGGACTGCCCACAAACCGGGGTTTGCGCACACGCACCATCCGATCAGCATCATTGAACCAGCACACCCACCCAGGCAGCCCTGCAATGGCCTGGACAGCCTCCTTCAACGTCCTGATGCGGCTTTTCTTGGCTGAGGCCGTGCATTCCTCGGTGCCCCAGACGTGCGGCAGCAGGGTTTCCAGCTTGATTTTTCGGAATTCGCCAGTGAACGCCCATGCTGACAGCCAGGCATGCAGACGCCTTGCGGGCTTGGACTGCAACAAGCGCTGCTCACGCATGTTGATCCAGTTCACACCGCTTCGAGATACGCAGCCTGCCGATAGTTCAGGGTTGAGGAATACGAAGACACGGGCAGGCGCCTCCCCCGTGAGCACCGCTGATAACAGCGTGTATGAGCAAGTCCCCCAGTGGCTGCCGCTGCCTGGGTAGTACAGCGATGCCTCACACGTTGTGCGGAGCAACCTGCGCACGCTGTTGCGCACAATCTCAGTATTCGGCCCCGTAGCGGTCATTCCTACGCCCCGCGCAAGTGATGGGATCGTGACTTCCACGCTCACCAAGACAGAAGGTGTACTGAGATCAGGAAGGTTGCTGGCAATCGTTTTTTCAGCCTTCACAGCCTGGTACTTGATATGACTGAGTGCGGTGGCGAAATCCTCAGGGTGCTGTGCTGGGAAAAACGCATGTCTGTGTTCGCCAGGCGTCGCAGCCAACTGACACAGGTGGTACAGGACCATCTGATCGGTAATGTCCAAGGCCTGCTCGGACTTCCAGACGCAGTCCACAAGCGTCTTGCACGCCCCTCCCCGGATCGCGGTGTTTGCTGCCTGAATTCCGGCAGCTCGGGTGCCATGTTGGATGGGCCGAAACAGACCGTCCGTCATAACGTACAGGGGATGCACAGGGGCATGGTCCATGTAGTCGATCACGGGTTCGACCTGTCCGTTTGCGCCCAACCGTGGCTTGGGCGATGGTTTTAGGTAGGGCTGCTTTGTTCTGGCCCCTGCTGGCGCTTTTCTCTTCTGCTGCATGTGATTTTTCCTGATCGAGGCTCGCACCGATGTGCCCAGCCGCAACCTGGGCGCACGTCGGCTCGAACTCTGGTGAATCACATGCGCTGGGGTGTTGTCGGTGTCTTTCTTGGACAGTTGTGACGACATCCCGGAATCATTTCCGGGGGCTAGGGAAACCACATTAGCAAGTGCACCCTCGTTTGCGTAAGTGGGGTGCGGCATCCTGTGCCACGGACATTCGGACAGGGTCATGGGCCGCACTCATGCGGCCTGGCTGCCCTTGACAAACGTTCTGAAATTCGTAGACTGGTAGGCATATGCACAGTGATACCCACTCCCTCAATCACACCTCCACGGATCGCTCGATCCAGTGCATACGTTCGCGCTAAGCGGACGATTCTTCTCCCCCCGTTTCGTCCGCGTCCATACGCACGCACCAAGGGTTTGGTGCGCGCCGAAGTTTTGACTTTTCAAACCGGAACGCGACATGTCTCACACTCCTAGCGCCCCTTCTGCGGCCTCCAAGCAGAAACCATCCACGACGGCAAAAACCGTCACGACGTACCCCCTCGATCCTTGCGTCGAGTTGTTCCCGGCGATGAACTCGGACGAGTTCAATGCCCTGAAACAGAGCATTCAACGCAACGGACAATCAGAGCCCATCTTGCTTTTCCGGGGCCAAGTGGTCGATGGCCGCCATCGCCTCAAAGCCTGCCAAGAACTGGGCATCGAACCCAAGGTTGAGACGCTGAGCGTCAAGACCTACGAGCAGGCCAAATCCATGGCCTTCGCACGCAACATCAACCGCAGAAACCTGACCACAGGACAACGGGCTTTGATGGCGGCTGCGTTGTGCACTCGCAAACCAGGTCAGGCCAAGTTTTCAGCAGCGACGGAGCCACCACTGTCTCAAACCCAAGCGGCTGACCTGTTTGCCGTGAGCCGCGATTCGGTTCAACGGGCTGTAAAGGTGTACTGCGACGGCGGCAAAGAGCTGAACCGGCAACTGGCATCGGGCGAGACTACTCTCAACGAGGCGCATGTCGAAGTCACCGGGTCCAAACGCATCAAGGACCCTGCACTTGTTCAAGCGGCCAAGCTGGTTGCACGACACAAGGAACAAGAGAGCGAGAAATCCCGCCTGGCACGCCTGAACCGTCAAGCCCTTCTGAGCCAGAAGAATGCGGCACTGCCCACGGGCAAGAAGAAATATTCCCTCTTGCTGGCAGACCCTCCATGGAACTATGGCATGTCCAACGACCGCTCTGCGTCCCGGATGCTGCCGCACAACCATTACCCCACCATGAGTACGGATGACATCTGTGCGATGGACGTGCAGTCTTGCGTGACGAAGGACGCCATGTTGTACCTGTGGTGCCCCGCATCCTTGCTTCCAGAAGGCTTGCGCGTCATGCAGTCCTGGGGTTTCGAGTATCTGACCAACTGGGTATGGCACAAGAACGGCGGCAAGCTCACGTGTGCGGGCGGCGTTGCAGTGGCACACCATGAATTGCTGCTGGTCGGCAAACGTGGTCAAGGCCTGACGATTGTCGGCAATGATGCTCGCGAGTCGTCTGTGTTTGCTGCACCTGTGACACAGCACAGCGCCAAACCAGCGCTGGTGCATGAACGCCTGGAACGCCTGTACCCCTCCGTTGTAAACCGCTTGGAGCTGTTCGCCCGCAATGCACGCAGCGACTGGGATGTGTGGGGTAACCAGAGCCAGCAATCGACGGCAGCTGTGCCAGTTGTGCAAACCACCTTGCAAACGGGGGCCAACGATGAGTGTTTTGCACACGCTGCCTGAATTCGGCAGGGTCGTGCGGCACTTCATCGTGTACGGCGCCTGCACCAAGCGAATACAGCACGGTCGCTGACAGCGGCCTAACCGGGGCATGACTTGCGTGAAAGCGCAACCGTGATCCGGTCTTTTCTAGGGCACCCGTTCCGTTCGGGTGAACTCATGTCCTGCGCTATTGGCCGGACGGAAAACCCTGCCCTAGACACAGCCCTTTACCAGATTGCCAGGAACAATATTTATGAGCACTTATGAAAAATTTGAACCCAAAAATGACCTTGCAAGACCGCACGATGCTGCGGCTGTACCAAATCAACATTGACCCAGATGCATCTTTCAGGACCGCTACCGTGCGCTTCATGGGAGTAGCTGAAACACCTGGGCAATGGATGCATAAGTGGCTGCAAACCACTGGCGAGCTAGACCAGATTCCCGAACACCTCAGGGACTACCTGGACTACGAAGACTTGGCGGATGATTGGCAGAACGGGCCTGTCCGAATTTCTGTGTGTGAGGCTCATTGAACCTTCACCGATTTCGTGAAGCTGGTTGACTATCTTACGTGCTCGATTTCGTGAACCG
>NZ_FNQJ01000002.1 GCF_900107605.1 Acidovorax soli | reverse complement strand
TCGGTTCACGAAATCGAGCACGTAAGATAGTCAACCAGCTTCACGAAATCGGTGAAGGTTCAATGAGCCTCACACACAGAAATTCGGACAGGCCCGCAGTATCTGGAGCACCACTTTGAGCCGAACCCCAATGACAACTTTAGGGCAGAGCCGCCTGGTCTTGACGCGTCGTGAAGTCGACGCGTGGGCGATGCACTTTCAGTGCCTGGATCTCAACCCACCGGCTTTAGCCGGTGGTTGTTGAGTGGCGTTCCGCATGTATTCCCGTCCCCGTCCTATTCGCAATAAAGCGACTGGTCCGTCGATGGTTCCTGGCGCAAGTGCCCAGCCTGATCACCGCCGCTTCCAGGCGCTGGCCGGCGTCCAGCGTTGCGGCTTTCTGCTGCATCTGCGGCAGGTACTGCGTCTGCACCCGGGGCCGCACCGGGGGCTGCGGGTTTCTCCGCGGGGTGCGGCGTGCGTGCCGCAGGCGCCATCACCTACAGTGCCGCATGGCCTTTCGCATGTTTTTGTGATCGAACGCACCCCATGAATCTTGCCCATCTGCTCCGCCGCAGCGCCCAGCGCTACCCCGATCAACCTGCCGTGCTGCACGGCGACCAGGTGGTGCTGAGCTACGGCGCCCTGGGTGCCCGCGCGGCGGCCCTGGCGGCCTGGCTGCGCACGCACTGCGGTGTGGCGCCGGGCGACCGCGTGGCCATCTACGCCGCCAACTGCCCGGAGTACCTGGAGGCGCTGCATGCCATTGTGTGGGCGGGCGCGGTGTCGGTGCCGGTCAACTACAAGCTGCATGCCAAGGAGCTGGCGCATGTGCTGGCCGATTCGGGTGCGCGCGTGGTGCTGGCATCGCAGTCGCTCGCTGCGGCCGCGCGCGAAGCGGGGGCACCGGATGCCGGCCTGCTGGTGTTGGGCTCGGATGCCTATGCCGCTGCCGTGCGGCATGCGCCCATGGAGGTCCATGACCGAGCCCCGCAGGATGTGGCCTCGCTGTTCTACACCTCGGGCACCACCGGCCGCCCCAAGGGCGTGATGCAGACGCACCGCAACCTGCTGGCCATGACGGCCTGCTATTTCACCGACGTGGACGACATCGCCCCGGGCGACGCCATGGTGTATGCCGCACCCATGTCGCACGGCGCAGGGCTTTACAACTACGCCCAGGTGCTGCGGGGCGCACGCCATGTGGTGCCGGTGTCGGGCGGTTTCGAGCCCGCCGAGCTGGTGCAGCTGGCCGCCTCGGTGGGCCAGCTCACGCTGTTTGCCGCGCCCACCATGGTGCACCGGCTGGTCGAGCATGTGCGGGCCACGGGCGCGGAGGTGGCGGGCTTCAAGACCATCGTGTACGGCGGCGGCCCCATGTATGCCGACGACCTGCGCGCCGCGCTGGCCACCCTGGGCAACCGCTTTGTGCAGATCTACGGCCAGGGCGAAAGCCCCATGACCATCACCGCCCTCGCGCGCGCGCAGCTGGCCGACCGCCACCACCCGCGCTGGGCCGAGCGCATGGCCTCTGTGGGCGTGGCGCAGTCGCTGGTGGAGGTGCGCGTGGTCGATGCGGCCGGTCAGCCTGTGCCCGCAGGCGAGACCGGCGAGGTGGTGGTGCGCGGCGAAACCGTGATGCCCGGCTACTGGAACAACCCCGAGGCCACGGCCCAGACGCTGCGCGATGGCTGGCTGTACACCGGCGACATGGGGTGCCTGGACGGCGACGGTTTTCTCACCCTCAAGGACCGCTCCAAGGACGTGATCATCTCGGGCGGCTCCAACATCTACCCGCGCGAGGTCGAAGAAGTGCTGCTGCTGCACCCGCAGGTGCGCGAGGTGGCCGTGGTGGGGCAGCCGGATGCGGAGTGGGGCGAGGTGCCCGTGGCCTTTGTGGTGGGCAATGAGGGCGTGACCCCCGATGCGCTGGACGCGCTGTGCCTGGCGCACATCGCGCGCTTCAAGCGCCCTCGGCTCTACCGTTTCGTGTCCGCCTTGCCCAAGAACAGCTATGGCAAGGTGCCCAAGACGGCGCTGCGGGAGATGCTGGGTTAAAAGCCCGGCCTGCAAAGGCCAATGCGTGGGCCTACCATCGTGGCCTGCACTTTTCTGCGAGCCCGCCATGACCACCACCACCCTCAAGATCGATTTCGTCTCCGATGTCTCCTGCCCCTGGTGCATCATCGGCCTCAAGGCGCTGGAGCAGGCAGCGGATCGGCTCAAGGACGAAGTCGCGCTCGACCTGCATTTCCAGCCCTTCGAGCTGAACCCGCAGATGGTGCCCGGGGGCCAGGACATTGGCGAGCACCTGCAAGAGAAGTACGGCGCCACACCGGAACAGAGCCAGAAGAACCGCGAGGCCATTGCCGCCCGGGGGGCGGCGCTGGGCTTTACCTTCAGCATGGACAAGCGCAGCCGCATCTACAACACCTTCGATGCGCACCGCCTGCTGCACTGGGCCGAAGAAAAGGGTCTGCAAGCCCCGCTCAAGCACGCTTTGTTCGCGGCCTATTTCACCGATGGACAAGACCCGAGCAGCCATGAGGTGCTGGTGCGCGTGGCGGGCGAGGTGGGGCTGGATGCCGACGAGGCGCGGGCGCTGCTGGCGTCTGACCGCTTTGCCGATGCGGTGCGCGAGCGTGAGCAGTTCTACCAGCAGCACGGCATCCATTCGGTGCCGGCGATCATCATCAACGAGCGCCACCTGATCTCGGGCGGGCAGCCGGTGGAGGTGTTCGAACAGGCGCTGCGGCAGATTGCGGCGCAGGGTTGATGGGAGGATTGGCTATTAATCAATAGCTATTGGCGCTTGTTGATCAAGCGCTAGAGGCTTTCTCATGAGCGGTGGCGTGGGGCCGCCGATTCATTTGCGCAGCGGTATGGGCGTGGCGCGGTCCACCGGAACGGCGGTCACGCTGTTCTGCGGCGAACCGTCGATCAGCTTTTCCGAATAGGTCAGGTAGACCAGCGTGTTGCGCGCCGGGTCCACCATGCGCACGATGCGCAGGCGCTTGAACAGGATGGACATGCGCTCGCTGAACACCTCTTCCTGCTTCCTGAGCGGCTGGGGGATGCGGATGGCCCCCACCTGGCGGCAGGCGATCGAGGCTTCGGCGCGGTCTTCGGCCAGGCCCAGCGTGCCCTTGACGCCCCCGATGCGGGCGCGCGAGACATAGCAGGTCACGCCCTGCACGCCAGGGTCGTCGTAGGCTTCCACGATGATGTCGTGGTCGCGGCCAATCCATTGGAAGGCCGTGTCCACCGTGCCGATCCTTTCGCCCGATGCCGCCAACGCGGCGCAGGGCATAAGGGCACTGGCCAACAGCCCTGCCGCTGCCAAGGCCCGGCAGCGGATGTTCATCATGCTGCCACCCCGGCTTCGGCGCAGCGCCGGGCCAGGTGGGCGAGGGCTTCTTCCACCTGGTCCACCAGCACCAGGCACAGGTCGCCCGGTTGCAGGCGATCGAGGGCGGCGTCGATGGCGATGAACTCGCCGCGGATTTCCTCGACATGCTGGGTGCGCACGGCGCCGGCCAGGCCTTCGCGCAGCAGGGCCATCACTTCGCCGTCGCCGCGGCCCCGCTGGGCGGCGTCCTGGTAGAGGATCACGTCGTCAAAGGCGGCGCCCAGGATCACGGTCTGCTCGCGGATGTCCTCGTCGCGGCGGTCGCCGGCGCCGCTGATCACCACGCTGCGGCGCTTGGCGGGCAGGGCCTCGACGGCCTGCACCAGGGCGCGCATGGCGTCGGGGTTGTGGCCGTAGTCGGCGATCACCGTGGCACCCTTGAAATCCATGACGTTGAAGCGGCCCGGAGCGTTGTCGCTGTCGTTCACAAAGCCCGAGAGGCCGCGGCGGATGGTCTGCCAGGGCAGGCCGGCGCCCCAGGCGGCGGCCACCGAGGCCATGACGTTCTCGACCTGGAAGCCGATCTTGCCGTTGCGCGTGATGGGCACGTCGCGCAGGTGGATGGTTTCGCGCCACGAGCCTTCAGCGGCCACGATCGAATCGCCATCCACGTACACGGTGCGGTGGCCCTGGGCGCGGTGCGTGGCCATCACGGGGTGGTGGCGGTCTGCGGCGAAATAGATGATCTTGCCGGGGCAGGACGAGGCCATGGCGGCCACGATGGGGTCGGTGGCATTGAGCACGGCATAGCCGGTGGTGGCCACGTTCTGCACGATCACGCGCTTGAGCACTGCCAGGTCTTCCACCGTGGTGATGTAGTTCAGCCCCAGGTGGTCGCCCGCACCGATGTTGGTGACCACGGCCACCTGGCAGCGGTCGAAGCCCAGGCCTTCGCGCAGGATGCCGCCACGCGCGGTTTCGAACACGGCGGCGTCCACCTCGGGGTGCAGCAGCACGTTGCGGGCGCTCTTGGGGCCGCTGCAGTCGCCGCTGTCGATCTGGCGGCCGTTCACGTACACGCCGTCGGTGTTGGTCATGCCCACGCGCAGGCCCTGGGCGGTGAACAGGTGGGCAATCAGGCGCGCCGTGGTGGTCTTGCCGTTGGTGCCGGTCACGGCCACGGTAGGAATGCGGCCATCGTCGCCATGGGCATAGAGGCGGTCCACCATGGCCTGGCCGACATTGCGCGGCTTGCCGTAGCTGGGCGCCAGGTGCATGCGCAGGCCGGGGGCGGCATTCACTTCGACGAAGCCGCCGCCCTGCTCTTCGAGGGGGCGCAGCACGGTCTCGGCGACCATGTCCACGCCGCAGATGTGCAGGCCCACCATCTGGGCGGCGGCCACGGCGCGCGCGGCCACGGCAGGGTGCACGTCGTCGGTGACATCGGTGGCGGTGCCGCCGGTCGACAGGTTGGCGTTGTTGCGCAGGATGACGCGCTGGCCCTTGGGCGGAACGGAGTCGGGCGTCAGGTTCTGCATGGCCAGGCGGGCCACGGCGATGTCATCGAGACGGATCTTGGTGAGCGAGGTGGCGTGGCCTTCGCCACGGCGCGGGTCCTGGTTCACGATGTGCACCAGTTCGCGCACGGTGCGTTCGCCATCGCCCAGCACCTGCGGGGGCTCGCGCCGGGCAGCGGCCACGAGCTGGTCGCCCACCACCAGCAGGCGGAAATCGTGGCCGGGCAAAAAGCGCTCGACCATCACGGTGCCGTAGTCGGCCGCGTTGCGGTAGGCCTCTTCGAGCTGGGCACGGTCGGTGATGTTGACCGTGACGCCCTTGCCCTGGTTGCCGTCCTGCGGCTTGACCACCACGGGCAGACCCACCCTGAGTGCGACTTCCCAGGCTTCCTCGACGGTGTCCACCGGCTGGCCCAGCGGCACCGGCACGCCGGCCGCATGCAGCAGGCGCTTGGTGAGGTCCTTGTCCTGGCCGATGGATTCGGCCACGGCGCTGGTGGAGTCGATCTCGGCGGCCTGGATGCGGCGCTGCTTCGAACCCCAGCCAAACTGCACCAGGCTGCCGCGCGTGAGGCGCCGGTAGGGGATGCCGCGGGCCACGGCGGCATCGACGATGGCGCCGGTGCTGGGGCCCAGGCGCTCGTCTTCATCGAGCTCGCGCAGACTGGCAATGGTCGCTTCGGCATCGAATTGGCCCTGGCCCAGCGCGGCGTTGATGAGGTGCTGGGCGTCTTCAAACGCCTGCCGGCCCACGGCTTCCTCGCTGTATTCGACAACCACCTGGTACACACCGGCATCGGTGGTGGCGGTGGTGCGGGCAAAGGTTACCGGGCAGCCGGCCTGGGCCTGCAGGGCCAGCGCCGCCGTCTGCAGCACATGGGCGAGCGAGACATCGCCGCTGCCGCCTTCGGGGTGCAGCATGCCGATGGCCGGAAACAGGGCCCGCAGCCGGGCTTCGAAACCGTCCATGCGGGCGATGGAGCGTTCGGATTCGGCGCAGGCCACCACGGCCTCGATGGCCATGTGGCGGCTCCAGAGGTTGGGGCCACGCAGGGCCCGGGTGCGGGATACATCCATGAAAGTGTCTTTCTGTGGTCCATCAGGGCTGGCAGGCCCCGGTCAGGTCTAGGGCGATGGAATCAACAACGGGTGGCATCAGGTGGGCAGGGTGCTCACGGGCGGCAGCTCGGGCTCGAACGTCTTGATGCCGGCACCGATGAGGTCGGGGGCAATGTCCAGCGCCCAGGCCGCGCCGATCGCGGCCAGCAGGGCATCGGTGTCGGGCACGATGGCGTTGCGCCCGAACGTGAGCTCGGACAGCGTGCCCAGCACATGTTCTGCACTGCCGGTGGCCAGCACCACGTGCTGGTTGCGCCGCACCACGGCGCGCCCCTGGTTGCGGGCACGGTGCTCCACGATGGCGGGCAGGCTGGCGTCCTGTGCATACAGCACCACATCGCCGTCGCACAGCGGGGCCAGGTCGGCCACCTGCGGATCGGCGGCGTTGAGCACGGCCGCGCCGCCCTCCAGCACCACGTCCACCTGCGTGCGCAGCACCTTGGTCATCTGCTCGCGGTTCTGGATGTCGAATTCGGCCAGCGTTTCCGCGCCCTCCATGTCGGTGACCACGCCCACCTGGCAGCGGTCGTAGGCCAGTCCGTCACGCAGGATGGTGCGGGCGTCGTTTTCGATCACGGCGGCCTGCACCATCTGGTTCATGAGCAGGCGGTGTGCCGCTTCCCAGTGGGCGCAGTCGGCCGCCTCCACGCAGCGGCGGTCCAGGAAGAGGCCGTCGCGGCAGGCCAGGCCGGTGTGCCGTCCGCTCAGGTGCAGCAGCCAGGCCACCAGGCGCGCGATGGTGGCGGTGCCCTGCGTGCCGGCAACACCCACCACCGGGATGCGTCCCACGGTGTCTTCGTCTTCGTGTTCTTCGGCGGGGAACAGGTGCTCGACGATGGCCTGGCCCACAGGGCGGGGGGTGCCCACGGCGGGCTTGAGGTGCATGAGCAGGCCGGGGCCGGCGTTCACTTCCACAATGGCGCCGCCCTGTTCGTGCAGGGGGCGGGAGATGTCTTGCGCCACCATGTCGATGCCGGCGATGTCCAGGCCCACCACCTTGGCGGCCAACTGGGCGATGTAGGCCACTTCCGGGTGCACCTCGTCGGTGCAGTCCACGGCCACGTTGCCGTTGCGCTGGATTACCACCTGCCGTCCGGCGGCGGGCACCGCATCAGCGCTGAGGTCCTGGCGCTTGAGTTCCAGCTGCACCTTGGCGTCGGTCGCCACATCGATGATTTCGAGCGGGTACTCTTCTTCGTGGCCCCGGCGGGGGTCGGAATTGAGCTGGCTGTCGATCAGCTCGGTCACCGTGGACCGGCCATTGCCCGTGATGCTGACCACCTCGCCGCGTGCCGCCGCCACCAGCTTGCCACCCACCACCAGCAGGCGGTGTTCGTCGCCGGGAATGAAGCGCTCGACCATCACGTCGCTGCCCTCGGGGTAGGCCACATGGTAGGCCGCCGCAATGTCTTCCTGCTTGCGCAGGTCCAGCGTGACGCCGCGGCCATGGTTGCCGTCGGAGGGCTTGACCACCACGGGCAGGCCGATGTCCTCGGCGGCTTCCCAGGCCTCAGCGGGGCTGTTGACCACCTGGCCGTCCGGGATGGGTACGCCGCAGGCCTTGAGCAGGCTCTTGGTGAGATCCTTGTCGCTGGCTATGCCTTCGGCGATGGCGCTGGTGAATTCGCTCTCTGCCGTCCAGATGCGCCGCTGGCGGGCGCCGTAGCCCAGTTGCACCAAGTTGCCGTCGTTCAGGCGGATGTGGGGAATGCCGCGGTCCGTGCCTGCCGTCACGATGCAGGCCGTGCTGGGGCCCAGGTAGCGGTCATCGACCTCGGTGCGCAGCCGCGCCACGGCGGCCCGTACGTCAAAGGGTTCATCGTTGATGGCGGCCATCAGCAGGCGGTGCCCCTGGGCCAGCGCCACGCGGGCCACCTGTTCGTCGCGGGCCCGGAACACCATGCGGTAGACACCGCGCACCGACGTGCTGCGGGTCTGGCCGAAACCCGTGGGCATGCCCGACAGGTTGAGCAGCTCGATGACCACATGCTCCAGCACATGGCCGCACCAGGTGCCCTCCTGCAGGCGTTGCAGGAAACCGCCGCGCTCGCCCACGCCGCAGTGGTGCTCCTCCAGCGCGGGCAACCAGGCCGTGAGGCGGTCATTGAGCCCGGGGAGGGTGTTGGAGGGGTGGTCTTCCAGTACACCCAGGTCCAGCCAGACCTCCAGTGCCGGCCGGTAGGTCCAGATGTTGGGGCCGCGCAGGTAGTTGATGCGCAGGAGTTGGATATCGTCGATTTTTGCCATGTTTCGGAGCGGTTCAGGGGCACCGGGCGGGCCGGACAGGGAATGCAATTGTGCGCCCGGTTGGACGCCCGTTTTGCCGATCAAGGGGAGGAGGCGGTGCAGTTTGCGCTGGCACGCCGGGTTTCGGTCAAAATTCCAGCTCCTGCAACGCTTGTGGCTGTGTGTCGCCGACTGCAGAGAACCCAAACCTATGCAACATCACCATTCTGTGGACGCCTCCGGTGTCTTTTCTGGCCCCCAGGGGGCCGATTTGCGGGCCATGCTCGCTCCCCAAGAGAACGTGCTGGCCGCGTTACAGGTTGACCTGAGTGTCGAATTGCGCTTTGCCGCCGGCTGGGTGGTGGTGACTTCGGAGCGCATTCTGGCCTGCGACCCCGGCACTGCCGCCTGGCGTGCCTGGCCGCTGTCGAGCGGCCTGGCGCTGCGCATGCAGGACCACGGCGGGGTCGGCACGCTGGAGCTGCAGGCCCCGGATGCGCGGCTGGCCCTCTGGCGCTTTACCCTGGTGCACCATCCTCAGGCCCTGCGCCTGGTGCAGCGCTTCGAGCAGGCGACGGCCCGCAGCCTGGCTTCGGGTGCGGCGCAGGACGAGGCCGATGAGCCCACCTGTCCGCAGTGCCACACCCCGCTGCCTCCCGATACCGAAGAATGCCCGGCCTGCGCGCGCGCCCAGCCCCCGCAGACTTCCACCTGGGTGCTGCTGCGGCTGTGGCGCTTCGCGCGGCCCTACCGCAAGCAGCTGGCGACGGGTTTTGCGCTCACGCTGGCTTCCACGGCGGCCACGCTGGTGCCGCCCTACCTCACCATCCCGCTGATGGACGACATCCTGATCCCGTTCCAGAACGGCCAGCAGATCGAGCCCGGCCTGGTGCTGCTCTACCTGGGCGGCCTGCTGCTGTCGGCCCTGGCCGCCTGGGGGCTGTCGTGGGCGCGCACCTACATCCTGGCGCTGGTGTCCGAGCGCATCGGCGCCGACCTGCGCACCACCACCTACGAGCACCTCTTGCGCCTGTCGCTCGACTACTTTGGCGGCAAGCGCACGGGCGACCTGATGGCGCGCATTGGCTCCGAAACCGACCGCATCAACGTCTTCCTGTCGCTGCACGCGCTCGATTTCATCACCGATGTGCTGATGATCTGCATGACGGCGGCCATCCTGTTTTCCATCAACCCCTGGCTGGCGCTGGTCACGCTGGTGCCGCTGCCCTTCATCGGCTGGATGATCCACACCGTACGCGACCGCCTGCGCACGGGTTTCGAAAAAATCGACCGTGTGTGGAGCGAGGTGACCAACGTGCTGGCCGACACCATTCCCGGCATCCGCGTGGTGAAGGCCTTTGCCCAGGAAAAGCGCGAAGCCCAGCGGTTTCGCGACGCCAACCAGCACAACCTGGAAGTGAACGACAAGCTCAACAAAACCTGGAGCCTGTTCACGCCCACGGTGTCGCTGCTCACCGAAATCGGCCTGCTGGTGGTCTGGGCGTTCGGCATCTGGCTGGTGTCGCGCAACCAGATCACCGTGGGTGTGCTCACGGCCTTCATCGCCTACATCGGGCGCTTTTATGGGCGGCTCGATTCCATGAGCCGCATTGTCTCGGTCACACAGAAGGCCGCTGCGGGTGCCAAGCGCATCTTTGACATCCTGGACCATGTCAGCAATGTGCCCGACCCCGTCCAGCCGGTGAAACTGGCCCGCGTCGAAGGCGCCATCCAGATGCGCAACGTGGGCTTTCGCTACGGCAGCCGCGCCGTCATCAAGCACCTGGATCTGGACATCCGCCCCGGCGAGATGATCGGGCTGGTGGGGCACAGCGGCTCGGGCAAGAGCACGCTGGTGAACCTGATCAACCGCTTCTATGACGTGAGCGATGGCTCCATCCAGGTCGATGGGGTGGATATCCGCCGCTTCGCCGTGGCCGATTACCGCCGCCACATCGGCCTGGTGCTGCAGGAGCCCTTCCTGTTTTTCGGCACGATTGCCGAGAACATTGCCTATGGCAAGCCCGATGCCTCGCGCGCGGAGATCGTGGCGGCCGCCCGCGCCGCCCATGCGCACGAGTTCATCCTGCGCCTGCCGCATGGCTACGACTCGCTGGTGGGCGAGCGCGGCCAGGGCCTGTCGGGCGGCGAGCGCCAGCGCATCAGCATTGCCCGCGCGCTGCTGATCGACCCGCGCATCCTGATCCTGGACGAAGCCACCTCGGCCGTCGATACCGAGACGGAAAAGGAAATCCAGAAGGCGCTCGACAACCTGGTGCAGGGCCGTACCACCATTGCCATTGCCCACCGCCTGTCCACCCTGCGCAAGGCCGACCGCCTGGTGGTCATGGACCGCGGCGAGGTGGTCGAGGTCGGGCCGCACGATGAACTCATGGAAAAGCAGGGCGCCTACTGGCGCCTGTACGAAGCCCAGGCCCGCCGCGCCGAAGAAGACGCCCAGGCCGCTGGCGTCATCATCGACAGCGGCCTGCTGCACCCGGCGCACCCCGCCGGCAATTCTTGAACCGGCCGGAAGCTGACCATGACGACATCCATTGTTCCGCTGCAACTGCACCGCAATTCCCATGGCCGCCTGGTCCTGACCCAGCCGGACGGCACCCTCCACGAGGGCGTGACGCCCGTGCGCGCGTTTCCGATCGCGGCGCCGTCCGAAGGCCTTTCGCTCGTTGGCCCGGATGGCCATGAACTGGTCTGGCTGGACCGGCTCGATCAGCTGCCCGAGGCGGCACGCCACCTGGTCGATGAAGAACTGGCCGTGCGGGAGTTTGTGCCCACTATCCACCAGATCGTTTCTGTTTCGAGTTTCTCCACGCCCAGCACCTGGACCGTCGAGACCGACAAGGGCCCGGCCCAGTTCATGCTGAAGGCCGAAGAAGACATCCGCCGCCTGGGCGGGCGCACGCGCCTGCTGATTGCCGCGGGCGACGGCATGCAGTTTCGGGTGCCCGACACCACGGTGCTGGACCGGCAGTCCCGGCGTTTGCTGGAGCGCTTTCTGTAAAAGGCCGGCGCAAGCGGGCGGGGGTGGCAGCAAATGTGAGATGCATGGCCACCCCGTTCCCTCATGGTTTGACGGGAGGGGTGCCCGATGCCACCTCTGCCTGTGCGGCCCGCTTGCGCTCGCGTTCGGCGCGGTGTTTGGCGGCAAAAACCTGCACTTCGGCGTACGAAACGAAGTTGTCGTGGTCGGTGTCGGCATCGTCAAAAGCGGCGGCCAGGCGGGGAAAAAGCACCACTTCGCTGCGGCTGAGCTTGCCGTCGCCGTTGAAGTCGAGCATCTTGAATTCCTGCATGGCCTTGATCTCGCCCTTGGACAGCGGGGCCTTGGCCGGGGCGCTGGCAGCCGCCTGCGCGGGCACGGCCGCCTCCGGCGGGTTGGCGAGTGCCAGGCTGCAGCCCAGGGCGGCCAGCAGGGCCAGTGGGATTTTCATGCGCAAAACTCCTCGGGTCGAACAGGGGCGATGTTGGCATATCTGCGGCCGCAAAGCCCATTTGCAACGCTGCGGGCGCAGGCTTTCACCGGGTGTTGCACTCTTTGGCAGGGCGTCCTGGTTGCATGCAGATGCCATGCATGCCGGCATGCTTATCCGGCCGGCAGGGTGCCCTGGTTGGTGATGCCGCTGCTCACATGGCCTGCAGGCACATGGCGGGCCGCGGAGGTGACATGGCCGGTCTGGTCGTCAAAGAAAAAGTCGGGTTCGAACTCGCGCAGGAACTCGCCCTTGGGCATGCCGCCCAGAAACATGGCTTCATCGACCGCGATCTGCCAGCTCATCAGCGTCTGGATGGCCCGTTCGTGCGCGGGCGCGCCGCGCGCCGTGACCAGGGCGGTGCGGATGCGCATGGACGGTGCGCCGCTTTGCTGCAGGCGGTGCAGGGCCGACAAAAAAGGTTTGAAGGGCCCGGGGGGCAGGGGCAGCAGGGCCTTTTCGACCTCGTGGGCCTGGAAGGCGTCGAGCCCGGAGGCCTGGAACACCCGCTCGGCCTCGTCCGAAAACAGCACGGCGTCGCCGTCAAAGGCGATGCGCACTTCGTGCGGGTGGGCCGCGCTGGCCTGGGCCGACTGCGTGGCCACCTGCGCCGCCGGGAAGCCCATGGCCAGGGCCTCGTTCACGTCGGCCGCGTTCGCCGAGAGAAAAAGGTGCGCGCCCAGGGGCCGCAGGTAGCGAAACGGCGCCGCCCCCTGCGTGAAGACCCCGCGCTGCACCGACGCCAACCCGTGGGCCTTGGCCGAGCGGAACACGCGCATGCCACTGACCGGGTCGTTGCGCGACAGCACCACCACCTCCACCCGCTGCTGCGCGGGCTCGTTGAAGGCGAGCAGCTTCTTGACCAGCGAAAACGCCACGCCGGGCCGCGCCGGCTCATCCAGCCGGTCGAGCTGCAGCTGCATGTAGCCTTGGGGGTGCTCGGGGTCGAAGATGCGGTTTTCTTCTTCAAAATCGAACAGTGCGCGTGACGAGATCGCCACCACCAGCTTGTCGTCCAGGGTCACCGCCATGGATCCTCCTTGAAAGCCATCCATTCCACCACTCGCAGCCGTTGAAACAGGCGCGCCACAAGCCAGGGCCGCCGCGCAAGGGCCGCCCCGTCGCGCTGGCGGCGTCCCCCCTCCCGCATCGCGCAGCGAGGCGAGAGAGGGGGTGAAGGCGCGTAGCGCCTCAGGGGGGTGCACTTCATTTCACGAACTGGTTGAGCTGGATGATGGGCAGCAGCACTGCCAGCACGATCAGCATCACGATCAGGCCCATGGCCACGATGAGCAGCGGCTCCAGGATGGTGGCCAGCTGCATGGCGCGGCGCTGCACGTCGTTGGACAGCTGGGTGGCGGCGCGCTGCAGCATCACCGGCAGCTGGCCGGTCTGCTCGCCCAGGCGCGCAAACATGGCCAGCAGGCCGGGGAAGCGTTTTTTCTGCGCCAGCGCCGAGGCCAGCGGGGCGCCCTCGCGCACCAGCACCAGCGCATCGAGCGCATCGGCGCGCAGTGCGCGGTTGTTCAGGGTTTCGGCGGCGGCCTGCAGGGCCTTGAGGATGGGCACGCCGGCGCTGGCCAGCATGGCCAGCGTGCTGGCAAAGCGCGCCGCGTTGTAGCCGCGCGCCAGCTTGCCCACCAGGGGCAGGTTCAGCCAGGCGGCATCAAACTTTTGACGAAAATGCTCGATTGCCAAGGCCCAGCGTGCACCTATAGCTATCAAAACGACAGCAATCAGCATCAGCCAGCCATAGCTGCGCACCGCGGCGCTCACGGCCAGCATGGCCACGGTGAGAAAGGGCAGGGCGCGCTTGGTGCCGGCGAACACACTGGCCACCTGCGGCACCACGTAGCTCACCAGGAACAGCACGATCGCGATGGCGATCAGGGTGACGATGGCTGGGTACAGCGCCGCGCCCATCAGCTTGGCCTGCAGGGCCTGGCGCTCTTCGAGGTCGTCGGCCAGGCGCTCCAGCACCAGGCCGAGGTTGCCGCTGTGCTCGCCCGCGCCGATCACGGCGCAGTAGATGTCGGAAAACTCGCGCGGATGCTGGGCCAGCGCGCGGGCAAAGGGGGCACCGGCGTTCACCTCGGAGCGCAAGGCCGCCACCAGATGGCGCTGGCGCTCGTCGTCGGCTTCCTCCGACAGGGCGGAAAGGGCGCGCTCCAGCGGCAGGCCCGAGGCCACCAGCCCCGCCAGCTGGCGGGTCCAGATGGCCAGGGCGGAGGCGCCCAGCACCGGCCGCGTGAAAAGGCGCTGCCCCAGGCCGGCGGGGGCGCCATCGCGCGACTGGCCGGTCTGCACGGGCTCCACGCTCAGGGGCACCAGCGCCTGGGCCCGCAGCAGGCTACGGGCCGACTTGGCCGTGTCGGCTTCCATCAGGCCCTTGCGGGTCTGGCCCTGGGCGTCCAGGGCTTCAAAAGAAAAAGCGGGCATGTGGGGGGGACCGGATGAGCTGTCAGGCGCGATAAGCCAGCCCGTGATGGTAGCCGCTGCCCGTGACGCTGTACTGTGCAGCCGGGGCTTCAGGCCATCTCGGCGACGGCCTGCGCCGCAATGTCCAGCGAACGCAGGCGCAGCGCCGGGTCGAACACGTCGCTGACCAGCATGAATTCGTCCGCGCCCGTGGCCTGGTGCAGGTGGGCCAGGCCGGCGCGCACCGTGTCGGGCCCGCCGATGACGGCTGCGGCCAGAAAGTCGCCGATGGCAGCGCGCTCTTGCGGCTGCAGGCGCGCGGCAAAGTTCTCGATGGGCGGCAGCAGGCGGCGGCGGTCGCCCGTGAGGATGCCCAGCACGCGCTGGTAGGTGCTGCTGGCCAGGAAATCGGCTTCGGAGTCGGTGGGCGCCGCGATCAGGGGCACGCCAATCACCACATAAGGCCGGGGCCACGCAGCGGACGGCCGGTACAGGTTGCGGTACAGATCGAGCGCCTGGTGCAGCAGGCGCGGCGCGAAATGCGAGGCAAAGGCATAGGGCAGGCCGCGCTCGGCCGCCAGCTGTGCCGAAAACAGGCTGGAGCCCAGCAGCCAGATGGGCACGTTGGTGCCTGCACCGGGCATGGCAATCAGGCGCTGGTCGGGTGTGGCCGGTGCCAGCAGGCGCTGCAGCTCGGCCACGTCCTGCGGAAAATCATCGGCGGTTTCCACGCGGCTGCGGCGCAGGGCGCGCATGGTGGCCGGGTCGGTGCCGGGCGCGCGGCCCAGGCCCAGGTCGATGCGGCCGGGGTACAGCTCGGCCAGCGTGCCAAACGCCTCGGCCACCACCAGCGGCGCATGGTTGGGCAGCATCACGCCGCCCGAGCCCACGCGGATGCGCTGCGTGCCCCCGGCGATATGCCCCACCAGCACGGCGGTGGCCGAGCTGGCAATGCCGGCCATGTTGTGGTGCTCGGCCAGCCAGTAGCGCGCAAAACCCAGCGCTTCGGCGTGTTGCGCGGTGCGCAGGGCGATCTGCAGTGCCTGGGCGACGGTGCCGCCTTCGCGCACGGCGACCAGGTCGAGCATGGAAAGGGCGGGGCGTTGGGCAGTAGTCATGGCCCGATTGTCGGCGCGCTGCGCCATGGCTGCTGGCGGGGCTGCGGGATCCAGGTCTTGCGGCAAGGTCGCCGGCCGGCGATACGCCTGAGCCGTCATTTTTTGGTAGCCAAAACACGGTGTTGCTCACAAAATGTTTCAAATCCATGGCCGCCGCACCGTGAGCGATGGGTGGTGGACACCTTGCATGGGGGGCGTATGGGTTTTTTCAGTCGATTGTTCCGGATTCGTGAGCAGGCTGCCTCCAGCCCCGAAACCACCTGGGCCGTGGAAGACAACGGCAGCGAACTGGTGCTGGATGAAGAGTACGCCGCCATGCTGATGACAGAGATCGACATCGATGCGGCCATCGCCAGCCACGAGCGCTGGCGCCTGCAGTTGCAGGACATGGTCAATGGTCGCTCCGACGAGGCCATGCACCCCGACCGTATCTGCCAGGATGACCGCTGCGACCTGGGCCGCTGGCTCCATGGTGCGGGCCGTGTGCGGCTGGGGCATTACCCGGCCTTCGGGATGCTGGAGGCGCGGCACCGGTATTTTCACCAGCAGGCGGCCGCGGTGGTCAGCAGTTTCCAGGCCGGCGATCAGGCCACTGCGGCCCAGCTGCTCAACAGCCGCTGCCGCCACGCATCCAACCAGGTGCTGTTGCTGCTCAAGGAGCTCAAGCGCGGGCTCGGGCGCTGACCGGGGCTGTCAATTGCTGGTGAATCAATCGCAATTGGCACTTTTCTGGCAGGGCGTGCGGCCGATTTTGCAGGGATCAAACGATCTGTTCCAGCTGCCAGCCGGTTTCCCGGGCAATGTCCTGCAGGTGGTGCCCCGCCAGCGTGTAGTGGATTTCGGTGCCGACAGGCGCCCCCAGCGTGGGCAGCAGCGCGCGCAGGGCGCTGCGGGCGGCGTGCAGGTCATAGGCGTTGATGTCGATGCGGATGTAGGCCGGCGGCCGCAGTCCGTCGGGGCGCCGTTCGCCGAGCGAGTCGCCCCAGCCCACCACCAGCCCCAGGTCCTGCGAGCGCAGCATCTGGTCGATGGTGTCCTCGCGTTGGTGCATGGGGTCCTGCACATCGCGCCGGGCCAGCGGAATTTTCACGAAGAGGAAACCAGTGATCGCCTCGGGCAGTGCGGGGTGACCGGGAGAAGGTACGGGCACTGAATGGGGCGCCGGGGCGGGTGGGTTGACCATGGGGTTGATTTTAGGGACGCGCGGTCAGCAGGGTGATTGGGCGCGGCACCGGGCCGCTTCAGTAGCTGCGCCCGCCCTTGTACATCGCGTGCTGGCGCCGCTGCAGCGTGGCCGCTTCGCCCAGCCGCGCCATGGCCGCGCCGGCGTGCGCGTGGGTGATGGCCATGCCGAGCGCATCGGCGGCGTCGGTGCCGGGCAGACCGGGCAGCTGCAGCAGGCGGCGCACCATTTCCTGCACCTGGGTCTTGGCGGCGCGGCCGTGGCCGACCACGGCCTTTTTCATCTGCAGCGCGGTGTACTCGGCCACGGGCAGGTTGCTGGCCACCAGGGCGGTAATGGCCGCGCCACGGGCCTGGCCCAGCAGCAGGGTGGACTGGGGGTTGACGTTGACGAAGACGATCTCGACGGTGGCCACGTCGGGCTGGTAGCGCGCCGCCACCTCGCTGATGCCGTCAAACAGCACCTTCAGCCGCCCGGGCAGGTCGCCCAGGGCCAGCGCGGTGGTGCGGATGGTGCCGCTGGCCACATAGCCCAGCCGGTGACCGTCCACATCGATCAGGCCGAAGCCCGTGGTCTGCAGGCCGGGGTCAATTCCCAGAATTCTCATGTGTTGTTGAAGGAGTGGCTGCTACCGCTTGCCAGTCGCGTGGCGGGCATGGGGTGATGATACGGGCCGGGCGCAGTGCACCGAAACCAAATCCGGGACAATGCCCGCTTTTGTGCATACAGCCTTTGCAGGATTTCCATGACCGAAGCCACTTCCGCGCCCCCGCTGCCCGACCGCCTGTCCATCGACCCGCGCAGCCCGCACCATGTTGCCGCCGTGTTCGAGCACGACATCGGCATCCGCCTGAACGACAAGGACCGCTTCGATGTCGAGGAATACTGCATCAGCGAAGGCTGGGTCAAGGTGCCTGCGGGCAAGACGCTCGATCGCAAGGGCAAGCCGCTGCTGATCAAGCTCAAGGGCAAGGTGGAAGCGTTCTACCGTTGATGGCCATCCCGCCACGGCGGCCGGGCGCAATGCGGCCCGTGCAACCCGCGCCATGACTGCGGTGCTGGAGCCGGCATCGGTCCGCACCTGGGTCGTCCACTGCGATGGCAGCGCCATGCCCAACCCTGGCCGCATGGGGCTGGGCGTGGTGCTCTGCGCGCCCGACGGTACCCGCCACACCTTTGCGCAGGCCACGCACACCACGGGCTGCAACAACGAGGCCGAGCTGCGGGCCCTGCTGCTGGCCTTGGCTGAGTTGCAGGCGCGTGGGGCCAGCGCACTGCAGGTGCACAGCGACAGCAGCATCCTGGTGGAGCAACTCGGCGGCACGCCCGTGGTGCCGATTGCGCGGCTGCAAGACCTTTTTGACCAGGCGCGCCGCCTGCTGCAGACCTTCGGGCCGGTGCAACTGCAGTGGGTTCCGCGCCACCGAAATGCCGAGGCCGACGCCCTGGCCCGCGCCGCGCTGGGGTTGGCACCCAAGCTGCCCGCGCGGCCTATCGGCCAGCGGCGCAAAAAGTAGGCGTTCGCCGGGCCAAGGATCAGGGCAGCTCGGCACTGCCCATGCGCGCCAGGATGGTGCGCGTGCGCCCTGCCAGGTAGGCCGAGCCGGGGGTCTTCTCGAAGCGCTTGGGCGCGGGCAGCATGACGGCCAGGCGTGCGGCCTCCTGCGGCGACAGGCGCGCGGCCGGCTTGCGGAAGTAATGCTGGGCCGCGGCCTCGGCGCCAAACACGCCATCGCCCCATTCCACGCTGTTGAGGTAGATCTCCAGGATGCGCTGCTTCGGTAAAAGTTGCTCCAGCAGCACGGTCAGCACGAACTCCTGGCCCTTGCGCAGCAGCGTGCGCTCGCCCGAGAGCAGCAGGTTCTTGGCCAGCTGCTGGGTGATGGTGGAGCCGCCCCGTATCCTGGGCGTGCGCACGGGCTTGTCGGGCGCGCGGGCCTGGGCCCGGGCGATCTGCGCCTCGGCCTGGGCGTTGCGCTCCCAGGCTTTTTCGATGGCGTTCCAGTCCACGCCGTCGTGGGTGACGAAGCTGCCGTCTTCGGCCGCGATCACGGCGCGTTTGAGGTGGTCGGAAATCTGGGCGTAGGGCAGCCACTGCTGGCGCCAGCGCACATCGCCCTTGCTGGCTACCTGCGCCCAGATCTCGGAGCGCTGGAAGGTGGTGGATTCGGGGGCGACCCAGGCCATCAGCGCGATGCGCGCCACAAAAAACAACTGCAGGGCCACCAGGGCCACCACCACCAGGCCCAGCCAGCGCAACAGGGCTTTCATGACCGTGGCCCGCTCACGCAGCGGCCTGCAGTTCGGCCAGCACCTGGGCCGATGGCGGGCGCACGCCACGCCACAGGGCAAAGGCCTCGGCGGCCTGTTCCACCAGCATGCCCAGGCCGTCGCGCGGCACGGCGCCATGCTGGCGGGCCCAGTCGAGAAAACCCTGCGCCGCCGGGCCGTACATCATGTCGTAGGCCAGGCTGCCGGGGCGCAGCACATGGGTGGGCACGGGAACGGAGTCACCGCTCAGGCTGCTGGCCGTGGCATTGATGATGAGGTCGAAATCGGCGTCCAGCGCCTGTGGAGCAAGCGCCAGAAGCTCTGCCTTTTGCAGCAGTGCCAGGTCGGCATGGGCCTGCACCAGGGCCTGCGCCCGGGCCAGCGTACGGTTGGCCACGGTGACATGGCGCACGCCCGCCTGCAGCAAGGGGCCCAGCACGCCGGCTGCGGCGCCACCGGCGCCCACCAGCAGCACGTCGCGCCCGGCCAGCGGCAGGCCCGCGTTGCGCGTGATGTCGGCCACCAGGCCCAGGCCGTCGGTGTTGTCGGCGTGGATGGCCTGTCCGTCAAAGACCAGGGTGTTGGCGGCGCCCGCCCGCTGCACGCGTTCGCTGCGCGTGGTGGCCAGCGCGGCGGCTTCGAGCTTGAAAGGCACGGTGACATTGCAGCCGCGCCCGCCGCGGGCCATGAAGTCGCGCACGCCCTGGGCAAAGCCGCCGATGGGCAGCAGGCAGCGTTCGTACACCAGGTGCTCGCTGGTCAGTTCGGCAAAGCGGGCGTGGATGGCGGGCGAGCGGCTGTGCGCCACCGGGTTGCCCATCACGCAATACAGGTCATCGGAAGAACTCATGGAGCGCGGTGTGAAGGATGGAATGCGGGCGGGGCACGATTGTCTCCCCGGCGCCGCAGGCCGGTTCTTAGGGGCTGCGGCCTTCGGGGTCGGTTTCGAAGTTGGTGGTCAGGGTCTGGTCGCGTGTGAACTTGAAGCGCGCCACCATGGCGATCTGGTCGGCCTGGCGGCGCATCTCGGCATTGAAATGGCCGAATGGGCCGGAGGCCCGCGCGATGGCCTCGGCCTGCCGGTCCAGCGTGCGATTGCCCGAACCCTGCACCACCTCGGTGGCCAGGACGCGGCCATCGTGGTTGACGGTGATGATCATTGTCAGCTCGCCATAGAGCTTCCTGCCGCCTTGTTCGGGGAAGTTTTCTGTGCCCTTGTCCTCGACCTTGCTGCGCAGGGCCGAGTAATACACCGCGTAGGCCTCTTCGCGCGTGGCGGGGCTGATGTAGCGCTTCTTGGGGCGTGCGTTTTCTTCGTTGATGCGCTTTTCGATCTCGGCCAGCAGCTTGACGAGCTGGCGGCGCTTTTCCTCTTCGGCGGCCTGGCTGCCACTTTGGCTGGGCTTGCGCGGATCGGGCAGGGGCAGCGCGGCGATCTGTTTGCGCAGCTGGGCCAGCAGCTGGTTTTGCTGCTCTTGCAGGGTGTCCAGCCGACGCTGAGATTCCTCGAAATCGTCGCCCACGGCCGTGAGTGCCGAATAGGGCAGGGGACTGGTGGCGCGGCCCTTGTTCGCCTCACCGCCCCCGGCCATGTTGGCCTGGGCGATGGCCTGCGCCTTGTCGGGCCGTTCGTTGGACTTGGCGTTGACCAGGATGACTTCGAGCGGCGTGTCCTGGAACACGCGATTGAAGCCCTCGGGGTCGATGAAACGCACCGACAGCAGCGCAGCGTGCAGCGCCACCGACACGCCCAGCGTGAGCTGCAGCGTGGTGAAGCGGGTGAGTAAGGAAGCGTTTTTCATCGCCGGGCCGCCCCAAGATGAAAAGCGGCCCCCTCGGGGGGCAGCGACCACACGAAGTGGGGAGCGTAGGGGTTATTTTTCATCGCCGGGCCGCCCCAAGATGAAAAGCGGCCCCCTCGGGGCTGAGGGCTGCGGCTCCAGGCCTGCCGGCGCAGGGCTGGACAGTCCGAAGAGGTGATGCCTCTGGCGTCACCGCGGCCTGCAAGGCCAGAGACCACACGAAGTGAGGGAGCGTGGGGGCCATGTTCACGGGGCAGGATTATCGGTGCTTGCGGTGCCGTTGGTGTCGGCCTCGTTCATATCGACGGCAATGGCAATGGGGCCGGCCACGGCCGCGTCGTCATCGGCGTCGTCGGCATCTTCCACCGGGCCATCGTCACTGGTGTCGTCGGGATCGTCCAGGCGCTCGATCACGGTGCCGTGCAGGTCAAGCGTGATCTCGTCCACCTCGCCGAGCTTGACTCTGAGGCGTGCGCCGCGCGGCAGGTTCTGCGCGCCCAGCACGGGGAAGACCAGCGGCAGCGTGTCGGCGCGCACCAGAAAGCTGCCGCCCGGCCCTTCCTTGAAGACGGTGGCGTTGAGCTCGGTGATGCCGTTCTGCTCCAGGTATTGCAGCGTCCAGAAACGCTCCATGCCGGCCTGGTAGCCGTTGTAGGCGCCGTAGGCTGCGTCAAAGCTGCTGATGATGGAGAACAGCTCGGCATCCTTGGGTTTGAAGGGGGCCGCCAGGGCTGCCGTCCTGCCGTTGCGCACACAGGCAATGATCTGCCACTGGTTCACCAGGTCCACATAGCGGCGCAGCGGCGAGGTGGCCCACGAATAGGCCTTGACGCCAATGCCGGCGTGCGGCAGCGCCTTGGTGCCCATGCGCACCTTCACGCCCGGCGCCATGCTGGCCTGGCTGCGGTAGATGCCGGGCACGCCGTGTTCGGCCAGCATCAGGCCCCAGGTGCTGTTGGCCACGATGGCGGCCTCGGCCACGATCAGGTCCAGCGGTGCGCCGCGCTGGCGCGTGCTGATTTGCACCTGCTCTGAGCCATTGGGCTCGCCACGGTCGTTGCCGATCAGCTTGAAGTTGTAGTCGGGCCGGTTGAAGTTTTCGGGCTTGCCGCGCACCACTTCGCGCTGGGCCTTGAGGGTTTGGGCCAGTCGGTGCAAAAACGACAGCTGATCGCGCACATCCAGCAATCGCTGCGGGGTGTTTTCTATCTCAATGGCTGGGTCGGTCAGCCAGGCCTCGGTGACGATGTGGTCGAGCTGGTCGTGGCGCAGGTTGGCCACCACGGGCACGCGTTCGAGCTTGGTTTCGGTACCCGTGATCGCGAGCGTTGCTTCGTCCACCGTGACATACAGCGATACAGCCGGGTTGGCGCGGCCTTCGTCCAGCGTGTAGATCTGCACCACCTCGTCGGGCAGCATGGTGATCTTGTAGCCGGGCATGTAGACGGTGGACAGGCGGGTGCGGCCCAGCTGGTCGAGCGGCGTGCCCGGCACGATGGCCAGGCCCGGCGCGGCGATGTGGATGCCCACCACCACGCTGCCCGTGCCCAGGCCCTGCACCGACAGCGCATCGTCGATCTCGGTGGTCTGCGAGTCGTCGATGGAATAGGCCTGCACGGGCGCTAGCGGCAGGTCGGCCGGCGGCTGCGGTGCGGTGAGCTGCGGGAAACCCGTGCCCTTGGGGAAGTTGTCGAACAGGAAGCGCTTCCAGTGGAACTGGTAGGCCGAATCGATGGCGCCGGCCTTTTGCAGCAGGTCGAGCGGCGCCAGGTGGGTGGCGCGGCTGGCCTCGACCACGGCCTTGTATTCGGGCGCGTTCTTGTCGGGGCGGAACAGGATCTTGTAGAGCTGCTCGCGGACGGGCTGCGGGCATTCGCCGCGTCCCAGCGCCTCGGCCCAGCCGCTGATCTGCTGCACGATCAGCTTTTTCTTCTCGATGGCGGCCAGGGCCTGCTGCAGGATCTCGGCCGGGGCTTTCTTGAAGCGGCCCTTGCCGGCGCGGCGGAAGTAGTGCGGCGCCTCGTGCAGGGCAAACAGCGCGCCGGCCTGCTGAGCCAGCGTGGCGTTGTCCGAAAAATAGTCGCGCGCCAGGTCGGCAAAGCCGAAATCCTCCTCGGGGGCGAACTCCCAGGCCAGCGGCAGTTCGATGGTCTGGGCCATGGCCTGCGCCTGGGCCATCAGCTCGGACGGCGCGGGCTTCTCGAATTTCAACAGGAGGTTCGCGGCCTTGACCTTGACCCGCTTGCCCGAATCGAGCTCGACTTGGGCCGAGCTTTCGGCTTCGGACAGGATGCGACCGGCCATGAATTTGCCGGCTTCTTCAAACAATGCGTGCATGGGCGGCATTCTCCCATGGGCGCCGGGGGGTGTTTTTCAGATCTCCAGCACCAGCCCGGGCGCAAACGCCTTGTTCTCCACCACCCCCTGGGGGGCATAGCCGCGCGGGTTGGCCACGACGCGCGTGGCGCCCACCTGGTAGTCGAAGCTGTCGTGCACATGGCCGTGCAGCCACAGCCGGGGCTGCCAACGCAGGATGCGCGCCTCCAGATCGGAAACAAAACAGGCGTTGAGGGGTGAGCCGGCAAACTGCGGGGCGATGCTGCCGCGCGCGGGCGCAAAGTGCGTGACGACCACGGTGGGCCCGTCGAACGGCTCGGCAAAACGCGCCTCCAGCCAGGCGACTGACCGGTCGAACAGCATTTGCGAGACGGCGGGCGTGAAGGGCGCCGCAAAGTCGGGTGCCACGCGGATGCGGCTGAAGTCCCGCACCAGCTCCATGGCCTTGGCCAGCGCCTCGTCGCGCTGCTGCGGCGCGTCGAAGAGCCGGTAGTCCGACCACAGCGTGCAGCCCAGGAACCGCACACCGCCATGGCGCCACGCATCGCATTCGAGCACGCGCACGCTGCTGCCTTCGGCATGCGTGCGCAGTTGCGCCATGGTGGTCACCAGATCGGAGCCATAGAACTCGTGGTTGCCCGCGACGAACACGGTGGGCCGGTCCAGTTGCCGCGCCCAGGCCATGGCCGCGGCGGGCCGCTGCAGGTCGCCGGCCAGTACCACCACGTCGGCGGGCGGCACATCCAGGGCCAGCGGGAGCACCGACAGGTGCAGATCGGACAGCAGGGCAATTTTCATGGCGTGCGGTGCATCAGGAGGAGCGGTGGCCATTGTGGCCGCTGACGCCCCTGGCAGGAGGGGCGTGGGGTGGCGCCCCTGCCGGCAACAGGTGCTTGTCACTTTTTTGCGCTGGCGGGCGTCCAATGACCAGGAACGAGCAAAAACCGACAAACCCAAGAGGCATGCCATGCACCTACCCCCATCGGAGCCCGTAGCGCGGGCGGCCTGCGATCCTTGCTCTGACGATGAACTGATCGAAGGGGCCTTGCAGGGCGAGCAGTCCGCCTTCGAGGCCATCATGCGCCGGCACAACCGCCTGTTGTTCCGCGCCGCGCGCGGGGTAGTGTCCGACGATGCCGAGGCGCAGGACGTGGTGCAGGAGACCTATCTGCGCGCCTTCACCCGGCTGCAGGATTTTCGGGGCGGCGCGGCGCTGGGCACGTGGCTGGCGCGCATCGCCATCAATATTGCGCTGGATGCACTGCGTAAGCGCGGCCGCTCGGTGCCGTCCATGCCAATGGACAGCGCGCAGGACGGTGACGACGAACCTTCACCGGAGCACATGATGTCTTTGAGCGCCCCACCGAGCCAATCGCCCGAGGCGGCCCTGGCACGCGGCGAGCTGCGCGGTTTGCTGCAGTCGGCCGTCGAAGGCCTGCCGCCGCTCTACCGCAGTGTCTTCATCTTGCGAGCCGTGCAGGAGATGAGCGTGGAAGAGGCGGCGTTTTGCCTGCAGGTGAGCAGTGACGTGGTCAAGACCCGCTACCTGCGGGCCCGCACGATGCTGCGCGACGCGCTGGGCGCGCAGATCGAGGCGCATGCCGAGAGTGCCTTCCCCTTCGCGGGCGCACGCTGCGACCAGGCGGTGCGCAACGTCGTTGCCGAGCTGCAGCAGCGCGGGCTGATTGCGCAGCGCTGACAGATCGTTCCTTGTTTTCACCACCCCAGGAGAACACCATGAAGAATATTTTTATTGACGTGCCCTCGCAGGCCCTGTTCCTTGCGCGCCGCCGGGCCATGTCCCTGTCGGGCGCCGCTGTGCTGTCGGCCGGTGCCGTGGCCTTGCTGGGCGGGCGTGACGCGCTCGCGGCGGGTGCCAAGATGAGCGCCAAGGACCTTGAGGCCGATGTGCGCATCCTCAACACCGCTCTGGGCGCCGAGCTGGAGGCCGTGGCGGCCTACCAGGTGGGCGCCGAAAGCGGCCTGCTGAGCAAGGGCGTGCTGCCGGTGGCGGTGCAGTTCCAGGGGCACCACAAGGAACATGCGCAGGCCATTGCGGCCACGGTGCAAAAGCTCGGCGGCAAACCGGTGGCGGCCAAGGACAAATACGCGTTCCCGGTGGAAAAACTCAAGGCCGAGGCCGATGTGCTGCGCTTTGCCGCGGGCCTGGAGCGGGGCGCCATCTCCGCCTACCTGGGCGCCGTGCCTCTGTTTGCCGACCGCGCGCTGGCGCAGGTGGCCGCCAGCATCCTGGGCGATGAGGCCATGCACTGGGCGGTGCTGCGTCAGGTGCTGGGCGACAACCCCGTGCCGTCGGCCTTCATGTCATGACACCGCGCCATGCTCCAGTCGCCCTGTGGCTGGCGGCCGGCCTGCTCGCGGCGGGCGCCAGCGCGGCACCCGACCCGGCAGCCCTGCAGCGCGGCGAGCAGGTCTACGCGCGCTGCGCCGCCTGCCACGCCATCGAGGGCAACCGTACGGGGCCGCAGCATTGTGGGCTGTGGGGGCGCCGCGCAGGCACGGCGCAGGGCTACAGCACCTATTCCAAGGCTCTGCGCGACAGCGCCATCGTCTGGGACGAGCGCTCGCTCAATGTCTTTCTGAAAGACCCGATGAAGACTGTGCCCGGCACGGCCATGGGCTACGCCGGTGTGAAGGACGACGGCGAACGCGCTGATCTCATCGCCTGGCTCAAAGAGGCCACGCGCCCGGGCAAGGCGTGCCAGCTAGTGCCGTAGGCGGTTCTTCCAGCACAAGCACGTTTTGAAATGCGCAGCGCTGCCTGGCAGCGCCGCAGGGGCAAGGTTTGCCAAAACATTGGTTGACAGGAGAAATGCACATGAAACACGCACCCATTTCCCTGCGCGCCGCTCAGGCGCTGCGTGCTGCGAACACCTTGCGCCTGCTGCGCCTTGCCGGCCCGCTGGGCCTGGTTGCGGCCGTGGCGGTCGCCTGCGGTGGCGGGTCATCGACGGACAGTGCCGATGCGACCCAGGCTGCGCTGGTCGCGCAGGGCCGGCAGATCTTTCGCTTTGACACCTTCGGCGACGAGGCGCAGTGGACCGATGTGCTGAAGATGCACGACGTCATCAACGCCGCGGTCGACCCGGTCACGGCGCTGTCCGTGGGGCTGAAGGTCGACGCCGAGGCCTTGCCCGCCGCCGTGGTGGCCGGCATCCAGAACGGCAGCGTGGACCTTCAAAGCCCGGCCACCACGGTGGCGCTGCTCAAGCTCAACGCCGTTGTCGGCGTCAAGGGTGTGGTGGAAACGGTCAACGGCGTGGACCGGCTGGTCCGGGTGGGCATCACCTGTGCGCTGTGCCATTCGACCGTCGACAACTCGTTCTCCAAGGGCATTGGCAAGCGCCTGGATGGCTGGCCCAACCGCGATCTCAATCCGGGGGCGATCATGGCCTTGTCGCCCGCGCTGGACTTGGCGGCGAAGGCCGCACTCAACAGCTGGGGGCCGGGCAAGTTCGATCCGCGCCACAACGTGGACGGCCTGAGCAAGCCGGTCGTCATTCCGCCGGCCTACGGTCTGGCGGGCATCCACCGCATCACCTTCACCGGAGACGGCGAGGACATCGCCTACTGGAACCGCTATGTGGCGGTGGCCGAGATGGGCGGGCAAGGGACGGTGATCGAGCCGCGCCTGAACCTCCGCATCACACATGGTACCGACGATCTGGTTTCGGCCAAGCTGCCCGCCCTGCAGGCGTACCAGCTGTCGCTGGGTGCGCCACCGGCCCCGGCGGGCAGCTTTGACCCGGTGGCCGCCGAGCGCGGGCGCATCGTGTTTGAAGGTGGCGGCAAGTGTGCGGCCTGCCACAGCGGGGGCAGTTTCACCGACGCCAATACCCGCTTGCACCCACCGGGTGATTCCATGGCAGAGCCAGAAACCCCGAGCTACGCCTCTCGGTCAGCAACCCGGCTGTACCGCACGTCGCCCTTGAAAGGGGTCTGGCAGCACGCCCCTTATTTCCACGACGGCTCGGCCGCCACCCTGGACGATGTGGCGCAGGCCTACAACACCCGGCAGAGCCTGGGCCTCAGCGCCCAGGAGGTGGCCGACCTGGCGCAGTACCTGAAATCGCTGTAGCCGCAGGAGGCGGCCTATGGCATGAATGCACCGGAAAGATCCGGCTGATCGGTATCCTGGTCAGTGCAGGCCCGCAGGGCCGGGTCATCGATACGGTGGGCGGCTGTGGGCGCCAGCCTGTGGGCCCAGGGCCAGCAGACTGGTGTTGCCGATCTGCGGGGGAGCCAGCGCGGCCGGCGCAGGTGCTGCCGGCCCGCCCCTATGATCCAGGGCTTTTGCATGAAGACTTGGGTTCATTGAAATGCGTCTGGATGCCATTGCCGCACCGCTGACCCTGCTGGCAGTGGCTGTGCCGTTTCTGTTCTCGTACCCGCAGCCCCCATCCTCCAATTTCTGGCCCCTGGCAGCGGCGTGGGTTTGCGCGGCCGTGCTGGCCCTGCTGGTGGTGTGCCGGACCGGGTGGCTGCGCCGCGCGCCGGATGCAGCCCTGGCGCCGGATGGCCGTGCTTTCCTGGCAGCGCAGCTGGCGGTGGGCCTGTTGCTGGCGGCCTTGCTGGCCGGGGTGGTCGGCTTGCTGCAGTACTTTCTGGGCGACCCCGGGCTGTCGCCCTGGGTGCAGCCCTCCACGCAAGGGCAGGCCATCGGCAACCTGCGCCAGCGCAACCAGCAGGCATCGCTGATGAGCCTGGGGGTGTGGGCGCTGTTGTGGGTGGTGGCGCAGGTGCCGGCGCGGCTGGTGGCTGGCCGCGCAGCGCCGGCAACGCCATTGCAGCAAGCCTTGCTGGGCGGCGGGCGCATGTGGCCGTCGTGGCTGGTGGGCCTGCTGGTGGTTGCTGCGCTGGCGTTGCTGGCGGCGGGCAGCGCGGCCACGGCATCGCGCACCGGGGCGATGCAGTGGCTGCTGATGGTGGCGCTGCTGGTGCTGTGGCGCGGCACCGGCGGGCGCCTGGCGGTGGGCCTGGCCCTGGTCGGGATGCTGCTGTATGCCCTGGCCGGCTGGATGCTGCCGGTCCTGTTGCTGGACTGGACGGGGTTTGCCACCGAAGGCGTGTTCACCCGCCTGGGGGGCGACACGCAGACCTGTGGCAGCCGGCGGGTGCTGTGGTCCAACGTGCTCTACCTGATTGCCCAGAAGCCCTGGACGGGCTGGGGCTGGGGCGAGCTAGACTATGCGCACTACATGACGCTGTTTCCGGGGGAGCGCTTTTGCACGCTGCTCGACAATGCCCACAACCTGCCTTTGCATCTGGCGGTGGAGCTGGGGCTGCCGGTGGCTGCCATCGCATGCGGCGCCGTGCTGCTTGGGGTGGGGCGCGCGCGGCCTTGGGCGGAGACGGATGCGGTGCGCCAGCTGGCCTGGGGCGCGCTGGCCATCATTGGCTTGCACAGCATGGTGGAGTTCCCCCTGTGGTATGGGCCTTTCCAGCTGGTCACGGCGCTGGCGCTGGCGCTGCTGTGGCGGCGGGCGCTGCTGGGCTGGGTGCGTTCTCCGGCGCTGGTGGCCAGCGCTGCGGTGGCCCTGGTGGCAGTGTGCGGGGTGGGCGCGGCCGTGGCGTGGGATTACTACCGTGTCAGCCAGCTTTACCGCCCCATGGATTCCCGGCCGCCGGCCTACCAGGGCGACACCCTGGCCAAGGTGTCCAACACCGTGCTGTTCACCGACCAGGTGGATTTTGCGTTGCTGACCACCACCGCGCTGACCCATGAGAACGCCCAGCAAGTGCATGCGCTGGCCACGAAGCTGCTGCATTTTTCTCCCGAGCCCCGCGTGATCGAGAAGCTGATCGAAAGTGCGCTGCTGCTGGGCAGGGACGACGAGGTGGCATTCCAGCTGCGGCGTTACCGCGCAGCCTATCCCGAGGAGCATGCGCGCTGGGCGAGCGCCCAGCGCCCCGCACCGCCCGCTGCGCCGTGAGCCTTCGGCTTACGCCAGCTGCAGAAACTGCGCCACGGCCGGCAGGTGGTCTTTGAAGTTGCTGAGCGCATGGTCGCCGCCTTCGAGCAGCGCCAACCGGGCGTCGGGGTAGCGCGCCACCATTTCCCGCCAGTCCAGCACCTCGTCGCCCTTGGCGATGATGGCCAGTTCGGGGCCCACGGGCAGGGGGCGGTCTGTGGCCAGCGCCTGCAGCTCGGCGATGTATTCCGGCAGGAAGAAGAAGCGTTCTGTCGGGTCATGCCATGCCGTTTGCTCGCCAATATGGCGTGCCAGGTCCCGTGCCGGGTCCACGGCAGGGTTCAGCAGGACACTGGGGCAACCCGTGTGCCGCGCCACCCAGCTGGCATAGAAGCCTCCCAGCGAAGAGCCCACCACGGCCATCGAGGCGCGCGGCCAGGCAGCGATGCCTTGCGCCACCAGGGCCATGGCAGCGCGGGGCGAGGGCGGCAGCTGGGGACACCACCAGTGCACCGCAGGATGGTGCTGCGCCACATAGGCCGCCATCAGCCGGGCCTTGGCCGACTGGGGGGAGGAACGAAAACCGTGCAGGTACAGCAGGTGCGTGGTGGTCATGGGGCTCTCGGTGCGGGGACTGGCTGGGCCATTGCTGCCTTGGGCGGGTGCAGCGCCAGCATAAGACCCGTGTCCCAGGGGGCCACGCCGTGCGGCCCGCGGTTTTGCCAGCGCACACCACGCTCGATTTTGCCCCGCTTTCCACCGCCAACCGCCGGGTTCCGGGGGGGGGGCTCCCTGTGCTGGGCCGTTTCGAGCTGCTGCGGGTGCTGGGGCGCGGTGTGCAGGCCGGCTTATCTGGCGCCCAAGGCAGCCGCAGGTGGCGCGCTACGCCAGCGCAGAGGGGCCGTGATGGCCTTGCGGCAGACGGGCTGACGCGGCCTGCGTTGACCGGGCAGCCCTGGCGGGCCCGATAATTGCGCCATGGCCGCCGTTTTTGACAAACCCTCTCTCACCCAGCGTTTCGTGCCCCTGTTTCAGGGGTTTGACTGGCCGCTCGTCCTGGTGGTGGCGATGCTGGCCAGCGCCGGGCTGCTGGCCATGTATTCGTCGGGCTACGACCATGGCTCGCGCTTCATGGACCATGGGCGCAACATGCTGATTGCGGCCGCCATCCTGTTCATGGTGGCCCAGGTGCCGCCACAAAAGCTCATGGCCATGGCCGTGCCCCTTTACGCCGTGGGGGTGGCGCTGCTGGTGGCTGTGGCGCTGTTCGGCATCACCAAGAAAGGCGCCCAGCGCTGGATCAATCTGGGCATCGTGATCCAGCCCAGCGAAATCCTCAAGATCGCCATGCCGCTGATGCTGGCCTGGTGGTTTCAGAAGCGCGAGGGCCAGTTGCGGCCACTCGATTTTGCCGCGGCCGGGCTGCTGCTGGCCGTTCCGGTGGGCCTGATCATGAAGCAGCCCGACCTGGGCACTTCGCTGCTGGTGCTGGCGGCGGGGCTGTCGGTAATCTTTTTTGCCGGCCTGTCGTGGAAGCTGGTGCTGCCCCCGGTGCTGCTGGGTGCCGTGGGCATCGTGCTGCTGGTCTCCCTGGAGCCCCAGCTGTGCGCCGAAGGGGTGCGCTGGTCGGTCCTGCACGACTACCAGCAGCAGCGCATCTGCACTTTGCTCGATCCCTCACGGGATCCTCTGGGCAAGGGATTCCACATCATCCAGGGCATGATTGCGATTGGCTCGGGCGGCATCTTTGGCAAGGGCTTCATGGCAGGCACGCAGACCCACCTCGAGTTCATTCCCGAGCGCACGACCGACTTCATCTTCGCCGCCTTTTCCGAAGAGTTCGGCCTGGCCGGCAACCTGTTCCTGATCGTGTGCTTCTTGCTGCTGGTGTGGCGCGGGCTGGCCATCGCGGTGGGCGCAACGACCCTGTTCGGGCGGCTCATGGCAGGGGCGGTGTCGATGATCTTCTTCACCTATGCCTTTGTGAACATGGGCATGGTCAGTGGCATCCTGCCCGTGGTGGGTGTGCCGCTGCCGTTCATCAGCTACGGCGGAACGGCCATGGTCACGCTGGGGCTGGCGCTGGGCATCCTGATGTCGGTCGCCCGGGCCCAGCGCATCGATCCCAAGGACGCCCGGCCCGCGCTGTGAGGGGCCGGCGCCCCATTGCGCTGCAGGGGGCTTGCGGGTACAACCCGGTTGCCAACCGTGCTTTGGCATTAATCCGGAGGTGCTTCCCATGGCGTCAAGGTTTGAGCTGAAAAAATCCAAGAACGACAAGTTCGTATTCAATCTGCTGGCGGACAACGGCAAGGTCATTTTGACCAGCGAACTCTACGAGTCCAAGGCCAGTGCGCTCAACGGCATCGAATCCGTCAAGAAGAATGCTCCCGACGATGGCCGCTTCGGGCGGCTGAGCGCCAAGGATGGATCGCCCTATTTCACGCTCAAGGCGGGCAATGGCCAGGTCATCGGCCAGAGCCAGATGTTTTCCGGCGAAAAGGCCCGCGATGACAGCATTGAATCGGTCAAGAACAACGCCCCCGGGGCGGTGACAGACGACCAGACCGTGTAATTGCCCGGCAGCGGTGGGCGCGTACCGCGTGGGTTGCGCCCCTGCCCCGCGAAGGGCATGGCGGCGCGCCTAAAATGCCCGCATGTTCTCACGCTCCCCCTCTGTCGCGCCACGGCGCGAGTCCACCCGGCAGCGCATTGATGTTGCCTGCCAGTTGCTCCTGACGCCTTTTGGCCTTGATGAAAACCATCTGGCGCGTGCGCTGGCGGAAATTCGCATCCACCAGGTGGACGATGCCGACCTGTATTTTCAGTACACCCGCAGCGAAGGCTGGAGCCTGGAAGAGGGCATCGTCAAGACAGGTTCGTTTTCCATCGACCAGGGCGTGGGGGTGCGCGCCGTCAGCGGCGAGAAGACGGCGTTTGCCTATTCCGACGACATCTCCGAGGCCTCGCTGCTCGATGCAGCCCGCACTGTGCGGTCTATTTCGGCGGCAGCACAGAAAGGGCGTGTACGAGTAGCTTCCAAAAAGATAGCTGTCGGGCGCAGCCTGTATCCCGGCGTGGATCCCATCTCGACATTGGACAGCACGGCCAAGGTGGCCCTGCTCGGGCAGGTGGAGCAGCGTGCCCGCGCCAAGGACCCGCGCGTGGCCCAGGTCATGGCCGGACTGGCCAGCGAATACGACGTGGTGCTGGTGGCCCGCGCGGACGGCACGCTGGCCGCCGATGTGCGGCCGCTGGTGCGGCTGTCGGTCACCGTGATCGTCGAGCAGAACGGTCGCCGTGAAATGGGCTCGGCCGGTGGTGGTGGGCGCTTCGGCCTAGCGTACTTCGACGATGCGCAGATCGCCAGATATGTGGACGAGGCGGTGAACGCCGCCCTGGTCAATCTGGAATCGCGCCCCGCGCCTGCGGGCGAGATGACGGTGGTCCTGGGCCCCGGCTGGCCTGGCATCCTGCTGCACGAGGCCATCGGCCATGGGCTGGAGGGTGACTTCAACCGCAAGGGATCCAGCGCCTTCAGTGGCCGCATCGGCCAGCGCGTGGCGGCCAAGGGGGTCACCGTGCTCGATGACGGCACCATCGCCGACCGGCGCGGTTCGCTCAATGTGGACGACGAGGGCAACACCAGCCAGCGCAATGTGCTGATCGAGGATGGCATCCTCAAGGGCTACATCCAGGATTCGCTCAACGCCCGCCTGATGGGCGTGGCGCCCACGGGCAATGGCCGGCGCGAGAGCTATGCGCACATCCCCATGCCGCGCATGACCAACACCTACATGCTGGGCGGCGACAAGGATCCGCAAGAGATCGTCGCCAGCATCAAGAAGGGCCTGTACGCCACCAACTTCGGCGGCGGGCAGGTGGACATCACCTCGGGCAAGTTCGTGTTCAGCGCCAGCGAGGCCTACTGGGTGGAAAACGGCAAGATCCTCTACCCGGTCAAGGGCGCGACCATCGTGGGCAGCGGCCCCGAATGCCTCAAGCATGTCAGCATGATCGGCAACGACATGGCGCTCGACAGCGGCGTGGGCACCTGTGGCAAGGAAGGCCAGAGCGTGCCGGTGGGCGTGGGCCAGCCCACCCTGCGCATCGACGGGCTGACGGTGGGCGGAACCGCCTGACGCTGCACTGACAACGCCCCGGCTGCTGCTTGCGCGCATGGTGGCGCTGAGTGGGCCGCGCAGGGGGCGACAGCCCGCAAGCGGCGGCGCACAATGGCGTGCATGCCTGCGCCACTTTCCAGTTTGCAGCACACACTCCAGTCGTTCGGCGACATCAGCCGTTTCCTGCGCGAAGGCGGGGCAGACGAGGATTCCCTCCTGCTGCGGGACAAGCTGGGGGCGCTTTCTATGCAGATCGACGAAGCCACCCGTCTGCGCCGCACCGGAGCCGACGCCACGGCCATCACCCGCCGCGTGGGAGATCTGGCCCAGTGCGCCCGGGAGCACCAGCTTTTTCTCACAGGGCTGGGTTCCGCCTGGCACGCGTTGTACGAGTTCGGCGTCTACCAGCGGGCGCTGCGGGAGCTGCGTGACGCCATCGCCGCATGGCAGCAGGCGCTGGAGCGCCACAGCACCCAGGAAGGTACCAGCTTTCGGCAATTTGAACTGCTGGCCTGGCGTACGCTGGGCGAGGCATTGCTGCTCATCGACATGTACGAGCACGGCAGTGGCCCGCAAAGCGATTTGCCCGGCGTGTTGCCGCAGCGCCCGTCGCGCTGGCAGCGCCTGCGGGCATGGTTTCGGCGCCTGCGGCCATAGTGCTTCAGCCGCGCACCCTGGCGGATCGCGCGATAGTTGCCGCCACGCCACAATGCACCGGGCTTGCTGCGGTGCGGCAAACACTGTGCTACATTGATCTCCATGCAAGTCCGCAGCGCTTTTTATTTTTGGTTTTGGATCTCAGTCCCCGGCGGATGAGAGGACAGCGCGCAAGCCCACACAAGCTCCCCATACCAACCGCCGACGCTGAAGAGCCCGGCGGTTTTTGTTTTTCTGACCTTCTGACATTTCACTCCACGAGGAAGTAACCATGACGGCCCACACCACCCCCGCCAGCGATGCCTGGTACCGCAGCGTCGAGAAAACCAGCCAGACCGACGACGAACGTATCAAGGACATCACCGTGTTGCCACCTCCCGAACACCTGATCCGCTTTTTCCCCATCAGCGGAACGCCGGTGGAAACGCTGATCACCCAGACCCGCAAGAACATCCACCGCATCATGGCCGGCAAGGACGACCGCCTGCTGGTGGTGATCGGCCCCTGTTCCATCCATGACCCGGCTGCCGCGCTGGAATACGCCCGCCGCCTTGCCGCGGTGCGGGCCCAGTACGCCGACACGCTGGAGATCGTGATGCGTGTGTATTTCGAGAAACCCCGCACCACGGTGGGCTGGAAGGGCCTGATCAACGACCCCTACCTCGATGAAAGCTACCGCATCGACGAAGGGCTGCGCATCGCGCGCCAGCTGCTGATCGAGATCAACCGCCTGGGCATCCCGGCGGGCAGCGAATTTCTGGACGTGATCTCGCCCCAGTACATCGGCGACCTCATCAGCTGGGGCGCCATCGGGGCCCGCACCACCGAGAGCCAGGTACACCGCGAGCTGGCCTCTGGGCTGTCGGCGCCCATCGGTTTCAAGAACGGCACGGACGGCAACATCCGCATCGCCACCGATGCCATCCAGTCCGCCAGCCGGGGCCACCATTTCCTGTCGGTGCACAAGAACGGCCAGGTCGCCATCGTCAATACCAAGGGCAACAAGGACTGCCACGTCATCCTGCGCGGCGGCAAGGCGCCCAACTACGATGCCGCCAGTGTCGCCGCTGCCTGCAAGGACCTGGAAGCTGCCCACTTGCCGGCCACCCTGATGGTCGATTGCAGCCACGCCAACAGCAGCAAACAGCATGAAAAGCAGCTGGATGTGGCGCGCGACATTGCTGCCCAGATCGCGGGCGGCTCGCGCAGCGTGTTCGGCCTCATGATCGAGAGCCACCTGCACGCCGGTGCCCAGAAGTTCTCGCCCGGCAAGGACCAGCCCGGCGCGCTGGAGTATGGCAAGAGCATCACCGATGCCTGCCTGGGCTGGGACGACTCGCTGCAGTCGCTGGCCGAGCTCTCGGCCGCCGTACTGGCCCGCCGCGCCCGCTGATTCCGCAGCGGCGGTGTAAGCTCAAACCTCCGGGGTGCGCGCCAGGCGTGCGGCCCCGGCCCTTGCATCCACCTTGCGCCAGAAAGGCAACCCATCATGCACAGCGAAGTGTCGGTCCAACTGACTGGAAACCAGGAATTCCGTTTTGATCTGCAGGGCCAGGAGCCGCTGGCAAACGAAGCCGCGCGCCGCTGGCTCGACGATCAGTTCACAGCCCTTGATTGCGAACCCCTGCGCGCCAGCGGCAAGGTATTGCTGGCCGACAAGGTGCTGACCGTGGCGCGGGCTGCGGGCGCCTCGCTGTTCAACGATCCCGTCTGGTCGCGCGACTTTGCCCGTGCTGCCAGTGCCGCGCTGGCCAAGCCCGTGGTGCGGGTGGACGTGCCGGGCATGGCGGTGTCTTACTGAGTATCCGGTGAAAATGGTTGCTGGCGCTTATGGTTAAAGCGCTAATGCTATTATTTTGATAGTGAATTCAGCAGCCGTTCGTGCACCCCGCCAAAGCCGCCGTTGCTCATGCAGACGATGTGATCCCCCGGCTGCGCCGCCTGCAGCACCTGGCTGACCAGGGTGTCGATGTCTGCCGCGATTTGCGCGCGCTGGCCGGAGCCCACGCCCAGTGGCGCCAGGGCCTGCGCCGCATCCCAGTCCAGCCCGGCCGTGTGGCAAAAGACCAGGTTGGCCGGCTCCAGCGCCCAGGGCAGCTGGCTTTTCATGGCGCCCAGTTTCATGGTGTTGCTGCGCGGCTCGAACACGGCCAGGATGCGGGCATCGGGCCCCAGGCTGCGGCGCAGGCCATCGAGCGTGGTGCGCAATGCCGTGGGGTGGTGCGCAAAATCGTCGTACACGGCGATGTTGCCCACGGTGCCGCGCAGTTCCATGCGGCGTTTGACATTCTGAAAATCGGCCAGCGCCTGTGCGGCCTGCTGCACCGGCACGCCCACATGGTGGGCCGCTGCGATGGCCGCCAGCGCATTGAGCTGGTTGTGCACGCCCGTCAGGCCCCATTGCACCCGCGCCACGGCCGCGCCCCGGTGCAGCACATCAAAGGCTTGCGGATCGCCCTGCGCAGAAAAATCGCTCACGGCGGCGCCGAAGCTGCTCACCGTGCTCCAGCAGCCGGCGTGCAGCACGCGGGTCAGGCTTTCTTCCAGCCCGTTGACGACCACGCGGCCCGAGGGCGGCACGGTGCGCACCAGGTGGTGGAACTGGCGCTCGATGGCGGCCAGGTCGTCAAAAATGTCGGCGTGGTCGAACTCCAGGTTGTTCAGCACCGCCGTACGGGGGCGGTAGTGCACGAACTTGCTGCGCTTGTCGAAAAAGGCCGTGTCGTATTCGTCGGCCTCGATGACGAAGAGCGGGCTGTGGCCCAGCGGTCCCTCGCCTGCGTGGGGACGCTGCGTGGCGCCCAGTCGGGCGGACACCCCGAAATTGAGGGGCACGCCGCCAATCAGAAATCCCGGCTGTTGCCCTGCACTCTCCAGGATCCAGGCCAGCATCGACGTGGTGGTGGTCTTGCCGTGGGTCCCGGCCACCGCCAGCACATGCCGGCCCTGCAGGACCTGCTCGGCCAGCCACTGCGGGCCGCTGGTGTAGGGCAGGCCGGCGTCCAGGATGGCTTCCATGAGGGGGAATTTCGGGCTGCCGTCGGCCAGCCGGGCGCGGCTGACCACATTGCCCACCACGAACACATCGGGTCGCAGCGCCAGCTGGTCCGCGCCAAATCCTTCGATCAGCTCGATGCCCAGGGCCCGCAACTGGTCGCTCATGGGCGGATAAACGCCGGCATCGCATCCGGTGACCTTGTGGCCGGCTTCGCGCGCCAGCGCCGCCAGGCCGCCCATGAATGTTCCGCAGATTCCCAGTATGTGTATGTGCATGGGCGCAGATTCTAAGGTTCAACCAAAAAATGACCGGTAGCTCTTTCATGGTATGCGCGAGAAGCTATGAAAAACATAGTGTCTGCCGGGGTGTCCGGGGACAATGACCGTCACTGCGGCGGGCCATGGCGCGCGCAGCGGCGGTCTGTCACGGGTTGGCGCCACAATAGCGCCTCCAACGCCATCCAACGCCGCCATGCCTACACCTTTGAGCGCCGAAATCGCCAGCACCACTGCCCGGCTGGTCGTGGAAGAAGGGCTGGAATGGGGGCCTGCCAAGCGCCGCGCCGTGCGCGAGCTCGGCCTTCCGGTGCGCACCCCCCTGCCCGACAATGACCAGGTGGAAGAAGCCGTGCGCGAGTACATTGCTCTGTTCTGCGCCGATACCCAGCCCCAGGAATTGCGCGCTCTGCGCCAGCTGGCCCTGGTCTGGATGGAGCGCATGGCCGCCTTCCGGCCCCACCTCGGTGGGGCGGTATGGCATGGCACGGCTACCCGGTTGTCGGATATTTACTTGCAGTTGTTTTGTGATGACTCCAAATCTGCCGAGATCGCGTTGATAGACCACCAGGTGGACTATGAACCGCGCACCGTCACAGGTTTTCATGGTGAATCTGTCGAGGCCCTGAGCGTGGGCAGCATGTGCTCCGAACTGGGTGAAATGATTGGCGTGCATCTGTTGATCTACGATCTCGACGATTTGCGCGGGGCGTTGCGCCCTGATGCCAAGGGGCGATCGCCGCGGGGCGACATCACCGCCGTGCGGCGCCTCCTCCAGGAAAATATTCCATGACTGCACCCGTTACCGAGTCTTCTGCAACTGGCGAGCCTGCTCGCGGCGCCGCGCCCGTGAACCGGCGCCGGGCGCTGTATGCCGGTGTGGCCGCTGCCGCTGCAGTTGGCGGCGCGGGCCTGGCATGGTGGCGCCTGCAGCCCCACGCCATGGAGGCCGGCGCCGAGCAGGTGCTGTGGACGCAGGCGTTCGATACGCCCGAGGGCACGCGCTTGGCCATGCAGGCGTTTGCTGGCAAGCCCCTGCTGCTCAACTTCTGGGCGACCTGGTGCCCGCCCTGCGTGGACGAGTTGCCCATGCTCAATACCTTTTACCGTGACAACAAGGAAAAAGGCTGGCAAGTGGTGGGATTGGCGATTGATCAGCCGTCTTCGGTGCGGAAATTCCTGACCCGTCTGCCCCTTGATTTTCCGGTGGGGTTGGCGGGGCTGGGAGGCTCGGAGCTCGGGCGCTCCCTGGGCAACCTGACAGGTGGGCTACCTTTTACGGTGGTTTTCAGCCCGGAAGGGAGGGTGTTGCATCGTAAAATGGGGCAAGTCACCCCGCAGGATCTGCAAACATGGGTGGCCATGCGCTGAACATGGTGCGGCGCGGGGCGGGGCCGGATTGGTGGGGGTCCAGAGGCAATACCCTGCTGTCAGCGGTGAAAAATGTGCTCTGAAGACTGAAATAGGCTGAAATTGGAGTAAATTCGCGCCTTATTCAGTTTTATGGCCGTTGGAGCTCCCATGGATTTGCGAAAACTCAAAACCCTGATCGACCTGGTATCCGAGTCGAATGTGTCTGAACTCGAGATCACCGAAGCCGAGGGCAAGGTCCGCATCGTCAAGAGTGGCGGTGCCGTGGTGCAGCAATATGTTCCAGCCCCCATGCCCGCGCCGGCTGCTGCAGCAGCAGCCGCTCCGGTGGCTGTGGCGGAGTTGCCCGCCCCGGTGGCTGCAGCGCCCACTGGCCATGTGGTGAAGTCTCCCATGGTTGGCACGTTCTACCGTTCGTCGAGCCCGGGCGCCAAGGCCTTCGTCGAGGTGGGCAGCCAGGTCAAGGAAGGCGAGACGGTCTGCATCATCGAGGCGATGAAGATCCTCAATGAGATCGAGGCCGACAAGTCCGGCACCGTGACCAAGATACTGGGCGAGAACGGCCAGGCCGTCGAATACGGGCAGCCCCTGTTCGTGATCGAGTAAGGCGTTCATGTTCAAGAAGATCCTTGTTGCGAATCGCGGCGTTCTTGCCGCAGGCAAGGCGAAGCAAATTGCACTGGCACGCGCCAGCGTGCAGGCGATGAGCCGCGAGACAACCCATGTTTAAAAAGATTCTGGTCGCCAATCGCGGCGTTCTTGCCGCAGGCAAGGCGAAGCAAATTGCACTGGCACGCGCCAGCGTGCAGGCGATGAGCCGCGAGACAACCCATGTTTAAAAAGATTCTGGTCGCCAATCGCGGCGAAATCGCCCTTCGGATCCAGCGTGCCTGCCAGGAGCTGGGTGTGAAGGCCGTGATGGTCTATTCTGAGGCCGATCGTGATGCCAAGTATGTGAAGCTGGCCGAAGAGGCCGTGTGCATTGGCCCGGCGCCTTCGCCGCTGTCCTATCTCAACATGCCCGCCATCATCTCGGCCGCCGAGGTGACGGATGCAGAAGCCATCCACCCCGGCTATGGTTTCCTGTCCGAGAACGCCGACTTTGCCGAGCGCGTGGAAAAGAGTGGTTTCCAGTTCATCGGCCCCACCCCTGAAAACATCCGCATGATGGGCGACAAGGTGTCGGCCAAGCAGGCGATGATTCGCGCGGGTGTGCCGTGTGTGCCGGGGTCGGACGGCGAATTGCCGGACGATCCGGTGCAGATCCGTCGCATTGCCAAGGCGGTGGGTTATCCGGTGATCATCAAGGCTGCTGGCGGTGGCGGCGGCCGCGGCATGCGCGTGGTGCACACCGAGGCGGCGCTGGTCAATGCCGTGCAGATGACCAAGGCCGAGGCGGGTGCTGCGTTTGGCAACCCGGCGGTGTACATGGAGAAGTTCCTGCAGAACCCCCGCCATATCGAGATACAGATCCTGGCCGACAAGCACCGTAACGCGGTGTATCTGGGCGAGCGTGACTGCTCGATGCAGCGCCGCCACCAGAAGGTGATCGAAGAGGCGCCGGCGCCCGGCATTCCCCGCAAGCTGATCGAGCGGATCGGGGAGCGCTGCGTGGCGGCCTGCAAGAAGATCGGCTACCGCGGTGCGGGTACTTTCGAGTTCCTGTATGAAAACGGCGAGTTCTATTTCATCGAGATGAACACGCGCGTTCAGGTGGAGCATCCGGTGACCGAATGGATCACGGGTGTGGACATCGTGCGCACGCAGATCATGGTGGCAGCCGGTGAGAAGCTTCCCTTCACGCAGCGGCAAATTGAAATCCGTGGCCATGCCATCGAATGCCGGGTGAATGCCGAAGACCCCTACAAGTTCATCCCTTCGCCGGGGCGCATCACCATGTGGCATGCGCCGGGTGGTCCGGGGGTGCGCGTGGACTCGCACGCATATACCAATTATTTTGTGCCCCCGAACTACGATTCGATGATCGGCAAGATCATCGTGCACGGCGATACGCGTGAGCAGGCCCTGGCCCGCATGCGCGCGGCGCTGTCGGAAACGGTGATCGAGGGGATCAACACCAATGTGCCGCTGCACCGCGAACTGATGGTGGATGCCAAGTTTGTGGCGGGTGGTACCAACATCCACTACCTGGAAGAGTGGCTGTCCCAGCACAAGCGGTGAAGCCACCTTGTGCATCGTTTCATGCTGGCTCCTGGCAACGGGTGCCAGCATTTCATTTTTTCTGAGAGGCATGTCCCATGTTTGAGCTGAGCCTGATGTGTCCCGAAGACCGCATTGAGGCGGTGAGCGATGCGCTGGACGCGCTGGACGCGCTGAGCGTTTCGGTGGAGGATGCAGATGCGCAGACCGATGCCGAGCAGGCCTTGTTCGGCGAGCCGGGCATGCCGCCGCCCAAGGATGGTTGGCAGCGCAGCCGGGTGGTGTCATTGTTCGCGACCGAAGCGGTTGCCCGCGAGGCGCAGCAGTTGCTGGCGGTGCAGGATTTCTTCACGGGGTGCCAGGTGCTGGGGTTGGCGCGCGTGCCGGATCAGGACTGGGTGCGGCTCACCCAGTCACAGTTTGCACCCGTGGATATCACGGCGGATTTCTGGATTGTTCCGACCTGGCACGAGCTGCCTGCGCAGGCGCTGCGCAGCATCCGGCTGGATCCGGGGCTGGCTTTTGGCACGGGCACCCATCCCACCACGCGCATGTGCCTGCGGTGGATTGCGCGCCACGGTGTCACCAGCGCCGGGGCGGGCAATCCCCTCGGGCGTGTGCTGGACTATGGCTGTGGTTCGGGCATCCTGGCCATCGGTGCGGCGAAGTTCGGTGCAACCGACATCGATGCGGTGGACATTGATCCGGCTGCCGTCGAGTCCACGGTGCAGAATGCCCAAGCCAATGGTGTGCTGGTGCATGCCGGCCTGCCGGACCAGGCCCACGGGCTTTATCAGACCGTGCTGGCCAACATTCTGGCCACTCCGTTGAAGGTGCTGGCACCCTTGCTGTGCGCGCATGTGGCTCCGGGCGGACACCTCGTGCTGGCAGGTATCCTGGAGCGCCAGGCGCAGGAGCTGAAGGAGGCTTACGCTCCCTGGATCCGCCTGGAGGTTGCCGACACAGAGGATGGCTGGATTCTCATGACGGCCGCTCGCTGAAGTTGCAACCCCGTCGCAGTTTATTGAGAAGGGCGCCGACCACCATGGATCGCAGATGAGTCAGATCACACGCTGCCCGTCCTGCGCGACGATGTTCAAGGTGGTTGCCGATCAGTTGCGCATTTCCGATGGCTGGGTGCGATGCGGCCAATGCAAGGAGGTATTTGACGCATCCGCCCATTTGCTGCCTTCCGAGCCGCAGGTCTTGTTGCCGGATGTTTGCATGGCGGCAGCGCCACCCCCACCGGCACCTGCCAGGCGTGCGACCGATGATGTGCAGGTCTGGGGAGCGTATGCTGACTGGGGGCAGACTGCAGCGACGGCGCCCGGCGTGCCGCCCGTCGGTGCACAGGATTTGCCCGAGGGTCCCGTGGCATCGGATGCCATGCTGGATGTGCCCGTGCCTGCGGTTTCTGCATTGCTTGTCGCCGATGCAGAGACTGTCTTCTCCCCTGAGATGCGCCCGGCCTTGCAGCCAGGTGGCACATTGGCGTGGCGGTCGGTTGGATCGACAGGCGATACTTTCCTGGAGCCGGCGGTCGACGACCGGGCCCCGGCCATTCCGGCGGGGGCAGGGGAGTCTCGGAAAGAAGAGACTCCTGCGATTCGGATCAACGAATGCCCGGCCGGCTACGAGCTGCCAACCGCCGAGCTGGGTGACCCGGATGTGGCCGATGGGTTGCCGGATGGCATCCCGGCGGCAGGTGCGTTGTATGCGCCTTTGGAGTTGCTGCGCAAGCCGTCTGACGAGGCGCCGTCACCGACCGGCTTTGGCGGCGAGGGGGAGAGCGAACCGGCGCAGGAAGACGAACCAGAGCGGGCGTCCAGTCAGCCATTGGAAGCGCCCTTTCCACCGGAGGTTTTGCTCAGGCCCGATAGGGGTCAAAGCGAGGCGTTGGAGGTGGCTGCTCCTGACGGTATGCCCCTAGCGCAACAAGAGTACGACCCACCCGAGGACAGTGTGGGTGCGGAGGATGTGAGTTTCGTGCGCGCGGCCAAGCGCAAGGCCTTCTGGCGACGCCCTTTGGTGCGAGTAGTGCTGGGGACGATCGGGGTCGTGCTGTTGTGCACCCTGGCATTGCAGGTTGTGTTGCAGGAGCGGGACCGCATCGCGGCCATGGATCCCCGTGTGCGCCCCTGGCTTCAGGCACTGTGCGAACCATTTCAATGCACATTGGCTCCGCTGAAACAGATGTCGGATGTCGTGATTGACAGCTCTTCCTTCAACAAGGGGCGCGGGGACAGCTACCAGCTGACCTTCGCCATCAAAAATCGCGCCAACATCCCCTTGGCCATGCCCGCCATGGAGTTGACATTGACCGATGCACAGGACCAGCCCGTACTGCGGCGTGTATTCTTACCGCCGGAGATGGCAGCCCCTGCGGAACTTCCTGCCCTGGGCGTTTGGAACTCTTCGGTGGCGGTCATTGTGACCACTGGCGGAGCGCGCGTGGCGGGCTACCGGTTGCTGGCGTTTTATCCCTAATCTCTTGATCTACCCTCTTGCCATGGCTGTACTGATTTGCGGTTCTCTTGCGTTTGACACCATCATGACTTTTGAAGGGCGGTTCGCCGAGCAGATACTGCCCGATCAGCTTCACATTCTCAACGTCTCGTTCCTTGTGCCCTCCTTGCGGCGGGATTTCGGTGGATGCGCCGGCAACATTGCTTACAGTCTGCGGCAGCTGGGGGGGGAGCCGCTGCCCATGGCCATGCTGGGCAGTGATGGGGCCGACTACCTGGTGCGATTGAAAGAGTTGGGCATCAGCACGGCGCATGTGGGTCAAACCCATGACACCTACACGGCGCAGGCCATGATCATGACGGACCGTGACAATAACCAGATCACTGCCTTTCACCCCGGGGCGATGATGCAGGCCCATGTGAATCGCATTGAACCTCGGGCCGATGTGCGCCTTGGCATTGTTGCACCCGATGGACGGGATGCCATGCTGGAACATGCGGCCCAGTTTGTGGCGGCAGATATTCCGTTTGTCTTCGATCCAGGCCAGGGGCTGCCCATGTTCAGCGGAACGGAACTTTCCCGGTTCGTCGAGCAGGCCACCTGGGTTGCCGTGAACGACTACGAAGGCAAGATGCTGTGCGATCGTACCGGCTGGTCTTGCGCTGACATATCACGCAAGGTGAAGGGATTGGTCGTTACGCTGGGAGCCCAGGGTTGCGAGGTGTGGATTGATGGCGAAAAGACGGTGGTCCCTGCGGTGCAGCCTGCCCAGGTGGTGGATCCGACCGGGTGTGGAGACGCATGGAGGGGGGCGCTGCTTTTCGGATTGGAGCGTGGCTGGCCGCTGGTGCGTTGCGCGGAGTTGGGCAATCGGGTCGGAGCGCTCAAGATTGCACAGCGTGGTCCACAAAATTACCGGCTGGACTTTACGCCCGCCTGATGCCACTTCTCCATCCGGTGGAGGCGGTCACTTGGCTGGTTGCGTTGGGCTTCATCTGTACTGCCAGTGCTGCGCCTTCGCGTTGGTTCAGGGTAGAGAAATGGGCTGAACGGGCTGGCTGCCGAGATGGGTCTCCGCTCTATCGATGGCGGGGCACTATGGTTTTGGCATAAAAAAGCCCGGTGCACAGGCACCGGGCTGGGCACGCAGTGTGCCGGACTTATGGCTTCGTGCCGGTAGGGAAGGGCCAGGCTGCCTGGGGATTCAGTGTGGTTTGCGCAGCCGGCGCGGCAGCGGCGGTCTTGACGGCTTTCTTGGCTGGGGCGGCTTTCTTGGCCGGGGCTGCTGCCTTTGGGGCAGGTGCCGCAGCTTTCTTGGCAGGAGCGGCTTTCTTTGCGGGCGCAGCCTTCTTGGCAGCCACTACCTTCTTGGCGGGAGCAGCCTTCTTCGCCGGTGCAGCCTTCTTGGCGGCCACTACCTTCTTGGCGGGAGCAGCCTTCTTCGCCGGTGCAGCCTTCTTGGCAGCCACTACCTTCTTGGCGGGAGCGGCTTTCTTCGCCGGTGCAGCCTTCTTGGCGGCCACTACCTTCTTGGCGGGAGCGGCTTTCTTCGCCGGTGCAGCCTTCTTGGCGGCCACTACCTTCTTGGCGGGAGCGGCTTTCTTCGCCGGTGCAGCCTTCTTGGCGGCCACTACCTTCTTGGCGGGAGCGGCTTTCTTCGCCGGTGCAGCCTTCTTGGCGGCCACTACCTTCTTGGCGGGAGCGGCTTTCTTCGCCGGTGCAGCCTTCTTGGCGGCCACTACCTTCTTGGCGGGAGCGGCTTTCTTCGCCGGTGCAGCCTTCTTGGCGGCCACTACCTTCTTGGCGGGAGCAGCTTTCTTCGCGGGTGCAGCCTTCTTGGCGGCCGGTTTTTTCGCAGTTGCCATCATGTTCTCCTTGGGTCAATTTGCAAAGAGCACTTCCTGTCTGCAGTGGACAGAAAGCGATCCATGGAGATGGGGCAGAACCCCATCCCCATGAACACGGGAACGCCCCGCACGGCGCCGCTTTGCAGCGCTGTGTGTATTGGGCGTGGTGTAAGGATCCATGGTGGTGTGATGCAAAAAGGCGCTAGTCCCAGGACAGCGCACCACCGGACTGGTATTCAATAACCCGGGTCTCGAAGAAGTTGCGTTCCTTCTTCAAGTCGATCATCTCGCTCATCCACGGGAACGGGTTCTCTTCGTTGGGGAAGAGCGTTTCGAGCCCGATCTGCGTGGCACGGCGGTTGGCGATGTAGCGCAGGTAGCCCTTGAACATGGAGGCGTTCATGCCCAGCACGCCGCGGGGCATGGTGTCTTCGGCATAGCGGTATTCCAGTTCCACGGCCTTGAGGAACAGCGCCTTGATCTCGGCCTTGAACTCCGCGGTCCACAGGTGGGGGTTTTCCAGCTTGAGCTGGTTGATCAGGTCGATGCCGAAGTTGCAGTGCATCGACTCGTCGCGCAGGATGTACTGGTACTGCTCGGCGGCACCGGTCATCTTGTTCTGGCGGCCCAGCGCCAGGATCTGGGTGAAACCGACGTAGAAGAACAGGCCTTCCATCAGGCACGCGAAAACGATCAGCGACTTGAGCAGGGTCTGATCGGTTTCGGGTGTGCCGGTATGAAAGTTGGGGTCCATGATCGCCTCGATGAAGGGGATCAGGAATTCGTCCTTGTCGCGGATCGACTGAACTTCGTTGTAGGCGTTGAAGATCTCGCTCTCGTCCAGGCCCAGCGATTCCACGATGTACTGGTAGGCGTGGGTGTGGATGGCTTCTTCAAATGCCTGGCGCAGCAGGAACTGTCGGCACTCGGGTGCCGTGATGTGCCGGTAGGTGCCCAGCACGATGTTGTTGGCGGCCAGCGAGTCGGCGGTCACGAAGAAGCCGAGGTTGCGCTTGATGATGCGGCGCTCGTCGTCGGTCAGGCCGTTCGGGTCCTTCCACAACGCGATGTCGCGCGTCATGTTCACCTCTTGGGGCATCCAGTGGTTGGCGCAGGTGGCGAGGTATTTTTCCCAGGCCCACTTGTACTTGAACGGAACCAGCTGGTTGACGTCGGTCTGGCCGTTGATGATGCGCTTGTCTGCGGCGTTCACGCGGCGGTGTACGGTCGCAGCGGTGGGCGCATTGCCACCACCGATGGCGGCGGCGGCAGCACCTGTCGTTTGCAGTGATGGGGTCTGGAAAGACAGAGGCGGTTGTCCCGCCAGGCGGTTGCTGTGCAGACCGCCGTCCAGTTGATTTTGCGATGAGGGCTTGACTTCTTCGTCCCAGGTCAACATAGATTTTCCAGTGTTCGGATTATGAAAGCAGTGCTGCGAAAAGAAAAGCACTGAAGCGTTGCGCAGCAAGGTTTTGTTGCTTCACAGCACATGAGCAATGCCTCGGATGGGTCCGAGGCATTGCAGGCGAAGTCTTTACTGGCAGGCTTCGCAACCGGGATCGTCGATGGCGCAGAACTTCACGTCCGTGGCAGGCACTGCTGCGGCTTGCTGAGAGGCCGCAGCGGCTGCGGCTTCCAGCGGGCTTGGCTTGGCTTGCGTGGCGGCCGAAGCTGCCGATGCGCCGCTGTCGCTGCCCGACGAAACTGCGTTGAGCTGGCGTGTGTTCACGGTGCTCATCTCGACGTGCGTTGCGCTTTGCGTGCGCAGGTAGTACGTGGTCTTGAGGCCGCGCACCCATGCCAGCTTGTAGGTGTCGTCGAGCTTCTTGCCCGATGCGCCCGCCATGTAGATGTTCAGGCTCTGCGCCTGATCGATCCATTTCTGGCGGCGTGATGCGGCTTCCACCAGCCACTGGGGCTCGACTTCGAACGCGGTGGAGTACAGCGCCTTGATGTCCTGCGGCACGCGGTCGATGGGGTGCAGCGAGCCCTTGAAGTGCTTGAGGTCCATGATCATCACGTCGTCCCACAGACCCAGGCGCTTCAAGTCGCGCACCAGGCCGCCGTTGATGACCGTGAACTCGCCCGACAGGTTGGACTTGACCGACAGGTTGCCGAAGGAGGGCTCGATCGACGCGTCCACGCCGATGATGTTGGAGATCGTGGCCGTGGGGGCGATGGCGACGCAGTTGGAGTTGCGCATGCCGTCCTGTGCAATCTTCTTGCGCAGGGCATCCCAGTCCAGCGTGGACGAGCGGTCCACTTCCACATAGCCGCCACGGGCCTGCGACAGCATGTCCAGCGTGTCGAACGGCAGGATGCCGCGATCCCACAGCGAGCCCTTGTAGCTCGAATACTTGCCGCGCTCCCTGGCCAGCTCGGTGGACGCCCAGTAGGCGTAGTAGCAGATGGCTTCCATCGACTGGTCGGCGAATTCCACGGCTTCCTGCGAGGCGTAGGGGATGCGCAGTTCGTACAGGCTGTCCTGGAAGGCCATCACACCCAGGCCGACCGGACGGTGGCGCAGGTTGGAGTCGCGGGCCTTCTTGACCGCGTAGTAGTTGATGTCGATGACGTTGTCGAGCATGCGCATGGCGACCGTGATGGTCTTCTTGAGCTTGTCGTGGTCGATCTGGCCGTTCTTCAGGTGTTGCAGCAGGTTCACCGAGCCCAGGTTGCACACGGCGGTTTCGGTGTCGCTGGTGTTGAGCGTGATCTCGGTGCACAGGTTGGACGAGTGCACCACGCCAGCGTGCTGCTGGGGCGAGCGCACGTTGCAGGCATCCTTGAACGTGATCCAGGGGTGGCCGGTCTCGAACAGCATGGTCAGGATCTTGCGCCACAGATCGGTGGCCTGTACCGTCTTGGCGGGTTTGATCTCGCCGCGTGCAGCCTTTTCTTCATAGGCCACGTAGGCTTTCTCAAACGCGGCACCAAACAGGTCGTGCAGGTCGGGCACGTTGGAGGGCGAGAACAGCGTCCAGGTGCCCTTTTCCATCACGCGGCGCATGAACAGGTCGGGAATCCAGTTGGCCGTGTTCATGTCGTGCGTGCGGCGGCGGTCGTCGCCGGTGTTCTTGCGCAGCTCCAGGAACTCTTCGATGTCCAGGTGCCAGGTTTCCAGGTAGGTGCAGACGGCGCCCTTGCGCTTGCCGCCCTGGTTCACCGCCACGGCGGTGTCGTTGACCACCTTGAGGAAGGGCACCACGCCCTGCGATTCGCCGTTGGTGCCCTTGATGTGGCTGCCAAGGGCGCGCACGCGGGTCCAGTCATTGCCCAGGCCGCCGGCAAACTTGGACAGCAGCGCGTTTTCCTTGATCGACTCGTAGATGCCATCGAGGTCGTCGGGCACGGTGGTCAGGTAGCACGATGACAGCTGCGAGCGCAGCGTGCCGCTGTTGAACAGCGTGGGCGTGCTGGACATGAAGTCGAAGCTGGAGAGGATTTCGTAGAACTCGATGGTGCGGGCTTCGCGATCGATTTCACCCAGCGCCAGGCCCATCGCCACGCGCATGAAGAAGGCCTGGGGCAATTCGATGCGGGTTTTCTTGACGTGCAGGAAATAGCGGTCATACAGGGTCTGCAGACCGAGGTAATCGAACTTCAGGTCGCGCTCGGCCTTGAGCGCGGCCCCCAGGCGCTGCAGGTCGTACTGCAGCAGGCGTTCATCGAGTAGGTCGTTTTCCACGCCTTTTCTGATGAACTGGGGGAAATAGTCCACATAGCTCTGCGCCATTTCGCTCTGGGCGACGTCTTTGCCCAGGACTTCCCGCACGATGGTGTGCAGCAACAGGCGCGCCGTGGCATAGGTGTAGTCCGGATCCTTCTCGATCAGGGTGCGGGCGGCGAGGATCGAAGCCTTGTACACCTCTTCCATCGGAACCCCGTCGTACAGGTTGCGCATGGTTTCCGCCACGATGGGCAGGGCCGACACATCCGCGCCGAGGCCGGTGCAGGCCGACTCAATGAGGGACTGGAGGCGGGCCAGGTCCAGAACGACGCGTTCGCCGTTGTCCAGCACATGCAACCGGGGTGCCGTTGGCGTCTGCTCTTCGCTTTGCCGGGCGCGCTCCTGGGTGCGGCGTTCACGATAGAGCACATAGGCCCGTGCAATTTCATGGTGGCCACTGCGCATGAGGCCCAGTTCCACCTGGTCCTGCACGTCTTCGATGTGGAAGGTTCCGCCGCCAGGACGCGAGCGCATCAGCGCGCGGGTCACATTCTGGGTCAGCGTGTCCACCACTTCGCGCACGCTGGCCGATGCGGCGCCCTGCGTGCCATGCACCGCCAGAAAGGCTTTCATCATGGCGACGGCGATCTTTTGCGGCTCGAACGGGACGACCGCGCCGTTGCGCCGGATGATCTGGTAATGCGTCAGCACGTTGGCGGATGCGCCGCTGTGTGCTGGCTGCGATTGCGGGGTGGCTGCGAGGGCGGCGACGGGGGTGTTCAAAGCAGCTTGCATGGGGTTCCTCTTCTGTGGGCTGTCTGGGATGGGCTGACGGGCTGGAAACGCTGCCGCGGTGCCCGGATGGGGCGCGGCGTTCAATCTTTTGCACACTAGCTATGGTGTGTCGATAGTGTTCAGGACACTACCGGTAGTGTACAGCCGGGAAAACCCTTCTCGCCTGAAACCATCCGTGGCGCGGTTGTTCGGCAGGGTGTTGGCAAGCACGGAGAGCCGCGTATCGCCGGCATTTCATGACCCGGATCAAGCAATGTCGGGCCGTGCAGGCGGTTTTTCGGTAGCAGCCCGCATGGGCATTGCGTCCGATATTTTTTTCAATTTGTCGTGAACGCGTTGCAAGGAGTGATGCTTGCTCGCGACAGCCGCATCATGGGCCGGGGGGCGGTGCGTTGCGGGTGCCGATCGGAAACCGGGCGAGAGGCCACCCAAGCAGGTTCTGCAGCCGTGACCAGTCAAATCCGGGTCCTGGATCCTGTTTGCGCCCTGGCGCGATGTGTTCGTGTCCCGCCACATGGGCAATGGGGTAGCGCTCCTGGATGTCGGCGCACAGACGGGCCAGCACCTCGTATTGCGCCGGTTCAAAGGTCTGTCCTTCCAGTCCCTCCAGCTCGATGCCGATGGAGTCGTCGTTGCATTGGGCGCGTCCACGGTAACTGGATTGGCCGGCATGCCAGGCGCGCTGGTCGCAGTCCACAAATTGCCAGAGGGTGCCGTCGCGCGCTATGAAAAAGTGCGAAGACACCTGCAGCCCCCGGATGCTTTGGAAGTAGGGGTGGGCGTCCCAGTCCAGCGTGTTGGCAAACAGCCGTTGCACTGCCCCGTTGCCATAGTGTCCCGGCGGAAGGCTGATGGAGTGGACCACGATCAGGTCCACGGCGCCGCCGCCGGGGCGCAGGCCAAAATTGGGCGACGGCTGCCGCAGGGCGTCCCGATGCCAGCCTGCGTTCCACAAGTCCGGGGCGGGTGGCCCGTCAGGCAAGGTCGTCATGCACGTCGTTGTCGTTCGGCGCGGCAATGTTCAAGCGGGCGATGCGGTAGCGAATCTGGCGCAGGCTGATGCCCAGGCGCGCCGCCGTGGCGGTCCGGTTGAAGTTGGCCTCACGCAGCGCGCGCACCAGGATCTCGCGTTCCTGCTGGTCCAGCCAGGCCTGAAGATCACTGGGCAGCGTGGCACAGGGGGCCGGCCCGCCCGTTGCCGGCGTGCCAGGCGGTATGGGAGCGACGGGCGTTGGCGGGGCGGGGCGCGGGGGGCGGTTGCCAAAGGCATCGGCCGTGGAGGGGGCGCACTCCACATGCAGTTCTTCGCCATCACTCAGTGCCACCGCCCGGTGCAGCAGGTTCTCCAGCTCGCGCACGTTGCCGGACAGGGGGTAGCTGGCAATGGTGCTCAGCGCATGCTCGGTGAGCGCTGGTGGCTTGATTCCCGATTCGTGCGCAATGCGGGCCAGCAAGGCGGCGCACAAGGCAGGCAGGTCCTCCCGACGCTCGCGCAGCGGCGGAATGACGATCTCGATCACGTTCAGGCGGTAATACAGGTCCTGGCGGAACCGGCCCGACAGCACATCGGCAGCCAGGTCCCGGTGGGTGGCACTCACGATGCGCACGTCCACGGTTTCCTCCTGGGTGGAGCCCAGCGGCCGCACGCTGCGCTCCTGGATGGCGCGCAGCAACTTGGATTGCATGGCCAGCGGCAGGTCGCCGATTTCGTCCAGAAACAGCGTGCCCCCGCGTGCGGCCTGAAAGTAGCCGTCGCGATCCTGGCTGGCCCCGGTGTAAGAGCCTTTGCGGGCACCGAAAAATTCGGCTTCGAGCAGGTTTTCGGGGATGGCGCCGCAATTGACGGCGATGAGAGGGCCTTCAGCGCGCTGGCTGCTGGCGTGCAGCGCCTGGGCCACGAGTTCCTTGCCCGTGCCCGACTCGCCATGGATCAGCACCGGGGCCATGCTGCTGGCAACCTTGGCGATGCGCTGCTTGACGTTGCGAATGACCGGCGATTCGCCCACGATGCGGTCCATCGCACCCCCGGTGCCGACGGGTTCGGCCGTGCTGCCCGTGCGTCCGGCATTGCGGCTGGAGCGTGGCGCGGGGACGCCCCCCGTTCCCTGCACGGCCGAAGCCACCACCGAGCGGAACTGTTTCAGGTCTACTGGCTTCGTCAGGTAATCGAACGCGCCCGAACGCAGGGCTTCCACCGCATTTTCCGCGGATCCGTAAGCCGTCATGACCACGCAGCGCTCCCGGCGCTGCTGGTCGCGCAGGTCCCGCAGCAATTCCATGCCAAAGCCGTCGGGCAGGCGCATGTCGGTGATGACGGCGTCAAACCGCAGGTCTTTGAGCTGCTGGCGCGCCTCCTGCATGCTGGAGGCGGTTTCCACCCGGTAGCCTTCGCGCAGCAGCGTGAGTTCGTACAGGGTGCGCAGATCGGGCTCGTCATCGACGACGAGGATGGAGGCAGCTGGGGCGTTCATGGATTCAGGGGCGTTTCAGACCACGATGGTGTCAAACAGGGTTGCATTCTCTGCAGGGCGCGTGTTGCGGCGGAAACCCACGGTGAAGGCATTGCCACCGGTCTCGCCGCGCTTTGTGGTGCGCGCCAGGCGCTGGTAGCGAATGGATGCGCTGTGGCGCTGGCACAGCTCCCGGCAGATATACAGGCCCAGCCCGCTCGATCGGCTTTCAGAGGAAAAGAAGGGCTCGAACAGGTGGCGCTCCACCGATTTGTCCATGGGCGCACCATCGCTCCATACCTGAAGGCTGACGGCCCCCGAGGGGCTGACGCGCGTGGTGACGACCAGCGAATCGTCGTGCTGGCCCTTGTAGCGCAGGGCATTGTCCAGCAGGTTGAACAGTACACGCCGCAGGTGCTCCGTATCAAACTCGATCTGGGCCCCATGGGCCCTCAGTGAAATGGTGGCGCTGCGCTGCGCCGGGTCCTGGCGTTGCCAGTCGGTACAGATTTGGGCCACGGCGTCGTCCAGCATCAGTGTGGAGGCGGGCGCATGGCTGATCTGGTGCTGCACGCGGGCGATGTCCAGCACCTCTTCGGCGATGCGCGCCAGGCGCTCTGCATTCTGCCGCACCATCTGGGCCAGCCGCTGGTGGCCCGCGTCGCTGAGGTCCTCCTCCAGCAAGGCATTGGCCTGAACGATGGCCGCCAGCGGGTTGCGTATTTCGTGGGCCACGGCGGCAGACATGCGGCCCATGGCGGCCAGCTTTTCCGTGCGCAAGCGCGCTTCCAGCTCGCGCAGATCGTGCAGGAACATCACGCACAGGCGCTCTTCGGGCTCTGGCAGTGATTCACCGCGCGAGGTGGTGAGCCAGGTGCGCACATGCAGTCCGGTCGGGCTCTGCCCGGGGTGCAGCAGGTCCGCGTCGGCCGTGACGGGCTGACCCTGGCGGAATGTGCGCTGCGCCAGCGACACCAGCGGCTCCCAGGCGGGGCTATTGTTCAGGGCAAAAGGAGGTTTCAGGGCACCGGGGCCACCCAGCAGCAGCAATGCAGCAGGGTTGGCAATGCGCACCATATCCTGGTTGTCCAGCACCAGGACCCCGTCGGTGAGGTGCTCGATCACCAGCGCGTTCACCTGCGACTGCACTTGTGCTGCCCTCTGGCTTTGCAGTGCCAGCTGCTGTTCGCGCGTCAGTCGCACGGACAGCTGGTGCACCAGGTAGGAGATGATGAAGAAGCCGGTGCCTGTGAGGGCGCTCTGGAGGTAGCGGGCTGCGTCATCCCCGCCGCTGTGCAGGCCCTGCCACCAGGCCCAGGCCAGCAGCAGCAAGGTGACGCCCGCCGTCGTGCCGAGGGCCAGGGTCAGCGTGCCCAGCACCGCCGCCATCAGGATGGGCAGGCCGAACAGGGGGGTGTAATTCATGGTGCCGGCCTGCAGCAGCTGCAGGGCGCACACTGCCGCCAGGTCCACTCCGATGAACGGGAGCCATCGGGCGCCCGCCGTGGGCGGTGGTGGGGCGTGGCCCGCCAGCGTGCGCTCGGCCAGGGTCGCGGCCAGGTAGGCCAGGCACACCGTCAGCACCGCCGGCTCCACAGCCAGGTTCATGAACTGGCCCAGGCCCTGCAAAAAAAGCAGTGCCAGCGCCACCATCACGCGGCCTGTCAGGAACCCACGCCACAGGCGCACAAAAGGCGCATCAGTCGCTGAAGGGGCAAGGCCTGGCAGGAGATGGGGCATGGTGTCAGGCGCTGTGCTGGCGCCTGTGCTCGGCGCTGCAGTAGGCGTGATTGCCCAGCATCAGCGCCTCGGCGCGTGGCACATGCACGCCGCAGTGCTCGCAGGCCACCATGTCTTGCGGCAGAAGCGGAGCCCGGGGCGCTGCCCTGGCGGCGCCGGAGATGGTGGGCCGGCGGCTGCGCCAGATGCCCACGGCCACCGCCAGAACAATCAGCAAGACGAGGTATTTCATGTGCTTCGACCCAATACCACCTCCATCACGAAGCGCGAACCCACATACGCCAGCAGCAACAGCCCGGCACCCGCATAAAGCATGCGCACGGCATTGCGTCCACGCCAGCCAAAGCGCGAGCGGCCCAGCAGCAGGGCGGCAAAGGTGATCCAGGACAGGAGCGAGAAGACCGTCTTGTGGTCCCAACGCCCGGCATGCCCGTAAAGCATTTCCCCAAACAGCCAGCCGGCCAGCAGGGTGGCCGACAAGAGGACAAATCCGGCAGTCACGAAGCGGAAGGTCAGCCGCTCCAGCGTGAGCAGCGGGATGCCGTTCTGCGGGTCTTCGGCCTGGCGAATCTGGCGTTCGGCACGCGTCATCAGCCAGGCGTGCACTACCGCTGCGGCAAAAAGCCCATAGCAGGCAATGCCCAGTGCGAGGTGCAGCGGCAGCCAGGCGGAAGCGGTCACATGCAGAGGCTGGCCAGGAAACAGCAGGGTCAGCAGGACTGCCACCGCGCCCAGCACCGCCAGCATCCAGCGCGTCCGCAATTGCGGAAAAAGCTGGCGTTCGACGGCATACACGGTGAGCACCAGCCAGGCGGTCATCGACAGCGCGGGCGCAAAGCCGAAGCGGGGGGCATCGCCCCACAGGCCCCACACCAGCACGGCGGCGTGCAGTACCCACGCCAGCAGCAGCGCATTGCGCGCGGCGGTGGCGCTCAGGCGCGAGGACGCAGCCGCCGGTACGGCATACGCGGCAGCGGCCGCCAAGGCCAATAGCCAGCTGACAGGGGAAGCACTGGGTAAAATCATGGGCACAGTTTAGCCTTTCGCCCCACCGCCAGCGCCCTGGCGGGCCCGCATACACAACGACAGCCAGGCTGGCGCGCGGGCAACACCGGAACTTCTCCTATGGCCTCCGCCCTTACCGACAAACTCACGCGCCTCGTCAAGGAGATGCGCGGCCAGGCCCGCATCACCGAATCCAACGTCACGGACATGCTGCGTGAAGTGCGCATGGCCTTGCTGGAGGCCGACGTGGCCCTGCCCGTGGTGCGCGATTTCATCGCCCGCGTCAAGGAAAAGGCCCTGGGCCAGGAGGTGCTGGGCTCGCTCAAGCCGGGGCAGACGCTGGTCAGCATCGTCAACCGCGAGCTGGCCGCCACCATGGGCGAGGGCGTGGCCGACATCAACCTGGCGGCCCAGCCGCCGGCCGTGATCCTGATGGCAGGTCTGCAGGGCGCGGGCAAGACCACCACCACGGCCAAGCTGGCCAAGCACCTCATTGAAAAGCGCAAGAAAAAGGTGCTGACCGTGTCGGGCGACGTGTACCGCCCGGCCGCCATCGAGCAGCTCAAGACCGTGACCAAGCAGGCCGGTGCCGAGTGGTTCCCCAGCACGCCCGAGCAGAAGCCCCACGACATCGCCGTGGCCGCGCTGGACTACGCGAAGAAGCACTACTTCGATGTGCTGCTGGTCGATACGGCCGGCCGCCTGGCCATCGACGAGGCCCTGATGCAGGAAATCAAGGACCTGCATGCCACCCTGAATCCGGTCGAGACCCTGTTCGTGGTCGATGCCATGCAGGGCCAGGATGCCATCAATACGGCAAAGGCCTTCAAGGAGGCGCTGCCGCTCACTGGCATCGTCCTGACCAAGCTCGACGGCGATTCCCGCGGCGGCGCCGCCCTGTCGGTGCGCCAGATCACGGGCGCGCCGATCAAGTTTGCCGGGGTCAGCGAAAAAATCGACGGACTGGAAGTGTTTGACGCCGAGCGCCATGCCGGCCGCATCCTGGGCATGGGCGACATCGTGGCGCTGGTCGAGCAGGTCACTGCGGGCGTGGACATCGAAGCGGCGCAAAAGCTGGCCGCCAAGGTCAAGAGTGGCGACGGGTTCGACCTGAACGACTTTCTCTCGCAGATCCAGCAGATGAAGCAGATGGGCGGCCTCTCCAGCCTGATGGACAAGCTGCCGTCGCAACTCACGGCCAAGGCCGGCGCGGTGGACATGGACAAGGCCGAAAAAGACATCAAGCGCAAGGAAGGCATCATCCAGAGCATGACCCCGCTGGAGCGCCGCAAGCCCGAGCTCATCAAGGCCACGCGCAAGAAACGCATTGCCAACGGCGCCGGCGTGCAGGTGCAAGAGGTCAACCGCCTGCTCAAGGAGTTCGAGCAGATGCAGGACATGATGAAGAAGATGAAGGGCGGCGGCCTGATGAAGATGATGAAGAAGATGGGCGGCATGAAGGGCATGGGCGGCATGCCCAAGATGCCATTCTGAGGTTCGGATATTTTTGGCCTCTGGCGCTTGTGCAATAAGCGCTTGCAGCTATCAAAAAAATCAAAAACCGGCGCGGCGCCGGTTTTTTTGTGCCTGTACGCAGGGTTCATGCTCTCTCATATCAAGAGCTGATGAACGATCGCAAGGTGTTCGCTTTTTAAGCAGTCTCGTGCGTCAGCACATCGCCACGCAGCGTGTAGGCCTTGGCCTCGGTGATGGTCACATCCACCATCTGGCCCACCAGGCGGGGTTGGCCCACGAAGTTGACCACACGGTTGCACTCGGTGCGGCCCATCAGCTCGGTGGCGTCGCGCTTGGAGGCCCCTTCCACCAGGATGCGCTGCACCGTGCCCACGCGGCTTTCGCTGATGGACTTGATGTTGGCGTTGATGACGCCCTGCAGGTGCTGCAGGCGGCGCAGCTTCACGTCGTGCGGCGTGTCGTCGTGCAGGCCGGCGGCGGGTGTGCCGGGACGCGGGCTGAAGATGAAGCTGAAGCTGTTGTCGAAGTGGATGTCGTCGATCAGCTTCATCATCTTGGCGAAGTCGTCTTCCGTCTCGCCGGGGAAGCCCACGATGAAGTCGCTGCTCATGGCCAGGTCGGGGCGGATGGCGCGCAGCTTGCGCACGGTGCTCTTGTATTCCATGGCCGTGTAGCCGCGCTTCATGGCCATCAGGATGCGGTCGCTGCCGTGCTGCACGGGCAGGTGCAGGTGGCTGGCCAGCTTGGGCAGCTTGGCGTAGGCCTCGATCAGCCGGGGCGTGAACTCGTTGGGGTGGCTGGTGGTGTAGCGGATGCGTTCGATGCCCGGAATGTCGGCTACGTATTCGAGCAGCAGGGCAAAGTCGGCAATCTCTGCCGTATCACCCATCTTGCCCAGGTAAGCGTTGACGTTCTGGCCCAGCAGGGTGATCTCTTTCACGCCCTGGTCGGCCAGGCCCGCCACTTCCACCAGCACATCGTCCAACGGGCGGCTGACTTCCTCGCCCCGGGTGTAGGGCACCACGCAGTAGCTGCAGTATTTGCTGCAGCCTTCCATGATCGACACAAAGGCGCTGGCGCCCTCGACGCGCGCGGGCGGCAGGTGGTCGAACTTCTCGATTTCGGGAAAGCTGATGTCCACCTGGGGCCGGTTCAGGCGCTCGCGCTGGTTCAGCATGTCGGGCAGGCGGTGCAGGGTCTGCGGGCCGAACACCACGTCCACATAGGGGGCGCGCTTGATGATTTCGGCGCCTTCCTGGCTGGCCACGCAGCCGCCCACGCCGATGAGCACGCCTTTCTCCTTGAGGTGCTTGATGCGCCCCAGGTCGCTGAACACCTTTTCCTGCGCCTTTTCGCGCACCGAGCAGGTGTTGAACAGGATCAGGTCGGCCTCGTCCACGTTCTGGGTAGGCTCGTAGCCCTGGGCGGCGCCCAGCACGTCGGCCATCTTGTCCGAGTCGTACTCGTTCATCTGGCAGCCGAAGGTTTTGATAAAGACTTTTTTGGACATGGCAATTTCACAAAAGGGAATGCACGCCACGGCACGCAGGGGCGCCAGGGCGTGGACTGCGCACCACCGGGCGGCCGGTGGGCACGGTGGCTATTTCGGGTCCGAATCGGCGCGGAAGTTGCGTTCGACGGTGTCGCTGCCCTTGCGTGGCTGGCTGGCCTCCGCCTTGGTGAGGATCCAGGCGGAAAGCAGCATGCCCGTGCTGGGCTCGATGGTGTAATTCACCTGGAAGCTCTGCCCCACCACCGTGTGGGCCATGACCAGCGTGTTCTGGGGGCTCAGCAGCCGCATGCCCGGCGCCATGCGGATGGCGCGCCCGTTCAGGGTGGCGTCGGATGTTCCATTGATCGTGAGATGGCCGCGCAGCGCAGCTTCAGGAAAGTTGCGCACCATGCCCACGCCCGCAGGCACCTGGGCCGTGGCAGGGGCCATGGCCAGCAGCAACGCAGTGCCCAGGGCACCCGCGAGGGCGCGGCCATTGCGGGGTGATCTGACTGAGGTGGACGGCGGATCGAAGCGGCAGCGGTTCATGGTGTGTATCCAGAGGCTGAATGGAAGAAGGAGCTGATTCTAGGCGGCCGCAAAGACCGCACGCCATGGAAAAAGCCCGCAACAGGTGACTGTTTGCGGGCTTTTGAATTGGTGGTGATAGGTGGATTTGAACCACCGACATCAGCATTATGAATGCTGCGCTCTAACCAACTGAGCTATATCACCGAAGAGCAATATTATAGAACAAATTTACTGGTGGGTGAAGTTTGCCGTGCGTTTGTTCACGAACGCATCCATGCCTTCCTTCTGGTCCTGGGTGGCAAACAAGGCATGGAACAGGCGGCGCTCGAACATCACGCCGTCCGACAGCGAGCCTTCGAAGGCCCGGTTCACCGACTCCTTGGCGGCCATCACCGCAATCTGCGAGAAGTTGGCAATGACCAGGGCCGCGCCCAGGGCTTCTTCCATCAGCTTGTCCAGGGCCACCACGCGGCTCACGAGGCCGGCGCGTTCTGCCTCCACGGCGTCCATCATGCGCCCGGTGAGGGCCATGTCCATGGCTTTGGACTTGCCCACCGCGCGTGGCAGGCGCTGCGTGCCGCCCGCGCCGGGAATGACGCCCAGCTTGATTTCGGGCTGGCCAAACCTGGCGTTGTCGGCGGCGATGATGAAGTCGCACATCATGGCCAGCTCGCAGCCGCCGCCCAGGGCAAAGCCGCTCACCGCTGCAATCACGGGTTTGCGGATGGCGCGGATTTCTTCCCAGTTGCGGGTGATGTAGTCGCCCTTGTAGGCGTCGGCAAAGCTGTATTTGGCCATGGCGCCAATGTCGGCGCCGGCGGCAAAGGCCTTTTCACTGCCCGTGAGGATGGTGCAGCCGATCTTTTCATCGGCATCAAAGGCCTTGAGCGCTGCGCCCAGCTCGTTCATGAGCTGGTCGTTCAGGGCATTGAGCTGCTTGGGGCGGTTGAGCGTGATGACGCCGACTTTGTCCGCTTCGGTGCGAACTTCAATGGTTTCGTAGGCCATGAAATCTCCTGAGTTGATGGGTTGTTCGGGCAATTCTGGAGGACTATACCGAAGCACGAAACCGTCAACAGGTACTCGGCAAAGGCGTTGCCCTGGACCTCCGCCAGCCTCAGCCCAGCCAGCGTCCCAGTGCGGCGTTGTCGGTTGCGGTGAGGCTGATCGTGTCTGGCGTTGTGGCAAGTGCTTTTCTGCCACGCAGGCCGGCTGGACCAGCCTTGGCAGAGGCAGGGGTCGGCAGTGCCAATGGCAGTTGCAGCAGGCGGCCATCGCGCGCCACCACGGCGGTGACCTGTGTCGCCGCACCGGCATAGAACGCCACATCCTCCAGCCGGGCGATGCGCCAGCCCTGGCCCTGCACCTCCAGGCCCAGCCATTCGTCGCCCGCAGCCAGCCCTGCCTTTTCGGCCGGCCCGCCACGCAGCACCGTCTTGACCTGCACGCTGTGGTTTTCCGTGACGCGCAGGCCCAGGCGTTGCGCCAGCTGGGGCTGTTCGGGCTTCAGCGCCACGCCGTGGACAGCCAGCAGGTCGGCGAGCGGCAGTTCGGCCGTGCCGTGCACCCACTGGTCGAGTTCCTGGTCCAAAGACCGCCCAGCCAGCGTGGCCAGCTCGGTGCGCAGGTCGGCCTCGGTCATGGGGCCGCCGGCGCAGCGCTGCCACAGGGCGCGCATCACATCGTCCAGCGTGGCCTTGCCTTCGCGGCGCAGCGTGAGGTCCAGGCACAGGGCGACCAGCGAGCCCTTGGTGTAGTAGCTCACGGTGGCGTTGGGGGTGTTTTCGTCCTGGCGGTAGTACTTGACCCAGGCATCGAAGCTGGCCTGCGCCACCGTCTGCACGCTGCGGCCGGGCGTCTGCAGGACCTGGTTGGTGGCCTTGGCCAGCAGCTTGAGGTAGGTGGCATCGTCGATCAGGCCCGCCCGGCGCAGCAGCATGTCGTCGTAATAGCTGGTGAAACCCTCGAAGAACCACAGCAGCTGGGTGTAGTTCTCCTGGCTGTAGTCGTAGCGCGCAAACTCTGCCGGGCGCAGGCGTTTGACGTTCCAGGTGTGGAAATATTCGTGGCTGATGAGCCCGAGCAGGGTGGTGTAGCCCTCGCTGGCACGGGCCTCGCCCGTGCGGGGCAGGTCGCGCCGGCCGCAGATCAGGGCCGTGGAGTTGCGGTGTTCCAGACCGCCGTAGCCGTCCTGCACGGCGTTGAGCATGAACAGGTAGCTCTTCATGGGCGGCTTGCCCTTGCCGTGCCAGAAGCGGATGGCGGTCTCGCAGATCTTCCGGGTGTCGGCCAGCAGGCGTTTTCCGTCGAACGATGGTGCGGCACCGGCCACCACGAAGCGGTGGGGCACACCACCGGCGGTGAAGCGTCCGCTCCAGAAAGTTCCCATTTCGACCGGGCAGTCCACCAGCTCGTCGTAGCCGCTGGCCACGTAAACGCCAAAGCCCTTCCTGTCGACAGCCTGCGGGGCGAGGCCCGTGGCCACGGACCAGTGGGCGGTGGCCGCATTGCTGGCGATATCGAGCGCATGGAGCGCATCTTCCTGGCCGTGCACGCGCAGGCACAGGCTGGTGCCGTTGAAGAAGCCGCGCGCGGCATCCAGCCACGCCGTGCGCACCGAGGCGTCGTAGGCGCATACCTCGTAGGTCACGACGAGGGGGCGGTCGGTGCGGCAGGTGGCTTGCCAGCGGTGTTTGTCGAGCTGGGCCAGGGGCACGGCGCGCCGGCCCTGTTGCGCATCGAGGCGCTGGAGATTCTTGGAGAATTCGCGCACCAGGTAGCTGCCCGGTATCCACACGGGGAGCGACAGCTCCTGCTGCGCCTGCGGATGCGCCACGGTGAGCGTGACGGTGAACAGGCGGGCATGCAGGTCGGTGGCTTCCACGCGGTAATGAACGGGGGCCTGCGTGGAGCGGGTGCGGGAGGTGGGCATGGGGGGGCGTCGCGGAAGGCGGGTGCCTGGCGTCGATGCGCGCGTCACCCGCAGGGGTTTCGGGGCTGGAGGGGCGCATGGGCGGCCCCTCGCGTGAACTCAGTTGCTGCTGGTGGCGCTGCCCGCCTCGGCCAGACGCTTTTCCACATCCTGGGCGCTGATCGCTCCGGGAACGCGCGCGCCGTTCGCGAAAATCAGGGTGGGGGTTCCGGTGATCTTGTACTTTTTGCCGAACGCAAGATTGCGCTGCAAGGCACTGGTGTCGCAACTGGCGGTGTTGGGTGTCTTGTCGCGCAGCATCAGGTCATGCCAGGTGGCCGCCTTGTCTTTGGCGCACCAGATGTTGCGGGATTTTTCTGCCGAGTCGGGGCTCAGGATGGGGTAGAGAAACAGGTAGATCGTGATGTTGTCCACGCTCTGCAGATCCCGCTCGAAACGCTTGCAGTAGCCGCAGTTGGGGTCTTCGAACACCGCCAGCTTGCGTTTGCCATCGCCACGCACGATGGTGAAGGCGTCCTTCAGGGGCAGGGCCGCAAAATCCACCGCCGTGAGTTTGTTGATGCGGTCTTCGGTCAGATTGCGGCGCGCCTTGGTGTCGATCAGCTCGCCCTGGATTAGGTAATTGCCCTTGGTGTCGGTGTAAAAAATGTCGGTGCCGATGCGCACTTCGTACAGGCCGGGCATGGCCGTGGTGCGGACCTCGTCGATTTTTTCCATTTGGGGAATGCGTTCCGCCAGTGTTTTGCGGATGGTGGCTTCCTGGGCGGAGGCTGTGAAACTCAGGGCGAAAGCGGCCGCGGCCAGCAGGGTGGGGATCAATTGCATCGTGTTCTCGGTCAGTGTTGTCGCGGCGGCTGCACGCGCAGCCACAGGTGTCAGTGGGTTCCCATGGCCTGGCGGGCCATCCATTCCTTCAAGGGGCCGCTGTGCTCGAAGCCCTTCATGCCCCAGTTGCGCAGTGCTTGCCACGGAGCCTCGGTGCGTGCAAAAAGCTGTTGCAGGCTGTCCGTGGCCAACCCCATGGGCAGCATCGTCGCCTTGCGCTCGCGTTCGTAGCTGCGCAGCAAGCGCAGGTCGGCCACGCTGCGCCAGTAGTCGCGCCCATGCAGCACGCGAGCCAAGGCCTGCGCATCCGCCAGCCCCATGTTCAGCCCCTGTCCTGCCAGCGGATGCACGTTGTGGGCCGCATCGCCGGCCAGCACCCAGCTGCGAGGCTGGCTGCCCTGGCCGGGCAATGCGCCGCACCAGCGGCTGGCACGCGCCTGCTGCAGGGGCCAGGCGGCCCGTTCACCCTGCAATTGCAGCGTTCCCAGTGCACCCTGGCTGGCGATTTCGAGGCGCTGGGTGAATTCCTGCGGCGCCAGTGCCAGCAACTGGGGTACCTGTTCCTTGAGGACAGACCACACCACCGCTACAGAGTTCCCCTGGGCACCGTCCAGTGGCAAAAAAGCCAGGATGCCGTCCGGCAGAAACCACTGGCGGGCGACCTGTCCGTGGGGGCGCTCGCAGCTCAGCCGCGTGGCGATGGCGTGCTGTTCGTAGGCGGTGACTTCGAATGCCACGCCAAACTCGCTGCGGGTGCGGCTGGCCCGGCCCTCGCACACCACGGTCAGGGTTGCGGGGACCGGCTCGGACACTATCTCGACCTGCGGCTGGTAGCGCACGGCTTCCGCCAGGCGGGCCTCCAGCGCCGGGACGTCCACGATCCAGGCCAGCGCCTCGACGCCCTGGGTGGCCGCATCAAAGTGCACTGCGCCACCCTGATCGCCAAAAACCTGCATCTGTGCAATCGCCGTGGCATGGGCCGGATCGGGCCAGCTGCGCAGGGAATCGAGCAGCTGGCGCGATGCCGCATTCAGCGCGTAGGCCCGCACGTCGCCCGGGGGCGCCACCGAAGGAGAGGGTGCAGCCACCAGCGCAACGCGCAGCCTCTCGCGGGCCAGCAGCAAGGCCAGGGTGCGGCCCACCACGCCGGCGCCACGGATACAGATGTCAAAGGTTTTCGCCATGGGGGCATTGTAGGAGGGGGCCATGGGCCAGACGGCGCGGCACAATGGCCCATCCCCGGCCCTTGGTGCTGCCGACTGGAGCCTGCTCGCGTGACTTCTCTCCCTGAATCCGATCTCTCCGGCACGATCTCGCGCCTGTTCGTTTACCCGGTCAAATCCTGCGCGGGCATAGCGGTGCAGGAGGCCTTGCTCACCGAGACGGGTCTGGACCTCGACCGCGCCTGGATGGTGGTCGATGCGCAGAGCATGTTCCTGACCCAGCGCACCGTGCCCCGCATGGCGCTGGTGCGCCCCCAGCTCAAGACCTTCGAACTGGTGCTGCGCGCGCCGGGTATGCTGGCGTTGCACCTGGCCCTGGATGCCGTGGACGGCCCCACCACCGTGAAGGTATGGAGCGATACCGTACCCGCCTGGGACATGGGCCCTGTGGCGGCGCAGTGGTTCAGCGATTTCCTGGGCCAGCCTTGCCGCCTGGTGCGCTTCGACCCGGATCACCGCCGCCTGTCGGGCATGGACTGGACCCAGGGGGTGGAAGCGCCCAACCAGTTTGCCGATGCATTCCCTTTGCTGGTCACCAGCGAGGCATCGCTGGCCGGGCTGAATGCGCGCCTGATGGCCGCCGGGCAGGCCAGCGTGGGCATGGAGCGTTTCCGGCCCAACGTGGTGCTGGCGGGGCTGGAAGCGCACGACGAAGACCGCGTGGACAGGGTGCGCGTGGCGGCGGAGCACGGCGAAGTGCATCTGCAGCCCGTCAAACCGTGCGCGCGCTGTCCCATACCCAACATCGATCCCGCCACCGCGCACAGCAGCCCGGCCGTGACCGACGCACTGCAGGCGTACCGCCAGGATGCGCGCGTCGGCGGCGCCATCACCTTCGGCATGAATGCCATCGTGCGCCAGGGGGCGGGGCAGGTGCTGCGCGTGGGGCAGCGCGTTGCCGCGGATCTGTGCTTCGAATGAGCGGCGCCCTCTGTCCACAGGGTATGCGCGGCAGGGCTTTGCCCCAGGCCCGTAAAATCCGGGGTTTGTCTCCAGAACACCAGAAAGCCCTGCCATGAGCCTCCAATGCGGCATCGTGGGCCTGCCCAACGTCGGCAAGTCCACCCTCTTCAACGCGCTGACCAAGGCTGGCATCGCCGCCGAGAACTACCCCTTCTGCACCATCGAGCCCAATGTGGGCGTGGTGGAGGTGCCCGATCCGCGCCTGCAGCAGCTGGCCGAGATCATCTCGCCTGAGCGCATCGTGCCGGCCATCGTCGAGTTCGTGGACATCGCCGGCCTGGTGGCGGGCGCCAGCCAGGGCGAGGGCCTGGGCAACCAGTTCCTGGCCCATATCCGTGAAACCGACGCCATCGTCAACGTGGTGCGCTGCTTCGAGGACGACAACGTGATCCACGTTGCAGGCCGCGTGGACCCGATCTCCGACATCGAAGTCATCCAGACCGAGCTGTGCCTGGCCGACCTGGGCACGGTGGAGAAAGCCCTCAACCGCTACAGCAAGGCCGCCAAATCGGGCAACGACAAGGACGCCGCCAAGCTGGTGGCACTGCTTACACGCATCCAGGCCGCGCTCAACGAAGGCAAGCCCGCCCGCAGCGTGGAGATCACCAAGGAAGAGCAGCCCCTGCTCAAATCCCTGTGCCTGATCACGGCCAAGCCCGCCATGTTTGTCGGCAACGTGAGCGAAGATGGTTTCGAGAACAACCCGTTCCTCGATCGCCTCAAGGAATACGCCGCCAGCCAGAACGCTCCCGTGGTGGCGATTTGCGCCAAAATGGAAGCCGAAATGGCTGAGATGAGCGACGAAGATCGCGACATGTTCCTGGCCGAAATGGGCCAGAGCGAACCCGGCCTGGCCCGCCTGATCCGGGGTGCCTTCAAGCTGCTGGGTTTGCAGACCTATTTCACTGCCGGCGTGAAGGAAGTGCGCGCCTGGACCATCCACATCGGTGACACGGCACCGCAGGCCGCTGGCGTGATCCACGGCGACTTCGAGCGTGGCTTCATCCGTGCCCAGACCATCGCCTTTGACGACTTCATTGCCTACAAGGGCGAGCAAGGTGCCAAGGATGCAGGCAAGATGCGCGCCGAAGGCAAGGAATACGTGGTCAAAGACGGCGATGTGCTGAATTTCCTGTTCAACGTCTGATCCCCGGGCGCATGGCGCCCGCCTGGGTCACACGGCCTGACATGTTCCGGTGGCGGGTGGCTCGGATCATCCGCCCGGGCTCGGAGTTCGTCTGCGTATTTTTCAGGCAACCCGCCGGCGCTGCCGAACCACGATATGGAGGGGTGAGATTGATGGAGGCACTGCACAACATTCGCCTGGAGTCGCTGATCGATACGCTGGTGAGCCTGACGGCTGCGTTCGTGCTGGGAGGGCTGATTGGCCTGGAGCGCCAGTACCGCCAGCGCACGGCGGGGCTGCGCACCAATGTGCTGGTGGCCGTGGGGGCCGCCGTTTTTGTGGATATGGCCAACCGCCTGCATGGGCATGAGGGCGCTGTGCATGTGGCGGCCTACGTGGTGTCGGGCATCGGCTTCCTGGGGGCCGGCGTGATCATGCGTGAGGATGGCAATGTGCGCGGCCTTAACACCGCGGCCACGCTCTGGGGGTCTGCTGCCGTGGGGGCGGCGGCGGGTGCCGATCTGGTCCTGGAGGCCATGCTGGCGACCTGCTTCGTGCTGGCGGCCAACACCTTGCTGCGCCCCATCGTGAACACCATCAACCGCAAGCCGCTGGATGACGAATCCGTGGAGGTGACCAACACGGTGTATGTGATTGCCGCGCGGGCACACCAGAAAGTCGTGCTGGCCAGCCTGGAGGATGAGCTGGCCCACTGCAGCTACCCGGCACGGGACCTGGAGATCCACGCCTTCGGGCAGGAGGAGGTGGAAATCGAAGCCGTTCTGGCAGCCACTTCCGTGGATGGCGAGGTGATGGATGCCCTGGTGCAGCGTCTGACCGCCGTGCCGGCGGTGCGGCAGGCTTTCTGGAGCCCCAGCACCTCGGAATGAGCGGTGTGCTGCCTTGCAAGAAATGAAGTGACATGTCCTCTGGCGTGATATTTGCCGCCCTGGCGTATGTGGCCTGGGGCCTGTTTCCGCTGTATTTCCGGCAGGTGGCCCATGTGCCCGCGCTGGAGGTGGTGGTGCACCGCACCGTGTGGTCGCTGGTGTTCGTCTTCGCCGTGCTGGCCGTGCGCAGGCATTGGGGCTGGATGCGCGCCCTGTGGGGCCAGCCCAGGGTGCTGGGGGCGTTCGCGGTGTCGGCGCTGCTGCTGTCGGGCAACTGGCTCACCTATGTCTGGGCGGTGCAGAACCAGCATGTGGTGGATGCCAGCCTGGGCTATTTCATCCTGCCGCTGGTGAATGTGGCGCTGGGTTTTGTCTTCCTGCACGAGCGGCCCCGCCCCGGGCAGTGGCTGGCCGTGGCTGTGGCGGCGGCCGGTGTGCTGTGGCTGGCGGTGCAGGCCGGGCGCGTGCCGTGGATTGCGCTGGTGCTGGCCCTGAGCTTTGGTTTTTATGGGCTGATGCGCAAGGTGGCCACGCTGGGCGCGCTGGAGGGTCTGGCGCTGGAGACCATGATGCTGGCGCCGGTGGCGGCGGCCGCGCTCGCCATCTGGTCTGCGCAGGGGCAGGGCGCGCTGGTGCAGGGGGATATACCCACCATGGCGTGGCTGCTGGTGGCCGGCCCCCTGACCGCTGTGCCGCTGCTACTGTTTGCCGCGGGCGCGCGCCGGATTCCCCTGGCCACCATGGGCATCCTGCAGTACATCTCGCCCAGCCTGCAGTTTGCGCTGGGGGTCTGGCTGTTCAACGAGCCGCTCCAGCCGGCGCGTCTGGTGGGTTTTGTGCTGATCTGGGCGGCCCTGCTGGTGTACAGCGTGGAAGGGGCCTGGACGCGCCGGGGCCGTGCCGCACCCTGAGCACGGAACCAAAGCATGGGGCCCGAAATTCTGAATCGAATAAGCTTCTATCGCTTATGAAATAAGCGCTGGTAGCTGTTTTTTTCAGGAGTCAGGGTGCCGCCATCGCGGTGCTGTTGGCCACGGGCTGGTTGCGTGATGTTCGCTGTCCACAAGGCGAACCTGTGTGGCGGCTACCGTTTTGTGCCCATCGCTTGACCCAGGGTGGTTGACACGCATCAAGCAGTGCCCACACTGTGCGGCATTGTCCTGATGCCCGGCGCGCAGCGCTGCCTTCCATGCCCGATGCCCTTGTCAATCCGCCCGTGGTGCCACCACCCGGTGCCGCCGTGGTGTTCCACGCGCGCAATCTGTGCAAGTCTTACCAGACGGGGGAGGTGCGGGTGCGGGCGCTGCACGACGTCAATCTCGACATCGTGCGCGGCGAGTTCGTCGTGCTGCTGGGCGCCTCGGGCAGCGGCAAGTCCACGCTGCTCAACATCCTGGGCGGGCTGGATGTGCCCACCAGCGGCGAGGTGCGGTTTGCCGACCACGCCCTGAGCGGCGCCAGCGAGAGCGAGCTCACCACCTACCGGCGCGAGCATGTGGGCTTCGTGTTCCAGTTCTACAACCTGATCCCCAGCCTGACGGTGCGCGAGAACGTGGCGCTGGTGACCGATATCGCACCGCACCCCATGCCCATCGACGAGGCCATTGCCCTCGTCGGGCTCACGCCGCGCCAACACCACTTTCCGGCACAGCTCTCGGGCGGCGAGCAGCAGCGCGTGGCCATTGCGCGCGCCATCGTCAAGCGCCCCGAGGTGCTGCTGTGCGACGAGCCCACGGGCGCGCTCGACTACCAGACCGGCAAGATGGTGCTGGAGGTGATCGCCCGCATCAACGCGGAGCTGGGCACCACGGCCGTGGTCATCACGCACAACGCCGCGATTGCCGCCATGGCCGACCGCGTGGTCTACCTGGTGGATGGCACCATTGCGCGCATCGAGCGCAATGCGCACCGGCGCTCGCCTTCGGAGCTGTCGTGGTGAGGGCCCGGAAGCCGTCCCCACTCTCACCCACTGTGTGTGCGTGGCACCCCCTCGGCGGCAACACAGCATGAAAGCCATCGACCGCAAGCTGCTGCGCGACCTGCGCCGCATGTGGAGCCAGGCTCTCACCATTGCGCTGGTGGTGGCCAGCGGGCTGGGGGGCTTCATTACCACCTTGTCGGCGGTGGATTCGCTGGCGCTGGCGCGCGACCAGTTCTATGCCCAGGGCCACTTTGCCGATGCGTTCGCCACCGTCAAGCGCGCGCCGCTGGCGCTGGCCGACGTGTTGCGCGGCGTGCCTGGCGTGGCCGATGTGCAGGTAACGGTGGAACAGGTGGTGCGCGTGGAGATCGCCGGGCTGGTCGATCCCATCATCGGCCAGCTCATCGGCGTGGACCTGCGCCAGCCGCCGCACATGAACCGGGTCACGGTGCGCAGTGGCCAGGCGCTGGCCCCGCCCGGCGCGGGTCAGGGCCGCAGCGACAGCACCATCGATGCGCTGGTGTCCGAAGGTTTTGCCCGCGTGCGCGGCCTGCGCCCGGGCGATGAGGTGACGGCGCTGATCAATGGCAAGCGCCGCCAGCTGCGCATCGTGGGCACGGCGCTGTCGCCCGAGTACATCTTTGCAGGCATGGCTGGCATGCCCGACCTGCGCGGTTTCGGCGTTTTCTGGGTGGACCGTGAGGCGCTGGCCGCGGCCTACGACATGCAGGGCGCCTTCAACCGTGTGGCCGTCAAGCTGGCGCCGCAGGCGTCGGAGCCCGCCGTGCTCGATGGCCTCTCACGGCTGCTGGCGCCCTATGGCGGGCGCGATGCCCGGGGCCGCGAGGACCAGGCCTCGCACGCCATGCTCGACAACGAGATCAAGGAGCAGCGCGTGATGGGCACCCTGCTGCCCGCCATCTTCCTGGCCGTTGCGGCCTTTTTGCTGCATGTGGTGCTCTCGCGCCTGGTGGCCACGCAGCGCGAGCAGATCGCCGCGCTCAAGGCGCTGGGCTATCCCAACAGCACCATTGCCGGGCATTACCTCAAGCTGGTGGGCGTAATCGTGGCGGTGGGGCTGGCGCTGGGCGTGGCCCTGGGCAACGGGCTGGGCACGATGCTGACGGGCCTGTATGCCGAGTTCTTTTTCTTTCCGGTGTTCGAACATCGCATTGCGCCCTGGCTGATCCTGGTGGGGGCTGGCGTCACGGGCGGCACCGCGCTGCTGGGCACGCTCAGCGCAATCGGGGCCACCGTGCGCCTGGCCCCGGCCGAGGCCATGCGCCCGCCCGCCCCGGGCCAGTACCGCCGCACCACGCTGGAGCGCCTGGGGGTGCGCCGCATACCCGCTGGGCTGCGCATGATCCTGCGCAACATGGAGCGCAAGCCCCTGCGCACCACGCTCACCATCGGTGGCACGGCCGCTGCGGTGGCCATCGTGGTCATGGGCAATTTCTTTCGCGATGCCATCGATCACATCGTGGACACCACCTTCCACATCGCGATGCGCAGCGATGTGAATGTCTGGATGACCGAACCGGTGGATGCGCTGGCCCGCCTGCAGCTGGCGCGCTTGCCCGGTGTGACGGGTGTGGAGCCCGCGCGCAGTGTGGCGGTGCGCATGGCCTACGGCCACCGCAGCGAGCGGGTGGGGCTGCAGGGCGTGGCCCCGGACGCACAGCTGTTGCGCATTGTGGATGTGGAGGGCCGCCAGAGCACCGTGCCCGATGCCGGACTGCTGCTCACCGACCGCCTGGCCGACAAGCTGGGCGTGCGCGTGGGCGACAGGGTGCGCGTGGAGGTGCTGGAAGGCCGGCAGCGCACGCTGTATGTGCCCGTGCAGGCCACCGTGCGCGAGATGATGGGCCTGAACGCCTACGTGCAGCGCGACACACTCAACCGCTGGCTGCAGGAGGGCAACGTGGCCTCGCAGTTCAATGTGGCGCTGGAGCCCGGCTCCGAAGCGCGCTTTCTGGAGGCCACCAAGGCCCTGCCGCGCGTGGCGGGCGCCTTCAGCAAGGCCACGCTGCTGCGCAACATGCAGGATGTGAGCGCGCGCAATGTGCGCATCATGAGCACCATCCTCACGCTGTTCGCGGCCGTAATCGCCGTGGGCGTGGTCTACAACAATGCGCGCATTGCCCTGGCCGAACGCACCTGGGAGCTGGCCAGCCTGCGCGTGCTGGGTTTCACGCGCGGCGAGGTGTCGGCCTTGCTGCTGGGCGAGCTGGCGATCGGCATTGCGCTGGCGCTGCCGCTGGGCATGGCCATGGGCTGGGGGCTGGTGCACCTGCTGGTGGAACTGCTCAAGAACGACCAGTTCCTGTTTCCGGTGGTCATCAGTGCGCGCACCTATGCCTGGGCAGGGCTGTGCGTGGTGGCGGCGGGGGTGGCCAGCGCCCTGGTGGTGCGCCGGCAGATCGACCGGCTGGACATGGTGGGTGCGCTCAAGACGCGGGAATGACACAGGCAACCAACAATGCAGGCAAGGGGAAGACGGCAATGCAGAAGAAAACGGTGATCTGGGGTGGCGGGACGCTGGTGGTGCTGGGCGCCTTGCTGGCCTGGGCATTTGCACCCCGGCCGCTGCCGGTGGAGACGGCGGCCGTGGTGCAGGGGCGCTTCGAGGCTGGCGTTGACGAGGACGCGAAAACCCGCCTGCGCGATCGCTACAGCATTTCGGCCCCGCTGGCCGGTCGCTTGGCGCGCATTGTGCTGCGCGAGGGCGATGCCGTGCGGGCGGGTGACGTGGTGGCGCGCATGACCCCCGGTTTGCCGGCCCTGCTGGACGAGCGCAGCCTGCGTGAACAGCAGGCCCGCGTGACGGCGGCTCAGGCCGGTGTGCAGCGCGCTGCCGTGCGCATCGAGCGCAGCCGCGTGGCGCTGGAACAGGCCCGCCATGACCTGCGCCGCAGCGAGCAGCTGGCGCAGCAGGGCTTTGTGGCCCCCGCGCGGCTGGATACCGAGCGCCTGGCGGTGCAGGCGGCCGAGAAAGACGCCGACGCCGCGGTGCAGGACCAGCAGGTGGCCCGCGCCGACCTGGCCCAGGCCCGTGCGGCGCTCGACGTGGTGCAGCGGCCCGGCGGCACGCAGGTTGGCAAAGCCTTCGAGGTGCTGACCCCTGTGGCCGGCCGTGTGCTGCGCGTGGCGCAGGCCAGCGAGGGCGTGGTGGCGCTGGGCGCCGTGCTCATCGAGGTGGGTGACACCGCGCAGCTCGAAGTGGTGGCACCGCTGCTGTCCACCGATGCGCTGCAGGTACACCCCGGCAGCCCCGTGCGCATTGAGCGCTGGGGTGGCCCGGGCGTGTTGCAGGGGCGCGTGCGCAGCGTGGAGCCGGTGGCGTTCACCAAGGTCTCGGCGCTGGGAGTGGAGGAGCAACGGGTCAACGTGCTGATCGACCTGACCAGCCCCCCCGCACAGTGGGCCGCGCTGGGCGACGGCTACCGCGTGGTGGCGCGCGTGCTCACGCGCGAGGCGCAGGACGCCACCCTGGTGCCGGTGAGCGCGCTGTTCCCGCTGCCCGCCAGCGCCGATGCCGCAGCGCCCCCCATCGCGGATTCCACGGAGTTCCGCATGGCGGTGTTTGTGGTCGATGGAGGCCGGGCGCGGCGCGTGCCGGTGGTGCTGGAGGCGCGCGGCAGCACCCATGCCTGGGTGAAAGAGGGGCTGCAGGCGGGTGCACAGCTGGTGGTGTACCCGCCCGCTGCGCTGGCCGATGGCGCCCGCGTCAAGGTGCGCACCCCCTGACGAAGGGTGGGCCCATGTACCCTGAATCCCTTGTGAAAGCCTATGCCGCCGCCGAGCAGCGCCTGCGCCAATTGCAGCGCAGCCCCGAGGCTTTTGGCCACCCCACCGGTACCGTGGAGTGGATCGAAACCCATATCTCCTGGCTGCTGCTGGCGGGCGGCTTTGTCTACAAGTTCAAGAAGCCCCTGAAGCTGGATTTCCTGGACTTCAGCACCCCTGCGCTACGGCGCGCCGCCTGCGAGGAAGAGCTGCGCATCAACCGCCGCACCGCGCCCGCCCTGTACCTGGGCCTGGTGGCGCTGAGTGGTGCCGCAGGCAGCCTGCGGTTGCACCCCGCCGAAGCAGCCCCGGCCGATGCCGAACCCGCCGTGCGCATGCGCCGCTTTGCGCAGGAGGCGCTGCTGAGCCACCTGCTGGAGCAGCAGCGCCTGCTGCCTGCCCATATCGACGCCCTGGCGCAGCAGGTGGCGCAATTCCACGCCAGTGCAGCCGTGGCCCTGCCGCAGCAGGGCTGGGGCACGGCCCGGGCGGTTACCGCGCCGGTGCACGACTGCCTGGCGGCGCTGCAGCCGCAGGTGGCGCAGTGGGTGCCCGACCTGGTCCTCGCGCTGGCGCAGGTGGCGCAGTGGTGTGCCGCACAGGGCGCCGCGCTGGAGCCAGTGTTTGCGCAGCGCCTGCAGGCCGGGCGGGTGCGCGAATGCCATGGCGACCTGCACCTGGCCAACCTGGTGCTGATCGACGGACAGCCGCAGCTGTTTGACGCGATCGAGTTCAACCCGGCGCTGCGCTGGATCGACTGCGTGGCCGACATCGCTTTCCTGGCCATGGACCTGGAGGCGCGCGGCCGCGCCGACCTGGCCTGGCGCTTTCTGAATGCCTGGCTGGAGCACACGGGCGACTATGCCGGCCTGCCGGTGCTGCCGTACTACCGCGTGTACCGTGCCCTGGTGCGCGCCCGCGTGGCGGGCCTGCGGCTGGCGCAGGCGCAGGGTGAGGCGCGTGCCGCCAGCCTGCGCGAGGTGCAGCGCTATCTGGCGCTGGCGCAGCGTTTCGTCCAGCCCCTGGCGCCCGAGCTGTGGCTGGCGCATGGTTTTTCGGGTGCGGGCAAGAGCACGCAGTCGCAAGCCCTCATCGCCGAGCGCGGCGTGGTGCGCGTGCGCGCCGATGTGGAACGCAAGCGCCTGTTCGGCCTGGCGCCACAGGCATCGAGCGCGGCGGTGCCGGGCGGTATCTACACGGCCGAGGCCTCGCGGCGCACCCACGAGGCCCTGGCGCAGGCGGCCCGCTGGGCACTGGATGCGGGCCACACGGTGCTGGTGGACGCCACCTTCCTGAACCCCGCGATGCGCCAGCGCTTCATGGCCCTGGCGCGGCAGGCGCAGGTGCCCTGCCGCATCCTCGCGTTCGAGGCGCCCCTCGCGGTGCTGCGCGAGCGGGTGCGCCGCCGCCAGCAGACGGGGGGCGACGCCTCCGAGGCCTCGGTGCAGGTGCTGGAGGCGCAATGGGCGGCAGCCCAGCCGCTTTCCCCCGCCGAGGAAGCGATCGCGGTGCATGTGGACACCACCCGGCCGGTGGACTGGAATGCGCTGCTGCCGCCCGCTGGTGCCTGCGCGGGCGCTAGAACGCCAGGTGGCCCGGCATGAAATACAGCAGCACGCTGGTCATGACCAGGTAGCGAAAGAATTTGCCCACTGCCATGTAGGCCAGGCAGGGCCAGAACGGCAGCTTGAGCCAGCCCGCCACGGCGCACAGCGGGTCGCCCACCACGGGCAGCCAGCTCAGCAGGCAGGTCTTGGCCCCCCATTTGCGCAGCCAGATGCGCGCGCGGCGCTCGGTGCGGCTGAGTGCGCGCGCCGGTTGGGAGTCGGCGCTGGGGGGCTGGCCGGCGCGCCGGTGGCGCCGCGCCGCATCCCAGGCACGGTGCGCGCCCAGGCCCATCCACCAGCTCACGCCGCCGCCCAGGGTATTGCCCAGCGTGGCCACGGCGATGGCGGGCCAGTACAGGTCGGGGTTGAGCTTGATCAGGCCGAACACCGCGGGCTCCGAGCCCATGGGCAGCAGCGTGGCCGAAACGAACGAGACGACAAACACCGTGCCCAGCCCGAACTGCGGCAGAGCCAGCCATTGCAGCAACTGGTGCATCCAGATTTCCATGAGGGCAAGTGTAGGGCGGCATTGCGCGCGCCGCAGGCCCTGGGGATTCCGTCCTACAAGGCGCTGCGCTGTTGGGCCACGGCGCGGGTGCGCCAGGGTTTGTATCGTGGGCTGACTCCCGCCCTTGGCAATCACCGGAAGGCTTGCGATGCATATCACCCCCACGACGCCCCGATTTCCCTGCCGTACGTACTGGCTGTCACTGGCCGCTGGCATCTCACTGGCGGCCTGTGTGCAGAGCCCGCAGTCCGCGGCGTCTGGGCAGACGCCGCCTCCGGCGCATATGGCCTGGAACGCCGCGGAGGAGGGCTGCGCGGGGGACGAGCGCCTGCGGGCCGCCGTGGCCAGTGCACGCAGCGAGTTGCAGGCCCAGGGGCTGGTGCTGAAGACCGTATGCCAGGCGTCGCAAGGCGCGCTGGCCGTTCGGGTGGAGGTGGCGAACGGCCTGCTGGCCAGCAAGGTGGTGCGCGGCCCGCTGGCCGAGGGCGAAGCGGTGGACATGGGCACTGCTGCCGGCGTCGGCGGCGCAGCGGCCGCTAGCCACAGTGCAGATTTTTCACCCGACGTGCAGCACAACCGCCAGTGGCTGCGTGCGCTCATGGCGCGCCACCAGCTCGACAATCTGCCGGACGCCTGGTGGCGTTATGCCCGGAAAGCGGCGCCGTCGGCCGTGGCCGAGGTGGACCTGGCCGCGCGCTGAGAGCCTGTTCACGATCTCCCAGGGGTCGCGCAGCGGTCTTTGCGGGATGGGATGCAAGGCGCGGTGTGCAGTGGATAGCCCGGCTATCCACAAGCGCCGCAACGCCGCAGACCGCCCGCGAAGACCACTGCCCGATGGGTTGGAGCGAAATCGGGCGACAAGGCCGCCCCGGCCGCTTGCATGGGCACGAGCCCATGCGGCGCACCCGAAGCATCCACTCATCCCGATTGCGCTCCAACGCGATCCCCTGCGAGATCGTGAACAGGCTCTGAGTCCGCTGGCGCCAGAAGGCGCGGATGGAGGGCGGCACCGGCCATTGATTTCCACTATCTGGCGGGGGCGTGCATTTCGTTTGCTGAAAATTTGAGCAGCTACAATGCTGCCTCCTTTTTCAGCATCCGCTGCACGCCCATTCCTTCCCCTTCATGCAGATCGGCCACATCCCTTTGGCGAACCGTTTGTTCGTCGCCCCCATGGCGGGCGTCACGGACCGGCCGTTTCGCCAGCTGTGCAAGCAGCTCGGCGCGGGCTACGCGGTGAGCGAGATGGTGACCTCGCGCAAGGACCTGTGGAACAGCCTCAAGACCTCGCGCCGGGCCAACCATGAAGGCGAGCCCGGGCCGATTGCCGTGCAGATTGCCGGCACCGAGGCGCAGATGATGGCCGAGGCCGCGCTCTACAACGTGGACCGGGGCGCGCAGATCATCGACATCAACATGGGCTGCCCGGCCAAGAAGGTGTGCAACAAATGGGCGGGCTCGGCGCTGATGCAGGACGAGGCGCTGGCCGTGGAAATCGCCGCCGCCGTGGTGGAGGCCTGCGCCCCGCGCAACGTGCCCGTCACGCTCAAGATGCGCACTGGCTGGTGCCAGCAGCACAAGAACGCCGTGGCATTGGCGCGGCAGTTTGAAAAGGTGGGCATCCAGATGCTCACCGTGCACGGCCGCACGCGCGAGCAGGGTTACAAGGGCCAGGCCGAATACGACACCATTGCCGCAGTGAAGGCCGCCGTGCGCGTGCCCGTGGTGGCCAACGGCGACATCACCACGCCGGAAAAGGCCCGCGCCGTGCTGGCCGCCACCGGGGCTGACGCCCTCATGATCGGCCGCGCAGCGCAAGGCCGGCCCTGGATCTTCCGCGAGGTGGGCCACTTCCTGGCCACGGGCGAGCACCTGGCACCGCCGCTGGTGGCCGAGCTGCGGCGCCTGCTGCTGGAGCACCTGCAGGACCACTACCGCCTGTATGGCGAACTGACCGGTGTGCGCAGCGCGCGCAAGCACATTGCCTGGTACCTGCGCGCGCTGCCGGGCGGCGAGGCCTTGCGGCAGCACATCAATACGATAGAAGACTGCACCACGCAGTGGCAGGCGGTGGCCGACTACCTGGATGCCCTGGCGCAACAGATGGACCGGCTGCCGGCTGCCACCGATGTGGATGCGAATACACAAGAACAAGAGGGAATGGCTGCATGAGCAAGAAAAACATTGAAGAATCCGTGCGCGAAAGCCTGCAAGGCTACTTTCGCGACCTGGGCGGCGAGACGCCCGATGGCATGTACGACATGGTGGTTCGCCTGGTCGAGCGCCCGCTGCTGGAGGTGGTGATGCTCCAGGCCGACAACAACCAGTCGCGGGCCGCCGAATGGCTGGGCCTGAACCGCAACACCCTGCGCAAGAAGCTGGTCGAGCACAAGATGCTCTGATGCCAGGGTGTCATTTGCTATTTAATTTATAGCTTCTGGCGCTTGTTGAGTAAGCGCCAGTGCCTGTTTTTATTCAAACTCTATCCATCCACACCATGAACGCACTTCTCTCCGTCTCCGACAAGACCGGTATCGTCGAATTCGCCCAGGCCTTGCACGCGCTCGGCATCAAGCTCTTGTCCACCGGCGGCACCGCCAAACTGCTGGCCGACAAGGGCCTGCCCGTGACCGAGGTGGCCGAAGTCACCCAGTTCCCCGAGATGCTCGACGGCCGCGTCAAGACCCTGCACCCCAAGGTGCATGGCGGCCTGCTGGCCCGCCGCGAGTTGCCCGAGCACATGGCCGCTCTCAAGGAGCACGGTATCGACACCATCGACCTGCTGGTGGTCAATCTCTACCCCTTTGAAGCCACGGTGGCCAAGGCCGGTTGCACGCTGGCCGATGCCATCGAGAACATCGACATCGGGGGCCCCGCCATGGTGCGCAGCGCCGCCAAGAACTGGAAAGACGTGGGCGTGATCACCTCGGCGGACCAGTACGAGGCCGTGCTGGCTGAACTGAAGGCGGGCGGCAAGCTGTCTGACAAGCTGCGCTTTGCGCTGTCGGTGGCCGCGTTCAACCGCATCGCCCAGTACGACGGCGCCATCAGCGACTACCTGTCGTCGGTCGCGTTCGAAGCCGAAAAGCTGTCTGAAACCTACGTGCCCGCCCGCACCCAGTTCCCCGGCCAGAGCAATGGCATCTTCACCAAGGTGCAGGACCTGCGCTACGGCGAAAACAGCCACCAGCAGGCCGCGCTGTACCGCGACCTCTACCCCGCGCCCGGCTCGCTGGTCACCGGCGTGCAGCTGCAGGGCAAGGAGCTCTCCTACAACAACATCGCCGACGCCGATGCCGCCTGGGAATGCGTCAAGAGCTTCGAGGCCGCCGCCTGCGTGATCGTCAAGCACGCCAACCCCTGCGGCGTGGCCGTGGGCCTGGATGCCCTGAGCGCCTACAGCAAGGCCTTCCAGACCGACCCCACCAGCGCCTTTGGCGGCATCATCGCGTTCAACCGCGTGGTCGATGGCGCGGCCGCAGCCCAGGTCAGCAAGCAGTTTGTCGAGGTGCTGATGGCGCCCGACTTCACGGCGGAAGCGCTGGAAATCTTCAAGGCCAAGGCCAATGTGCGCCTGATGAAAATCGCGCTGCCAGCCCATGGTGGCCAAACCGACTGGGAACGCGGCCGCAACGCCATGGACGCCAAGCGCATCGGTTCGGGCCTGCTGCTGCAGACCGCCGACAACCACGAGCTGGCCCTGGCCGACCTGAAGGTGGTGACCACCAAGCAGCCCTCGAACGAAGAAATGCAAGACCTGTTGTTTGCGTGGAAGGTGGCCAAGTACGTCAAGAGCAACGCCATCGTCTTCTGCAAGGGCGGCATGACCATGGGCGTGGGTGCCGGCCAGATGAGCCGCCTGGATTCGGCCCGCATCGCCAGCATTAAGGCCCAGCATGCCGGCCTGACCCTGCAGGGCACGGCCGTGGCGAGCGACGCCTTCTTCCCCTTCCGCGACGGCCTGGATGTGGTGGTCGATGCAGGCGCCACCTGCGTGATCCAGCCCGGCGGCAGCATGCGCGACCAGGAGGTGATTGACGCCGCCAACGAGCGCGGCGTGGCCATGGTGTTCAGCGGCGTGCGGCACTTCCGCCACTGATCGGTTTCGATCAGAGCAACAAAAAAGCGGCCTCGGCCGCTTTTTTGTTGTCTGCGTTCCTGCCCGGAGCGCGGGGCGGTCAGGCCGCCACGATGTGCCCGCGTCCGCTGGCGCCGGCCAGCACCTTGAGTGACTTGTCGGTGCTGGCGGTGTAGTTGCGGCTGGTGATGGTGTTCACATACACCCAGTCGGCACGGCACTCGGTGGCCGTGGCGGTGAGCAGCATGTAGCCGCGGCGCGCGGTGTCGCAGTATTTCAGCGTCTTGATCAACTGCTGGAAGGCGCCCGCCAGCATGGCCGGGTTTTCCTTGGGCAGGTATTCCTCGAAGCCGGGCGACGACACCGACGAGGTGGCGAACTCCACGCCCACGGCGTTGCCGTTCATGTCGGCCAGTTCGTTGGCCCAGGCGTTGTGCGTGTCGCCCGACAGCACCACCAGGTTCTTGCCCAGGCTGCGGGCCGTGCCCAGCACGGTTTCGCGCGCGGCCTGGTAGCCGTCCCAGGCGTCGAGGTTGTAGGGGATGCTGGGCTGGGCCAGGATGGCCTGCTCGGCGGGGGTCAGCGTGGCGGGCGCAGTCTGGGCCTTGGCCACGAGGGCCGAGTATTGCGACAGCGACACCCCCGTGGCCGGGTTGTTGAAATGGAGCAGCAGGGGGGCGGGCACGTTCATGCGCCCCATCAGCACCTGCTGGCCCAGCACCTGCCAGGTGGCGCTGGAGGCAGCCATCTGCTGCTGCAGCCATTGGGTCTGTGTGCTGCCCATCAGCTGGCGCGCGGGGTTGCCCACGGCGGCGGTAAAGCCAGCGGCATCGATGCCGCTGGCGGTGATGTAGTTGTTGTAGTCGAGCTGCTCTTCGCGTCCGATGGCGCGCGTGTCCAGCATGTGCAGCGCCACCAGGTCGCCAAATTGAAAACTGCGGTAGATCAGCTCGGGCTGCGCGTTGCGGGTGGGCATCCACTCGTGGTAGGCCTGCATGGCGGCGGCCTTGCGTGTGGCAAAGCTGCCTTCGGTGGCGCTCTGGTGGTTTTCGGCGCCGTTGGCCCAGGTGTCATTGGCGATCTCATGGTCGTCCCAGATGGCGATCATGGGCGCCACGGCGTGCAGGGCCTGCAGGTCGGGGTCGGTCCGGTACTGCGCGTGGCGCGCGCGGTAGTCTGCCAGCGAGAGGATTTCGCCTGCGGGCTGTACCAGGCGGCCCAGCTGTTCGGCATTGGCCGAGGCATAGCCGCCGCGCGCGTATTCGTACAGGTAGTCGCCCAGGTGCACCGTGGCGTCCAGGTCGCTGCGGCGTGCGGCTTCGGCATACACATTGAAGTAGCCTGCCGGATAGTTGGCGCACGAGAACACGGCCAGCCTGACCTGCGCGACACTGCCCGTGGGCAAGGTGCGCGTGCGTCCCAAGGGGGAGCTGGCCGCGTAGGCGGTGAAACGGTAGTGGTAGGCCGTGGCGGGCTTCAGGCCGGTGGCATCGACCTTGACGGTGAAGTCGCGGGCTGCGGTGGCGGTGGCCTGTCCCTTGGCCACCACGGTGGTGAAGGCGGCATCGCTGGCCAGCTCCCATTGCACGGGGATGTCTGCTGTGGCACCCGCAGCCGGCGTCACGCGCGTCCACAGGATCACGCGGTCGCTCAGCGGGTCGCCGCTGGCCACGCCGTGGACAAAGCGCACTTCCGGGTCGTCGCCGCCACCGCAGGCCGCCAGCGGCAAGGTGCCGAGCGCCGTGGCGCCCCAGGCCATCTGGCGCACGAAGCGGCGCCGGCCCGTGTCCGTGGCTGCCTCCGTGGCGGTAGCAGGCTGCAACAAGTTGGTCAGGGGCTTCTTGTCGTGGGGGCTGTGCATGGTGGAACGCTCGGGTTAAAGCCACCAAGGCTGACAGGCGCTTGTGACGGGGCTGTGAACGCCTGCACCATGCAAAAACCCCGTGGCAACGGGGTGCGTTGCCACGGGGTTGGTGGGAGAAAGCCAATGAGCGTTTTTGACTTGTGGCGCTTATCTGGGAAGCGCTATGCGCCCTTATTTTGTGAGCGTTCTGAAGACGTCGCGCGCAATGGACACGGTGTCGGCAATGTCCTGCGCCGTATGGGCGGCGCTCACAAAGCCGGCTTCGTAGAGCGCGGGCGCGATGTACACGCCGCGGCCGAGCAGGCCATGGAACAGCTGGTTGAAGCGCGCGCCGTCGGTCTTCAGCACTTGCGCGTAGTTCTGCGGCAACTCGGGCAGCAGGAAGAAGCCGAACATGCCGCCCTCGCAGTCGGCGCTGAAAGGCACGCCTTCGGCCGCCGCCGCTGCGGCCAGCCCATCGACCAGCGAGCGGGTACTGGCGCCCAGGGTGTCAAAGAAGCCGGGCTTCCTGATCTCGCGCAGCGTGGCCAGGCCGCAGGCCGTGGCCACGGGGTTGCCCGACAGGGTGCCGGCCTGGTACACCGCGCCCAGGGGTGCCAGGTGCTCCATGATGGCGCGCGAGGCGCCAAAGGCCGCCAGCGGCATGCCCCCACCGATCACCTTGCCCAGCACCGTGATGTCGGGCCGGAAGCCCGGGATGCTCTTGGCGTACACGCTTTGCGCGCTGCCCAGGGCCACGCGAAAACCGGTCATCACTTCGTCCAGCACCAGCAGCGCGCCATATTCGGTGCACAGCTCGCGGCAGCGGCGCATGAAGGGCACATTGGCGCGCACGAAGTTCATGTTGCCTGCAATGGGCTCGATCATCAGACAGGCCAGGTCCTTGCCGTGCAGGGCGAAGGCCTCTTCGAGCTGGGCCACGTTGTTGTATTCGAGCACCAGCGTGTGCTGCACCACTTCGGGCGGCACGCCGGCGCTGGTGGCGTTGCCAAAGGTGGCCAGGCCCGAGCCGGCCTTGACCAGCAGCGCATCGGCATGGCCGTGGTAGCAGCCCTCGAACTTGATGAGCTTGCTGCGCCCCGTGGCGCCGCGCGCCAGGCGGATGGCGCTCATGCCGGCTTCGGTGCCCGAGCTGACCAGGCGGATCATCTCCATGGAGGGCACCAGGCCCAGGATTTCTTCGGCCAGCTCGATCTCGCGCTCGGTCGGGGCACCAAAGCTGAAGCCTTCCAGCGCGGCTTTCTGCACGGCTTCGAGCACGGCCGGGTGGCCATGGCCCAGGATCATCGGACCCCAGGAGCCGATGTAGTCGATGAAGCGCTGGTCATTGGCGTCCCAGAAGTAGGCGCCCTGCGCGCGCTTGACAAAGCGGGGCGTTCCGCCCACGGCCTTGAAGGCCCGCACGGGCGAGTTCACGCCACCGGGGATGAGCGCCTTGGCGCGTTCGAACAGGGGGATGTTGAGGTCAGTGCTTGGTGTCATGGGGTGGCATCACAAAGCCTTCGAGGGCCTGTGTTTCGTCAAGGGGTTCTTCTTCATCGCCATCGTCCTCATCGGGCTGGGCCCAGAACATGCGATCGGGAATGATGTGCCCCATTCCGGGGCGAAATCCGGCGTCTAGGCAGCGGTCAAGGTAGCTCAGTGCTTCGCTGGTGGCTTCGCCCAGATCGTTGCCGCTGGCTACCAGCGCTGTGAGGGCGGCCGAAAGGGTGTCGCCTGCACCGGCAAAGGTGGCGTCGAACAGCTCGAACTTGCCGCTGCCCAGCACGGTCTGGGGCGAGGCCAGCACGTTCTCGACGAACTGCTCGGGCAGCGGTATGCCCGTGACCAGGGTGTAAGGCACGCCCATTTCGGCGGCGGCCCGGGCGATGTCGCGGGCGGTGGGGCTGCGGTCGCTTCGCCACTCGGGCAGCAGCCAGCGCCACAGCGTGCTGTGGTTTCCGACCAATACGGATGTCTGTGGCAGCAGCAGTTCGCGAAAAGCATCCAGGTACTGGTCGATCAGGTCGTCCTGCCACCACGACAGGTTGGGCATGTAGGCGATGACGGGGACCTCGTCATAGTCCGTGGTGATCTCGGTAATGGCGCTGATGTTCTCGGGGCTGCCCACAAAACCGATCTTGATGGCCTGCACCGGCAAGTCTTCCAGCACGGTGCGCGCTTGCTCGGACACGGCCTCGTCGTCAAAACTGAAGTGGTCGAAGATCTCGGCGGTGTCGCGAACGTAAGCGCCTGTAACAACGGCAATGGGGTGTCCTCCCACCGAAGCAATGGTGCTGATATCGGCGGTAAGACCACCCGCACCGCTGGGATCGCTGGCATTGAACACCAGGACGCAGGCAGGGCTGGCATCGTCCGCTGCCTGGTCGGAAATGTCCGCTATATCAGAAGAAGGGGGGGTATTTGTTGTCATGGGCCGGATTCGGCAGTGAGGGTGGCACAGAAGCAGCAACCCGGTGTGATGACTAGATACAATCGTTGCATTCTATGTGAAGGCCCAGTAAGCTGTGACTGACTTTAAAACTTGGATGTGTCTGATCTGTGGATGGATATATGACGAGGCGCAAGGTTCACCCGAGCACGGCATTGCGCCCAACACACCGTGGGACCAGGTCCCCATGAATTGGATCTGTCCCGAGTGTGGTGCCCGCAAAGAAGATTTCGAGTTGGTTCAGATTTGAGACGCTTCAGCACCATCTGCTGCGGCGTTGTTTTTTTCTCCATCGGGAGCAGTGACAATTGACTACAGCAGGCGCAACTTTCAAAGTGCTCGTGGTGGATGACAGCAATACCATTCGCCGAAGCGCCGAGATTTTTCTCAAGCAGGGAGGGCACGAGGTCTTGCTGGCAGACGATGGGTTCGATGCCTTGGCCAAGGTGAATGACTACCAGCCGCAGCTCATTTTCTGCGACATTCTGATGCCCAAGCTTGATGGATATCAGACATGCGCCATCATCAAGCGCAATGCGCGTTTTGCGGATACTCCTGTGGTCATGCTGTCCTCCAAGGATGGCGTGTTTGACAAAGCGCGCGGCCGCATGGTCGGTTGCCAGGAATATCTCACCAAACCCTTTACCAAAGACCAGTTGTTGCAGGCGGTGCAGCAATTCGGTAATTCCCAACAAGGAGCCATGTAATGCCTATTCAGAAAGTGCTGGTCGTTGACGACTCGAAGACCGAGTTAATGTTTCTGACCGACTTGCTGCAGAAAAAAGGCATGCAAGTGCGTACCGCCGAAAATGCCGAAGAGGCGTTTCGCCGATTGGCGGAAGAAAAGCCCGATTTGATTTTGATGGACGTGGTGATGCCGGGGCAAAATGGTTTCCAGCTGACCCGTGCCATTACGCGTGATCCCCTCTATGCGGATGTGCCCATCATCATGTGCACCAGTAAAAACCAGGAAACAGATCGTGTCTGGGGAATGCGCCAAGGCGCACGTGGCTACATCACGAAACCGGTAGATCCAGCCGAGCTGCAGGCCAAGATCGATGCGCTGAACTGAGGCGGTTCGCGTTCATGGCCAATCGCGAAGCACTGCGAGAACTCCAGACCCGTCTCGCCAGCCGTCTTCAGGCGGCAAGGGGTGAGGGAGTATCTGTTTCCTCCTGGCTGGCGGTCGAGGCTGCCGGGCAGGCTTATCTTTTGCCGCTGGGTCAATCGGGTGAAATTTTTCCCTGGATCGCGGTTCAGCGTGTCCCTTACACCCAGAAATGGTTTCTGGGTGTGGCCAATCTGCGGGGTGGTCTTGTGGGGGTGGTGGATCTGGCGGGACTGCTGGGATCGACCGTCGCGCGCAATGAGCAGGCCCTGTCGGAGGCCAGTCTGCTTGCTTTCAATGCTGCACTGGAAGTCAACGCTGCCCTCTTGGTGGATCGGCTTGCCGGGCTGCGGGGCACGGATGCCTTTGTCTCGTCGGAGCCCCCGGCCCACGACGCTCCCGCCTTTTTCGGCACCATCTATGTGGATTCGAATGGGACCCGCTGGCAGGAGATCAATCTTCAGATGCTGTCCCAAAATCCTGCTTTCCTGAGTATCAGTGCTTGAGTTTTTCTGTAAGGCTGCACCATGTCCGTCGTGAATCAATTTGGAAAACTGTTCAATCGCAAGCCCGAGGAATCGGACAAGGTGCTGGGTGCCGGCATGGTGGATGGCAGGCGCAATGCCATGGAGGCGGGAACTGTCGAAGCCAGCGCTGTGCGGGAGTCTTACCAGACCGATGCCATGCACAGTGTGCAGGGTGATCCAGGTGCCGAGTCGCTGGAACCATCAGCGAATGAAACGGACGAAGACCTTATTTCCTTGCCGCTGCTGGGCCGTTCCACGGCGGCTGGCCACCAGCGGCGTTTGCTGGCTTTGCTGGCCATTGGCGTTGTGGCGCTGGCACTGATTGCGGGCTGGGTGCTGCGGCAGGCAGATCGCTCTGCCCAGCAGTTGGCTGCTACCGGTCAGTCGCTGATGCAGTCCCAGCGGCTTGCCAAATCTGTTTCACAGGCGCTGGTGGGGAGTCCGCAGGCCTTCCCGGACGTGGTGGAAAGCTCTGGTGTTCTGGCCCGCAACGTGCGCGCACTGGGCACTGGCGACAGTGAGCTGGGCGTGCAGTCCCTGGGCGAACAGCTCCGGCCGGATCTGGAGGCCGTGAACCCGCTCATGGAGCGCGCGGAACGCAACGCCAGCGTGGTGATGGGGCAGCAGAAAATCCTTATGCAGGTGGGCGACGCACTGCGCACCATCAATCGCCAGTCGTCGGATCTGCTGGAAATCGCAGAAACCGTGTCGTCTCTCAAGCTGCAGCAAAACGCTCCGGCGGCCGAGATTTCCGCCGCCGGTCAATTGGTGATGCTGACCCAGCGTATTGGCAAGTCGGCCAATGAATTCCAGACCATGGAAGGCGTAAGCCCCGAAGCCGTGTTCCTGCTGGGCAAGGACTTGAATTCCTTCAAGGAAATTGCCCAAGGCCTGCTCAATGGAAGTCCGGAGTTGCGGCTGGCTGCAACCAAGGATGCGCAGACACGCGAACAGCTCGAAGCCCTGATCAAACTCTACGAAGAGACCCGTACGCAAGCCAGTGCCATTCTGGGCAACCTGCAAGGTCTGGTTTCTGCCCGGGAGGCCCAGTCGTCGATCATTGCCGATAGCGAGCCGCTGCGTCGCCAGTTGGAAGGCTTGCAGGACAAGCTTTCTTCGCAGACGGGCCTGGGGGCCGGGCAGTTTGCTGCCCTGGCGTTGGCGGGTTTGTTCGTGCTGCTTTGCGGTGTCGGAATTTCCCGCGTTCAGCTGCTGGACAGCCGGGGTCGCCAGGTGGCTGCTGAAGTACAGCAAAAGGATGCAAAACGCCAGGAGCAGGAGGCCAAGCGCGTCAACGATGCCAACCAGGCCGCCATTTTGCGTTTGATGAACGAATTGCAATCCGTTGCGGAAGGTGATCTGACGCAGGAAGCCACGGTGACCGAAGACATCACCGGCGCTATCGCTGACTCTGTGAACTACACGGTGGAAGAGTTGCGCCAACTGGTGGGCAGCGTGCAGAACACGGCAACCCGTGTGGCGCAGACGACGGCCCAGGTGGACAGCACGTCCACTGAGCTGCTGGCGGCTTCCACAGAGCAGCTGCGCGAAATTCGTGAAACCGGCCGGTCCGTTCTGGATATGGCGACCCGAATCAACGAAGTGTCCACCCAGGCGCAAGAGTCCGCTACGGTGGCGCGTCAGTCGCTGCAGGCGGCCGACTCGGGTTTGCAGGCTGTGCAGAACGCCATCGGTGGTATGAACTCGATTCGTGACCAGATCCAGGATACGTCCAAGCGGATCAAGCGTCTTGGTGAGTCGTCGCAGGAAATCGGTGAAATCACCGAGCTGATCTCTGACATTACGGAGCAGACGAACGTGCTGGCCCTGAACGCTGCCATTCAGGCTGCATCTGCGGGTGATGCCGGTCGCGGCTTCTCGGTGGTTGCCGAAGAAGTGCAACGACTGGCTGAGCGGTCCGCCGATGCAACCCGGCAGATTTCGGCCCTGGTGAAAGCCATTCAGACCGATACCCAGGATGCGGTGGCCGCCATGGAGCGTTCCACGCAGGGTGTGGTGGAAGGGGCGCGCCTGTCTGACAGTGCAGGTACCGCACTGACTGAAATTGACCGTGTGTCGCGCCGCCTGGCGGAGCTGATCGAGCAAATTTCGTCGTCCACGTCCCGGGAAGCTGTTCTGGCCAATGAAGTGGCAGACAACATCCAGCACATTTTTGCGGTGACCGAGCAGACGGGTGAGGGCACGCGTACCACGGCACAACAGGTGCGCGAGCTCTCGCACATGGCTGAAGAACTGCGCCAGTCGGTGGCACGTTTCAAGATCGCCTGACGCAACCATCAAGCAGTCATCAACCAGCGGCTCACTGCAGCCGGGGACGAATTCATGCCATCTATTGATGTCAACAATGCACCGGCCGCGGATGAAATCCAGGGCGTTCAGGATCTGGGGCCTCTGGCATGGGTGCTTGACGAACTGCGCAAATCACTGGATGGAGCTGTCAAGGCAATGCGCCGTTTTGTGCGGGACGCAGAGCTGGCGCGAGAGTCCGATCTGGCCTCGTTGGATGCCGGAGCCTTGCGTATTGCGCGCCAGCAGCTCCATCAGGCCAGCGGAGCGCTTGAAATGGTGGGCATGGGTTCGCCGGCCCTGGTCTTGCGAGCCATGGAGTCGGCCGTACAAAAGTTTGTGCAACGCCCTGAGCAATGCACAGACGATGCTGCTGCGGTGATCGAGCGTGCCAGCTTCGCCCTCATCGAATATCTCGAAAACGTGCTGGGAGGCAAGGCTGTTTCTGCGGTCGCCCTTTTTCCTCAGTACCGAGACGCCCAGGCGCTGGCAGGGGCCGAGCGTGCGCACCCTGCAGATCTGTGGCCGGCGGAGCGTCGTTTCCGTGAGCCGGAAGATTCCGTGGCAGCCACGCCGTTGCCATACGGCCCCGAGGCACGGGCGCGCCTAGATTCTGCAGTATTGAAAATCGTCAAATCGGGCGATCAGTCGGCCGCGACGAGCATGCGCGAAATCTGCCTGGGTTTTGCTGCGGCCCAGTCCGACCGCCAGTCGCGGGCTTTCTGGAAGATCTGTGCCGGTTTCTTCGAAGCACTTGGCGCAGGGCTGCTGGCGCCCGACGTCTACGTGAAGCGGGTGGCGTCGCGCGTGCTGATGCAGTACGCCACCTTGGCCAAGGGCGACGATGCCATTGCTGATCGCTTGGTCCAGGATCTGCTTTTCTTCTGTTCACAGGCGAATCTCGCGGGCGGTGAGGCGGATAAGGCGCCGGCTCTCGAAGCCGTCAGAAAATCCTTTGGTCTGGAGCGATTCAAGCCGGTAGATTATGAAATCGCGCGTTTTGGCCGGTTTGACCCGGCCTTGCTGGCGCAGGCGCGCAAGCGCATCGCATCTGCTACCGAAACCTGGTCCGCGCTGGCAGGTGGAGACCGCAACAAGCTCAAGCCGGCAGCGGATCAGTTCAGTCTGGTTTGCGACTCGCTGCGCAAGCTGCATCCGGGAAGCGAAAGTCTCGCCGCAGGCCTGACGCGGGCCCTTGAGTCCACAACCCGCTCGGGGGAACCGCCGTCACCAGCGCTGGCAATGGAGGTGGCAACTTCAGTGCTTTACCTGCAGGCCGCGTTTGAGGAGCTGGATGCGGATGACGGACTGATGGAGTCGCGTGCAGAGCGCCTGGCGCAGCGGCTGGACGCTGTGGTCGCGGGCGCGGAGCCAGAGCCGCTTGAACTCTGGATGGAAGAGCTGTACCGCCGGGTCAGCGACAACCAGACAATGGGCAGTGTGGTGGATGAATTGCGTTCCACACTGGGTGAAGCCGAGAAAGCGCTGGACCAGTTTTTCCGGAATTCCCAGGATACGGAGGTGTTGGCGGCAGTGCCGGGCCACCTGGCGCAGATGCGTGGCGTCTTGTCCGTTCTGGGACTGGAGCAGGCATCGCTGGCGGTGGTGCGCATGCGTGACACCGTGGAGCACTTGCTCATCAATGACATTCCTGAAGAAGATCGACAGCCAGCGTTTGAAAAGCTGGGCAACAGCCTGGGAGCGCTCGGATTTCTGATTGACATGCTGAGCTACCAGCGCACGATGGCGCGCAAGCTCTTTGTTTACGATGAAGAGCTCGGGGAGTTGCGTATCCTGGTGGGCAAAACCCGCGCCCGTGCCACCGATGATGTGGCAGAAGCACCGGCCAAGATGGAGGAGCGTGCGGCTCCGTCTCTGCCGGATGTGGTACCACGTTTTCCTGCGCAGGAGCAGGCTGCGGTGGCAGCGGCGTTGGCCCAGATACCTGATGCCGGTCCCCAGCCAGAGGCGGCAACGGAAGTGCTGTCAGCGGATATTTTCTTTGATCTCCCGTTGCCGGAGGATCTTCCTTCTGCTGCATCCGTCCCTCCCTCCGTCGCAACCCCTGCATCAGCGACCGCGTCAGAGCCTGGATTGGACGATGAGTTGCTGGGCGTTTTCCTGGAGGAGGCCCGTGAGGTGGTGGCTACAGGTCTGGCAGCCATTGAAGTGCTGTCCGAAGAGCCAGCCAATCTGAGCGAGCAAACCACCTTGCGTCGTGCGTTTCATACCCTCAAGGGCAGCTCGCGCATGGTGGGGCTCCATGATTTCGGCGAGGCGGCCTGGTCCATGGAGCAATTGCTGAACGCCTGGCTGGCCGAGCAAAAGCCCATGCAGCCCAATTTGCTGCAGTTGTCGTCGGATGGCTTGCAGGCGTTTGGCCGCTGGGCCGATGATATCTCTGCAGGATCTGCGTTGGTCTGGGGGGCTGAAGCATTCCGCCGTTCCGCCGATGCCATGCGCCTTGACGGCACTTTGCTGCCGCTCATGGCGCGGGGGGCGGCCGTGGCGCCAGTCGAAACAGACGCTGTCGCGACAGCCGTCCTGCCCGCACCGCAGGCTGGCGTGGACGCGGTGGACGCGGTGGACGCAGCGCTTGCCGTCGCCGCCGTGCCTGAGCCATTGCTGGCGGATGGCGCCGAAGCGGAGACGGAAGCGGAATCGGCTGCAGAAAGTCTGGCGTTGGATGTTTCTGCGGCGACCGTGACGGAAGACATCGATTTCTCCGTGTTCTCCGAGGCCCTGAACGAAACTGGGGCCACGGCGGAGGTGGTGAGTGAGTCCATCCCTCTGGATCTGGAGTTGCCCGATTTGGTGCCAGCGCCTGATGTGGCCATGGATGCCGCCTCCGGCGATCTGCCTGCCACGGTTGCAAGCCCGGACGATGGGGGCGCATCTTCGTTGTTGTCCGGCGATGTGCCGGAGTTCCTGGCGGACGCTGCACAGGATGCCAGCCTCGCTGGCACGGGTGTGGATGTGAGCTTGCCAGAGGCTGGGCTTGAGCCTTGCGTCGTGCCAGTCTCGGAGCCCGAGGAAGAAACGCCGACGGATGAGGCGGTCAAGGTGATCGAGACCTTGCGAATCGGTATCCCCCTGTACAACGTGTACCTCAATGAGGCTGACGAGTGGTCGCGGCGACTGGTTACCTGTATGCAAGAGTGGGCGCTCGAGTTGCATGAGCCTTTGCCGGACATGGCAGTAGCTCTGGCCCATTCGCTCGCTGGCAGTTCGTCGACCGTGGGGTTCTCGGCACTGTCCGACCTGGCCAGGGTGGTCGAGCACGCGATGCAGCATGTCCAACTGCAGTCTGGTGGTACCGTCGAACAGGCCGAAGCGTTCATGGCCGCCGCGGACGATATTCGCCGTCTTCTGCACCAGTTTGCGGCAGGGTTCCTCAAAGAGCCGAACGAAGCAGTATTGCAGCAGCTGCGCCAGATCCTCGAAACCGAGGTGGCCAATACCCTGCCACCTCCGGAAGATGAGTTCGATGACATCGCTCTTCCGAAGGATGGCGTACCGGCTGCCAGCGTCGGTCCTGACTTCGTTGTACCGGAGCTGCCGATTGCGAAGGCGGCGGAAGTGGCCGCTGCTGGGTATGTGGCCCCGGCGCTCTCCGTGGTGGGAAGTGACCATGACCAGCCCATCGACGATGCCATGGCCCATGGCGTCTCCGAGCGGTCGGATGTGGATGATGACATTGACGCCATTGACGTCATTGATCCCGATCTGTTCCCCATCTTTGAAGAAGAAGCCGCGGAACTGCTGCCCCAACTGGGTGGCGCATTGCGACAGTGGGCATCCCGTCCGGACAATCTCGGTGCGCGCAACGAGGTACTGCGGGCCTTGCACACCCTCAAGGGCAGTTCCCGCCTTGCCGGTGCCATGCGCCTGGGAGAGATGTCCCACCGACTCGAATCGGCCATCGAACAGCTGGACATGGAGTCTGTCACGACGGACCAGATTGAACCGTTGCTTGCGAGTTTTGATGGATTGCAGGCGAACCTCGAGTTCCTGCGCGCCGTCGGTGCGCACGGGGCAGCTGGCGCCGACGGCTCTTCCCCTACGGTTCCGAGCGATCTGGGTACCGCTGCGAATGGTTCAGGTGCCATCTTGGCAGCTGTGTCGCCTCCAAAGCCCTCGGTAAGGCTTCCGGGGCCCTCGCAGCTGGCCCCTGTGCGCGTGGCGGCCAACCAGTCGGTGCGTGTGCGTGCGCAATTGCTGGACCGCCTGGTGAATCAGGCGGGCGAGGTCATGATCAGCCGCTCGCGTCTGGACGCGCGTCTGGGTCAGTTCCGCAGTTCACTGGCGGATCTTTCGGGCAACCTGGACCGCCTGCGTCAGCAGCTGCGTGACATCGAGGTGCAGTCCGAGTCGCAGATGCAGTCGCGACTGGCACTCTCAAAGGATTCCGCCGCCGGATTCGACCCGCTGGAGTTCGACCGTTTTACGCGGGTACAGGAACTCACGCGCATGATGGCCGAGTCGGTGAACGACGTTGCCACCGTGCAACGCAACCTGCAGCGTGCCATGGAAGGCGCCGAGGACGACCTGATCGCTCAGGGCCGCCAGGCGCGTGAGTTGCAACGCGATCTCTTGCGCACACGCATGGTGGAGTTCGAGGGCATCGCCGAGCGTCTGTATGCGGTGGTGCGCCAGGCATCCAAGGAAACCGGCAAGCAGATCAAACTCGACATCACGGGTGGTTCCATCGAAATGGACCGTGGCGTGCTCGATCGCATGACGCCCGCCTTCGAGCATTTGCTGCGCAATTGCGTGGTGCATGGCATTGAAGCATCCGAGGTCCGTGTGGCTGCGGGCAAGCCCGCATCGGGCACTATCACCGTGGATTTGCGCCATGAAGGCAATGACGTATCGGTTGAATTCCGGGACGATGGCGCCGGTCTGGATCTGCAGCGCATCCGAGAAAAGGCCATGGCCCAAGGGCTCGTGCAGGTCGACGCGGACATCAGTGATACCGAAGCTGCCAACCTAATCTTCATGCCAGGCTTTTCCACGGCATCCGAGGTGACAGGCCTGGCGGGACGCGGCATCGGGATGGACGTCGTGCGTTCGGAAATCAATGCCCTGGGTGGCCGGATTGAAACCTCGACCGAATCGGGCAAGGGTGCCGCCTTCCGCATGGTGCTGCCTTTGACCACTGCAGTGACGCAGGTGGTGATGTTGCGTGCGGGAGATCTGGTCATCGGCGTGCCGGCCAACGTGGTTGAAATCGTGCGGCGTACCACTGCTGCAGATCTTGAGGAAGCGTATCGCACAGGTTACTTTGACGATGGCTTCGAACCATTGCCATTTTTCTGGGTCGGTGCATTGCTTCAGGCTTCAGCGCGCAGCAGTGAAGCCGCCGGCAAGACGCGGCCTGTGGTGATTTTCCGCAGTGCGTCGCAGCGCATCGCCATGCATGTGGATGAAGTGCTGGGCAACCAGGAAGTCGTGGTGAAGAACCTGGGCGCCCAACTGTCGCGCCTGCCAGGCCTGGCCGGCATGTCGGTGCTGGTTTCTGGCGCCGTGGTGCTGATCTACAACCCGGTGGCGCTGTCCACGGTGTATGGCGACCAGGTTCGTGCAGCCAGTGCCGGCTTGCCCGCCATACTGGAAGCCGAAAGTCCTGACGCCGGCAAACCGCCCGCTTCGATGCTCGCAGGCCCCACCCAGGTGCCTTTGGTGCTGGTGGTGGATGATTCCATCACCGTGCGCCGTGTCACGCAGCGATTGCTGCAACGTGAGGGCTATCGCGTGGCGCTCGCTGCCGATGGCCTGCAGGCCCTGGAGCGCTTGCAGGAAGAGCGTCCGACGGTGGTGTTGTCCGACATTGAAATGCCGCGCATGGACGGATTTGACCTGGCACGCAACATCCGGGCAGACGGTGCATTGAAGGGGTTGCCGATCATCATGATCACATCCCGCATCGCAGAAAAGCACCGCGAGCATGCGATGGAACTGGGAGTCAACCACTATCTGGGCAAGCCGTACTCGGATGAAGAGCTGCTCAGCCTCATCCAGCACTACGCTCGGCTGGAGGCGACTGCAGAGGCATGATCTGGGTTGACTGGCCCGCAGGGGCCGGTCAATCGGTGCAGCCTTGCTGGCAGCGCCGATAAGATGCCAGCATGATCAGGAGACCCCATGGATTCGGTAACACCTGAGGCGGACAGCCGTCTGTTGTCCTGCCTTGCACTGATGGTGCGCGAAAGCGCTTCGGACCTGTTTCTCCTGGCAGGTGCGCCGCCCACACTCAAGCGGCAGGGGACATTCCTGCCCATCACCAAGGGTTCGGTGACGGCAGAGGATGTCCGGGCGATGGTCTATTCGATCATGGGCAAGGCGCAGATCGAAGAATTTGAAGCGTCGAAGGAGTGTGATTTCTCGTTCCAGACGCAGGACCAGGCCCGCTTTCGGGTGAATGTGCATCTACAGCGCGGCAATGTGGGCGTGGTCGTGCGCCATGTCACGGCCAGGATTCCCAGCCTTGACGAGTTGGGGCTGCCCCCCGTGCTCAAACAGCTGGCGTTTCTGAAAAGCGGGCTGGTGCTTGCCGTGGGGGCGGCAGGCTCGGGCAAGACCACCACGCTGGCCGCCATGCTCGACTACCGCAATGAGCACACTGCGGGCCATATCCTCACGGTGGAAGACCCCATCGAATACCTGCACACGCACAAGAAATCGCTGGTGACGCAGCGCGAGGTGGGGCTGGATACCGCGTCTTACGACGAGGCCTTGCGGCGCGCCATGCGGGAGGCGCCGAACGTGATCATGATCGGCGAGATCCGCGACCGGGCCACCATGCAGCATGCCCTGCACTACGCCGAGTCGGGGCATCTGTGCGTGTCCACCCTGCATGCCAGCAACGCCAACCAGGCGGTGCAGCGCATCCTCAATTTCTTTCCCGAGCCAGCCCACCGCCAATTGCTGATGGATTTGTCCTTGAACCTGCAGGCGGTGGCGGCACAGCGGCTGGTCAAGAGCGTGCAGGGCTCGGTGGTGCCTGCCATGGAGGTGATGCTGCTCACCCCCTATGTGTCGGAGCTGATCCAGAAAGGCCAGGTGGACGAGCTCAAAACTGCCATTGTGCGCAGTGGTGAGCAGGGCATGTGCACCTTTGACCAGTCGCTGTTCGAGCTGTATGAACGCGGCATCATTTCGCCGGACGAAGCCGTGGCCCATGCCGACAACCGTACCGATGTCACGCTGCGCCTGCGCCTGGCCTCGGGCACGCCCCTGGAGATGGACGGGATGCGCATGAGCGAGCAGAAGATCGAGGATGCGCCCCAACGCACCCGAGGCCCATTGTGATGGCCCCGGCCACGGTGGGCCCACGATGGGCAATCATCCCGTCTTGACGACTGCATAGCGCTGCAGCGTGCGCAGTCTGGCCGTGTCATGGTCGATCACCGGTTGCGGGTAGGTCTGGCCCAGCACCACGCCGGCCTCCGCCAGTTCCAGCGGGCGGGCCAGCCAGGGGGCATGCAAGGCCGCGTTCGGCAGCCGTGCCAGCTGCGGCAGGTAGCGGCGGATGAACTTGCCCTCCGGGTCGAACTTCTCGCTCTGGCTGACCGGGTTGAAGATGCGAAAGTAGGGCTGCGCATCGCAGCCGCTGGAACTGGCCCATTGCCAGCCACCGTTGTTGGCGGCCAGGTCAAAGTCATTGAGTCGCGCGGCAAAGTAGGCCTCACCCCGGCGCCAGTCCAGCCCCAAGTCCTTGACCAGAAAACTCGCCACCACCATGCGCAGTCGGTTGTGCATGTAGCCCGTCTGGTTGAGCTGGGCCATGGCCGCATCCACCAGCGGGTAGCCGGTGCGGCCCTCGCACCAGGCGGCAAACAGGGTGTCTGCCTCGGGGCCTGATTCCCACTGGATGGCGTCGTAGGCCGGCTTGAAGCTGTGGCCCGCCACATGGGGATGGTGGTGCAGGATCTGAAAGTAGAAGTCGCGCCAGATCAGCTCACTCAGCCAGGTGGTGGCGCCCGGGTTGCCTTCCTGCATCAAGCGGTGCGCGGTGCGCGCCAGCAGCCGGGGCGAGATGGTTCCAAAACGCAGGTGCACGCTGAGATAGCTGGGGCCCTTGATGGCCGGGAAGTTGCGCGTGTCGTCGTACCGCTCCATGCGCTCCAGAAAGTCGTCGAACAACTGCTGCGCGCCGCTGGCACCCGGGGGCAGTTGGCGCTGTGACAAGGCGGTGGTCTCGAACCCCAGTGACGCCAGCGTGGGGACAGGTTGGCCGTGTTCCAGCGGGCGAGCTGCCAGGCGGTGCGCATGGCGCTCCACAGGGTAGCTTTTCAGCTGGAAAGCGTCGATTTTCTTGAGCCAGGCATTTTTGTAGGGCGTGAACACGCTGTACGGCTTGCCGGTCTGTGTCAGCACCTCGCTGCGCTCCAGCAGGGTGTGGTCCTTGAAGGTGTGGAAAGCCCGTCCGGCAGCGGCCAGCCGCGTGCGTACGAGGCTGTCGCGTTCCAGGGCCTGGGGCTCGTCATCGTGGTTCGCAAACACGGCCTGCACGCCCAGGCTTTCGGCCAAGGCCGGAATGGCGTCACTGGCCACTGCGTGCAGCACGATCAGGCCCCCCTGCGTGTGGCCAGAGAGCGCGCGCAGTGATGCATCGAGTTCGACCAGTGACGCGCGGATGAACTCGACCCGCCGGTCCGCCCGCGGGAGGGTATCCAGGATCTCGCGGTCAAAAACAAAGGTGCAATACACCTGCTGGCACTGCGTGAGAGCGCGGTACAGTGCCGCCTGGTCGTGCGCGCGCAGGTCGCGCCGGAACCAGACAAGACCGCTGGGGTAAGAAGGCTCGGAGGAGGGCGCCATGTTCGCCGTTAAAATTGGAATATGTCTTTCGATTCTGCGCCCATCAACCTGACGCATCACTTCCTGATCGCGATGCCCGGTCTGGAGGATGAGTCTTTCTCGCGCAGCGTCATTTACCTGTGCGAGCACAGCGCACGCGGTGCGCTGGGCCTCATCATCAACAAGCCCTCGGACATCACGCTCAAGAGCCTTTTTGACAAGGTGGATCTGTCGCTGCGGCGCGAAGATCTCACCCGGGAACCGGTGTTCCAGGGCGGGCCGGTGCAGACCGAGCGCGGCTTTGTGCTGCATGAGCCCATGCTCATGGACAAGGCCGAAACCGACGAGTCGGCCTATGCCTCCACCATGACCATTCCTGGCGGCCTGGAGATGACCACTTCCAAGGATGTGCTAGAAGCCTTGTCCACCGGCGCAGGCCCCCGCCGCGTGCTCATCACGCTCGGCTATTCGTCGTGGGGTGAGGGCCAGCTCGAGTCGGAGTTGGCCGAAAACGCCTGGCTCACCGTGGCGGCCGATCTGTCGGTGATCTTCGACACCCCCGTGCCCGAGCGCTACGACCGGGCCCTGTCGCTGCTGGGCCTGCAGGCCTGGATGCTGTCGCCCGAGGCGGGGCACGCATGACCGGCTTGCCCGTTCAGCCCGCTGTTCCTGCGCATTTTCAGACCTTTCTTGCTTTCGATTTCGGCCTCAAGCGCACGGGCGTGGCCACGGGCAACCGGATGCTCAAGAGCGCCACGCCGCAGGCCACCATCAAGGCCGAGGGCGATGCCCGCTTTGTGCAGGTGGCGCAGCGCATCAAGGAATGGCAACCCGACGCCCTGGTGATCGGCGTGCCGTACCACCCTGATGGCGCGAGCCACGAAAACACCGAGCGCGCGCTCAAGTTCGGCCGCCAGCTGCGCGGGCGATTCGGTTTGCAGGTGTTCGAGGTGGACGAGCGCTACAGCACCACCGAGGCCATCGCGGGCGGTGCCAAGGACGCCGACGCTGCTTCGGCCTGCATCATCCTGGAACAGTTTTTGAGGAATCTTCCATGACCACTCCCTCCCAAGCCAGCGGGGGCAGCCTCGTGCTCGACGCCGAGGCGCTGTACCGCGAGCTGCTGCGCGGCGTGCGCAGCATGCTCACTCCCACCACGCGCCTGGCAGGCATCGCATCGGGCGGTGCCTGGCTGGCCGAGCGTCTGCAGAAAGACCTGGGCCTGGAAGGCCCGCACGGCGTGCTGTCCTCGGTCATGCACCGCGACGACTTTGCCCAGCGCGGCCTGTCGGCCAGTGCGCAGACCGCGCTGCCCTTCGACGTGAACGGCTCTGATGTGCTGGTGCTCGACGACGTGCTCTACACCGGCCGCACCATCCGCGCTGTCCTCAACGAGCTGTTCGACTACGGCCGCCCTGCCAGCGTGCGCCTGGCCGTGCTGGTGGACCGGGGCGGACGCGAGCTGCCCGTGCAGGCCGACTTTGCTGCCGCGCGCGTGGCCCTGCCCGCAGCCCAGTCGCTGGCCCTGGCGCGCGACGACAGCGGCACCTTCCAATTCCAAGTCAAAGAGGCCTGACCGTGCTGCACAAGCGCAACCCCCAACTCAACGACAACGGCGAACTCATCCACCTGCTGTCCATCGAAGGCCTGCCGCGCGACATCGTCACGCACATCCTCGATACGGCCGCCAACTTCGTCAGCGTGAACGACCGCGAGGTCAAGAAGGTGCCGCTATTGCGCGGCAAGAGCGTGTTCAACCTGTTCTTCGAGAACAGCACGCGCACGCGCACCACCTTCGAGATCGCGGCCAAGCGCCTGTCGGCCGACGTGCTCAACCTCGACATCGCGCGCAGCTCGGCAGCCAAGGGCGAGTCGCTGCTCGACACCATCGCCAACCTCTCGGCCATGGCGGCCGACCTGTTTGTGGTGCGGCACAGCGAATCGGGCGCGCCCTACCTCATTGCCCAGCATGTGGCGCCCCATGTGCATGTGATCAATGCGGGCGATGGCCGGCATGCCCACCCCACGCAGGGGCTGCTGGACATGTACACCATCCGCCACTACAAAAAGGATTTCAGCAACCTCACCGTGGCCATTGTTGGCGATGTGCTGCACTCGCGCGTGGCGCGCTCGGACATCCATGGCCTGACCACGCTGGGCTGCCCCGAGGTGCGCGTGGTGGGCCCGCGCACGCTGGTGCCGTCCGACATGGCGCAGATGGGCGTGCGCGTATGCCACACGCTCGAAGAAGGCATCAAGGACGCCGACGTGGTCATCATGCTGCGCCTGCAGAACGAGCGCATGAGCGGCGCGATGCTGCCCTCCAGCCAGGAGTATTTCAAGAGCTTCGGCCTCACGCCCGAAAAGCTGCAACTGGCCAAGCCCGATGCCATCGTGATGCACCCCGGCCCCATCAACCGGGGCGTCGAGATCGACTCCGCCGTGGTCGATGGCAAGCAGAGCGTGATCCTGCCGCAGGTCACCTTCGGCATTGCGGTGCGCATGGCGGTCATGTCCATCGTCGCGGGGAACGAAGCGTGACGCGTGGAATGAATACTCCTGTTTTCATAGCTGCTAGCGCTTACCCTCTAAGAACTAGCAGCCAATTTGGCTTGAAATCATGAAAATCCTGATCCAGAACGGCCGGGTGATCGACCCCGCCTCGGGCTTCGACCAGACCTGCGACATCGCGCTGGCAGCGGGCCGCATCGTCGGGGTGAACCGCGTGCCACCCGACTTTGCGCCCAACCGCACCATCCATGCCGCAGGCTGCATCGTCTTGCCCGGCCTGGTGGACTTGGCCGCGCGCCTGCGCGAGCCCGGCCACGAGCACGAAGGCATGCTCGAATCCGAAATGGCGGCGGCCGTGGCCGGTGGCGTGACCAGCCTGGTCTGCCCGCCCGACACCGACCCCGTGCTCGACGAGCCCGGCCTGGTGGAAATGCTCAAGTTCCGCGCCGAGAAGCTGCACCAGTCGCGCCTGTTCCCGCTGGGCGCGCTCACGCGCGGCCTGGCGGGCGAGGTGCTGACCGAGATGGCCGAGCTCACCGAATCGGGCTGCGTGGGCTTTGGCCAGGCCGAGGTGCCGCTGGCCAGCACGCAGGTGCTGCAGCGCGCGCTGCAATACGCCGCCACCTTTGGCTACACCGTGTGGCTGCGCCCGCAAGAGATGCACCTGGGCAAGGGCGTGGCCGCCAGCGGCCCACTGGCCACGCGCCTGGGCCTGTCGGGTGTGCCCGTGGCGGCCGAGACCATTGCGCTGCACACCATCTTCGAGCTGCTCAAGACCACCGGCGCCCGCGTGCACCTGTGCCGCATCAGCAGCGCCGCCGGCGTGGAACTGCTGCGCCGCGCCAAGGCCGAGGGCCTCAAGGTCACGGCCGATGTGAGCATCAACTCGCTGCACCTCACGGATGTGGACATCGGCTTCTTCGACAGCCGCGCCCGCCTGTCGCCTCCGCTGCGCCAGCAGCGCGACCGCGATGCGCTCAACGCGGCGCTGGCCGACGGCACCATCGATGCGCTGGTGTCCGACCACACGCCCGTCGATGAAGACGCCAAGACCCTGCCGTTTGCCGAGGCGGAGCCCGGCGCCACTGGACTGGAGCTGCTGCTCTCGCTGGCGCTCAAGTGGTCGCAGGACAGCGGCGTGCCGTTCGTGCGCGCCCTGGCCACGGTCACCTCCGAGCCGGCGCGGGTGCTGGGCAGCGCTTTAGGCACCTTGCAGGCCAGCGTGGGCCAGATCGTCGAAGGTGGCGTGGGTGACCTGTGCATCTTCGATCCCCAGGCCGCGTGGACGGTGCAGGACGACGCGCTGCGCAGCCAGGGCAAGCACACGCCGTTCTCCGGCTACGAGCTGCCGGGCCAGGTGCGCGCCACGCTGGTGGGCGGGCAAGTCGCATTTGAACGGAGCTGAGGTGACATGAGGGATCTGCGCGCCTGCTGGCGCCTGCTGCGTGTGCTGGGCCACATTCTCAAGGGCCTGGTGATCGTGGCGGTGCGCTTTCCGGCGCTGTCGCCCGACCAGCAGCATGCCCGGGTGCAGGCCTGGTCCATGCAGTTGCTGGCCCGTGCGGGCGTGTCGCTGCGCATTCTGGGCACACCGCCCGTGGGCGGGCCGGTGATGCTGGTGGCCAATCACCTCTCATGGCTCGACATCCCGGTCATGCACGCGGCGCGGCATTGCCGTTTTGTCTCCAAATCGGATGTGCAGGCCTGGCCGCTGGTCGGCACGCTGGCCACCGCCGCGGGCACCCTGTACATCGAACGCAACTCGCGCCGCGATGCGCTGCGCATGGTGCGCTCCATGCACGAGGCGCTGGGGCGCGGGGAGGTGCTGGCGGTGTTTCCGGAAGGCACCACGGGCGACGGGCGGGCCATGCTGCCGTTCCATGCCAATCTGCTGCAGGCGGCGGTGACGGCCAACGCCTTCGTGCAGCCGGTGGGCCTGCGCTTTGTCGACAAGGTGCGGGGTGCGACCAGTTTCGCGCCCAGCTACATCGGCGATGAAACCCTGGTGGGTTCCATCTGGCGCACCCTGCGTGCGCCCGCGATCGAGGCGGTGGTGCACTACGGCGTGCCCGAGCAGGCCGGCGGCCGGGACCGGCGCGAGTGGACGCAGCACCTGCACGACACCGTGGACCGCCTGCGCCAGGCTTGAGGCGGATTCACCATTCTCGCGCTCGCCGTGTTGTCGCGGTGTAATTTGCTGCTATTTTGATAGCTGCTGACGCTTTCCAGATAGGCGCTATCTGCCTATTTGATCCAAAAGCTCATCAGTCGCGCGCAAACGTGACCACGTGATCGACCTGCGCCCGGATGCCAATCCACTCGCCCACGGCGTGGTTGTGGTGGCTGGGCACATGGGCCATCAGGGTCTGGCCGCTGGCCAGGCGCAGCGTGTACAGAAACTCCGAGCCGCGAAACGATTTGCGCAGAATCTGCGCCTGCACGGGCGCATGGTCGTCGTGCACCACGTCATCGGCGCGCAGCAGCACATCGCACTCGCCGCCGGGGTAGCTGGCGGGCAGGGGGCATTCGGCCAGATCGGTCAGGTCGCCCAGCGGGGTCTGCGCCACCACGTTGTTGCCGCGCTGCACCAGCCTGGCGGGGGTAAAGACGCCGTGGCCGATGAAGTCGGCCACAAAGCGGGTGGCCGGCCGGTGGTAGAGGGTGTAGGCGTCGTCCCACTGGTGCAGGTGGCCTTCGTGCATGACGCCAATCACATCGCCGATCGCAAAGGCCTCGAACTGGTCGTGCGTGACGAACAGCGCCGTGGCCCCGGCGGCCTTGAGGATGTCGCGCACCTCGTGCGCCAGGCGCTCGCGCAGATCGACATCGAGGTTGGAAAACGGCTCGTCCAGCAGCATGAGCTGTGGGCGCGGGGCCAGGGCCCGCGCCAGGGCCACGCGCTGCTGCTGTCCGCCCGAAAGCTCGTGCGGAAAGCGCGCGCCGCTGCCTTCCAGCCCCACCAGTTGCAGGGCCTCGGCCACGCGGGCGGCCTGCTCGGCCCGGGGCAGCTGGTGGATGCCGAAGGCCACGTTGCGCTCCACGCTCAGGTGCGGAAACAGGGCGTAGTCCTGGAACACCATGCCGATGCGCCGCGATTCGGGCGGCACGTTCAGGTGCGCGCTGCCCACCAGCTGTTGCTTCAGGCGGATCTCGCCGGCCGATACCGGCTCCAGCCCCGCCACGGCGCGCAGCAGCGTGGTCTTGCCGCAGCCCGAGGGGCCGATCAGCACGCCGATATCGCCCGCATGCAGCCCCAGCGTGACGCCCTGGACAGCCGCCTGGGAACGGCCTGCGTAACGCACTTCCAGTTGGGAAACCTCAAGAAACATCGCTTGATTCTAGTGGGGCGGAGCGAATGCTTAAAATTCGCATTTGCATTCCTGGACGCCCCTGTGGGTCGGTAGTGCCATTCCCTCATTTGCCGAGCCCCTGCCTTGCCCCGCACCCGCTTTTCTTTATCGACCCTGCCGCTGATCCTGCTGGTGGGCCTGCTGGCCTTGCCCGTCTTGGCGCTGCTGGCGTCGTGGCTGCCCTGGGGCGGGGTGCAGGCCGATACCGGCGCCATCCTGCGCGAGATGGCCAGCACCGTGCTGCCCCGCTACCTGTGGACCACGCTGTGGCTGGGCCTGTGGGTGGGGGTGGGCGCTGCCGTGGTGGGCACCGCGGCAGCGGCGGCTGTCACGCTGTTTGATTTTCCGGGCCGGCGCACGTTCGAGTGGCTGCTGCTGCTGCCGCTGGCCATGCCGGCCTATGTCACGGCCTATGCCTACACCGACTTTCTGCAGTTCAGCGGGCCGTTGCAGGTGGCGCTGCGCGAGACCTTCGGGCTGGAGGGGCGCCTGCTGCCAGAGGTGCGCAGCCTGTGGGGCGCCATCTGGGTCTTCACCTTCTCGCTCTATCCCTATGTCTATCTGCTGGCGCGCACGGCGCTGGGCGAGCGCGCGGCGCACCTGATGGAGGCGGCACGCCTGCTGGGCGCGCCGCTGTCCCGGCGCATCGCCACCATTGCGCTGCCGCTGGCCCGCCCGGCCGTGGCGGCTGGCGTGGCACTGGCGCTGATGGAAACCCTGGCCGATTTTGGCGTGACCAGCTACTTCGGCATCCAGACCTTCACCACCGGCATCATCAAGGCCTGGCTGTCCATGGACAACCGCATTGCCGCTGCCCAGCTGTCCACCATGCTGCTGGCCCTGGTGCTGCTGCTGCTGTGGCTGGAGCACCGCGCCGAGCGGCGCATGCGCTTCACCGCCAAGGGCACCGGCCACGCGGGCGCCACCGAGGCCCAGCCCGTGCCACTGCGCGGCCTGGCGCGCGGCCTGGCCTGGGGCGTGTGCACGCTGCCCGTGTTCATGGGCTTCGTGGCACCGGTGGCCTTCATGCTGCGACCACTGGCGTCCGACTGGTCGGTGCTGCCCTGGGACCGCTTTCTCGAATGGGCCTGGAACAGCGTGTGGCTGGGGGGCATCACCGCCGGTCTGGCCGTGGCCGTGGCCCTGGCGCTGGCCTTTGCCGTGCGCCGCAAGCCCGATCTGCTGACACGCGGCGTGGTGCGGCTGGCCAGCGTGGGCTACGCCGTGCCGGGCGCGGTCATCGTGGTGGGCCTGCTGCTGCCGGTGGGCTGGCTGCAGGCGCGCGTGCCGCAGTGGGGCGTGGGCGCGCTGGTCACCACCACGGCGGTGGGCATTGTGTGGGCGTATCTGGTGCGCTTTTGCGCGGTGGCGCTGCAGTCGGTGCAAAGCGGCTATGCGCGCATTCCCCCCAGCCTGGACGACTCTGCGCGCATGCTGGGCGCGGGCAGCGCCCGCCTGATGGCCCGCGTGCACTGGCCGCTGCTGCGGCGCTCCACCGCCGCTGCGGCGCTGCTGGTGTTCGTGGACGTGATGAAAGAGCTGCCCGCCACCATGGTGCTGCGCCCCTTCAACAGCGACACCCTGGCCGTGGTGGCTTACCAGCTGGCGCGCGATGAACGCCTGGGCGAGGCGGCCCTGCCTTCGCTGGCGCTGGTGGCCGTGGGGCTGGTACCGGTGATTCTGCTCAGCCGCACGCTGCGCGCCCGCACCTGAAGCACGCCGGGAGCCGGGGCATGGCGCCCGCCCTGCGCGCCCGCTATGCTCGGGTGCCATGGGATTGCTTGCATCCGATGATTTTTCGCGCAGCGTCGCAAGGGGCCACTGGCTGCGTTTCGCCTGCGTTGCCACATGGGCCCGCGGGCTCCTGGGTGTTGCATGACCGGCCTGGTGCTGCTGTCGGGTCTGGGGCACGCCATCGTGGTGGCTGCGGGCCTGCTGGTGTATGTGATGCTGACCCGCATCGACCACCAGCGGCGCCATCCTTCGGCGGCGCTGGCGTGGGTGGTGGGCATCGTGGCTTTTCCCTATGTGGCGCTGCCCCTGTTCCTGCTGGTGGGTTCGCGCAAGTTTGCGCGGCCCTTGCGCCTGCCCCATCGGCCTGGCGATGGGGCGGTGGCCGGCCCTGCGGCGACGGGTGAGGGCCCGGCCTGGGCCACGCGCCTGCTGGCGGGCATGGACCTGGCGCCCGCCGTGCGCAATGCCCGTGTCCACTTCCACGAAGATGGCCCCGAGGCGCTGCAAGCCCTGCTGGCGCTCATCGATTCCGCCCAGCACAGCCTGGATGTGTGCACCTTTGTCTTCGGCCACGATGCGGTGGGCGCGCGCGTGGCCCAGGCCCTGACGCGGTGCGCCCAGCGCGGCGTGGCCACGCGGCTGCTGCTGGATGCCGTGGGCAGCTGGCGCACCCCGGCCGCCATGCTGCGCCAGCTCAGCCGCCAGGGCGTGCAGGTGCGCCGCTTCATGCCCATGCTGCACAACCCCATGCGCGGGCGCACCAACTTGCGCAACCACCGCAAGATGGCTGTGGCCGACGGGGCACGCCTGTGGAGCGGTGGGCGCAACCTGGCCAGCGAATACTTTGTGGACCGCCCGGACAGGCCCGCCTGGCTGGACCTGAGCTTCGATGTCGAAGGCCCGCTGGCCGCGCTGGCCCAGGCGCAGTTCCGGGCCGACTGGCGCGCGGCCACGGGCCGCGTGCGCTTTACCCGCCACCTGCCGCCTCCGCGCCATGCGCTGGTCGGCCCGCCCGGCGGTGCGCTGGCCCAGTGGGTGCCCAGCGGCCCCGACCAGCCCGACGACACTGCCTATGCCCTGCTGCTCACGGCGGCCTACCACGCGCAGCGGCGCATCGTGGCGATCACCCCGTATTTCGTGCCCGACGAGGCCTTGCTCGACGCCTGGTGCATTGCCTGCCGGCGCGGGGTGCAGGTGCACCTGATCGTGCCCGCCCGCTCCAACCACCGCCTGGCCGATTGGGCCCGCGAACGCGCCCTGCGCCAGCTGGCCGCCGCGGGCGCGCAGGTGTGGCTGGCCCCCGGCATGGTGCATGCCAAGGCGGTGCTCATCGACGACAGCATGGCGCTCACCGGTTCGCTGAACCTGGATGCGCGCAGCCTGTTCCTCAACTACGAAAGCATGACGGCCTTTTACGAGCGTGCGCAGGTGCAATGGCTGTCTGACTGGTGCGCCCGCCAGATCGCCACGGCCCAGCCGCACCATGCGCGCCAGCCGTCGTGGCTGCGCGACATCGCCGAGGGCGTGGTGCGGGCGGTGGGATTTCAGCTGTAGAAACTCCTGAAAGAAGAGCAGCCGGCGCTGGGTGGGAAAGCAGTAGGTGGCGAAATGCCCTGGATTTCTCTTGATCGCTCAATGCCCGTGCGCCAGCAATGCAGGCGCGAACTGCGAACGTTGCAGCCCACCGGTTTCCAGCCAGCGCCGGGTCTGCGCGGTGGCGCGTTCGATCAATGTGGCGGCCTGGGAAAAATCGTAGGGCGAGGCCGACAACGGGCACAGCGGTGGCACGACGATGATCTCTGCCTGCGTGTGGTACTGCTCGAATTCGTCGGCCAGCTGGTGTGCAATGACCAGGGTGACGGCATGCAAGGCATTGGCGATGGCGCTGCGCGGCGGCGTCTGGAGCGCGCAGGCAAAGCCCGTGGGCAGCACGATCACGCGCCGCGCGCCCAGTCCGACGGCCACGCTGATCGGCGTATTGCTGGCAATTGCGCCGTCGATAAGAAACTGCCCCTCGATGCGCACCGCGGGGAATACGGCGGGGATCGCACTGCTGGCCAGTACGGCTGCGACAGCCGGGCCGCGCGAAAGCGCTACCGTTCCACCGCCTAGCTGGTCGGTGGCGACCACATGCACCGGCACGCGCGCCTGCTCCAGCAACCGAAAAGGCAGGCATTGTTCGAGCAGGCCGCTCAGCCCCGACGGATCGACCGCGAACCCGCCGCTGCCGGTGCGGGCCAGCAGATTGCGCCACGCGATCGGAAACACCATGCTGCGGCGCAGCCCGCACCAGATGGCGGCCAGTCGCTGCAGGCCGGCCCCATCGGGCGCTCCGGCAAAGTAGGCGCCATTGATCGCGCCGACCGACGAGCCCACCACCAGATCGGGCCTCAGCCCATGCGCGACGAGCGCGTGCAGCATGCCGACCTGGATCGCGCCGAAGCTGCCGCCGCCGGCAAGCACCCAGGCAGTCGTGGGGGTGGATGAATCAGCCATGGCGACCTCCAGGATGGCGTCGGCCCGGCCCGTAACAGGGGCACGACTTGTGCTGGCGCCGCGAATGGCTACAGTAGCAGCACGGCGCCGATCCGTCATCCTCTGCCGGACGCACATGCCACAAGGAGGCCACCGATGGATTCCGAAAAACCCGCGGGCGCGCAGGTGCGCATCACCAGCAATGGTCCCTATCTCGTCGCGGGCAAGCTGCCGTTGCGCAAGCAGACCATAGGCACTAATACCGAAGGCGAGTCGGTCGAATGGGTCGCGGCGGTGCCCTACCCCGAACAGATGCAATACGCGCTGTGCCGCTGCGGGCACAGCGGCAACAAGCCGTTTTGCGACGGCAGCCATGCCAGGGTGGGCTTCGACGGCACGGAAACCGCCAGCCGCCGCCCCTATCTGGAACAGGCCCAGCGCATACCAGGCCCGGCCATGTCGCTGACCGATGTCGAGGCGCTGTGTGCATCGGCCCGCTTTTGTGATCCCCATGGCAAGGTATGGCACCTGGTCCGCGAATCACAGGTCCCGGCAGCGCGCGCGCATTTTGCGCGCCAGTGCGGTGATTGCCCCTCGGGGCGCCTTGTGGCCTGGGCCAATGCCACCGGCCAGCCGGTGGAGCCGCAGTACGCGCCTTCGGTGGTGTTGATCGAGGACCCGGCCATGGCTTGCTCGGGGCCCATAGGGCTGCGTGGCGGCGTTCAGCTGATCGGCGCTGACGGTTTTGAATACGAGGTGCGCAACCGCATGACGCTTTGCCGCTGCGGTGCGTCCAGGAACAAACCATTTTGCGACGGCAGCCATGTCAGCACCGGCTTCAGCGACGAGCGCTGAATGTGCGGGCGAGGTCGCGGCAGGTGGGGGAATGCCCGCAAGCCAGAGCACACGCGGATTCTGGATGTTTTGGGATGCCGTGTGAGGCGATCCGCTGGTCCCCTCAGCAGGAATCGAACCTGCATCTAGCGCTTAGGAGGCACTCGTTCTATCCATTGAACTATGAGGAGCAAGCAGGCGCGGATTGTACGCGTTCCGGTGCTTCTGTATTGATAGCTGGTAGCGCTTTTCGCAAGGGCGTCAAGAGCGTATTTGGCTTGTAAAGCGGCGCCCGGATCAGTCGTAACGCACGGTGTAGATGATGTCCACCGCGCTTTTTTCGCCCGTCTGGCCGCGCAGGGTGAGGCGGCGCGAGAGGTCGTAGAAGATGTACAGCGTGCCCAGCGTGCCCGACAGGCTGCGCTCGTAGGTCACGTACATGTCCTTGGACAGGCGCTTGCCGAAGGTCAGCGCGGCGCTGGCGGCGTCTTCGCCGGCGCCGGAGCCCTTGAAACCGATCTCGTCCAGCCCCAGGCGGCTGGCCACCTGGGCGGTGGGGTTGCCGCTACCTCCGCCGCGGCCCAGCAGGGCGAGGGCCGCCTGCTGCAGCACGGCGGCCTCGGCACCGCCGTTGGCCGCGTCGCGGCCCAGCACCACCCAGGAGAGCTTTTCGGCGTCGGGCAGTTCGGGGTCGGAATACAGCCGCACGCGTGGCGCCAGGGCCGTGCCGGTGACCTGCACCCCGGCGCGCACGCTGATGTTGGGGCGCAGCGCCAGGATGTCGAGCGCGGGGTTGTTGTAGGGGCCGTTGAAGCGGATCAGGCCCGTCTCCACGTCCAGCATCTGGCCCCAGGCGCGGTAGCGGCCTGCGTCGGTGCGCACCTCGCCGGTCACGCGGGGCGGGGCGCCGGGCACGGTGCTGCTGCGGATGTCCAGCTCGCCGGTGAGGCGGGTGGTGATGCCCTGGCCCTGCAGTGCGAAGTCGCGGCCCAGGTTGAGGGTGATGGCCACGGCGGGCGGCCGGGTGGTTTCGGCCTGCGCCGCTTTCTGGTGGGCGCGGCCGGCTGCCTGGGCCTTGGCCTGGGCTTCGCGGTCTTTCGCGGCCGAGCGCACCACCACGTCCGAGCCCAGGCGGGGCGCCGATTCGTCGGGCAGGATGACGGTCGCGCGGTCGGTGGTGAGCTTGCCGCGCAGGCTGAACTGGCCTTGCTGCAACTGCGCCTGCACCTGGCCTGACACGCTGACCTGGCGGTCGGCGCGCACCAGCACCTGCAGCGCGCGGGCCTCGGCGGTGATGTCCATGGCCATGCCCGACAGGCCTGCGCCGGGCTCACCCCAGGTAAGGCGGCCCGAGCCGGTGAGGGTGCCGCCGTCTTGCGGCGCGGGCGTGCGGTTGCCGCTGAAACCCGCAATGCGCGCGTTGCTGCCGCGCCCGCCCTGCAGGCGCAATTCGGTCAGCTCCAGCTGGTTGCCCCGCAGCGTGGCGCGCAACTGGCCGTTTTGCAGATCCACCCCATCGACGACGGAGCGCACGGCCAGGCCATCGGCGCCCAGCGTGCCAGCCCAGTGGGGGGCGTTGCGCGTGCCCGACAGGGTGGCGTTGGCATCCAGGGTGCCGCGCACGCGCCAGCCTGGCGGGGCCAGGGCCGACCACACGCCCACGTCGGGCAGTCGGGCGCGCACGCTGGCGGCCAGCGGTGCGTCGGGCGCCCAGGTGGCATCCGCCAGTGACTCGCCCAGGGTGAGGCGGGTGCTGGCGCTGGCGTCGATCTCGCCGGCGCGCTCGCTGGCCCAGAGCAGGCGTGCGCGCAGGGCCTGGTCCTCGGCCTCCAGCGTCAGCTCGGCCTGGTACACGCCAGCGCGGTTGCCGGGCGGGGGGGCGGTGATGGCAGTGGGGCTGCCCGCGCCGGTACCCTGGCCGCTGCTTTGCAGCACCGTGACCGGGGTGGCTTCGCCCGTGAGGATGTGCAGGTCGCCGCTGGTGCGCCGCAGGCTGGCCTGGGCGCGCAGGGCGGCGCCGGCATCCACCTTCCACTGGCCTTCCAGCAGCATGTCGCCGCCCAGGCCCAGGCGGGCCAGCAGCGGCTGCACCGGCTGGCCGGCCACGGCCGGCGCGCCTTCCAGCCCGAGGGCATCCAGCCAGGCAAAGGGCAGGCCCTGCAGGCGGCCCTGGCTTTGCAGGCGCATTGCCGTGCCGGGCCCCGATTGGTAGCGCAGGGGCTGCCATTGCAGCGCCACGCTGCCGGGCAGCGGGCCGGTGAGGCGGGCCTGACCGGCCGCCGCCTGCAGCACCACCCCGCCGGGTGCACTGGTGGCAGGGCCGACCTGCGCCGAAATGGCCAGGGGCTCGGCAAGCGCCAGGGTCCAGGGGCCGGGGCGTTGGGTGTCTTGCACCTGGACCCGCAGCGTGTTCACCTGCACCTTCCACAGCGCAGCGGATGCCAGCCCGCCCGCCACGCGGGTGTGCAGCGTGGTCTGCAGCGGGCCCGTGCGCAGCTGGCCGTCCAGTGCCAGCGTGGCCTGCACCAGCGAGCCCGACAGCTGCGCCTGCAGCGATTGCACCTGCACGGAGGTGGGCACTGCGGTGGTGCCGTCGCCTGGCGGCAGGGTCAGGTCGAATTGCGGGGCCGACAGCGTGGCCTGGAGCGTGAACGGGGCCTTGTCCGCCGGCGGCGCCTTGCGCTCCCGGGCGGCCTGCAGTTGCTCTGCCAGGCTTTGCCAGCCGCCCGTCCAGCGGCCGGCCAGTTGCGCCTGGCCCTTGAGCGCAACGCCTGGCAGCGCGGCGGCCAGGCCCGGCAACTGGGCCAGCCAGCGCTGGGTGCGGTCGGCGTCGGTCCACTGCAGCTGCAGCTCGCCGGCGCCGGTGCGGGGTGCGAGAGCCCCCTGGGCGTGGGCGCTGGCGCCGGGCACCGTGAGCTGCATTTGCCCTTGCACGGCGATGGCGCCCAGCGCCACCTGCAACCCGGTGGCTTGCAGCCGCGCCTGCATGGCATCGACCAGCAGGCGATCCAGCCGCACGGTGCCGCCGCCTTCCTGTGCCTGCCATTGCCCCCTGGCCTGCAGGGTGTTGATGCGCAGCGCAGGGCCACGCGGCGCGCGGGCCTGGCCGGCCCCGATGTCGGCCGTGAAGGCCACGCTGCCGTTGCCCTGGGTTTGCGCCACCACGCTGCCGGACAGGTGCGCGGCGGCCAGTGCCGAGTGCAGTGCCTCGGGGGGCAGTTGGCGCAGCTGGGCTTGAGCGTCGATGGCGCCGGTGGCGGGCGTGTAGTGGCCCTGCAGGGTGGCCGTGCCCTGGCCCACGCTGGCCGTGGCGCCGGGAACACTCCAGCGTGTGCCATCCCAGGTGGCGCTGGCCGCGAGGGCGGTGAGCGGCAGGCGTGATTGGTCCCACGGGCCTGCCAGTGCATTCTGGATCTGCGCCTGCACGGCCCAGCCCGGCGCTGCCGTGGGGCCGGCCTGCAGCGTGCCGTGCAGCAGCGTGGCGGGGGCCTGGGGCCACAGCGTGGCCAGGTTGACGGCACGCAGCGCGGCTTGCACTTGCTGCACGGGCTGGGGCACCCACGGGGCCAGGGTGGCCTGCAGGTCGGCCTGCATGGCTTCGGGCGTGGCGGCTTCGGCGGACTGCGGGGTCTGGGCGGTCTGCGCGACAGGGCGCAAACGGGCCTCCAGCTGCAATTGCGCCGCCGCGCCGGACAGCGTGCCCTGGAGCGTGGCGTGGGCCTGCACCTGCACGCTGGTGCCGCTGCCGGGTACGGCTTGGTGCAGATTGCCGTCCACCGTGGCGTCGAGCGCCATGGGGGCCTGGGCGTCCAGGGTGGCGCGGGCGATGTAGCGGCCCTGGGCCAGCGCTACATCGCTGATCGACAGATGGTGCTGGTGCCCGTCAAAGCGGTAGTCGCCCACCAGCGCTGTTGTTTCGACGGCCGGTGTGCCAGCCCACTGCAGGCGATCGATGCGAAAGGGCAGGCCGATCTGCAGCGGCAGCACCAGTGTGTCGAGCGGGGTCGGGGATTCAGCGCTCGGCGGGCCCAGCGGGGTGATCGCCAGGCGGGCGGCATGCACCTCGCCCAGTTCCAGGCGCCGCTGCAGCAAGGGCGCCAGCTGCCAGCCCACACGGGCATCGCTGACTTCCACGCGCAGCGTGGGGCTGCTCCAGCGCAGCCAGCCAATGCGGCCACCGCTGCGCAGCGAGCCGCTCACCTCGCGGCTTTCCAGCGTCTGGCCGGCAGGCAGGTACAGGGCTGCGCGTGCCAGCAGGGTCGCCAGGGAACTGTCGCGGCCCGACCACCACCAGGCCAGCGTGCCGGCTGCCAGCACCAGGGCGCACAGGCACACCAGCAGCCAGCCCGTGAGGCGCAGTGCCTGGTGCGTCCGCAGGCCACGCGCGGGCGCAGTGGAGGGCGTGGCACCGCCCGCCGAAAAGTCTGCCGGGGGTGCGCGCCGGGCTGGTGGCTTGTGGCGCATCAGAAGCTGAACCCCAGGCGCAGATGCAGCCGCAGCTGTTTTGCCTGCACGCCATAGGCCAGGTCGGCCTGCAGCGGGCCCACTGGGCTGCGCCAGCGCACACCGGCGCCCACGCCAACGCGGGGGGCCATGTCGCCCACGCGGTCGGCCACGGCGCCGGCATCGACGAACAGCGCGCTCTCCCAGTCGGTCAGGGCGCCGTTGTAAACAATGGGGCGTTGCCATTCGGCGCTGGCCAGGGCCAGGTAGCGGCCGCCAAAGAGCTGGTTGTTTTCGGTGCGGGCGCCGATGGCGCGGTAGCCATAGCCGCGCACGGTGGTGTCGCCGCCGGTCAGGAAAAGCTGGGTCACCGGGATTTGCGCGGCCTGGCGTGCCAGCACGGCCCCGGCTTCGGCCCGCAGGGCAACGCGGGCATTGCGTGCGCCGCCGGTTTCGGCCTGCACGCGGCCTGCCGCCAGGAACGCTTGCCAGCGCAGCAGCGCGCGCACAAACGGGTCGCGCTCGGGGGTGAAGGTGGTGCCTGCTCCCAGTTCCACCGCCAGCCCGTGCCCGCGCGTGGGCGCCACGGTGCTGTTGAAATAGCGGCCCGTCCAGCCGTAGTTCAGGGTCAGCGCCGTGGCCGAGGACGGAGCGTTCAGGCCCTGGCTGTTGGCGTAGTCGTATTGCAGAAAATAGTTGCGGTCGATGCGCGTGCTGCTTTTGCTGCGGCCGGTGCGCAGGCGCGCGCTGTTGACCTCGTAGTCGCCCGTGGTTTCGCGCTGCCCCTGGGCCGAGGCAAACCAGCGCCAGCCGTTCTCGTCGGGCAGATCGGTCCACTCGGTGCCTGCCAGCTTGGTCTTGCGGTCCAGCGACAGCTTGCTGACCGCACGCCAGCCCACGCCGGGCAGCTGGTTGTGGATGTGGTCCATCGAAAGGCGCGGGCCGCTGTCGGTGGACAGGCCGGCGCCAAACACCAGCTTTTGCAGCCGCGCCTCGCGCACCTGCGCCACCACGGGGGCTGATTGCGGGTCGGTGCCTTCGGTGTCGAGGGTGAGGAACACTGCGTCGTAATAACCGCTGCTGGCCAGGCGCAACTGCGTGTCCATCAGCGCGGCCTCGTCATAGAAAGCGCCGGTGGGCAGGCGGGCCAGGCGCCGTGCGCCATCGGGGTCGTAGCGTTCGCTGCCCTCAACCACCAGCGGGCCGAAGCGGTAGGCCGGGCCGGTGTCGTAGGTCACGCTCAGCGCCGCCTGGTGGGTGTCGGCATCCACCTCGGCCCGGCTTTGTGCAATGCGGGCCGTGGGGTAGCGCCGCACCTGCAGCTGGCGCAGGCCGTCGGTCTTGGCGCTGTCCCAGGCCGACTGGGTGAAGGGCTCGCCGGGCTGGAGCGACCAGTTGCGCTGCAACCTCTCTTGCCGGCGTGCGCGGTTGTCGGTGTCTTCGTCGGTGCGCTCGGCCACGGTGATGCGGGTGCTGGCAATGCGGGTCTGCGGGCCGGGCTCTACCGTTACCGCCACGGCGTGCAAGGCGGCGCTGCTGGCCGGGGTGTCGGTCATCACCACCGTGATGGTGGGCGCAAAGTAGCCCAGCGTGCCCAGCAGTTCGCGCGCGTTGGCGTCGGCGGCGGCCAGCAGGCGCTGCAGCTCCAGATGGCGCTCCAGGGTCTCGCGCACACCATCGGGTGCGTTCACTTCGAGCGTGAAGGCAGACAAGGCGGAGCTGTCAGTGACCGGAATGGCGGCAGCATCTGCGGCGGCATCTGGTTCGCCCCGGGGCAGGAGACTGCAGCCTTGCAGGCACACCACGCAGAAAAACAGCAACGCCGGCCATCGGGCCGGCGTTGGAGGCGCAATGGGCATGTGCTTATTTTGACAGCAGCCGCATGGTTTCTTCCAGCCCCTTGAGTGACAAAGGGTACATGCGGTTGCCGATGAGCTGCTGGATGATGCTGATGCTCTGGCGGTACTGCCACACACCCTGGGGTTCGGGGTTGATCCAGGCAAACTTGGGGAAAGCGTGCGTGAGGCGCTGGATCCACTCGGCGCCGGCTTCCTCGTTGTTGTATTCCACGCTGCCGCCGGGCTGCAGGATCTCGTAGGGGCTCATGGTCGCGTCGCCCACGAAGATCAGCTTGTAGTCCTTGTTGTACTTGCGGATGATGTCCCAGGTCGGGAATTTTTCGGCAAACCTGCGGCGGTTGTTCTTCCACATGAAGTCGTACACGCAGTTGTGGAAGTAATAGAACTCCAGGTGCTTGAACTCGGTCTTCACGGCACTGAACAGTTCTTCCACGCGCTGGATATGTTCGTCCATGGTGCCGCCCACGTCCATGAGCAGCAGCACCTTCACGTTGTTATGGCGCTCGGGCACCATCTTGATGTCCAGGTATCCGGCGTTGGCTGCCGTGCTGCGGATGGTGTCGGGCAGGTCCAGCTCCAGCTCATGCCCCTCGCGCGCGAACTTGCGCAGGCGGCGCAGGGCCACCTTGATGTTGCGCGTACCCAGTTCCTGCTGGTCGTCGTAGTCCTTGTAGGCGCGCTGCTCCCATACCTTCACGGCGCTCTTGTTCTTGCCAGCACCGCCAATCCGGATGCCCTGGGGGTTGTAGCCGCCGTGGCCAAAGGGCGAGGTGCCACCCGTGCCGATCCATTTGCTGCCGCCCTCGTGGCGCTCTTTCTGTTCTTCGAGGCGCTTCTTGAGCGTCTCCATGAGTTCGTCCCAGCCCATCTTTTCGATGGCGGCCTTTTGCTCGGGCGTGAGTTCGTTCTCCAGGATCTTGCGCAGCCAATCGGCGGGGATCTCCTTGGTGAAGTCGGCCACCATTTCGACGCCCTTGAAGTAGGCGCCGAACGCCCGGTCGAACTTGTCGTAGTGCTTCTCGTCCTTGACCAGCGTGAGGCGCGAGAGGTTGTAGAAGTCGTCCAGGCTCCACGCATCGTCCGACTTGGGGCCCACCACGCCGGCCTGCAGGGCTTCGAGCAGGGTGAGGTATTCCTTGACCGAAACCGGCAGCTTGGCAGCGCGCAGGGTGTAGAAGAAGTCGATCAGCATGATTCTGGCCTCCGGCACTTACCGGGTAAGCGCATGACGCTCTAAAAGATATAGCAACTGTGCCCGGGCCTCGGGCCACTCGCCCGCGCGCATGCTGTACATCACCGTGTCGCGGATGGTGCCGTCGCGGCGCAGCGCGTGGCCGCGCAGCACGCCATCCTTTCTGGCGCCCAGGCGCTCGATGGCGCGTTGCGAGGCAAAGTTGTAGTTGTCGGTGCGCCAGCCCACCACATGGCAGCCCAGCGTGTCGAAGGCGTGGCCCATCATGAGCAGTTTGCAGGTGGTGTTGACATGGGTGCGCTGCACGCTTTGGCAGTACCAAGTCCAGCCGATCTCCACGCGGCGCACCGCAGGCACGATGTCGTGGTAGCTGGTGGAGCCCAGGACCTTGCCCGTGGCGTCTTCGACCACGGCAAAGGCAAAACGGTTGCCCTGCTCGCGCATGGCGAGCGCGCTTTCGATGTAGGCGCGCGTGCCCTCGGGCTCGGGCACCGAGGTGATGCGCAGCTTCCACAGCTCGCCATCGGCCGCCGCAGCGGCCAGGCCCGCTGCGTGGACGAGTGCCAGCGGCTCCAGGCGCACGCCACGGTCGCGCAGGATGACGGGTTCCACCAGCGCCATGGTCACTGCTCCGATTTCGTGCGGCGGCTGGCGCGCCAGCGCCGCGCCGCATGCAGGCCCAGGCCCCCGCCCAGGCCCACCAGCGCGATGCCCGCCAGGCTGGCGGTGCCGTAGCCTGCGGCAAAGATGTCGAAACCCAGCCACCGGCCCAGCCAGAAGCCTGCCAGCGCGCCGCCGACAAAGCCCACGGCGTCGGATGCGCCTTCCATCAGCAGTCGTTTGGTGTCAGTCATGCAATAAATTGAGTAGGGGGTGGCTGTGGTGCGCGAAGCTCATCGGTTTCGCTGGTTCATGAACACCAGCTTCTCGAACAGGCTCACGTCCTGCTCGTTCTTGAGCAGCGCGCCCACCAGCGGGGGCACAGCCACCTTGTTGTCGGCGCTTTGCAGCGCCGACAGCGGTATGTCTTCGGCCACCAGCAGCTTGAGCCAGTCGAGCAGCTCGCTGGTGGAGGGTTTCTTTTTCAGGCCCGGCAGATTGCGCACGTCGTAGAACGTCTTCATCGCCACGCCGAGCAACTCGCTCTTGAGCGTGGGGAAGTGCACGTTGACGATCTGGCGCATCGTGTCGGCTTCGGGGAACTTGATGAAGTGGAAGAAGCAGCGGCGCAAAAACGCGTCGGGCAGCTCCTTTTCGTTGTTGGAGGTGATGAACACCAGCGGGCGGTGCTTGGCCTTGATGAGCTCGCGCGTTTCGTAGCAGTAGAACTCCATGCGGTCGATTTCGCGCAGCAGGTCGTTCGGAAACTCGATGTCGGCCTTGTCGATCTCGTCGATCAGCAGCGCCACGGGCCGGTCGGCCGTGAAGGCCTGCCAGAGCACGCCCTGCACGATGTAGTTGCGGATGTTCTTCACGCGCTCGGCGCTGTCGCCATCATTGAGCTGGCTGTCGCGCAGGCGGCTCACGGCGTCGTATTCATACAGGCCCTGCTGCGCCTTGGTGGTGGACTTGATGTGCCACTGCAGCAGCGGCATGTCGAGCGCCTGGGCCACCTCCTCGGCCAGCATGGTCTTGCCGGTGCCGGGCTCGCCCTTGATGAGCAGGGGGCGCTGCAGCGTGATGGCGGCGTTCACCGCGAGCATCAGGTCCTGGGTGGCGACGTAGTTCTGGGAGCCTTGAAATTTCATGAACGAAACACCGGAATGTTGATGGATGGGCTTGACAAGCGCTGGCTATAATCGCCGACTGATCAGAGCCCCGAGCTGAACCTTCACACGATTGTGCGCGCAAAATGAACAAGACGTTGACCACGATATTCGCCCTGGCTGTCGCTTCCGTGACGGCGATTGCCCAAGCCCAGGAAACCAAAGGCGATGTCGAAGCCGGCAAGCAGAAAATTGCGATGTGTATCGGGTGCCACGGCATTCCGGGTTACCAGTCCAGCTTTCCCGAAGTGCACAAGGTGCCCATGATCTCGGGCCAGAGCGGCAAGTACATTGCTGCCGCGCTCACCGCCTACAAGAAGGGCGAGCGCAAGCACCCCACCATGCGCGGCATTGCCGATTCGCTGACCGAGCAGGACATTGCCGATGTGTCGGCCTACTATGAGCAGCACGGCAAGACCGGCGCCGAAGTGGCCGCCAAGCCAGGCCGCGAACCCAGCGTGCAAGTGGCCGAGCTGCTGAAAAAGGGCGCCTGCGTGTCCTGCCACGGCGACAACTTCGCCAAGCCCATCGACCCGTCCTATCCCAAGATCGCGGGCCAGCATGCCGACTATCTGTTTGTGGCGCTCAAGTCGTACAAGGTGGAAAAGAACGCCCATGTGGGCCGTGGCAACGCCATCATGGGCGGCATCGCCAAGCAGTTCACCAACGCCGAACTGAAGGCGCTGGCAAGCTATGTGGGTTCGCTGGATGGCGACCTGCACACCGTGCCGCAATCGCGCTTCCGTTGAGCTGAGCACCTCAGGGTCTGGCTCCGCCGACCCACGCCATTCGCCAAGAGCCCGCAGCCAGCGGGCTCTTTTGTTTCTGCCGGCAGGCAGGGTGCCGGCAATCGCAGCTGCCGGTTTATCTGGCACGCTGCGCAGGGGCTTGGTTGCCCATTGGGGGTCTCGTTGGTAAAGTGACCCTATGCATATTCTGGTTTTTCCCGCCTGTGTCCGTGCCGCCGAGTCGTCCAAGACGGCTGCGCTGCCCGCACGCGCCGTGCAAAGGACGGGTGTTCAGAAACCAGCTTCGCCGGCCGCAGATTCCTAGGCCCGGCGGTTTCTTCTTCCCAAGAGCGTCATCGAACCACCGCCGGGCAGTGTTGCCGGACCAGCGCGCGCGCATGTCGTGCTGCCGCGATGGAGCTTCCGGCTTCCCTCCGCTCACGTTCCGTGGCTTTTCGTGGCGTGGGCGCATGGATGGCGCAACCCAGCGCGGCGCCCTGCGCCGGCCGTTCGTACGCTTACCGGGAAGTTTCATGCACCTCCGATCCATTGTCGCCCTCACCGATTTTTCTGCCGCCGCCGAGCAGGCGATGGACCGTGCCGCCATGGTCGCAGCCAGCCACCATGCGCGCTTGCGCATCCTCTACGGCACCGACATGCCCGACCCCAAGTTCACCGATCCGCACGCGCGGCTGGAGCAGCGGGCGCGCCAACTGGCCCGGCGCCATGGCATTGCCGTCGTTGCAGGAGGGCGGGGCACCGGCGACGTGGTGATCGATGCGCTGGCCGCAGCGGCGGGCGCTGACTTGCTGGTGATGGACCGGCGTGCGCATTGCAGCTGGATGCACCTGCTGCGGAGCTCGCCATGGGTGCGGGTGCTGCGCGGCAGCCGCTGTCCGGTGCTGATCGTGCAGAACACGCCCAAGGGTGCCTACCAGCATGTGCTGGTTGCGGTGGATTTCTCCGAGGCCGCAGGGGCGTTGGTGCGGTATGCCGGGGGGGTGCAAGCCGAGGCGCGGCTGGAGCTCTACCACGCCATTGACCGCCGCGACGAGGCCAGGCTGCGCAGCGCCGAGGCATCGATGCAAGCCATTCAGAGCTATCGCGCAGAAGTGCGGGAGCACGCACGCCGCAAGATGCTGCCGCTGGCCACCGCTTTTGACACCCGCCGCAACCGGGTCGCCACGGTCATCGGGGCTGGCGATCCTGCGTGCCAGCTGGCGGTGCAGCACCAGGCTTCTGGTGCCGATCTGATTGCCGTCGGCCATACACGCCGCTGGGCAGCCTTTGCGTGGTTGATGGGCAGCGTTGCGGTGCGGCTGGTGGGCGGCGTGCAATGCGATGTCCTGGTGTTTCCCCGCGACTATGCGCTGCAGCAAGGGCGCATGGCGGCGCCCAGGCGCGCGGTTTCCGGTGTGTCTGCCTGACGCCTTCGCTGGCGCGCTCAGTCCCGTGTGGCGCGGCGCTGCACGCAGGCGATGTAGGCATCGCCGTCCGGCGGGCGGCCTGCGCGCTGGCTCTCCCACAGCATCTGGCCCAGGCAGTCCATGGTGGCGTGGTGGGCGTCGTGCAGGGAGTCCAGCCGTGCCGTGAGCAGCTCGACCGCCTGGCGGATGCCGCGCGGCTGGTCGATGCTGCACTGCTCGCTGATCGACAGGTGCATCGACAGGTGCAGGAAAGGGTTGGTCTGCTCTGGTGTTTCGTCGTAGTTGCGCGCCGCGGCGGCGTCGGCATCGGCCAGCTCGGCGTGGTATTCGGGGTGCTCGGCGATCCACAGGCTGGCCAGGGTTTCGATGGCCTCCATGGGCTGGCCGCTCAGGGTCTTGGCGTGCACCGCGCAGAGGAAGCGGCGCACGTCGGCTTGGGACGGGTTGAACATGGCGCTGAGCGTAGCACGCAGATACGCCGGCAGCAGCAGGGCACCGGCGCGCGCCCTTGCGGTGGCGTCCTACACGCGCCGCTGCTGCGCGGGCCTACAGTGGCCGGGCACAGGCGGGGAAACCGGGGGCAATGCCGTGCCTTTGTCCAACAGCCCCGGATGTGGGAGATAGGCCATGAATGCACTGCGCCTGACCGGAGTGGTCCTGATCGTGCTGGGGCTGGCCGGCTTTTTTACCGGCGGTTTCAGCTTTACCAAAGAGACCACCCAGGCCAAGCTCGGCCCGCTGGAACTGACCGTGAAGGACAAAGAGACGGTGAACGTGCCCCAGTGGCTGAGCCTGGGCGCGATTGCGCTGGGCGCGGTGGTGCTGGTGCTGGGCTTTCGCAAGCCTTGAGCGGGCGTTCTGCGGGCCTGTCTCGTGCTCCCGCTGCACGCAGGGCGGTCAGCCGTGCTGGGTGCCCAGCATGCGCGAGATGGACTGCGCGGCCCGCAGCAGGGCGGGCAGCATGGTGGCCTGCATGACCTCGGCACTGGAGCGGTTGGCCTGGCCGCTGATATTGAGGGCGGCCACGGTCTGGCCCGCGCGGTTGGTCAGCGGTGCGGCAATCGAAATCAACCCTTCTTCGAGTTCCTGATTGATCAGGCACCAGCCCTGCGTGCGTGCCTGGCGGATGCGCTCCAGCAGGGTGGGCATGTCCATCACGGTGTGCTGGGTGAAGCGCTGCGGGATCAGGCCCTGCAGCCGCGCCTGCAATGCGTCGTCGGGCAGGCCGGCCAGCAGCACCCGCCCCATCGATGTCCAGGCGGCAGGCAGGCGCGAACCCACGCCCAGGTTGGTGCGCATGATCTTGTGGGTGGGCAGTCGCAGCACATAGACGATGTCGAGGCCGTCGAGCACGGCCGCCGAGCACGACTCGCGTACCTGCTCCACCAGTTCTTCCATCACCGGCTCGGCCAGGTCCCAGATGGGCATGGACGACAGGTAGGCAAACCCGAGATCGAGGATGCGCGGGGTGAGGCGAAACAGCCGGCCATCGCTTTCCACATAACCCAGCGTCTGCAGCGTGAGCAGGATGCGCCGGGCGCCCGCGCGGGTCAGCCCGGTCTGTGCGGCCACCTCGCTCAGGGTCTGCTGCGGCGCGCTAGCGCTGAACGAGCGGATCACTTCCAGTCCGCGCGCGAAGGACTGCACGTAGCTGTCGCCTGGTCTGGGGCTGGCAGGAGGGGTATTGGTGTTCATGGAGTGCCCGGCATATAATTCTTTATGCGAACATTTGTTCATTATAAGAACAAATGCGGGCGATTTTTTTGCTACTTCCCGGAAGACTTTCCATGATCAACAAGATAGCGGACTCGGTGGCGCAAGCCCTCTCGGGTGTGAAGGACGGGGCCACCGTGCTGATTGGCGGCTTTGGCACGGCGGGCATTCCCGACGAGCTGATCGAGGGGCTGATTGCCCATGGCGCACGCGACCTGACCATCGTCAACAACAACGCCGGCAACGCCGAACAGGGCGTGGCGGCGCTGCTCAAGGCGGGCCAGGTGCGCAAGGTCATCTGCAGCTTTCCGCGCCAGGCCGACAGCTATGTGTTCGATGGCCTCTACCGCAGCGGCAAGCTCGAACTGGAGCTGGTGCCGCAGGGCAACCTGGCTGAGCGCATTCGCGCCGCCGGTGCTGGCATTGGTGCATTTTTCTGCCCCACGGCCTATGGCACGGAATTGGCCAAGGGCAAGGAAACCCGCGAAATCAACGGCAAGCACTACGTGCTGGAGTACCCCATTTACGGCGACGTGGCCCTGATCAAGGCCGAAAGAGGCGACCGCTGGGGCAACCTCACCTACCGCATGTCGGCACGCAACTTCGGCCCGGTGATGGCCACCGCCGCCAAGACCACGATCGCCACGGTGCACGAGGTGGTGGAGCTGGGCGCGCTCGACCCCGAAGCCATCGTCACGCCGGGCATCTATGTGAGCCACGTCGTGAAGATCGCCCGCGTTGCCACGCAGGCCGGTGGTTTCAAGAAATCTGCATGAATCAGGCCTCTGGCGCAAAAGGAGCGAGCGTGAGCAGCTATCAAAAACGTAGTAAAGAAGAGTTGGCCCAACGGGTGGCGCAAGACATCCACGACGGCGCCTATGTCAACCTGGGCATCGGCCAGCCGACCCTGGTGGCCAACCACATCCCCGAGGGCCGCGAGGTCATCCTGCAAAGCGAGAACGGTATCCTGGGCATGGGCCCGGCGCCGGCAGCGGGCAGTGAAGACTACGACCTCATCAACGCCGGCAAGCAGCCCGTCACCCTGCTGTCGGGCGGAGCGTTCTTCCACCATGCCGACAGCTTTGCCATGATGCGCGGCGGCCACCTCGACATCTGTGTGCTGGGCGCCTTCCAGGTGTCAGCCACGGGCGACCTGGCCAATTGGAGCACGGGCGAGCCCGGCGCCATTCCCGCCGTGGGCGGCGCCATGGACCTGGCCATCGGCGCCAAGCAGACCTGGGTCATGATGGACCTGCTCACCAAGCAGGGCGCCAGCAAGATCGTCGAGCGCTGCACCTACCCGCTCACCGGCATCGGCTGCGTCAAGCGCATCTATTCCGACCTGGCCACGCTGGCCTGCACGCCGCAGGGGCTCCAGCTCATCGACAAGGTCGAGGGGCTGGAACACGCCGAACTCGAACGCCTGGTCGGTCTGCCCATCCAGGCCTGAATCTTCCCTCCACACCACCGAACACACCCATGACCCAAGCCTTCATCTGTGACGCCATCCGCACCCCCTTTGGCCGCTACGGCGGCGCGCTGTCGAGCGTGCGCACCGACGACCTCGGCGCCATCCCCCTCAAGGCGCTGATGGAGCGCAACCCCGACGTGGACTGGGCCGCCGTGACCGATGTGCTCTATGGCAACGCCAACCAGGCCGGCGAGGACAACCGCAACGTCGCCCGCATGTCCAGCCTGCTGGCGGGCCTGCCCATTGAGGTGCCGGGCGCCACCATCAACCGCCTGTGCGGTTCGGGCCTGGATGCCGTGGGCACGGCCGCGCGCGCCATCAAGTCGGGCGAAGCCGGCCTGATGATTGCAGGTGGCGTGGAAAGCATGAGCCGCGCCCCGTTCGTGATGCCCAAGGCCGAGACCGCCTTCAGCCGCAACAACGCGGTGTATGACACCACGATCGGCTGGCGCTTCGTCAACAAGCTGATGAAGGCGCAGTACGGCGTGGATTCCATGCCCGAAACCGCCGAGAACGTGGCCACCGACTTCGGCATCGAGCGCGAGGCGCAGGACCGCATGGCGCTGCGCAGCCAGCTCAACGCCGTGGCTGCCATCCAGGCCGGCCACCTGGCGCGCGAGATCGTGTCCGTGACCATTCCCCAGAAGAAGGGCGACGCCATCGTCGTCAGCCAGGACGAGCACCCGCGCGAGACCAGCCTGGAAGCGCTGGCCAGGCTCAAGGGTGTGGTGCGGCCTGACGGCACCGTCACCGCCGGCAACGCATCGGGTGTGAACGACGGTGCCTGCGCGCTGCTGCTGGCCGATGAAGCCAATGCCGCCAAGTATGGCCTCAAGCCCCGCGCCCGCGTGGTGGGCATGGCCACGGCCGGCGTGGCGCCGCGCATCATGGGCTTCGGCCCCACGCCCGCCACGCAGAAGGTGCTGGCCCAGACCGGCCTGACCATCGACCACATGGACGTCATCGAGCTCAACGAAGCCTTTGCCGCCCAGGGCCTGGCCGTGCTGCGCGCCCTCGGCCTGAAGGACGAAGACGCCCGCGTGAACGCCTGGGGCGGCGCCATTGCGCTGGGCCACCCGCTGGGTGCCAGCGGCGCCCGCCTGGTGACCACCGCCGTGAACCGCCTGCACGAGCACGGCGGCAAATACGCGCTGTGCACCATGTGCATTGGCGTGGGGCAGGGCATTGCCGTCATCCTCGAGCGGGTCTGAAGCCATGTCGATGCAAACCATTGACACTGCGGCTGGCCGCTTTCGCGTTGCCCTGGACGGCCCGGCCGATGCACCCGTGCTGGTGTTTTCCAACTCGCTGGGCACCACGCTGGAGATGTGGGATGCACAGGCACAGCGCTTTGCCCAGACGCACCGCGTGCTGCGCTATGACACGCGCGGCCACGGTGGCAGCGTGGTATCGCCCGGCCCCTACAGCTTCGACCAGCTCGGCGGCGATGTGGTGGCGCTGCTGGATGCGCTGGGCATTGCCAAGGCCAGCTTTTGTGGCATCTCCATGGGCGGCCTCACCGGCCTGTGGCTGGGCGTGCATGCAGGCGAGCGCCTGAGCCATCTGGTGGTGTGCAACAGCGCCGCCAAGATTGGCACGGCCGAAGGCTGGCAAACCCGCGCCGCGCTGGTGCGCGACCAGGGCAAGGCGGCCATGGCCGAGCTGGCCGCCTCGTCGCCCGGCCGCTGGTTCACCGAGCCCTTCATCGCGGCCCAGCCCGCGCTGGTGGCCCGTGCGCAAGGCTGGATTGCCGGCATCGCGCCCGAGGGCTACGCCGCCTGCTGCGAAGCCCTGGCGCAGGCCGATCTGCGGGGTGCCATCAGCGCCATCCGCGTGCCCACCCTGCTGATTGCCGGCGCCAGCGACCCGGTCACCACCGTGGCCGACGCCCAGGCCATGCAGCGCGCCATCGCCGGCGCGCACCTGGCTGAGCTGCCTGCCTCGCACCTGTCCAACCTGGAAGCTCCCGCCGCGTTCGCAGATGCGCTGGCGGCCTTTCTGGCCACGGGGGCCTGAGCCACCCGCGCGCGCGCAACGTACCGGAACCCGCATGAGCTACCCCCACACCAGCCCCGCAGGCGCGCCTGAGCGCGTGCTGATCACCGGTGGCGCCGCCGGCATCGGCGCCGCCATTGCCGAGCGCTGCCGCGCCGAAGGCTACCTGCCGGTTGTCATCGACCGCATGGTGGATGGCGTGCACGGCGGCTTGCGCGCCGACCTGTCGGATGCGGCAGACACCGCGCGGGCCTTGCAAGAGGCACTGGCCGGCGGCCCCATCACCCGCCTGGTCAACAACGTGGGCGTGGTGGTGCCAGCCGATGCCGAGCACCAGACCATGGCCGAGTTCGACCTGGCCGTGTCGCTGAACCTGCGCTGCGCCTTCCAGTGCATGCAGGCACTGCTGCCGGGCATGAAAGCGGCCGGCTTCGGGCGCATCGTCAACATGTCCTCGCGCGCTGCGCTGGGCAAGGAGCTGCGCACCGCCTACGCCGCCACCAAGGCCGGCCTGATCGGCATGACCCGCGTGTGGGCGCTGGAGCTGGGCCAGCATGGCATCACGGCCAACGCCATCGGTCCCGGCCCCATCCGCACCGAACTGTTCGATCGCGCCAATCCGCCCGACGCACCGCGCACCCGCGCCATCGTCGAATCCGTGCCCGTCAGGCGCATCGGCACGCCCGACGATGTGGCCCATGCCGCCAGCTACCTGCTGGACGCGCGCAGCGGCTTCGTCACGGGGCAGGTCCTGTACGTCTGCGGTGGCATGACCGTCGGCGTGGCAGGGGTCTGACCGCATGGCAGCGCCTGCTGTCGAAGAACACCATGGGCTGCACCCTGGTGAACCCGTTCCTGGTGGACGCGATCTGCATCGCGGCCATCCTGATCCGGCCCCATCTGTGAGGCCTTGACCCTGCCTGTTGCGCCGGGGCGCGCACACGCCCTTTGCAGCAGGCCCCATTCTCCCGAGCAAGACAGAGGAAATCACCATGACCCATTCCACCCGCCGCACCTTCCTGGCCGGCCGCCGCCAGGCCCTGGCTGTCCTGGCCAGCCTGGCCGCCGGCACGGCCGCCCTGCCGGGCGCCGCCCTGGCACAGGCCTACCCCACCAAGCCCATCTCTATCGTTGTGCCTTTCTCGGCCGGCGGCACGACCGACATCCTGGCACGACTGGTGGGTCAATACCTTTCGACTGAGCTGGGCCAGCCAGTGGTGGTGGAAAACAAGGCCGGTGCAGGTGGCAACATCGGCGGACAATATGCTGCCAAGGCCGCAGCCGATGGCTACACCCTGTTCATGGGCACCGTGGGCACGCACGCCATCAACGCCAGCCTGTACAAGAAGATGCCCTTTGATCCCATCAAGGACTTCGCACCGCTGACGCGCGTGGCCAATGTGCCCAACCTGCTGGTGGTCAACCCCAAGCAACCGTTCAAGACGGTGCCCGAAATGATCGCCTATGCCAAGGCCAACCCCGGCAAGATCAACTTCGGCTCCCCCGGAAACGGCGCTTCGCCACACCTCTCGGGTGAGCTGTTCAAGTCGTTGGCCAAGGTGGATCTCACGCACATCCCCTACAAGGGCAGCGCACCGGCTGTGACCGATCTGCTGGGTAACCAGATCGCCATCATGTTTGACAACATGCCATCGGTGATCCCTCATGTGCGTTCGGGCAAGCTGCGCGCCATTGCCATCACCACTTCCAAGCGCTCGGCGGAGTTGCCCGATGTACCGACCATCGCCGAAGCCGGTGTGCCAGGCTATGAGGCCATGTCGTGGTTTGGCATGTTTGCGCCAGCCGCCACGCCCAAGCCGGTGCTGGACAAGCTCACCGGCGCGCTGGCCAAGGTGCTGGCCAACCCCGAGGTGAAGAAAAAGATTGCTGACCAGGGTGGCGAGCCCGTCAATGAGACCCCGGCCCAGTTTGCCACCTTCATCAAGTCGGAATCGGCGAAGTGGGGCAAGGTGGTCAAGGAGTCGGGCGCAAGTCTGGACTGACCGCAACCCGGTTGCTTTGAAATGGATAGCTGCTGGCGCACATGCATGGTGCGCCAGCAGCTATTCTTGTTTCAAAACGCCTGGCGCACGCGCCGCGCGCTCATACCCGCCACGCCGGCAGCTGCCAGTTGCGCCACAGCGCCAGCCCGCGCAGCCCGGCCGTCACCAGCACGCAGGCCAAGAGCGCGGCCCATTCGGGCGCCTGGAACTGGCGCAGCACCACATCGACCCAGCCGCCGGCAAAGGCGCACAGCGCATAGGGGCGGTGGTCGCTGAAGGCCTGGGGCACCTTGTTGCACAGCACGTCACGCAGCACGCCGCCGAACACCCCGGTGATCAGGCCCATCATGACGGCAATGAGCGGCGGCATGCCCAACGCCATGGCCGCATCCACACCGATGGCAGCAAACAGGCCCAGGCCAATCGCGTCGGGCAGCAGCATGGCGCGCTCGGTGGGCTGGAAGTGGCGCTGGCGCATGAACAGCATGGTGCCCACGCACAGTGCCAGGATGCCCCAGACATAGCCCGTGTGGCGCACCCAGAAGAAGGGCCGCTGGTCCAGCAGCAGGTCGCGCAGCGTGCCGCCGCCAAAGGCGGCCACGAAGGCCACCACGCACACCCCTACCGCATCCATGCGCTGGCGCGCGGCGGCGATCATGCCCGACAGCGCAAAAGCGACGGTGGCCGCGACTTCCAGCACAAAGCGCAGGGTGTGTATCCACGGGGTTTCTGGCAGGTCCATGGGGGGATGGTGCGGTGGCGGTTCTGAATGAATTAGCTATTGAATATATAGCTGTCGGCGCTTTTTTCTAAAGCGTCAGAGGCCATCCTGGCTTGACTCCCGTGGCAAGCCCTCGGGGGCGGGGCCTTTGGCCGGGGCGGCATCGGGCGTGCGGTGCTCCTGGCGCTCCTTGGCCATCTGATCGGCCAGCTGGCTGCGCCCTTCGCGGGCCACGGCGATGTATTTGGTGCGGTCCTTGTGGTGGGGGTACATGCGGTCGACCAGGGCGATGTTGTGGGTGCGAAAGCGCTGGGTGATGGCCGTGGCCTCTGCGGGCGGCAGGCCCATCAGCTCCAGCACCGTGTGGGCGCTTTGCAGGCTCGACTCGAACAGCTCGCGCTGCACCAGCGTCACGCCTGCGTCGCGCAGATTGTTCCAATGGGTGATGTCGCGTGCGCGGGCCACGATTTGAAGGTGTGGGAAGTGCCCGCGTGCCAGCTTGGCGATCTTGAGGGATTGCTCGGGGTCGTCCACCGCCACCACCAGGATGCGTGCGTGCTCGGCGCCGGCAATGCGCAGCAAATCAAGGCGTGTGGCGTCGCCATAGAACACGCGGTAGCCAAAGGTGCGTGCCACTTCCAGCATCTCCACGCTGTGGTCCAGCACGGTGGTGGGAATGCCCTGGGCCAGCAGCACGCGCGAGACGATCTGCCCGTAGCGGCCAAAGCCCGCGATGATGATGGGCGCTTCCTGCGGTTCGGAGATTTCCTCTGCCGCCGGGGCCTTGACATGTGCATGGCGGCGCAGCAGCGCGCGGTCCAGCAGCACCAGCAGCAGCGGGCTGATCAACATCGACAGCGCCACGGCGCCAATGAGCAGCGAGGCGGTTTCGGCCGCGAAGACCTTGGCACCCGCAGCGGCCTGGAACACCACGAACGCAAACTCGCCGCCCTGCGCCAGCAGCAGCGTGAACACCGGGCGCTCCTGGTAGGGAATGTTGACGAGCTTGGCCAGCGTGTAGATGACGATGGCCTTGGCCGCCAGAAAGCCGGCCAGGATGGCCGCCATGAGCCCGGGTGAGCGCAGGATCACGCCGAAGTCGATGCCCATGCCCACGGCGATGAAGAACAGCCCCAGCAGCAGGCCCTTGAAGGGCTTGATGTCGGCCTCCAGCTCGCGCCGGTATTCGCTGTCGGCCAGCAGCACGCCCGCCAGAAATGCGCCCAGCGCCATCGACAAGCCCACCAGCACCATCAGGTAGGCCATGCCCACCACCAGCAGCAGCGCGGCGGCGGTGAAGATCTCGGGCGTCTTGCTCTTGGCGATCCAGCGCAGCACGGGGCGCAGCAGCAGGCGCCCGCCGAGGATGATGGCGCCGATCACGCCGACGATCTTGAGGGCCTCCAGCGCCAGATCGCCGGGAGAGTGTGTGGCGCCGGCAGCCCCGGCCGCGCCCAGCAGCGGCAGCAGGGCCAGGATGGGGATGGCCGCCACGTCCTGGAACAGCAGGATGGAAAACCCTGCCTGCCCTCCGGGTGTGCGCAACAGGTTGCGTTCGGCCAGCGACTGCAGCGCAATCGCCGTGGACGACAGCGCCAGGCCCAAGGCGCCCACCAGGCTCACGCGCCAGGGCAGGCCGGCCAGCGCACCCAGCGCAAACAGCAAGGCCGCACAGCCCAGCACCTGCGCGCTGCCCATGCCAAAGATGGGGCGGCGCAGCGCCCACAGCCGGCTGGGTTGCAGCTCCAGACCCACCAGAAAGAGCATCAGCACCACGCCGAACTCGGCAAAGTGCAGGATGTCCTGCACATTGCTGACCAGCGCCAGGCCCCAGGGGCCGATGGCGATGCCCGCCGCCAGGTAGCCAATGATGGTGCCCAGCCCGAGCGCCTTGGCGATGGGAACGGCCAGCACCGCAGCGCCCAGGTACAGAAAGCCGTAGGTGAGCCAGGTGGGTGCGTGTTCCATGGGGTGTGTGCGGTGGCGGCCTGTCAGCGCAGAGTCTGGCACTGATTCTGGCACCTGTGTTGATTGCTATTTTTATAGTAGCTTGTAGCGCTTGTGGGGTAAGCTTTGGTGGGTATTTTCGTTCATATCCATGGGGCCGTGCAGCCGGTTGCTAAGATGCTTGCCATTCTTGTGTAGGGCTTCTTCATGGACTTGCAGATCTGGTTGGCATTTTTTGCGGCATCGTGCCTGATTGCGGTGTCCCCGGGCTCGGGGGCTGTGCTGTCGATGAGCCATGGCCTGTCGTATGGCGTGCGCAAGACGGGCGCCACCATCGCCGGGCTGCAGGCCGGACTGCTGATGATCTTGCTGATTGCCGGTGCGGGCGTGGGCTCGCTGCTGCTGGCGTCCGAGCTGGCTTTCAGCGTGGTGAAGGTGCTGGGCGCCTGCTATCTGATCTATGTGGGCTGGAGCCAGTGGCGCGCGGGCGAGGCCTCGCCACTGCACGGGGACGAGGCGGCACCTGCCGGCCCGTGGCAAAAGCGTTTTCTGACGGGTTTTCTGACCAACGCCACCAACCCCAAGGGCATCATCTTCATGGTGGCCGTGCTGCCCCAGTTCATGACCGATGGCCGCCCGCTGTGGATGCAGCTGCTGGTCATGGCCGCCACCACCGTGGCGGTGGACGTGACGGTGATGCACGGCTACGCTGCCGGGGCCAGCGCGCTGCGCCGCCTGATGCGCAGCGCCAGCGCGGTGCGCACCCAGAACCGCGTGTTTGGCGGGCTGCTGATGGCGGTGGGTGCGGGGCTGTTCTTCGTCAAGCGCGGCGGACAGCATGCCTGAGCGGAGCGGTTGCTTTTATTTGGATCGCTGTGCGCGCTGGATGCATGAGCGCCAGAGGAATTTTTCGCTCCAATTGTTTTTCAACCTGTGATCCCGGGAGGATGTGCCATGCCAGTGGTCGTTGTCGCCAATCCCAAGGGCGGCGTGGGCAAGTCCACGCTGTCCACCAATGTGGCCGGCTATTACGCCCGACAGGGGCATCCGGTGATCCTGGGCGACACCGATCGCCAGCAGTCCGCCCGCCTGTGGCTGGGCCTGCGCCCGCCCGCCGCACGCCCCATAGGCGCCTGGGACGCCAGCGCCGACGAGATCACCAAGCCGCCCAAGGGCAGCACGCACGCGGTGCTCGACACCCCGGCGGGCCTGCATGGCCGGCGGCTGAGCGATGTGCTCAAGCTGGCCGACCGCATCATTGTGCCGCTGCAGCCCAGCGTGTTCGACATCTTCGCCACGCGCGCTTTCCTGGACCAGCTGGCCGAGCACCGCCATGGCGCGGGCGTGCAGGTGGGCATTGTCGGCATGCGGGTGGACGCCCGCACCAAGGCCGCGGAGCAGTTGCACCACTTTGTCGACAGCCTGGGCTTTCCCGTGCTGGGCTATCTGCGCGACACGCAGAACTATGTGCACCTGGCGGCGCACGGGCTCACGCTGTTCGATGTGGCGCCCGCACGCGTGGCGCGCGACCTGGAGCAGTGGCAAGGGATTTGTTCCTGGCTGGACGCCTGAAAGCCAGCCCGCAGCGGCGGTGCCTTGCTGTCGCTTGCCCGACACGCCCTGCGCGGGCCGCAGCGCTACATTGGCTGCATGAAAACCTTTCGCTCCTACTCTGAAGTCAGCGCCTGCGTGGGCCAGGAGGTCGCCGTGACCGACTGGATCACCATCACGCAGGAACAGGTCAACCTGTTTGCCCAGGCCACGGGCGACCACCAGTGGATCCATGTGGACCCCGAGCGTGCCCGGGCCGGGCCGTTTGGCGCGCCGATCGCACATGGTTTTCTCACGCTGTCGCTGATTCCGCGTTTTTTTGAGCAGGGGCTGCGCATCGAAGGTGCACGCATGGGGGTGAACTACGGGCTGAACCGGGTACGCTTCACGGCGCCCGTGCCTGTGGGCAGCCGCCTGCGTGCGCGCCTGGTGCTGCGGGCCACCGAAGCCCTGGCGCCCGACGGGCTGCAGATGACCTGGCTGGTGACCGTGGAGCGCGAGGGCGGGGACAAGCCGGCGTGCGTGGCCGAATCATTGGCGCGCAGTTACGGCGCAGCGCCTTGAGGTGGTTTCACCTCCGGTCATTTGGAGCGGCCCTCAGAGCCTGTTCACGATCTCCCAGGGGTCGCGCAGCGGTCTTTGCGCGATGGGATGCAAGGCGCGGTGTGCAGTGGATAGCCCGGCTATCCACAAGCGCCGCAACGCCGCAGACCGCCCGCAAAGACCACTGCCCGATGGGTTGGAGCGAAATCGGGCGACAAGGCCGCCCCGGCCGCTTGCATGGGCACGAGCCCATGCGGCGCACCCGAAGCATCCACTCATCCCGATTGCGCTCCAACGCGATCCCCTGCGAGATCGTGAACAGGCTCTCAAAGCACAAGGCCTGCCGGTGCGCGCCGGCAGGCCTTGTCGTTGCGGGGTGCAGCGCGGCAGACGGCCGGCAGTCTTGCCGCGCCATGGCGTCACTGGTTACCGGTGACAACGGAGTTGGTCGTCGCTGCGGGCATCGCCTCTGCCTGCACGGGGCCCGGGGTGTTGCCCAGTGGCGCCGGTATGTTGTACCACTCGCGGTCGCTGGGCATCGTGCCTGCCTTGCGGGCTGCCACCAGCTCGGCAATCACGGTCTCACGGGTCAGCGTGCTCGTGGTGGTCAAGGGATAGTTGGACCATTCGCTATCGCCGGGCAGTGCGGAGTCCGCCTGGGCGGCCAGCGCGCCGACGGCCAGGGCGGCGGCGATGGGCAGGGTGGGGTATGCATTCATGACGTTTCCTTCAAAAATGGAGCCATTTGCTGCGGGCCAGGCCGGGTTTTGCCCCGGTCTTGTCCGGCCTCGGTGAGCGCCCGCGCATGTGCAACCCATCGATGAAAGCCACTGTATAGAGGGGTATCCCTTGGTGAAATGGCAATGCGGGCAATGAATGGTTCTTAAAAATGAAATAATCAATGCTCGAATAACACTTTGTTGCCAAAATGGACAGATTGTTGACCATGCGTGTGTTTCAGGCCGTCGTCGAAGAGGGGGGCTTTGCTGCTGCGGCACGGTTGATGGAGTTGTCGCCCCCCGTCGTGACCAGGCTGGTGGCCGATCTGGAGCACCACCTGGGCACACGGCTGTTGCAGCGCACCACCCGCAAGCTGGCCTTGACCGATGCCGGCGAGGCCTATCTGCAGCGGGTGCGCGCCATCCTGCACGAAATCGACGACGCCGAGGCCGCCGCCGCGTCGAGCACCCGCGACTTGCGCGGCACCATTCGCGTGCTGGCGGCCCCCTTGCTGGCCACGCACTTTCTTGCACCGCTGCTGGCGTCGTGGCATGTGCTGTATCCCACGCTCATGCTCGATATCCTGGTGGATGCGTTGCCTGCGTCGCGGGTGGACGAGTTTGATGTCACTTTCATGGTGGCTGGGGAGGACTACGATGGCAATATCGTGGCCCGGCCCATGGCCCATTGGGAGGCCATCGTCATTGCTGCACCTGCCTATCTGCAGCGCATGGGTGTGCCTGCCGAGCCCGGCGATCTGCAGCACCACGAATACCTGCGTTATTCAGGCCAGCTGGTTCGCTCCCGGAGCGGCATCGCGCAACGGTTGCGGTTGCGGCCCGTGCAGGGCGCGGGCGCGGCGCAGGAGGTGAAGGTGCCGGTGGTGCTGCAGTCCGTCAGTGCAGGCGTGCTGCTGCGCGCCGCGGTGGACGGCATGGGCGTGGCCGTGATGTCGCGGTTGCTGGCGGGCCCCCATCTGGCCAGCGGTGCGCTCGTGCATGTGTTGCCTGACTGGATTTTTTCCCGCTACGCCGTGTATGCCGCGCTGCCGTCGCGCCGCATGGTGCCAGCCCGCACCAAGGTGTTTCTTGATTTTGTCAGCGAGCACGCGCAGCATCTGGCGTCCTCGCGCCCTGAAGGCGGCAGGGTGTCAGAGCAATGATTCCAGCGCGGCTGCGGCCGTCACGCGGGGCATGCCGAAGCTGTTCTGGCGCCAGGCTTCGAACACGGTCACTGCGACGGCGTTGGAGAGATTCAGGCTGCGTTGCCCGGCCACCATGGGCAGACGCACGCGCTGCGCGGGCGGGAAGGTTTCGCGCAACGCGGTGGGTAGGCCCCGCGTTTCCGCACCGAACACCAGCCAGTCGCCGGGGAGAAAGCAGGTGTCAAAGGCGCTCTGGCTGCCGTGCGTGGTCAGGGCGAACATGCGCGTGGGGTCGGGCTGTGCGCTGCGCAGGAAGGCGGTCCACCCCGGATGCCGTTGCACCTGGGTGTATTCATGGTAATCCAGCCCGGCGCGGCGCATCAGCCGGTCTTCCATCGAAAAACCCAGGGGCTCGATCAGATGCAGCGTGCAACCCGTGTTGGCCGCCAGGCGAATCACATTGCCGGTATTGGGCGGTATCTCGGGTTCGACCAGGACGATATGGAACATGGCCTGTATTGTCCTGCGGACGCACGGATCTGCGCAGCGCCCTCGTAAACAAAGGTTTCAGGCCTGTTCGGTGCGCGCCACCACCAGGGCCGTGATGTGTGCCGCACCCGCCTGGCGCAGTGCGTGGGTGGCCGCATTCAGCGTGGCACCGGTCGTCATCACATCGTCGAGCAGAACAATGCGCTGTCCTTGCAGGGTGGCCGCGCGGGTGGGCTCGACGGCAAACGCGCCCTGCAGGTTGCGCAGACGCTGGCTGCGTGGCAGGCCACTTTGCGCCTCGGTGGCGCGCAGCCGCAGCAGCAGCGTGGCGTCCACCTTGGGGGCGGCGAGGTGATGGGCCAGCAGGGCGGCCTGGTTGAAGCCACGTTCTTGCAGGCGCGCTCGCGACAGGGGCACCGGCAGTACCCGGTCGGCAGCTTCCAGCGCCGGCTCCACCCAGGGCGTGCTGCGCAGCAGCGTGGCCAGCGCCGCAGCCCAGCTGGGATCGCCGCGGAACTTGAATTCGGCGATGGCGCCGGCCCAGGGGTAGGCATAGTCCACTGCGGCCAAACAGGCATCCAGCGCTGGTGGCTCGCGCAGGCAGGCACCGCATTCCGACACGCCATCGGGCACCGGCAAGGCGCAGCGCGTGCAGCGTGCGCGGGGCTGCGCAAACCGGGCGGCACAGTCATCGCACACGCGCCGGGCCGGCCAGGCGTGGCACACGGCGCACTGGCTGGGCAGGTGCCCGACCAGCGCGCCGATACGCCGTGATGTCCCTGCCAGCATCTTGTGAAGCATGGGGTCAATATACTCGTCTGCCCATCTTTGCCACCATGTCCACCGAGCATCCTCCCACCATCGATCCCGTTGCGGCCGCCCGCTGGCACGCCGCAGCGCCGGCCCAATCTCCCTGGCTGCATGAAGAGGTGGCCCGGCGCATGGACGACCGCTTGCAGTGGATTCGCCTGGCTCCCGCCGCCTGGTGCCATTGGGATGCGGTGCGCGGGGGGCTGCAAGGCCATGCCTTGGTCAGTGCCCGTTATCCCCAGGCGCTTTGCCAGGTGACGGAAACATCGCCGCACTGCGTTCCTGCCGCAATGCAGGCACTGGCCCGGCCCTGGTGGAGTCCGACGCGATGGAGTGCGGGGCGCCCGCGTTTCGGCCTGCCGCAGGAGGGGAGCGTGCAGATGCTCTGGGCCAACATGGCACTGCACATGGCGAGCGATCCGCAGGCCCTCATCGCCCAATGGCATCGCGCGCTGGCCGTGGACGGCTATCTGATGTTCTCGTGCCTGGGACCGGACACGGCCAAGGAGCTGCACGCGGTGTATGCCGCTCTCGGCTGGCCGCCCGCCGGCCATGCCTTCACCGACATGCACGACTGGGGGGACATGCTGATGCAGGCCGGCTTTGCCGAGCCGGTGATGGACATGGAACGCATCCGGCTGACCTTTGCGACGCCGCAGCGCCTGTTGCAGGAGCTGGCGGACCTGGGGTGCAACCTGCATCCTCAGCGTTTCCCTGCGTTGCGCGGACGCCACTGGCGCAGCCGCCTGCATGAAGTCTTGCAGGACCAGTTGGGGGATGCGGAACACGACGGGCAACTGGCGCTGACGTTCGAAATCATCTATGGCCATGCCTACAAACCCAGGCCCCGGGTGCGGGTGAGTGCCAGCAGCGCAGTCTCCCTGGAGGACATGCGCTCCATGCTGCGTGAAGGCGGCATGAGGAGTTGATTCGTCGCGTCTTGTCAATGATCTGGCGCAAGGGGCGCTACAATTCTCGACGTTTGAGGATTGATGTCCTTGGCGCGCCGTATCGGTGCAGTGGCCATTTGCGAGGCAGTTGCGTTGACAAGTCTGATTTTTCGTTTTGCTACGGTGTCTGGTCAACGAATTGACTGGCAACTGGCCCGCAATGGCTTGGCGGAACGTGAACGGATGTGGCAGGGCACCTTGCTGCTGGCAATGGTCCTGCTTTTCTGGATGGTTGGCAACCGGTGGGACATGCCTTTGGGTTGGTTGGCCGCTGTTGCGGCAGGGGCGGTGTTCGTCCGGTACGGCCGCCATGCAGCGGATGGCGACAGAATTTGGCTGCAAGGCTCGCGCCTGGTGGTGGAGAGGGAGACAGCAGGCAGGCTGGAGCGCGCCGAGTTTGACCGGAGCCGGGTTCGGGTCGAGCCCAAAACCGCAGACCGTTCGCTGATCAGGCTGTCTGCGCAGGGTCGGTCGGTCGATGTGGGGCGCTTCGTGCGCCCCGAGCTTCGCCAGGCCCTGGCATCGGAGATCCGCATGGCCTTGCGCGCTGCCTGACCTCAAGCAGGTGCGCCAAGTGATTGGTTAAATTGAGGCTTAGAAGTAAGTGAGAACTATGAAGAGCATTTCCAACAAGCTGGCTTCTCTGCTGCTGACTGCCGGTGCATGGATGGGCACCGCTGCCCATGCCGTTCAAGACCTGCCCGGCGGCCCTGCGGTCAATCAGCTGAACCTGCATCCTCCTGTCACCAAGATCGCCGAAGAGCAGCATTTCCTGCACTGGATGATGCTGATCATCTGCACGGTGATCTTCATTGCGGTGTTTGCCGTGATGTTCTATTCGATCTGGAAGCACCGCAAATCCCGGGGCGCCAAGTCGGCCAATTTCCACGAGTCCGTCACGGTGGAAGTGGTCTGGACCGTCATCCCTTTCATCATCGTGATCCTCATGGCCCTGCCGGCCACGAAGGTCCTGGTGGCGCAGAAGGACACCACCAATGCCGACCTGACCATCAAGGCCACCGGATACCAGTGGAAATGGGGCTACGACTACATCACGGGCGAAGGTGAGGGCCTGGCTTTCATCTCCACGCTGGACAGCAGCCACCGCGCCATGTCCGACAGCGGCAACGTGAGCGAAGCACCTGCCAACTACCTGTTCAAGGTGGATAACCCGATGGTGGTGCCGGTGGGCAAGAAGATCCGCATCATCACCACCGCCAACGATGTGATCCATGCCTTCATGGTCCCGGCTTTCGGTATCAAGCAGGATGCGATCCCCGGTTTCGTGCGCGACACCTGGTTCCGCGCCGAGAAGGTGGGGGACTACTACGGCCAGTGCGCCGAGCTGTGTGGCAAGGAGCATGCCTACATGCCCATTCATGTGAAGGTGTTGTCTACTGAGGACTACAGCCAGTGGGTGGCCGACCAGAAGAAGAAGGCGGCCTCCAAGCTGGACGACCCCGCGAAGGTGTGGGCACTGGACGACATGCTCAAGCGTGGTGAAAAGATCTATGCCGCCAACTGCGCAGCCTGCCACCAGGCCAACGGCAAGGGCGCTGGCGCCATCAAGCCGCTGGATGGTTCCGCCATCGTGCTGGATGCCGACCATGCCAAACAGATCCAGGTGCTGCTCAAGGGGGCGAACAACGGTGCCATGCCCTCATGGGCGCAACTGAGCGACACCGATATCGCTGCAGTGGTCACCTACACCAAGAACAACTGGTCCAACAAGACCGGACAGCTGGTGCAGCCAGCGGAAATCGTGGCCCAGCGTGGCAAGTAATCACCGCCCCAGAGCATTGAGGAATTCAAAATGAGCGCAGTTCTCGACAACCACGGGCACGCACACGACAGCCACGACCACCATGCACCGTCCGGCTGGCGCCGGTGGGTGTATGCCACCAACCACAAGGACATCGGTACGCTGTACCTGCTGTTCTCGTTCACCATGCTGATGATCGGTGGCGTTCTCGCGCTGCTGATCCGTGCCGAGCTGTTCCAGCCAGGCCTGCAGCTGGTCAACCCCGAGCTGTTCAACCAGCTCACCACCATGCATGGCCTGATCATGGTGTTCGGCGCCATCATGCCGGCCTTCGTGGGCTTCGCGAACTGGATGATCCCGCTGCAGATCGGAGCGTCGGACATGGCCTTCGCGCGCATGAACAACTTCAGCTTCTGGCTGATGATTCCTGCCGCGCTGATGCTGGTCAGCTCTTTCTTCATGCCCGGCGGCGCACCCGCTGCCGGCTGGACGCTGTATGCGCCGCTGACGCTGCAGATGGGCCCCTCCATGGACGCCGGCATTTTCGCCATGCACATCCTGGGCGCCAGCTCCATCATGGGCTCGATCAACATCATCGTGACCATCCTCAACATGCGCGCCCCCGGCATGACACTGATGAAGATGCCCATGTTTGCCTGGACCTGGCTCATCACCGCCTACCTGCTGATCGCCGTGATGCCCGTGCTCGCTGGCGCCATCACCATGACGCTGACCGACCGCCACTTCGGCACCAGCTTCTTCAACCCCGCCGGCGGCGGCGACCCGGTGATGTACCAGCACATCTTCTGGTTCTTCGGCCATCCCGAGGTGTACATCATGATCTTGCCGGCCTTCGGCATCATCAGCCAGATCGTGCCCGCTTTTGCGCGCAAGAAGCTGTTTGGTTACGCCTCCATGGTGTATGCCACCTCGTCGATTGCCATCCTGTCGTTCATCGTCTGGGCGCACCACATGTTCACGACCGGCATGCCCGTGACCGGCCAGCTGTTCTTCATGTACGCCACCATGCTGATCTCCGTGCCCACGGCCGTGAAGATCTTCAACTGGGTGGCCACCATGTGGCGCGGTTCCATGACGTTTGAAACCCCCATGCTGTTTGCCGTGGGTTTCATCTTCGTGTTCACCATGGGCGGTTTCACCGGCCTCATCCTGGCCATGGCGCCTATCGACATCCAGCTGCAGGACACCTACTACGTGGTGGCCCACTTCCACTATGTGCTGGTGGCCGGTTCGCTGTTCTCCATGTTTGCCGGCGTGTACTACTGGCTGCCCAAGTGGACTGGCGTGATGTATTCCGAAACCCGTGGCCAGATCCACTTCTGGGCTTCGCTGATTTTCTTCAACATCACTTTCTTCCCCATGCACTTCCTGGGCCTGGCCGGCATGCCACGCCGTTACGCCGACTACCCCATGCAGTTTGCTGATTTCAACGCCATCGCATCGGTGGGTGCCCTGGGTTTCGGCCTGGCGCAGGTGTATTTCTTCCTCGCGGTGGTCGTTCCTGCGATGCGTGGCAAGGGTGCCAAGGCGCCGCAAAAACCCTGGGACGGCGCGGAAGGTCTGGAGTGGGAAGTTCCTTCGCCAGCACCGTTCCACACCTTTGAAAATCCGCCCAAGCTGGACGCCACGGCAACCCGCGTGATCGGCTGAAAGGCATGTCCATGACACCCGAGCAAAAAAAGAGCAATCTGCGCATGGCGCTGATCCTGGCGTCCGTGGTTGCCGTCTTCTTCGTCGGGTTCATGGTCAAAGTCGTTCTGCTGTCCCGCTGAGCACCACGCCATGAGCATTCACCGCGAAAACGCCAAGATGGTGGGCAAGCTGGCCGTGATAGCGGCGGGCATGTTCGCCTTCGGCTACGCGCTGATTCCGATCTACAAGCACATCTGCGAGCTGACCGGCATCAATATCCTGTCGCTGTCCGAGCGGCAGGTGCCGGGCAACGGCGTGGCTGGCAAGGACGTGAAGGTGCCCGCCAACACGCAGGTGGACACGAGTCGCACCATCACCGTGGAGTTCGACGCCAATGCACGCGGGCCTTGGGATTTCAAGCCGGCCCAGCGTTCGGTGAAAGTGCATCCCGGCGAGCTGACGACGGTGATGTACGAGTTCCAGAACGTGCAGAACCGCCGCATGGCCGCGCAGGCGATTCCCAGCTATGCGCCTCGGCAGGCGGCGGCGCACTTCAACAAGCTCGAGTGCTTCTGCTTCAACCAGTACATCCTGGAACCGGGCGAGAAGAAACAGTGGCCTGTGGCCTTCGTGATCGATCCGCGGCTGTCCAAGGATGTGACGACCATCACGCTGTCCTATACCTTCTTCGAGGTGGGCGGAAAAACCCCGCAGGCTCCCGAGTCCACGGCTGCCGTCTCCCTTCAATCCGTGCAGGAGGGTTCATGAGTTCCGTCCATCCCTCGGATTCCGGCGTGCAGCGCAAGGGTTCCCTGTTGCGCACGGTGCGTGCGGTGGCCTGGTCACTGATCGGTCTGCGCAAAGGCAGTGAATACCAGCAGGACCTGCAAAAGATCAACCCCCTGCACATCATCGTGGTGGGGTTGGTGGCGATCTTCCTGCTGGTGCTGTCGCTGATCGCGGTGGTGAACTGGGTGGTCTGAGCCATCGCCTGCCTGCCAACCCCATAACAAAGATTTTGAGATTCAGGAGCTGAAATGAGTGCATCAACCCACGGCACAACACCGTACTACTATGTGCCCGCAGAGTCGCGCCATCCCGTGATGGCGGCCGCAGGCCTGTTTTTTGTGATCCTGGGCGCAGCCCAGTGGATCAACGGCCACAACTGGGGCAAGTATTCCCTGGCCGCTGGCCTGGTGTGGTGGCTGTTTGTGCTCTACCAATGGTTCCGCGATGCCGCCCGTGAAAGCGAAGGCGGCCTCTACGGGCACAAGATCGACCTGTCGTACCGCTGGAGCATGAGCTGGTTCATCTTTTCGGAGGTGATGTTCTTCGGCGCCTTCTTCACGGCCCTGTGGTGGGCGCGTTCGCACTCGGTGCCGGCGCTGGGCAGCCTGGACAATGCCATGCTGTGGCCCGACTTCAAGGCGGTGTGGCCCAGCATTGCGGCAGGTGCTACGGCATCCCCTGCCGGCATCGTGGAGCCCTTCCAGACCGTGGGACCTTTCTGGCTGCCCACGATCAACACGGCATTGCTGCTGAGTTCGGGTGTGACACTGACGATTGCCCACCATGCACTGCGTGAAAACCACCGCGGCAAGACCATTGCGTTCATGTGGGCCACCGTGCTGCTGGGCTTTGTCTTCCTGTGCGTGCAGGGTTATGAGTATTTCCACCTCTACACCGACCTGAACCTCAAACTCAGTTCGGGCGTGTTCGGCTCCACGTTCTTCATGCTGACCGGTTTCCATGGTTTCCACGTGTTCCTGGGCATGCTGATGCTGCTGGTCATCACCTTGCGCCTGCAAAAGGGGCACTTCACGGCCGACAAGCATTTCGGCTTTGAGGGCGCTGCCTGGTACTGGCACTTTGTCGATGTGGTGTGGCTGGGCTTGTACATCCTGGTGTACTGGATGTAAGACGGCCATGCAGTATCCAAGAAAGCGCCGCAAGGCGCTTTTTTGTTGAATGCAATGGTGTCTGTCTTACCGCGTGGCGGGCAGTCCTGTCGGCTGGATGTAGCCCAGTTGCCATGCGAGCAGGATGCAGATGAACAGAACGATAGAGAGCCCCACCCGAAATGCGAGGGCCTTGGCCATGTGGTTGTCCTTGGCCTTGTCGTTGCGCCCGTTGCGCATCATGAAAAAAAGGGCAGAGGCCAGACTGGCGAGAATGGCAAGAAACGCCACAGCGACAAGATATTTCATGGAGCACATTATCCCGTGACACCCGTTCCACGCACCTGGGGCCTGCGTTTCTGGCTGATCACCGTGGCTGCCGTGGCCGCCATCCTGGTGACCGCCTCCTTGGGGCGCTGGCAGCTGTCGCGCGCCGCGCAAAAACAGGAACTGCAGTCGCTGCTGGACCAGCGGGCCGCCTTGCCCCCCATCGACAACCAGCAATTGCGTGGGCATGCTGGCGAGGCGGATGGCGTGCAGGACCTGATCCATCGGGCGGTGCTGCTGCAGGGGCGCTGGGTGCCGGAGCACACGGTGTACCTCGACAACCGGCAGATGCAGGGCCGTCCCGGTTTTTTTGTGCTGACACCGCTGCGGCTGGAGGGCAGCGATGCGGTGGTGCTGGTCCAGCGCGGCTGGGTGCCTCGCAACTTCCAGGACCGCCAGCAGCTGCCCCTGGTCCAGACAGCGCCAGGTGTGGTGCAGTTGGCCGGGCGCATCGCACCGCCGCCGTCGCGCCTGTACGAGTTCCAGGGTGCCGACAGTTCGCAGGGGTCTTCCCGCATCCGGCAAAATCTCGACCTCACCGCCTTTCGCACCGAGACAGGCCTTGCGCTGATGAATCTGTCGGTGCTGCAGGCTGGCCCCGCCAGCGAGGGCCTGCAGCGGGACTGGCCCGTGATCGGTGCCGGCGTCGATAAACACTACGGTTACGCATTCCAATGGTTCGGGCTCAGCGGCCTGATTGCAATTCTCTATGTCTGGTTCCAACTCGTCCGACGCTTCCTTCGCCCGCGCCCCCGGCCTCTCGCCTGAGGCAGGAGGGGACCATCCCCTGGGTCTCACGGTGCACAACCTGCCCGAGGCCGGCAGCGCCGTGGCCCATGCCCAGAACACCCGCCACGGGCGCTGGAAGATGCTGGCGGTGCTGCTGGTCTGCGCCGCCCCGGTGATCGCCTCGTACTTCACGTACTACGTGGTGCGCCCCGACGGCCGCCGCAATTACGGAGAACTGGTGCAACCGCAACGCCCCTTGCCCGACCTGGCCACGGCCACGCTCGATGGCGCGCTCGGCCAGCTGCCGGCGCTCAAGGGCCAATGGCTGCTGGTGAGCGTGGCAGGCGGGGCCTGCGATGCCCAGTGCCAGCAGCACCTGTATCTGCAGCGGCAACTGCGCGAAAGCGTGGGCAAGGAGAAAGACCGTGTGGACTGGGTCTGGCTGGTGACCGATGCCGCCCCCCTGCCGGCGGACCTTTCTGCGGCCCTGCAAAAAGCCACGGTGCTGCGGGTCGATGGCGGGGCGCTGGCCCAGTGGCTCGAACCCGCAGCGGGACATGCGCTGGCCGAGCACCTCTACCTCGTGGACCCCATGGGCAACTGGATGATGCGTTTTCCGGCCGGCATGGATGCTGCCGGGGCCGCCAAGGCCAAGCGCGACCTGGAGCGCCTGCTGCGCGCGTCGTCCTCCTGGGATGAGGCCGGACGGCCAGGGCAACCCTGATGGATTCCCAACCGCTCTACGACCTGGCGCCGCTGGCGCAGGTGATGCTGCTGGGCACCATGATCGCGCTCGGACCCCTGGCATGGGTGGCCTGGCGCAACCGGGGTGGCAATCGGGGGCGCCGTCTGCAGGCCTTGACGGTGCTGACGCTGTTCCTGACCTTTGATCTGGTGCTGTTTGGCGCCTTCACCCGGCTCACCGACTCCGGCCTCGGCTGCCCTGACTGGCCGGGTTGCTATGGCAGTGCCAGCCCGGTGGGTGCGCGGGCGGACATCGCGGCCGCACAGCAGGCCATGCCCACCGGACCGGTGACGCACGGCAAGGCATGGGTCGAAATGATCCACCGCTACCTCGCCACGGGCGTCGGGGTCTTGATCATCGTGCTCACCGTATCTGCCTGGGTGCAGTGGCGGCGGGCCAGGGCCGGTGGCGGTGCGCAACGGCCCGTGATGGGGCCGTGGTTGCCCACCTTCACCCTGGTGTGGGTCTGCCTGCAGGGCGCGTTTGGCGCGCTCACGGTCACCATGAAGCTGTTTCCAGCCATCGTCACGCTGCATCTGGTGGGAGGCCTCGTGCTGCTGGCATTGTTGTGCGTGCAGGCGGTGCGCCACACGCAGGCGGCCAGGGGCGTGCAGCCTGCCGTGCTGGCGGCGCCGATGCGCATGGGTGTGTTCGTCACCGGCGCCCTGGTGGCGCTGCAGATCGTGCTGGGCGGCTGGGTCAGCACCAACTATGCGGTGCTGGCCTGCACGGCCTTTCCCACCTGCCAGGGCAGCTGGTGGCCGGTGATGGATTTCGCGCAAGGGTTCCAGATCTGGCGGCCGCTGGGGCTGCTGCAGGACGGCAGCCACATCAGCTTTGCCGGCCTCACGGCCATCCACTATGCGCACCGCCTGATGGCCTATGCGGTGCTGCTGGCGCTGGCCTGGCTGGCCTGGCGCCTGCACCGGGCCGCGGCGCTGCGCGTGCAGGCGCGGTGGCTGGCGGGCCTGGCCCTGCTGCAGCTGGCCACGGGCCTGAGCAACGTGGTGCTGGGCTGGCCCCTGCTGGCGGCCGTGCTGCACACGGGGGGCGCTGCGGCCCTGGTGGTGGTGTTGACCTGGACGGCCGCGTCCAGCCGGACGGCCCGCACACCCCTTGAGTCTTTGGCACCCTCGCGTGCATCGAGAGTTTCCGCATGAGCATCGCCTCCACCCTTTCAGCGCCCTCGCGCTTTTCTCAGTTCTACGCGCTGACCAAGCCGCGCGTGGTGCAACTCATCGTGTTCTGCGCGCTGATCGGCATGGTGCTGGCCGTGCCGGGCCTGCCCACGCTGCGGCAGCTCTCGCAGATGGCGCTGGCCTGTGCCGGCGTGTGGCTGGTGGCGGGCGCTGCCGCGGCCTTCAACTGCATCGTCGAGCAGGGCATCGATGCCCGGATGAAGCGCACCTCCTGGCGGCCCACGGCCAAGGGCGAGCTGTCCAACACGCAGACCCTGCTGTTCTCGGCCTTGCTGTGTGGGGCCGGCTCGGCCTTGCTGTATTTCTGGGTCAACCCGCTGACCATGTGGCTCACCTTCGCCACCTTCGTGGGCTATGCGGTGGTGTACACGGTGATCCTCAAGCCGCTGACGCCGCAAAACATCGTGATCGGCGGTGCATCGGGCGCCATGCCTCCCGTGCTGGGCTGGGCGGCCATGACGGGCGATGTGGGCCCCGAGGCTTTGATCCTGTTCCTCATCATCTTCCTGTGGACGCCGCCGCATTTTTGGGCGCTGGCCCTGTACCGGGTGGAGGACTACCGCAAGTCGGGCCTGCCCATGCTGCCGGTGACGCACGGCAACGAGTTCACGCGTCTGCAGGTGTTTCTGTACACGCTGATCCTCTTTGCGGGCTGCCTGATGCCTTTCATCTACGGCATGAGTTCGTGGATCTACCTCGTTGCCGCCGTGCTGCTGAGCGCCGGATTCTGTGGCTACGGCTTTGCCCTGTGGCGCCATTACTCGGACGCCCTGGCGCGCAAGACCTTTCGTTTTTCCCTCATCCACCTGAGCGTGCTGTTTGCCGCGCTGCTGGTGGACCACTATGCGCTGTGAACACCATGCACAAAAGAAATGCCCTTCAATTCATCGCTATCAGCGCTTTATCCATAGGCGCTGGTGCCCTGTTGACTGCCTGTTCTGAAAAGAAGACGGAGTTTCGCGGGGTGGACATCACCGGGGCTGACTACGCACGCGATATTCCGCTCACCGACCACAACGGCCAAAAGCGCAGCCTGCAGGACTTCCGGGGCAAGGTGGTGGTGGTGTTCTTTGGCTACACCCAATGCCCTGATGTGTGCCCCACCTCCATGCAGGAGCTGGCCGAGGTCAAGCAGATGCTGGGCAAGGACGGCGACCGCCTGCAGGGCATCTTCGTCACCGTGGACCCCGAGCGCGACACGCCCGCGGTGCTGAAGGCCTACATGGCCAACTTTGATCCGACCTTCCTGGCGCTGTCGGGCACGCCCGAGCAGATCGCCGCCGTGGCCAAGGACTTCAAGATCTACTTCAAGAAGGTCGATGGCAAGACCCCCACCAGCTACACCATGGACCATTCGGCTGGCAGCTACGTGTACGACACGGTCGGCCGCCTGCGCGTTTACAACCGCTATGGCAGCGGTGCGCAGGCCCTGGGCGCCGACGTGCGCGCCCTGCTGCAGGAAGCCGGTTAACGGGGCGACCAAGCAGGCCGACTGCGCCAGCCCCTGGTCCGGCGCCTTATTCGGCCTTGATGCCTTGTGATTTGATCACTGCGCCCAGCACGCGTGCATCGGTCTGGATGCGTTGGGCCAGCCCCTCGGCGGCGGTGCCGGTCACCTGCCAGCCTTGCTGGAACAGCTTGGCGCGCACGTCCGGGCTGCGGGCGATGTCGCTGAACAGCGCCGACAGGCGCGCCACCACCGGCGGAGGCAGCGAGCGGGGGGCGGCTACCGCGTTCCAGATTTCGAGGTTGAAGTCCTTCACCCCTGCTTCGGCCAGGCTGGGAACTTCAGGCACCAGCGTGCTGCGCCCGCTGGAGGTGATGCCAATCACACGCAGCTTGCCCGCGCGGGCCTGCGCGGCCGCCATGGCCGGGGGCAGCAGGGCCAGCTGGATCTGGCCGCCGATGATCGCGTTGATGACCTGCGGATTGCCCGCATAAGGCACATGCACGGGGTGGAGGGCAGCCTTGCCTTTGAGCAGCTCCATGCCGATGTGGGCCACCGTGCCAACGCCTGGAGTGCCATAGCTCCAGCGATCGCCGCTGGCGCGTGCGGCCGCAAAAAACTCCTGCGCGGTGGCACCCGGCGCGTTGACCGGCGCGGCCAGGGCCAGCGGGGCCGTGGCAATCAGGCTGATGGGCGCCAGGTCCTTGAGCGGGTCGTAGTTGACCCTGGGGTTGATGAGTTTGGCAATCGTCAGGTTGCCATTGATCATGACGCCCAGGGTGTGGCCATCCGTGGCCTTGGCCACGGCATCGGCGGCGATGTTGCCGCCCGCGCCCACCTTGTTATCCACAATCACCGGCTGCCCCAGGGCCTTGGCCAGCGGCTCGGCCAGGGTACGCGCCACCAGGTCGGGGGATGATCCGCCCGGAAAACCTACCACCAGCTTGACGGGCTTGCTGGGCCAGCCCGGTGTCACCGGAGCCGCGCTGGATTGTGCAAGGGCGGGGCTGCAGGCCGCGGCAAGGGCCAGTGCCAGCGCGGCGCGGCGCAGGGGGGACGGGGTCATCGAGAAATCTCCGGTCAGGGGCGGGTATCAAGCGCGTTGCCAACACCTCAAAAAAAAACGCGCAACCAGGTTGCGCGTCCAATTATCCTTGCCGCCTGCATCTGCGAACAGCCACCGCTCATACGGTCTTGCATTCAAGCGGATAACTAGGCGGGAAGCCGCAGACAGTGCTCTGGCACGGCAAGGCGAACCAACTATCGTTTACGTTTGAAGGCAAAAATGTATCAGGCGTATTCGGCCAGCGCGGCCTTCATCTTCTTCATGGCGGCCACTTCGATCTGGCGGATGCGCTCGGCGCTCACGCCATACACGGCGGCCAGCTCGTGCAGCGTCATGCCGCCCGAACCATCGTCGTTGACCTTGAGCCAGCGCTCTTCCACGATGCGGCGGCTGCGCTCGTCCAGGCTGGCCAGTGCCGTGGCAATACCGTCGGTGGCCAGCGCATCGCGCTGGCGCGACTCGATCATGGCGGTGGGCTCATGCGAGGCATCGGCCAGGTAGGCAATGGGGCCAAAGGCCTGCTCGCCATCGTCCGACGGCGCGGGGTCCAGCAGCACATCGCCACCCGACAGGCGGGTTTCCATCTCGATGACTTCTTCGCGCTTGACATTGAGCTGCGCCGCCACCGAGTCGATTTCGCGGTCCGACAGGGTGTCGCGGTGCGTGCTGGCATCGGTTGCCGCCGCGTCGGCCTTGAAACCCTGCTTCATGGACCGCAGATTGAAGAACAGCTTGCGCTGCGCCTTGGTGGTGGCCACCTTCACCATGCGCCAGTTCTTCAGGATGTATTCGTGGATCTCGGCCTTGATCCAGTGCATGGCGTAGCTCACCAGGCGCACGCCCTGGTCGGGGTCGAAGCGCTTGACGGCCTTCATCAGGCCCACGTTGCCTTCCTGGATCAGATCGCCATGGGGCAGGCCGTAGCCGAGGTACTGGCGTGCAATCGACACCACCAGGCGCAGGTGCGACATCACCAGCCGGCCAGCGGCGTCCACATCGTTGTGATCGCGCAGCTGGCGGGCGTAGATTTGCTCTTCTTCATGGGTAAGCAGGGGCAGGCGGTTGACGGCCGAAATATAGGCGTCCAGGTTGCCCAAGGGCGGCACCAGCGCCCAGGGATTGGCGGGCGCCAGGGTCGTCGTTGCGGTTCCAGATGGCAGTGTCATTCCGGGAATCCTTTCCTCTAGGCCTTCATGTTAGCACTCTGTTGGAGGGAGTGCTAAGTCCGGAGTTCCCGTCCGGTTGTTCCAAAGTGCCTGGTTCTAGGTGTTTCTATCAAATTTGCCTTGAGTGAAATGCCAGAAAGATTTTGTAGCTATTAATAGATGAGCATTTGAAGGCCTGTTTACACTGCCCTTTGTTCCTTTTGCAGGCAGGAGAGTTCCATGGCGACAGGCGTTGATCCGGCGGATATCAGCATGGTCACCACCACGGTGGCCAGCGCGGCAGATGCGCGCCGGCTGGCGCAGGCGGTCATGCAGGCGCGGCTGGCGGCCTGTGTGCAGGTGCAGGCCATCACCTCGCACTACCACTGGCAGGGCGCCCTGCAGGAAGAATCGGAGTGGCGGCTGGACTGCAAGACCATGCCGCGCGCCACCGCCGCATTGCTGGCGCTGCTGCAGGCGCTGCACCCCTATGCGCTGCCGCAGCTGGTGGTGCAGACGCTGCAGGCCACGCCGGCCTATGTGCGCTGGGTGGATTGCGAGGTGGCCGCCGGGGTGTGAGGTTCAGGTCAGCAGAGCCTGCGCGAATTCGCGCGCGTTGAAGGTTTCCAGGTCTTCGAGCTTTTCGCCCACACCGATGAAGTACACGGGAATGGGGCGCTCCTGCGCGATGGCGGCCAGCACACCGCCCTTGGCCGTGCCGTCGAGCTTGGTCACGACGAGGCCGGTGAGCTGCAGCGCATCGTCGAACGAGCGCACCTGGGCCAGCGCGTTCTGGCCGGTGTTGCCGTCTATCACCAGCAGCACCTCGTGGGGCGCCGTGGCGTCGGCCTTGGTGACCACGCGGCGGATCTTCTTCAGCTCTTCCATCAGGTGCAGTTGCGTGGGCAGGCGGCCGGCCGTATCCACCAGCACCACGTCCTTGCCGCGCGCCTTGCCGGCGGTGACGGCATCAAAGCTCACGGCGGCCGGGTCGCCGCCTTCCTGGCTGACGATCTCGACGGTGTTGCGGTCGGCCCATACCCCGAGCTGTTCGCGCGCGGCGGCGCGGAAGGTGTCGGCCGCCGCCAGCAGCACGCTGGCCCCTTCGCTGGCCAGGTGCTTGGTGAGCTTGCCGATCGAGGTGGTCTTGCCCGCGCCGTTGACACCCGCCACCATGATCACGGTGGGCTGGTGCTCGCCAATCACCAGGGCCTTTTCGAGCGGGCGCAGCAGATCGGCTAGCGCATCGGCCAGCAGGCCCTTGACGGCGGCGGGGTCGGTGGTCTTGCTGTCTTTCACGCGGCGCTTGAGGTCTTCCAGCAGGTGCTGCGTGGCCTTGACGCCGGTGTCGGCCATCAGCAGGGCTTCTTCCAGCTCTTCATACAGGGCATCGTCGATCTGGGTGCCGGTGAAAACGGTGGCGATGCTGGAGCCGGTCTTGCGCAGGCCGGCCTTGAGGCGGTCGAGCCAGCCCTTGCGTTCGGCGGGCGTGGGCGGCGGCTCGGTGGCCATGGGCGCCAAAGGCAGGGGCGGCACGGCGACGGCGATGGGTGCGGCCGCCACCATGGGCGAAACGGGGGTGGACACGGGCGCCGGCACCGGCAGCTCGGCCGGCGGCGGTGCGGCCACAGGGGCTGCTTTCGTTGCGGGGGCAGGTGGTTTGGCGGCAAACGGGTTGCGCAGCCAGCCAAGGCCACCGCTGGCCGCCGGCGGGGCCGGTGGGGGCAGGGTGGTTGCGGAGGGCGTTGGCAATGGCGCGGACTGCGTGACCGGGGCGGCGGGTGCCTGTCCGGCGGGTGGCATCACCGGCGGTGGCGCGGGCACGGCAGCCGGTGCAGCAGGGGTTGCAGGCGCAGCCGCAGCGGGCTGCGCGGGCGTGGGGGCGGGTTTTTTCTTGAAAAAACTGAACATTGGCGGGTACTTAGAATCACTCCATTCTATGAAACGTGCTTTCACCCTTCTGGGCCTGCTGGCCTGCCTGAGTGCCGGGGCGCAATCCCCGGTATCCACCACCCCTGCCGCGCACTTGCCAGCGGCCCCCACGGCCACGGCTTCCGGGGCGCAGCAATTCACGCTGGCCAACGGCATGCAGCTCATCGTGCAGCCCGACCGGCGGGCGCCCACGGCGATGCACATGGTGTGGCTGCGCGTGGGTTCCATGGACGAGGTCGATGGCACCTCGGGCGTGGCCCATGTGCTCGAACACATGATGTTCAAGGGCAGCAAGACCGTGCCGCCGGGCGAATTTTCGCGCCGCGTGGCGGCCTTGGGGGGACAGGAAAACGCCTTCACCAGCCGCGACTACACGGGCTACTACCAGCAGATTCCCTCCAGCCGGCTCGAAGACGTGATGCGCCTGGAGGCCGACCGCTTCGCCCACAACCAGTGGCCCGACGCCGAGTTCAAGAAAGAGATCGAGGTGGTCAAGGAAGAGCGCCGCATGCGCACCGAAGACCAGCCCCGCGCCGTGCTGGCCGAGCAGCTTTTTGCGACCACTTTCATCGCCTCGCCCTACCGCCGCCCGGTGGTGGGCTGGATGAGCGACCTCGATGCCCTGACGCCCGAGGATGTGCGCAATTTCCACCGCCAGTGGTATGTGCCCGGCAACGCGGCCGTGGTGGTGGCCGGTGATGTGGACGTGGCCCGGGTGCGTGCCCTGGCCGAAAAATACTATGGCCGCCTGCCCGCCCGCGCCGTGCCGGCGCGCAAGCCGCGCGTCGAGCCCGTGCAGCAGGGGCTTCGCCGCATTGCCGTCAAGGCACCTGCCGAGCAGGCCTACGTGGCCCTGGCGTTTCGCGTGCCCGGCATGGAGCGCGTCGAGGCGCTCACCGACGGCGACCGCGATGCCCTGGCGCTGATGGTGTTGTCGGCCGTGCTCAGTGGCTACGACGGCGCCCGCCTGGAGCGCGCCCTCAGCCAGGGCCCGCAGCGCGTGGCCGACAGCGCCAGCAGCTCGGCCATGGTGACCGGGCGCGGCCCCAGCCTGTTCCTGCTCAGCGGCGTGCCAGCCGAGGACAAGACGGCGCAGCAGGTCGAAGACGCCCTGCGCGCCGAAGTCGCCCGCGTGGCCCGCGAGGGCGTGAGCGAGGCCGAGCTGTCACGCGTCAAGACCCAGTGGATTGCCTCGACCGTGTACCAGCGCGACTCGGTGCACGGGCAGGCCCAGGACCTGGGCAGCAACTGGGTGCAGGGGCTGCCGCTTGATGCGGAAGAGCGCCTGCTGGCCCTGCTGCGCACCGTGACACCCGAGCAGGTGCAGCAGGTGGCGGCCCGGTATTTTGGTGACGACCAGCTCACGGTGGCTACGCTGCTGCCGCAGCCGCTGGATACCAAGCCCCGGCGCGCCGCACCGGCCGCGGGTGCCCCACGCCACTGAATCCGCACCCCGAGGCATTGCATGATGACTATGAAAAAAATAGCTGCCCGCGCTTTAATGAGCGCGGGAGCCCTTCTTGTGGCCAATTCAGCCTGGGCGCTGCTGCCCATCCAGCACTGGACCGAGGCCAGCGGCGCACAGGTCTGGCTGGTGGAAAGCCCCGTCATCCCCATGGTGGATGTGCAGCTCGACTTTGATGGTGGCAGCCGCCGCGACCCGGCCGATCAGGCGGGCCTGGCCGGTGCCGTGGCTTCCATGGCCTCCAAAGGCGTTCTGGGCATGGCCGCAGGTTCCGGTGTTGCCGAGGGTGCGCCGCTGGATGAAAACGCGCTGGGTGAGGCCTGGGCCGACCTGGGAGCCAGCTTTGACGCCAGCGCCGGCAGCGATGGACTGCATTATTCGCTGCGCTCGCTGACCGACCCCGCGCTGCTGCAGCGCGCCGCTTTGCTGGCCGCCCGCCAGATGGGCGAGCCCAGCTGGCCGGCCGATATCTGGCAGCGCGAACGCGCCCGCTGGAGCGCCAGCATCAAGGAATCCCGCACCCGCCCCGCCACCGTGGCGGGCGAAGCCTTTGCCGCCGCCGTGTATGGCAGCCACCCCTACGGCTACCGCGCCACCGAAGACACGCTGGCGCGCATCGAGGTGGCCGACATGCAGGCCTTCCATGCGCGCACCGTGGCCGCCTGCCGCGCGCGCGTGAGCATCGTGGGCGCCGTCAACCGCGCGCAGGCGCAGACCCTGGTGGCCACGCTGCTGTCGCGCCTGCCGGCGCGCACGGCTGCAGAATGCGCGCCGCTGCCGGACGTGCCCGAGGTGGCCGCGCTCAGCGCGCCGGCCGAGCAGCGCATTCCCTTTGCCTCGGCCCAGGCCCATGTGCTGATCGGCCAGCCCGGCTTTGCGCGCCGCGACCCCGACTTTCTGGCGCTGCTGGTGGGCAACCACATCCTGGGCGGCGGGGGCTTCACTTCGCGCCTGACCAACGAGGTGCGCGAGAAGCGCGGCCTGAGCTACAGCGTGTACAGCAGCTTTGCGCCCGGCCTGCATGCGGGCGCGTTCAGCATCGGCCTGCAGACCCGGCCCGACCAGGCAGCGCAGGCCGTTCAGGTCTCGCGCGATGTGCTGGCGCGCTTCGTGCGCGAAGGCCCCACCGAGACCGAGCTGCGCGCCGCCAAGGACAACCTGATCGGCGGCTTTGCGCTGCGCATCGACAGCAACAAGAAGCTGCTGGGCAACGTGGCCAACATCGCCTGGAACGGGCTGCCGCTCGACTACCTGGAGCACTGGACGGCACGCGTCGAGGCGCTCACCGTGGCCGATATCCGCGCCGCCATGGCACGCAAGCTGCAACCCGAGCGCATGGTCACCGTGGTCGTGGGAGGCCAGCCATGAGCCGCTCCAGCCTGCGCCTGGAAACCCTGCCCGGCGGCCGCCTGGCCCGTCCGGCCAGGAACGTCCCCGCGGCCGAGCCCGACGACGCCAAGGAGTCCAAGAACACCAAGGCAGCCAAGAGCAGCGCCCGGAAAGACGCAGCCCCCCAGGCTGCGGGCGAAATCCGCATCATCGGCGGCCAGTGGAAGCGCACCCGCCTGCCCGTGGCCCAGCGCCCGGGCCTGCGTCCCACGCCCGATCGCGTGCGCGAAACCCTGTTCAACTGGCTGGGCCAGGACCTGACCGGCTGGCATTGCCTGGATGCATTTGCCGGCACTGGCGCGCTGGGGCTGGAGGCGGCTTCGCGCGGCGCTGCCGCCGTGCAGCTGGTGGAAAACGACGCCACCCTGGTGGCCCAGCTGCACAAGCTGCAGGCCCGCCTGGCGGCCACGGCCGTGCGTGTGCAGCGCGGCGACGGCATTGCCGCGCTACGGCAGGTAGCGCCGGCCAGTCTGCACCTGGTGCTGCTCGACCCGCCGTTTGACAGCGCCTGGTTCGAGCCGGCCCTGCAGGCCGCCGCCAAGGCCGTGGCGGCAGACGGCTTCGTTTACCTGGAGGCGCCGCAGGCCTGGACCGACGAGGCACTGGCCCCGTTCGGGCTGGTGGTGCACCGCCACCTGAAGGCGGGTGCGGTGCATGCGCACCTGCTTCAGCGGCGCCTGGCGGGCTGACGGTACAGTACTCGGTAGCTATAAAAATAGTAGCTTATTGCGCTTTCTATATAAACGCCAGAGTCGTATTTTCTTGAAAAAAAAGGGGGCATGCACTGCGCCTCCTGCGCGTTGCAGTGCGCTGCATAATCCGCCCACGCGGCCCGGCCGGCCCCTGTGGGCCGGGCCCCAAATCCATCTGCCCACCAGGAGACCCCAGCCCATGGCACCCAACGTGCTCGCCATCTACCCCGGAACCTTCGATCCCATCACGCTGGGCCATGAAGACCTGGTGCGCCGCGCTGCGAAACTGTTCGACCGGGTGATCGTTGCCGTGGCCATTGCCCACCACAAAAAGACCCTGTTCAGCCTGGACGAGCGCATGGACATGGCGCGCGAGGCGCTGCGCGACTGCCCGCAGGTGAGCGTCGAGCCTTTTGATGGCCTGGTGACCGAGTTCACCGCTGCGCGCGGCGGCACGGCCATGCTGCGCGGCCTGCGCTCGGGCACCGATTTCGACTACGAATTCCAGCTGGCAGGCATGAACCGCGCACTGGTGCCGCACATCGAGACGGTGTTCCTCACCCCCAGCAGCCAGCACCAGTTCATCAGCAGCACGCTGGTGCGCGAAATTGCCCCGCTGGGCGGCGACGTGGCGCAGTTCGTCTCGCCCGGGGTGCATGCGCAACTGATGCGCAAGCTGAACCGTGCAGCGTCGGCCTGAGAGGCTGAGACTTTCAGCCTGCGGGGGGCTGCATCAGCAAGTCGTGCGCAAAGCGCAGTTTGCGCAGCGCGCCGGGCGACAGGGCAAAGGGGTAGGCGTCGCTCTGCCCCAGGCTGCGGTTCAGGCTGTTGAGCAGCAGGGTCAGGGGCACCCACTGGCGCACCATGTCGTCAAACGCGGGTCGCGGGCTGGCAAAGGGGTCGCTCACCTGGTGGCGCTGGGCGGCATGCGGGTCGGGCACGGACAGGCTGGTCTGGTAGCTGGCCGCCGTTTCGAGCAGGTCCACCATGTGCAGGTAATGCGCCCAGGTTTCGGCCCAGTCCTCCCAGGGGTGTGAGGCCGCGTAGCTGCTCACATGGTGCGGGCGCCAGTCGCCCGTGTCGCTGCCTTTGGCGTAGTGGGCACGCAGGGCGGCGGCGTAATCGAGGCGCTCATCGCCAAACAGGCTGCGAAAGGCCTCCAGGCAATGGCCGTCGCGCACCAGCTGGTCCCAGTAGAAATGGCCCGATTCATGGCGCAGGTGGCCAATCAGGGTGCGGTAGGGCTCGCCCAGCGCTACGCGCCGCCGCGCGCGCTCGCCGTCGTCGGCTTCGGCCACGTTGAGGGTGATGGTGCCGCCATGGTGGCCGGTGAGGACGGGTGGCCCGCCGGGCCAGTCCGCCAGAAACTCGAACACCGGTCCGGACCGGCCCGGCGCGGGCTCCAGCCCCAGGCGGGCCAGCGTGTAGAAAAGCTGGCGCTTGGCCGCTTCGATCTGCTTCCATCGGCCCAGGTTGGCGGGTTCGGAGAGATCGGGCAGCACGCGCGTCTGGCGGCACGACACACACAGCGGGGAGAAATCGTGCGCCGGCAGGGCGAAATTGCAGGCGTCGTAGGCGGCGTGGTTGGCGCACAGGCGATAGAGCCGCCCGCTGCAGTCCGCACTGCCGCGCAGCCCCATGCGGCGCCACAGGTCCGGCCCGTCCTGCGGGGCCGGGGCCAACGCCGCCATGCAGAGCAGCTCGGGCACAAAGGCGAGCGTGCTGCCGCAATGCATGCATTGCACGCTGTCAAAAAAAACCAGATGACCGCAATGGTCGCAATTGAATACCCGCATGGTGTTGCAGCTTAACCCCCGGCGGTCGGGCGCGCCGCGGGCAGACGAGAAAGCGCGGCGGCCAGTCAAAAAGGGCACCAGCACCGAACCAGATGGTTCGGTGCTGGTGCCCTTTTTCTGCCACGCCCCGCCGCACGGCTTGCGCCGCTACCGACAGGATCGTGCGCGAACGCTCATACGGTTTTGCCTTCAAACGTATAACTTCGTTGGTTCGCCTTGCCGTGCCAGAGCACTGTCTGCGGCTTCCCGCCTAGTTATCCGCTTGAATGCGAGACCTTATCAGGGGCGCACAACAATGCTGTTGCGCACTTCCTTGACGTTCCTGGTGTTGCGGGCAATGGCTTCCGCCTGGTTCTTCTCGGCTTGCGACTTGGCAAAACCCGACAGCTGAACCGTGCCGTTGAGCGTTTCGACGCTGATGGCGGTAGCGGACACCGTTTTGTCTTCCGCCATCTTGGCCTTGACGGCGGTGGTGATGCCCGCATCGTCGATGTAGGCGCCAGCGGTTTGCTGGTTGCGCGCCACTGCGCAGCCCGTGGCGGTGACGACGGTGATGGCTGTGGCTGCGGCAAAGGCGAGGGCACGTGCGTATTTCATGGTGTATTCCTTCAAAGAGTGGAGACGCGGGTGCGAGGGAAAATCACAGCTTGCCGGCTTGTTGCACCCTCCGTGACCGGCTGGCTGTCGTGGCGCTGGAACGGGCTAGGTTCCCAGCAAATCCTTGAGTTCGTCGGCATGTTCTTCTTCGTCGGCCAGTATGCCTTCGAGCATGCGTTTGGTGGTGGGGTCTTTGTCACCAATCAATGCAATCATCTGGCGGTAGGCCTCCACGGCAATGCGTTCAGCCACCAGGTTGGCTTTCACCATGGCCTGGAGGTCCGACGAGGTGTCGTAGTCGGCATGACTGCGGGCGAGCAGGGTGTCGGGCGCAAAGTCGGGCTTGCCCCCCAGCTGCACGATGCGCCGGGCGAGCAGGTCGGCGTGGGCCGCTTCTTCGGTGGCGTGCACCATGAGCTCCGCCGCAATGGCGGGCGAGGTCATGCCGTGGGCGGTGAAGTGGTGGCGCTTGTAGCGCAGCACGCAGACCAGCTCGGTTGCCAGGGCGTCGTTGAGCAGGCGCACGATGTCGTCGCGATGCTGGCTGAAGGCGGGTGTGACCGCACCCTCATCCAGATGGCTGGTGGCCGCGGCTTTCAGGGCTGTTTCGTCCAGTTCCATGCCGGCCGCATGGGAGGGCAGAGGGCTGAGTTTGTTCATGGAGACACTTTCAATGGGGCGAAAAGCTCCGTGGTCGTTCAGGGGTTGCGGCGGCGTGACATCAGCAGCACAGCGGCTGTCACGGCGGCGCCAGCAGCGGCGGCAATGGCCACGGACTTGCCCGGCTGCTGCGTGACATAGCGTGTGGTGGCGTCAGCAGCCTGCTGGACCTGGTGGCGTGCGCGGGCACTGCTCTCGGCGCAGAAGTCGATGCTGCGCGTGGCCAGGTCGTGGGCGCGGGCGGCCAGATCATTGATGACCGGGCTGGCTTCACGGCGCAGTTCGCGCACACCGGATTCGGCCTTGTCCAGGGATTCCCTGGCTTTGTCGCGTGTCGTCTGTGCTGCGTCCTGGGCGCTTTGCAGCACGTTATCGGCGAGACTGCGCGCCCCGTCCGCAACTTTGGTCGTGGTGGATTCGGTATTCATGGGTACTCTCCGAAGATGTAAAGGGTTGGGGAACGCAATGGCTGTCGCAGGACGGTGGAGTGCGGGGATCAGCCCTTTTTCAGCAGGCCCAGCACGAACGTCACGATGGCCATGATCACGAACACAAAGAACAGGATCTTGGCGATGCCTACGGCGCCTGCCGCAATGCCGCCAAAGCCGAACACAGCGGCGATGAGCGCGATAACCAGAAAGACAACGGCGTAGTGCAGCATTTCCATCTCCTTGAAGCTCGGTGTTGCCGTAAGTGAGGTGGCGCCAGGAATTGAGCGCCTGAGATGTACTGTAGGCAGAGCGGGCCGCCGCGCATGCCGGTGGCTGGCGCTCGCCCTTGTCGGCACCTGGAGGGCTGCCTTGTAGGACGCAGCCGACGGTGCCATCCCGCCTGAACGCCCAGCGCAGGCCGCAGCATGCCGTGGTGCCGTGGTGCCGTGGTGCCGGGGTGCGGGTAATTCAGCGGGGCTTGGGCAGAACGGCCGACACCAGGGTGCCGTTGCCCGGGCGGGAGGTGATGGTCAGCCGCCCGCCGGCGGCCTCCACCCGGTGGCGCATGCCGGCCAGTCCATGCGACGCAATGCCCACGCTGGCCGGGTCGAAGCCTGCGCCATCGTCGCGCACCTGCACCGTCACATGGGTAGGGTGGTTGTGCACGGTCACCAGCACCTTGGTGGCCTTGGCGTACTTGCTGATGTTGGTGAGGGCTTCCTGCACCAGCCGGTAGACCGTCAGCTGGGTGGCCTCTGTCAGCTGCACGGACTCCAGACTGGTCTCGATCTCGATCCCGGCGGTCTCGGCATGTTCGCGGGTCAGGATTTCAAGGGCCGTCGCCAGCCCCAGGTTGGACAGCGAGGAGGGGCGCAGGTCCTCGATGATGCGGCGCTTGAGGGCAATGCCGCTGTTGAGCGTTTCGGTCAGGTGCCGGAGGCGTTCGGCAACTTCGGGGGCCTGGTGGTCGATCTTCGACTTGAGCCGGGCGACGTCGAGCTTGGCGGCGGTCAGCAAGGCGCCCAGTTCGTCGTGCAGTTCGCGCGCCAGGTAGCCACGTTCGTCCTCGCGCACCTGCTGCAGGTGGCTGGCCAGCTCGGACAGCGAGGCGGTGCGCGCGCGGACCAGGCCTTCGAGCCGCTCGCGCTCACGCTCCAGCACTTCCTGTTCGCGCTGGTTCACCTCTTGCAGGGTGCTGGCCTGGCGCAGGTACATGTAGAACGCCAGCAGGCCGACGGCTGTCACGGTCGCAATGCCGATGCGCGACAGCATCAGCGATTGCACAATCTGGCGGCGGCTCTCCTGCACCCTCTGGGCACTGCGATCGATCAGCACATGGGCCTGTTTGCGGATCGACTCCATGTGCTCCTTGCCCACGTCGGTGAACAGGATGAATTTCCAGGCATCCTCGTTGCCCTGCCGGCGCAGGCGCAGGCTCAGCTCCATCTCGGCCAGCTTGCGCGAAACCTCGCGCGACAGATGGGCAAACTGCTGCAGTTCATCGGGCGACTTCAGATACCGGTTGCGCAACTCGTCCAGATTGGTCTGCACCGTGACAACTGCCTTGTCGTAGGGTTCGAGGTAGGTTTCGTTGCCGGTCAGCAGGTAGCCGCGCTGGCCGGTTTCGGCGTCCAGCATGCTTTGCAGCAGGCGGTTGACCGCATTGCGGGTCTGCTGTCCCTCGTTCATGGCTTCCACGGCTTCCTGCGAGCGCATGTGCCCGGCTTCGTTGATGCCGATCAGCACCAGCGCAGCCAGCAAGGCAAAAGGCAGGCTGAAGGCCATCGTGCGGCTTTTTCTGAGCCAGTGCCGGGAGTTTTCTTTAAACGTCATGCGGGGTGCTCGGATAATCGCGGGGAACTGCTACGCTGTCGCCTGCGGTGCAGGTGGCGGCGCAAGCCTGTGCAACAACAACGACCTGGACGTGGCATGGCCGCTCCCTGAAAGAAGCTCATGATCAAGATCGGTATTGTGGATGACCACGCGATTGTTCGTACCGGGCTGCGGCAGTTTCTGTCGGAGCATGTCGACTTTCGCGTGGAGGGCGAGGCGGGCAACGGCCGCGAAGCCATCGATCTCGTGCGCAACCATGAAATAGACGTGTTGCTGATGGACCTGTCCATGCCGGGCCAGAGCGGGCTGGATGCGCTGGCCATGCTGCGTGCGAAGGCGCCCGACATGGGCATTCTCATCCTGAGTGGCTATCCCGAAGAGCATTACGCCATCAACCTGATCCGCCAGGGTGCCAGCGGTTACCTCAACAAGGAGTGCGAGCCTTCCGAGATCGTCGAGGCCATTCGCACCATTGCGCTGGGGCGGCGCTATCTCACGCCCGCCGTTGCCGAGCTGCTGGCGCAGCAACTGAACCGCAAGGACGATGCGCCGCCGCATGAGCAGTTGTCGGAGCGGGAATTCCAGGTGTTCCTGAAACTGGCCAAGGGCGAAACCGCCGGAGACATCGCCAAGGACTTGTCGCTGAGCGTGAAGACCGTGAGCACCTACCGCACGCGGCTCATGGAAAAGATGGCGCTCTCGTCCAACAGCGATCTGACCTATTACGCGCTGAAAAACCGGCTGATCGACTGAAGGGCGGGTCCCCCGGCCCCGTTGGCTGCGCGGGCAGCGCTGGTCCCGCGGTGGCCGTGCCTTGTCAACGCCGCCCCGGCACGGTTTGCGCAGGGCAAGGGGCTTCACGGCATGTCCGGCCGGGGCTGCTGATCCGCTGCGCTGTGTGCCTTGCTGCTGTGCTCGATGCAGTAGTCCACCAGGGCGTCGATTTCGTTGGACTTGTCGAACACCGCATCCACGCCAAGCTGCGCGCAGCGCATGCGCACATCGGGGGTGGCATAGTTGCTCAGGACCACCATTTTCTGGCCCGGCTGGCGGGCCCGGCATGCCGCCAGCACACCGAGGCCACTGCCCTGGCGCAGGAACAGATCCACGATCGCCAGATCCCACTGAGCGCTGTGGGCGGTCAGCCACTCCTTGCCTTCGTCTTCGGTGGCGCTGGCGCCGACCGCCTCCACGCAGGCGAGTTCCTCCAGCGTTCCGATCAGATTTTCCCGAATCGTGGCGTTGTCTTCAACAATGTAGGTACGCAGTTTCACAGCCTGATCCATGGGTGCGACCGGTGCGGATGTGCTGGGGTCGAGCCGTTAATTTAACGGGGGCGGTGCGGCAATTCTGCCAGCCACCACAGGCTGAGGGCGTAGGACGTTTCTTACTTCAACGCCGCGCACACCGGGCAGTGGGGGTGCCGGTTCAGGTGCATGGTGCTCCACTCCATGGCGCGACCATCGAGCATGAGCAGGCGCCCCGCCAGCGAGGGCCCCGCGCCGGACAGCAGTTTCAGCGCCTCGGCGGCCTGCATGGCACCCACCACGCCAACCAGCGGTGCAAACACCCCCATGGTAGAGCACTGCACCTCTTCGAAAGCGGCATCGGGCGGGAACACGCAGGCATAGCACGGCGAGACCGCATCGCGCGGGTCCACCACGGTGATCTGCCCGTCAAAGCGGATCACGGCCCCGGCCACCAGGGGCTTGCCATGCCGCACACAGGCGGCGTTGATCGCGTGGCGCGTGGCGTAGTTGTCGCTGCAGTCCAGCACCACGGTGGCCTGGGGCACCAGCGTGTCGAGCAGGGCGGCATCCGCGCGCGCCTGCAGCGCCGTGACCCGAACCTCCGGGTTGATGGCCGTGATGGCCTGCGCCGCCGACGCCACCTTGGGCTGCCCCACACGGGCGGTGGTGTGGGCAATCTGCCGCTGCAGGTTGGTCAGGTCCACCACGTCGTTATCGACCAGCGTGATCTGCCCGACACCGGCCGACCCCAGGAACAGCACCGCCGGCGAGCCCAGGCCCCCCGCGCCGATGATCAGGGCATGGCTGGCCAGGATGCGCTCCTGCCCTTCGATGCCAACCTCGTCGAGCAGGATGTGGCGGGAGTAGCGCAGGAGCTGGTCGTCGGTCATGGTGTGTGCGGGAGCGTGGCGCGTGAAAAAGGCCGGGCTTCGCTGGAAGCCCGGCCTCGGTGGCAGCAGAACTGTCTCAGTTCTCTTTCTTTTCTTCCTTGCGTTCGGTCAGCGTCTTGCTGACCAGCACGGGGCGGCCCTTGAACTGGTTCAGGGCCTGCGTCAGCTGGAAGTCCTTGTCGGAGCCGAACTCGGGGATCTTGCGTTCCGCCACCGGCTTCTTGGCTTCTTCCTCCAGGCGCTTGCGGGCTTCTTCGCGGGCTTTTTCGCGGGCCTCGTCCTTTTGTTCCGCGCCTTGGCCGCTGCCCAGGTGCTTGTCGAGGTCAGCCTCGCGCATGCGCAGTGCGGCAAACACATTGCCTTCTTCCGACTCGTCGATCATCACGTCGGGCACGATGCCCTTGGCCTGGATCGACTTGCCGCTGGGCGTGTAGTAGCGGGCCGTGGTGAGCTTGAGGCCGGTGTCCGGACCCAGGGGGCGCACGGTCTGCACCGAGCCCTTGCCAAACGTCTGGCTGCCCATGATGGTGGCGCGCTTGTGATCCTGCAGGGCACCGGCCACGATCTCGCTGGCCGAGGCGGAGCCTTCGTTCACCAGCACGATCAGCGGCACTGTCTTGAGCGCTGCAGGCAGCCGCTTGAGCGGGTCGCCGCTGCTGCGGCGCTGGTAGAACTCGGGCGCGGCCTTGTAGGTGGCCTTGCTTTCGGCCAGCTGGCCGTCGGTACTGACCACGGTGACGTTGGCCGGCAGGAATGCCGCCGAGATCGCGACGGCCGCATCGAGCAGGCCACCGGGGTCGTTGCGCAGATCGAGCACCAGGCCCTTGAGCTGCGGGTCCTGCTTGTAGATTTCCTCGACCTTGCGCACGAAGTCATCCACCGTGCGTTCCTGGAACTGCGACAGCCGTACCCAGCCATAGCCCGGCTCCAGGAGCTTGCCCTTGACCGACTGGGTCTTGATCTCTTCCCGCGTGATGGTGACGGGGAAGGTGCGGCTTTCGTCCTTGCGGAAGATGGTGAGCGTGACCTTGGTGGCGGGCTCGCCGCGCATCTTCTTGACTGCGTCGTTGAGCGACAGGCCCTTGACGGCGGTTTCGTCGATCTTGGTGATCAGGTCGTTGGTCTTGAGCCCGGCGCGAAAGGCGGGAGAGCCCTCGATGGGCGAGACGATCTTGATCAGTCCGTCTTCCTGCGTGATCTCGATGCCCACGCCCACAAAGCGGCCCGAGGTGCCTTCGCGGAATTCCTTGAAGGACTTCTTGTCGAAATACTGCGAGTGCGGGTCCAGGCTGGCGACCATGCCCGAGATGGCGTCGGTGATGAGCTTTTTGTCATCCACCGGTTCGACGTAATCGGTCTTGACCAGGCCGAACACAGCGGACAGCTGCTGGATTTCTTCCAGCGGCAAAGGCGCCATGGCGCCGCGCGCCACCGTCTGCAGGGACACCGTGGTCAGCGCTCCAGCCACCACGCCGATCGACACCCACCCTGCAATTTTGAGTTTGTGGCCCATAGAACACCTTTACCGCTTCGTTTCAATATACAACTTTGGAAGGGCCGCGCCCGCTGCAGTTCCGCGCGGGTACTTGCTTTCGCAGGATTTTTCGGGTTTTTGCCCGGCTTTACGCCGACTTCACGCCTTGCCCTGTGAAGCCACGGCGGCCGCAGCCCTGGCAGCGGCCTCGGCATCGCCCAGATAGTAGTGGCGGATGGGCTTGAGGTCGGCGTCCAGCTCATATACCAGCGGAATCCCGTTGGGAATGTTCAGGCCCACGATATCGGTCTCGGAGATGTTGTCCAGGTACTTCACCAGCGCGCGGATGGAGTTGCCGTGCGCCGCCACCACCACCCGTTTGCCCGAGCGGATGGCGGGTGCCATGGCCTCGTTCCAGAACGGCAGCACGCGGGCCACGGTGTCTTTCAGGCACTCGGTCAGGGGTACGTTCTCGGCCGCCACGCCGGCATAGCGGCGGTCGCTGCGCTCGCTGCGGGGGTCGGTGGCTTCCAGTGCTGGCGGGGGCGTGTCATAGCTGCGGCGCCACACCAGCACCTGCTCGTCGCCGTACTGCTTGGCCATGTCGGCCTTGTTCAGGCCCTGCAGGGCGCCATAGTGGCGCTCGTTCAGGCGCCAGTCCTTCACCACGGGCAGCCAGGTGCAGTTCATTTCATCGAGCGCGTACCACAGGGTGTGGATGGCGCGCTTGAGCACGCTGGTGAAAGCCAGGTCGAATTCGTAGCCTTCGGCCTTGAGCAGTTTGCCGGCCGACATGGCCTGCGACACCCCGGTGGGCGTCAGGTCAACGTCTGTCCAGCCGGTGAAGCGGTTTTCAAGGTTCCAGGTGGATTCGCCGTGTCGGATCAGAACGAGTTTGTGCATGGTGTCCCTAGGGAAAGCGGGTCAAAACCATACATTTTAGAATTACGCGGTTTGCCAACCCAAGGAATCTTCGTGAAATTCGTTATCGACAACTGGTATCTGGTCCTCGTGGCACTCGCTTCGGGCAGCATGTTGCTGTGGCCGCTGCTCAAGAACGCCAGTGGTGGATCGCTCACGCCCGCGCGGGCCGTGCAGCTCATCAACCGGGAGAAAGCCGTGGTCATCGACGTGTGCGAGACCGAAGAGTTCGCTGCCGGCCATGTGGGCGGCGCCAAGAATGTGCCGCTGGGCCAGCTCGAAGAGCGCCTGCCCACGCTGGTGAAGAACAAGGCCCTGCCGCTGGTGCTGGTGTGTGCCAGCGGCGCCCGCGCCAACCGTGCCGTGGCCATGGCCAAGAAGCTCGGCTACGACAACGCCCAGGCCATGGCCGGTGGCCTCAAGGCCTGGCGCGAGGCCAGCCTGCCGGTAGAAAAATCCTGAATTGCCCCCAGTTATGCGATAGCCGACAGGCTTTTGACTGGTTTTGTTGCCCTACAGGAAAAAACAGGAAGGACCGCCATGCAACCCGTAAAGATGTACACCACCGCCGTCTGCCCCTATTGCGTCCGCGCCAAGCAGATACTCAAGGCCAAGGGCGTCGAGCAGATCGAAGAGGTCCGCATCGACACCGACCCCGCAGCACGCAGCCACATGATGGAGATCACCGGCCGCCGCACGGTGCCCCAGATCTTCATCGGTGACACCCATGTGGGTGGGCACGACGATCTGGTGGCGCTCGACGGCCGCGGCGGGCTGATGCCCCTGCTGGGCGCCGCCTGATCGGTTACCCGGGCGCTGCATAATGCAAGCCCATGTGCCCGCTGCGGGAGCTGCTCCCCGGCGGGTTTTGTTTTGCTGAAATTTTGTTAGAGCAGAGAGACTTCACCATGGCCGATCAAGAAAACCCCGTGTTCCAGATCCAGCGCGTCTACCTCAAGGACATGTCCCTGGAGCAGCCCAATTCGCCCGGCATCCTGCTCGAACAGGAGCAGCCCAGCGTGGACATCCAGCTCGGCGTGGAAGCCACCCCCGTGGCCGAAGGCATCTTTGAAGTCGCCGTCACCGCCACGGTGCAGACCAAGGTCAAGGACAAGACCGTGTTCCTGGTCGAGGCCAAGCAGGCCGGAATTTTCGAGATCCGCAACATCCCCGAAGACCAGATGGGCCCCATCATGGGCATCGCCTGCCCGCAGATCGTGTACCCCTACCTGCGCGGCAACGTGGCCGACATCGTGAACCGCGCGGGCTTCCCGCCCGTGCACCTGGCAGAAATCAACTTCCAGGCCATGTACGAGCAGCAGCAGGCCCAGGCCGCCGGCGAACCTTCGCCCATCATCACCCAGTGATGCGGTTCAGAGGCCATTTTGGCCTCTGGCGCTTGATGCATAAGCGCAAGCAGCTATGAACATAGTCGTACTTGGTGCAGGTGCCTGGGGCACGGCACTGGCCATGGGGGCTGCCCGGCAACCGGGCGGCCATGCCGTCACGCTGTGGGCGCGCGATGGCCAGCAGGTGGCCGACATGCAGGCGCAGCGCCAGAATGCACGCTACCTGCCGGGCATTGCTTTTCCCCCCGCGCTCGCGGTATCGGGTGCCGACCCGCTGGCGCTGGCGTGCTCGGCCGATCTGGTCATCGTGGCCACGCCCATGGCGGCGCTGCGCGCCATGCTGCGTGCCCTGCGCGGCTGCACGGCCCCCGTGGCCTGGCTGTGCAAGGGTTTCGAAGCGGTGGCATCCGCCGATGCAGGGTCTTTTGGGCTGCTGGCGCACGAGGTGTGTGCGCAGGTTGCTCCTGATTTGATAGCTGGCGTGCTCAGCGGCCCCAGCTTTGCACAAGAGGTGGCGCGCGGCCAGCCCACGGCGCTGGTGGCGGCCAGCCGGCACGCCGTGGTGCGCGATGCGCTGGTGGCCGCCTTTCACAGCCCCAGCCTGCGGGTGTATGCCAACGACGACATCGTGGGCGTGGAGGTGGGCGGTGCGGTGAAAAACGTGCTGGCCATTGCCACCGGCCTGTGCGATGGGCTGAACCTGGGGCTGAATGCGCGCGCGGCCCTCATCACGCGCGGCCTGGCCGAAATGACCCGCCTGGGCGTGGCGCTGGGCGCGCGGCCCGACACCTTCATGGGGCTGTCGGGCATGGGCGACCTGGTACTCACTGCCACGGGCGACCTGTCGCGCAACCGCCGTGTGGGCTTGCTGCTGGCGCAGGGCCAGAGCCTGCAGCAGGCGGTGGATTCACTGGGCCATGTGGCCGAGGGCGTGTACTGCGCCCGCACCGTGGCCCAGCGTGCTGCCGGGCTCGGTGTGGACATGCCCATCACCCAGGCGGTGGTGGCGCTGCTCGATGGCCGCCTGGCCCCGGCCGATGCCGTAGGCCTGCTGATGGGGCGCGATCCGGGTTCCGAACTGCGCTGATCGGGCGGGGCGCTGCCGACCGGCGCCCCCGGTGCGTGTTCAGAACACGCCAAACAGCATCAGCAACAGCAGCACAGACAGCGGCACTCCGAGCAACCACAGAATGACAGGCATCACCATCTCCTCGACAAAGTGATGCCTTGACCTTACCGGCGTGCGCCCGCGCCCCGTGTGCGCCTGGGTTGCGCCGTGGCGTAGGGCTTGGCCTACCCGCTGGCTGACCGGCGGTCAGCGCGCCGGCGGACTTACAGCCCCAACTCCAGCGCCAGCAGTTCTTCCACCGTCTGGCGACGGCGGATCAGGCGGGCCTGGCCGCCATCGACCAGCACCTCGGCGGTCAAAGGCCGGGTGTTGTAGTTGGAGGACATCGAGGCGCCATAGGCGCCCGCGTCGTGGATGACCAGCAGATCGCCCACCTGGGCATCCGGCAGGTTGCGCGGCAGCACCACGCCGCCGTCGCCCTGCGTGAACACGTCGCCTGACTCGCACAGCGGCCCTGCCACCACGCTGGGGCGGTGCGCAACCGTGCTGCCGTCGCGGCGCAGCACGTTCATGGTGTGGTAGCTGCCGTACATGCTGGGGCGCATCAGCTCGTTGAAGCCGGTGTCTAGCAGCATGAAATGGTTGTTGCCGGCATCCTTGGTGGCACGCACCTCGCCCAGCAGCACGCCCGACTCGGCCACCAGAAAGCGGCCGGGCTCGATCTCCAGGCCCAGCGGGTGGCGCACGATGGCTTCGGCCTGCTGGCGTGCGGCATCCCACAGGCCGTGGTAGTGCTGGGTGTCGATCACCGGATCGCCATCGCGGTAAGGGATGGACAGGCCGCCGCCGGCCGAGATGGCGTGCAGGTCGTGCCCCGCGGAGTGCGTGGTGCGCACCAGCTCCACCATGGCGCCGCACACCTGTTCGAGGTGGCGGTAGTCCACGCCCGAGCCGATGTGCATGTGCAGCCCCGCCAGCTTCAGGCCATGTTGGCGGATGGCGGCCAGCGCGTCCGGCAGGTCGGTGTGCCAGATGCCGTGCTTGCTGTGCTCGCCGCCGGTGTTGGTCTTGTTGCTGTGGCCATGGCCAAAGCCGGGGTTGATGCGCAGCCACACGGCATGCCCTGGCGATGCCGCGCCCAGCTGGTGCAGCATGTCGATGGAGCCGGCGTTCACCGGCACGCCATGCTCGACCACGCAGGCCAGCGTGGCCGCATCGAACAGGTCGGCGGTGAACACGATCTCCGACGGCCCGTCGCCTTGCTGGCCGGCCTGGTAGCCGGCGGCCAGCGCGCGCAGGATCTCACCGCGCGAGACCGCGTCCACCTTCACGCCCTGCGCGCGCATCAGCGCCAGGATGTGGATGTTGGAGCAGGCCTTCTGCGCAAAGCGGATGGTGTCGAAGTTGGACAGCTGCGCAATGCGCTGGCGGATGGTGGCCGCGTCATACACCCACAGCGGGGTGCCAAACTGGTCGGCCAGGGACCACAGTTGTGCAGGCGAGAAGGGGTTGGACATGGGGTGATCCGGGTGCAGGGAAAAGGCGCAGGGGTGCGGTGGATCAGGCAATTGATCCGGGTCGTGGAAGTTTACCGGGCATTCGTGGTGGCCGGCGCCCCATGCCCTGATGGCCGACGGCGCCCGCACCACCTGCCGCAGGTGCTGGCTGGCAAGGTTGGATGTCTTGACTCCAGTCTGTTTCTATCCCTTGTTCTGTCAGCGCCAGCAGCGGCGCCCGCTGGGCGGTGTGCCACCCCAAGGGCCGGGCGTTGTTTAGAACTCCCGGTTGTCGATCAGCCGCGTGGCCCCCAGCCGGGCGGCGCCCAGGGCCACCAGCGTCCCGGGTGCATCACCTGGCGTGGCCGGCTGCAGGTCCAGGCGGCGGCGCACCGCCAGGTAGTCGGGCAGCCAGCCGCGCGCGCGCAGCTGGTCCAGCGCCTGCTGCTCCAGCTCGGCCGGGTGCAGCGTTCCGGCGGCCTGCGCCGCGACCCAGCGGTCGCACAGCTGGTGCAGCGCCTGCGACAGCGCCACGGCTTCCTGGCGCTCCTGCGGGCTGAGGTAGCCGTTGCGCGAACTCAGGGCCAGGCCGTCAGGGGCGCGGCTGGTCTCGCCCGCCACCACCTCGATGGGCAGTGCAAACTGGCGCACCATCTGGCGGATCACCATGAGCTGCTGGTAGTCCTTGCGACCAAACACCGCCGTGCCACCGCCGGTGGCGCCAAAAACGCAGCTGAAAAGCTTCATCACCACCGTGGCCACCCCGGTGAAGAAGCCGGGGCGGAACTGGCCTTCGAGCGGGTCGGCCAGCTGCGGATCGGGCTGCACCTTGAAGGTCTGCGGTTCGGGGTAGAGGTCGGTTTCGCGGGGCGCAAACAGCACATCGCAGCCGGCGGCCTGCAGCTGGGCGCAGTCGGCATCCCAGGTGCGCGGGTAGCTGTCGAAGTCTTCGTGCGGCAGAAACTGCAGGCGGTTCACAAAGATGCTGACCACGGTGCAGTCGCCCAGCGGCCGGGCCTGGTGTACCAGCGCCAGGTGCCCCGCGTGCAGGTTGCCCATGGTGGGCACGAAGGCGGGGCGGCGGCCGGCCAGGGCGGCGCGCAGTTCGGGAATGGAGCGGGCGATGAGCATTTTGGGGATCTGGGTGGGAGAGGGGCCTTACCAGGCGTGCAAGGCGTTGTCGGGGAAGCGGCCCTGCTTGACGGCCTGCACATAGGCCTCCATGGCGCCCCGCACGCTGTCGGCGTCCTGCATGAAGTTGTGTACGAATTTGGCCATCTTGCCCAGGTTCATGCCCAGCATGTCATGCAGCACCAGCACCTGTCCGGCCGTGCCGTTGCCCGCACCGATGCCTATGGTGTGGCAGTGGCGCAGCTCGGCGGTGATCTCGGCAGACAGTGCGGCGGGCACCATCTCCAGCACCAGCATGGCGGCGCCGGCGTCCTGCAGTTCCAGCGCCTCCTTGCGCAGGGTGCGGGCGGCGTCTTCGGTCTTGCCCTGCACGCGGTAGCCGCCCAGGGCGTGCACGGTTTGCGGCGTCAGGCCCAGGTGGGCGCACACGGGCACGCCGCGCTGCACCAGAAACTCCACCGTGGGCGCCGTCCAGCCGCCGCCTTCGAGCTTGACCATGTGCGCGCCGGCCTGCATCAGCACGCAGGCGTTGCGCAGGGCCTGTTCGCGGGACTCGTGGTAGCTGCCATAGGGCAGGTCGGCCACCAGCCAGGCCGTGCCCTGCACGCGGTGCAGGCCGCGTGCCACGCTGGCCGTGTGGTAGGCCATGGTGTCGAGCGAGACGCCCACCGTGCTGGGCAGGCCCTGGCAGACCATGCCCAGCGAGTCGCCCACCAGAATGCACTCGATGCCGGCCGCATCGGCCACCGCGGCAAAGGTGGCGTCGTAGGCCGTGAGCATGGTGATTTTTTCTCCAGCCTCGCGCATCTGCGCCAGGCGCGGCAGGCTGATGGGCCGGCGCAGGGGCAACGGTGATGCGGGCGGCAGCGTGCCATACGGCGTGGCGTGCGGGGGCGCCTGGAGCTGGGCAGGATCAGTCATGAAGGTCCCATGGCAAAAAAGTGCCGCGAGTCTATGCCATGTCCACGCCGCCAGGCGCCTGGCCGGTCTTGTCCGGCCGACAGAGCCCGTCATTCACCTGCCCGCCCCAACGCACCGGGTCCCGCACCTGTAAGGGATGGTCGCTTGATGTAACAGGTTGCATTTGCAACCATTAGGGTAAATATCTAGTTGCGCGCGCAACCAAATTGAATACATTTGTTGCGCCAGATCAAAGCCGCGTGCGTTTACCCGGTGGCGGTTTTGGTGTCGTTGTTCCAGCTCAACCCATCCTGCCCGATTCCGAGGTTTTCATGCGCAACTTTTTGCCCACCACCCGCCGACTTTTTGCCCTGGCTGTGCTCACGGCCTGCGCGGCTGCGGCGGCCCAGACCTATCCCTCCAAGACCGTCGAGTGGGTGGTTCCGTACCCTGCTGGCGGCGGCACCGATGTGGTGGCCCGCACGCTGGCCGAGTCCATGGGCAAGTGGCTGGGCCAGCCCATCATCATCAACAACAAGCCCGGCGCGGCCACCAACATCGGTGCGGAGTACGTCGCCCGCGCCAAGGCGGATGGCTATGTGCTGATGTCCGCCGACACCGCCACGCTGGCGGCCAACCCGTCGCTGTACACCAGGCTGGGCTACAGCGCAGAAAAGGACCTGGCCCCGGTCGGCCTCACGGTGCGGTTCCCGATGATCCTCGTGGTCAACCCGCAGGTGCCCGCCAAGACGCTGCCCGAATTTCTGGCCTGGGCCAAAGCCCAGAACGCCGCCAACTACGCATCGCCCGGTCCGGGCAGCCCGCACCATCTGGCGGCCGAGCTGTTCCGCGAGAAAACCGGCAACCGCTTCACCCATGTGCCTTATCGTGGCGCGGCCCCTGCGGTGCAGGATGTGGTGGCGGGCCAGGTGCCCTTCATGTTTGTGGACACGGCCAGCGGCTACCAGTTCGTGACGACCGGCAAGCTGCGTGCCATCGGCATCGCCAGCGCCAAGCGGGTCAAGAACTTCGAGGACATCCCGACGCTGCAGGAGCAGGGTCTCCAGGGCTTCGAGGCCTACGCCTGGCAAGGCCTGGTGGTGCCTGCCGGCACCCCCAAGGACGTGATCGCCAAGCTCAATGCGGCCTTGCTGGCCGCCATGGACAGCACGGCCGTGAAGGCTCGCCTGCAGGCGCTGGGCCTGGAGTCCATCCCCAGCTCGCCCGAGCAGATGGCCCGCTATTGGGCCGATGAGCGCGCCAAGTGGGGCCAGGTCATCAAGGTCGGCAGCATCAAGCTGGACTGATCCCATGGCCCGGTCCTCCCGTTCCACCGCCCCCCAGGCCGAAGTGGCCGCCGACCCGTTCGAGGTGCCGCTCAACCGCTCGTTCACCTACCGGTTCCACCACCTGGGCAAGCTGTCCGACCCGGTCAGCCACCAGGCTTATCTGGACGAGGCAGGCCTGTCGCTCAGCGATGGCCGGTGCCTGACCACCATCGGCACCTTCGAGCCGCTGTCGGTCAAGGACCTGGCGCGCCTGTCCAACCTGAACAAGAGCCAGGCCAGCCGGGCTGCCCAGGCGCTGGTGGACCAGGGCCTGGTGTTCAAGCAGGGCAGCGAGGCCGATGGCCGTGGCGTGGTGCTGATGCTCTCGCCGCAGGGCCGCGAGCGCTGGCAGGCCGCCAACCAGCTCGTGGTGCGGCGCAACCGCGAGATCTTTGGCTGCCTGAAGCCCCGCGAGCTGGCCCAGCTGGGCCAGCTGCTCGACCGCCTGGTCGCGCACAACGAGCGCGGCTGACCGGCCGCCCCTTCCTTTTCTGATTCACGACCGACCATGCACCAGCCCACCACGCAAGCGCGCTCTTCCATCTACTACCCCTACCAGGTCCACGCTCCGTGGCTGGCCTCGCAGCATCCGGCCCAGGGCAACCACCCGGTGGCGATCGTCGGCTCGGGTCCCTCGGGCATGGTCACGGCGCTGGAGCTGGCACGCCACGGCGTGGCCAGCGTGGTGCTGGAGTCCGAGCTGCAGGTCTCGCAGGGCAGCCGTGCCATCGTGTTCACCCGCCGTTCGCTGGAGATCCTGCAGCAGGTCGGCGTGGCCCAGCGCATGGTGGACAATGGCCTGCCCTGGCGCTTTGGCAACTCGCACTACCGGGGCCAGCGCGTGTTCCGCATGGAAGCGCCGCACGACGCGGACGACCGGTTTTTCCCCATGCTGAACATCCAGCAGCAGTACATGGAGGAATACCTGCATGACGCCTGCCAGGCCGAGCCGCTGGTCGATTTCCGCTGGGGCAACAAGGTCACGCAGGTGGCGCAGGATGCCAGCGGCGCCACACTGGAGGTCGATACCCCCGAAGGCCCCTACACGCTGTGCGCCGACTGGGTGGTGGCCGCGGACGGCGGCCGGTCGGGCATCCGGACCGCGCTGGGGCTGCAGATGGAGGGCGCCTCGTACGAAGGCCGCTTCGTGATTGCCGACATCCGCATCGACCTGCCGCTGCCCACCGAGCGCCTGGCCTTTTTCGACCCCGACTGGAACCCCGGCAACACCGTGCTGATGCACCGCGAGCCGCACGGCATCTGGCGCGTGGACTACCAGCTGCCCGAGAACGAAACCCCCGAAGACGCGCTGCAACCCGCCGCGCTGGCCGCCCGCATCAACGCCTTGCTGGCGCAGATCGGCCACGGCGACAAGGCCTGGGAGATGGACTGGAGCTCGGTCTATTCGGCCCGCACGCTGACGCTGCCCGACTACCGCCATGGCCGCGTGCTGTTCACCGGCGACGCGGCCCACCTGCTGCCGATTTTTGGCGTGCGTGGTGCCAACACCGCGTTTCAGGATGCGCAGTCGCTGGGCTGGCACCTGGCCTTTGCCATCAAGGGCGTCGCCAGCGACGCCTTGGTGGACAACTACAGCCGCGAACGCGTGGGCGCCGCCCGGGAGATCATCGAAGAGTCGGGCAAGAGCACGCGCTTCATGACGCCGCCCACGCGGGGCTTTCGGCTGCTGCGCGATGCCGTGCTGTCGCTGTCGCTGTCGCAGGCGTTCGTGCGCCCCCTCTACCACTGGCGCACCTCGCGGCCGCACGAGTACACGCATTCGGCGCTCAACAGCCCCGGCGACGACAACGCCCTGTTCAGGGCCGGCCCGGCCCATGGCGCACCGCCGCAGAACATCCGCCTGTCGGCCAGCGACTTCCTGCTGGACCACCTCGGCGGCGGCTTTGACCTGCTGTATTTCACCGAGGCTGCCGCCGTGCCCGAGGCCCTGCTGGATGTCGTGAACAGCGCCCGCGCCCGGGGCGTGCCGCTGCGGCTGACCGCCGTGGGGGCCAGCGCCCCCGTGGCCGGCGCCGACCAGACCCTGGCCGATGCCGATGGCCATTTCCGTGCGCGCTACGGCGTGCCCGCCAGCGGGGCCGCCTACCTGCTGCGCCCCGACCAGCATGTGTGCGCCCGCTGGCTCACGCTCGATGCCACCCGCCTGCAGGCGGCCCTGAACCACGCACTGCCCCAGTAAGGAGACCGCACCGTGTCCCAGTCCCAGCCTTCCACATCGTTTCCAACGCCCGTACCGGGCCAGCCTGCCCTGGGCATCGCCGGGCTGGAGCAGGTCTATGACCAGCTCGCCACCGCCATCGACCAGGCCGGCCCCGACAAGGCCGAGCTGTTCCTGGTCAAGCTCGCACTGCTCAACGCCCAGGCGCTGGGCGACGCCGAGACGTTTGGCCGCCATCTGCAGGCGGCCTTGCAAGACCTGTAAATCCCGAAATTTTTGTTTCCCCCACGCCCCCCAAGGAGACCGCCATGCTGGTTCAGAAAATTCACCACGTCGCCTACCGCTGCAAGGATGCCAAGCAGACCGTGGACTGGTACGTCAAGCACCTCGACATGCAATTCGTGCTGGCCATCGCAGAAAACGAAGTGCCCTCGACCAAGGCCCCCGATCCGTACATGCATGTGTTTCTGGATGCCGGCAACGGCAACGTGCTGGCGTTTTTCGAGCTGCCCGGCCAGCCGCCCATGGACCGCGACCACAACACCCCCAGCTGGGTGCAGCACCTGGCGCTCCGGGTCGATTCGATGGACACGCTGCTCGCCACCAAGGCCCGCCTGGAAGCAGCCGGCATTGAAGTCGTCGGCCCCACCGACCACACCATCTTCAAGAGCATCTATTTCTTTGACCCCAACGGCCACCGCCTGGAGCTGGCCTGCGACATCGGCACGCCCGAGATGTACGCCAAGCTCGATGCCGTGAAGTGGGAGATGCTGCAGGAGTGGAGCGAAACCCGACGCGCCCCCAAGCACGCCGCCTGGATGCACGACGGCAGCATGGCGCAATAAGAGCGGCTAACAAAGCCCTTCTGGCGTCGTTGCCGCGTCTTGCCGTACGACTCGTACTGCCTGCGACACAGCGCCTAGCCAGAACCGCTGCGCTGGGTTGTGTTACCCGCTCTCAACCCCGTCCCACCGAACCTGCTTGCCCCACCCATGACCTTTCTGAACGAAACCCACGACCCGCAGCTGCGCTGCTGGCTGCCCTCGGCCCATGCGCCCGGTACCGACTTCCCCATCCAGAACCTGCCGTTCGCGGTGTTTCGCCGCCAGGGGCGCTCCGAGCCCTGGCGTGGCGGCGTGGCCATTGGCGACCAGATCATCGACATGGCGGCGCTGGCCTCTGCGGGCGTGCTTTCGGGCGAGGCCCAGGTTGCGGCCCAGGCCGCAGCCAGCGACAAGCTCAACGCCCTGATGGCCTTGGGCCACAAAGCCTGGAGCGCGCTGCGCCTGGCACTGTCGCGCGCCTTGCGCGAAGGCGCGCCGCAGCAGGCCGCTCTGGCCGCCTGCCTGGTGCCCCAGGCCGGGGCCGAATACGACGTGCCCGCCCGCATTGGCGACTACACCGACTTCTACACCTCGGTGCACCATGCCACCAACATCGGCAAACAGTTTCGCCCCGACAACCCGCTGCTGCCCAATTACCACTGGGTGCCCATCGGCTACCACGGGCGGGTGTCCAGCATTGGCGTGTCGGGCCAGGCCTTTCCCCGGCCCAAGGGCCAGACCCTGCCGCCGGGTGCGCAGACACCCTCGGTCGTGCCCAGCAAACGCCTGGATATCGAGCTGGAGCTGGGCATCTTCGTGGGCGAGGGCAACGCCCAGGGCGACGCCGTTCCCATCACCGAAGCCGAGCAGCATGTGTTTGGCATCTGCCTGCTCAACGACTGGTCGGCCCGCGACATCCAGGCCTGGGAATACCAGCCCCTGGGCCCGTTCCTGTCCAAGAACTTCGCCACCACCATCTCGCCCTGGATCGTGACGCTGGAGGCCCTGGCACCGCACCGCGTGGCCTTTGCCCGCTCCGAGGGCGACCCCGCGCCGCTGCCCTACCTCGACAGCCCCGCCAACCGCGCGGGGGGCGCGTTCGACATCCAGCTGCAGGTGGGCCTGCGCACGCCGCGCATGGCTGCGGCCGGGCAGGGCGATGCCAGCATCTGCCGCACCAGCTACCGCCACGCCCACTGGACCGTGGCGCAGATGCTCGCGCACCACACCGTCAACGGCTGCAACCTGCAGCCCGGCGACCTGCTGGGCAGCGGCACCCTGTCGGGCCCCACGCTCGATCAGGCGGGCGCGCTGATCGAACTGACCACCGGCGGCAAGAACCCGCTGCAGCTGCCCGGCGGAGAGCAGCGCGTGTACCTGGAAGACGGTGACGCGGTCGTGCTGCGCGGCTGGTGCGAAAAGCCCGGTGCAGCGCGCATCGGCTTTGGCGAATGCTGGGGCACGGTGCTGCCCGCGCGCTGATACGGTTTTGCCTTCAAACGTAAACGATAGTTGGTTCGCCTTGCCGTGCTAGAGCACTGTCTGCGGCTTCCCGCCCAGTTATCCGCTTGAATGCAAGACCGTATGAAGCGGCGCGAGGGCGCACGCCATGCCCGGGGCATGGGGAAGCCCGGGCAGCCGTGCGGCGCGTGCCAATGCCGCTATGCTCCCGCCCATGACAATTCCGATCGACGATTTCAGCAACGCGGCCGTGGCCGCCCTGGCCCGTGCCGATGTGGCACGCGCCCTTGACGAAGACGTGGGCAGCGGCGACCTGACCGCTGGCCTGATAGCGCCCGCCCGCCGCACCCGCGCGCGCATCCTGGCACGCGAAGCCGCCGTGATCTGCGGCGCGCCCTGGGCCGAGGCCGCCCTGCGCGCGCTCGACCCTTCCGTGCAGCTGACCTGGCGCGTGGCCGAGGGCCAGCGCTGCGCCCCCGACCAGGTGGTGCTCGAAATCGAGGGCAATGCCCGCGCACTGCTCAGCGCCGAGCGTACGGCGCTCAATTTTCTGCAACTGCTCAGTGCCGTGGCCACCAAGACTGCCACCTATGTGGAGGCGGTGGCTGGCACCAAGGCCCGCATCGTGGACACGCGCAAAACCCTGCCCGGCCTGCGCCTGGCGCAAAAATATGCCGTGCGCGTGGGCGGCGGCACCAACCATCGCATCGGCCTGCACGATGCCGTGCTGATCAAAGAGAACCACATTGCCGCCGCCGGCGGCGTCACCGCCGTGCTGCGCGCCGCCGAGCAGGTGGCCGCACAGGCGAAGTTCATCGAGATCGAGGTCGAAACGCTGGCGCAGCTGGCCGAGGCGCTGGACGCCGGCGCCACCATGGTGCTGCTGGACAACATGCCGCTGCCCCTGCTGCGCGAGGCCGTGCGCATCAACGCCGGGCGCGCCATTCTGGAGATTTCGGGCGGCGTCACGCTGGCGGGCCTGCGCGAACTGGCCGAAACCGGCGTGGACCGCATCTCGATTGGCACCCTCACCAAGGACGTGAAGGCCACCGATTTCTCGATGCGCCTGCAGGAGCTGGCATGAACACCACCATCACCCTCAAGGAAGTCGATTACGAGCAGCCTGCCGAAGGCGGCGTGTGCACTACCCGCCACGCCTGGGCGCGAGTCCCCGCCGAGCTGTCGCAGGCAGAGCGCGCGGCCACCAAGGACAGGATCCGCCGCCTGCTCAAGGAAAAGAACGCGGTGATGGTGTCGCACTACTACGTGCACCCCGACCTGCAGGACCTGGCCGAGGAAACCGGCGGCATCGTCAGCGACTCGCTGGAGATGGCGCGCTTTGGCCGCGACCACGCCGCGCAGACGCTGGTGGTGAGCGGCGTGCGCTTCATGGGCGAGACGGCCAAGATCCTCTCGCCCGAGAAAACCATCCTCATGCCCGACCTCGATGCCACCTGCTCGCTGGATCTGGGCTGCCCCATCGAGGAGTTCAGCGCCTTTTGTGATGCGCACCCCGATCGCACCGTGGTGGTCTATGCCAACACCAGCGCCGCCGTGAAGGCCCGCGCCGACTGGCTGGTGACCAGCAGCTGCGCACTCGACATCGTGCGCGCCCTCAAAGGCCAGGGCCAGAAGATCCTGTGGGCACCCGACCGGCACCTGGGCGACTACATCCGCCGCGAAACCGGCGCCGACATGGTGATGTGGAACGGCGCCTGCATCGTGCACGACGAGTTCAAGGCCTTCGAGCTGGAATCGCTCAAAAAAGAGCACCCGCTTGCCAAGGTGCTGGTGCACCCCGAAAGCCCCCCCGACGTGATCGCCTTGGCCGACGCCGTGGGTTCGACCTCGGGCATCCTGAAGGCGGCACGGGAGATGGATGCGCGCGAATTCATCGTCGCCACCGACAACGGCATGATGCACAAGCTGCGCACCCTGAACCCCGGCAAGCTGTTCTACGAGGCGCCCACCGCCGGCAACAGCGCCACCTGCAAAAGCTGTGCCCACTGCCCCTGGATGGCCATGAACGGTCTGGCCGGTGTGGCCCAGGTGCTGGAAACCGGCGCCAACGCCATCCAGGTGGACCCGGCCATCATCCCGCGCGCGCGCCTGCCGATTGACCGCATGCTGGCCTTCACGGCGGCGCTGAAAAGCGGCCAGCCCACCCCTGGCCTGGTGCCGAACATCGGCGCGGCCTGATGCCCGTGTCCGTGGTGCCGGGGCGCGAATGCTCTGTGGGTAATAGCTGTCAGTGAAATACCTGTAAGCGCTGGAGGCCGATTTGACTCCCACTGCGCTCATCGACTTCACCCATCCGCATGACCGCGGCGCGCCGCGCCTGCGCCACGCCTTTGGCGCGCCGCGCCAGGTGCTGCAGACCCATGCCCTGCATGAAGTGCGTGGCGTGCTCGATGCCGTGCATGCCGCCGCGCAGCGCGGCCAATGGTGCGTGGGCCATGTGCGCTACGAGGCTGCCGCCGCCTTCGACGCCGCCCTGCAAACCCAAGCCGCCGACGGCCCGCTGGCCTGGTTTGCCGTGTACGACGCGCCCATGCCCTGGCCCGCCGAGGATGCGACCGAGGAGGCTGCCGCCGCGCACATCGCGTGGACCGGTGCCCCCGACCGCGCCGGTTTTGACGCCGCCATCGCCCGCATCCAGCAGGCCATTGCTGCGGGTGAGTTCTACCAGGTCAACTACACCGCGCCGCTCACCGGTGCCTTCCAGGGCAGCCCCGCTGCACTGTTTGCGGCGCTGCAGCGTGCCCAGCCCGGCGGCTACGCGGCGCATATCGACGCGGGCGGCGAGCAGGTGCTGTCGGTCTCGCCCGAATTGTTTTTTGACTGGCAGGACGCGCCCGGTGGCGGCCACATCCTCACGCGCCCCATGAAGGGCACGGCAGCGCGCGGCGCCACACCCGCAGAAGACGCCGCCCAGGCCGCCCACCTGCGCGCCTCGCCCAAGGAGCGCGCCGAGAACGTGATGATCGTGGACCTGCTGCGCAACGACCTCTCGCGCATCGCCCAGCCCCACAGCGTGCGCGTGCCCGCGCTGTTCCACACCGAGGCCCTGCCCACCGTGTGGCAGATGACGTCGGATGTGCAGGCGCGCACCCGGCCCGGCACCACCTTGGGGGATGTGTTTGCCGCGCTGTTCCCCTGCGGCTCGGTCACCGGTGCGCCCAAGGTACGCGCCATGCAGATGATCCGGGCGCTGGAGGCCGCGCCGCGCGGCATCTACTGCGGCGCCATTGGCGTGGTGCGGCCTGCGGGCGCGGCTGGTGCGGATGGCTGCCACGGCGTGGCCGCCACCTTCAACGTGCCGATCCGCACCGTGGTGCTGCGCACCGGGGCCGACGGCACCACCACCGCCACCTGCGGTATCGGCAGCGGCATCACCTCGGGCGCCACGGCCGATGCCGAATGGGCCGAATGGCGCCACAAGCGCGCTTTTGCCCTGCGCGCCAGCGCGCCGTTCGACCTGCTCGAAACCCTGGCGCTGCAAGCAGGCCGGTTCCGCCATCTGGGCGATCACCTGGCCCGCCTGCAAAGTGCGGCCGAGCATTTCAACCGCCCGTTCGATGCCGCCGCCGTGCAGCACTGCCTAGATGCGCTGGCCGCCAGCCACCCCGCCGGCGCATGGCGCGTGCGCCTGCTGTTGGGCGAGCGTGGCCAGCCCCGCGCCGAGGCCTTTGCCCTGCAGCCCACGCCCGAGCCCGTGCGCCTGCAGCTGGCGCAGCATCCGCTGGCCGAGGCGCAGGGCGAATTCGTGCGCTACAAAACCACGCGCCGTGCGCACTACGCGGCATTTGCGCCCACCACGCCCGGTGTGTTCGACACCGTGCTGTACAACGAGGCGGGCGAGATCACCGAAAGCACCTTCGGCAGCATTGCCATGCTGATCGATGGCCGTTGGGTCACGCCACCGCTGGCCTGTGGCCTGCTGCCCGGCGTGGGCCGCGCCGTGGCACTGCGCGAGGGGCGGCTGACCGAGGCCGTGGTGCGCCTGGCCGATGTGCCGTGCGTGCAGGCCTGGGCTTTCATCAACAGCCTGCGCGGCTGGCTGGCGGCCGAGCTGGTGCCCTGATGTGGCGCGTGTTTTCTGGCTCTGGCGCTTATCTGTAAAGCGCTGATAGCGCTTGTCTTTGTAGTATTCGGGTCAATCAGATGCGTTCGTCGCCCGCAGCTACCGGCCCTGCCAGGCCGCCTGCTGCGCTACAAATCCATCGAACGAGGCCAGCAAGGGCGCAAACCGTTCGGCGTCGGCTTCCAGTTGCGCCAGCGCTGCGCAGGTGGCTTCCAGGGTGGAGAGCTGGTGCGGCTGGCGTGCGGTGCGGATGCGGTAGCGCGAGGCGGGCAGTGTCTGCAGCGGCAGGCGCGGCAGCTGCTGCAGCAAGGGGTTCCGGTGCAGCATCTTGCGGCTTTTGCGCCAGGTGCCGTCGAGCACCACCAGGCGCAGCCGCTGTGGCCTTGGCAGCCAGGCGGGGTCCAGCGGCGGTGGGGTGGCCAGGCCGAGGGCGGCGTCTTGGGGCGCCTCGGGGTAGAGCAGCAGGGTGCGGCGCGAGGGGGCTGACGCGTCCGGTGCACCCCAGGGCGCGGCCAGCAGCGGCTGCAGCACGCCGGGGTCCCACTGTTCGCCGGTCTCCATGCGGCTGTGCGGCAGGCTCAGGTGCAGCAACCGGGCCGTGCCTTTGGCTTCGTGCACCTCCAGCGGGTGCTGCAGGATCAGCACCTCGGTGCGGTGCTCCACGGGCGTGACCCACCGGCAGATGCAGGCGCTGTGCGGGCGCAGGCAGGCGGGGCAGCGCGGGCGGCTGGCGGGATGCTGGTGCACTATCAAAAAAAGAGCCGCAGGCGCTTTATCAATAAGCGCTGCAGCCTTGGCTGATCAAAAAATAGTGGTGAAGTGGCTTATTCCGTTGCCAAACCATTCGTGTCTAGGCGCGAAGCCGCAGACAGTGCTGTAGCACGGCAAGGCGAAGCAACAACGACACGGATGGTTTGGCAATGGAATTACAGCCGCTCTTTGACGTAGGAGCCCCGGTCCATGTCCACGATTTCCACGCTGAGCTGCACCATCACGCCGGCCGGCTTGGGCGTGAGGCGGCGCAGCACCTCGGCCACGCGCTCGGACAGGTCTTTCTTGGCCTCGGGCGTGCGGCCAGAGAGCAGGCGCAACTGGGCGTGCACAAAGGCGCGGTTGGCGGGGGCGGTGCCCACGGCAAAGCTGTCCACCAGCACGAAGCGGCTTTTGAGGTCGGCCTCGTCCAGCACTTCGGGGCTGCTGGTGACGGCCTGGTTCAGTTCGGTGAGGGCCTGCGCTTCGGGGAAGCCGGCGAGGTTTTGCGAGTATTCAACGATCAGGTGGGGCATGGCGTGTTCTCGGGTTGGGGGTAGGGCAAGGAAGGATCGGAGCGCGGGCCATTCTGCGTGGTCTGGGCCAAACCAGGGGATTCTTTCAGATTGTTGTCAGAGCGCCTGCGTGGGCACGGCGTGGCGCAGGGCGGTCTGGCGGTTGCGGTCATCGACGAACACGAGCTGCGGTTCGTGCGTGGCCACCTTGTCTTCGGGCACCTGGGCAAACGCCGCAATGATGAGCAGGTCGCCCACGGCGGCGCGGCGCGCGGCCGAACCGTTGACGGAGATCATGCCGCTGCCGCGCTGGCCCTTGATGGCGTAGGTGATGAAGCGTTCGCCGTTGTTGATGTTCCAGATGTGGACCTGTTCGTTTTCCACGAGGTTGGCGGCATCCAGCAGGTCTTCGTCGATGGCGCACGAGCCTTCGTAGTGCAATTCGCAGTGCGTGGTGGTGGCGCGGTGGATCTTGGATTTGAGCAAGGTGCGGAACATGGGGGTTTCCTGGCAATGAAGTCGGTGAAAGCGAAAAGAACGGGGCCTGGCGGGACGGATGCGCTGCTGCGACGGCGGTTGGTGCGTCAGTGCGTGGAGAAGTCCAGCACGCAGCTGTCGCCCAGCGCCTCGCGCCACACGCGCACGCGGCTTACGCTGGCGCGCAGGACGGCGGGCAGCGCCTGGGCGATGAAGACGCACAGGTTTTCGAGCGTGGGCGTGCCCAGGCCGGGCACGTCGTCGAGCATGTGGTGGTCGAGCTGCTCGCGCACCACGGCCAGGCCCTGCCGCAGCAGGCCCAGGTCCAGCACCATGCCCGTGGCGGGGTCGCGCGCTCCGGTCAGGAACACTTCGGCATGGTAGGTGTGGCCGTGCACGCGGCGGCTGCCTTCGGCCTCGATCTCGCGGCGCAGGGTGTGGGCGGCGTCGAAAAAGAAGCGCTGGGAGATGGTGAACAACATACGGGAACCAGAAAAGAAAACCGCGTCACCGGATGCCGGTGAGCTTGTGGGTCTGCAGGCTCAATCGCCATGCAGGGTGGGCCAGGCAGGCGTCAATGCAGGCGGCGGTGTTCTGGCGCTGCAGCAGGCCGTCCATGGGCTGCAGAAAGCGGTGGGTGAAATGCGTGTCCTGCTCCAGCGCCTGCAGGTCAAAGCCGGGCTGGGGCCAGACGAGTTTCAGCTCCTGCCCGCTGCGCTGCACCCAGGGGGCGCCTGCCTTGGGACTGATGCACAGCCAGTCGATGCCATTCGGTGCAGCCACGGTGCCGTTGCTTTCGACCGCGATGCGGAATTGCTGCGCATGCAGTGCGTCGATGAGTTCGCTGTCCACCTGCAGCAGGGGCTCGCCGCCCGTCAGCACGACCAGGCGGTGGCCCGCGCCTGCGGGCCATTGGGCGGCGATCAGCCCGGCCAGTGCGGTGGCCGTCTCGAATTTGCCACCCAGCGTGCCATCGGTGCCCACAAAGTCGGTATCGCAGAACTGGCAGACGGCCTGCGCCCGGTCCTGCTCGCGGCCCGTCCAGAGGTTGCAGCCTGCAAAGCGGCAGAACACGGCGGGCGTGCCCGCCTGGCCGCCTTCGCCTTGCAGGGTATAGAAGATTTCCTTGACGCTGTAAGTCATCGGGGCACCGGTGGTACGAGGAGCGTAGGCGCGGCTGGCGCGGCCACCTCGGGGTAATCGCGGCTGAAATGCAGGCCCCGGCTTTCGCGGCGCAGCTGGGCGCTTTTCACGATCAGGTCGGCCACCTGCACCAGGTTGCGCAGCTCCAGCAGGTCGCGCGTGACATGGAAGTGCGCGTAGAACTCCTGGATCTCGCCCTGCAGCATGGCAATGCGGTGGGCGGCGCGCTCCAGGCGCTTGTTGGTGCGCACGATGCCCACATAGTCCCACATGAAGCGGCGCAGCTCGTCCCAGTTGTGGGAGATGACGACGGACTCGTCGGCGTCGGTCACGCGGCTGTCGTCCCATGCGGGCACGGCGGGCAGCGCGGCGGTGGGGGCTGCGGCAATGGCATGGGCGGCGGCGCGGGCAAACACCATGCATTCCAGCAGCGAGTTGCTGGCCAGGCGGTTGGCGCCGTGCAGGCCGGTGCAGGCGACCTCGCCCACGGCGTACAGGCCGGGCAGGTCGGTGCGGCCGGCCAGGTCGGTCAGCACGCCGCCGCAGGTGAAGTGCGCCGTGGGCACCACGGGGATGGGCTCCTTGGTGATGTCGATGCCGAGCGATGCGCAGTGGGCCAGGATGTTGGGAAAGTGCTCTTGCAGGAACGCCGGGCTCTGGTGCGAGATATCGAGGTGCACGCAATCGAGGCCGTGTTTTTTCATCTCGAAGTCGATGGCTCGGGCCACCACGTCGCGCGGGGCCAGTTCGGCGCGCGGGTCGTGGTCCAGCATGAAGCGCGTGCCACCCGCCGAGGGGGGCAGCAGCAGCCTGCCGCCCTCGCCACGCACGGCTTCGCTGATGAGGAAGGACTTTTCGTGCGGGTGGTACAGCCCCGTGGGGTGGAACTGGATGAACTCCATGTTGGCCACGCGGCAGCCCGCGCGCCAGGCGGCGGCAATGCCGTCGCCGGTGGCGGTGTCGGGGTTGGTGGTGTACAGGTACACCTTGCCCGCGCCGCCCGTGGCCAGGATGGTCTGTGGTGCGCGGAAAGTGACGACATCGTCCGTGCCACTGTCCAGCGCATACAGGCCCAGGCAGCGGTTGCCGGGCAGGCCGAGCTTGCGCGTGGTGATCAGGTCCACCAGCGTGTGCTGCTCGAACAGGGTGATGCCGGGCGTGGCGCGCACCACGTCGATGAGGGTGCGCTGCACCGCCGCACCGGTGGCGTCGGTCACATGGGCGATGCGGCGCGCGCTGTGGCCGCCCTCGCGGGTCAGGTGCAGCTGGTCGCCTTCGAGCGTGAAGGGCACGCCCAGACGGCGCAGCCAGGCAATGGATTCGGGCGCGTTCTCCACCACGAAGCGCGTGGTGGCCAGGTCGCACAGGCCCGCGCCGGCCACCAGCGTGTCTTCGATGTGGGCGGCAAAGCTGTCATCGTCGGCCAGCACGGCGGCAATGCCGCCCTGGGCCCAGGCGCTGGAGCCGTCCTGCAGCTGGCGCTTGGTGATGACGGCCACGCGGTGCGTGGGCGCCAGGTGCAGGGCCGCCGAAAGACCGGCGAGGCCGCTGCCTACGATGAGAACGTCGAATTCATGGGACTGCATGGTGGTTTTCTGGGGGCTGCGCAATGGGCGCTGCACTACGCCAGTGCCACCGTGGAACTGGCTTTGCCAGGCCACGGGTGGCGTCCCCCTGGGGGGAAGACGCGGAGCGGCGCAGAGGGGTCATGCCGGTGTATAGGCCAGCCGGACGTAAATGGGGGCAAAGGCCTCGGCCTGGGTGATCTCGATCAGGGTCTCCTTGGCCAGCTCCAGCAAGGCGATGAAGGTCACCACCAGCACGGTGCTGCCGCTGGCGGGCTCGAACAGTTCTTCAAACTCGACAAAGCGGCGCCCCTGCAGGGTTCTGAGCACCATGCTCATGTACTCGCGCACGCTCAGCTCTTCGCGGGTGATCTTGTGGTGCTGCACCAGCCGGGCGCGTTTGAGGATGTCGTGCCAGGCTTCCTGCAAATCCACCACATGCACATCCGGAAAGCGCGGTTGCATGCTTTGCTCGATGTACACCTGCGCCTTCACAAAGTCACGTCCGTATTGCGGCAGTTGCGCCAGGCGCATGGCCGCCGTCTTCATCTGTTCGTATTCAAGCAGGCGGCGCACCAGCTCGGCGCGCGGGTCTTCAGCCTCTTCACCGCCCTCCTGCTTCTTGGGTGGCAGCAGCATGCGCGACTTGATCTCGATGAGCATGGCCGCCATCAGCAGGTATTCGGCGGCCAGCTCCAGATTGCGGCTGCGGATCTCGTCCACATACACCAGGTACTGGCGGGTGAGGCCGGCCATGGGAATGTCGAGGATGTTGAAGTTCTGCTTGCGGATCAGGTACAGCAGCAGATCGAGCGGGCCTTCAAAGGCTTCGAGGAAGACTTCAAGCGCGTCGGGCGGGATGTACAGGTCTTGCGGCAGCGCAAACAGCGGCTCGCCATACAGGCGGGCCAGCGCCACCTGGTCCACCACGTCGGGCATGGCGCCCGGTGCGACGGCAGTGGCTTCTGCGGGGCTGGCGCTGTGCATGAATTGCTATGCAATCAATAGCTTTTAACGCTTGATGGTAAAGCGTTGAAAGCCATTGTGATGCTCAATCCGCGTTGGTCTGGTAGACGTAGGGCTTTTGCGCCACCTGGGCTTCGCGGTACTCGCCCCAGATCTTGCGGTCCACCTGCTTGTCCCACAGCAGGGCACGGCCGGCGCTTTGCTGCGCATCGAGCTCGGGCTTTTGCACCTTGAGCTGGTTGATGAACTGGGTGGCTTCGGACTGGTAGTCGGGGCGGCGGAAAATGGACATGAACTGATAACCTCTCTTCCTTGATTTTACCGGGAGCCTTTCATGTCCTTTCATTTCAGTGCCCTGGCCGTTGCGGCGGCAGCCCTCGGCCTGGTGGCCCTTGCCGGATGCGATGCCCAGCGCATCAGTGAGTTGCAGCCCGGTGTTTCCACCGAGGCCGACGTGCGCGACCGCTTCGGCGCACCCGAAACCATCTGGGACGAGGCCGATGGCGCACGCACCCTCGAATACAACCGCCAGCCCGCCGGCCAGATCAATTACATGATCACCGTGGGCGCCGACGGCCGGCTGGTGGCCGTGCGCCAGGTGCTCACGCCAGAGAACTTTGCCCGCATCACCCCCGGCATGGACATGGCGCTGGTGCGCCGCAGCCTAGGCAAGCCGGCCAAGGTCACGCCGTACCGGTTGAGCGGTGAAACCCACCACGACTGGCGCTTTGCCGAGCCGCCCAATATTCCCAAGGTGTTTACGGTGGTGACCAAGGATGGCAGCACGGTGCTGCGCACGATGGTGGGGCCGGATATGGATGCGCCGGAGAACAAGGGGGGGAGTTGAGTTTTTTGGGTTTTTGCGCTTATTTAGTGGGCGCTGGTAGCTATTGTTTTTATAGTTGATGATTTGCTTGGGTTGAAGGCGGAGGCCGGGTCTCGGCCCGGCGGCCGACTTACTTTTCTTTGCTTCGCCAAAAGAAAGTAAGCAAAGAAAAGGCGACCCTGCTGTCTGCGACCCTGCGCTGCGCTTCGGGCAGCCTGCGGTGCTCGGTGCTGGCGGGGTCTCGCTCGAACTCGCGCCTGCGGCGCTCAGACAATCGCGAGCCCTGATCCACCATCCCCTGCGCGCCGCAGGCGCAGCCAGAAGGGAAGGGAAAGCGAAACATCCATTCGGGCCATCGCTGCGCTCGGCCCAGCCTGTGCAGCGCGTGGCGCTTACGCCCGCGAGATGGGGCCGAGCAACGCGATGGCCCGAATGGATGTTCGGCTGTTGGGCCGTTCCACCTCATCTGGCTGCGCCTGCGGCGGGGCGGTTGCGGGGTGGCATGCGCGCTAGTGCGCGCATGCTTCGTCCACTGACTCGCCGTGGCTGTCCGAGCGCAGCGCGCCAGCGCGTAGCGAGTTCCACGGCGCACCCCACAACCGCCCCGCCGCAGGTCTGCCCCGAAGGGGTCGCAGACTGTGGGTCGCCTTTCTTTTGGGTACGTTTCTTTGGCGAAGCAAAGAAAAGTACCTCGCCCGCCGGGGCGAGACCCGGCCTCTGCCCTCAGCCCAAGCAAGCCAAGCAAGCCATAAACTACAAAAACAATAGCCGCTACCGCAATCCCACAAAGCGCCAGAGCCCAAAAACCGTCAAGGCGCAATCTTCCGTTTCAGCGCCCGCGCCACCGCCGGCGGCAAGCTCGGCAGCGAGCGCAGCAGCCACGGCAGCAGCCTGCGCTTGAGGCCGCTGAGCGACTGCGGCACCATGGCCTCGATCAGGTGCGGCCCCGGCGTGGCCAGGGCCTGCTCCAGCGCCCGCACAAACTCCTCGGCCGTGGTGGTGCGCACGCTGTGCACGCCCATGCCCTGGGCGAGCTGGGCGAAGTTCAGCACCGGTCCGGCCAGGTCCAGCTGGGATCTGGCCTTGGCGCCCACTTCCTCGGCGCCCACGCGCTCCAGCTCCACGTTGAGCACCGAGTAGGAGGCGTTGTTGAAGATGATGGAAACGACCTTGAGCTGCTCGCGCGCCATGGTCCACAACGCCTGGACGGTGTACATCGCGCTGCCATCGCCAATCAGTGCCAGCACCTGGCGATCGGGGCAGGCGATGGCCGCGCCGACGGCGCCCGGCAGGCCCTGGCCGATGGCGCCGCCCGTGAGCGTGATGAGGTCGTGGCGCGGCGCGCCGGCGGTGAAGGGGGCGAGCATCAGCCCCGAGGTGATGGCCTCGTCGATGACGATGGCGTTCTCGGGCAACATGTGGCCCACGGCCTTGCACACCTTCTCGGCGGTGAGCTTGCCGCGCGGGCGGCCCGGGCGGCTGGCGGTCTGCAGCGCGGGTGGGGCCTGTGCGGCGCCCAGCGCATCGACCAGCTGGCCCAGGCTGGCGGCCGCATCCTGCGCCGGGGTGGAGAGCGTGTGCACGGTGCAGCTGTCGGGCACGAGGTCGCTCTTTTTGCCCGGGTAGGCGAAGAAGGACACCGGTGCCTTGGCGTCCACCAGCACCAGGTGCTCGATACCGGCGAGCTGCACCCCGGCCAGCTCGGCCAGGTAGGCGATGCGCTCCACGGGGGGCAGGCCCGCGCCGCGCTCCAGCCGGGTCGGAAACACCTCGGCGAACACCTTCACGCCGCTGTGCGCGGCGATGCGCGCGGCCGCCAGCAGGCCGGGCGCACGCAGTGCCTGGCCGCCCAGCAGCAGCGCGGCCTTGGGGCCCGCGCGCAGCGTCTGGGCGATGGCCTGCACCGTGGCGTCGTCTGCCGCTGCGGGGCGCGGCGGCGGCGGGGGCGCGCAGGGCACGCCACCCTCGCCCCACGACACGTCTGCGGGCAGGATCAGCGTGGCCACCTGGCCGGGCAGGCCACGCGCGGCGGCGACGGCGTCCACGGCGTCCTGGCAGAGCTGCGCCGTACTCTGCGATGTGCGCACGAAGCCGGGCGAGACATTGCGCGCCACGGTCTCGATGTCGGACTGCAGCTGCGCGTCGTAGGGCACGTGGTAGCTGGCATGGTCGCCCACGATGTTGACCACCGGCACCTTGCCCTTGCGCGCGTTGTGCAGGTTGGCCAGGCCGTTGCCCAGGCCACAGCCCAGGTGCAGGAGCGTGGCGGCGGGCTTGCCGGCCATGCGCGCGTAGCCGTCGGCCGCGCCCGTGGCCACGCCCTCGAACAGGGCCAGCACGGCGCGCATGCGCGGTTCGCTGTCGAGGGCGGCGACGAAGTGCATTTCGCTGGTGCCGGGGTTGGTGAAGCAGACCTCGACGCCGGCATCGGCCAGGGTCTTCATCAGGGCTTGGGCGCCGTTGGGCATGGAAGTCTCCTGGGGTTGGGTCAGCAGAGGCCGTGGCCCGTGGTGATGGAACGCGCGGCGGCGCGGCCGGTGAGGATGCAGCCGGGCAAAAAAGTGCCGTCGAGCGAGCGCTTGCCACTGGCGCCACCGCCGCCAAAGCCCGCGGCCTCGCCCACGCCGTACAGGCCGTCGATGGGCTGGCCGGAACCATCCAGCACGCGGCTGAGCAGATCGGTCTGCAGGCCCCCCAGGCTCTTGCGCGTGATGAGCTGCATCTGCACGGCGATGTAGGGCCCCGCGCCGGGTTTTTGCAGCGGCGCGGGCGCGCAGGTACGCAGCTTGTCCGGCCCCCACTGGCGCGCGTGCAGGATGCGGCGGATCTGGTCGTCGTTGTGCAGCCTGGCGCCCCTGGAAAAGTTGGCGTCGAAGGCGTCGGCCGTGGCCTGCAGCACGCCGGGCTGCACGTCCTGGGTGCCGGTCAGCGCGTTCATCTTGGCGGCCAGGCCGGCCAGCGTGTCGTCCACCAGGAAGTGCCGGCTCTCGGCGGCCATCTGTTTCACCAGCCGGTGGTTGCCCCGCAGCGTTTCCTTGAGGAACTGGGGGAACTGCATGTCGCGGATGCGCTGGTTGTGCTCGGCGCCCGAGATGGCGAACTCCTTGGCCGCGATGCGCCAGTTCAGCAGGTGCCAGGTCCAGGGTTTCTCTTGCTGCGCCACGCGCTGGCACAGCCAGTGGGTGTCAAAGCCCGTCACCAGCGGCTCGGGGCCGATGCGCCGGCCGCTGTGGTCGAGCCACAGCGCCGATTTGCACGGAATGGCGGACAGGCCATGCCCCTCGAAATGCGGGAAGGGGTGCGGAAAGCCGGCGGCGTAGTTCCACATCTCGCCCGCATGGGTGATGCGCGCACCCAGGCTGTCTGCCACCCAGTGGTGCATCTGGCCGTCAGCGAACGGGTGGGCGCCGTTGAGCATCGTGGCGGGCAGGGGGCGGTCCTTGGGCCAGTTGGCGCGGGTCTGCGCGTGGCCGCCGTTGATGCCGCCCATGGCCAGCACCACCACGGGGGCCTGGAGCAGCCGCTCGGCGCCGGTGTCCTCGTTCACCGCCAGCACGCCGGTGGGCCGGCCCTGCTGCAGGTCGAGCGCGGTGGCGCGGTGGCGGTGCAGCAAGGTGAGCCGCCCTTTGCCCGATTCGCCCGCCGCTTGCATCGCGGCAATCATGCGGCGGGTGAGCTCGCGCGACGTGCCCCAGACGATGTGGTAGCGCGGCACGCTGTTGCCGTCGCCGTGCATGCCGCGCTCCACCCAGTTCACGGCGGGCATGAACTTCAGGCCCTTGGCCAGCAGCCAGTCATAGACCTCGGTGCGCGAATGCTGCACGTAATGCGCGGCCCACTGGCGGGGGAACACCTCTTCGGTGCCCAGTTCGCCAAAGCGCAGCCAGTCGGCCAGCGCGCGTTCGGGCGTGTCGGGGATCTTCATGCGCGCCTGCAGTGGCGTGCCCACCAGCGCCATGCCGCCAAAGGCCCACAGGGCCAGGCCACCCAGGCGCTCGGGCGTGTCGCGGTCGATCAGGGCGACCGACTGGCCGGCACGCAGGCACTCCAGTGCGGTGACGATGCCGGCCAGCCCGCCGCCGACGATCACCACATCATGGTGCCGTGCCTGCATGGGGTGTCTCCTCCCGGTCCTTGTGGTGGGCATCGGTGCCGGCCGCCTGCGCCGCATTCTGCTCGGCCAGCCGGGCGCTGAAGCCCGATCGCTCCATCAGCGAGCGCGGCTGCTCCTGCGCATCCAGCACGCTCAGCACGCCGCCGCGCTGGCCCACGGCCTTGAGGATCTGTTCCAGGCCTTCGAGGCCGGTGGTGTCGAGCGCGAACAGGTTGCGTGCGTCCAGCAGCACTTCGGGGTTGTCGGGGCCGGCTTCGATGGCCTGCACGATGGGGTCGATCTTGGCCGCTGCGCCAAAGAACAGCGCGCCGTGCAGGCGCCAGGCCATGCGGGGGCGGGGGCCAGCCTCCAGTGCGAGGCCATCGGTACCGGGGGTGGACGCGGACTCGGGTTCGGCGCGGAACAGCGCGCTCATGCGCCGCACAAACAGCACGCAGGCCAGCCCCAGCCCCACCTCCACGGCCACCGTGAGGTCGAACACCACAGTGAGGAAAAACGTGCCCAGCATCAGCAAGCGGTAGTGGTTGCTGAAATGCCGCAGGCGCACAAACTCGTGCCATTCGCCCATGTTCCACGCTACATGCAGCAGGATGCCGGCCAGCACCGCCAGCGGAATATGCAGCGCCAGCGGCGCAGCCACCAGCACGATCACCGCCAGCGTGGCTGCATGCACCATGCCGGCAATGGGGCTGCTGGCGCCCGCCCGCAGGTTGGTGACGGTGCGGGCAATGGTGCCGGTGGCCGGCATGCCGCCGAAGAACGGCACCACGAAATTGGCCACGCCCTGGGCCATGAGTTCCTGATTGGGGTCGTGCTTGCGGTAGTGCGGGTCAGTGGCCACCTGGTCGGCCACGCGCGCGCACAGCAGCGATTCGATGGCGCCCAGCAGCGCAATGGTGACGGTGGGCGTGACCAGCAGGCGCACCGTCTCCCACGAAAAATCGGGCAGCGCAAAGGCCGGCGGCTGCTGCGGAATGCCACCGAACCGGCTGCCGATGGTCTCCACCGGCATCTCCAGCCAGCGCGCCAGCGCCGTGAGCGTGACCAGCGCCACCACGGGCGCCGGAATGCGGGCAAAGCGGCGCACGGTGTGGCCCTCGGCCACGCGCAGCACCGGTGAGCCGTGCGCGAACAGGCGCGGCCACACAAACAGCCCGCTCAGGCAGGCAGCGCCCAGCGCCAGCGCGTAGGGGTTGATGCTGCCCATGTGCAGGGCCAGTGTGTGCACCTGCGAGAAGAAGTTGCCGGGCATCTTGTCGATGGCCAGTCCCAGCCAGTCCTTGAGCTGCGACAGCGCAATCAGCACCGCGATGCCGTTGGTGAAGCCGATGACGATGCTCACCGGCACGAAGCGCACCAGGCTGCCCATCTTGAACATCCCGAGCAGGAACAGCAGCACGCCCGCGCAGGCCGTGGAGATCAGCAGGTTGGCCACGCCGTAACGCTCGACGATGCCATAGACGATGACGATGAAGGCACCAGCCGGCCCGCCGATCTGCACGTTGGTGCCGCCCAGCAGCGCAATCAGAAAGCCGCCAATGATGGCCGTCCACAGCCCGGCTTCGGGCTTGAGCCCGCTGGCGATCGCAAACGCCATGGCCAGCGGCAGTGCCACGATGCCCACGGTAACGCCCGCACCCAGGTCGGCCAGCCAGCGGCTGCGGCTGTAACCGCGCAGGGCATCGAGCAGGCGGGGGCGAAAGGCGGGCGAGAAACGCATGGATGGACAGGGCGCGGGTGGCCAGCGAAGGCAAAAGCCGGTGGCCCAGTGTAGTGAGCCGGTAACAAAGCACAACCGCTGCGGTCGTACCCTGCTGGCGCGTGTTTTTTGTTGATGCTATTTAATTAATAGCATAATACGATCTTTGCATAAGCGATACAGGCATTTTTTCCAAGATGCCATGGCGGGCTTTGCCAGCGCCGCGGTCAGCCGCTCCATGGCCTGGCGCGTTGCTTGCTTGCACTTCTCTCGTGAACTCTTCCATGCCTGACAACTCCCCTTCGCCTTCCTCCCTGCGCCACGGCACGTTCGAAGACGTGCAGGCACTGTTTGCCGGCACGCTGTTCGTGGCCATGGCGCTCATGCTGTTCAACCAGGCAGGCCTGCTGGTGGGCGGCACGGCGGGGGTGGCGTTCTTGCTGCACTACGTCACGGGCATCTCGTTCGGCAAACTATTCTTTGTGGTGAACCTGCCGTTTTACTGGTTCGCCTGGACGCGCATGGGGCGCGAATTCACGATCAAGACTTTTGTCTGCGTGGCCCTGCTGTCGCTGCTGGCCGAGCTGTTTCCGCATGTGATGCATGTGGACTACCTGAACCCACTGTTTGCATCGTTGCTGGGCGGGCTGCTGCTGGGTACGGGCTGCCTGTTTCTGGCGCGCCACCGCTCCAGCCTGGGTGGGGCCACGGTGGTGTCGCTGTACCTGCAAAGCCGCTACGGCATGCGCGCCGGCAAGGTGCAGATGATGATCGACGGCACCGTGGTGCTGCTGGCGCTGTTCGTCGTACCGGTGGAGCGGGTGGCGTATTCGGTGCTGGCGGTGCTGGTGATGAGCGGTTTTTTGTGGATCAGCCACCGGCCGGGGCGCTATACGGGGGAGTGAGCGGGGGTGGATTTGACGGGGGCTGTGGGCCCGGCAGCGCGGGTGGTGCGGATTGCGCTCCGGGCGCCGGGTGGATGGATTCCCTGATCTGGATGCCGCTGTTGTCTGCCGCTGCCTCGTCACTGGACATGGCATCGACGGCCATTCCCACGCCCTTGCCCACCACCTTGGCCGTGCCCACGGCCGCATCCGCTGCCAAGCCCACGGCGGTGGCCGTGACGCTGACGGCCGTGGTGGTTACCGCCACCACTGTGCAGCCGGTCAGCAACTGCGGCAGCAGCAAGGTGCCCACCAGGGTACAGGCCAGACTGCGCATAAGACGGGCCGCTTTCAGCGCACGCGCATGCCGGGCGTGGCGCCGGGCCAGGGATTGAGCACGTAGATGCCGGGGTTGGCCTTTTCGTCGCCATGGCTGGCGGCCAGCACCATGCCTTCCGACACGCCAAACTTCATCTTGCGCGGCGCCAGGTTGGCCACCATCACGGTGTGCTTGCCGATCAGGTCGGCGGGCTGGTAGGCGCTGGCAATGCCGCTGAAGACATTGCGCGTGACGGGATTGCCCTGCGGGTCAGTGCCTTCGCCCACGTCCAGCGTCAGGCGCAGCAGCTTGGTCGAGCCCTCCACGGCCTCGCAGTTCACGATCAGCGCAATGCGCAGGTCGATCTTCGTGAAATCGTCGATGGTGATGGTGGGGGCCAGCTCCTCGCCGCCGGGGGCTGCGGTTTCAATCGTTGCCTGTGCTGGAGGCTCAAACAATGCTTCCAGCTGCTTGGCATCCACGCGCTGCATCAGGTGCTTGTACTCGCCGATCGCATGGCCCTTGCCCAGCATGGTGGTGGCGTCGGCAAAGGAGAAGGGCGGCACCTTGAGGAAGGCCTCGACCTGCGCGGCCAGCGCGGGCAGCACGGGCTTGAGCAGGATGGTGAGCAGGCGGAAGGCCTCGATGCAGGTGGTGCACACGTCCTGCAGGCGGCCTTCCATGCCGTCCTGCTTGGCCAGCTCCCAGGGCTTGTTCTGGTCCACGTAGGCATTGACGCGATCGGTCAGCAGCATGGTCTCGCGCAGGGCCTTGCCGTATTCGCGCTCGGCCAGCAGCTCGATGATGGACGGGGCCAAGGTGCGCAGGTGGTCCAGCAGCGCATCGCCGTCGGCCGACACTTCGCCGAGCTGGCCGCCAAAGCGCTTGGCGATGAAGCCGGCCGCCCGGCTGGCGATGTTGATGTACTTGCCGATCAGGTCGCTGTTGACGCGGGCCATGAAGTCGTCGGCGTTGAAGTCGATGTCTTCGTTGCGGCTGCTCAGCTTGGTGGCCAGGTAGTAGCGTAGCCATTCGGCGTTCATGCCCAGGCCCAGGTACTTGAGCGGGTCCAGGCCGGTGCCGCGGCTTTTGCTCATCTTCTCGCCGTTGTTCACCGTGAGGAATCCGTGCACGAACACCGAGTCGGGCACCTTGCGGCCGCTGAACTTCAGCGTGGCGGGCCAGAACAGGGTGTGGAAGGTGACGATGTCCTTGCCGATGAAGTGGTACTGCTCCAGCGCCGGGTCGGCCATGTAGGCCTCGTAGTCCTGGCCGCGCTTATCGAGCAGGTTCTTCAGCGAGGCCAGATAGCCGATGGGGGCGTCGAGCCATACGTAGAAGTATTTGCCCGGTGCATCGGGGATCTCGATGCCGAAGTAGGGCGCATCGCGCGAGATGTCCCAGTCGCCCAGGCCCTCGCTGGTCGTGCCGTCGGGGTTGGTGCGCACGGTGAACCATTCGCGCACCTTGTTGGCCACTTCGGGTTGCAGGCGGCCGTTTTGCGTCCAGTCTTCCAGAAAGGCCACGCAGCGCGGGTCGGATAGCTTGAAGAAGAAATGCTCCGAGCTTTTGAGCACCGGCTTGGCGCCCGACAGTGCCGAGTAGGGGTTGATCAGATCGGTGGGCGCATACACGGCGCCGCAGACCTCGCAGTTGTCGCCGTACTGGTCCTTGGCGTGGCACTTGGGGCATTCGCCCTTGATGAAGCGGTCGGGCAGGAACATGTTCTTCTCGGGGTCGAAGAACTGCTCGATGGTGCGCGTCTCGATCAGGCCGTTGGACTTGAGGTCGCGGTAGATGTCTTGCGCGAGCTGGTGGTTTTCGGGTGCGTCCGTGCTGTGCCAGTTGTCGAATTCGATGTGAAAACCGTCCAGGTACTGCTGGCGCCCGGCGGCGATGTCGGCCACGAATTGCTGCGGCGACTTGCCGGCCTTCTCGGCGGCGATCATGATGGGCGCGCCGTGGGTGTCGTCGGCGCCGACGAAGTTGACCGCGTTGCCCAGCAGCCGCTGCGTGCGCACCCAGATGTCGGCCTGGATGTATTCCATGATGTGGCCGATGTGGAAGTTGCCGTTGGCATAAGGCAGGGCGGTGGTGACGAAGAGTTTGCGTGCGGAGGACGTCATGGAAGCGGCTTTCTCGGGCGGAACCCGCAATTTTAGGCGCTCTGCGGTGGGGGTGCAGACCCGGCGTCAGGTGTATGGCCGGGTGCGCAGTTCGGCGCCCGTGTCCTTCCAGCCAAAGAAGTGGCACACCTCGGCCCGCCGGGCCAGGGTGTCCTTGCGGCCCAGGGCCATCAGTTCCTGGGTGTAGCCCCGTTCGAACAGCAGGTAGCTGGCCAGCGCCGCGCCGCGCACATCGGCCATGTTCGATGTCACGCCCAGGGCGCCCAGCATGGCGCGCACGGGGCCGGGCAGGTCGCCCACATGGCGGGCCGCTATGGCGTCGAGCCGCTGCGAGGGGGCGATCACCAGCAGCTCGATGGGCCGCAGCGCACTGTGGGAGCGTTTGTCCTCGGAGATGAGCGACAGCGTCTGGTTGATGCGTTTGACCCGCTCCACATCGACCGACAGCGCATCCAGAAAGATGTTGGACAGCGCATGCCCGGCAATCTGCGCCAGCGATGGGTACCCGGGCGAGGGCGTGGCGGCGCTGTCGCCTTGGGGCTCGTGCATGCGGCCCGCGCCGATGACCAGCACGCGCTCGGCCCCCAGGTGGATCGCTGCGGCGATGGGGGCCGACTGGCGCATGGAGCCGTCGCCAAAGTATTCGGTGTGGCCATCGATGGCGAGCCCCTTGGCCGGAAAGACGAAGGGAATGGCCGAAGACGCCAGCAGGTGCTCGTGCGTGATGCGGGCGCGCACCGCCTTGCGCTGCGAGCGCACCCAGGGCTGTTCACCGTCGGCCACCTCGAAAAAAGTGACATGCTCGCCCGAGCTGTAGCTCGATGCCGTGACCGCCAGTGCCGTGAGGTGGCCTTTGTGCATCAGCCGGGGCAGGCGCATGAGCGGCACCATCTTGCCCAGCAGTTTTTCGAGCGGTGCATTGTCCAGCAGCGAGCGCGGGCGCAGGCGGCGCCAGCGGGCCAGCGCCCAGCCCAGCGACACCAGGGTGAGCCAGCGGGCACCGCTGCGCATCACGCTGAACGGATCCGCGCCGTATACCTGGCCAGCGTGGAACTGGCGCCACACGCGGGCGATGCGGCGCACGGTGCGGTCGAAATCGTCGGCGCCGCAGGCCAGTGCGGCGGCGTTGATGGCCCCCGCCGAGGTGCCCGTGATGATGGGAAACGGATTGGGCTGGCGGCTGGCGCCGCAGGCGTGGCGCAGGTCGGCAATGGCTTCGAGCACGCCCATCTGGTAAGCGGCCCGGGCGCCGCCCCCGGTGAGGAGCAGGCCTGTGCGGGGCGATGGGGTGGCGGTCGGCATGGTGCGGCGGGCCGGCTTGTGCGGGGCGCTGGATCAGGCCTTGGCGAGCAGCAGCGCGGCCAGGGCGGCGTCCTGCACGATGGTGATGCCGTTGTCGCGCGCATACAGCCGGGCGTTGTCGCTCAGGCCGCCCTGTGCCAGCACATACAGGCCCGTGGGAGCGCCGCGCTGGTCCATGGCGGCGCGCAGTTCGCGCAGCGGCTCCACGCCATGGGTGACGGCTTTCCAGCGGCGGGCGCTGGCCAGCGTGGTGCTGCCGTTCTTCGCCAGGCAGAAATCGGCAGCACCGTTGCCCGGCAGGCGCTCCACGGTGTAGCCCGCGCGCGTCCAGGCGGCCACGAGCGCACTGGCAAAGTCACGCCAGGGCATGCGGGCCGCTGTGTCGAGCATTCCGGACAGGTGGGCGGGGCTGGGTGCGCGCAGCTGCTTCCAGGCGGCAATGCAGCCCACCACGAAGATGGGAAATCCGGCCAGCGCACCCACCACGAAATACTCCCTGGGCAGCAGCGCACCTGCCGCCAGGACGATGACGCCCACCACCACGAAGCTGACCCACCACGGCGAGCGCAGCAGCATGGCAAACAGGGATTTCTCGGCCATCTTGAATTTCACGGAGGTCCTTTTCATTCGGTTTCACGGGATGTCGCCTGCGGTGGGGCGTGCGCATTGTCCTTCAGACAACGGGGGAACAGCGCTTGGATAGACTACCGGCCTCTTCTGGAGTTTATTGAATGGCAGTCACCGAACAGGGCCTCTTGGCCGCACTTTCCAGCGTGCTGGACCCCCACACAGCCCAGGATTTCGTCAGCACCCGCGCCCTGCGCAATGTGCAGATCACTGGCGGCGATGTGGCCTTTGATGTGGAGCTGGGTTACCCCGCCAAGAGCCTGGTGCCCGAGTTGCGCCGCAGCCTGGTGGCCGCCGCCAAGGGCGTGGCCGGGGTCGAAAACGTGTCGGTCAACATCACCACCAAAGTGGTGGCCCATGCGGTGCAGCGCGGTGTGCAGCTGCTGCCGCAGGTCAAGAACATCATTGCCGTGGCTTCGGGCAAGGGCGGCGTGGGCAAGAGCACCACGGCCGCCAACCTGGCCCTGGCCCTGGCCGCCGAGGGCGCCAGCGTGGGCGTGCTCGACGCCGACATCTACGGCCCCAGCCAGCCCATGATGCTGGGCATCAACCGCCGCCCCGAAAGCGACGATGGCAAGACCATGGAACCGCTGGAGAACTACGGCGTGCAGGTCATGTCCATCGGCTTCCTGGTGGACCAGGATGAGGCCATGATCTGGCGCGGCCCCATGGCCACGCAGGCGCTGGAGCAGCTGCTGCGGCAGACCAACTGGAAAGACCTCGACTACCTCATCATCGACATGCCCCCCGGCACCGGCGACATCCAGCTCACGCTCTCCCAGCGCGTGCCCATGACAGGCGCCGTGATCGTGACCACGCCGCAGGACATCGCGCTGCTCGATGCCAAGAAGGGCATCAAGATGTTCGAGAAGGTGGGTGTGCCCATCCTGGGCATCGTCGAGAACATGGCCGTGCATGTGTGCAGCAACTGCGGCCAGGTCGAGCACATCTTTGGCGCCGACGGCGGCAAGAAGATGGCGGCCGAGTACGGCATGGATTACCTGGGCGCGCTGCCGCTCGACATGAGCATCCGCCTGCAGGCCGACAGTGGCAAGCCCACGGTGGTGGCCGATCCCGATGGCGACGTGGCCAGGATCTACAAGAAGGTGGCGCGCGATGTGGCGGTGAAGATCGCCCGGCAGGCGAAAGACTTCTCCAGCAAGTTCCCAACGATCTCGATCAGCAAGAACACCTGATCGCCATGGTGCATCAGTAGGGGTTGGCCGGCAGCAATGTGCCGTTCATCACGCCCACCGACTGGTAGATGGGGAAGCCCGACCAGTCGGTCAGGTTGATTGACGCAGCGGAATTGGCGAGTTTGCGAATCACCACCGATGACGTGGGCACTTCCAGGGGCTTGCCCGCAGCGCACACGGTCGGCCCCAGCGTTACGTTGATGAAGTACACCGCGCTTTCCGTGGTGGTGGAGATATTGGTCACCCGACTGCCGCTGTAGGTGAGGTCAGGGTTGCGCTGCACCAGCAGGGCGGCTTCCACGCCAATGCCGATGCCCCGGGCTGTGTTGTTGCCCAGCACGCCGCCAGGGCAGCCAAATTCTTGCAGGCCCGCACCGGGGTACGTGCCGATCAGCCGGGAGACAAAGGTGACCAGGCGGCCCATGCGATCGCGTGAATCCAGGTGCGAATCGGTGATGGTATTGGCCAGCGCCGGCGGTGCGATGAAGCCGCCCACCGTGCTCAAGGGGTTGGGGTCCAGCGTCACGTAGCTGTTGTAAGGGTTGCTCAGCGCTTGCGTGGAGGTGACGGTGCCATTGAGCGCGGCAAAGTCAAACCCGCCCAGCACGGCCAGTCCCGCACTGGTGCCACCAATGGGCACGTTCTTTTGCATCAGGCCGTTCAAGGTCGCCTCCAGCGCCTGGCCTTTCCAGTAGCGGATGTAGTTGGCCTGGTCACCGCCGGCAATCCACACTGCATTGGCCCGGGCCAGCACGGTGTTGACAAAAGGGTCGTTGGCCGCCGCGGTGCTGGGAATCACCAGCGTTTCGACCGAACTCAGGCCCAGCGAAGCCCCGCCAACCCAGCCGTCCCGGACCACGGAGTCCATGGCCGACTTGCGGCCGCTGTAGTAGATGTAAGGGTTGTAGCCGTCATCGCCCGAGGCACGGATCACCACAAGGCGGCCACCAGTGCCCGGCGCCACCCCGGCGCGCTGGATCATCCACCGAAAGGCATCGTCCACATCGGGCCCACCGCCCATCAGTACATACGACGGGTGGGGTTGTGACTGGCTGACCGTGGGCACCACATCGGGGTTGCCCTCGGCGTAGTACTCATAAGCCGTTTTGACTGGCTTGGCCTGCGCGGCGCCGAAGCTTGCGCCGAACACCAGGGTCAGCAGGGTGAGGGCGAGCTTGCACCAGGACGCACTGCGCCGCGAAGCGGCCTTCTGCAACGGGAATCGAGCCATGGCATCTTCCTGTCAAAAGTGTGAGAAACCCACTCTACGGTGCCGGGGCATGTTTATTGTTAATTGATGTCATTGTTGTGACCATATGTTTCATGTGGCTATGATCTGTGGCCTGTCCCGGTACCCTGCCATCCATTTTGAAATTCTGAAAGATGGGGCCCCTTTGCCGAGGCCTGTTCAACCGAGACAACACCCATGCCGCCATCACCTGTTCCGCCTGCCGTAGCCTCGGTCGCAACGCTCGCCACCCCCGATGACCTGCGCGCCAGCCTTCGTCGCGCCAGCCAGCTCAAGGGCCGCCAGCCTGAAGGCGCCGCGATGGCCGAGTTGACCGCGTTGCTGGGTGATCCACCGGCCGAGGGCTTTCGGCGCGACCTGCTGATCGAACATCTGCACCGCCTCAACGACCACTTTGGCGTTCTGCACGACCGGCACCTGGTAGCGCTGGCCAAGCAGATGCATCTGCCCATGGCCGAGGTGTACGAGGTGGCCAGCTTCTACCACCACTTCGAGATCGTGCGCGGCGACCAGGCCCAGGCACCGCGCCTGGTGCTGCGCGTGTGCGACAGTCTGAGCTGCGGCATGGCCGGCGCGCGCGCGCTGCTGGCCGCGCTGCCCGAGCGCCTGCGTACGGCCGGGCAGGGCGATGTGCAGGTGCAGGCCGTGCCCTGCGTGGGCCGCTGCGAACAGGCGCCCGTGGCCGTGGTGCACCAGTGCCCGGTGCCACACGCCACGGTCGATGGGGTGTTGGAAACCATCGATTTGAAGCCCTATCGGTCGGTAGCGCTACATCCCTATGCACAGGGGGCTGTCAATTTTGATGTTGCAGCGCTGGCCGGGCGCAGCGTGCCTGCGCCGCCAGAAGGCGTCAGCCCCGCCCATACCGACCTCGCCACCTACCGCGCGCACGGCGGTTACCAGACGGCCGCTGCACTGGTGAATGGCGAAATGGACGCCGAGGCCGTGCTTTCAGCCATGGAAGACTCGGGCCTGCGTGGCCTGGGCGGCGCGGGTTTTCCGGCGGGCCGCAAGTGGCGCATCGTGCGCGAGCAAGCTGCTCCTCGCCTGATGGCGGTGAACATCGACGAAGGTGAGCCCGGCACCTTCAAGGACCGCACCTACCTGGAGCGCGACCCGCACCGCTTTCTGGAAGGCGTGCTCATCGCCGCTCAGGTGGTGGGCACCGAGTCCGTCTACATCTACCTGCGCGACGAATACCACGGCTGCCGCGCGCTGCTGCAGGCCGCGCTGGACGACCTGCGCGCGCAGCCCCCATGCCCGCTGCCGCACATCGAGCTGCGCCGGGGCGCGGGTGCCTACATCTGCGGCGAAGAGTCCGCGATGATCGAGAGCATCGAAGGCAAACGCGGCGAACCCCGCATGCGCCCGCCCTACATCGCGCAGGTGGGCCTGTTCGGCCGGCCCACGCTGGAGCACAACTTTGAAACCCTGTACTGGGTGCGTGACATCGTGGAGCGCGGCCCGCAGTGGTTTGCCAGCTTTGGCCGCCACGGCCGCAAGGGCCTGCGCAGTTTCAGCGTGAGCGGCCGCGTGAAGCACCCCGGCGTCAAGCTCGCGCCGGCGGGCATCACCGTGCAGGAACTCATCGACGAATACTGCGGCGGCATGTTGGATGGCCACCAGCTCTACGCCTATTTGCCGGGCGGCGCCTCGGGCGGCATCCTGCCCGCCCGCCTGAACCAGATACCGCTGGACTTCGACACGCTGCAGCCCTATGGCTGCTTCATCGGCTCGGCCGCCGTCATCGTGCTCAGCCAGCACGACAGCGCGCGCGAGGCGGCGCTGAACGTGATGCGCTTTTTTGAACACGAGAGCTGCGGCCAGTGCACGCCCTGCCGCGTAGGCACGGCCAAGGCGGCCACGCTGATGGAAGCGCCGCAGTGGGATGAAGAATTGCTGGACGACCTGGCGCAGGTCATGGCCGATGCGTCCATCTGCGGCCTGGGCCAGGCGGCGCCCAATCCCATCCGCTGCATCCACAAATACTTTGCGCACGAAGTGGGCGAGGGGCCGTGGCCGGGTGACCTGCCCAAGCCGCGCAACAGCCCGCTGGCCGAGCAACTGCCCGCAGGGGTGAAGCCATGAGCGCCGTGTTCACCTCTGCCGCTGCGCTGCCCGGCGTGGCGTTCGAGCTGGACGGCCGGCCCGTCACCGCCCAGCCCGGTGACACCATCCTCAAAGCCGCGCAGCGCCACGGCGTGGAGATCCCGCACCTCTGCTACACCGACGGCCTCCGCCCCGACGGCAACTGCCGCGCTTGCGTGGTGGAGATCGCGGGCGAGCGCACGCTGGCCCCCAGCTGTTGCCGAGCGCCGACCGAAGGGATGAAAGTGCAGGCCGCCAGCCCGCGCGCGCGCAAGAGCCAGCAGATGGTGGTGGAGATGCTGCTGTCCGACATGCCGGACGTGGGCTACCAATGGAATGATGACCAACCAGATACTCCTGAATTGATAGCTGGTAGCGCATGCGCATCTGGCGCTACAGGCGAATTGGATTCAAAAACTGCCCCAGCAGCAGGCCAGCACGGCGAACTGAGCGCCTGGGCCGACCGCCTGGGTGTGGCCGTGCGCCCCGCGCTCAAGGCGCTGCACCGCGAGCAGCCTGCGCCCGACTTGAGCCACCCGGCCATGGCCGTCCACCTCGACGCCTGCATCCAGTGCAACCGCTGCGTGCGCGCCTGCCGCGAGGAACAGGTCAACGACGTGATCGGCTACGCCCTGCGCGGAGCCCACAGCAAGATCATCTTCGACCTTGACGACCCCATGGCCGAGAGCACCTGCGTGGCCTGCGGCGAATGTGTGCAGGCCTGCCCCACGGGTGCGCTCAGCCCCAAGACGCACATCGGCTCGCAAAAAGTGGACCGCAAGGTCGATTCGGTCTGCCCGTTCTGCGGCGTGGGCTGCCTCATCACCTACAACGTGCGCAATGAAAAGATCATCAGCGTCGAAGGCCGCGACGGCCCCGCCAACCACGGCCGCCTGTGTGTGAAGGGACGCTTCGGCTTTGACTACGCCCACCACCCCGACCGCCTGACGGTGCCGTTGATCCGCAAGCCCGGCGTGCCCAAGGAGGTGCGGCCCTACGGTGCTGACTGGCGCGATACCTTCCGCGAAGCGACCTGGGACGAGGCGCTGGACCTCGCAGCAGGCCAGCTCAAGAGCCTGCGCGACACGCACGGCACCAAGGCCCTGGCGGGCTTTGGCTCGGCCAAGGGCAGCAACGAAGAGGCCTACCTGTTCCAGAAGCTGGTGCGCACCGGCTTTGGCAGCAATAACGTGGACCACTGCACGCGGCTGTGCCACGCCTCCAGCGTGGCCGCGCTGCTCGAAGGCGTGGGCTCGGGGGCGGTGAGCAACCCGGTGAACGACGTGGAGCATGCCGGGCTGATCTTCGTGATCGGCTCCAACCCCACGGCCAACCACCCGGTGGCGGCGACCTGGATGAAGAATGCGGCCAAGCGTGGCGCCAAGATTGTATTGGCCGACCCGCGCGTGACCGACATCGGCCGCCACGCGTGGCGCACGCTGCAGTTCAAGGCCGACACCGACGTGGCCATGCTCAACGCATTGATCCACACCGTGATCGACGAAGGTCTGGTGGATGAGGCCTTTGTCCACGACCGCACCACCGATTTCGAGGCGCTCAAGGCCAACGTGATGGGCTGCAGCCCCGAGGCCATGGCACCCGTGTGCGGCATCCCGGCCGAGACGCTGCGCGAGGTGGCGCGTGCCTTCGCGCGGGCCAAGGCCGCGATGATTCTGTGGGGCATGGGCGTGAGCCAGCATGTGCACGGCACCGACAACGCGCGTTGCCTGATTGCGCTGTGCGCCGTCACCGGCCAGATCGGCAAGCCAGGCTCGGGCCTGCATCCGCTGCGCGGCCAGAACAACGTGCAGGGTGCGAGCGACGCGGGGCTGATCCCCATGATGTTTCCCAACTACCAGCGCGTGGACAACGCCGAAGCGCACGCGTGGTTCGAGAATTTCTGGGGCACCCCGCTGGACGAGGCGCCGGGATACACCGTTGTCGAGATCATGCACAAGGCCCTGGCGCCTGACACCGACCCGCACAAGGTGCGCGGCATGTACATCATGGGCGAGAACCCCGCCATGAGCGATCCCGACCTGAACCACGCGCGCCACGCGCTGGCCAGCCTGCAGCACCTGGTGGTGCAGGACATCTTCCTGACCGAAACCGCCTGGCTGGCCGACGTGGTGCTGCCCGCCAGCGCCTGGCCAGAGAAGACCGGCACGGCCAGCAACACCGATCGCATGGTGCAGATGGGCCGCCGCGCGCTCAATCCGCCGGGCGATGCGCGGCCTGACCTGTGGATCATTCAGCAGATCGCCAAAAGGGTGGGCCTCGGCTGGAATTACGAAGGCGACGAATCCGGCGTGGCCGCCGTGTACGACGAAATGCGCCAGGCCATGCACGCGAGCATCGAGGGCATCACCTGGGGTCGGCTGGAGCGCGACTCCAGCGTGACCTACCCCTGCCTCACGCCGGATGACCCGGGCCAGCCCATTGTTTTCAAAGACCAGTTCCCCACGCCCACGGGGCGCCTCCAGCTCGTGCCAGCCAGCTTGATCCCGGCGGCCGAAACGCCCAACGCCGACTATCCCCTGGTGCTTATCACCGGCCGCCAGCTGGAGCATTGGCACACGGGCAGCATGACGCGGCGCAGCACCGTGCTCGATGCCATCGAGCCCATGGCCACCGCGTCGCTGCATGGCGACGAACTGGCGCGGCTGGGCGTGGCGCCGGGTGCGCTGGTGGGCATCCGATCGCGGCGCGGCATGGTGCAGGTGCGCGTGCGGCGCGACGACGGCACCCCGCGCGGCACGGTGTTCATGCCGTTCGCGTATGTGGAGGCGGCGGCCAATCTGCTGACCAACGCGGCGCTGGACCCGTTCGGCAAGATCCCGGAGTTCAAGTACTGCGCAGTGGCCGTGGAACGGCTGGAAGGGGCTGCAAGCTGAGAAGGTGTGAACGAACCCGCCATACCCGCTCATCCCGCCAAAACACACCCGCTCGTCGTTACAAATGCTCGCCATAGCCCGAGCTATGGCTGCGCTTTGCGTCTAGATCGGGCGCGTTTTGGCGGCCTGCTCGGGCACGCCGGATTCATTCACACCCTCTGAGGCCACTCAAGGGGCTTTGCAGGCCGTGCTGACCCAGGCCGCGCGCCGGGGTAAAGTCTGCGCCCATGACTGAGCGCCCCTACACCGACGTTGCCGTGATCATGCGGTGCGAGCACATAGCCAACCGCTGGCAGCCCTGGCGGTGGTCGCTGGCCGAGGTGGTGATCAATGAGCCCGCCTTTGGCACCGAGCCGCGCCAGATCCTTCAGGACGAGCGCGAGCAGCGCTGGCTGTTCCCGGGCTTTCGCGTGGAGCTGTTCCGCGACGACGCCGAGGGCTACCACCTGAATCTCACGTCGCCAGCCCCCTGCTGGTTTGTGATGTGGCGCCGCGATGAAGACCCCGGCAGCGGCGAGATTCCGCTGGCCCGCCCGGTTGCAGTGAGCCTGAGCTACCACGACGCGGGCCGCTGGCTGGACGCACAGGAAACGGTGGAACAGGTGCCTGCGGCACCCGAGGTGGTGGAGGCACTGCGCGCCTTCGTGGCCGAGCATTACCAGCCCGAGCCCAAGCGCCGCAAGCGCCCCGACAGCTTCCGTTCCTTGCAGGACCGGTTTGGTAATCCGGCCTCCGTGACCACCGAAAAGCAGCGTGGCGGCGGTGGAGGAGGAGGCCATGGCTGACGGATTTCTCGGACGCTGGTCGCGCCGCAAGCAGGATGTGCTGGCGGGCAAGCCCGTGCAGGACCCGCCGCCGCCCGCGCCAGCCTCGCAGGTGGCCAATCCCGCACCCGTGCCCGCTCCGGCTGCTGCTGGAGCAGCCACCGCCGTACCCGCAGCCCCCACCCCGGATGCGCCACCACCGCCCACCTTGTCGGATGCCGAGGCCCTCACCCCCGCCTCTGACTTCAAGCCCTTTGTGGACCGTGCCGTCTCGCCCGAAGTGCGCAACCTGGCCATGAAGAAGTTGTTTGCCGATCCGCACTTCAATGTGATGGATGGCCTCGATATTTACGTTGGCGATTACACACAGCCCGATCCGCTGCCTGCCGGGATGCTGCGCAAGTTGACCAGTGCCCATGCGATGGGCTTCTTTGACCATGAGAAGAAGGCCAACGCCGAGGCATCGCCCGATGCGTTGGTGGACGGCGCCACCGCAGAGGCAATCGCAGACACGCAAGCAGATGCAATAGCCCCTGCCATTGCTCAGCCTCGGGATGATGCGGAGGGGCAAACCTCTCCAGACGTGGCACAGTCCGGGGTCTGCAACGCTATTCCTAGCGGCCCCTCCAGCGAGCTTGCGCTGGCCACCGACTCCGCGCAGGATGCGGTGGCCATGCCAGCCAGCCACACAGAACATGACCACGACGCTCCTCTGCGACTGCAACCAGACGATGCCCCTCAACGCAAAGGCGTTGGGCGCGGCGCTGCATGAAGACCTGACCCTCCACTCCACCCTGTGCCGGCGCGATGCGGGTGCCTTCCAGAAGGCCATCCAGTCGGGTGACGATGTGGTGGTGGCCTGCACGCAAGAGCAGCGCCTGTTTGGCGACCTGGGCCAGCAGACCGAGGGGGCGGTGTCCCCCATCCGGTTTGTGAACATCCGCGAAACCGGTGGCTGGAGCCGCGATGCCGCCAAGGCCAGTCCCAAGATCGCAGCGCTGCTGGCGGCGGCCCGGTTGCCTGATCCACCGCCCGTGCCCACGGTCACCTACAAGAGCACGGGCCGCCTGCTCATCATCGGACCGCTCGACCAGGCCGAGCAGGCTGCAGCCCTGGTGTCGGACGTGCTGGATGTGACCCTGTTCACGCAGGGCCCTGGCAACGCCGGGGGCGCACAGGCACGGCGCTTTCCGGTGCTGGGCGGGCGCATCACGGGCCTCACGGGTTGGCTGGGCGCGTTCGAGCTGCAATGGAAGGCCGACAACCCCATCGACCTCGACCTGTGCACGCGCTGCAATGCCTGCGTGGCGGCCTGTCCCGAGAACGCCATTGGCCTCGACTATCAGATCGACATGGCCGCCTGCCAGTCGCACCGCGCCTGCGTGAAGGTGTGCCAGGTGGCCGGTGCCATCGACTTCACGCGCGACGCTGCCGTGCAGACCGAGCGTTTTGACCTGGTGCTGGACCTGCGCTCGGCCACTGCCACGCCCACCTTCCTGCAGCACGCGCTGCCGCAGGGCTATTTCCGTTGGGATGGGCGCGACCTGTCGGCCCTGCTCCAACTGCGCGAACTGGTGGGGGAATTCGAGAAGCCCCGATTCTTTGCCTACAAACAAAAGCTCTGCGCCCACAGCCGCAACGAAACCGTGGGCTGCAACGCCTGTGTGGACATCTGCTCGGCCGAGGCCATCAGCAGTGACAAGGGCCGCCAGCAAATCAAGGTGAACCCCAACCTGTGCGTGGGCTGCGGCGCCTGCACCACCGTCTGCCCCACGGGTGCGCTGACCTATGCCTACCCCAGTGCCACGGAGCAGGGCACCAAGCTCAAGACGCTGCTGTCCACCTACACCGCCGCAGGCGGCAAGGACGCCGTGCTGCTGCTGCACAGCCAGGAGCGCGGCCAGGCGCTGGTGGAAGAACTGGGCCGTGCGGCGCAACTGAAACTGGCGCAGGGCGTGCCCGCCCACGTGATCCCGGTGGCGCTGTGGCACACGGCCAGCACCGGCGTGGACCTGTGGCTCAGCGCCATTGCCTACGGTGCCTCGCAGGTGGTGGTGCTGACGACGCAGGAGGAGGCGCCGCAGTACCTCGATGGCCTTCAGGCACAGATGGATGTGGCGCAAGCCATTCTGCGTGGGCTGGGCTACACCGGCACGCACGTGCAGCTGCTGCGCGCCACGCACCCCACCGAGCTGGACGCCGCATTGCAGGCCCTGGGCCAGACGCGCCAGAAGATCCCGGCCGTGGCTGCACGTTTTGCGGTGGCGCAGGAAAAGCGCAGCACGCTGGAGATGGCGCTCGACCACCTCATCGAGCAGGCTCCGATGCCCGTGGCAGAGCGCCCAGAGGCCATCGCCTTGCCGGCCGTGGGATCGCTGCTGGGCACCATCGAAGTCAACAAGGGCCGCTGCACCTTGTGCCTGAGCTGCGTGAGCGCCTGCCCGGCGAGTGCGCTGCAGGACAACCCGCAGCTGCCGCAGCTGCGCTTCATTGAAAAGAACTGCGTGCAGTGTGGCCTGTGCGCCACCACCTGCCCCGAAAACGCCATCACCCTGCAGCCGCGCCTGCTGCTCACGCCCGAGCGCGCGCAGCTGCGCGTGCTCAACGAAGCCAAGCCCTGGGCCTGCGTGCGCTGCGGCAAGCCCTTTGGCACCGTCAAGGCCATCGAGGCCATGCTGGGCAAGCTGTCGGGCCACCCCATGTTCCAGGGCGAGGCGCTGGAGCGGCTGAAGATGTGCAGCGACTGCCGCGTGATCGATCTGTATTCCTCCCAAAGCGAAACGAAAGTGACCGATCTGTGAGCGATTCCCTTTCCCTGAACGCGGCCGGCAGCTCGGCGCTGGACGAAGAAACCGCGCGCGCCGAGGTGTATGGGCTGCTGGCGCAGCTCTACTACGCCAGGCCCACGCCGGAAACCCTGGCCGCGCTGCGCGTGGCCGTCACCGAAGCCCCCATGGAGGGCGGCTTTCTGCAGGAGCCCTGGCAGCAGCTGGTGGGTGCCGCGCGGGCCCACAGCGATGCGGACATTGCCGCAGAGTTCGATCGCCTGTTCGGCGGTGTGGGCAAGCCCGAGGTGTTCTTGTATGGTTCGCTCTACCTGAGCGGATTCTTGAACGAAAAGCCGCTGGTGCGCTTGCGCAGCGACCTGGCGGCGCTGGGCCTGGCGCGCACAGAAGCGATGCCGGAAACCGAAGACCATGTGGCCTACCTGTGCGAGGTGATGCGCTACCTGATCGCGGGCGACGACATGGCTGTCTGCAACCTGACGGCGCAACGTGATTTTTTTGCGACACATCTGCAACCCTGGATCCTGCAGTTGTGCGATGCCCTGCAGGGGCAGCCTGCGGCCCGGTTTTATGCCGCACTGGCCCAGTTCACGCGGGCTTTCGTGGCGGTGGAGGCCCAGGGCTTCGATATGCTGGAGTGAGTCTTGGAGTCCGCAGAAACCCTGATGCGGACGCTATAAAAGATGAGCGCATTAGTGGGGGGTGGAAAGCGCGATTGCAGGGTTTTACACACTGACATAGACTCGTATGAATTCCGTTTCATAGCTGCCAGCCATTCTGGAGACAAGCATGCAGAACCGCCAGCCCCATTCCTCACGCCGGAGTTTCTTTTCCGGTGCCGCCACCGTAGGGGCTGCAGCAGCAGCCGTCGTGGCGCTTCCCCAGGTGATTCCCTCTGACGCCACGGTGTCCGAGCCTGCCCGCGTGGCCCCTGAAAAGGGCGGTGGCTACCACCTGTCTGCCCACGTCAAGCAGTACTACAAAACCACCCAACTCTGACAGCGGGGCGCACCATGTTGCTTACCAAGAAGTCTTCCCACGCCGCGCAGGTCGCATCGTCCTCGGCGTCTCCTTTTGTGCACAGCCTGCGCCGTGGCCTGTCGCAGGCGCTGCCCACCATGGACCGCCGCTCGTTCCTGCGCCGCTCCGGTCTGGGGGTGGGCGTCGGCATTGCCGCGTCGCAGCTCACGCTGGTCAAGAAATCCAACGCCGCCGAAGGTGCCAAGGTCGGCATCGGCGACAGCAAGATCGAAGTGCGCCGCACTGTCTGCTCCCACTGTTCGGTGGGCTGTGCGGTCGACGCCGTGGTGGAAAACGGCGTGTGGGTACGCCAGGAGCCGGTGTTCGACTCGCCCATCAACCTGGGTGCGCACTGTGCCAAGGGTGCGGCCCTGCGCGAACACGGCCACGGCGAGTACCGCCTGCGTTACCCCATGAAGCTGGTCAACGGCAAGTACGAGCGCATCAGCTGGGACACGGCCCTGAACGAAATCACCGCCAAGATGCAGGAACTGCGCAAGGCCAGCGGCCCTGACAGCGTGTACTTCATCGGCTCGTCCAAGCACAACAACGAGCAGGCCTATCTGCTGCGCAAGTTCGTGAGCTTCTGGGGCACCAACAATTGCGACCACCAGGCCCGCATTTGCCACTCCACCACCGTGGCGGGCGTGGCCAACACATGGGGCTATGGCGCCATGACCAACTCGTACAACGACATGCAGAACAGCAAGGTCGCTCTGTACATCGGCTCCAACGCCGCCGAAGCCCACCCGGTGAGCATGCTGCACATGCTGCACGCCAAGGAAACCGGCTGCAAGATGATCGTGGTGGACCCGCGCTTCACCCGCACCGCGGCCAAGGCCGACGAGTATGTGCGCATCCGCTCGGGCACCGACATCCCCTTCCTGTTCGGCCTGCTGTACCACATCTTCAAGAACGGCTGGGAAGACAAGAAGTACATCAACGACCGTGTCTACGGCATGGACAAGGTGCGCGAGGATGTGCTGGCCAAGTGGTCGCCCGACAAGGTGGAAGAGGCCTGCGGCGTCAAGGAAGACCAGATGTTCAAGGTCGCCAAGATGCTGCACGACAACAACCCTGGCACCATCGTCTGGTGCATGGGCCAGACACAGCACAGCATCGGCAATGCCATGGTGCGCGCCTCGTGCATCCTGCAGCTGGCACTGGGCAACGTGGGCAAGAGCGGTGGTGGCACCAACATCTTCCGCGGCCACGACAACGTACAGGGCGCCACCGACGTGGGCCCCAACCCCGACTCACTGCCCGGCTACTACGGCCTGGCCGAAGGCTCGTGGAAGCACTTCGCGGCCGTGTGGGGTGTGGATTTCGAATGGATCAAGAAGCAGTACGCCTCGCCCGCGATGATGTCCAAGAACGGCATCACCGTGTCGCGCTGGATCGACGGCGTGCTGGAGAAAAATGAACTGATCGACCAGGACTCCAACCTGCGCGGCGTGTTCTATTGGGGCCATGCTCCCAATTCGCAGACCCGTGGTCTGGAGATGAAGCGGGCCATGGACAAGCTGGATCTGCTGGTGGTGGTGGACCCTTACCCATCGGCCACCGCTGCCATGGCGGCCATGCCCGGCAAAACCGAAGACCTCAACCCCAACCGCGCGGTGTACCTTCTGCCGGCGGCTACGCAGTTCGAGACGAGTGGCTCCTGCACGGCATCCAACCGCTCGTTGCAGTGGCGCGAGAAAGTGATCGAGCCGCTGTGGGAGAGTCGCAGCGACCACATGATCATGCACCAGTTCGCTGAAAAGCTCGGTTTTGCCAACGAGCTGTCCAAGAATTACAAGATGCAGAAGGTCAAGGGCATGGACGAGCCCATGCCCGAGGACATCCTGCGGGAGATCAACCGCAGTGTCTGGACCATTGGCTACACCGGCCAGAGCCCCGAGCGCCTGAAGGCCCACATGAAGAACATGCATGTGTTCGATGTGAAAACCCTCAAGGCCAAGGGCGGCAAGGACAAGGAGACCGGCTACGACTTCACCGGTGACTACTTTGGCTTGCCCTGGCCCTGCTATGGCACGCCCGAACTCAAGCACCCAGGCTCGTCCAATCTGTACGACACCTCCAAGCATGTGATGGATGGTGGCGGCAACTTCCGCGCCAATTTCGGTGTCGAAAAGGACGGCCAGAACCTGTTGGCCGAAGACGGATCGCATTCGCTGGGTGCGGAAATCACCACGGGCTACCCCGAGTTCGACCATGTGCTGCTCAAGAAGCTGGGTTGGTGGGACGACCTGTCTGACGCCGAGAAGGCCAAGGCCGAAGGCAAGAACTGGAAGACCGACCCTACGGGCGCCATCATCCGCGTGGCCATGAAGCATGGTTGCCATCCGTTTGGCAACGCCAAGGCCCGGGCCGTGGTGTGGAATTTCCCCGATGCGATTCCGCAGCACCGCGAGCCCATTTACGGCACGCGTCCCGACCTGGTGGCCAAGTACCCCACGCACGACGACAAGAAGGCTTTCTGGCGTCTGCCCACGCTCTACAAGTCCCTGCAGGACAAGAACGTGGCCGACAAGGTCTACGAGAAATTCCCGCTCATCCTGACTTCCGGCCGCCTGGTCGAATACGAAGGCGGCGGCGAGGAAACCCGCTCCAACCCCTGGTTGGCCGAGTTGCAGCAAGAGGCGTTTGTGGAAATCAACCCCAAGACGGCTGCCGACCGGGGTATCCGCAATGGTGAGCGCGTGTGGCTGAGTTCCCCTACGGGTGCGCGCCTGAATGTGCAGGCGCTGGTCACCGAGCGCGTTGCGCCCGACACGGTCTGGATGCCCTTTCACTTCTCTGGCCGGTGGCAAGGTGTCGACATGCTGGCGCACTACCCGAAGGGGGCCGCACCCGTCGTGCGGGGCGAGGCAGTGAACACGGCCACCACCTATGGCTATGACAGCGTGACCATGATGCAGGAAACCAAGACCACGATCTGCAACGTGGAACGGGCGTGAGCGCGCGGCACTGATCAGGAGACAGAACAATGGCACGAATGAAATTCATCTGCGATGCAGAGCGCTGCATCGAATGCAATGGCTGCGTCACCGCCTGCAAGAACGAGCATGAGGTACCGTGGGGCGTGAACCGCCGTCGCGTGGTCACGCTCAACGACGGCGTCCCCGGCGAAAAATCCATCTCGGTGGCCTGCATGCACTGCAGCGATGCACCCTGCATGGCTGTCTGCCCCGTGAACTGCTTCTACCGCACCGACGAAGGTGTGGTGCTGCACGACAAGGATGTCTGCATCGGTTGCGGTTACTGCAGCTATGCCTGCCCGTTTGGCGCCCCCCAGTTTCCGTCGCAAGGCACGTTCGGCGTGCGCGGCAAGATGGACAAATGCACTTTCTGCGCCGGCGGCCCCGAGGCCAATGGCAGCCAGGCAGAGTTCGAGAAATATGGGCGCAACCGCCTGGCAGAAGGCAAGCTGCCCGCCTGTGCCGAAATGTGCTCGACCAAGGCGCTGCTGGCCGGCGATGGCGATGTGGTGGCGGACATCTTCCGCAACCGCGTGGTGCAGCGCGGCAAGGGGGCCGAAGTGTGGGGCTGGGGCACAGCCTACGGCACGCAAAAGGGTGCACAGCCACCCGCAGGAGCCAAGTCATGAAGCGCATTTCCATCACTATGACGGCGGTGCTGGCCCTTGCCGGCCTGGCCGCCTGCACCGAAAAACCGCAGACCGGTGGCGGCATCAAGAGCGACGCTGTACCGTACGCCGGCACAGGCAGCAACTTCACCCAGCCGGGCTGGAAGGTGGGCGACAAGACCAGCTGGGAGCAGCAGCTGAAGGCGCGCCAGCAGTACGGCCAGAACGAATACACCCGCACCCCATCCAAGTGAGGCCCACCATGAAACACATCATGTGGTCCCTGGCCTTGGCGGCGGGCCTGGCATGGGTGCCTGCCCATGCGCAGGCACCGGCTGCCGCCACGGATGCGTCCGCGGCTCCAGCTGCGGTGGCGCCCGCGCCTGCTGCAGCGCCCGGTGGCATTCAGAGCCAGAACATTTTTGAAATCAAGCCAGACGCCAGCGCCGACCCCCAATACGCCGATCAGACGAACGGCGAGCGCGCCAAGGTACAGCCTGGCAACAACGCCCCCATGTGGCGCCAGGTGGGGCAGGGTGTGACGGGCTACAGCAGCCTGCCCCGGACCCAGGCGCCCGAGGCCGGCAACCTGATCCAGCCGATGGTGGCATACCCCGGGGCCCGGGTGACCAACGCGGGTGAGGGCTGGCGCCAGGTGCGCAACCAGTGGATCATTCCCTACGGTGCTGCCTTGCTGGGTCTGGTGTTGCTGGCCTTGGCGATTTTCTATTTCACCAAGGGCCCCATGGGGCACGAGCACCCCGAATCAGACCGCCGGATCGAGCGTTTCACGCCTTTTGAGCGGGCAGCGCACTGGGCCAATGCCGGTGCCTTCATCGCGCTGGCGATTTCGGGCATCGTCATGGCGTTTGGCAAGTTCTTTCTGCTGCCGGTCATCGGCAGCACGCTGTTTGGCTGGCTGGCCTATGCGCTCAAGAACGTGCACAACTTCATGGGTCCGCTGTTTGCGGTTTCGCTGCTGGTCATCATCCTCACCTTCGTGAAGGACAACATCGCCAACCGCGCTGATTTCATCTGGCTCAGCAAGGGCGGCGGCCTGCTCGGTGGCGGTGACCACCAGGTGCCTTCACACCGCTTCAACGCGGGTGAAAAGGGCTTGTTCTGGTGGGGTATCACCATCCCCGGCATCTTCGTGGTGGCCACGGGGCTGGTGCTGGACAAGCTGATCCCCGGCTTTGGCGACGTGCGCAGTGACATGCAGATCGCCCACATGGTCCATGCCGTGCTGGCGATCTGGATGATGGCCTTGATCTGCGGTCACATCTACATGGGAACCGTCGGCATGCGGGGCGCCTACAAGGCCATGAAAACCGGCTATGTCAGCGAGGGCTGGGCCCGCGAGCACCACGAGCTCTGGGCCGATGATGTCCGTGCCGGCAAGATTCCAGCGCAGCGCAGCGGCGTTGCCGTACCCACCGAAAGTGCCGCCCGTGCGGCGCAGGCAGCGAGGCCTACATGAAAATGAGCATGCACCATTCCCTGCTGGCCTTCCTGGTGGCCGGCGCATCTTCCATGGCACTTGCCAAGCTGCCAGCGCCCACGCCTGAAGCACAGGCCAAGGCCGCCGAGACTGCTGCCAAGGCCGCCTGGAGCGGCAAGGTGGACAGCTACAAGCTCTGCCAGTCGCAGGACAAGGTGGCTGCGCACTACCGGCGCACGGCCAAGGATGCCAAGCCCGCCGTGGCCACCAGCGGGTGCACCGATCCGGGTCCTTTTGCCTACACCCCGCCGGCCGCCAAACCGCTCGAAGCTTCGGGTGCCCATTCGCCACCCGGTACCGCCAGCAGCCCGCCCAGCACGCTCATGCCTGCAGCGTCGGCGCCCAAGCCCTGAGTTCGTGTCGATATTCCCCCAGTCCTGCGACGGACTGGCGAGGAATGCGTGCACGCTGATCGCATGACTGACGTACCCGATCTTGCGGCCCCCGCCTTGCCGCGCCTGACCCAGGCACAAGCCCCCCTGACCCACGCCGTGGAGGTGGTGAACGAGCGCGGTGAACGCGAGCAGGTGCATATTCCCGCCGAACGCCCGTTGACCGTGTATGTGGACAAGCGCGAGCTCGTCACGCTGATGACACTGGGTGCGCTGCCCGAGCTGCTGGTGCTGGGCTACCTGCGCAACCAGCGGCTGGTGCAATCGGTGCACGACATCGAATCCATCACCGTCGACTGGGAGGTCAACGCTGCAGCCGTCAAGACCCGCAGCGGCATCGAGCGCATCGAAGAACGCACGGCGGCCAGGGTGATCACCACCGGCTGTGGGCAGGGCAGCGTGTTCGGTGGGCTGATGGACGAGGTGGACCGTATCGCGCTGCCGGCAGCGCAGCTCACGCAGGCGCAGCTTTACGGCATCGTCAACGCGATTCGCCTCAAGGAAAGCACCTACAAGTCCGCCGGCTCGGTGCATGGCTGCGCGCTGTTTCGCGGCGAGGAACTGCTCACGTTCGTGGAAGACGTGGGCCGGCACAACGCCATCGACACCATCGCCGGCTGGATGTGGATGCAGGCAGGCGACATGGCGGGCGGCGACAAGGTCTTCTACACCACGGGCCGGCTGACCAGCGAGATGGTCATCAAGTCGGCGCAGATGGGCGTGCCCATCGTGGTCTCGCGCAGCGGCATGACGCAGATGGGCCATGCCGTGGCGCAGCAGCTCGGCCTGTGCACCATTGGCCGCGCAACCAACCGGCGCTTCGTCTGCTACAGCGGTGCCGACCGCCTGCTGCTGCAAACCGAACTGGCTGCGGCAAATCCCTAAAGCCGCTTCGGCAGCGCAATTGCGCTAAGGTCCGCTCCCATGAATCTGTCCTTCTTTCGCCTGGGGCTGCGCACCCTGGCACGTGATCTGCGGGCCGGAGAGTTGCGCCTGCTCATGGTGGCCGTCACGCTGGCGGTGGCCGCGCTGACGTCGGTGGGCTTTTTTGCAGACCGGCTGCAGGGGGGGCTGGAGCGCGACGCCCTGCAGTTGCTGGGTGGCGATGCCGTGGTGGCCAGCGACAACCCCACGCCCCCCGCCTTTGCCGAGCGCGCCCGGGCGCTGGGCCTGCAGGCCGTGACGACCATGGGCTTTCCCACCATGGGCCGGGCCAGTGATCTGCAGGGTGGTGCCACCAAGCTGGTGGCCCTCAAGAGCGTGGCGCCGGGCTATCCCTTGCGCGGCAATCTGCAGGTGGCCGACTCGCCCGATGCCCTGGCAGAGGTCACCCGCGATGTTCCTGCGCCGGGCGAGGTCTGGGTCGATGCGCCCTTGCTGGAAGCGCTGAACCTCGCCATGGGCGACATGCTGCTGCTGGGCGATGCACAGCTGCGCATTGCGCGCATCATCGTGGTGGAGCCCGACCGGGGTGCCGGCTTCATGAGCTTTGCGCCGCGCGCCATGATCAACCAGGCCGACGTGCCGGCCACCGGACTGGTGCAGCCGGCCAGCCGCCTGACCTACCGTTTTGCCGTGGCCGGTTCGCCCGCTGCCGTCAAGGCCTTCAGCGAATGGGCTGCCGCCGAGGCAAAGAAACCCGAGGTGCACGGCGTGCGCGTGGAGTCGCTCGAAAGCGGCCGCCCCGAGATGCGCCAGACGCTGGACCGCGCCCAGAAGTTCCTCAACCTGGTGGCCCTGCTGGCGGCCCTGCTGTCGGCCGTGGCCGTGGCGCTGGCGGCCAGGGGCTTTGCGGCCGACCATCTCGATGCCTCGGCCATGCTGCGCGTGCTCGGCCAGAGCCAGCGCGCCATCGCAGGCGCCTACACCACCGAGTTCGCGCTGGTCGGGCTGTTTGCCAGTGCCCTGGGCGTGGCGCTCGGTTACCTGGTGCACAACGTTTTCGTGCTGCTGCTGGCAGGGCTGGTGGAGTCGGCTTTGCCCGCGCCCAGCCTGTGGCCCGTGGCGTTTGGCCTGGGCATGGGCCTGACGCTGCTGCTGGCCTTCGGTCTGCCGCCGGTGCTGCAACTGGCCCAGGTGCCGCCGCTGCGCGTGATCCGGCGCGACATGGGCGGGCTCAAGCCTGTATCGCTGGCGGTGCTGGCGGTGGGCGTGGCAGGTTTTGCGGCATTGCTGCTGGCCGTCAGCAGCGATCTGGTGCTGGGCCTGATTGCCGTGGGCGGCTTTGCCGGCGCCGTGGCGCTGTTTGCGCTGCTGAGCTGGGTGGCGGTGAAGCTGCTGCGCCAAAGCGTCAATGAATCCACCGCGCCGCGCTGGCTGGTGCTGGCGACGCGGCAGATCTCGGCCCGCCCAGGCTATGCAGTGGTGCAGGTCAGCAGCCTGGCCGTGGGGCTGCTGGCGCTGGTGCTGCTGGTGCTGCTGCGCACCGACCTGATTGCCAGCTGGCGCAAGGCCACACCGCCCGATGCGCCCAACCGCTTCGTCATCAACGTCATGCCCGATCAGGCTGAGGCCTTCCAGCAGGTGCTGAAAGACGCGGGTGTGGCCCGCTACGACTGGTACCCGATGATTCGCGGCCGCCTGCTGGCCGTGAACGGCCAGTCCGTGGGCCCCGACAGCTACACCGAAGAGCGCGCCAAGCGCCTGGTGGACCGCGAGTTCAACCTTTCCACCGCGGTTGACCAGCCCGGCCACAACCAGGTGGTGGCCGGCCAATGGACGCCCGGCGAAGAGGGTGCCATCAGCGTGGAAGAGGGCATTGCACAAACCCTGGGCCTGAAGCTGGGCGACCGCCTGCGGTTCGACATGGGCGGTGTGCAGAACGAAGCCCGCATCACCAGCCTGCGCAAGGTGGACTGGGGTTCCATGCGCGCCAATTTCTTCGTGATGTATCCCGTGGCCAGCCTCCAGGATGTGCCGGTGACCTATCTTGCCGCCTACCGCGCGCCCGACAAGGCGGGCTTCGACAACGCTCTGGTGCGGCAGTTTCCCAACATCACCAACGTGGACATGGGCGCCACCATTGCCCAGGTGCAGCGCGTGCTGGAACAGGTGATCCAGGCGGTGGAGTTCCTGTTCGCCTTCACGCTGGCGGCCGGTCTGGTGGTGCTGTTTGCCGCCGTCACGGCCACGCGCGAGGAGCGTGCGCGCGAATTCGCCATCATGCGCGCCGTCGGGGCCCGCGCCGGCCTGCTGCGCCAGGTGCAGCGCGCCGAGCTGATGGGCGTGGGCCTGCTGGCAGGTCTTCTGGCCAGTTGCGTGGCCGTGGCCGTGGGCTGGGCCCTGGCGCGCTATGTGTTCGATTTCGCCTGGACCGCCGCACCCTGGGTGCCACTGGCGGGGGCCTTGGTCGGTGCCGTGCTGGCGCTGGCGGCTGGCTGGTGGGGGCTGCGCGATGTGCTGCTGCGGCCCGTCGTGGATACCTTGCGCCGAGCTGCTGAATGACAGGCCGTGCGCGCAGCGTGTGAGCGGTGTGCCGCGAGTGTCCCGGGTTGGAAGTTCGTTGATGAAATAAAGATGTCGAAATCGCTGTCAGGCAAGGCGCAAACCGCAGCGATAGCTGTAGTTATCGCGAGGATTTGCAACGCAGCATGGCGGCGATTTCGGCATCTTTATGAAACGAATTTCCAACTCGGAACACCGGGTCAGCGGCGTCCGCCGCCATGATGGCCACGGCCCCCGGGAGGCCCACCCCGGCCACCGCCACTCCAATAGCCCAGGCCAAAGTTCCAGAAAACCGGCGGCCCCATGTACGCGGGGCCGTAGTAATGCGGGACTGGGTAGGTGGGTGGGGGCGCATAGAAGGCTTGGCCATAGGCGTCCGTGCCATAGTAGGAATAAGGGTCGGGGGCAGGAGCGTAGACTGCGCAGCCACCCACCGCAGACACTGCCAGCAGTGAAAACGCCAGGCGAGTCGCCGTTCTTTTCAGGTTTTGCCGCATGGTGGGGCCTTTCGGTGGTGTTCAGAATGGTGGTTAGAGCGCAGCTTTGGCTCCACAGTTCTGTGCCGAGGGCCTTGTCGCAGGGGGCGCTGTGTAAAGTCTGGCCCCTTTCTCAGCGACAGCGGAAAACCGCTGAGGTAATTTTTCGTAAGTCCTTTGCCATCCCGATGCCTACCAACGACAAACCACCCGTCAGCACGCCCGCCGACACCCCCTATGCCTGGATTGGCGGGGAAGAGCGCGTCCACGCCCTGGTCGAGCGTTTCTATGACCTCATGGACCTGGAGCCTGCATATGCCGAACTGCGCGCGGCCCACGGCAGTCATCTGGCCAGCGCAAGAGAGAAGCTATTCTGGTTTCTCTGCGGCTGGCTGGGTGGCCCGGACCACTACCAAAGCCGGTTTGGCCATCCGCGCCTGCGCATGCGCCACATGCCGTTTTCCATCGGCATCAAGGAGCGTGACCAGTGGGTCGCTTGCATGGACCAGGCCATGGGAGAAACCGGCGTGCCCGAAGCCCTGCGCGCCCGGCTGCGCGAGAGTTTCATGGGCACGGCCGACTGGATGCGCAACCGGGGCGCCTGAGTCCGCTGGCTTCGCTCTGCGGGTGTGCCGCCGTGCCGGCGGAGTCCCGCCATGTGCCCATTCAACTGCATCTGATTGGTACTGCGCAGCGCGCAACATGACCATGATGTCTATTCGATCGCTGCGCCGGAGTCCTCCACAATTTTCTTGTAGCGTTGGATTTCACTGTGCATGAACTTTCCAAACGCCTGCGGCGATTCAGGGCGCACCACTGCGCCGAAGTCAGAGAGGCGCTGCAGCACATCGGGGCGCCTGAGGATCGCGTTGATTTCGGTGTTGAGCCGCTGCACGATTTCTTCCGGCGTCCCCGCGGGAGCCATGACGCCATACCAGGCAGATGCGTAAAAGCCTCTGACACCCGCCTCGTCAAAGGTCGGGACGTTCTGCAGCGCCGGCAGGCGCTCCGATGCTGCAACAGCCAGGGCACGCAGGTTGCCTCCCTTGATATGTGGCATGGAGCCCGTGTCGATCATCAAATCGAGGTGTTTGGCGATAAGGTCCGAGGCAGCCGGACCCGAACCCTTATAAGGCACGTGGATCAGTTGCAGGCCGGTTGCCTTGACGAACATTGAGCCGGCCAGATGCTGCGATGAACCATTGCCCGCGGAACCATAAGTGATCTTGCCCGGCGATGCCTTGGCCGTGGCGATGATGTCCTGCACATTTTTGAACTGCGATTGCGCCGGCACGACGAGCACATTCGGCACCGTCGCAATGAACGCGACCGCAGAGAAGTCTTTGACTGGATCGAACGGCAGTCGCTTGTACAGACTGGGGTTGACAGCGTTGGTGCTGCTGGTGCCCATCAGCAGGGTGTAGCCATCGGCGTGCTCGCGTGTCACCGCGGCGGTACCAATGTTGCCGCCAGCACCGGGTTTGTTGTCCACTACGACCGGCTGGCCCAGTGACTGACTCAGGTGCTGGCCAATCGTGCGTGCAATCACATCCGTTGCGCCGCCAGGCGACCAGGGCACGACGATGCGGATCGGCCTATCGGGGTACGCTGCCGCAGCACCAAGCGAAAAGCCCGTGCCAGCGAACAAAGTGAGGGCCGCGGCAATGCAGCGGCGTGTCATGCGAAGGGTTTTCATGGTACGTCTCCTTGATGTGTATTGTTTGAACTCAAAGGCCTGCGGGGATGAGCACCTTGTCTAGCCATGACTGCTCGACCTTGCCCGTCGCGATCTCGCGTTTGACGGCTTCCTCGTGTGCAGCGGTCTTGCGTGCGGCCTCAATCAGCGCTGCGGCTTGTGATTGGCTGAAGGAGACGACGCCGTCTTCATCCCCCACGACCAGGTCTCCCGGATGAATGACCTGCCCCCCTACGGTTACCGGCACATTGAGCGCGCCGGGGCCCTGCTTGTAGGGACCACGGTGGCTGACGCCGCGGGCGTAGCAGGGAAAGTCGGCTTCAGCGAAGGCCGCGCTGTCGCGCACGGCGCCATCGATCACAAATCCACTGAAGCCGCGCTGCCGTGCATACAGCAGGATCAGCTCGCCGACCAGGGCGTTGGTGAGGTCCCCCCCGCCATCGACCACCAGCACATGCCCGGGCTGTCCGAGCGTGAGTGCCTTGTAGATCAGCAGGTTGTCGCCGGGGCGGACCTTCACGGTCACCGCCGTGCCGACGAGTTTGCGCTGGCGGTGGATGCGCCGCAGTCCGGTGACTCCACTCAAGCGTGCCAAGTTATCGCTGAGGTGCGAGACCACGATGCCGTGCAGCGCGGAGACGACATCGCTCGGAGCGGGAGTGGGAAAAGGGTTCTGTATTGCGTTCATGTTCAAAGCGGAGCAAACACTGTGAGGCCGATTCTTTCTGTAGATATGAATGAAAAAAAGCGATATTTAATTTATGATTAAAATCGCTTTTAGTTATCAAAAGAGAGGGTTTTCCCACACCATGTTCTCGTTCAAGCAGCTCGAAGCGATTTATTGGATCGATCGCGAAGGCAGTTTCGGCGCCGCCGCTCTACGCTTGCACACCAGCCAGGCTGCGGTCTCCAAGCGGGTCAAGGAACTGGAATCGCTGCTCGGCGACGAGTTGTTTGACCGCAGCCTGCGCCATGCACGGCTGACGGAGAAAGGCCAGCAGGTGCTGTTGACGGCGCAGCGGCTGCTTGCGCAGCGCGATGCAGCGCTAGAGAGCCTGGTCAACCCCGAAGCGATGGTGCGGCGTGTCCGCATCGGCATTACCGAGCTGGTCGCCATGACCTGGCTACCCCGCTTGTTGGGCCGCGTGCGCGCCATGTATCCGCAGGTGACGATCGAGCCGGACGTGGATTCAGCCACCCGGCTGCGCGACAAGCTGCAGGCCGACGCGCTCGATCTGGTGATCGTCCCCGATGCGTTCAGCCATGATCGCCTGGCTTCCAAGCGCTTGCAAAGCGCCAGATTCACCTGGATGTGCAAGCCAGGGTTGGTGCGCAAGCAAGGGCCGCTGAGCGTTCAGGAACTGGCGTCGCACACTTTGTTGATGCAGGGCGACACTTCGGGGCTCGGCGTCATCATGGACCACTGGCTGAACGAAAACCTGGTCGCACGTATCGAGCCCCCCATCATCACCAACAGCCTGCTGCCTCTGATCGGCCTGACCGTCGCGGGCATGGGCGTGAGCTACATGCCACTGGAGTGCTTGCAGCCACTGGTCGATGCGGGAGCTCTGCAAACGGTCGATATCGACGTGCCCAACCCTGAGGTGCCTTACGCCGCTGTCTATAAGCCACAGCGCAAGAGCATCCTGGTTTCCTCCATTTGCCTGTTGGCCCAGGAGTGCGGGAACTTCTCAAGGATGTTCGACGGGATATGAGGAGGCATCTATGCCAAGCCCGTGGGCGAACTGCGCAAAGCGCTAAGGCAATGTTGATCAGTAGCGTCAACCCATCGTACGAACGGTTTTGAAGAAGCCGGTTCTTGAGCTCCAACCGGTCAACGAGCCGCCCGCGCCCCCCGCCGCGCGGGCACCGTGGCGCCCGGTGCCGTCACGCAGGCCTCGCTGGTCGATCCGTTCGCCCGTCTGTCAATCGCTGGGCATGGCGCGGCATCGCGGCCATTTCCGCCTTTTTATGGAGTCTGTTATTGCGCTGCGGGTGCCGGTTTCTGCAGCATGCCCCGTGTTTCGATGAACTTCACCACGTCGGCCACGCCCGCCAGGGTTTTGAGGTTGGTCATCACAAAGGGCTTGAGACCTTGGGCGTTGGTGCGCATGCGCACGGTATCGGCGCGCATCACCTCCAGGTCGGCACCCACATGCGGGGCCAGGTCGGTCTTGTTGATGACGAACAGGTCGCTCTTGGTGATGCCGGGGCCGCCCTTGCGGGGGATTTTCTCGCCAGCGGCCACGTCGATGACGTAGATGGTCAGATCGCTCAGCTCGGGGCTGAAGGTGGCTGCCAGGTTGTCGCCGCCGCTTTCGACGAACACGATATCGGCGTTGGGGAACTCGCCCAGCATGCGGTCGATGGCTTCGAGGTTGATGGAGCAGTCTTCGCGGATGGCAGTATGGGGGCAGCCGCCGGTCTCCACGCCCAGGATGCGCTCGGCGGGCAGGGCGCCGCTCACCGTGAGCAGGCGCTGGTCTTCCTTGGTGTAGATGTCGTTGGTGATGGCGATGAGGTCGTAGTCATCGCGCATGGTCTTGCACAGCATTTCCAGCAGTGTGGTTTTGCCTGAGCCAACGGGGCCGCCAATGCCCACGCGCAGGGGGGGCAGGTTCTTGGTGCGGTTCGGGATGTGGTGCAGGGTGCTCATGATCGGAAGAGGCGGGAGTATTGGGTTTCGTGCTGGGCCGACAGGATGGCCAGCATGGGCGAGAAGGCCTGCCGTTCGCTGTCCATCAGGCCGATCGCATGGTCTGCGGCATCGGGGATGGCGTCAGCCAGCCGGGCCAGGATGCGCTGGCCCGCGCTTTGGCCCAGCTGCATGGATTTGAGTGCGGCCTGCACCATGTTCTCGGCCCAGCCAAAGGCGTAGGCCAGCAGCACTGCGCGCACGGGCGCCTGGGTGGTGGATGCGGCCAGCGCAAAAGCCACGGGGTAAGTGGGTGGAAGTGCCGCCAGGTGGCGCACGGCCGGCATCAGGGCTTCGTCGTCCTGGTGCTGGTTGCGCAGCCAGTCGGCCATCGACCGGCCCATTTGCTCTGTCTGCAAGCGCAGCTCGCTGGTCTCGCGGGTGTGTTGTACCCAGTCGTTGAGCGCTTGCACTTGGGTCATGTCCCCACGGCGCCAGGCGCCTACGGCCTTGGCGATCAGGGCCATGTCGCCGCGCGACTGGGTGATGTGCAACTGGTCGAGCAGCCAGTTGGCCACTGCGGCTTCGGTGGAAAGGTTTGCGTTTTCAATGGCGCTTTCCAGCCCTTCGGAATACGAGAACCCGCCCACGGGCAGCGCGGGGGAGGCGAGCCACATGAGCTGCAGCAGGCTGGCCGCGGGCAGGGGGGCGGTGCGGTCTGTACGCATGCAGGCGCTCCGCTGGCTCAGTGGTTGCAGTGCGGGCCATGCACATGGCCTGGTGCGACCACCGGAATGGCCACAGCGCGGACGCGAGTGGGTGCAGCTGCCGGCCCCTGCCCGTGCGAATGGCCGTGCCCATGGTCATGCCCGTGTTCACTGTGGGCGTGGTGCCCGCCGCCATGCCCCGCCGCATACGCACCGCCTTCGGGCTCAAACGGCAGCTGCTGTTCGTTCACGATCAGATGCATGGCGCGCAGCATCTCGGCCAGCACATGGTCGGGCTCGATCTTGAGGTGGTCGGGCTGCAGTTCGATGGGCACGTGGCGGTTGCCCAGGTGGTAGGCGGCGCGGGTCAGATCGAAAGGGGCGCCATGGTTGGCGCAGTGCGTGATGACCAGCACCGGCTGCGGCGCAGCCAGCACGCGCACCAGCGAGCCGTCTTCGGCCACCAGCACATCGCCGCCGCGCACCACGGTGCCGCGTGGCAAAAAGATGCCCAGTTCTCGGCCTGCCGAATCGGTGGCCGCAAAGCGGCTTTTCTGGCGAATGTCCCAGTCCAGATCGACCGTGGTGGCGCGCTTGAGCAAAACGGGAGCAAGGCCTTGGCCCTGGGGGATGAGTTTGGAGACCTGGATCATGGACGGAGCGTCAGAAAAGGAAATAGCGCTGCGCCATCGGCAACACCGTGGCGGGTTCGCAGGTGAGCAATTGTCCATCTGCGCGCACGGTGTAGGTCTGCGCGTCCACTTCCATCCGGGGCGTGTAGCTGTTGTGCACCATGTGCTGCTTGCGCACGCCGCGGATGTTGCGCACGGCTGATAGTCGCTTGGCCAGGCCAAAGCGCTCGCCAATGCCCGCGTTCAGGCCGGCTTGCGAGACAAAGGTCAGCGAGGTCCTGGCGATGGCACCACCAAAGGCGCCGAACATGGGCCGGTAGTGCACGGGCTGCGGCGTGGGAATGGAAGCGTTTGGGTCGCCCATCGCAGCCATCGCGATCAGGCCGCCTTTCAGTATGAGCGCGGGCTTGACGCCGAAGAACGCGGGCTTCCAGATCACGATGTCGGCCCACTTGCCGACCTCGATGGAGCCCACCTCGTGGCTGATGCCATGGGCAATCGCGGGGTTGATGGTGTATTTGGCCACGTAGCGCTTGATGCGCGTGTTGTCCTTTCGCGCGCTGTCGCCTTGCAGGCTGCCGCGCTGCAGCTTCATCTTGTGCGCGGTCTGCCAGGTGCGCAGGATGACTTCGCCCACACGGCCCATGGCCTGGCTGTCGCTGCTCATCATGCTGATGGCGCCCAGGTCGTGCAGGATGTCCTCGGCTGCAATGGTTTCCTTGCGGATGCGGCTTTCGGCAAAGGCCAGGTCTTCGGCAATGCTGGCGTCGAGGTGGTGGCACACCATGAGCATGTCCACATGCTCGTCCAGCGTGTTCTGGGTGTAGGGCATGGTGGGGTTGGTGGACGATGGCAGAAAGTTCGCCTCGCCCACCACGCGCAGGATGTCGGGCGCGTGCCCGCCGCCCGCACCTTCGGTGTGGAAGGCGCAGATGCCGCGCCCGCCCACGGCGGCGATGGTGTTCTCCACAAAGCCCGATTCGTTGAGCGTGTCGCTGTGGATGGCGACCTGCGTGTCGGTTTCCTCTGCCACATCCAGGCAGTTGCTGATGGCCGATGGGGTGGTGCCCCAGTCTTCGTGCAGCTTGAGGCCAATGGCGCCTGCGTTGATCTGTTCGTGCAGCGCATCGGGCAGGCTGGCGTTGCCCTTGCCGAGGAAGCCCAGGTTCATGGGGAAGGCATCGGCGGCCTGCAGCATGCGCTCCATGTTGAAGGGGCCGGATGTGCAGGTGGTGGCCAGCGTACCCGTGGCAGGGCCGGTGCCGCCGCCCAGCATGGTGGTCACGCCGCTGGCCAGGGCTTCTTCCACCTGCTGGGGGCAGATGAAGTGGATGTGGCTGTCGATGCCGCCCGCGGTGACGAGGTTGCCTTCGCAGCTGATGACCTCGGTGCCGGGGCCGATGATGATGTCCACGCCGGGTTGCGTGTCGGGGTTGCCCGCCTTGCCGATGGCGGCGATGCGGCCCGCGCGCAGGCCGATGTCGGCCTTGAAGATGCCGGTGTGGTCGACAACGAGCGCATTGGTCAGCACGGTATCCACAGCCCCCTGAGCGTTGCTGCGCTGCGATTGCGCCATGCCGTCGCGGATGGTTTTTCCGCCGCCAAACTTCACCTCTTCGCCGTAGCTGCCCGCGCGCAGGGTGTAGTCGGCCTCCACTTCGAGGAGGAGTTCGGTGTCGGCCAGGCGCACGCGGTCGCCCACGGTGGGGCCGAACATCTCGGCGTAGGCGCGTCGTCCAATGGTTGCCATGGGTGGGGTGCTCCGTGAGAACGGTTACTATGTTTTTGATAGCTTCTTGGGCAATGAATACCTGCGCTATCTGCCAATTTGGCTTGAAATTGCTACAGCGCGCCCTGCGTCAGGCCCTGGAAGCCGAACACCCGGCGCTCGCCCGCGTAGTCCACCAGCTCCACGGTGCGCTCCTGGCCGGGCTCAAAGCGCACGGCGGTGCCCGACGCAATGTTCAGCCGCATGCCGCGCGCGGCGGCACGGTCAAAGCCCAGGGCGTTGTTCGTTTCGGCAAAGTGGTAGTGCGAGCCGACCTGGATGGGCCGGTCGCCGGTGTTGCGCACCACCAGCGTCAGGGTGCGGCGGCCGGTGTTGAGCAGGTGTTCGCCGGGTTCGGTGAAAAGTTCGCCGGGGATCATGAAGGCTCCTTCGAGGGAATGCTCAGGCCATTTGCGCCAGCAGCGCGCCACCCAGCATGGCCACGCTGGCACCTGCGGCGCGGGCCAGCCACACATGGCAGTGGCGCAGAGCCCAGCCAGCCGCCAGGCCCGCGCTGTGCAGCAGCACGGTGGCCGTCAGCATGCCTGCCAGGGTCAACCAGGCGCTGTCGCTGCCTGCCAGCTCGTAGCCGTGGGCCACTCCGTGGGAGACGGCGAACACGCCCACACCCAGCGCCGCCACCAGCCCGGGCACACGCAGGCGCGACACGACCAGCAGGCCCGTGACCAGCAGCGACGCCGCAATCATCGGCTCCACCGCTGGCAGCGCCACGCCCTGCAGGCCCAGCACGGCGCCCACCAGCAACATGGCGGCAAAGCCCACGGGGCCCCACAGCAGATCGCGCCCGGCGCTGCGCGCGGCCAGGGCGCTCCACAGGCCCACTGCGACCATGGCGGCCAGGTGGTCCAGCCCGAACAGGGGGTGGGCCAAGCCGCTCAGAAAGCTGTTGTGGATGTGGGATTCAGCACTGGTATGGGCGTTGGCGCTGTTACCGATTGCGCTGGCAGCTATGAAAAGAAGAGCGGCTGTGTGGCGGTGTGAGAGGGCGATGCGCATGGGTGCTCCACGGAGAGAAGAGGGGAATAGAAGGGATCAGACGATCGGCTGGTGCACCGTCACGAGCTTGGTGCCATCGGGGAAGGTGGCCTCCACCTGGATGTCCGGAATCATCTCGGGGATGCCTTCCATCACGTCCGCGCGGGTCAGCACGGTGCGGCCTGCGCTCATGAGCTGCGCCACGGTCTTGCCGTCGCGCGCGCCTTCCATCACGGCGGCGCTGATCAGGGCCACGGCCTCGGGGTAGTTGAGCTTCAGCCCCCGGGCCTTGCGGCGCTCGGCCAGCAGGGCGGCGGTGAAGATCAAGAGCTTGTCTTTTTCTCTGGGAGTGAGTTCCATGGTGTACCGGGTGATCTGGTGGAAGCGAGCCCATCATAGGTAGCAAGCCCCGTGCCCGCCATACGCCAGAGGGCGAAGGTGGGGATGACCTGCATAACTCCCTGCGGTCGGTGATAGCGCGGTCTCGGGCGGTCCACTGTGTTGCTTTTTTGGCCAATAGGCCCGCTATTGGCTGCAAAAAGACGCCTTGTGCCCCATCCCGATCCGCACTACCACCGCCTCGCGAGGGTTATGCAGGTCATCCCTGGGCTGGTCGTGCAGCCGGCCCGTGGCATGGAAACTGCACTTGCAAGGGCTGCCGCTGCCCTTCGCCCATGCCCTCCTCCACCGCCTCCCTTGCCCCGCCCGACGCCACTTCGGCCCCTGCACTGGGGCCGGACGCCGACGCGCAGGCGCCCCAGCAGGTGGTCAAGGTCCGGCGCGACTACAACAGCTGGGTGGCCACCGAGACCATGGAGGACTACGCGCTGCGCTACACGCCCCAGCGCTTTCGCAGGTGGTCCGAATGGCGCGTGGCCAACACGGCGTTCGGCGCCGCGTCGTTTTTGATCCTGGAGGCCGTGGGCGCCACGCTGCTGGTGCAGTACGGTTTCATCAATGCCTTCTGGGCCATCGTGGCCACGGGGCTCATCATCTTCCTGGCGGGCCTGCCCATCAGCATTTACGCCGCGCGCTATGGCGTGGACATGGATCTGCTCACGCGCGGCGCGGGTTTTGGCTACATCGGCTCCACGCTCACCTCGCTCATCTACGCCAGCTTCACCTTCATCTTCTTTGCGCTGGAGGCCGCCGTCATGGCCTACGCGCTGGAACTGGCGCTCGACATCCCGCCCACCTGGGGCTACCTGATCTGCGCCGTGGTGGTGATTCCGCTGGTCACGCACGGGGTATCCGTCATCAGCCGCCTGCAGGTGTGGACGCAGCCGCTGTGGCTGGTGATGCTGGTGGTGCCGTTTGTGTATGTGCTGGTGCGCGATCCTGGTGCATTTGTGGGGGTCGTGCACTACGGTGGGGAGTCAGGGCGCAATGCAAGTTTTCAGCTGCCCGTGTTTGGTGCGGCACTCACCGTCGGTATTGCGCTCATCACCCAGATGGGGGAACAGGCCGACTACCTGCGCTTCATGCCCGCCCGCACCGCCAGCACGCGCGGGCGCTGGTGGCTGGGCGTGCTGGTGGGCGGGCCGGGCTGGGTGGTGCTGGGCGTGCTCAAGATGCTGGGCGGGGCGCTGCTCGCCTACCTGGCACTCACCCACATGGTGCCTGCCGACCGCGCGGTGGACCCCAACCAGATGTACCTGGCCGCGTATGAATATGTGTTCCCCCACTACGGCTGGGCGGTGGCGGCCACGGCCTTGTTTGTGGTGATCTCTCAGCTCAAGATCAACGTGACCAACGCCTACGCGGGCTCGCTGGCTTGGTCCAACTTCTTCTCGCGCCTCACGCACAGCCACCCGGGGCGCGTGGTGTGGGTAGTGTTCAACACGCTGATCGCCTTCATGCTGATGGAGATGAATGTGTTCCGCGCCATGGGCGAGGTGCTGGGGCTGTACTCCAACATCGCCATCGCCTGGATCATGGCCGTGGTGGCCGACCTCGTCATCAACAAGCCGCTGGGCCTGTCGCCCAAGGGCATCGAGTTCAAGCGCGCGCACCTGTACGACATCAACCCGGTGGGCGTGGGCGCGATGGCGCTGGCGTCCCTCCTGTCCATCAGTGCGCACCTGGGCCTGTTCGGCCCGCTGCCACAGGCTTTCTCGGCCGTGATCGCCATGGCCGTGGCGTTTGTGGCCGCGCCGCTCATTGCCTGGACCACACGCGGCCGTTACTACATCGCGCGGCAGAGCGCACCCGTGGCCATGCCCATGGTGGGCCCCGTGCCGGGTACTCGGGCCGCCGACCTGGGGACTTTCCAGCGCCTGACCGTGCAGCGCTGCGTGATCTGCGAGCGCGAGTATGAAGCCCCCGACATGGCCCAGTGCCCCGCCTACCGAGGCGCCATCTGCTCCCTGTGCTGCACGCTCGATGTGCGCTGTGGCGACCTGTGCAAGCCGCATGCGAGCATGGCGGTGCAGTGGTCCGCCGCCCTGCGCTGGGTGTTGCCGCGCGCCATGTGGCGCTACCTGGACACGGGCCTGGGCCACTTCCTGCTGCTGATGCTGGTGATCGCACCGCTGCTGGCGTCGGTGATGGGCATGCTGTACCACCAGGAGCTCAACACCCTCGCACAGGCGGCGACCCATACCGAAGTGCTGGCTGCGCCCGAGGTCGCCTTGCGCTCCGGCCTGCTCAAGGCTTACCTCGCGCTGCTGGTCATCTCGGGCATCGTGGCCTGGTGGCTGGTGCTGGCGCACAAAAGCCGCCAGGTGGCGCAGGAGGAGTCGAATCGCCAGACGGGCCTGCTGGTGCGCGAAATCGAGCTGCACCGCCAGACCGACGAGGCGCTGCAGACCGCGCGCAGCGTGGCCGAGCAGGCGCAGCAGGCCGCGGAGCAGGCCAACCATGCCAAGAGCCGCTATATCAGTGCCATCAGCCACGAGATCCGCACGCCGCTCAACTCCATCCTGGGCTACGCCCAGCTCATGGGTGAGGACGCGGGCGTGCCGCCGCACCGCAAGCAGGCCGTGCATGTGATCCGCCGGGGCGGCGAGCATTTGCTGTCGCTCATCGAAGGCACGCTGGACATTGCGCGCATTGAATCCGGCAAGCTCACGCTGGATGTGGCGCCCATGCGCTTTGCCGACGGCCTGCACGAAATGGCTGCGCTGTTCGAGCTGCAGGCCGCCGCCAAGGGCCTGGCGTTCACGTTCGATGTGCAAGGGGTGATTCCGGAGGTGGTACGCGCCGACGACAAGCGCCTGCGCCAGATCCTCATCAACCTGCTGGGCAACGCGGTCAAGTTCACCGCGCAGGGCACCGTCACGCTGCGCGTGCGCTATGCGCGCGAGATGGCGCGCATCGAGGTGCAGGACACCGGGCCGGGCCTCACGGCCGAAGAGATCGAGCGCATCTTCGAGCCCTTTGCGCGCGGCGGATCGGGCGGCGGCAGCACCGCCGCCGCGCCGGGTGCGGGGCTGGGCCTGACCATTGCCAAGATGCTCACCGCGCTCATGGGCGGCGAGCTGACAGTGAGCAGCACCCCGGGTGTGGGTTCGGTGTTCCACGCCAAGCTGTTCCTGCCCGAGGTGCATGGGGATGCCCTGGGCAAGGCGGCAGCGCCTTCGGCTGTGCAAGCCCATCGTGCCCGCTGGGGTTATGCGGGCGAGCGCCGCCGCATCCTGGTCGTGGACAACGAGGAGCCCGACCGCGAGTTGCTGGTGCAGCTGCTCGAACCCCTGGGCTTCGAACTGCGCCAGGCCGCCAGCGGCCACGATGCATTGGACCTGCTGGCCACCGGCTACCGCCCGCACGCGATCTTCATGGACCTGGCCATGCCGGGCATTGACGGGTGGGAGACCTTGCGGCGGGTGCGGCAGATGCACCTGGCCAATGTGCAATGCGCCATCGTCTCAGCCAATGCCTTTGACAAAGCGCTGGACAACGATGTGGACATACGCCCGGAGGACTTCATCGTCAAGCCCGTGCGCCACACCGAGCTGCTGGACTGGCTGGAGCGCCGCCTGGGGCTGCAGTGGTTGTACGAGGGCGATGCGCTGGCACAGACCACGGCACCGCCGCCACCGTACCCGGCACCCGCCACGGCAGCGCCACTGAGCTACCCCGACGCTACCGCCCTCGCCGCGTTGGCCCAGGCCGTGGCGCTGGGCTACTACCGGGGCATTCTGAACACCCTGGACGAGATCGAGCGCAGCCAGCCCGCGCACCAGGCGTTTGTCCACACCATGCGCCAGATGGCGCGCGAATTCCAGTTCGACGCCATGGGCCAGATCCTGGAGCGGGCCCCCTCGTGACCATGCCTACCACCCCCATGACTGAGACGTCGCCACCTTCCACCTCCGCGCCGGCCGCGCTGGACCGCAGCGACAGCGACGTGGTCCTGATCGTGGACGACGTGCCCGACAATCTGGTCGTGCTGCACGACGCGCTCGATGAATCCGGCTACACCGTGCTGGTGGCCACGCACGGTGAAGCCGCATTGCAGCGCGCTGCGCAGGCCCTGCCGGACATCGTGCTGCTCGACGCCATGATGCCCGGCATGGACGGCTTTGAAGTGGCGCGGCGCCTGAAGGCCTCGCCCGCCACCGCGCATATCCCCATCATCTTCATGACCGGCCTGACCGAGACCGAGCACCTGGTGGCCGCGCTGGAGGCGGGCGGCGTGGACTACGTCACCAAGCCCCTCAAGCCGCGCGAGGTGATGGCCCGCATGGGCGTGCACCTGGGCGCGGCCCGCAAGGCCCGGCAGGACGCCCGCCAGGCGCGCGAGGCGCGCAACGCGCTCGATGCCTTTGGCTACGCCAGCATCACCGTGCGCGCCGCGGACGGGCGCATCGTGTGGCAGACCCCGCTGGCGCGCGAGCTGCTGCAAAGCTACTTTGGCGAGGTAGGCCCCGATGGCGCACCCACCCCGTTTGGCCAATGGGCGCCCGAGCCCGTGCAGGCCTGGCTGCGCCGCCATGTGCTGGCCGACAACGCGGCCGAGCGGCTGGAGGCTTCGCTGGCCGAGCCGCCGCGCCTGGCGGTGGAGCAGGGCGCACGCAGGCTCACCTTCCGGCTGCACCAGCAGGCGGGCGACAGCGCGGGCGGCGGCGACTGGCTCATCGTGATGCGCGAGGTGTCCGACGCCAAGATCATCGAATCCATGAGCCTGTCCTTCAAGCTCACCGCACGCGAGGCCGAGGTGCTGTACTGGGTGCTCAAGGGCAAGATCAACCGCGACATCGGCGACATCCTGGGGGCCAGCCCGGCCACGGTGAAGAAGCACCTGGAGCGCGTGTTCGCCAAGCTCGGCGTGGAAACACGCACGGCCGCAGCCGCCATGGCCATGAACCGCATCCGCCAGTTGCACCCGCAGTTCGAGGGCTGAGCGCGGACGGAACCCGTGCGGTGTACGCCACCCGGCGTATTTCCCAAGCCGGCCGCGCTCTCCAGAATCCATTCCATCGCCCGATCACACATGGCACCCCACCGGGGCCACCGTGTGAAGCGGTTCGATGGATTGCAACCACCCACTGGAGAAGCACACATGCAACGTCGTCATTCCCTCAAGGCCCTCGCGGCCGCCGCTGCGCTCGCTGGCCTGTCTGCACTGCCAGCCCACGCCCAGGACACGATCAAGGTCGGCATCCTGCACAGCCTGTCGGGCACCATGGCCATCTCCGAAACGGTGCTGAAAGACACCGTGCTCATGGCCATCGACGAGATCAACGCCAAGGGTGGCGTGCTGGGCAAGAAGCTGGAACCCGTGGTGGTGGACCCGGCCTCCAACTGGCCCCTGTTCGCCGAAAAGACCAAGCAGCTGCTGGGCCAGGACAAGGTCTCGGTCATCTTCGGCTGCTGGACCTCGGTGTCGCGCAAGTCGGTGCTGCCCGTGGTGGAAGAAATGAACGGCCTGCTGTTCTACCCCGTGCAGTACGAAGGTGAAGAACTGTCCAAGAACGTGTTCTACACCGGCGCCGCGCCCAACCAGCAAGCCATCCCTGCGGTGGACTACCTGATGAGCAAGGACGGCGGCGCTGCCCGCCGCTGGGTGCTGCTGGGCACCGACTATGTGTACCCCCGCACCACCAACAAGATCCTGCGCGCCTACCTCAAGTCCAAGGGCGTGAAGGATGCCGACATCGACGAGAAGTACACGCCGTTTGGTCACAGCGACTACCAGACCATCGTGGCCGACATCAAGAAGTTCAGCCAGGGGGGCAAGACGGCCGTGGTCTCCACCATCAATGGTGACTCCAACGTGCCTTTCTACAAGGAACTGGGCAACGCCGGCCTGAAGGCCAAGGACGTGCCTGTGGTGGCCTTCTCGGTGGGTGAAGAGGAACTGCGCGGCGTGGACACCAAGCCGCTGGTGGGCCACCTGGCCGCCTGGAACTACTTCCAGTCCATCAAGAGCCCTGAGAACACCGCCTTCATCAAGAAGTGGAGCGACTACGCCAAGGCCAAGGGCATTGCCGGCCACAAGGACAAGCCACTCACCAACGACCCGATGGAAGCCACCTACATCGGCGTGAACATGTGGAAGCAGGCCGTGGAAAAGGCCAAGAGCACCGACGTGGACAAGGTGATCGCCGCCATGGCCGGCCAGACCTTCAAGGCACCGTCGGGCATCGTGAGCAAGATGGACGAGAAGAACCACCACCTGCACAAGAGCGTGTTCATCGGCGAGATCAAGGCCGACGGCCAGTTCAACGTGGTGTGGAAGACCCCTGGCCCTGTGAAGGCCAAGCCGTGGAGCCCGTACATCGAAGGCAACGACAAGAAGAAGGACGAGCCGGAGAAGAAGTGATCTCCCCCTGAGCGGCTACGCCGCTTCCCCCTCTCTCACGCTGCGCGTGGGAGGGGGACGCCCCCAGCGCGGCGGGGCGGCCCTTGCGCGGGGGCGCTGGCATGGGCTGTGCTCACCGCAGAGGCTGGTCGTTTATTTCACCCACTGGCCCTTCCATGTTTTTCTCATTTTTTTCCCGTCTGATCGTCTGCGTTCTGTTGTGTGCCACTGTGCAGGCCCACGCACTCACTGCCGAGCAGGCCCTGGCCATGGCCGCAGGCGAAACCGACGACCGCGTGGCCGCTGTGCAGCAGGCCGTGGCGGAGCCCAGCGAGCGCACCGCCGCCTTCCTGCGGGCGCTGGCCGATGATGCAGTGAAGGTCGCCGGGGGGAAGGCCCTGATCGTGCAGGGCGACAAGGGCATCGACCCCGTCACCGGTGCCGAGGTGCCCGTGCCCGCGGACGCCGAGGACATCATCAACAACAACCGCATGCGCGGTGAGATCGACACGGCCCTGGCGGGCCTGGCGCTGTTTGGCAAGGACGAAGCCCAGCGCATGGCCGCAGCCAAGGCGCTGACCAAGGAGCCTGACGCAGGCCGTCTGCCTTTGCTGGACAAAGCCCTGGCGCAGGAAAGCAACGACAAGATCAAGGTCCAGCTGGAGCTCGCCCGCGCCGCCACCTTGCTGGGCAGCGACGATGCCGCGCAGCGCATGGCTGCCGCGCAGGCCCTGTCGGCCAGCGCCACGCCCGACACGCGCCTGCTGCTGAACGAGCGCGTGGCGGTCGAAGAAGACGCCAAGGTCAAGTCAGCCCTGCAGGCCGCGCTGCGCACCCTGGACGAAAAACTGGCTTGGGGCGAACGCCTGGGCGCAGCGTTCTCGGGCATCAGCCTGGGCTCCATCCTGCTGCTCGTCGCCTTGGGCCTGGCCATCACTTACGGCCTCATGGGCGTGATCAACATGGCCCATGGCGAGCTGATGATGATCGGCGCTTACGCCACCTACGTGGTGCAGGGCATCTTCCAGAAGCATTTTCCGGGCGCGTTCGACTGGTACCTGGTCGCCGCGCTGCCGCTGGCGTTTGGCGCATCCGCCGCCGTGGGCGCGGTGCTGGAGCGGGGTGTGCTCCGCTTCCTGTACGGCCGCCCGCTGGAGACGCTGCTGGCTACCTGGGGTATCAGCCTGGTGCTGATGCAGCTGGTGCGCACGATTTTTGGCGCGCAGAACGTGGGCGTGGAAAACCCCGCGTGGATGAGCGGCGGCGTGCAGGTGCTCTCCAACCTCACGCTGCCCTACAACCGGCTGGTCATCATCGGCTTTGCCATCGCAGTGCTGCTGGGCATGGGCTACCTGATCGGCCGCACACGCCTGGGCCTGTTCGTGCGCGGCGTCACGCAAAACCGCCCCATTGCCTCGTGCATGGGCGTGAACACCGCGCGCATCGACACCATGGCCTTTGCGCTGGGCTCGGGCATTGCGGGCCTGGCCGGTTGTGCGCTGAGCCAGGTGGGCAATGTGGGGCCGGACCTGGGCCAGAGCTACATCGTCGATGCCTTCATGGTGGTGGTGCTGGGCGGTGTTGGGCAGCTCGCGGGCACCGTGTATGCCGCGCTGGGTCTGGGCATCCTGAACAAGTTCCTCGAAGGCTGGGCGGGCGCGGTGCTGGCCAAGATTGCGGTGCTGGTGTTCATCATCATCTTCATCCAGAAGCGGCCCCAGGGCATCTTCGCGGTCAAAGGGCGTACGGCCGACTGAAGCACCAGAGAAGACAGATCATGACTACGCCAACCTCTCCCAACCTCCAACTGCCCGCACCCCCGCCGCTGCTCACGCGCGGTGGCTGGTCAGCCTTCATCGTGGCGCTCATCGTGGTGTGCGCCGTCGCACCCGTGCTCAACCTGTGGGTGCCCGCAGGCAGCCTGTTCCACCTGTCGGACTACGCCGTGGCGCTGCTCGGCAAGATCATGTGCTACGCCATCTGCGCGCTGGCCATGGACCTGATCTGGGGCTACACCGGCATCCTGAGCCTGGGCCACGGCCTGTTCTTTGCGCTGGGTGGCTACGTGATGGGCATGTACCTCATGCGCCAGATCGGCCGCGACGGCAACTACCAGAGCGACCTGCCCGACTTCATGGTCTTCCTCGACTGGAAGGAGTTGCCCTGGCACTGGGCGCTGTCCGACAGCTTTGTGGCCACGCTGGTCCTCATCGTGGCCGTGCCGGGCGTGATTGCATTTGTGTTCGGCTACTTTGCCTTCCGCTCGCGCATCAAGGGTGTGTACTTCTCCATCATCACGCAGGCCATGACGTACGCGGCCATGCTGCTGTTCTTTCGCAACGAAACCGGCTTTGGCGGCAACAACGGCTTTACCGACTTCAAGCGCATCCTGGGCATGCCCATCGCCACGCCGACCATGCGCATGCTGCTCTTCGTGCTGACAGGTGTCACGCTGCTGGGTTTCTTTTTGCTGGCGCGCTGGCTGGTGCGCAGCAAGTTCGGCCGCGTGCTGCAGGCGGTGCGCGACGCCGAGAGCCGCGTCATGTTCTCGGGCTATTCGCCGCTGCCCTACAAGCTCACCATCTGGACCATCAGCGCCATGATGTGCGGCGTGGCAGGCGCGCTGTATGTGCCCCAGGTCGGCATCATCAACCCCGGTGAGATGAGCGCCGCCAACTCCATCGAGATAGCGGTGTGGGCAGCCGTGGGCGGCCGCTCCACGCTGATCGGGCCCATCGTGGGGGCCTTCATCGTCAACGGTGCCAAGAGCTGGCTCACGGTGACGGCGCCCGAGTTCTGGCTGTACTTTCTGGGTGCGCTGTTCATTGCCGTGACGCTGTTCCTGCCCGATGGCGTGGTGGGGCTGGTCAAGAAGCTCAAAGCAAAACTGACAACCACGAAGGGAGCTGCGCAATGACGCCCGATCTGATGGAAGAAGGCGCGCGGAGGCTGCAGAAGACGCTGGCGCCCGCTGCGCTGGGCCAGACCGAGTCGGGTGGCCGCGCGGCAGGCTTCTCGCGCGTGGCGGTGCCGGGCGAGGTGGATGTGACCCACGGCCGCATCCTGTACCTGGAAGATGTGCACGTGAGCTTTGACGGCTTCAAGGCCATCAATGGCCTGAGCCTGGACATCGCCCCGGGCGAGCTGCGCTGCATCATCGGCCCCAACGGCGCGGGCAAGACGACGATGATGGACATCATCACCGGCAAGACGCGGCCCGACAAAGGCACGGTGTTCTTCGGCTCCACCATCGACCTGCTGCGCCACAACGAGCCCGAGATCGCCAGCTTAGGGATAGGCCGCAAGTTCCAGAAGCCCACGGTGTTCGAGCAGCTCAGCGTGTTCGAGAACCTGGAACTGGCGCTCAAGACCCACAAGGGCGTGAAGTCCAGCATGTTCTTCCGGCTCGACTCCGCGCAGTCGGACCGCCTGGCCGAGATCCTGCACACCATCCACCTGGCGGGCAGTGTGACGCGCCAGTCCGGCAACCTGAGCCACGGGCAAAAGCAGTGGCTCGAGATTGGCATGCTGCTGATGCAGGACCCGAAGTTGCTGCTGCTGGACGAGCCGGTGGCGGGCATGACGGATGAAGAAACAGCCCGCACGGCAGAGCTTTTTCTGACTTTGAAGGGAAAGCATTCGTTGATGGTGGTGGAGCACGACATGGGCTTTATCCGCACGATTTCGGAGAAGGTGACGGTGTTGTGCGATGGATCAGTGTTGGCGGAGGGAACGCTCGATCAGGTGCAGGCGGATGAGCGGGTGATTGAGGTTTATCTGGGGCGGTGATCGTGTTTTGCCACTTCTTCGTCTCCGCTGGCCTGGCTGTCCTCGATCCGTTCGGGCTGAGCTTGTCGAAGCCTGGGGGCCGTTCTCGATTCGTTCGGGCTGAGCTTGTCGGAGCTGTTGCTTGCTGGCTTGGAGGGCATGCTGGTGTTGAGGGCGGAGGCCGGGAGTCGCCCGGCGTGCGAGTAACTTTCTTTTGCTTCGCCAAAAGAAAGTCACCAAAGAAAAGGCGACCCCCAGTCTGCGACCCCCACGCGGGGCGTGGGGGCAAACCTGCGTCGGTGCGGTTGCGGGGTGCGCCGTGGAACTCGCTTTGCGCTGTGCGCGCCGCTCGGACAGCCACGGCGAGTCAGAGCACGAAGCATGGGCGCTTCGACGTCCATGCCACCCCGCAACCGCCCTGCCGCAGGCGCAGCCAGAGGGGATGGTCAGCCAAACAGCCACACGGGCCATCGCTGCTCTCGGCCTGGCTTTCGCAGCGGAAGGCGCTTGCGCCCGCGAGACGGGGCCGAGCGCAGCGATGGCCCGTGTGGATGTCCGCTCCCCGGGGTCCCTTCTGTGCGTGCCGAGAAGCGCAGGGCTGGGGGCGTGTGCGTGTGCCGCAGGACACACGCACTTCGTGCTCTGACTCACCGCAGTTGTTCGAACGGAGCGCGCAGCGCGCAGTGAGTTCTGCGGTGGCGCCTCCTGACCGAGCATCGCAGGTTGCCCGCAGCGAAGCGAAGGGACACGCACAGCAGGGTCGCCCTTTCTTTGGTGACTTTCTTTCGGCGACGCGAAAGAAAGTTACTCGCCCGCCGGGGCGAATTCCCGGCCTCCGCCCGTCGCACAAGCACCTCGCACAGAGTGGCGAGCGGCCCCCACCCCCCGCATGACCAGCGCAATCGCTCCTAATTTAATGGCTGTCAGCGCTTGCTAATAAATCGCTAGAGCCAAAAACACTCAAAAGACCACCATGCTCACCGTCCAAAACATCAACCAGTACTACGGCGGCTCCCACATCCTGCGCGACGTGAGCCTCACCGCCACCCCCGGCAAGGTCACCGTGCTGCTGGGCCGCAACGGCGTGGGCAAGACCACGCTGCTCAAAAGCCTCATGGGCCTGGTGCCCATTAAGAGCGGCTCCATCCAGTTTGACGGCAAATCCATCGACAAAGCCACGCCCTATGACCGTGCGCGCGCGGGCATTGGCTTTGTGCCCCAAGGCCGTGAGATCTTCGGCCGCCTCACGGTGGAAGAGAACCTCCGCATGGGCCTGGCCTACAAAAGCGGCTCCACGCCCGTGCCTGCGCACCTGTACGAGCTGTTCCCTGTGCTCCAGCAGATGCTGGGGCGCCGGGGCGGCGACCTGTCGGGTGGGCAGCAGCAGCAGCTGGCCATTGCGCGGGCCCTTGCGCCCGGGCCGCGCCTCTTGATCCTGGACGAGCCCACCGAGGGCATCCAGCCCAGCATCATCAAGGACATCGGCCGCGTGATCCGCATGCTGGCCGACACCGGCGAGATGGCCATCCTGCTCTGCGAGCAGTACTACGACTTTGCGCAGGAGCTGGCCGATGACTACTTGGTGATGGAGCGCGGCGAGGTCATTGCGCGTGGCCCCGGCAGCGAGATGGAGGCGAAGGGTATTCGCAAACTCGTGGCGATTTGATCGTGGGCTCCATGGCAGGTCTGCACCAGCGCCTGTTGCCTACATGGACCAGATGCGGGGCGGTGCGGCGTCGAGTTGCCACAGGGCAGCACGCCATGCGGACCGCACCTGCTTGAGCAGTTGCATCGCCGGCTCTACCTGTGGCGCCAGCACGCGGAGCACCACCACCTGCCCGTTGGGGCTGGTGGCGCCTGCGGTGGCCTTGAGTGCATGGGTGTCCATCAGGGCGCGGGCAGCGTCCAGAGCGGCATCGCGCCGGGCCTTGCCCATCGGGGCGCCCGTTGTGAGGAACAGGCTGGCCACGCAGTGGTGTCCTGCCAGACCCAGTGGGCTTTGCAGCAGGCGCCGGTCGGCAGCGTCTATCACGCCGCGCTCCAGCCACAGGCCGGGCACCTCGATGTGCTGCACGAAGCGGCCGGTGTCAAAGGCTTGCCCGGCATGCGGCAGGCCCAGCGCGGTGACATCCCAGCCCATGCATTCGGCACCAGGGGCGATATTGATCGTGAGGTGGTTTTCTGCCTGGCAGGCGTTGTAGCAAAGCGACTCCAGCGGCAGCCATTCCAGGCGGGAGTTTTCTTCGAGTGAGAGGTGTGTGCGCTGCAGGGCACGCTCTCCGGTGGACCGGTAAAAGCGCGTGGCGCCCGGCGTTGTGACCAGCCCGTGGGCGCCGGGTCCCACAGATGCCGTGATGTCCAGAGTGTCCCCCCCCACCAGGCCGCCCGGCGGGTGGACCAGCACGTTGTGGCAAATGCCGTCACCTTCCGGGTACAGGCTTTGCAGGATGCGCAGCGGCCCATCGTGCTCGAAGCGCGCCACGGTGCGCGCGTTCTCCAGGGTGTAGTTCAGCTGCAGGCGGGCGTACCAGGGCATATCGGATGGACAATGTCGCTACTAAATAAATAGCTGATTATGAGCGCTGGACGAGCGCAAAGCACCCTGTAGGCCAGGGATTAGGTGCCCTGCCAGGCCGCCAGAATCCTGTGTGTGGCGCGCTGGATTTCTCCAGCAACGCCGGGCCCACGCATTCGACGGGGCCAGACGCGGTGATCGTGCAACAGGCCTCGGCCAGCAGCGTACCTTCGGCCCCGGCGATCACCGCCCCAAAAGGGTGAGTGCCACGCGCCCGAGCGGTGCATGCCCAGGCGATGGCCTGGCGCAGGAGGCGGGTGCCTGTTTTGCCCAGCGGCACGGGCATGTCGAATGCTGGCGGGTGGGTCGCCATGAAGGTGTGCATGGTTGTCTCCTGCAGTGTGCAGGGTGGGCGCGTGTTGAAAGGACCCGCACACTGCCTGCCACCCGTGCCATTGCCATGCATTTGGCGTGCCAACCACCATGTGTCACACCGCGCAGGAGTGCTGGCCTCCTGACCGTCGGTAAACGTGCCGGGATTTGCACGCTGCAAGACCCCGGGCGCGTTTTACAGCCAGGGCTTGAGCCAGCCCAGGCCGTCCGACGTGGCATGGGGCGCTGCGCCGCGCGCAGGGCGGTACTCGCAGCCGATCCAGCCGCCGTAGCCCAGGCTGTCGAGCAGCTGGAACAGGTAGGTGTAGTTCACCTCGCCCACATCGGGCTCGTGGCGCTCGGGCACGCCCGCGATCTGCAGGTGGCCTACATTGCCGGTGGGCAGGTACTGGCGGATCTTCATGGCCAGGTCGCCTTCCACGATTTGCGCGTGGTACAGGTCCATCTGCACCTTGACGTTGGTCGCACCGATCTCGGCAATCAGCGCGTGGGCCTGGTCCTGGCGGCTCAGGAAGAAGCCGGGCATGTCGCGGCCGTTGATGGGTTCCAGCAGGATCTGGATGCCGTGGGGCGCGGCCTGCTCGGCGGCGTGGCGCACGTTGGCGATGTAGGTGGCACGCACGCTGGCTGCGTCGGCGCCCTGGGGCACCAGCCCGGCCATGACGTGGATGCGCGGGCATTGCAGCGCCTTGGCGTACTCGATGGCCTTGGCCATGCCTTCGCGGAACTCGGCCTCGCGCCCGGGCAGGCAGGCCAGGCCGCGCTCGCCCGCATCCCAGTCGCCGGGCGGGGCGTTGAACAGCACCTGCTGCAGGCCTTTGGCCTGCAGGCGCTTGGCCAGTTCCTGGGCGGGGTAGGCGTAGGGGAAGAGGTATTCCACCGCTTGGAAGCCGTCGTGGGCGGCGGCGGCAAAGCGGTCGAGGAAGTCCACGTCGCTGTAGAGCATGGACAGGTTGGCGGCAAAACGGGGCATGGGTGTCTTTCTGTCTGGGGGGGTGAGGGCTGGGCCTTACCACTGCGCGCCAAAGGCCTGGCGCAGTTCTTCCATCTGGGGCTCGGTCAGCGGCGTGGGGCGGGGCTGGCACAGCAGCCACAGGCGGGCGGTTTCTTCCAGCTCTTCGAGCACGGCCATGGCGGCGGCGGGAGTGTCGTGCCACACATTGGGCCCCAGCCGCGCCAGCATCACGGCGCGCACGGGGTGGCCCTGCGCGGCATGGCGGGCGATGGTCTGCGCCACCAGCGCTGCCGCTGCGGCATCACCGGGGCGGTGGTACGGGATGTGCGGCACGCGGCCTACCTTCATGACGAAATAGGGCGTGATGGGCGGCAGCAATTGCGCATCAGGAGCCAGCTGGCCACCTGCCCCCGTGTCGGCCTGCAGCGAGCAGGCCACCAGGTGCGTGCTGTGGGTGTGGATGACGCAGCGGGCAGGTGCCGCCGTCGATGCCGAGGCCTCGTAGATCTGCCGGTGCAGCGCAATGGTCTTGCTGGCCCGGTCACCCGCCACCTGCTGGCCCTGCGCGTCCAGGCGAGCCAGCCGCTCGGGCTGCAGCGTGCCCAGGCAGGCGTCGGTGGGGGTGATCAGGTAGCCATCGGCCAGGCGCACGCTGATGTTGCCTGCGGTGGCATGCACATAGCCGCGCTCGAACAGGCTGCGGCCCACGCGGCAGATGTCGTCGCGGGCGGTGCTCTCATCCATGAAGGCGGTGGTGGTGCTCATGCCGGCAATTGTGCAAAAGCCTTGGTGAAGAAATCGGTGCTACCAAAATTGCCCGACTTCAGCGTGATGTGCAGCCCGTCCTTGGCATCAGGGGCCACGGCATGGCACCACGGCACGCCGGGGTCGATCTGCGCGCCAATGCGCATCTGCGTGATGCCCAGGGCCTGCACGCAGGCGCCCGAGGTTTCGCCGCCCGCCACGATGAGCTGGCGCACACCGCGCTGCACCAGGCCGCGTGCAATGGCGGCGATGGTTTCCTCCACCATGGCGCCCGCTTTTTCGGAACCCAGCTTGCCCTGGATGGCGCGCACGGCCGAGGGCTCGGCGGTGGAATACACCAGCACCGGCCCCTGGCCGATGTGGCCTTCGGCCCAGGCCAGCGCTTCGGCGGCCACGTCCACGCCTGCGGCAATGCGCAGCGGGTCGATGGCGAGGGCGGGTTGGCCCGCCTTGATGAAATCCATGACCTGCTGGTTGGTGGCCACCGAGCAGCTGCCCGACACGATGGCCTGCAGCCCTTGCGCTGCGGGCAGGCGGGCTGCCTCGTTGCTGGGTGCCACGCCAAAGTTGCCCGGCAGGCCAATGGCCACGCCCGAGCCCGCCGTGACCAGCGGCATGCCCTTGAGCGCCGGGCCCAGGCGCAGCAGGTCGGCATTCGACACCGCATCGACCACGGCCATGCGCACACCCTCGGCCTTCAGTTGATCGATGCGCGCGCGGATGGCGGCCTCGCCCTGTGCGATCACGCTGTGGTCGATCAGGCCCACGCGGCTCTCGGTCTGCGCCTGCAACACGCGCACCAGGTTGGGGTCGGTCATGGGCGTGAGCGGGTGGTTCTGCATGCCGCTCTCGTTCAGCAGCACATCGCCCACAAACAGGTAGCCCTTGAACACCGTGCGCTTGTTGTCGGGGAAGGCGGGCGTGGCGATGGTGAAGTCGGTGCCCAGGGCCTGCATCAGCGCATCGGTCACGGGGCCGATGTTGCCCTCTGCCGTGCTGTCAAACGTGGAGCAATATTTGAAATAAATCTGCTCGGCCCCCTGCGCCTGCAGCCACTGCAGGGCGGCCAGCGACTGGGCGATGGCTTCGTCCTTCGGGATGGTGCGCGACTTGAGCGCCACCACGATGGCATCGGCCTCCGCATCCAACGGAGCCGTGGGCACGCCCATGGCCTGCACCACGCGCATGCCTGCGCGCACCAGGTTGTTGGCCAGGTCGGTCGCGCCGGTGAAGTCGTCGGCAATGCAGCCCAGCAATGCGCGTGTCATGCCTTCTCCTTACCCTCGGGCAGCGTGATGCCGGGGAAGATCTTGATCACGGCGCTGTCGTCTTCCTTGGCGAAGCCTGCGGTCGATGCCTGCATGAACATCTGGTGCGCGGTGGCGGCCAGCGGCAGGGGGAACTTGCTGGCGCGTGCGGTGTCGAGCACCAGGCCCAGGTCCTTCACAAAGATATCGACGGCCGACAGCGGCGAGTAGTCGCCCGCCAGCACATGGGCCATGCGGTTTTCAAACATCCAGCTGTTGCCCGCGCTGTTCGTGATCACTTCATACAAGGCGCTGGCTTCCACGCCCTCGCGCAGGCCCAGGGCCATGGCTTCGGCGGCCACGGCAATGTGCACGCCGGCCAGCAGCTGGTTGATGATCTTGACCTTGCTGCCCGCGCCCGCCTTGTCACCCAGGCGGTACACCTTGCCGGCCATGCCGTCGAGCACGGCGCCCGCAGCGGCATAGGCTTCAGGCTTGGCCGAGGTCATCATGGTCATCTGGCCTGAAGCGGCCTTGGCGGCGCCGCCGGAGATGGGCGCGTCCACATAGTGCAGGCCCAGGGCGTTCAGGCGCGCTTCGAGTGCCACCGACCAGTTGGGGTCGACGGTGGAGCACATCACAAAGGTGCTGCCGGGGCGCATGGTGCTGGCTGCGCCGCCTTGGCCATCGTCGCCAAACAGCACGCTCTCTGTCTGGGCGGCGTTGACCACCACCGACACCACCACGTCGCTCACCGCCGCCAATGCAGCCGTGGTGGCGTGGGCCGTGCCGCCGTCTGCCACAAAGGCCTCGGCCACGCCGGGGCGCACGTCGCACACGTGGATGGTGAAACCGTTGTTGCGCAGGGTCTTGGCAATGCCGGCGCCCATGGCGCCCAGGCCGATGATGCCTACGATGGGTCGGGTCATGTTGTCAGTCCTTCAGTGAATTGGAGAAGAGGGGGCTCAGGCCACCAGGGCCCACAGCAACGCCGTGAGTGCAAAGCCCGCCAGGCCCAGCACGGTGGTCAGCACCGTCCAGGTGCGCAGGCCATCGCCCACGCTCAGGCCCAGGTAGCGCGTCACGATCCAGAAGCCCGAATCGTTGACATGCGACAAGCCCAGGCTGCCAAAGCCAATGGCCACCGTGAGCAACGCCACTTGCAGGGGGGAATAGCCGCCGCCCGCGATCGCGTCGGCCAGCAGGCCGCAGGTGGTGATGATGGCCACGGTGGCCGAGCCCTGGGCGGCGCGCAGCGCCAGTGCGATGAGGAAGGCCAGCAGGATCAGTGGCAGGTGCGTGGCCGTGAGGCTTTGCGACAGCGCCGCGCCAATGCCGCTGGCGGTGAGCACCTTGGCAAACACGCCGCCGGCGCCCGTCACCAGGATCACGGTGGCGGCCGGGGGCAGGGCGGATTCCATAATGGCGTTGGTGCGTTCGCGGTTCCAGCCCTGGCTGCGGCCCAGCAGGAACATGGCCAGGCCCACGGCCACCGTCAGCGCAAAGATGGGCGAGCCGATGAAGCCCAGCACATTGCGCAGGCTGTCGCCCTTGGGCAGCAGCGTGGCGCCGGTGGTGCCGGCCATGATGAGGGCCAGCGGAATCAGGATCAGCGCCAGGATGGTGCCCACGCCCGGGGCGCTGCGGGCTTTGGATGCAGCGGTTTCATCGCTGCTGCCAAAGGCGGCGAACTGCTCGGCCGTGGTGGGCAGCAGGGGGTAGCCCTTGCGGTTGAGCCAGCCTGCCACGTACTGCGACAGCGCCGCCAGCGGAATGCAGATGGACAGGCCAATGATGGTGATCCAGCCGATGTCGCCCTTGACGATGGCCGCACCGCCCACGATGCCGGGGTGCGGCGGCACCACCACGTGTGCGGCCAGCATGATGCCCGCCACGGGCAAGCCGAACTTCACCGGGTTGACGCCTGCGGCCTTGCAAAAGCCATAGACGATGGGCACCAGGATGATGAAGCCCACGTCAAAAAACACGGGAATGGCCAGCACCAGCGCCGCCGCCGTGAGCGCCATGGGCACGCGCGTGGGGCCCAGCAGCTGCGTGAAGCGGTTGGCCAGGCTGGCCGCGCCGCCCGAGACCTCGATCATGCGGCCCAGCATGGAGCCCAGCGCCACCAGGATGGCCACCGAACCCAGCGTGCCGCCCATGCCCGCAATCAGCGTGCTGATGATGTCGCCAATGGGCATGCCGGTGGCAAATGCCACCAGAAAGCTCACCAGCATCATGGCCACGAAGGCGTGGACCTGCCAGCGGATGATGAGCAAAAGAAGCAGGGCAATGCTGCCGGCGCCAATGCCGAGGAGTGCGAGGGTGGACATGCGAGGGTTCTCTGAATGGAAGGGCGAGCGCGACGCGCTGCACCTCTGTTAGTGTGTTTATATGGTTATCATACAAATTTATGGAGGCGCCCTTGTTGCGGGTTAACCCTGATGCGGGGTGGCGTTCTTAAAACAGCAGCGGCGGCGAGGCCTGTACCAGCGGCTGGGCCAGCCGCTCGCCGTCCTGTGCCCAGAAGGCGGGATCGGCCTGCTCGATGCGTGACAGTGCGTTGCGCATGTGCTCGGCAGCGGCATGCCGGGCCGCGGGGGCATCACCCGCTTCTATGGCCTGCACGATGCGCTCATGCTCCTGCGTCACGGCCTGGGCAAAGTCGGCGCGCCGCGCTTCGTTGGCGCGGGTCACGCGCGTGGCGCCCTTGAGGAACTGGGCCAGGTAGTCCAGCGTGCTGATCATGAAGGGATTGCCCGCGGCCCGGGCAATGGCGCGGTGAAACAGCACATCTTCTTCCACGCCATCGCGCCCGGTCTGCACGGCCTGGGCAATCTGCCGCATGGCGTGGCGAATGGCGGCCACGTCGGCGGGATTGCGGCGCAGCGCGGCCAGTTCGGCCACTTCGGATTCGAGGGCCTTGCGCACTTCCACGATCTGCATCACGGCCTCGCGCGATGCCGAGTGCGGCAGGTCAAAATGGAGCGGTTCGATGCCCGGGGCCTGCACATACACGCCACTGCCCTGGCGCGAATCCACCAGTCCCAGCGATTTCAGGCGCGAAACGGCTTCGCGCACCACCGTGCGGCTGACCTGGAATTGCTGGGCCAGCGCAGCCTCGGTGGGCAGCTTCTGCGCCGCCTGGATCCGGCCTGCGCGGATTTCCGCCTCCAGCGCGCTGGCGACCTGATCGGACAGCTTGATGCCGGGTTTGATGGCGGAAAAGAGTGACGACATGGGTAAAGCGGGCTCAGGGATGACGGCGGCAGCGCGGGGGAGGCAAGCCCGGCTGAATGTACCCCAAGCGTCCGCGCGTACACCGGCGCAGCGAAGGGGCCATCGTGGGGGAACAAGGGTGCATGGCCCGGCGTGCAACCCGCCGCCCGGCTACTTTGGCACCGCGCAGGAATCGTCCAGCCGCGCCAGGTCCGCGATTTTTTTCAGGCGGGAACGGCTGTCCAAGCAGGTCTGGTACTGCGCCTCGGCGGTCTTCTGCTGGGCCAGCCGCGCAGCGTTGGCGCGTTCGGCCTGCAGCTGGGCCATGCGTTCGCGGATCTGCGGCATGGCGGCCAGGGCCGACTTTTCGCCTTCCAAGATGGCATTGGCGCGCTGGCTGAAGTCCGTCGAACCGATGTCCAGCACCTGGGGGCGGATGATCACATCGGCACGCGCCAGTTCGGCCTGGCCCAGTTTCTGGCCCATGATGGCAATCGACTGGCCCAGCGTGCCCAGCATGTCGCCGGGCGATTTGCCCCGGGCCTTGCTGGAGATGTCCACGGCGATCACGATGTCCGCGCCCAGCTGGCGCGCCGCATCCACCGGCACGGGGCTCACGACGCCGCCATCCACGAAATGGTATTTGCCGATGGTCACGGGCTGGAACACGCCCGGCACGCTGCTGGAGGCGCGCACGGCCTGGCCCGTGTTGCCGCGCGCGAACACGGTGCGCTCGCCGTCTTCGAGCCTTGTGGCCACGGCCACGAAGGGCTTGGCCATCTGCTCCATGGGCTTGCGGCGCACCTGCTCGTTCACATAGTCTTCGAGCTTCTGGCCCAGCACCAGACCGCCCGAAGACAGCTGCAGGTCGCGGATCCGGGTTTCGTCGAGTGCCACGGCTTTCTCCTGCATCTCGAAGGCATTCATGCCGCTGGCATACAGCGCTCCGACCACGCTGCCCGCGCTGGTGCCGGAGATGACAGCGGGCGCCAGGCCATTGGCCTCCAGCATCTTGATCACGCCAATGTGCGCAAAGCCCTTGGCCGCGCCGCCGCCCAGGGCAATGCCCACACGGATGGGACTGGTGGAGGACGCAAGAGGGGGCTGCGCCGACGTTTCGGGCCGGGTGGGGCTGGTGCCACCACAGGCCGCCAGTGCCAGGGTTGCCAGAACGGTCACTGCACCGCGGGTGGCCAGTGGGTGGAAAAAAGCGGTCAAGCGCATGCCAGGCAATCCTGCAGTCCAACGGGGCGGGCAGTATAGCGGTGGCATTCCCCTGGCACCGTGGGTGGTGTATTCGCTCCTGGAAAAGGAGCTTTTGGCGCTTGACCTGAGTGCACTGGAAGGCTTTTTGGCTGAATTTCACCGGACTGCACGCCCGCGCACCGTTACGCCCTCTGCGGGCCTCGGGCAGCAGAGGGCCTTGCCCTTACCTGGGCCTTGCCGCCGCGCTGGCCACGGCCAGTGCCGTCATGTTGAACACCCGGCGCACGGTGGATGCAGGCGTCAGGATGCAGGCCGTGGCCGCAACGCCCATCAGGATGGGGCCCACGGTCACACCACCGCTGGTGGTGGTTTTCAGCACGTTGTAGAGGATGTTGGCGGCATCCAGGTTGGGGCAGATCAGCAGGTTGGCCGCATCAGTGAGCGTGGAGTCCGCCATGTAGGCGTTGCGGATGTTCGGCTCCAGCGCGGCGTCGCCGTGCAGCTCGCCGTCGCACTCGATCTCGGGGTGGGCCGCCACAAACAGGTCGCGCGCCTCGCGCATCTTGCGGGCCGAGGCGCGTTTGGACGAGCCGTAGCTCGAATGCGACAGGAAGGCCACCTTGGGCGGCAGACCAAAGCGCTGCACCTCCTGCACCGACATCCAGGCGATGTCGGCGAGCTGCTGCGCCGTGGGGTCTTCGTTCACATAGGTGTCGGCGATGAAGAGCGTGCCGCGGTTGGTCATCAGGGCGTTGAGCGCGGCGTAGTCGTTCACACCGGCCTGCCGGCCCAGGATGCTGTGGATGCGCTCCAGGTGTGTCTCGTAGGTGCCGACCAGGCCGCAGATCATGGCGTCGGCGTCGCCCAGCGACACCATCAGCGAAGCAATGATGGTGTTGGAGCGGCGCACGGCGGCCTTGGCCACTTCGGGCGTGGCGCCGTTGCGCTTCATGAGCTGGTGGTAGTGCTCCCAGTACTGGCGGAAGCGCGGGTCGTCCGAGGGGTCGCAGATTTCCACGTCCTTGCCCGGCACCATGCGCAGGCCGGCCTTGGCGATGCGCGCCGCGATCACGGCGGGGCGGCCGATCAGGATGGGCTGGGCGATGTGGTCGTCGATGGCCAGTTGCGCCGCGCGCAGGGCGCGCTCGTCCTCGCCGTCGGCATAGGCCACGCGTTTTTGCCCATCGGGCAGGGCCTTGGCCGCGTTGATCACGGGGCGCATCAGCATGCCGGTCTGGTACACAAAGCGCGACAGCGTTTCCTTGTAGGCCTCCATGTCGGTGATGGGGCGCGTGGCCACACCGGATTCGGCCGCGGCCTTGGCCACGGCGGGTGCGATCTTGAGGATCAGGCGCGAGTCGAACGGCGTGGGGATGAGGTAGTCGGGGCCGAAGGTCAGCTCCTTGCCCGCATAGGCGCTGGCCACTTCCTCGCTGATGTCGGCCTTGGCCAGGTCGGCGATCTGGCGCACGCAGGCCAGCTTCATGGCCTCGGTGATCTTGGTGGCGCCGCAGTCCAGCGCGCCGCGGAAGATGTAGGGGAAACAGAGGACGTTGTTGACCTGGTTCGGGTAGTCCGAGCGGCCCGTGGCGATGATGCAGTCGGGGCGGATGGCCTTGGCCAGCTCGGGGCGGATCTCGGGCTCGGGGTTGGCCAGCGCCAGGATGATGGGCTGGGCCGCCATGGTCTTGACCATCTCGGCCGTGAGCACGCCCGGGGCCGAGCAGCCCAGGAACACGTCGGCGCCGTGGACCGCATCGGCCAGCGTGCGCGCTTCGGTTTTTTGCGCGTAACGGGCCTTGGATTCGTCGTAGCCACCGGGGCGGCCTTCATAGATCACGCCCTTGGAGTCGCACATGAAGATGTTTTCCACCTTCACGCCCAGGCCCACCATCACACCCACGCAGGCAATGGCGGCGGCGCCGGCGCCCGACACCGCGATCCTCACGGCGCCAATGTCCTTGCCCACCAGTTCCAGGCCATTGAGCAGCGCCGCGCTGCTGATAATGGCCGTGCCGTGCTGGTCGTCATGGAACACCGGGATGTTCATGCGCTTGCTCAGCTTCTGCTCGATGTAGAAGCACTCGGGCGCCTTGATGTCTTCGAGGTTGATGCCGCCCAGCGTGGGCTCCAGCGCGGCAATGATGTCGATGAGCTTGTCGGGGTCGCGCTCGGCCAGTTCGATGTCGAACACGTCCACGCCCGCAAACTTCTTGAACAGGCAGCCCTTGCCCTCCATCACCGGCTTGCCGGCCAGCGGGCCGATGTCGCCGAGGCCCAGCACGGCCGTGCCGTTGGTGATCACGCCCACCAGGTTGCCGCGCGAGGTGTAGTCGAAGGCCTTGCTGGGGTCGGCCTGGATATCGAGGCAGGGGTAGGCCACGCCGGGCGAGTAGGCCAGCGACAGGTCGCGCTGGTTGGACAAAGGCTTGGTGGGGGTGACCGAAATCTTGCCCCGCGTGGGGTTGCGGTGGTATTCGCGCGCAGCGTCGCGCAAAGCCTGTTCGGCGGCGGAAATGTTCTGTGTCATGCGGAAATCCTGGAAATCGTCGGCGGAATGCAAAACCAGCGCACTCGGGGGGCACGGGACCCATGTGTCGGTTCGTGCGCAGGCGAAAGGATGCGCCGCCGTGCGCAGATGGGCCGGACCTTCCTTTCCTGCATCTGTCGCCACCCTGCCGAACGCGGGTGCGCGGCGGCCAGGTGGGCGAGCACACAGTCGCGCAGGTGTCGCGACCGGGTCGGTGCAGGGCACTGGAATGTCCCCGGGATGGAGCTGGCTGACAGGATAACCGGGTTACGGTTCTGGCTGAATGAATCCTGACAGCCGAGGATTGCTTTGGGCGTGCGTGAACGCTGCCGCAGCGCTCAGGCGAGCAGGTCGCTCAGCGCCCGGGCAATCACCTGGGTGGCGCGGCGCAGGTCGTCCAGATCCAGCCGCTCGTCGGCCCGCTTGGCATGCGATTCGAGCACGGTGCGCGGGCCGGCGCCATAGATCACGCCCGGAATGCCGCGCTCCCCATACAGGCGCACATCGGTGTACAGCGGCGTGCCCACGGCGGGTACTGGTTCGCCTAGCACGGCCTGGGCGTGCTTTTGGATGGCCTGTACCAATGGGGCATTGCCCGCCAGCGGCGTCATGGCGTTGGCCAGCAGCAGGCGCTTGATGTCCACGCTGATGCCTGCGCGCTCGGCCGCAGCTTGCTCGATCACGCGGCGGATCGTGGCTTCCACCTCCACCGGGTTTTCTTCGGGGATCATGCGGCGGTCGAGCCTGAACGTGACCTTGCCGGGCACCACGTTGGTGTTGGTGCCGCCTTCGATGCGGCCCACGTTGAGGTAAGGGTGCTGGATGCCCGCGACGTTGGAGGTGACCTTCTTGTACGCATCGTTTTGCGCATACAGCGCGTTCAGGATGTGCACCGCGCCCTGCAGGGCGTCCACGCCGGTGTGGGGCACGGCGGCGTGGGCCATCTTGCCGTGCACGGTCACTTCCATCTGCAGGCAGCCGTTGTGGGCGGTCACTACCTCGTAGCTGAAGCCTGCGGCGATCAGCAGGTCGGGCTTGGTGAGGCCATGCTTGAGCAGCCAGCCGGGGCCGAGTTCGCCGCCAAACTCTTCGTCGTAGGTGAAGTGCAGCTCTACTGCGCCTTTCGTGGGCCTGGCCATGGCTTCGAGCGCGCGCACGGCAAAGGTGAAGCTGGCGAAATCGCTTTTGCTCACGGCGGTGGCGCGGCCGTACATTTTGCCGTCCACGATCTCGGCGCCATAGGGGTCGTGCGTCCAGCCTTCGCCGGGGGGCACCACGTCGCCATGGGCATTCAAGGCGATGGTTCTGCCCGAACCGGGTGCGCCGTAGGGCCGGCGCACGATCAGGTTGGTGATGGATTCCATGCCGTAAGCCAGCACATCGGCAGCGGGTACGGCGTGCTTTTCAGCCTCGTAGCCAAAGTCTTTGAGCAGCTCGGCCGTGCGCTCGGCATGCGGCGCGTTGTTGCCCGGCGGGGTGTCGGTGGGCACGCGCACCAGGGCCTGCAAAAAGCGCACTTCTTCGTCAAAGTGCTGGTCGATCCAGGCGTCGAGCGCGGTGTAGTCGATGGTCATGGTTGATATTCCTCGGCCAGCTGGTGCAGCACCTGGGTGAAGGCGTCCACGGCCAGCTGCATGTCGTTGTGGGTGGTGGATTCGAGCGGGTTGTGGCTGATGCCGGAGTTTTGCCCGCGCACGAACAGCATGGCCTGCGGCATGATTTCATGCAGCTTCATGGCGTCATGCCCGGCACCGCTGGGCATGCGAAAGACGGGCAGTCCCAAGGCATCCACGGCGCGTTCCCAGTGGTGCTGCAGGGCAGGGGCGCTGGGCGCTGCGGCGGCGCGCATGGATTCTTCCAGCGTGTAGCGCAGGCCGCGCCGCTGGGCAATGCGCGCCAGCGCATCGAGCACGTCGCGCACCAGGGCGTCACGCTGGGCGTCGGTAGGGGCGCGCAAGTCCAGTGAAAAGCTGCAGCGCCCCGGCACCACGTTGATGGAGCCTCCGGGCACATTCAGCAGGCCGATGGTGCCCACCGCGTCGCCATCCTGCGCGGCGCGCTGCTCCACATACAGCGCCAGTTCGGCCACGGCCACGGCGGCGTCGCGGCGGCTGTCCATGGGGGTGGTGCCAGCGTGGCTGGCGGTGCCGATCATCTCGGCCACAAAGCGCACACCGCCGTTGATGGAGGTGACCACGCCCAGGGGCAGGTCCAGCCCGTTGAGTACCGGGCCCTGCTCGATGTGCACTTCGATGAAGCCCAGGTACTGCGCCGGGTCGCGCTGGAGCTGTGCTATGTCGTCGATGCACAGGCCCGCATGCTGCATGGCCGCGCGCATGGTGATGCCGTCGGCATCCTTCTGGTCCAGCCAGGCGGGGTTGAAGTGCCCGATGAGCGCACCCGAGCCGAGGAAGGTGGCTTTGTAGCGCTGGCCTTCTTCCTCCGCAAACGCCACCACCTCGATGCCAAACGGCAGGCGCTGGCCCGCGCGGTGCAGTTCGCGCACGCAGGCCATGGGCACAAAGATACCCAGGCGCCCGTCGTACTTGCCGCCGTTGCGCACCGTGTCGTAGTGCGATCCGCTCATGAGGTATTTGGCTGCGGGCTGCGCGCCGTGGTAGCGGCCCACCACATTGCCCACGGCATCGGTCTCCACGCTGTCAAAACCGCACGCGCGCATCCATTGGCCGATGCGCTGCGCACAGGCGCGGTGCGCGTCGGTGAGGTAGGTGACGGTGAGCTGGCCCTTTTCGGCAAAGCCGGGGTCGGAGTGTTCGGCCAGTTGCTCTTGCCAGTCCCACACGTCGCCGCCCAGCAGGGGCTCGGCGCCGAACTTGTCGTTCAGGCGGATCTCGGCAATGCGGTGGATGTTGCGCAGGGCCTCGGCCCGCTCGAACTCGGGGTGGTTATCGAGCCGCCGGGCAAAGGTGTCGATGATCTCGCGCTGGGCCAGGCCCGTGCCGCGCGGCCCGCGGACGGCCAGGATGAAGGGGAAGCCGAAGCGCTCGTTGTATGCGGCATTGAGCTGCTGGATGTGCTCCAACTCCTCGGGCGTGCACTGCGTCAGGCCCGCCTTGCTCTGCTCGTGGGTGGATTCTGCCGTGAGGCTTTGGGCCACCATGGCCTTGCCTGCGAGTTCGGGGTGGGCACGGATCAGTTCCAGCTGCACGTCAGCATGGGCGGTGCGCACGGCTTGCGCCATGGCGTGCTTCAGGTGGGCCAGCGAGCGAAAAGGCCGCCGCGCCAGCGCCTGCTCGGCAATCCAGGGCGAGTGTTCGTACAGTCCGTCCAGCCATTGCAGGGCATCAGCCGCGCTGGCGGTGTTGAGTTGTTCCAGAGTCAGGGGCATGGTGTTGGCTTTTACAAAGTGATCTGCTTTCGCTTATGAGGTAAGCGCTGGATGTCAATTGGGCTCATGGCGCAGGCGCTGGGTGGTGCTGCGCCCAGTGGCGCGCAATGTCGATGCGCCGGGCCACCCACACCTTGTCGTGCTGCGCGATGTGGTCCAGAAAACGCTGCAGCGCCGTGATGCGCCCGGGGCGGCCCAGCAGGCGGCAGTGCATGCCGACGCTCATCATCTTGGGGGCGTCGTCGCCGGCCGGGTCGCCCTCGGCATACAGGGCATCGAATGTGTCCCTGAGGTACTGGAAAAACGGGTCGGCGTGCGAGTAGCCCTGGGGCAGGGCAAAGCGCATGTCGTTGCAATCCAGCGTGTAGGGCACGATGAGCTGGGGCACCGCCGTGCCGTCGGTGCGCCGCACCTTCATCCAGAAGGGCAGGTCGTCGCCGTAGTAGTCGCTGTCGTAGGCAAAGCCGCCATGGTCGGCCACCAGGCGGCGGGTGTTGGGGCTGTCGCGGCCGGTGTACCAGCCCAGGGCCCGCTCTCCAGTCAGGCGTTCGATGATTTCCATGGCCTGCTGCATGTGGGCGCGCTCGATTTCCTCGGGCATGTGCTGGTAGTGGATCCACTTGAGGCCATGGCAGGCGATCTCGTGGCCCAGCTCCACGAAAGCGGCCGTGAGCCCGGGGTGGCGCTGCAGCGCCGTCGATACGCCGAACACCGTGAGCGGCAGCTTGCGCTTTTCAAACGCGCGCAGGATGCGCCACACCCCGGCACGCGAACCGTATTCGTAGATGCCTTCCATGCTCATGTGCCGCTCGGGGTAGCTGGCGGGGTTGAACATTTCCGACAAAAACTGCTCGCTGCCCGCATCGCCGTGCAGCACGGCGTTCTCGCCCCCTTCTTCGTAGTTCAGCACAAACTGCACTGCAATGCGGGCGCCGCCGGGCCAACGCGGGTGGGGCGGGTTCTTGCCGTAGCCGATCAGGTCGCGCGGGTAAGGCAGGGTGGAGTCGTAGATCATGGACGGGGGCAAAGGGGTGGGAAATCATGCGTTGCCTGGCAGTATCGCCGCCGAATGGCGGGCGGGATACCCGTGTCCCGAGGCATGCAAATCACCGGCCAGCCGGGCGTCGGGTTGAAGCAGTGGGCTGCGCCGGCAGGCATCCATGCCTTGGCGCTGGGGCTGGTCGGCGAAAATTCCATGGGCCCGATGCGGGGTGGCGCGACCCGCAGTGCCTACACTTTGGGCGCCGGCTGTGGTATCCCGTGCCGGCTTCCCACCTTCAGGAGATTTCCCCATGGGCTTGAGCACCCACGTTCTGGACACCATGCATGGCTGCCCCGCGGCTGGCATGGAGGTGTCGCTGTTTTTCACCCGGGGTGACGAGGCCACGCTGATCCGGCGGCTGGTGCTCAACCACGATGGCCGCACCGATGCGCCGCTGTTGGACAACGCCAGCCTGTGCGCTGGCACCTACCGGCTGCGTTTTGGCGTGGCGGGGTACTTCAAGGCCCGGGGCGTGGTACTGCCCGAACCCAATTTCTTGAACCAGGTGAACCTGGACTTCGGTATCGCCCATGCCGACCAGCATTACCACGTGCCGCTGCTGGTGAGCCCCTGGAGCTATTCGACCTACCGGGGGTCGTGATGAGCGTATGACTGTGCAGTGATATGAGAACTACCCGCCGAAGCTGGCACGCCCCAGGAAAGGCGCGCAGCGCCTCCGGGGGGATGTCCTTAAAGCTGACCTTCGGTCAGGGTATCCAGCTGGAAATGCCCGCTCTTGTCCCACAGCCAGGTGTCGGTATAGGTGACGCGGCCCATGCGGGCGGGTACCGGGAACGGTGCGGCGGCACGCACGGTGCGCTCGATCTCGGCCACCACTTCGGGGGCATGGCGCGGGGCGCGCATCCAGTGCAATTTGGTGATGCGGCCGCTGCGGTCGATGTCCACTTCCAGCACCCCAATGGCGTACAGCAGGGGCGGGAGCTTGCCCTTGAAAACCCGCTGGTTGTTCTGGTTGTAGAGGTGGGTTGCCGCATCGCGGCGATAGGCCCGCGCGGTGCTGGCCGCTGAGGGGCCGGGTGTTACCGATTTGCCCAGTGAATGCGCCGCAGCATCGTCGCTGGGCAAGCGGCTTTCGGGAGGCGGGGGCACGTTGACAGGGGTGGACTTGCAGGCGGCAAGGATGGCGCCAACGGCCGCCATGAGGCTGGCCAGGAGCCAGTGACGACCCGTTCGGGAAGAGCGTTGGAGCGAGGTGGGGGGCATGGTGTTGTCGCTATGCTGGTGGGCACGATGCATGCGCGCTGTGCATGGGAGTGCAATGAACCTGTGGGAAGTTTGCCGTGGCTGATCTGCTGTTGCTGCTGGAGGGCCTGAAGGCTGCACCGGCCTGTTTGGTGACCGTGGAGTCTACACAAGGCTCTACCCCGCGGGAAGTGGGGGCGTGGATGTCGGTTTTTGAAGACAAGCTGGTGGGCTCGGTCGGTGGCGGGCATATCGAGCACCAGGCCATTGCCGAAGCCCGGCGCAGGCTGCGCGGGGGGCTGGGGGCGCCGCAGCTGCGTTACGCACTGGGGCCTGCCCTCGGTCAGTGCTGTGGCGGCGTGATGCACCTGCGATTTGCGTTGGTGGGGGCGCAGGATGGGGCAGGCCTGCAGCAGCGCCTGGCCGGCGTGCGCCACCCGGTGGCCCTGTTTGGCGGCGGGCATGTGGGCCATGCGCTGGCGCGTGTGCTGGCGCCGCTGCCGTTTGCGCTGACCTGGATCGACAGCCGCGATGGTGTCTTTCCTGCCCATCCGCCGGGCGATGTGGTGTGCGAGCATTCCGAGCCGGTGCATCTGGCGGTGCCGCGTCTGGCAGCGGGCAGCCGCGTGCTGGTCATGAGCTTCAGCCATGCCGAAGACCTGGACGTGGTGGCGGCGTGCCTGCAGCGCCAGCGCACCCAGGGTGATCTGCCCTTCATCGGGCTGATCGGCAGCCAGACCAAATGGGCCACGTTTGCGAGCCGGCTGCACGGGCGGGGCTTCACGCCGCAAGAGCTGGCGCAGGTGGCTTGCCCCATCGGGGTGCCGGGCATCGTGGGCAAGGAGCCCGAGGTGATTGCGGTGGCCGTGGCCGCGCAGCTGCTGCAGACCTTGCAGGGGGCGCGAACAGCTTTCAGGCGCCATTGCAGCGGTCGATGAAGCGGGTTTGGGCGCAGCCGGGAAAAATTCCTGCTTACACTTTGTGCCGAACCGCAAGGTGTCTGGGTCGCAGCGGTGCCCCGGCAGATGTCTGCCACGGTGCGCGGCCCCTTTTGTCTGCTCAGAGCGCCCGCAGTGGTGAGCAGGTTTGCAACGCAGCGCGCCGGCGCTGCCAGGGTTGAGACATGGAAAGCTATCTTCTCGACTGGGCCAACCTGTTGCTGCGCTGGGTCCATGTCATTACCGCCATTGCCTGGATCGGTTCGTCGTTCTACTTCGTCTTTCTGGACAGCAGCCTCACGCCGCCCGAGGACGATGGGCTGAAAAAGCAGGGAGTCAGCGGCGAGCTGTGGGCCGTGCACGGTGGCGGCTTCTACCACCCGGTCAAGTTCGCGGTGTCGCCGCCCCGGTTGCCCAGCCACCTGCACTGGTTCTTCTGGGAGAGCTACAGCACCTGGATGAGCGGGTTTGCGCTGTTCACCATGTCCTACCTCTACAGCGCCAGCACCTACCTCATCGACAAGTCGCGCATGGACTGGGCGCCCGCCACGGCCATCGTGGTGGCGCTGGCGTTCTTTGTGGTGTTCTGGCTGCTGTACGACGCCATCTGCCGCATCTTTGGCCAGAAGAAGAACGGCGACGCCATCGTGGGCGCCTTGGTGTTCGTGTTGGTGTGCGTGGCCTCCTGGCTGGCCTGCGACTGGTTTGCCGGGCGTGCCGCCTTTTTGCTGGTGGGCGCCATGCTCGCCACCGCCATGAGTGCCAACGTGTTCTTCTGGATCATCCCCGGCCAGCGCACGGTGGTGGCCCAGATCAAGGCCGGCCAGCCGGTGGACCCCATCCACGGCAAGCGTGGCAAGCAGCGCAGCGTGCACAACACCTACTTCACGCTGCCGGTGCTGTTCGCCATGCTGAGCAACCACTACAGCTTTGCCTGGAGCCATCCGCAGAACTGGCTGGTGCTCATCCTCATGATGTTGGCAGGCGCGGCCATCCGCCAGTTCTTCGTGATGCGCCATGGCTACAAGCTGGGCAAGAGCGGCAATCCGCTGCCGTATGCGCTGGTGGGCGTGGCCGTGATCGTGGGCGCCATCGTGTGGATGCGCCCGGCAGCCGGTGTTGCTCCTGCGGCAGAAGCTTCTGGCGCGGGAGGAATAATCTCTGGAGGCCAAAATGGCTATATATCCGTGCAAACGGTGCTGGAGCAGCGCTGCACCCAGTGCCATGGCGCCCAGGTGCAGATGAAGAACCTGCGCCTGGATTCGCCGGGCAGCGCGAAGCAGCACGCCCAGGCCATTTACCAGCAGGTGGTGGTGCAAAAGCTCATGCCCATGAACAATGCCACGCAGATGACCGACGCTGAACGCGCACTGATCGGGCGCTGGTACGCGGCGGGTGCCCCCGCGCAGTGATCAGGTGGGGGTGCTGGTCTGCAGGCCCAGACCCGTCAGGTAGACGTCCAGCGCAGCCCGGCCGTTGGCCTGCAGGTCAAACGCGGCGGGGTTGAGCAGCCACTGGTGCACCAGCCCCTCGATCAGCACCTGCAGGCCCCGGGCCGCGCAGTCCAGCGGCACCGGCGGGGGCTGGCTGCGGGCGGCGAAGGCCCTTTGCAGCGCGACATGGTTGCGCGCCACGCAGCCGTCGTGCACGCTCAGATGGCGCTCCAGCACGGCACCCATGTCGGCGGTGTATTCAACCTGGTGGGTGGCGATTTGCAGCACGCGCTGTGTCTGCGCGTCGGTGGCGATCAGGTGCAGCGCATCCAGCATGGCGCTGCGGATCTCGGCCACGGGGTGGGGCGATTGCTCCACATAGGCCGCCACCAGGGTCTGCTCCAGCGGCAGGGTCACGCGCTCCATCATGGCGTTGAACAGGTCGGCCTTGTCCTTGAAATGCCAATAGATCGCTCCCCGCGTGGTACCTGCCGCCACCGCAATGTCATTGAGGGAGGTGTGTGAAACGCCACGCGATTGAAACAATTGTTCCGCAGCATCGAGCAGGTTGTTGCGCGTGGTCTGTGCGTCTGCCTTGGTGCGGCGGGCCATGGAATACCTTTCACTGGTAGGGGTGCTTTTGCCACTATACATACATTCTTGAATGTATGTATGTTTTAATGCAGCACTTCGTTACCGTGCTGCGGTCCTGTGCGCTGAACGCCGAGCCACACTAGACTGACTCCATCTGCGGATTCACCGCGCCTTTTTCTCCAAGGAACACCATGTCTGCCTTGCGCCATGTCAAGACTGCCCCCGTTGTTGCCTCTGCTTCGTCCCCTGCGCTGGTGCGCCTGGGCGTTGCGGCGGGTGGCCTGTCCGTTGTATTGCTGTTGGCAGCCTGTGGCAAGTCCGAGGCGCCAGCGGCAGCGGCCGGTGGCGGCATGCCAGCACCCGAAGTGGGTGTGGTCGTGGCAACGCCGGGCAATGTGGGCCTGGTCACCGAACTGCCCGGGCGCCTGGAAGCCTCGCGCGTGGCCCAGGTGCGGGCCCGGGCGGCCGGCATTCTGCAAAAGCGGCTGTTCCGTGAAGGCAGTGACGTGAAGGCCGGTCAGCCACTTTTTGCAATTGACCCCGCCCCCTACGCGGCAGCCCTGCAAAGTGCCGAGGCCACGCTGGCACGGGCCCAGGCCAACCTGACCCAGGCCGCCGCGCTGGCAGAGCGCTACAAGCCGCTGCTGGCCGCCAACGCGGTCAGCCAGCAGGAATACGCCAACGCCGTGGCCGCGCACAAGCAGGCCGAGGCCGATGTCGCCGCCGGCAAGGCCGCGGTGCAGACGGGGCGCATCAACCTGAATTACGCCAGCGTCACGGCGCCGATTTCGGGCCGCATCGGCCGCGCCCTGGTCACCGAAGGCGCGCTGGTGGGGCAAGGCGAGGCCACGCAACTGGCCGTGATCCAGCAGATCGATCCGGTGTATGTCAATTTCACCCAGTCGGCAGGCGAGGTGATGAAGCTGCGCCGCGCCATGGCCGACGGCCAGCTTCAGCGCGCCGGGGGCAGCGATGCGGCCAGCGTGCGCGTGGTGCTGGAAGATGGCAGCGAGTACTCGCGCCCCGGCAAGCTGCTGTTTTCGGACCTGACGGTGGACGCCAGCACGGGCCAGATCACGCTGCGCGCCGAGGTGCCCAACCCCCAGGGCGATTTGCTGCCGGGCCTGTATGTGCGCGTGCGGCTGGAGCAGGCCGAGGTGGCCAACGCCATCACGCTGCCGCAACAGGCCGTGACGCGCACCCAGCAGGGCGACCGCATCACGGTGGTGGGCGCCGACGGCAAGCCCAGCCAGCGCACGGTGAAGGTGGGTGCCGCGCGCAACAACCAGTGGATCGTGCTCGAAGGCCTGAAAGAAGGCGAGCAGGTCATGGTCGATGGCTTCCAGAAGCTGCAGATGATGCCGCCTGGCACGCCGGTGAAGGCGGTGCCGTGGCAGGCCCCTGGCAGCGCCGCTGCTCCGGCGGCTGCGTCAGCGGCTAGCGCCCCCGCTGTGACTGCCAGCGCTCCCGCTGCGGCCGCCAGCGCCGGCCAGAAATAAGGAGCCATCCCCATGGCCAAGTTCTTTATTGACCGTCCCATCTTTGCGTGGGTGATTGCCCTGTTCATCATGGTGCTGGGCGCCGTGTCGATCACCCGGCTGCCGGTGTCGCAGTATCCCTCCGTGGCGCCTCCGAGCATCGTGGTCACCGCCGCCTATCCGGGCGCTTCGGCACAGACGCTGGAAGACAGCGTGTTGGCCGTGATCGAGCGCGAAATGAATGGCGCGCCCGGCCTCGCTTATATGGAAGCGGTGAGCCAGGCCAACGGCACCGGCACCCTGACGCTGAGCTTCGAGCCGGGCACGAATCCCGATCTGGCCCAGGTCGAGGTGCAAAACCGCCTGTCGCGCGCCACGCCGCGGTTGCCTGCCGTGGTGACCCAGCAGGGCGTGCGCGTGGACAAGTCGCGCAGCAACTTCCTTCTGTTCACCATGCTGTCTTCGTCGGACCCCAAGTTCGACGTCAATGCACTGAGTGATTACGCCGCACGCAACGTGGTGCCGGAACTGCAGCGCGTGCCCGGCATCGGCCAGGTGCAGCTGTTCGGTGCCGAGCGCGCCATGCGCGTCTGGGTCGATCCGGCCAAGCTGCAGGGCTACAACCTGTCTGCCGCCGATGTGGCCAGCGCCATCCAGGCGCAGAACGCACAGGTCTCGGCCGGCAGCCTGGGCGAATTGCCCAACCTGAGCGGCCAGAGCATCTCGGCCACCGTGGTGGTGCCGGGGCAGATCAGCTCGACGAAGGAGTTTGGCGACATCGTGCTGCGCGCCAATGCCGACGGTTCCACGGTGCGCCTCAAGGATGTGGCGCGCATCGAGCTCGGTGCCCAGTCGTATGCCACCACCGCGCGCCTGAACGGCAAGCCGGCCACCGGCATGGGACTGCAGCTGTCGCCCTCGGGCAACGCCCTGGCCGCAGCCACGGCCGTCAAGACCCGCATGGCCGAGCTGGAAAAATACTTTCCGCCGGGCGTGAGCTGGACCATCCCCTACGACAGCTCCGACTTCGTCAAGATTTCCATCAAGCAGGTGGCTCAGACCCTGCTGGAAGCCATCGCGCTGGTGTTTCTGGTGATGTTCCTGTTCCTGCAGAACTTCCGCTATACCGTCATCCCGACCATCGTGGTGCCGGTGGCACTGCTGGGCACTTTCGGCGCATTGCTGGCCATGGGTTTTTCGATCAACGTGCTGACCATGTTCGGCATGGTGCTGGTGATCGGCATCGTGGTGGACGACGCCATCGTGGTGGTGGAAAACGTCGAACGCATCATGAACGAGGAAGGCCTGCCGCCGCTGGAGGCCACCCGCAAGGCCATGGGCCAGATCTCGGGCGCCATCATCGGTATCACCGTGGTGCTGATCTCGGTGTTTTTGCCGCTGGCCTTCTTTGCCGGCTCGGTGGGCAACATCTACCGCCAGTTCTCGGCGGTGATGGGCGTGTCCATCGCCTTTTCTGCCTTCATGGCGTTGTCGCTCACGCCCGCGCTGTGCGCCACGCTGCTCAAGCCGGTCGAGGCCGGGCATGGGCACTCGAAGACGGGCTTTTTTGGGTGGTTCAACCGCAGCTTCGCCCGCGGTGCCAAGGGCTATGAAGGCTGGGTGGCCAAGCTGCTGCGCCGTGGCGGCCGCATGATGGTCATCTATGTGGCGTTGATCGCCGCCGTGGGCGTGCTGTACATGCGCCTGCCCACCTCGTTCCTGCCCAACGAAGACCAGGGCAACCTGCTGGTCAACATCCAGCTGCCGCCTGGCGCCACGCTCGAGCGCACCCAGGCCGTGGTGGAAAAGGTCGAGGGCTTCATGCTGCAGCAGCCGGAAGTCAGGAACATCGTCGCCGTGCTGGGCTTCAGCTTCTCCGGCCAGGGGCAGAACGCCGGTCTCTCGTTCGTGACGCTCAAGGACTGGTCTGAGCGCACCGGTGCCGCGCACACGGCCGAAGCCATTGCAGGGCGTGCCATGGGTGCGCTGTCGGGCGTGCGCGATGCGTTCATCTTTGCGCTGAGCCCGCCGCCCATTCCCGAACTGGGCGTGAGTTCAGGCTTCACCTTCCGCCTGCAGGACCGTGGCAGCAACGGCCATGATGCGCTGGTGGCGGCCCGCAACCAGATGCTGGGCATGGCCTCCAAGAGCAAGGTGCTCGCGGGCGTGCGACCCGACGGCCTGGAAGACGCGCCGCAACTGCAGGTGGACATCGACCGTGACAAGGCCAGCGCCCAGGGCGTGGGCTTTGCCGCCATCAACAATGCCATCTCTACCGCTCTGGGCTCGGCCTACATCAACGACTTCCCGAACGCCGGGCGTCTGCAGCGGGTGGTGGTGCAGGCCGAGGCCGAGGCCCGCATGCAGCCCGAGGACATCCTCCAGCTCACGGCACTGAACAGCCAGGGCAAGGCCGTGCCGCTGTCATCGTTTGCCACCACACGCTGGGTCAGCGGTGCCATGCAGACCGTGCGCTACAACGGCTACCCCGCCATGCGCATTGCCGGTGGCGCGGCCCCTGGCTACAGCACCGGCGAGGCCATGGCCGAGATGGAGCGCATGGCCGCACAGCTGCCGGCCGGCTTCGGCTTTGAATGGACGGGGCAGTCGCGCGAAGAAAAGCTCGCCGGCTCGCAGGCCATCGTGCTGTACGGTTTTGCCATCCTGGCGGTGTTCCTGTGCCTGGCGGCGCTGTACGAGAGCTGGTCGATTCCGCTGTCGGTGATTCTGGTGGTTCCGCTGGGGGTGCTGGGCGTGCTGCTGGGCATCAGCCTGCGGGGCATGACCAATGACGTGTACTTCCAGGTGGGGCTGATCACCATCATCGGCCTGTCGGCCAAGAACGCCATTCTGATCATCGAGTTCGCGAAAGACCTGCAGGCGCAGGGCAAGGGCGTCATCGAGTCGGCGCTGGCCGCGGCCCATCTGCGCTTTCGCCCGATCGTCATGACCTCGCTGGCCTTCATCCTGGGTGTGGTGCCACTGGCCATCGCCTCGGGCGCCAGCTCGGCGAGCCAGCGCGCCATTGGCACGGGCGTGATCTCCGGCATGGTGGTGGGCACCTTCCTGGCCGTGTTTTTCGTGCCGATCTTCTTCGTGGTGGTGCGCAGCCTGTTCAAGGGCAGCCAGCGCCAGCGGCAATTTGATGCCCAGCATTCCCACCAGGCTGGCACAGGGGACTCCCATGCTTAATGTTTTCACGCCCCGCCGGACTGCCGGCGCTTGCGCGGCCCGCCTGCCTGCTGCCACGGTGCTTGCCGCCGCGGCACTGCTGGCCGGCTGCTCCATGATGCCCACCTACGAGCGGCCCGCGGCCCCCGTGGCGGCGCAATGGCCCGCCGTGGGCGCCGCACAAGGCACCACGGCCGCCGCAGCCGCCACAGGCACCACCGCGGCGGCCGATCTGCCCTGGCAGGACTTCGTGGGTGACGCGCGCCTGCGCGAGCTGGTGGCGCTGGCGCTGCAAAACAACCGCGACCTGCGCGTGGCGATGCTCTCCATCGAGCAGGCCCGCGCCCAGTACCAGATCCGCCGGGCCGACCAGTTGCCCACCATCAACGCCGCCGCCACGGGCAACCGCCAGCCGGCCACCGATGGCAGCGGCAGGATCAGCAGCACCTACACCGCCGGCCTGGCCATGGCATCCTGGGAAATCGACTTCTTTGGCCGCGTGGCCAGCCTGAAGGAAGCGGCCCTGGCGCAGTTCCTGGCCACGCAGGAGGCGCGCAGTGCGGTGCAGACCAGCCTGGTCGCCTCGGTGGTCAGCACCTGGCTGAGCCTGCAGACCAACGAAGAACTGCTGGCCCTGACGCAGCGCACCCTGGCCACCCGGGACGACTCCTTGCGGCTCAACCGCTTGCGCTTTGACCAGGGCGTGACCTCGGCCCTGGACCTGCGGCAGGCCGAATCCCTGACGGCTGCCGCGCGTTCCACCCTGGCCCAGCAGCAACGCCTGCGCGCGCTCGATGTGAACGCGCTCACGCTGCTGGTGGGGCAGGCCCTGCCCGAGCGGCTGCTGCCCACGCCGCAGGGCGATGAGCGCGCGGTGGCCCTGCGCGACGTGCCCGAAGGCATGCCGTCCGATCTGCTGGAACGCCGCCCCGACATCCGCCAGGCCGAGCAGCAGCTGATCGCGGCCAACGCCAACATCGGTGCGGCGCGGGCCGCGTTCTTTCCGCGCATCGCCCTCACGGCCAGCGCAGGCACCGCCAGTAATGCGCTGTCAGGCCTGTTCAAGAGCGGCTCGTGGGGCTGGACGCTGGCCCCTCAGGCCGTGCTGCCCATTTTTGATGCCGGGCGCAACCAGGCCGGGCTCGACTCGGCCCGTGCCGGGCGCGAGATTGCGGTGGCCCAGTACGACAAGGCCATCCAGAGCGCGTTCCGTGAAGTGGCCGACGCCCTGGCGGGCCGCGCCACCCTGGGCGAGCAGGTGCGGGCCCAGCAGGAGCAGGCCACCGCCGAGGTCGACCGCTTCCGCCTGGCCGATCTGCGCTACCGCAACGGCGTGGCCAGCTATCTTGATGTGCTCGATGCCCAGCGCGCCCTGTTTGCCACGCAGCAGGCGCTGGCACAGACCCAGCTGGCCCAGCGGCAAAACCAGGTGGCGCTGTACAAGGCGCTGGGCGGCGGCTGGCGCGATGCGGTTGCCAGCGCCGCAAGCACGGGCGCGCAAAACTGAGGGGGCTGGCCGGGCCGGGCGTAGGCTGCCGCTTCGCGCAGCGCGCGACTGCGGCGACAATGCCTGCCATGCCAGCACCTTCTGACGTTTCGGGCGCGAGCCTGCCGGACTTTCGTTCCCAGCCGCGCGCATTCTTGCAAGCGCTCTTCCAAACCGCCGTGCGCAGTGCCCAGCCACTGCACGGCATGCGGGCCTGGCTGCCCGCGCCGCCGCGCGGACGCACGCTGGTGCTGGGCGCCGGCAAGGCGGGGGGCTCCATGGCCCAGGCGCTGGAGGCCCTGTGGCCTGCCGACGCACCTCTGTCGGGCCTGGTAGTGACGCGCTACGGCCATCTGCCGCCACGGCCGCAGGGGCTGGCGCAGCGCATCGAGGTGGTCGAGGCCGCGCACCCCGTGCCCGATGCGGCGGGCATGGCGGCGGCAGAGCGCATGCTGGGGCTCACCGCCGGGTTGACGGCCGATGACCTGGTCCTGTGCCTGATTTCGGGTGGCGGCTCCTCCTTGCTCACGCTGCCCGCCGACGGCCTGGCGCTGGAAGACAAACAGCACATCAACCGCGCCCTGCTGGAAAGCGGTGCCAGCATTGGCGAGATGAATTGCGTGCGCAAGCACCTGTCCCGCATCAAGGGCGGCCGCCTGGCCGCGGCCTGCGCGCCGGCGCGGGTGGTCACGCTCACCATCAGCGACGTGCCCGGCGATGACCCCTCCGTCATCGCCAGCGGCCCCACGGTGCCGGACGCCACCACCTGTGCCGACGCCCTGGAGATTCTGGCGCGCTACCGCATCGACGTGCCGCTGCCCGTGCGCCAGGCCCTGCAAAACGGCGTGCTGGAGACACCCAAGCCCGCGGACGGCGTGTTTGCAGGGCATTCCGTGCACCTGGTGGCCACGCCCTGGCAGGCACTGGAGGCGGCGGCAGCGGCAGCGCGCGGTGCGGGCCTGGCGGCCTACATCCTGTCGGACGAGATCGAAGGCGAGTCCCGCGATGTCGGGCGGGTGCATGCGGCACTGGCGCGTGGCGTGGCGCTGCGCGGCCAGCCGTTTGCACGGCCCTGCGTGATCCTGAGCGGAGGCGAAACCACGGTCACGGTGGGCCCGCGCCGCGAGGGTGCAGCCCCCGGTCGCGGCGGGCGTGCCGGCGAGTTTTGCCTGGGGCTGGCGCAGGCGCTGCAGGGCATCGATGGCGTGTGGGCGCTGGCGGCCGACACCGATGGCATCGACGGCATCGAAGACAACGCGGGCGCGCTGGTGACCCCCGACACGCTGGCCCGCGCCGCAGCCGCGCAATTGCGGGTGGCCGACCACCTGGACCGCCACGATGCCTATGGCTACTTCGAGGCGCTGGGCGATCTGGTCATCACCGGCCCCACCCATACCAATGTGAATGACTTCAGGGCGCTCCTGGTTTTATAGCTATTGGCGCTTGATTGACAATCGCTTGAGGCGGTGTTGGCTCAATTCCTTGCGGTGACGGCTGAACCGCCACGGCATGAAAAAAGGCACGGCAGATGGCTCTGCCGTGCCTTGCCTGCGCCCGGGGGCGCGGTCATCAGAAACGGTGGCGGATGCCCAGGCCGAAGCTGTTGCCATTGGTCTGGCTGGTGATCTTGTCGTTCATGTACATGGCATACACATCGGTGCGCTTGGACAGGTTGTAGTCATAGCCCAGCGTGAAGGTCTTGCGGCTCACGTCGGGGGTGGACCACTCGGTCTTGACCCACTCGGCGAGCAGCTTGCCACCGCCCAGGGGCGCAGAGGCGCCCAGCTGGTAGGTCTTGCCCTTGGTGGAGGCGGTGTCGTCGATCTTCTTTTCGCCATAGCTCAGGTAGGGCTTGACCATGCCGAAGTCGTAGGCGCCCAGCAGCATCCAGTATTTCTGGTTATTGGCCAGCAGCGTGTTAACCGGGTTGTTGAGGTCGGCGTTTTCATAGAAACCGGTCAGGGTCAGCGGGCCGCCAAAGTAAAAGAAATTGGCGCCGATGTTGTTCTTTCCGCCTTTGCCCGCCTGTTCGCCAAACTGGTATTGCAGGTTGGCCTTGAAGCCGCCGATGTCGGGCGTGGAATACACGATCTGGTTGCTCCAGCCCGTGTCGGCGGGGGTCATGGAACGCCAGCCGGTGCCGTTGAACAGCGGCACATCCTTGTGCAGGATCAGCGGCGAGAAGACGAACGAATCACCCAGCGGGTTGCCCACCACCGAAGGCAGGAAGTTGGGCGCCATCCAGCGGCCCAGCAGCACCGAGCCGAAGCCGCCCGAGAGGCTGACGTTGGCATCGCGCGAGAAGAACGTGTCGTTCGCGAAACGGCCTTGCGTGCCGGTATCCGCCTGGAAGAACGAGGTCAGGTTGAAATGGGCCTTCAGGCCGCCGCCCAGGTCTTCGGTGCCATTGATGCCAAACCACGAGGTGGTCAGGCCGCCGCTGTCGACCACGGACTTGCTCTTGGCATCGCCCGCCATTTTCATGGAGCCGGCAAACACGTCCACCAGACCAGTGACCTGGACAGAACTTTGGGCATGGGCCCCGGCGGCACACAGCAACGCGGCGCCCAAGGCGATCAGGTTTTTTTGCATTGAAACTCCTGCAGAGATTGAAAGTGCCGGTGTTTCCGGCAGTAGAGGGCATGACACCGTCATGACAGTGCACAGCGGGCTCCATGATCGTGCCCTCAACAATCTGCCGCAAGTTCCATGCCCCAAAGAGGCGCCAGATGTTGTTTTCCGCGCTTTTGACCGGACGCAGAGAGCGGGCACAGCCTCCCAGAAGCCCCGGCTTCCTTTTGATCTTCCTCAAAACGCGCAGTGCTAACGCACGGCAAAGTGGCCCACATGTTGCCATCTACATTCTTCTTACTCCCCGCCCAGATCGAAGTGATTGCTGCCGGCGAAGTGCTTCGCCGGCGCAACGAAACCCTGACTTCGGTGCTGCACCTTGAAAACGGGCGGGTGCTGCGCGGCGTTTATGAAGATGGGCGCATGCGCCACCAGCTGGGTGTGGTGGAAGGGCCCTTCTGGCTGGACGCGGCCTCTGCCTTGCTGGAACGGCCTTTTCCGGTGGACATGGTGGCGGAGACGCGCGTGCAGGTGCGCCGCCTGCCCATCGAAGAGTTCCGGCGCGGGTGCGCATCGCTGCCTGCCGTGGCGCAGGGGCTGCTGCGGGACCTGGCCACCGGGTATCGGGCGCAGTCCGAACTGGCGGTGAGCCGACTGGCCCAGGACGCCGAGGCACGCTGCGCCCAGTGGCTGCTCAACCATGCACAGCCTGACCACAGCGGCGCCATGAGCGTCACGCTGCACCAGCGCAAGCGCCTGATTGCCGCGCAGCTGGGCATTGCGCCCGAAACGTTCTCGCGGGTGCTGCGCCACCTGCGCGAGCACGGGCTGATCGCCGGCACCGGCAACGTGCTCAATCTGCCGCAGCCGCACGCGCTGCAGTCCGTGGCAGGTTGCTGACGGGCTGGCCGGCCCTCGGGCTCAGGGTTTTTCCTTGGGTTGAAGCGAGGGTTCCACCCAAGCGCGGGGGGCGGCGGGCTGCGTATATTGGCCAGAGAACTCTCTGGCAAAGCCTGCTTGTATGTTGCCCCATCACGATCTTTCTGTCCTGGGCCTATCGCCTGCGGGGTGCCCATGACGCCCTTGGAGCGCGCCCAGGCACAAATGGATGCGCCCGGCTGGTTGCTGCCCGGGCCGCTGGTGCTGCGCCTGATGCTGGCAGCCCTGCTGGCCGTGGCCGTGTCGGGGGGGCTGTCGGCATGGCTGGCCTCGCGTGCTTCGGAGCGCGAAGCCGTCCGCCGCCTGGTGGACCAGCAGACGGAAGAAGTCGAGGTGATGGCGCGGCTGCTGGCCAGCAAGATCGAGCAAAGCCAGAAAGTGCTGCGCACCGTGGCCGAGGGCATCACGCCGCAGATGCTCAGTTCGCCGTCATCGCTGCATTGGCTGTTGCAGCAGGGCCTGCCAGCCGTGCAATTCTTCGATTCCATGCAGGTGGCCCGCCAGGACGGTGAGTTGCGTGTCAACCTGCATTCGGGGCGGCTGGAGGATGCGGCCAACCTCGACCCCGCCGAACGCGATGCCCTGCGGCGCACGCTCAGCGATGGCAAACCCCTGGTGTCCGAACTGGTGGGGGCGCGCACCACCGGCGCACGCGTCGTGTTCACCATGCCGCTGCGCCGCGAGGAGGGGCCGGTTCTGGGGGTGGTGGCGGGGGCGCTGAAACTGCATTCGCAAGGGTTGCTGCCTCCTTCCATGACCTCGCCGGCGCGGGACGATTCGCGCCTGATTGTCTTTACCCGCGATGGCACCATCCTCGCGCACCCCGATGCGCAGCGCATTCTGGGGAGCGTGCGCGATGAGCCGGGGCTGGGGCCGGTCTATGCCCAATGGCTGCAGCAGGCGCAGCCTGTGGCAGGGCGGGGCACCACCGTGGTGCAGCCGGCGCACATTGTGAGCATGGCCGGAATGCCTCTGCCGCAGTGGCTGGTGGCGCGCGTGACGGATTCCAGCGCCATGCTGGCACCGCTGGAAGGTGCGCAGCGCAAGGTCTGGTGGCTGGCCGCCGCGGTGATGGGCGCCAGCATGGCCCTGCTGGCGGTGTTCACGCTGTGGATGGCGCAGCCGCTGGCCCGGTTGTGCCAGAGTGCACTGCAGCTGGCACAGGGGGGGCGCACCGACTCCATCGTGTGGCCCCGGGCCACGGGCGAGGTGGGGGTGCTGGTGCAGGTGTTTGAAGGGCAGGTGCAGCACAGCGCGCATGAGCGCGAGCAGCGCGCCCAGCTGGAGGGGCAGTTCCAGGCCATCCTGGACAACGCCTCGGTGGGTATCGTGATCACCCGCCAGGGCCTTCTGGAAGTGGTGGGGCGGCAGGCCTGCCAGATGCTCGGCTATGGCGCCAGGGAGCTGCAGGGCCGCCCGGCGCGCATTCTTTATGCATCGGATGAAGATTACGCCCGGCTAGGCGCAAGGGTGCAGGCCGAATTCGTGGCCCATGGGGCGTTTGACGGGGACGTGTGTTTCATGCACAAGGATGGCAGCCCCGTCTGGGCACGGGTGCAGGGTCGGGGGATACAGGCACACGATATCGAGGGTGGCACCGTCTGGATTCTGGAGGACATGACGGCCGCGCGCGAGGCGCAGCAGCAGCAGGACTGGGGCGCTACCCACGATCCGCTGACGCAACTGTGCAACCGCGAAGCGTTTGTCCAGCGCATGGCCGTGCTGCTGGCCGAACGGTCGTCGCGGGCACATACATCGGCCTTGGCGGCCATGGATGCCGCGGAAACTGAGGGCGATGGCGTGATGCTGTTTCTCGACTTGGACCATTTCACCGTGGTGAACGATGTGGCCGGCCACGATGCGGGCGATGACGTGCTGCGCCATGTGGCACGCCTGCTGGAGTCGCAGGTGCGCCAGATCGGCTGGGCAGCGCGGCTGGGCGGCGACGAGTTTGCCGTGGTGCTGCCCGGTTGCTCCCTGGCGCGGGGGCGGGCGCTGGCCGAGCAGTTGCGCGCCGCGGTGCAGACCTGGGAACCTTCATACCAGGGCCGCAGTTTCACGCTGGGGGTAAGCATTGGCCTGGTGGCGCTGGATGCCAGCTTGCAGGACGTGCCTTCGTTGCTGAATGCGGCAGACATGGCTTGTTATGACGCCAAGCGGGCGGGGCGCAATCGGGTGGAAACGCGGCATGCGAGGGATGCGTCGGTGACTTCGTCGGGGCGGATGGCTTTGGGGCCTGTTTGAGGGGTTTGGGGCTGGATGCGATAGTGGGATATGCGGTGGTTGCTATTGATTTTGTAGTATTTGTTTTCGTGCGCTGACTGAGCCGCATGCCTTTGCTGAGGGCGGAGGCCGGGAGTCGCCCGGCGTGCGAGTAACTTTCTTTTGCTTCGCCAAAAGAAAGTCACCAAAGAAAAGGCGACCCCCAGTCTGCGACCCCTTCGCGGTGCGAAGGGGCAAACCTGCGGCATGTCGGTTGCGGGGTGCGCCGCAGAACTCACTGCGCGCTGGCGCGCTCCGTTCAAACAACTGCGGCGAGTCAGTTCACGAAGCACGCGCGCTGCGACGCGCGTGCCACCCCACAACCGCCCCGCCGCAGGCGCAGCCAGCAGGGGTGGGACAGCCGAACAGCCAAACAGCCGGACATCCATTCGGGCCATCGCTGCGCTAGGCCCAGGTTGCGCAGCGCGTGGCGCTTGCGCCCGCGAGGTGGGGCCGAGCGCAGCGATGGCCCGTGTGGCTGTTTGGCTCCCTTTGCCCCTCTGGATGCGCCGAGGAGCGCAGGGTTTGGCGGATCAGGGCTCGCGATTGTCTGAGCGCAGCGAGTTCGAGCGAGACCCCGCCAAACCCGAGCACCGCAGGTTGCCCCGGCGCGCAGCGGCGGGGACGCAGACAGCGGGGTCGCCCTTTCTTTGGTTCCTTTCTTTCGGCGACGCGAAAGAAAGGGACTCGCATGCCGGGCGACTCCCGGCCTCCGCCCTCAGCAAAGGCATGCGGCCCAATCAGCGCCCACAACCCAACACTACAAAATCAATAGCTACCAGCGCATATCCCACTATCGCCAGCATCCAAAAACATCACTCTCCCAACCGCCCCAACGCCTTGAGCACATTCTCCGCCGTCGCCGGCGCCGTCAACACCACCGGTGCTGCAGCATCCCCTTCGCGCCCCGCCGCCACCGCATTGCGCAGCGCCTCGTACACGCTGATTGCCAGCATCAACGGCGGCTCGCCCACGGCCTTGCTGCCGCCCACGTTGTCCTCGCGGTTGGCCTCGGGCCAAAGCTGAACCTTGAAGTGCGCCGGGATGTCGCCCGTGGCCGGGATCTTGTAGGTGCTGGGCGCGTGGGTGGCCAGGGTGCCCTTGTCGTTCCACACCAGCTGCTCGGTGGTGAGCCAGCCCATGCCTTGCACAAAACCGCCCTCGATCTGGCCCAGGTCGATGGCCGGGTTGATGCTGTGGCCCACGTCGTGCAGGATGTCCACGGCCAGCACGCGGTTCTCGCCGGTGAGGGTGTCAATCACCACTTCGGTGCAGGCCGCGCCGTAGCTGAAATAGTAGAACGGCCGGCCCGTGAGCGTGGCCTTGTCGTAGTGGATCTTGGGCGTGCGGTAAAAGCCGTCGCTCCACAGCTGGATGCGGTTGGCATAGGCCTCCTTGACCACCGTTTCGAAGCTGCGCACGGCCTTGGGCGAGATGACCTGCCCGCCCGCAAACCGGATGGCGCCCGCGCCGCAGCCATCGAGCCCGCAGACGAATGCGGCCAGGTTGTCGCGCACATGGCGCGCCGCGTATTGCGCCGCGCGGCCGTTCAGGTCGGTGCCGCTGCTGGCCGCGGTGGCGCTGGCGTTGGGCACCTTGCCGGTGTCGCTGGCCGTCACCAGCACGCGCGCCAGCGGAACGCCCAGCTCGTCGGCCACGATCTGCGCCACCTTGGTGTGCAGGCCCTGGCCCATCTCGGTGCCGCCGTGGTTCACCTGCACGCTGCCGTCGGTGTACACGTGCACCAGTGCACCCGCCTGGTTGAACAGCGTGGCCGTGAAGCTGATGCCGAACTTGACTGGCGTGATGGCGATGCCGCGCTTGAGCACGGGGCTCTTTGCGTTCCAGGCGGCGATCTCGGCCTGGCGCTGGCGGTAGCCCGAGGTCTGCTCCAGCGTGGGCAGCAGCTCGTGCAGGATGTTGTCCTCCACCGCCATCTGGTAGTGGGTGACGTTGCGTTCCGTGGTGCCGTAGAGGTTGGCCAGGCGCACATCCTGCGCGTCCCGCCCTAGGGCGCGCGCGATGTCGCCCAGGATGGCCTCGATCACGATCACGCCCTGCGGGCCGCCAAAGCCGCGAAACGCCGTGTGGCTTTGCGTGTTCGTCCTGCAGCGGTACGAGGCAATTTCCACGTTTTCGAGAAAATAGGCGTTGTCGGCGTGGAACACCGCCCGGTCGGCCACGGGACCCGACAGGTCGGCGCTGAAGCCGCAGTTGGCCGCCATCTGCAGTTGCAGGCCCGTGATGCGGCCCGTGTCGTCAAAGCCCACGTCATATGCATACGCAAACGGGTGGCGCTTGCCGGTGAGCATGAAGTCCTCGTCCCGGTCCAGGCGCAGCTTGACGGGGCGGCCCAGCTTGTTCGCGGCCACGGCGGCCCACACGGCCAGGTGCCCGGCCTGCGTCTCCTTGCCGCCAAAGCCGCCGCCCATGCGGCGGCATTCCACGCGCACGGCGTGGTTGTCTAGCCCCAAGGCGTGCGCCACCCAGTGCTGCACTTCGCCGGGGTGCTGGGTGCTGGAGTAGATCCACCACTGCTTTTGCTCCAGCGGCAGCGCGTAGGCAATCTGGCCCTCCAGGTAGAAATGCTCCTGGCCGCCCACTTCCAACGCGCCGCTCAGCCGGTGCCGTGATTGCGCCAGGCCCGTGGCCGCGTCGCCCCGGCGCACGAAAACGGGCGGCAGCACATGGCTCTCGGCCTTCAGTGCCTCCTGCACCGTGAGCACGGCGGGCAGGGGCGTGATGTCGGGCTTCACGGCGCGCACCGCGCGGCGCGCCTGCATCACCGAATCGGCCACCACCAGGCCGATGACCTGGCCGACAAACTGCACGGTCTCGATGGCAAACACGGGCTCGTCATGTGCGAACGCGGCCAGGATCTTGTCGCCCGGCACATCGGCCGCCAGCACCACGCCGCGCACACCGGGCAAGGACAGCGCTGCGCTGGCATCCACGCCGTTCAGGCGGCCGTGCGCCACGGTCGAGAGAATGGGCGCGGCGTACAGCGTGCCTTTCACCTCGGGCAGGTCGTCGATGTAGTGGGCGGCCCCGGCCACCTGGGCGCGGGCGCTTTCGTGGATGTGTGACTGGCCCATAGCGGCCCGAATGGGCGAGGGCAGGGCGGTTTCGGCGATGGTGTGGGGGGCGTTCATACGGCAACCTCCAGCGCCAAAGTGTCCAGGCTTGTCGAGGGCTGGCCCTGGCTTTCGAGCCAATAGCGCTGCAGCAGGCTGCCCAGCACCTGGCGGCGGTAGGCGCCGCTGGCGCGCATGTCGGAGATGGGGCTGAACTCGGCCTGCAGCACGGCGGCAGCGCGCTGCACGGTGGCCTCGGTCCAGGGCTGGCCCGCCAGGGCGGCTTCGGTCTGCAGCGCGCGCGCCGGTGTGGCGGCCACGCCGCCCGCGCCGATGCTGGCGCGTTGCACCGTGCCGTTCACGATGTCCAGGTTCAGCACCAGGCAGACGGCGGAGATGTCGTCGTCAAAGCGCTTGGAGATCTTGTACGCCCGCAATTGTTCTTGCGCCGAGGGGCGGGGCACCACGATGCGCACCAGCAGCTCGTCGGCCGCCATCACGTTCTGGCGGTAGCCGGTGTAAAGCTCTTCCAGCGCGAGTGTGCGTTCACCGCGCATGCTGGCCAGCACCACCTGGGCGCGCAGGGCTACCAGGAGCGGCATCGAGTCACCGATGGGCGAGCCGTTGGCCACGTTGCCGCCCAGTGTGCCTGCGTTGCGCACGGGCAGGCCGGCAAAGCGGCTGGCGAAGCGGTGCAGCTGCGGCCACTGCGCGGTAAGGGCGGCGAAGGCGTCGGTCAGCGTGACGGCTGCGCCGATGCGGATGTGGTGCGCGTCCAGCTGCACCGCGCGCAGCTCGGCCACGCGCGTCACGTCCAGAACCTGTGCGTACTGCTGGTGCAGCTTGGTCACCCACAGCCCGACATCGGTGCAGCCGGCCACCACCTGGGCGCCGGGGTGGGCCGCGCGCGCGGCCAGCAGGGCGGGCAGCGTGGTGGGGGAAATATACGAAGAATCTGCCTCTGGCGATGGATGGGTATGCGCCATTAGCTCCAATTCTTGCAGCAGCAGAGCTTCGTTCACGGCCATGGCGGGCAGGGCGGCCATCTGCTGCGCGGCGTCCAGGATGGGGCGGTAGCCGGTGCAGCGGCACAGGTTGCCCGAGAGTTCTTCCTGCGCCAGTTCGCGGGTGATGGGCGCACCGTGGCAGACATGGTTCTGGTACATGCCGAACAGGCTCATGACGAAGCCGGGCGTGCAGAAGCCGCACTGGGAGCCGTGGCACTGCACCATGGCCTCTTGTGCAGGATGCAAACCTACTGCGCGAACGGGGTGCGTCGTTGCGCGGTGCTCGGAATCCTCATGGACCTGCATGTCCATTCCGGTTCCTGCGCTCCGTGCGCCTAGCCCGCCGTCCGCTCGCGACGGTTTGTGGGCCGAGGCTACCGGCTGGATCAGCGGGTCTTCCGCCAGGTCTTCCACCGTCCACAGTGCCATGCCGTTGACGGAATGCGCCAGGCGGATGCAACTGTTCACGGCGCTGTAGTGCACCCGGCCATCGCGGGCCTCGCCCAGCACCACGGTGCAGGCGCCGCAGTCGCCTTCGCCGCAGCCCTCCTTGGTGCCGGTGCAACCCAGATCCTCGCGCAGCACCTGCAGCAGCGTGCGGTCGGGTGGTACATTGCCCAGCGCCACGGGCTGGCCACGGCGCAAGAATTGCAAGGGTCGGGTTGTCATGGGGAAAATGCCACTTCGATTCGAAAGACGACCGTAAAGAGGTTGATGACCGGCAGAGCGCCAGCACGCACCCGGCGCTGGCGCCGGCTCAAGCTTATGCCGCCCAGGCACGCATCGCAATTTCCACACCCGATGCAAGCGGGTATCTGCTTCTAAAAATATAGCTGCTAACTTATGTGGAATAAGAGCAAACCTTGTTTTTAACCCAATTTCCGTTCGTGAAAACTGAGCGACAATCGCCCGCATGAGTTCCACCCCCATTCCCCTCCAGCCGGGCAAACCGGGCGGTTCCGGTGCGGTGCCGCCCCGGCTGCAGCTGGTGGGCATTACCAAGCGCTACCCGGCCGTGGTGGCCAACAGCGGTGTCTCGCTGACGGTGCAGCCCGGCGAGATCCATGCCGTGCTGGGCGAAAACGGCGCGGGCAAGTCCACGCTGATGAAGATCATCTACGGTGCGGTCAAGCCCGATGAAGGCAGCCTGCATTTCAACGGCCAGGCCGTGCAGGTGCGCAACCCGCAAGAGGCCCGCGCGCTGGGCATTGCCATGGTGTTCCAGCATTTCAGCCTGTTCGATACCCTCACGGTGGCCGAGAACGTGTGGTTGGGCCTGGACAAGCGCTACGCCCTGGCCGAAGTGACCGCCCGCATTGCGGCCAAGGCCACCGAATACGGCCTGGGTATCGACCCCCTGCGCCCGGTGCACACGCTGAGCGTGGGCGAGATGCAGCGCGTGGAGATCATCCGTGCGCTGCTCACCAACCCCAAGGTGCTGATCCTGGACGAGCCCACCTCGGTGCTCACGCCCCAGGCGGTCGAGAAGCTGTTCGTGGTGCTGCGCAAGCTCGCCTCCGAGGGCTGCAGCATTCTCTACATCAGCCACAAGCTGCATGAGATCCGTGCGCTGTGCACGGCCTGCACTGTGCTGCGTGGCGGCAAGGTCACCGGCGTCTGCAATCCGGCCGAGGAATCGAATGCCTCGCTCTCGCGCCTGATGATCGGCGCCGAGCCGCCGGCCCTGGAGCACCGAGATGTGCAGGCCGGCGCCACCGTGCTCAGCGTTCAGGGCCTGTCGCTGCCGCGCGCCGACCAGTTCGGCGTGGACCTGGTGGACCTGTCCTTCGAGGTGAAGGCGGGCGAGGTGGTGGGCATCGCCGGTGTCTCGGGCAATGGGCAAAAGGAGCTGCTCTATGCCCTGTCGGGCGAAGACCAGCGCGCCGAGCCGGCCAGCATCCAGGTGGCGGGGCAGAACGCGGGCCGCATGGGCCCCCGCCAGCGCCGGGCGCTGGGCCTGCACTTCGTGCCCGAGGAACGCCTGGGCCGCGGTGCCGTGCCCACCATGAGCCTGGCGCACAACCTGCTGCTCACGCGCACCAACGCGGTCTCGGGCAGCGGCTGGATCCGGATGGGGGCGCTGCAAAAACATGCCCAGGCCCTCATCGAGCGCTTCAACGTGAAGGCGGGTGGTCCCCACTCGGCGGCCCAATCGCTGTCGGGGGGCAACCTGCAAAAGTTCATCGTGGGGCGCGAAATCGATGCCAACCCCGCATTGCTGATCGTCTCGCAACCCACCTGGGGCGTGGACGTGGGCGCGGCCGCGCAGATCCGCGGTGAAATACTGGCGCTGCGCGATGCCGGCTGTGCCGTGCTGGTCGTGAGCGAGGAGCTGGACGAATTGTTTGAAATCTGTGACCGCCTGCATGTGGTGGCCAAGGGGCACCTGTCACCCTCGGTGCCCCGCTCCGAAGCCACCGTGGAGCGCATCGGCGAATGGATGAGCGGCCTGTGGCATGCCGACGTGCAGGCGCATCTGGCCAGCAACCGCGAACAGCTCGCGCAGCGCACCCAGGAGGCGCAGCATGTTCCGTCTTGAACCCCGCCCGCAGGCATCGCGCTGGTGGAGCTACGGCTCGCCGCTGCTGGCCCTGGCCGTCACGGTGCTGATCGGCATTGCGCTGTTCGCCGCGCTGGGCAAGGACCCGGTGCGCGGCCTGCAGGTGTTTTTCTGGGAGCCCATCCGTTCGCAATACGCACTGGGCGAGCTCATGGTCAAGGCCACGCCCCTGCTGCTGATTGCACTGGGGCTGGCCGTGTGCTTTCGCTCCAACGTCTGGAACATCGGCGCCGAGGGGCAGTTCGTCATCGGCGCGGTAGTGGCCGGTGGCGTGGCGCTGCTGGCCGACAAGGCCACAGGCCCCTGGATCGTGCCCGCCATCCTGCTGGCCGGCGTGCTGGGCGGCATGGCCTGGGCGGGACTCACGGCGCTGCTGCGCGACAGGTTCAATGCCAACGAAATTTTGGTCAGCCTGATGCTGGTGTATGTGGCCACGCTGGTGCTGGGCTACCTGGTCTATGGGCCCTGGAAAGACCCCATGGGCTACAACTTTCCGCAGACCAAGACCTTCGAGAAGGTCACGCAGATCCCGCGGCTGATGCAGGGCTCGCGCGTGAACATCGGGTTGCTGCTGGCGCTGGCGGGTGCGGGTGCGTTGTGGGTGTTCCTGTTTCGCACGCGGGCGGGCTTTGCCCAGCAGGTGGGCGGGCTGGCGCCGGCGGCGGCGCGCTATGCCGGGTTTTCGTCGCGCCGCGCGCTGTGGACGGCGCTGCTGGTGTCGGGCGGAGCCGCCGGCCTGGCGGGTGCGCTGGAAGTGGCGGGGCCGATTGGCCAGCTCACCCCCTACGTGCCGGCCGGCTATGGGTTTGCCGCCATCATCGTGGCCTTCGTGGGGCGGCTGCATCCGGTGGGCATGGTGTTTTCGGCCATCCTGATGAGCATGTTCTACATCGGCGGCGAGCTGGCGCAGTCGCGCATGGGCCTGCCCAAGTCGCTCACGGGCGTATTCCAGGGCCTGCTGCTGTTCACGCTGCTGGCCTGCGACACGCTGATTGCCTTCCGTGTGCGCTGGGCCGGCAACCGCAATATTTCCACGGGAGGCCAGTGATGGAAGCCTATGCACTGCTGATTGGTGCCACGCTCAGCGCGGGCACCGTGCTGGCCATTGCAGCCCTGGGCCTGCTCATCAACGAGAAGGCCGGCATCGTCAACCTGGGCGCCGAAGGCCTGATGCTGTGTGCCGCCATCGCGGGGTTTGCCACGGTGGTGCACACCGGCAACACCTGGCTGGGCTTTGCCGCCGGCATGGCGGCGGGGGCCTTGCTGGCCGCCATCTTTGGCGTGCTGGTGATCTGGCTCAACACCAACCAGTACGCCACGGGGCTGGCGCTCAGCCTGTTTGGCGTGGGGTTCTCGGCCTTTGCGGGCATCAGCTACGTGCAGGCCAAGCTGCCCGAGCTGCCCCAGTACGCCATTCCCGTGCTCGGCGATGTGCCGCTGCTCGGGCCCGCGCTGTTCCGGCAGCACCCGCTGGTGTACCTCACCATGCTGCTGGCGGCGGCCCTGGTCTGGTTCCTGTACCGCTCGCGCGCAGGGCTGGTGCTGCGTTCGGTGGGCGAGTCACCCGGGTCGGCCCATGCGCTGGGCTACCCCGTGCGCCGCATCCGGCTGGCGGCGGTGATGGCAGGCGGCGCGCTGTGCGGCCTGGCGGGGGCCTACATTTCCACCGTGTACACGCCGCTGTGGGTGGAGGGCATGGTGGCCGGGCGCGGCTGGATCGCGCTGGCCCTTACCACCTTTGCCACCTGGCGCCCGGCGCGTGTCTTGCTCGGTGCTTACCTGTTTGGTGGCGTGACCATGCTCCAGTTCCATCTGCAGGCCACGGGCGTGCAGGTGGCCAGCCAGTTGCTGAGCATGCTGCCGTATGTGGCCACCATCGTGGTGCTGGCGCTGATTTCACGCAATCCGGCATGGATCCGGGTGAACATGCCGGCATCGCTGGGTAAACCGTTTTATCCTGGCTCCTGAAATTTTGCTTACATTGTTGCCACCCTCTTTTTCATAAGGAAACCACATGACTGATCTGCAGAAACGCTCTTTGCTCAAGGTGGCCGCGCTCTCTGCCGTGGCTGCCGCCGCGCTTGCGGGCTGCGGTAAGAAGGAAGAGTCGGCCCCGGCGCCTGCGCCCGCACCGTCCCCTGCGGCCGAAGCGCCCGCATCCAAGCCCGAGCCTCTGAAGATCGCGTTTGCCTACGTCGGCCCCGTGGGTGATGGCGGCTGGTCTTATGCGCATGACAACGGCCGCAAGGCCCTGGAAAAGGAATTCGGCGACAAGGTCGTGACCAGCTTTGTGGAAAGCGTGCCCGAGTCGGCCGACGCCGAGCGCGTGCTGCGCGATCTGGCAGGCCAGGGCAACAAGCTGATCTTCGGCACCACCTTCGGCTACATGGAGTCCATGCTCAAGGTGGCGGCCGACAACCCGGGCCTGAAGTTCGAGCACGCCACCGGCTACAAGACCGCCGAGAACATGCGCACCTACGACAGCCGCACCTACGAAGGCGCCTACATGGCTGGCGTGATCGCTGGCGCCATGACCAAGACCAACACGCTGGGCGTGGTGGGCTCGGTGCCGATTCCTGAAGTGATCCGCAACATCAACAGCTTCACGCTGGGCGCGCAGTCGGTCAATCCGAAGATCAAGACCAAGGTGGTCTGGGTGAACGAGTGGTTCAGCCCGCCGAAGGAAACCGAAGCCGCCACCAGCCTGATCAACGGCGGCGCCGACGTGCTCTTCCAGAACACCGACTCGCCCGCCGTGCTCAAGACCGCCCAGGAAAAGGGCAAGCGCGCCTTCGGCTGGGACAGCGACATGACCGCCTACGGCCCCAAGGCCCACCTGGCGTCGGCCGTCATCAACTGGGGTCCTTACTACATCAAGGCCACCAAGGATGCGCTGGATGGCACCTGGGCCACGGGCCAGGCCTGGTGGGGCGTGAAGGAAGGCGCGATCGACATCGTTTCCATTGCCGAAGACGTGCCTGGCGACACCAAGGCCAAGGTCGAAGCCGTGAAGGCGGGCCTGAAGGACGGCAGCTTCCAGATCTGGAAGGGCCCCATCGTCGGCCAGGACGGCAAGCCCGTGCTGGAAAAAGACGTGGTGGCCGACGACAAGTTCCTGGGTGGCATCAACTTCTACGTCAAGGGCGTGGAAGGCAAGATCCCCGGTGGCGACAGGAAGTAAACCCCGACCGCTTTGTGATGACTTTGACCTTTGAGCCACTAAAAAATGTCCAATGACCTCGGAAAACTGGTTCTCCGCCTGACCTTGGGGATACTGATGCTGCTGCACGGCATCGCCAAACTCTCGTCGGGCGCCGATCACATCGCCGGCATGGTGGCCAGCCATGGCCTGCCGGGCATGCTGGGCTACCTGGTCTATGTTGGCGAAGTGCTGGCACCTCTGCTGCTCATCGCCGGCCTGTGGACGCGTCCGGCGGCACTGGTGGTGGCCATCAATATGGTCGTGGCCATCGCGCTGGTGCACATGGGGCAGCTGGGGCAGTTGGGCAAGTCCGGCGGCTGGGCCCTTGAACTGCAGGGCTTCTTCTTGTTCACAGCGGTGGCCGTCGCCCTTCTGGGCGCGGGCCGGTTCAGTCTGGGTGGTCGGTTCAACTGATTCGGTGCACCGTTGCGCCACCCCGGGCGCCAATTCTGGAGTCTGCTGATGTTTAAAGTGCCCCCCCTTGCTCCACAGCGCCTGCAAAAACTGCTGCGCGCCATGCCCAAGGCCGAACTGCATATCCACATCGAGGGCTCGCTCGAACCCGAGCTGATCTTTGCCCTGGCGCAGCGCAACGGTGTGCCGCTGCCCTATGCCAGCGTCGAGGCGTTGCGGCAGGCCTATGCCTTCACCAACCTGCAGAGCTTTCTCGACATCTACTACGCGGGGGCCAGCGTGTTGCTGCACGAGCAGGATTTCTACGATATGGCTCGCGCCTATCTTGCGCGAGCTGCTATGGATAACGTAGCGCATGCAGAAATCTTCTTCGACCCGCAGACCCACACGGCACGCGGCGTGGCCATGGAGGCCGTCATCAACGGCCTGCACCGCGCCTGCGAGGATGCGCGCGCCGAGCTGGGCATCAGCGCCACGCTGATCCTGTGCTTCCTGCGCCACCTGAGCGAAGCGTCGGCCTTTGAAACGCTGGAGCAGGCGCAGCCCCTGCTCGGCAAGATCGTCGGCGTGGGGCTGGACAGCAGCGAAGTGGGGCATCCGCCCGAGAAGTTCGCCCGCGTCTTTGCCCGCTGCCGCGAACTGGGCCTGCACCTGGTGGCCCATGCGGGTGAAGAGGGCCCGCCGGCCTATATCTGGAGTGCCCTCGACGTGCTCAAGGTAGAGCGCATCGACCATGGCGTGCAGGCCGTGCACGATGCGGCCCTGATGCAGCGCCTGGCGCAAGACCGCATACCGCTCACGGTGTGTCCGCTGTCGAACCAGAAACTGTGCGTGTTTCCCGATCTGAAAGACCACAACCTGCGCCAGTTGCTGGACGCCGGCCTGTGCGCCACCGTCAACTCCGACGACCCGGCCTACTTTGGCGGCTACATCAACGAGAACTTCACCCAGGTATTTGCCGCAACGGCCATGACCGCGCGCCACGCCTACCAGCTGGCGTTCAACAGCTTCGAAGCCAGCTTTGCCAGCCAGGCTGACAAGCGCGTGTGGGAGCACCGCCTGAAGGAAGCCTTTGAGCGCTTCGTCGAGCACGACTGACCACACAACCGAGGTCGCCGTGCAGCTCCGGCGCGGGTGCCCCCTCAGCAGGCGGCAAGGGCTTCGCGCAGTTTTGCCGCGTGGTCCAACAGCACCTCGGTCGATGGATTTTTGCGCGGCCACGACAGCGCAATGCCATCGTCCGCATGGCGCGGCACCACATGCAGGTGAAAGTGAAACACCGTCTGGTCGCCCTCGCGGCCATTGGCCTGCAGCAGTGTCAGCCCTGGCGGGTGGAAGGCGGCCTGCACGGCATGGGCAACCAGCCGGGCCGTCTGCATCACGGCGGCGGCCTCCTCGGCGGTGATGTCCAGCAAGGTGGCCGCGTGGCGTTTGGTGGCCACCAGCACATGACCGGGATTGACCTGGCCCAGGTCCATGAAGGCGATGGTCAGCGCATCCTCATGCACCCGGGCCGATGGAATCTCGCCGGCCACCAGGCGGCAGAAGATGCATTGGCCGGGAGGGGACGTATCGGCAAACATGGGCATGCGGTAATTCCTTGGCGTGGTGGATGGAAGCTGCCATGGTAGCCCGCACGGGTGCTGCAAGGGCTGCGGTAAAATTCGGCGCAAAGACCGCTGTCCCGGCGGTCTTTTGCTTTTTGTCTCCGGGACCATGTAGAGGAACACCATGTACAAAAACCTCGCTGCCGCGCTCGCGGCCGCCTGTTTTTTCGCCCCCGTTTTTTCCCAGACCCCCACCCCGCCCCAGTCGCCTGCCGCCGCGGTCGTGAAGGCGGGTTTCGTCTATGTCACGCCGGTCACCGATGCAGGCTGGACGCGCCAGCACGACGAAGGCCGCAAGGCCGTCGAGGCCGCGCTGGGCAGCCGGGTCCAGACCACCTTTGTCGACAACGTGCCCGAAGGGGCCGACGCCGAGCGCGTGATCCGCGACCTGGCGGCCACCGGCCACCAGATCATCTTCACGCCCAGCTTTGGCTACATGGAGCCCACGCTCAAGGTGGCGCAGGACTTTCCGAATGTGAAGTTCGAGTCCATCACCGGCTACAAGCAGGCGCCCAACGTGGCCACCGCCAATGCGCGCTACTACGAGGGGCGCTACCTGGCAGGCATTGCGGCAGGCCGCATGAGCAAGACGGGCGTGGCCGGCTATGTGGCGGGCTTTCCCATCCCCGAGGTGCTGCAGGGCATCAATGCGTTCACCCTGGGGCTGCGCTCGGTCAACCCGCAGGCCACCGTCAAGGTGGTGTGGCTCAACGTGTGGTTCGATCCGCCCAGGGAGCGCGATGCCGCCATGGCGCTGTTCAACCAGGACGTGGACGTGATCGCCTTTCACACCGGCTCCACGGCGGTGATGGCGGCCGCGCAGGAGCGCGGCAAGATGGCGGTGGCCTACCACTCGGACATGCGCAAGACCGGGCCGGATGCACAGATCGTGGCCGTCACCCACCAGTGGGGCGCCTACTACACCGGGCGCGTGCGCGCTGTGCAGAACGGCAGCTGGAAAAGCGGCAATGTATGGGGCGGCGTGCGCGAGGGCATGATCCGCGTGGGCGACTTTGGCAGCCGTGTGCCCCCCGCCGTGCAGCAGGAGGTGCTGGCCGCGCAGAAGGCGGTGGGGGCGGGCAGGGTGCACCCCTTCCGCGCGGGCAAGGCCGTGGTGCGCGACAACGAGGGGCATGAGGTCATCCCCGCCGGCACAACGCTTTCGGATGCGCAGATCCTGCAGATGAACTGGCTGGCCGAAGGCGTGCAAGGCAAGCTGCCGCGCTGATACGGCTTCGCAATCCAGGAGATTACGGCGTTGCTTCGCCTTGCCGTGCTGCAGCACTGTCTGTGGCTTCGCGCCTGTCCTCTCATGGATTGCAAACCCGTATGAACCGCGTTGGGCGGGGTGGCGCGGGCTGCCGCTAAGCTAGCGGCCATGCCTGTATTTCGCTCCGCCCTCTTGCGCTTCGCCGACGACGGCACGGCCCTGTACGACGCCGATGGTCTGCTGGCCGTCGGCCCGGACACACAGGGCCGCCAGCGCGTGCTGGCCGCCGGTGCCTGGTCCGATCTGGCGCCCCGCTTTGGCTGTGGGCCGGTCGAGCACCTGCCGGGCCGCATCATTGCCCCCGGGTTTGTGGACATGCACATCCACTTTCCGCAGACCGATGTGATCGGCTCGCCGGCCGATGGGCTGCTGCCCTGGCTGGAGAATTACACCTTCCCGCATGAAAAACGCTTTGCAGCGCCCGAATACAGTGCGCAAGTGGCCCAGTTTTTCGTGGCAGAGCTGCTGCGCAACGGTGTGACCACCGCGCTGGCGTTTGCCACATCGCACCCCGCCTCGGTGGAGGCCTTGTTCCGCGAGGCGCAGCGCCACCAGATGCGCCTGATCACCGGCAAGGTGCTGCAGGACCGCCACTCGCCCGATGGTGTGCGCGACGACACCGCGCAGAGCCTGATCGACACCGAGGCCCTCATCCGGCGCTGGCACGGTGTGGACCGCCTGGGTTATGCCATCACGCCGCGCTTTGCCCCCACCAGCACGCCCGCGCAACTGCGCGGTGCCGGCGAACTGGCCGCCCGCTATCCCGATGTGTGGATCCAGTCGCATGTGGCCGAGAACCTCGACGAGATCCGCTGGGCACGCGAGCTGTTCCCGGCGTCGCGCAGCTATCTTTCGGTGTATGGCGACTTCGGCCTGCTGCGCGAGCGCGCCGTGTATGCCCACTGCATCCACCTGGACGAGCTCGACCGTGCCCTGCTGCGCGACACTGGCGCGGTGGCGGCCGTCAGCCCCACCAGCAACCTCTTTCTGGGCAGCGGTTTTTTCGACTACGCCGAGGCCGACCGCGTGGGTATGCGCTACGGGCTGGCCAGCGACGTGGGCGGCGGCACCAGCTTCAGCCCGTTCCACACCATGCTGGCCGCCTATTGCGTGGGCCGAGCCACTGTGGAAGGGCTGCAGGGCAAGCGCGGCCTGAGCCTGTCGCCCCAGCACCTGTGGTGGCAGCACACGGCCGGCGCCGCCCGGGCGCTGGGCCTGGCGGGCGTGGTGGGCAACCTGCAGCCCGGCTGCGAGGCCGACTTCGTGGTGCTCAACCCCCAGGCCACGCCGCTGCTGGCGCGCCGCACGGCCCAGGCCGGCAGCCTCGACGAGCTGCTGTTCGCCATGATCGTGCTGGGCGATGACCGGCTGGTGGAAAAAACCGTCATTTCTCAAGCAAAATACGGTTCTTGCGCTGGATGATCAAGCGCTGACAGCTATCAAAAACGTAGTAATGGCGAGGAGTCCCGCACCATGAGCATCAAAAGCGACAAATGGATCCGCCGCATGGCGGCCGAACACGGCATGATCGAGCCCTTCGAGCCCGGCCAGGTGCGTGAGGTCGAGGGCCGCAAGATCATCAGCTATGGCACCAGCAGCTATGGCTACGACATCCGCTGCGCCCCCGAATTCAAGGTCTTCACCAACATCCACAGCACAGTGGTGGACCCCAAGCATTTCGACGAGAAAAGCTTCGTCGATTTTCATGGCGACAGCTGCATCATTCCGCCCAACAGCTTTGCCCTGGCGCGCACGGTCGAATACTTTCGCATCCCGCGCAACGTGCTCACCATCTGCCTGGGCAAAAGCACCTACGCGCGCTGCGGCATCATCGTCAACGTCACGCCGTTCGAGCCCGAGTGGGAAGGCTATGTGACGCTGGAGTTCTCCAACACCACGCCGCTGCCCGCGCGCATCTACGCGGGCGAGGGCTGTGCGCAGGTGCTGTTCTTCGAGAGCGACAAGGACGACGTCTGCGAAGTCTCCTACAAGGACCGGGGCGGCAAATACCAGGGCCAGGTGGGCGTGACGCTGCCCAGGGCCTGAAAGCCGGTGTGCCGGCCGGCGCTGCGCGTACCATGTGATGGATAGGCCTCTTGCGCACAGGGGGTACGGAGAACAGCCATGAAATGGGAAGGCAATCGCGAATCCGACAACGTGGAAGACCGCCGCAGCGGTGGCGGCGGGATGCCCGTGTTCGGGGGGCGCGGCATCGGCATTGGCACCATCGTCATCGCCTTGCTGGGGGGCTGGGCACTGGGCATCAACCCGCTCACCATCCTGAGCCTGCTCAGTGGTGGCGGCGTGCCCACGGCGCAGGTGCAGCAGGGCCCCGCCCAGCGCCCGCCCGCCGATGACACCATGGGGCGTTTTGTCTCGACCGTGCTGGCCGACACCGAGGATGTCTGGCAGGCGCTCTTTCGCCAGGGCGGCGGCACCTACCAGGAGCCACGCCTGGTGCTGTTCCGGGGGGCCACGCCCACGGCGTGTGGCACGGGCCAGGCCGCCATGGGGCCTTTTTATTGCCCGGCCGACCAGAAGGTCTACATCGATCTCGGGTTTTACGAAACGCTGAAGAACCGCCTGGGTGCGCCGGGCGATTTCGCCCAGGCCTATGTCATTGCCCATGAGGTGGGCCACCATGTGCAGAACCAACTGGGCATCAGCGCCAAGGTGGACCAGATGCGCGGCCGCGTGAGCCAGGCCGAATACAACGCCCTGTCGGTGCGGCTGGAGTTGCAGGCCGACTGCTTTGCCGGCGTGTGGGCGCACCACGCACAGAATGCCCGCCAGATTCTGGAGCAGGGCGACGTGGAAGAGGCCATGAACGCCGCCGCCAAGATCGGCGACGATGCCCTGCAGCGTTCCAGCGGTGGTGCCGTGGTGCCCGAGAGTTTCACGCACGGCAGCAGCGCCCAGCGCCAGCGCTGGTTCCACAATGGATTGCAGAATGGCAGCGTCAAGGGCTGCGACACGTTTTCCAGCCGCAACCTCTGATCCCCTGGGGCACGGTGTGGGTGCCATGTGGACGCCCGCCGTGCCTGCATGCGGGCGTGAAAATTTTGAGAAATGGGCGGTAACGCTTATGGGTGCAGCGCAGGTAGCTATTGAAAATATAGCTATTGATGGATACCGATGACCACGCGTGGCAGCCGCCGTGCACGGGCAAAGAGCAAAATTACGCCGCTTTGGCCACCGGTGCGACAATAGCGGTCTAAATGACAAGTTCTTTTTCCAATCTATCGCTGGCCGAGCCGCTGGCGCGCGCCGTGGCCGAAATGGGCTACGAGTCCATGACGCCCATCCAGGCGCAGGCCATTCCGGTGGTGCTCACCGGCCAGGACGTGATGGGTGCCGCCCAGACCGGTACCGGCAAGACGGCGGCGTTCTCGCTGCCCCTGCTGCAGCGCCTGCTCAAGCACGAGAGCAGTTCCACCTCTCCCGCCCGCCACCCGGTGCGCGCCCTGGTGCTGCTGCCCACGCGCGAACTGGCCGACCAGGTGGCCCAGCAGATTGCGCTGTATGCCAAATACACCAAGCTGCGCAGCACCGTGGTGTTTGGTGGCATGGACATGAAGCCCCAGACCATCGAGCTGAAAAAGGGCGTCGAGGTGCTGGTGGCCACGCCGGGTCGCCTGCTCGACCACATCGAGGCCAAGAACGCGGTGCTCAACCAGGTCGAGTACGTGGTGCTCGACGAGGCCGACCGCATGCTGGACATCGGCTTCCTGCCCGACCTGCAGCGCATCCTGAGCTACCTGCCCAAGCAGCGCACCACGCTGCTGTTCAGCGCCACCTTCTCGCCCGAGATCAAGCGCCTGGCCGGCAGCTACCTGCAAAACCCCATCACCATCGAGGTGGCCCGCCCCAACGAAACGGCCTCCACGGTGGAGCAGCGCTTTTACAGCGCCACTGACGACGACAAGCGCCGCGCCATCCACCAGGTGCTCAAGACGCGTGGCATCAAGCAGGCGTTCATCTTCGTGAACAGCAAGCTTGGCTGCGCACGCCTGGCCCGCAGCCTGGAGCGCGAAGGCCTCAAGACCGCCGCCCTGCACGGTGACAAGAGCCAGGACGAGCGCCTGAAGGCCCTCGAAGCCTTCAAGAGCGGCGAGGTCGATCTGCTGGTGTGTACCGACGTGGCGGCGCGCGGCCTGGACATCAAGGATGTGCCGGCGGTGTTCAACTTCGATGTGCCGTTCAACGCCGAAGACTATGTGCACCGCATCGGCCGCACGGGCCGTGCGGGCGCATCGGGTCTGGCGGTCACCCTGGTGTCGGGCAGCGATGCCCGCCTGGTGGCCGACATCGAGAAGCTGCTCAAGACCAAGCTCGATATCGAGGCCCTCGAATACGACGAAGACCGGCCCAAGGGCCGCATCAATGATGGCCGCCGCGCCTGGCGTGAAGCGGGCGAAACGGGCGATCCGCGCGACGGGATTCCCCCGCCAACGCTGCGCGAGCGCAGTGAGCGCCGCGGACCTCGTGAGCCGCGTGAAAGCTACCGCGGCTTTCGTCCAGCGGTGGCCCCGCGCGATCCGTTTTTCGAGAAACCGTACGAGGCGAGCAGTGCCACCGCAGCACCCGCCTGGGAGGCCGCAGCCAAATCACCCACACGCAGCAGCGTGTCGGCCAACATCAAGCCCAAGCGCAAGGTGGCGGCGCTGTTCAAAGCCGTTCAGCCGGAAACCTCCGACCAGTAATCCCCTGGCCGGGCCGCGTTGCAGGCGTGGGATGCACCGCGAACCGGCTTGGCCGTTTTGAAGCGAATAGGCCAGTGGCGCTTGCGCAGCAAGCGTTGCACGCTATCAATTACTTTGCCAACGGTGGTGGGTGCGCACTGTGGGCCAGACTGCGCCCGGGTGCCAGCCGCTCCAGCACGGCGCCATCGACATTTCCAAAGGCGATCACACGCCCGCCCCGCTGGCCGGCAAAGCGCCGCGCCGCCTCGGCCGAGGCGAATGCGGACAGGTTGCCCGCGCGCATGGGCCCCCGGGCGGAGGAGCCGTCCACATACATTGCTGTGTTGGCGGCAATCCAGGCGCCCGTCTCCGTGTCGGTGACATAGCGGGCCACCAGGTCCTGCGCCGTGCGCCCCGGGCTGTATTGCCCCACGTTGGCCAGGTACTGGAACAGGCTCAGTGGGGAATCAAAAAAATGCGCATCCCCATTGGCGAAGATGGCCTGGGCCGCCCATTGGGCCGATCGTGCCGGGTACATGCCGCACACCGGGCAGCGTGCATCCGGAGGGATGGCTCGGGGCGCGTCCAGCGGCAGGCCGGAGGTGGGGTCGAAGGGCGTGGGCGGTGCCACCACGCAGACATCGTCGGGCAGCGGCTGTCCGGTTGCAACCGGAGCTGCATCCGGTGGAGAGAGCTTCCAGGCAGCTGCTGCCACCAGTGCGCCCATGCCTGCCAACCCGGCCAACAGGGCCTGGCGGCGTGTGGGAGGCTGTTGCAGCGCGTGCATGGGCCTAGAACCTGTTCAAGATCTTTTCGAAAAGATTTTGAACAGGTTCCTACATGCGGGTGTCGTGCTGCGCACCGCCGCTCAGGTCCACCATGTCGGCCGTGACCTCGGCAAAACGCAGCACCTTGCCACCATATTCGGCCGCGAATTTCTGGGCGTCGGCCTCCAGGGCAAAGCTGCCGATGGTGGGCCCCATCGAGCCATGGCGCTTGCCGCCCACCACGTAAACAGCGGTTTTGGCGTCGATCCAGTGGCCCTGGGGCGCATTCCAGTCGGCCTGGCCCATGTCCTGTACATACACCGCCTGCACGGTACGCACCTGCTCGCCCGCCAGCAAGGTGCTGAAGAGTTCGACGGTGTCGCAGAAGAAAGAGGGTTTTTCCTGTCCCGCAAAGCGCACCTGGGCCTTGGGGCCCGGGTAGTCGGCCAGCAGCATGCCGTCGAGCTCGCAGCTGGTGGACCGATCGATCTCCACCGGAGCCAGGGCCTGTGCGGTGCTGGACGGGTCCTTGCAGCCGGAGAGGGCGCCCAGGCCCAGCGCACCCAGCGATGCCAGGGCGACCCAGCCGAGCAGTTGGCGCCGCACGCCATCGGCGGTGCCGGCACCGGCGTGGCGGCGGCAGGAGCACAGATAAGTGGTCATGGTTTGAATCTCCAGCTTGCCAGGCCCAGTGGCACCACGATCCAGCCGAGCATCACGGTCCCCATGAGCCAGGGCTTGGCCAATGCTTCGGGGACGATGGTGGTCAGGCCGTACAGGGTGCGCACGTCTTCCAGCGAGAACACGTTGAGGATGCGGAACACGTCAGCGGGGTTGAGCAGCAACAGATAGGCCAGGGTCGCGCCGCCATAGGCGCCGCCGGTGGCCACCAGGGCGCCCAGCAGCAGCAGATCGAACACCAGCACAAAGAAGAACCAGGTGGCGATGGCCAGGCCCGAGGCCCGCGTGCGCTCGCGCGCCAGCACCGACAGCAGCACGGCCATGCTCAGGAATGCCAGGCCCAGCAGCACCGAGCTGAGCATGAAGCCGCCATAGTGGAACATGCCCGCCCAGCTGAACTGCCGGTACAGCAGCACGGCCACCAGCCCGAAGCCCGCCAGGGTGGAGAGTGTGAGCGCTGCGGCCAGGCCCAGGTACTTGCCCAGCAGCAGCTCCAGCCGCGTGATGGGCAGCGACAGCAGCAGGTCGAGCGAGCCGCGCTCGCGCTCGCCCACGATGGCGTCAAAGCCCAGCAGCAGCGCAATCAGCGGGATCAGGTAGATCACCAGGCTGACCAGGCTGGCAATGGTGAATTCGATGGAGCGAAAACCCACCGTGCCCTGCTGTGCACCGCCAAAGTAGGCGATGGCCAGCGAGAACACGGTGAACACGAGGGCCACCGCCAGCACCCAGCGGTTGCGCATGCGGTCGCGAAACTCTTTCGCGGCGATGGTGAAGATCTGTGTCAGTTCCATGGGGGAGTCTTGAGTCGGTGCGGTGCCCGGTCAGCCGGAGAAACCGAAGAAAACGTCTTCGAGCGAGGGCTCATGGATGTGCAGGTCCCGCACGCGTGCGCCAAATGGCGCCAGCGCACCCAGCACGGCCATCTTGGCGTCGCGCGGGCAACCCAGGTCCAACCCGACGGGGGAGGGGGTCGTGGTAATGCCGGGCAGTTGCGCCAGGGCCTGGGCCACGGGCGCGCGGTCGGCCTCTGCCAGCGTCAGCGCAAAGGTCAGCGGCATCTGCGTCTGCTCGCGCAGGGCCTGCACGCTGCCCAGCGCCTGCAGCTTGCCCGTGGCCAGAATGGCCAGCCGGTCCACGCGTTCCTGCAGCTCGGCGAGGATGTGCGAGGTGATGATGATGGTCACGCCCTCGGTCTGCAGTTTGCGCAGCGTGGCATAAAAATCGCGGATGGCCTGCGGGTCCAGGCCGTTGGTGGGCTCGTCGAGCAGCAATACGCGCGGGGTGCCGAGCAGTGCCTGGGCAAACCCCAGGCGCTGGCGCATGCCCTTGGAGTATTCGCGCACGGCCCGGTGTGCGGCCTGTGCCAGGCCCACGCGGTCCAGCAGCACCGGGCATTGCTGCAGCGGCGCGCCCTTGAGCCGGGCGAAGAAATGCAGCGTCTCCAGGCCGCTCAGGTTGTCATACAGCACCACGTTTTCCGGCAGGTAACCCAGGTGGCGGCGTGCGGCGCGAAAGCCGCGTCCGTGCACCGAGGCGCCGCTCACGAGGATTTCGCCCCGGGTGGCGGGCACCAGGCCCAGGATCATCTTGAACAGCGTGCTCTTGCCGGCGCCGTTGTGGCCGATCAGGCCAAAAATCTCGCCGCGCTCCACGCGCAGGTCGATGCCGTCCACGGCGTGCAGCGCACCGTAGTGCTTGTGGGCACCGCGCACTTCGATCGCCGGAAGGTCGGAGGGGTCAGCGTTGTGAGGGTTGCGTGTCACGCCAGTGGTTCCGTTGGGGGTGGTTGGGCTGCATGCGGGGTTTGGGGTCCACCACGGTGGGCACGCGCAGCACGGGGAATTGCTGGCCCACCAGGCGCAGGGCCTGCACGGCGGGGCTTGCCAGCAGCAGCTTGATGGTGGGATGGCGCCAGGTCAGGCGGTCCACCATGTCATTGGCTTCGTAGGGCACGTCGCCCACGCCGTTGCCGTCGCGGTCCCAGCCCAGGTAGTTGCTCCAGTAGTTGCCGCGTTGCGTGCCCCAGCGCTCATCGCGGGCACCCACGTAGCGGACCTGCTCGCGATTGCCGACGAAGTCGTTGCCCTCCACCGCATTGCGGGTGGAGCCCGCCGACAGGTGCACGCCCACGGCATTGCCTGTCACCAGGTTGTCCTTGAGCTGGATGTATTCGACGTCGTAGATGAAGAAGCCACGGCCGTTGTCCGCCACGACATTGTTTTCGATCACCGAGTCCTGCATGGTGCGCAGCATGATTCCATGGTCCGAGTTGCCCCAGGCGCGGTTGTTGCGCACCACCTGGTCGCGCACCTCCATCAGCGCCAGGCCGCCCCGGTTCAGGTAGGTATCGTTGTCTTCCCACAGGTTGTAGTAGGAGTTCATGTAGTGCGTGCCGTAGCGGCTGTGGTGCAGCTTGTTGCCCCGGAAGATGGCGTGGTGCGACACATCGATGTAGAGGGCATCGCGCACGAAGCTGATCTGGTTGTTCTCGATGCGTGCGCCCTTGGTGTTGTACAGCTGCACGCCATTGCCGCGCTGCGACGAGTTGACATCGCGCAGCCCCGTGATGGTGTTGGACAGCACCTGCACGTCGTTGGACTTCTCGATCCACAGGCCGAACAGGTTGTAGGTGAGATCGCAGTGGCGCACCACGGCACGGTGCGCGCCGGGATAGATGTAGATGCCGGCGTTCTGGTCCTTGAGGTTGGTGCCCGAGTCGCGCACGATGAGACCCTCGATCACCACGTCGGGGGCGGTGACGCGGATGGTGTCGCCCTGGGCGCCCCCGCTGATGGTGGGCCGGTCCAGGCCGCGCAGGGTCAGGGGTTTGTCGATCCGCAGGTTGGCGCGGTACCGGCCGCGCGCCACCTCGATCACGTCACCCGGCTGTGCCTTGGCCACCGTGGCGGCCAGGTCGTCGCCGGGGCGCACGCTCAGGGTGGCGGCCTGGCAGGCCCCGGCGATGAGCAGTGCCAGGGCCAGGCTTAAATGGGTCAATATCTTCATGCGATGAGCCAGCCCAGGGCCTTGAGCACCAGGAACAGCGCAGCGCCAATCATCAGGTTCTTGAATCCCACGTAGCTCATCATATCCATCACACCGGCGACGCGGTATTGGTCACGCCACCAGGGGCCGTCTTTCACGTAGCGGCGGCCGGACAGGCGGATCAGCACCTCGTAGACGCTCCAGCCAAACCACCAGCCGATGATGGCACCCGAGGACAGATGGCCCAGCGCCCCCTGCACCCAGGCGACGGTGGCGGCAATGGCCAGCGCCAGACCGGCGACCTGCAGCGCGCGCTGGCTGTTCCAGCCCTCGCGGCTCCAGGGCCACAGGTGGTCGCGCAGCTCCAGCCACAGCCAGGCGATCAGGCCCACATCCCGCTTGTGCGCAGGCAGGGTGCGGTCGGTAGGCATGCGCGGATCGACGCCGTCCCTGGCCTTGGGGGATATCTGGTCTTGCACCGTGGCCGGGTGGATCGGGATGAAGTAGCCGTTGGCGCCAATGGGTGTGATCTCCAGGCCGTCTTTTTCGCGGCGCTTGCGCTCCTTGGCCAGGGGCGGGCAACCCTTGGTGTCGGTGTACAAAATCATGCAATCGAGGCAGTGCAGGCACTCGCGGTGGTCGATGCGGCCGTCGGCATCAATGGCCTGTGCGCCGCAGCCCACGGCGCAGGCCTTGCAGCTGTTGCAGTCCTGCTTGCGCTTGAGGCCAAACCAGCGGAAGGTGCTGGGCATGGCCAGCGATGCCCCCAGCGGGCAGATGTATTTGCAGTACGGCCGCTCGATGAAGAGGGACACGCCCAGGATGGCGGCCACGAACAGGCCGTAGGGCCAGGCGCGGTTCATCACGCCGACCAGGAAGGTGGTCTTGAAGGGTTCGACCTCGGACAGTTTTTCGGCCAGGCCCATGGAGAACATGGACACGGTCAGCAGGAAGAAGAAAACGGCGTACTTGATCCACTTCAGGCGGTCATGCCACTTCTGCGGCAGCTGGGTCTGGAAGCGCTTGAGGCCCAGCGCCCGGGCGATCTTGTAGACGGCTTCCTGCAGCGAGCCGAACGGGCACATCCAGCCGCAGAACAGGCCGCGGCCAAACAGGAACGCCGTGACGATGATGAAGATCCAGAACAGGAAGATGAACGGGTCGGACAGGAACAGCGACCAGGTCCACTGGAACAGCAGCGAGTGGAACCAGGTCAACACCTGCGTGATGGAGGGCTGGGCCATGTAGCCAAAGCCCACCCAGAAGATGCTGATGGCCCAGAACGTGTACTTGAAGCCGTTGACCGGCCACTTGTTCTTGTGCGTTGACAGGCGCGTGAGCTTTTCGCGCAATGCATAAACCACCGTGACGGCCACCAGCAGCAGGATGAACAGGGAAATGGGCAGCGCCTGTGACTTCCAGATGCGCACCCAGGGAGCCGCCGGTTCCTCGACCTTGGGGCGACCGCCTTCCAGGCTGCTGGCGGGCAGCCAGTACTTGGACTCGAACACCGCAAAGCTGCGGTGGCCCGTGGCGCGATCCACCCGGTTGCCCAGGAAGGCCAGCTTCCAGGGGTAGGCGGCAGAGAACGAATGCGAGCGGATGATGAAGATGGCCGATTCGGAATAGCGCGGCGCGCCCTCTGCCTCCAGGCCGTAGAGGTTGTACGAGTCCAGGTCACGGAAGGTGAAGGAATCGGCCCCCTGCTTGACCTGCACGCGATCGTAGATGCCGCCGCGCACGAAGCCCGAGCCCTTGAAGGATTCCTGGCCACCCGTCTTGAGGATGAACAGCGCGTTCTCGCCCTCCTTCAGGCGCGAGCGCAGGTTGTCAAAGCCGCGGTCACCCAGCAGGCTGCGGGCCATGTCGGGGTGGTTCAGGTCGCCAAACCACAGTTCGATGAAGGGCTCGGGGCCGCGCGGCAGGCCCACCTGCTCGGGTTTGACGAGCAACTGCTGCACCGCGCCCATTTTCACGAGCTGCGCCCAGTCGTACTTCTGGCCGGTGATGACAAAGTGTGCGGGCTCGCGCACCGTGGGTGCAATGATGCCGGTCTGGCGCGCTACGGCAGAGCCCGCGGCCATGACCACCTGGTTTTGCGCCACCACGGTGACGGTGGCGCCCGAGATGGCGTCCAGGCCGATCACGTTCTCGTCGGGGCGCGAGGGGCCGACCTCGATGGTGTCGATGACCGACTTGCCGATGTACTGGTTGTTGAAGTTGATGAGGGCCGATTCGGGAATGCCCAGCAGCAGGATGGGCTCCGAATGCTTGAGCACTTTCACGCCGACGAAATGGCCCTGGGTGTCCATGCCGATCAGAGTGACCACCGGCTTGCCCGAATACGCGGGGGTGTCGGTGATGTCGGTGGACAGCATCACATAGCCCAGCAGTTTTTTCTGGGCTGAGTCGTTGTCGTAGGCCTCGACGTAGGGCGGCTGGCCCTTGCGGTCGGAAAAATGCGTGGCACCCGGAAAGACCTCGGTACAAGGCAGCAGCGAGCACATGGCGGGCGTGCTCGCCAGGTTGGCAGGCAGCTCCGCCTCGTAGGCGCTGGCATGGGCGCGCGGCGCCAGCAGGGCCAGCGCCATGAACACTGCAAGACAGAAGGCCGCGAACCGTGGACCGAGGGAAGGCATAAATACTATCCAAACAATAGCAGGTACCGATGGTTGTACCTGCGTTACAGGCCTATCTGGTTAAAAACCCCTGGGTGGCGCCCATGCCACGGGCATGGCCACACAGGGGTGTTTTTCCTCAGGCCTCGACGATCATGCGCGTGCGCATCTCCAGGTGCAGCGCATGGCAGAACGTGGAGCAGTAGGCCCAGAACACGCCGGGCTTGTCGGCAATGAAGGTTACCGACTTGGTCTCCAGCGGGTTGATCACGAACTGGATGTTGTACTTGGGCACAGCGAAGCCGTGCGTCAGGTCTTCGATCTTGTCGAGATTGGTCAGGATCAGCGTGACTTCATCGCCCTTCTTCACCGTGAATTCACGCAGGCTGAAGGCAGGCGCCTGGGAGGTGAGCTTCACCGTGACCTTCTTGCCGTTGCGGAAGACGCCCGATTCCTTGGTGTCTTTGACGGCCAGGGGGAACTCGTTCAGGTCATACACCTGCTTGGGCTTGACGATGTCGCGCTTGAAGATGATGAAGTCGTGGGGCTCGCCGCGCACGGGGTGGTCGGCCATCAGCACCATCTTGTCGCCTGAGATGTCGACCAGCTGCTCGTTCTCGGGGTGGAAGGGACCCACCGGCAGGAAACGGTCCTTGGAAAACTTGCAGCCCACGGCGAGGTACTTGCCATCGGCGGCGACGGTCTCGGAGTGCGTGGCGTTGATGTGGCCAGGCTGGTAGTGCACGTCCAGGCGGTCCACCACGTACTTGGCGTTCTTGTCGCCCGCGTGGAACTTGATGGCCGCTTCCACGTTCCACTTGACCACCTGGCTGTCCAGGAACAGCGTGGTGTAGGCATTGCCGCGGCCGTCGAAGGCGGTGTGCAGCGGGCCCAGGCCGATTTCGACCTCGGCGACGATGGCGCCGTCGACTTTTTCCATCTTGCCGTCGAACCAGTCCAGTACCTTCGCCAATTCGATCACGGTGGCCGTGGGCGACAGCTTGCCGGCGCAGATGAAGTACTTCTGATCGGGGCTGGCGTTCACGCCGTGGGGGTTCTTGGGAACGCTCACATAGGCGGTGAGGGCCGTCTTCGGGTCCTTGTTGGCCTCGCGTGTGCCATCCACCACCGGCACCTTGGACGAGCCGACGGTCTTGAACTTGCCGGCCTTCACGGCCTCTTCGATGCGTGCGATGTTGAAGAACAGGCAGGCATCGCGCTCGGCCGACATCATGTCTTCGTAGTGCACGCCGTTTTCGACGTTGTACTGGTTGGTGGCTGCCAGCTTGCCATCATAGGACGTGGCGGTCAGGTCGCAGTTGCCGTCGATCAGCACCTGCCAGCGCATTTCCATGGTCTCGGCATCCACGCAGCTGAACATCGAGCGGTACTTCTCGGGGGCGTTCACATCCTTGCCGTCGTTGGGCAGGGGAATGGCGAATTCAGCGCCGCAGAACACACGCGTGGTGTAGTTGATGGCCGGATCAACCGGGTCGCGCTTGTCGGGGAAGATGCCGTGGAAGCCCTGCACGTTGGGCAGCTCGGTGATCTTGTCGCAGATGAAGTAATCGAGGCGGATGCGCGCGATGCGGCTGTTGATCTTGTCGTTGACCCAGGCGTAGCGGCCGTCGTAGTTGCCGTCCTTGTAGGAACCATGCAGGTGGTGGGTGTCGGCCACCGTGTAGCGCAGGCTGCCATCGGGTTTGGTGCCCATGACGGCCTTGGATTCATTGGTGATGCCCCAGCCCACCAGCGCATCGGGCACGAAGCAGGGGATGCGCAGAAGCTCGCGGCCGGAAGGCAGGCCCAGCACGCGAACGTCGCCGTTGTGGCCACCGCTCCACAGGCCGTAATAGGTATCGAGTTCACCGGGTTTGAGGTGTGTCGCATTCGCTCCACCGGAGTGGGCTGCAGCAGGTGCCGCGACAGGGCCCGACGCTGCTGCTGCGGGCGCATTGGCGGGCTTGTCATTGCAAGCCGCCACGCCGACGGTCAGACCGGCCAGTGCCGCGGTGTTGATGAAACGACGACGGCCCATGCCGACGGTTTCTGGATTCACTTCTCTCTTATTGCTCATGGTTTACCTCTTTAGGATTGGCTCGGAAAAAACGGGGGTGCCCGCGCCGGCGGCGGTGCTGCCGTAGCGGCAGGAGCGCGGGAAAAAGCAGGGAAAGCGGGCTGGGCGACGGCCGCAGGAGTTGCGGGCGGCAGCGCAAGCACGGTGTTGGGAGGTGCACCGCCCACAAGGCACAGGGGGCAGTGCAGTGCGTCAGCAGCGGCTTGCTCGACAGCGCCGTCGTCGGTGTGGATGATGACCTTCGGGGCTCCGGAAGCGGAGCAGACGGTATCCATCAGCCGGGGCTGGACCATGGGCGCTGCAGTGGCCACGCCGAGCGACATCAGAAACCACGCCAAGACCCACCAACGGGATCGGATCAAGGCTGGATGAAAAGTGCACATGGAGGCCGAATATAGATTCATTCAAAATGAATCAAATTGATCTATATCACATGATGACAACCGAAAGAGCAGCTGCTGTCAAGCCTTCGGGTCTATATTACGCATATTGCATGAACCATTGCATCCTTCTTATGATGTCTGCCAGGCACACCGTTTCCGTGGGTGTGAATGAGGATCGGGTGCCTTGGAAAGTGTGAGCGAACCAAGCCGTTGGTCTGCGGGCCAAGGCGGCGCCTTGGTACCTCGGTATACAGGGCGCACCACAGCCCGTGCAGAACCTTCCCGCTTCTTCTTTTATTGACCTTCAGAACAGGAACAACCCCATGCAAAAACTATCTGGCCTGCTCGCCATCGCGGCAATCTCTTTGGCGCTCGGTGCCTGCGGCGACAAGAAATCGACGGAAGCGGCTGCGCCGGCTCCCGCACCCGCCCCGGCTGCTGCTCCTGCGCCGGCTCCCGCCGCAGCGCCCGCACCGGTGGCCGAGAACACGGTCGGCAAGAGCGTGTTTGGAAAAACCTGTGCCTTGTGCCATGCCGCAGGCGTGGCAGGTGCTCCCAAGCCCGGCGACAAGGCCGACTGGGGTCCGCGCATTGCCCAGGGCAAGGACACGCTGTACAAGCACGCGATCGAGGGCTTCACGGGTGCCAAGGGCATGATGCCTGCGCGCGGCGGTGGCTCCACCCTGACCGACGACGAAGTGAAGGCCGCTGTGGACTACATGGCCGATCAGTCCATCTGATCGCGACGCGCCATGACATCCGCTGAATCGACGGTGTTCAGCCCGACCAGGCGCCGGATGGCCATGGCACTGCCCTTGCTGGGGTGTGTGTCGTGGGCTTCGGCGGCCCCGGTTTTCGGGGCGCCGCAACGGGGATCGCGGGCCCTCATGGGCACGCAGGTCGATATCGTGGCCGACGGTGGCGAAGCGCCCGTGCTGCGCCATGCCATCGACCTGGCATATGCCGAAATGGAGCGGCTGCAGGCGCTTTTCAGCCGCTACCGACCTGACAGCGTAGTCAGCCGCATCAGCCGTGCTGCAGGCATCCAGCCCGTCGCGGTTCCGAGCGAAGTGATGGGCGTGCTGAAAACGGCGCAGCAGAAGTTCCGGCTCAGCGGCGGCGCCTTTGACATCACGGTGGGCTCCCTCAAGGGCTGGAACTTTGAAGAAGGCCACCAGACGGTGCCTGCGGCGGGTGTGGTGGCCCGACAACGGCAACTGGTGGACGCGCGCCGCCTGGTGCTGGACGAGTCAGCGGGCACGGCCTATCTGGCCCGGCAAGGCATGGCCCTGGACCTCGGGGGCATTGCCAAGCTGCCCATCCTCGAAGCCGGCATGCGGGTGTTGCGCCAGCAGGGCGTGGGCAATGCGCTCATCAACGGTGGTGGCGATGTCCTGGTGATGGGGCAGCTGCAGGGGCGGCCATGGCGCGTGGGCCTGCGTGATCCGCGCGCACCCGAGCGTCTGCTGGGGGCGCTTTCAGTGCAGGGTCCGGCGGTGGTGGCATCGTCCGGTGACTACGAGCGCTATTTCTTGGCGGCCGGCAAGCGGGTGCACCATATTCTGGATCCCCGCACGGGATACCCTACCGTCGGTGTGCATGGTGTCAGCCTGCTGGCGCGCGATGTGGCGCAAGTCAATGGACTGGGCGCTGCCCTGATGGTGCAGGGCGCGCAGGCCGGGCAGGCACTGGTAGCGCGCCAGCCGGGGGTGGAGGCGCTGATGGTCGCGGGCGATGGCAGCGCGTGGTATTCCGCGGGCATGGCGGCCGCACTGGCGCGTGGAGCTGTCTGAGGGCGATTGCTTCAGGCGCCAGGGGCCTGCGACTGCTCGCAGTGCACCTGCAGCAGTTCGCGCTCGTCCAGGGAGCTGCCAAAGCGCACCGCGCTCAGGCAGCCACCCCACACGCAGCCCGTGTCCAGGCCCAGGCAGTGGGGGCGGTTCAGCCAGCCCAGGGTGGACCAATGTCCGAACGCGACCAGGGTCTGGGCCGTGCCACGACCGGGCACGTCAAACCAGGGCATCAGCCCGGGGGGCGCCGCACTGGCGCTCTCGGTGCTCTCGAAATCCATCACCCCCTGTTCCGAGCAGAACCGCAGTCGTGTGAGTGCATTCACGACCACGCGCAGGCGGTCCGGCCCGGTCAGGGAATCGTCCCAGTGGTCCGGGGTATTGCCGTACATCTGCTGCAGGAATGCGGGCAGATCGGCGCTCCGCAAGACGCGGTGCACTTCGTCGGCCAGATCCAGGGTTTGCGCCGCTGTCCAGGAGGGCAGCACTCCGGCGTGCACCATCAGCAAAGGCTTGCCCCCGTGGTCATGCTGGCGGGCCAGCGGTTGCAGGCGCAGCCATTGCAGCAGCGCATCCCGGTCCGGGGCATCGAGCACGTTGGCCAGTGTGTCACGCCGCGAGGGTTTGCGGGCGCCATGGGCGGTCGCCAGCAGGTGCAGGTCATGGTTGCCCAGCAGGGGGCGCAGGGCATCGCCGTGCATCATGCAGCGGCGCAGCACGGCTGCAGAGTCGGGGCCTCGGTTGACGAGATCGCCCAGCAGGAAGGCGGTGTCGCGGCTCGCCGAAAAATCGATCAGATCCAGCAGGCGCCCCAATGCGCGGTCGCAACCCTGGATATCGCCAATACAGTAAAGTGCCATGGTGTTCTTCTTACCTTTTGATTCATGGATTTTCTGCTGATCGCGCTGCTGACACTGCTCAATGGCGTGTTCGCCATGTCGGAACTGGCCTTGGCGTCCAGTCGCAAATCCCGGCTCGTTGCCATGGCAGAAGGCGGCGACAAGGGTGCGCACGCGGCCCTGACCTTGCTCGACAACCCCACGCAGTTCCTGTCGTCGGTGCAGGTGGGCATTACCTCCATCGGCATGCTCAACGGCATTATTGGCGAGGCCGCTTTCAGCTACGATCTGGGCCTGTGGCTGCAGACGCTGGGGGTGCCGGAAAGCGCTGCCAGCGTGAGCGCCACGGCCATCGTGGTGACGGTGATCACCTTCATCACCATTGTGTTTGGTGAGCTGGTGCCCAAGCGCATTGGCCAGCTTTACCCTGAAACCGTTGCGCGTTTCGTGGCGCGTCCCATGACCTGGGTGGCCCAGGGCGCCAAGCCTTTCGTGCGGCTGCTGTCGCTGTCCACCCAGGGGGTGCTCAAGCTGCTGCGGGTGAACAACGATGCCGGCCGGATGGTGACCGAGGAGGAAATTGCCGCCAGCCTGGAGGAGGGGCGCGATGCGGGGGTGATCGAGCACCACGAGCACCAGATGGTGCAGAACGTGTTCCGTCTCGACGACCGGCCTCTGACCTCGCTGATGGTGCCGCGCACCGATGTGCAATGGCTCGATGCCGGTCTGACAGTGCTCGAAGGCCTGCGCATGGCGGGCACGGGCGGCGAGCATGGCGCCCATTCCTGGTACCCGGTGTGCCGCGCCTCCCTCGACGAGGTGGTGGGCGTGATCAGCGTGGCGCGCATGCTGGAACTGGGCCCCGAGGCGTCCGGAACCGTGGAGTCTTATGCGCAGCCTGCATCCTTCGTGCCCGAGACCCTGAGCGGCATGGAGTTGCTCGAACAGTTCCGCGCCCGGTCGGGCCGCATGGTCTTTGTGGTGGATGAATATGGCGTGGTGCAGGGCATCATGACGCCGCGTGATTTGCTGGAAGCCATTACCGGTGAGCTGCAGCCGGGCGCATCGGCCGATGCCTGGGCAACCCTGCGCGACGATGGTACGTGGCTCCTGGATGGTTTGATGCCCGTGACGGAACTCAAGGCACGGCTCGATATTCGGGATTTGCCGGAAGAAGACCGCGGCCGCTATAACACCCTGGCAGGTCTTTTGATGGCCGAATCAGGCCATTTGCCGGCGGTTGCAGAGCGTATTGCCTGCGCCGGGTGGATATTCGAAATCCTGGACCTGGATGGCAAGCGTATTGATAAGGTGCTCGCGCAACCCGATCAACAGTTGGAACGGAATTGAATATCCAGTGCCGTGCCCGTGTTGGAAAGTACGGGTGAAATCAGCCCCAATGCGAATCGGCGTGCACAAATCCGCGCATTATTCCTATAATGCAGGCTCCTTCGCAATTACCTTTAATCACACACCATGTCCAGCTACAAAGAACTCCTGAAGCAGCGTGAAGACCTTGAGCGCAAGATCAATGAAGCCCGGCGCAACGAGCTGTCTGAAGCTGTTGCGCAGGTTCGCGCCCTGGTTGCGGAGTTTGGCCTGACGGCGCAGGATGTATTTCCCGCTGGCCGGGCACGCAGCGCCAGCGCGGGTTCCAAGGTGGCCCCCAAATACCGCAATCCCGCCACGGGTCAAACCTGGACCGGACGCGGCAAACCACCCAAGTGGATTCAGAACGAGAACCGCGAGCAGTTTGCGATTTAATCCAGGCTGCGTATTCGTCCATAAAAAGTCCGCCGATGCGGGCTTTTTTTATGGGCCATTCGCCGCGCCAGAATGAAGGGGCGCGGCGCCTTCTCCGGGGGCAAGCACAGGGGCGAATTTCCCCTGTATCGGCCGTGTAAATCGTGGCTTCCTGGATGGATTCCACGGCCAGCTCCTGCACGGTGTGGCATCGGTGGGTGCACCCCATACCGCGGGTGTGGGGATGAATCGCCCGCGCCACGGTGTGTTGGAAAGCAATGGGGCATTACCCTCGCCACATATATCGCCGCGAACGGCAGTCTTGGGGTCTGCACAGGCTTGAATGGAATGGGCCTGCAATGGAATGGGCCTGCAATGGATCGGGTTTTCTATTCAGTGCGCGCATTGCCTGTGAAACCAGGTGTTACACCTTGCGCGCAATGGCGGCAATGGGGTATTCATGCAGGATGCCCGATCCGCTCCGGGGCTGAATCGAAGGCAGCCCCCGCATGGGTTGGCCGGTAACGCGCCCGTCTGCATGACCCCAGGCATTGCGCCGCCATACGGCGCTGCCAGAATGGCCTCTTGTTGTCCCTCACAGGAGTTCGCCATGGCATCGTCGTCCAAGCCCGCCCGCCACGCTTTTGCGTCCACGCTGAAGAAGTTCAAGACCGCGTCCGGCAAGTCGGGGCAGTTCTATTCGTTGCCCGCTCTGGCCAAGCAGTTTCCGCAGGTCAGCCGCTTGCCCGTGTCGATCCGCATCGTGCTCGAATCGGTACTGCGCAACTGCGATGGCCGCAAGGTGACCGCCGAGCATGTGCAGCAGCTGGCCCATTGGGTGCCGCAGGCTGCGCGCAAGGACGAAATCCCGTTTGTCGTCTCGCGCGTGGTGCTGCAGGACTTCACCGGCGTGCCGTTGCTGGCCGACCTGGCCGCCATGCGCAGCGTGGCCGCCAAGCTGGGAAAGAATCCCAAGAAGATCGAACCGCTGGTGCCGGTGGACCTGGTGGTGGACCACTCCATCATGGTCGATCACTACGGCAAGAAGAACTCGCTCGACCTGAACATGAAGCTCGAATTCGAGCGCAACCGCGAGCGCTACGAGTTCATGAAATGGGGCATGCAGGCCTTTGACACCTTTGGCGTCGTGCCCCCGGGCTTTGGCATCGTGCACCAGGTCAACCTCGAATACCTGGCGCGCGGCGTGCACAAGCGCAAGGACGGCGTTTTCTACCCCGACACCCTGGTCGGCACCGACAGCCACACCACCATGATCAATGGCATTGGCGTGGTCGGCTGGGGCGTGGGCGGCATCGAGGCCGAGGCCGCCATGCTGGGTCAGCCGGTGTACTTTCTCACGCCCGACGTGGTGGGCATGGAGCTGAGTGGCCAGCTGCGCGAAGGCGTCACCGCCACCGACCTGGTGCTCACCGTCACCGAATTGCTGCGCCAGCACAAGGTGGTGGGCAAGTTTGTCGAATTCTTTGGCGAAGGCACGCGCACCCTGGCGCTGCCCGACCGCGCCACCATCGGCAACATGGCGCCTGAATATGGCGCCACCATGGGCTTCTTCCCGGTGGATGAGCGGACCATTGAATACTTCCGTGGCACCGGCCGCACCAAGGGCGAGATCGAAGCCTTCGAGGCCTACTTCAAGGCCCAGGGCCTGTTTGGTGTGCCGCTGGCGGGCGAGGTGGATTACTCGCAGGTCGTGAAGCTCGACCTCGGCAGCGTCACCCCCAGCCTGGCCGGCCCCAAGCGACCACAGGACCGTATCGAATTGGGTAAGGTGGCGGGCCAGTTTGCCGACCTGTTCAGCAAACCCAATGCAGAAAACGGTTTCAACCAACCGGCCGAGCGCCTGCTGCAGCGTCACCGGGTTGGCTGTGGTGAAGGGGGGCCGGCCGAGGATGCGCCTGCGCCGCAGCTTGGTGCCGCCCGCTCGGTGGTGGAAATGGTGAGCAACCGGCCGACGCTGGCCACCGCGCAAAATGCCAGCCAAGCCAGCACCGTCACCGTGTGCGACCTGCCCAGCGATGGCGACAAGGCCCTCAGGATCGGCAACGGCGACGTGCTGATTGCCGCCATCACCAGCTGCACCAACACCAGCAACCCCAGCGTGCTGCTGGCCGCCGGCCTGCTGGCCAAGAAGGCGGTGGAGGCGGGGCTCAAAGTGCAACCGCACATCAAGACATCGCTGGCACCCGGCTCGCGCATCGTCACCGAATACCTGAGCGAAACCGGGCTGCTGCCGTACCTGGAAAAGCTGGGTTTTGCGCTGGCGGGCTACGGCTGCACCACCTGCATCGGCAATGCCGGCGACCTCACGCCCGAGCTCAACGAGGCCATCACCCGCAACGACCTGGTGTGCGCCGCCGTGCTGTCGGGCAACCGCAACTTCGAGGCACGGATCCATCCCAATCTCAAGGCCAACTTCCTGGCCAGTCCGCCGCTGGTGGTGGCCTACGCCATTGCGGGCACGGTGCTCAAGGACCTGATGACCGAGCCGGTCGGCCAGGGCAAGGGCGGCAAAGACATTTATCTGGGCGACATCTGGCCCAGCAGCGACGAAATCCACCGCCTCATGAAGTTCGCCATGAAGGGCAAGGCCTTCCGCGAGAACTACGCCAAGGTGGCCAGCGACCCGGGCAAGCTGTGGGGCAAGATCAAGGGCGTGACCGGCAACACCTACGTGTGGCCCGCCAGCACCTATATCGCCGAGCCGCCGTTCTTTGCCGACTTTGCTCTGGAATCTGTAGCTGCCAGCGAAAACGGTGAAAGCGCTGCAGGCCAAAAAGGCTTGGAATCCGTACAGGGTGCCCGCATCATGGCGCTGTTTGGCGACTCCATCACCACGGACCACATCTCCCCTGCCGGCTCCATCAAGGAGAGTTCGCCTGCCGGCCAGTGGCTGCTGCAGCATGGCGTGCAAAAAGCCGACTTCAACAGCTACGGCGCGCGCCGCGGCAACCACGACGTGATGATGCGCGGCACCTTTGCCAACGTGCGCATCAAGAACCTGATGATTGCACCCACCGCCGACGGCTCGCGCGAAGAAGGTGGCGTGACGGTGTTCCAGAACGAAGGGCCGCTGCAGGGCCAGAAGATGTTCATTTTCAACGCAGCCATGCAGTACATGGCGCAGAAGACGCCCACGGTGGTGTTTGCCGGCGAGGAATACGGCACCGGCTCCAGCCGCGACTGGGCCGCCAAGGGCACGCAGCTGCTGGGCATCAAGGCGGTGGTGGCGCGCAGCTTCGAGCGCATCCACCGCTCCAACCTGGTGGGCATGGGCGTGCTGCCGCTGCAGTTCAAGGGCGCCGATTCGTGGCAGTCGCTGGGCCTCACGGGCCGCGAGGTGATCGATGTGCTGCCCGATGCCGCACTCACGCCGCAAAGCGATGCCACGCTGGTCATCCACCGCGAGGGCGGGGTGCGCCAGGAAGTGGTGGTCACCCTGCGCATCGACACACCGATCGAAGTGGACTACTACCGCGCGGGCGGCATCCTGCCGTTCGTGCTGCGCCAGCTGCTCACGGGTGCGTGACCGGAACGCGCACGCGCGGGCAACCCCAGGCAGATCGCTGGTTGTGCGCGGCACAATGCGGTCATGAGAAAACAGGTGTTGATCGCGGGAGGCGGCATTGGCGGGCTGGCAGCGGCCCTGGGGGCTTCGCGCGCGGGGTGGGAGGCGCGGCTGTATGAACGTGCTGCCGCATTCAGCGAGGTGGGCGCCGGCGTGCAGCTGGGGCCCAACGTGGTGCGCCGCCTGCAGGCCTGGGGCCTGCAGCGCCCGCTGCAGGAGGTAGCGGCCTTCCCCGGGCGGCTGCAGGTGCGCAGCGCGCTCACGGGCCAGGAACTGGCTGTGCTGCCCCTGGGCAGCACGGCGGTGGAGCGCTACGGCGCTGCCTACGCCACCATCCACCGCGCCGACCTGCATGGCCTGCTGCTGGCGGCCGTCGAAAAATACACCGACACGCAACTTCATCTGGACCAGGCCATCGACCGTTTCACCGATGCCGACGGTGTGGTGACGGTGCGCACCAGCCGGGGCAAGGACGTGGAGGGGGATGCCCTGCTGGGGGCAGACGGCCTGTGGAGCCGCACCCGCACGCAGCTGCTGGGCGAGCAGCGCCCGCGCGTATCGGGCCACCTGGCCTACCGCGCGCTGGTGCCGCAGCACGCGCTGCCCAAGGGGCTGCGCACCCGCCAGGTCACCGCCTGGCTGGGGCCGCGCCTGCATGTGGTGCAGTACCCGGTGCGCCGGGGCGAGTTGCAGAATCTGGTGGTCATCGTGCAGGGCCCCGCGCCGCAGGACCTGGAAAACTGGGACCACTCGGCCAATGGTGCCGATCTCGAAGCCGCCCTGCTGGGCACCTGCACCGCGCTGCAGCAGGCGGTGCGCGGCGTGGTCGATGCCGGCGGTGGCTGGCGCCTGTGGCCGCTGTGCGACCGCCCCCCCGTGCGCGGGCCGGCCGAGATGGCCCGGGGCGTGGTGGCCTTGCTGGGCGATGCCGCCCATCCCATGCGCCCTTACCTGGCGCAGGGCGCCGGCATGGCCATCGAGGATGCGGCGGAGCTGCAGCGCGCGCTGTCCATGCACGACCTGGATGTGCCCCTGCGCCTGACCCGCTATGCGCTCAACCGCTGGCAGCGCAACGCGCGCGTGCAGGCCCGCTCCACGCGCAACGGCCGCATTTTCCACGCCACGGGCCCCGTGCGCTGGGCGCGCGATGTGTCGCTGCGCCTGCTGGGCGAGCGCTTGCTGGACGTGCCCTGGCTTTACCGGGGCGACGGTTCCAGCGCCAGTTCGTTATAGAGATTGCGCTCGCAAAAATAGCTGCTGGCGCTTTACCCATAAGCGCCAACGTGTCGTTCAGGCAGATTCTTTGCCAGGCCCGCCGGCTTGCTGCAGCAGCGGCGATACCGGCAGCCAGCGAAACGCGACCGATCCGAGCGCCAGCAGGGTGGCAATCGTGGCCATCACCGCGCTGTAGGGCTCCCGCCCCTGGCCCTGCGCCCAGTCGGCGACCCAGCCGGTGAGCCACTGCACCAGGCCCACACCCAGGAACATGGCCATGGTGAACACCGACAGTGCGCGCCCGGTCAGATCGGGCGGGTAGGACGAGCGCACATCTGAATACTGCAGCACCGAGTACCCCGACAGCACCGCAATGCACATCACCAGCACCAGGTTCAGCGTGGCGTGGTGCACCAGCCCCAGGCCCAGGTAGAGCGCCGCCACCAGCAGTGAAAAGTTGGCGATCCAGGCACGCCGGCGCGCCGGGCCGGGGTCGAGGCGGCCAAAAAAGGCCGGGGAGAACAGCGAAACCAGCGACATGGCCACGGCCATGTTGCCGCTCTCGACCAGCGTGAACGCATAGCGGTCGATCAGCATCGGCGCTATCCACAGGCCGCGCAGCGCCAGAAACGAGGCGTAGCCCACCATGCCCAGCAGCAGGATGCCCAGCGTGTGCGGCAGCATGAACAGCGCGCCAAAGCGGCGCACGGCCGTGCCCCAGCGCTCGCGCGCGGGCGCCGGGCCGGCCAGGGCCGGCTCGTGCACGCAGCGCCAGATCAGCAGCCAGGCCAGCGCCGACAGCACGGCCAGCAGCATGAAGCCGCTGCGCCAGCCCGAGCGCTGCACCAGCCAGGCCAGCGGTGTGCCGGTGAGCAGCAGGCCCAGCCCGCCCACACCCATGCCCACGCCCGACAGAAAGGCAAAACGCGATGCCGGAAAATGCCGCGCAATGAACACCGTGCAGGCCAGAAAGGCCGGCGCGCAGCCCACGCCAATCAGCAGCTGGCCCCACATCAGCCAGCCATAACCGGGCGCCCAGGCCGACAGGGCAGCCCCGGCAATGGCCAGCGGAAAGGCGCTGAGCACGGTGCGGCGCAGGCCATACAGGTCCATGCCGATGCCCATGAAGAACTGCGTCACGCCAAACGACAGGCCAAACAGTCCCGCAAACGCGCCCAGCGATGCCGGCGAGAGCGCAAAGTCGGCCTGCAGCCCCGTGGCCATGATGGCGGTGACGGTGCGGTAGGCCTGGCTCAGCGCAAAGGCCGAGAGTAGCGCCAGCAGCATGAACCATAGCGTGGCCTGCGCAGGCGCCACGGGCGGGGAGGGTGGCAAGGGTGGCTGGTGGGGCGGGGCGGCGTCGGTATGGGGCACGGGCGATGAAGCGTGAGTGGCGAGGTGCAAGGCGGGTGTTGCCGGGAGCCTGCAGCCTACCAGCTGGGGCGTGCGGGCGCTGTCGCCATCGCTGCGGTGGCACCTCGCATTGGATAGCTGCCAGCGCTTGCTGCACAAGCGCTGGAGCCATTTTTTGCCTGAAATTTACAGATCGGTGCGCAGCTTCCAGATTTCGGGAAACAGCACCACGTCCAGCATCTTGCGCAGGTAACTCACGCCGCCCGTGCCCCCGGTGCCGCGTTTGAAGCCGATGATGCGCTCCACCGTGGTCACATGGCGAAAGCGCCAGAGGCGAAACGCGTCTTCGAGGTCGGTCAACTCCTCCCCCAGCTGGTACAGGTCCCAGTGCTGCGCGGGATGGCGGTACACGGTGAGCCAGGCATGTTCCACCGCATCGCTTTCGGCATAGGGCAGGGTCCAGTCGCGGTCGGTGTGGCTGGCGGGCACGGGCAGGCCGCGCCGGGCCAGCAGGCGCAGGGCTTCGTCGTACAGCGAGGGCGCCTGGTAGGCTGCCTGCACCTGGGCCAGCAGGTCGGGGCGGTGGGCGTGGGGCTGCAGCATGGCGCGGTTCTTGTTTCCCAGGGCGAATTCGATGCAGCGGTACTGGTAGCTCTGGAACCCGCTGGAGCTGCCCAGGTAGGGGCGCATGGCGCTGTATTCGGGCGGCGTCATGGTGGCCAGCACGTCCCAGGCGTGCACCAGCTGCTCCATGATCTTGCTCACGCGCGCCAGCATCTTGAACGCGGGCTGCAGTTCGTCGTGCGCGATATGGCCGATGGCGGCGCGCAGCTCGTGCAGCATGAGCTTCATCCACAGCTCGCTGGTCTGGTGCTGCACGATGAACAGCATCTCGTCGTGCGCGGGCGACAGCGGCTTCTGTGCGCTGAGCACGGCATCGAGCTGCAGGTAGTCGCCATAGCTCATGCTCTGGCTGAAGTCGAGCTGGGCGCGCTCGGCGTGGACGATGGATTCGGGCAGGGCGGATGCCGGGGCGCCGCTGGTGGCGCCGGTGCTGCCGGGTGTTGGCGAAAAGGGGCACATGGCGGGTTTCCTTCTCAGGTCACGGCGTGGGTTTTGTTGAATTCGGGGCGCTGCCATTCGGCGGCCTCCAGCACCTGGCGCAGGTGTTCCACGGCATTCCACACGTCTTCAAAGCCGATGTACAGCGGCGTGAAGCCAAAGCGCAGGATGTCCTTGTGCGCAGTGCCGCCGTCGCCCTTGCCTGCAGCAGGAGCCGCGCCGGACCCGGCGCGGTAGTCGCCAATCACGCCGCGCGCGATCAGCGCCTGAACGATGGCGTAGGCGCCGCTGCCCTGGCCATTGACGCCCGCTCCTTCGTCGCGGGTCAGGCAGACTTGCGAGCCGCGCAGGGCATGTTCGCGCGGCGTGGCCAGCCCGAGGCCGTGGCCTGCGCAGCGCTCTTCCACGAGGCGGATGAACAGGTCGGTGAGCGCCAGCGATTTGCTGCGCAGCGCGGCCATGCCGCCCAGGCTTTGTGCGGCGGTGAACACATCCAGCCCGCATTGCAGGGCCGACAGGCTGATGATGGGCTGCGTACCGCACAGGTAGCGTGTGATGCCGGGCGCGGGCTGGTAGTCGGGGGTGAAGGCAAACGGCGCGGCGTGGCCCCACCAGCCGGACAGCGGTTGCCAGCAACGGCTGGCGTGGCGCGGGTGCGCCCAGACGAACGCGGGCGCGCCGGGGCCACCGTTCAGGTATTTGTAGCCGCAGCCAATCGAGAAATCGGCGCCTGCTCCGTTCAGATCGACGGGTACCGCGCCCGCACTGTGCGCCAGGTCCCACACGCACAGGATGCCCTGGGCATGCGCGGCGGCGGTGATGGCCGCCATGTCGTGCATGGCGCCGGTGCGGTAGTTCACATGCGTGAGCATGAGCACGGCCACCTCGCTGGTGAGGGCGGTAGCCATGTCTTCGGGCTCCACCAGCACGAGTTCGAGGCCGCGCTCCTGGCACAGGCCTTCGGCAATGTAGAGGTCGGTGGGGAAGTTGCTGCGCTCGCTCACGATGCGGCGGCGGGTGGGGCTGTCTTCGCGGGCAATGTTCAGCGCCGCGCTCAGCACCTTGTAGAGGTTGATCGAGGTGCTGTCGGTGCAAACCACTTCATCCGGGCCCGCGCCGATCAGCGGGGCCAGCTGGTTGCCCAGGCGCTGGGGCAGGTCGAACCAGCGCGCGGTGTTCCAGGACTGGATGAGGTCCGTGCCCCATTCGCGCGTGACCACATCGGCCACGCGGGCGGCGGTGGCCTTCGGCGCCACGCCCAGCGAATTGCCGTCGAGGTAGATCACGCCGGGCGGCAGCGTGAAGTGCGCACGCAGGGGGGCGAGCGGGTCTTGCGCATCGAGGGCGCGGCAGGCTTGGTGGGTGAGGGTCATGGCGATCCAGGTCGGTGAATTCTTTTGATAGCCGCTGGCGCTGCTGGGGTAAGCGCTAGAGGCCAACGAGGCTTGAAATCAGTGCATCACAGCGCGCGCAGCACGGCGCGCACGGGCGAGGCATCGGCGCTGGTCAGCTTGAGCGGCAGGGCGATCAGTTCGTAGTCGCCCTCGGGCACGTCGTCGAGCACCAGGTTTTCCAGCACGCGCAGGCCCCGGCGGCGGATGACCTGGTGGCTGTCGAGCGTCTTGCTGTCGGCCGGGTCGATGCTGGCGGTGTCGATGCCGATCAGCAACACGCCCCGGTCGGCCAGGCGCGCGATGGTGTCGGGGGCGTAGGCGGTGAGCTGGCCGTCCCATTGCACGGGGGCCTGGGCGTAAGTGCGCACCAGCACGCGTGGAGGCAAGTTGGCGTCCACCGCGTGGGCAATGTGTTCCCAGGTGATCAGTGCGCCGCAGCCGATGGCGTGGACCACACGGCAGGGGCCCAGAAAAGGCGCCAGCGGCAGTTCACCCACTGCAGCGCCCTGCGCGTCGTAATGCAGTGGCGCATCGGCGTGGGCGCCCACATGGGGCGACATCGTGATGGCACTCACGTTCACCGGGCAGCCGGGTGCGATCGTGGCGCACCACTGTTGCTGGTAGGGCGTGTCACCGGGAAACACCGGCGCGCCGGCGTGGATCGCGGGGGAAATGTCCCAGAGCTTTTGCATGGGCGACAAGGTAGCGCGCTGGCAAATTCGTGGTGTCGCTTTATGGCAACGCCTGGGCAAAAAGCCGACCCGGCAAAGCAGCCCGACTGATTTGCGCCGCATCAAGAGAGCGCTGGTTGACCCGGTGCTGCTGTCATTTTTACGTCGCAAGCGCTAGAATGAGAATTGTTTTCATTTGAAATCTGGTGAAGCCATTGACCGATCTGTCCCGCAGCGATGCATCCGTTCCGTCCCGTGAACATTCTCTGGGCTTGGCCGATCTGCCGCTGTGGGTGGACGCCTGGGTGAGTGCGTTGCACATGGATGCCGCGCCGCAGGATGGTGATGTGCTGCTGCGGCTGCTCGAAATCGGTTTCTTGCCGGGCGAACCCGTGCGCGTGGTGGCGCGGGCCTTTCCGGCAGGCGATCCGCTGGCCGTGCGCGTGGGGCGCACCACCTTTGCCCTGCGCCGGCGCGAGGCGGCGCTGGTACGCGTCAGCACCACGGCGCCCGTCGGTGAGGTGGCGGCATGAATGCGCAGGCCACCCCCCTGAGCCTGGCGCTGCTGGGCCACCCCAACAGCGGCAAGACGGCGCTGTTCAACCTGCTCACCGGCAGCCGCCAGAAGGTCGCCAACTATGCGGGTGTGACGGTCGAGCGCAAGGAGGGTCAGCTCGTCACCCCCTCGGGCCAGCGCGTGCGCGTGCTCGATCTGCCTGGCGCCTACAGCCTCAATGCACTGAGCGCGGACGAAGCCGTCACGCGCGACGTGGTCACCGGCCAGCGCGCCGGCGAGGCCGCGCCCGGCCTGCTGGTGTGCGTGGTCGATGCCACCAACCTGCGGCTGGGCCTGCGCATGGTGCTGGAGACGCAGGCCATGGGCATCCCCATGGTGCTGGCGCTCAACATGAGCGATGCCGCCCGCCGCGCGGGCATCACCATCGACCGTGCCGTGCTGGAGCACGAACTGGGCATGCCCGTGGTGGAAACCGTGGGCATCCGCAAGGGCGGCGCGGCCGAGCTGCTGCAGTGGCTCGATGGCTGGCGCGCCCAGGGCGCGGTGCAGGCCCGGCCCTGGCAGCCCCAGGGCGTGGAGCAGGTACTGCGCACGCAGCAGGAGGCGCGCCGCATCCTGGGCCTGGCGGTGCGCGAGCCCGAGGGCCTGGCGCAGGTGGACGACACCCTGGACCGCGTGGTGCTGCATCCGCTGTGGGGCACGCTGCTGCTGGCCTGCACCATGTTCCTGATGTTCCAGGCGGTGTTCAGCTGGGCGGCTGCGCCCATGGACGCCATCACCGGCACGGTCGAGGCGCTGGGCCACTGGCTGCAGGCGCGCCTGCCCGAGGGCGTGCTGCGCAGCCTGCTGGTCGATGGCATCGTGGCGGGGGTGGGCGGCGTGCTGGTGTTCCTGCCGCAGATCCTGATCCTGTTCTTCTTCATCCTGGCGCTGGAAGACTCCGGCTACCTGCCGCGCGCGGCCTTTCTGCTCGACCGGCTCATGGGCACGGTGGGGCTGTCGGGGCGCTCGTTCATCCCGCTGCTGTCGAGCTTTGCCTGCGCCATCCCCGGCATCATGGCCACGCGCACCATCACGCACTGGCGCGAGCGGCTGGTCACCATCATGATCGCGCCGCTCATGACCTGCTCGGCACGCCTGCCGGTGTATGCCTTGCTGATCGCCGCCTTCATCCCCGAGCGCACCGTGGCGGGCTGGTTCAACCTGCAGGGGCTGGTGATGTTCGCGCTCTACCTGGGCGGCATCCTCGGCGCCATGGCCGTGGCCGCCGTGCTCAAGCTCTGGCGCGGCAAGGTGCGGCCCACCCCGCTGCTGATGGAGCTGCCGCCGTACCGCGTGCCCAGCGCGCGCAACCTGGTGCTGGGGTTGTATGAGCGTGCCACCATTTTCCTCAAACGCGTGGGCGGCATCATCCTGGCGCTCACGGTGCTGCTGTGGTTCCTGTCCACCTTCCCCGCGCCCCCAGAGGGCGCCACGGGGCCTGCCATCGAGTACAGCCTGGCCGGGCAGCTGGGCCGGGCGCTGGAACATGTGTTTGCGCCGCTGGGCTTCAACTGGCAGATCTCCATTGCCCTGGTGCCCGGCATGGCCGCCCGCGAGGTGGTGGTGGGCGCGCTGGGCACCGTGTATGCGCTGTCCGCCTCGGGTGACGATGTGGCGGCGCAACTGGGACCGCTGATTGCGCAGCAATGGTCGCTGGCCACGGCGCTTTCACTGCTGGTATGGTTCGTGTTTGCGCCGCAGTGCCTCTCCACCCTGGCCACGGTGCGGCGCGAGACGGATTCCTGGGGCCTGGCGCTGCTGATGGCCACCTACCTGTTTGCGCTGGCCTATGCGGCCAGCTGGATGACCTACCGGCTGGCGCTGGCGTGGGGAGGGGGTTGAGCATGTGGCAAGACATTGCGGTGGGCGCCATCGTGGCGCTGGCCGGGGGCTATGCGGCCTGGTACTGGATGCCCGCTACGCTGCGCAGGCGTCTGGACGCTTTGCGGCCCGGCCTGGGCAAGGCGCCGTCCTGCGGAGCCTGCAGCGATTGCGGGGGCTGCGCCACACCCGCGCGCTCCAACGATGCGCAGGCACCGGAACCGGAGCGCCAGGCGGTGTGGATGCATCCCAAACGGTGACGGGGGCGGGGCGGACCGATGGGCCGCGCCTGGCGGTTTTGTTACAGTGGGAAACATTTCCTGCCCGTGATCGTGATGCGATGACAGATGGTGCGGTTCTTCCTGCATCCGTTCTCGGGAGTTTTTTCCGCTGCCGTCGCCCACTTCATGATCGCCGTCCCTGCCGCGCCCACCCACTGGGTGGTTCGAATGAACCACCGCAATCGCAGCGCGTCCTGGCTGATCTTTGCGGTCGTCCTTGCCGCCCATTTTCTGGAGCATGGGCATGGCGCCTGGACATGGTGGCTCATGGTGCTGCAGTTTCTGGTCTATCCGCATGTGGTGTATCTGCGGGCCCGCCATGCCGAGGATCCGCTGGCGGCGGAAATCCAGAACCTGTTGCTCGACAATTTCTGTTTTGGCCTCTGGGCCGCAGCGCTCGGGTTTCCGCTCTGGATCGCCTACACCCTGGTCATTTGCGGCGGCATCAACCTGACCGCGTTCCGTGCGCTCAAGGGTCTGCTGCAGGCCCTGGTTGCCGTGGCGGCGGGCGCGGCGCTGATGGTGGCCGTGGCCGGGTGGCGCTTTACCCCCGATACCTCGCTGCGCGTCAGCGCCATGAGCATGCTGTGCCTGTCGATCTACCTGGTCTTGTTTGCCCGCGACGCCCATACCCGCACCGTCGCGCTCAGCGCCACGCGGGCCCGGCTGCGCAAAAGCGAAGCCGCGCTGCAAAGCCAGTTGCAGGCCGTTGAGTCCTTGCAGGAGCAGCTCACCGAGCAGGCCCATCGCGATCCCCTGACCGGCCTGCACAACCGCCGCTACCTGAACACGGCCCTGCCGCGCGAAATCGACGCTTGCGCGCGCGAAGGTGCCACGCTGGCCCTGTTGCTCCTCGATCTCGATCACTTCAAGCAGATCAACGACCGCCATGGCCATGCTGCCGGGGATGATGTGCTGTGCCAGGTCGCGGCCCTGCTGCTGCAGTCCATGCGACCGAGCGACAGCTGTTGCCGCTATGGCGGGGAAGAGTTCTTGCTGCTGCTGCCCGGCATGGGCCTGCAAACCGCCGTGGAGCGCGCACAGGCCCTGCGCCAGCAGGTGGCCGAGCGGCGTTGGCTGGCCGATGGCCAATCGATGCAGGTCACGCTGTCGATCGGGGTGGCTTGCGCGCAAGACGCAGGCCTGAAGCCGGCGGCGCTGATCGACCTGGCCGATCAGGCGCTCTACCGGGCCAAGGCCGAGGGGCGCAACCGGGTGTGCGCAGCGCCTGCGGTACCGCAGGCACTGGTCGATGGTGTTGCCATGCCCGTGCATCCAGCCGCGTAGCGCCGGGAGCTCGCCGGGCCGTCAGGTCCAAGTTGCTTCGGCGGGATAGGGCGGCAGCCCCTGGCGCATGCGTGCCCGGTCACAGGCTTCGCTGCCCGCCGCAAATTCGCGGCAAGGCGATGGGCGCCATTCGTAGATGCCGCAGGCCGCCCGCGTGCCCACCTGGCCCGTGAGTGCTGCGCAGCGTGGCGGGCTGTGGTCGGTGCCGCGCATGCGGCGGGTTGCGCCCGTTACCTGCACTGCCAGACCATCGGGAACGTCGCCGCCCAACTCCTGCGTTTCATGCACCGAAAAATCCACGCGAAAGCTCGCGCAGCAGGCACCGCAGGTGAGGCAGGGGTGGGTCATGCAGCCCTCATCCTCATGCAATGCGGCCGAGCAGAAGGTACTCCATGAGTGCCTTCTGCACGTGCATCCTGTTTTCTGCCTCGTCCCAGACGACGGATTGCGGCCCGTCGATGACCTCGGCCTGCACCTCTTCGCCGCGGTGCGCGGGCAGGCAGTGCATGAACAGGGCGTCGGGCCTGGCGGCCGCCATCATCTCGGCATCCACGCACCAGTCGGCAAAGGCTTTTTTGCGTTCTTCGTTCTCGGCTTCGTAGCCCATGCTGGTCCACACGTCGGTGGTGACCAGATCGGCGCCCCGGCAGGCTTCGAGCGGGTTGCTGAAAAACTGATAGCTGCTGGCGCTTATTCCACCTGCACCAGCGGCCAATTTCTCATCAACCTCGTAGCCACGGGGGGTGCTCACATGCACCTTGAAGCCCAGCAGCGCGGCGGCCTGCAGCCAGGTGTTGGCCATGTTGTTGCCGTCGCCCACCCAGGCCACGGTCTTGCCCTGGATGGAGCCGCGGTGCTCGATGAAGGTGAAGATGTCCGCCAGGATCTGGCAGGGGTGGTACTCGTTGGTCAGGCCGTTGATGACGGGTACACGCGAGTCGGCCGCAAAGCGCTCGATCTTTGTCTGCTCGAAGGTGCGGATCATCACCAGGTCCACCATGCGGCTGATGACCTTGGCACTGTCTTCGATCGGCTCGGCGCGGCCGAGCTGGCTGTCGCCCGTGGTCAGGTGCACCACGGAGCCTCCCAGCTGGTACATGCCGGCCTCGAAGCTCACGCGCGTGCGCGTGCTGGCCTTCTCGAAGATCATGGCCAGCGTGCGGTCGGCCAGCGGGTGGTGCTTTTCGTAGGCCTTGAACTTCTTCTTGATGAGCGCGGCGCGCTCGAACAGGTAGGTGTATTCGTCGGCGCTGAGGTCGTTGAACTGCAGGTAATGTTTCATGGCGCTCTCGTTGCGGGCTGGCTCATTGCGCCAGCAGGGCTTTGACCAGGGGGGTGAGCTTGGCGACGATCTCGTCTGCCTCGGCGATGGTGAGAATCAGTGGCGGCACCAGGCGGATCACGCTGTCGGCCGTGACGCTGATCAGCAGGCCGGCATCGGCCGCCTGGCCTACCAGAACGCCGCAGGGTTGGGCCAGTTCCACGCCCAGCATCAGGCCCTGGCCGCGCACTTCTTTCACGCCGGGCAGGCTGCCCAGCGCGTGCTGCAGCGCAGTCTTGAGGTGCAGGCCCACCGTGGTGGCGTTGTGCAGCAGGCCGTCTTCTTCCATGATGCGGATGGTTTCATTGCCCGCACGCATGGCCAGCGGGTTGCCGCCAAACGTGGTGCCGTGGTTGCCGGGCTGCAGCACGTTGGCGGCCTTGGGGCCTGCCACCACGGCGCCAATCGGCACGCCCGAGCCCAGGCCCTTGGCCAGCGGCATCACATCGGGCACGATGCCGGCCCACTGGTGAGCAAACCACTTGCCGGTGCGGCCCATGCCGCACTGCACCTCATCGATCATCATCAGCCAGTCGCGCTCGTCGCACAGCTTGCGCAATTGCTGCAGGTATTCAATGCGCATGGGGTTGATGCCGCCTTCGCCCTGGATGGTCTCGAAGAACACGGCCACCACGTTGGGGTTGCCTTCGGTGGCCTTCTTGATGGCGTCGATGTCGTTCACGGGCACGCGCACAAAGCCTTCGACCAGCGGGCCAAAGCCGCTGTAGATCTTGGGATTGCCGGTGGCCGACATGGTGGCGATCGAGCGGCCGTGGAAGGCCTTTTCATACACCACGATCTCGGGCTTGGCGATGCCTTTGTCCACGCCGTATTTGCGCGCAATCTTGATGGCGGCCTCGTTGGCCTCCAGTCCCGAGTTGCAGAAGAACACGTTGGCCATGCCCGAGCGCTCCACCAGCCTGGCGGCCAGCTGCTCCTGGCCGGGCACATGGTAGTAGTTGGACGAGTGGATGATCTTGCCGATCTGGTCCTGCAGCGCGGGCACCAGCTTGGCGTGGTTGTGGCCCAGCGTGTTCACCGCGATGCCGCCGAGGGCATCGAGGTACTCCTTGCCGTTCACGTCCCACACGCGGCAGCCTTGCCCGTGCGATAGCGCAATCGGCACGCGGCCATAGGTGTTCATCACGTGGGGCGAGGCGGCCTCAATGAAAGCGGTCATGCGGTGGACTCCAGGCGACAGGGTGAAGGGGCGGCCGTGGTGGCCGCACCCGAAAAAGCGAAGCACGATTCTAGGGCGAGCGCTGGCGCCAGGAGATGACGATTGCGCATCACTGTGATCACGTGGACGTTGAGCAGTGTTTACGACGGCCGCCACGACACGCAGCAGCAACCCTACCTATCTGCAGCACCTGGAGCGGCTGTGCAGGCTGTCATACCCGCTTACCTCCGGTCGTTACGCGGTCACATAGTCCGGGTGCCGGGCCCGGATGTCCGCAATGCGGCCCAAGGTGCCCGAGAGGTGCGTGCGCAGCGCTGACTGGGCAGCGCCGGGGTCTTGCGCGGCCAGAGCGGCCACTATGGCGCGGTGCTCGCGTACCACCCGCTCGGCCTTGCCGGGTGAAGGCAGGTCCAGGCGGCGCAGCCGGTCGAGGTGGCCGCTGCGCCGACGCACCAACTCGTACAGGTCGGGCACACCGGCGGCTTCGTACATCATGCGGTGGAAAGCCTGGTCGGAGGCGATGAACTCCTCGGTGTCGGCGATGGCCAGCGCGGCCTGCAGGTCCACCTGGGCCGTCAGTTTGGCACGCAGCACTGCATCGTCGACCAGCGCCAGGGTGCGTGCCACTTCCAGCTCGATGGCGCAGCGCAAAAAGTGCGCCTGCGTGGCTGAGACTATGTCGATACGGCTCACCAGCGTGGCGTGCTGCGGGAAGATGTCCACCAGGCCCTCCTGGCTCAGCTGCAGCAGGGCGTCACGAACGGGAGTCTGGCTCAGATCGAACCGTTCGGCCAGCTCGGCGCGCGACAGCGGCGTTCCCGGCGCAAGCTCCAGCGAGAGTATGGACTCGCGCAGCCATTCGAAGACTTGCGGGGCGGCCTGGCGGGTGCGGTCGAGCTTGTGGGGTGTTTTCATCAGTGGGCCTGCGGTCACTGGATTCTATGGTTTGATTTAATTGACGCACTAATACATTAGTGCTTTAATGTACCAATATCAATCATCTGAAAATGGAGACAACCCATGCGCTGTTCGAATCGCCGCCTTGCCCTGCTCGCTGCCTGCTGCGCCGTCAGCCTGAGTTCCATCAGCGCCCACGCGGCCGACTGGCCTACCGCTAAACCCATCACCTGGGTGGTGCCCTTCGCCGCTGGCGGCTCCACCGATGTGGTGGCCCGCGCCGTGGGTCAAGAACTGTCGCAGGCGCTGAGACAGTCGGTGGTGGTGGACAACCGCCCCGGCGCAGGCGGCGTGATCGGTGTGCAGGCCGTGGCTCGCGCACCGGCCGACGGTTACACCCTCGTCGGCGGCACCATCAGCACCCATGCCATCAACGCCGGGCTTTACAAAAAACTACCCTATGACCCGGTTAAGGACTTCGAGCCCATCACCTTGATCGCCTACGTTCCCAACGTGCTGATGGTGAACAGTGCTTTGGGTGTGAACTCGGTGCAGGAACTGGTCGCGTGGATCAAGAAGAACCCCGAAAAAGCCTCCTACGCCTCGTCCGGTGCCGGCACGTCCACCCACCTGACCGGCGCGCAGATGTCCGAGCTGATCAAGGTGCCGATGCAGCACATCGCTTACAAGGGCAGCCCGCAGGCTTTGCAGGACGTGGCCGGCGGCAATGTGCCCTTCCTATTCGACCAGCTCACCGCCGGCATGCCGCTGGTGAAGGCCGGCAAACTGAAGTTCCTGGCTGTCACCACCAAGACCCGCTCGCCGCTGGCACCCGACGTGCCCACTACCGCCGAAGCTGGATTCCCCGGCCTGGATCTGGTGTCTTGGCAGGCGGTGTACGCCCCCAGGGGTACGCCCAAGGAATTCGTGAACCGGCTCAACACCGAAATCGTCAAGGCGCTGAACACCCCTGAGTTGAGGAACAAGCTGGAGCTCCAGTTCGGCATGCAGGTGGTGGGCAGCACTCCCGCCGAGCTGGCGGCCATTACGCAGAAGGACGTCGCCCGCCTGGGCGAATTGGTCAAAAAGACCGGCGCAACTGCAGATTAATGGGTCACCCCAAGCTGCGTGGACTGCGTTCCGCTACGCCAATCCTCTCAAGAGGGAGCACCTGGCCGGTTCCATGGGTGCCTGGCGTGGCTCGTTCCACGGCCTTCTGATCGAAACATACCGACTACTTGAAAGAACACTCGTCATGGCACGCGACATCACCATCACCCACGTCCGGGTCACGCCCATCGCGTTCCGCGACGGCCCGCTGCTCAACGCCGCCGGCATTCATGAACCCTGGGCGCTGCGCTCCATCGTCGAGATCGAAACCAGTGACGGCCGGGTCGGCATTTCCGAGACCTATGGCGACGAGCCCATGCTCAAGATCCTGGAGCAGGCCAGGCCGCTGTTGATCGGCCTGTCGCCTTTCGCGCTCAACGTGATGGAAGAACGCGTGCGCGCCACCATCACGGCCGTGTCCGGCGCGGTGGAGTTCGAGCTGGCACCCGGCTCCCACGCCATCAAGAACGTGCCCAAGGTGATTAGTGCGCTGGAGACCGGCATGCTCGACCTGCAGGGCCAGATCACTGGTGCGCCGATGGTGGACCTGTTGGGTGGCAAGGTGCGCGACGCCGTTCCCTACAGTGCCTACCTGTTCTTCAAATACGCCGAGCACATCGACAAGCCCTACGCACCCGACGTCTGGGGCGAGGGCGTCAGCCCCGCGCAGATTGTGGCGCAAGCGCAGCGCATGATCGACCTCTACGGCTTCCAGAGCATCAAGCTCAAGGGAGGTGTGTTCGAGCCTGCCCATGAGGTAGCCTGCATGCAGGCACTGGCCAAGGCCTTCCCCGGCCTGCCGCTGCGGCTGGATCCCAACGCCAACTGGTCGCTGACTGCCAGCATCGCTGCCGCACCCGCGCTGGACGAGATCCTGGAGTACTACGAAGACCCCACGCCAGGTCTGGCCGGTATGGCCGAGCTGGCCAAACACACCGAGCTGCCGCTGGCCACCAACATGGTCATCACCACAATGGAGGACTTCCGCAAGGGCTGCGAGATGGGCTCCATCCAAGTGCTGCTGTCCGACCATCATTACTGGGGTGGTCTGCGCATCACCCAGACACTCGCGCGCATGTGCCGGCTGTGGGGCTTTGGCATGTCGATGCATTCCAACTCGCACCTGGGCATCAGCCTGATGGCCATGACCCATGTGGCCGCCAGCGTGCCCAACCTGACTTACGCCTGCGATACCCACTATCCCTGGCAGGAAGAGGAAGTGGTGAAGGGCGGCCGCATCCGCTTTGACAAGGGTTCGGTAGCGGTGCCCACCACCCCCGGCCTGGGCGTGGAACTGGACTACGACGTACTGGCTACCTTGCACGAGCAGTACAAAACTTGCGGTGTGCGCAATCGCGACGATCTGACGCAGATGCGCAAGTACGACCCGTCGTTCACCGGCAAAACGCCGCGGTTCTGAGCGCCGGCGCCCCGGGCGCACCCGGGTGAATGCTGGGGTCGGTTGTGTGGGGGAGTGATGGCCGTGGCGGCTATCCGGGTAATCAAACGCCGCACCCATGCATCGGCGGGACAGGATGCAGGTCAGCTCTTATATAAGAGTTAGAATCCAAGGCACGGCGCAGCAAGCAGTGATCCTGCGGTAATCGCCTTCTACCACTCAGACCCCCGATGGTTTCCCCCTCCTCCAAAGAAGTCTTCATCCAGGGCATCACCCACGAAGGAAAAACCTTTCGTCCCAGCGACTGGGCCGAGCGGCTGGCCGGGGTGATGAGCGGCTTTCGCCCGGGCGGAGCCAAGCCCGGCAGCCATCTGAGCTACTCGCCCTGGTGCATTCCCACCACGCTCAACGGGGTGAAATGCGTGGTGGTGAACAGTGACCTGCGCGACCACGAGCCCATGGCCTGGGATTTCGTCATCAATTTCGCGCGCGACAACAACCTGCAGGTGGCCGAGGCCTGCCTGCTGCCCGACCCGCCTGCGGCGCCCCTGCAGCGCTGACCGCAGCCCGCTGCTGGCGGGGCCGCTTGGGCTTGGCCCACTCATCTTTTGAAGTGTCGGGGACAGAGCGGCTTCGGCTGGAGCCGACCCCGGTCTGTCCCCGATTCAGCAGGGTGCCCGCAAAGGCGCGCTGCGCGCGCTTGGGCTTTGCCCAACAAAAAACCGCCCGAAGGCCAATGCCAGTCAGTTAAGCTTGGCTTGATCTGATTGGCAGTAAAAAGGGAACGTGTTTCACGTTCCCTTTTTATTTTGTCGATCCTGCTGCA
>NZ_FNQJ01000011.1 GCF_900107605.1 Acidovorax soli | reverse complement strand
CTGGCCGTATACCGCGAGTTGCTGATCAACAGCCCGCAGCACTCCACCCTCGTTCATTGAAACCCAGGGTGTTGCACTTCACTTTTGAATCCGCCCAAAAATTCGGACACACCCTGTGGTGGCTCAGAACATGTTCACTGCACCACCGTGACGCATCCGGTATCTGTGGCAGCGATCAGGTAGCCCCGTGGATCGTAGCCCTTCACCTGGTAGCAGTAGGTCTGGTTGACATAGACCGAGCTGTCGATCAGGGTGGTGGTATTCACGGTGGCCAGCGCGTAGCCGTCGCGGAGCACATCGAAGCTGGCTACCCCGGGGTGGTCGCTCCAGTCCACCTGGATCGATTGCGGACCCACTCGGGTCAGGGCCAGATTCAGCGGGTCCACCGGAGGCGGTCCGCCCGAAACATAGACTTCGCCACCGCCGCCGCAGCCGGCCAGTCCGGCTGCGATCAACAGGGCTACCGCGCCGCGTGCCAGCCAACGGCGGGTCAAGGGAGTGTAGGAGTGCTGCATCTGGTGCTCCTCAGGGCGCGGTGATCGGGTTGGCGGTGACGGTGGGCTGCGAGGTGCTCAGATAGAGCAGCGGCGCTGCGTTGGTGGCGCCGGGCTGATCGATGCGCAGTTCCAGGAAGCGGTCAGCCGGGTTGGCAACAGCCAATTGGGCCATGGCGGTGGCTGCCGGCATCGCATCACTACGCAGGACGCCGGCGCTGCCCCGCAGGTCGGTCCCGGCTGGCTGCTGGTTGAGTTGCACCCAGGCCATGCGCAGCAGCCCGGCGGCGACCGGGGCCTTGACCTCCAGGCGGATGGATTCACGCTGGGTGAAGCCCTGGCCGCCATCGCTGACGACGATCTCGCTCTGGCTCACCGGCAGATCGATGGCTGTGCTGCCGACCACCAGGCGAAACGCCTGCACCGAGCCCGCATAGCGGCCTCTGTAGGCATCTGGATCGGTGTCGGGCACGCTGTCATCGTAGCGTGCCTGGAACGACCAAGTGCCCGAGGCGAGGTCGGCGCGGGTGAATGGCAGGTTGGCTGGCAAGGCGGCCAGCTGCTCCGCCGTCGGTGGCTTGAAGCGGCCGTTGCCAGACAGGGCGAACGGCGCGGCGTTGCAGATCAGGGGCAGGGACAGCAGGGATGCCAGGGCCAGCGCCGCAGGCGAGAGCACAGCTGCCAACGGAGAGCGGCGCACTGGGCGCTGTGGAGGGCAAGAATGAAGAGGCATCGTGCTTTCCAAAAACGCCCAAGCGGGCGGGTACGAACTCAACGGCCACCTCTCGTGGCGTGCTGACACCGGATGCAATTCGTCGCAAATTAGCCGGTGCGCTGTGTACCCATTGGGCCGTTCCGAGCTTGGTGCACACCACTGGCATGAGGCTGCTATGGCGCCTCGAAGTGTCTGGATCGGTCATGTCGCCGGCACTTCGTGCAGGGCCTTCAATGCTCGCGTTTGGGCATGGGTGTTGTCGCCGACCCCAACCACATGATCTCGGCCTGTCAATGAGACTGAGAATTTAATACAATCAAGAATCAATATCATTACAACTCGTATTTTTATATGTTTGCAATCCCATTGGGAGGTGGGCACCGGCGTACGTGCTCGGCGGTGCTGTGGGCGCTGCCTCTTGCGGCTGCATTGACGGCATGCGGCGGCGGGGCGTCTTCCTCGCAGGGCGGGGGCAACACGGCAAGCGGCTCGCTGTCGGCGGTGGCTACGGTCGGGCAGAAGATTTTCCAGGACTCTTCGCTGTCCGCCTCGGGCCGACAGTCGTGCGCCAGTTGCCACGACACAGCCTCCGGCCATGCCCAGCCCAACGGCCTGGCCGCCCAGTTTGGCGGTCCAGGGTTGGACAAGCAGGGCGGCCGACAATCCCCGACGATCCGCTACCTGGCTTCCAACAAGGCGTTGTTCTTCGCCGCCGATGGCACGCCCACGGGTGGCTTTTTCTGGGACGGCCGGGCGAGTTCGTTGCAGGATCAGGCGGGCAAGCCCTTTCTGAACCCAGTCGAGATGGCCAACGCCAGCAAGGCCGAAGTGGTGGGGCGGCTGGCGGCGGCTTCGTACGCGGGCGAGTTCCGGCAGGTGTTTGGCGATGCCATCCTGGGTGACGTGGATGGCGCTTTCCAGCGCATGACCCTGGCGCTGCAGCAGTACCAGCTCGAGGACCCGGACTTCCACCCCTATTCAAGCAAGTACGACGCGTTCCTTCTGGGCAAGACCGCCCTCGGCACACAGGAGCTGCGCGGGCTGGCTCTCTTCAATAACCCCGCCAAGGGCAACTGCATTGCCTGCCACCCCTCGGGGCGTGGCGCGGACGGCAGCCTGCCGCTGTTCACCGATTTCACCTACGACAGCCTGGGTGTGCCGCGCAACCCGGAACTCGCGCAGAACAACGACGCTGGTTTCTACGATCTGGGTTTGTGTGCGCGCGAGGGCGGCGACCTGGCCGCGCGCGCCGACCTGTGCGGCCTGTTCAAGGTGCCGACGCTGCGCAATGTGGCGCTGCGCCACGCGTATTTCCACAACGGCCGCTTCAAAACGCTCAAGGAAGTGCTGGCCTTCTATGTGCAGCGCGATACGCATCCTGAAAAGTGGTACCCGCTCAACGCGGACGGCAGCGTGCAGAAATTCAACGATCTGCCGGAGCGCTATCGCGGCAACGTGAACGTGACCGAGGTGCCCTACAACCGCAAACCCGGCGCCGCGCCCGCGCTGAGCGATGACGAGATCGACGATGTCATCGCCTTCCTCAAGACGCTCTCCGATGGCTACCAGCCCTGACGGTGGGCCTTTTCCTTCTTTCTCTCACTTCACCCGACTTCCCATGAAACCGACTTTCAAACGCAGCGGCAGCGCGCTCGCCGTCCACGCACTGGGCCTGACACTGGCCCTGGCAGCCACACCGGTCCTCGCGCAGCAATCACAGACACCCTCCCAGGCTGCTTCGCAGGCAGAACTGGCGCAAAAACTCGAACAGCTCGCGGCCGAGCTGGCCGAGGTCAAGGCGCAGCTCGCGCAGCTGAAGGCGCAGCCGCCGCAAGCCACCGCCGTGGCGCCGGGGGGCTGGAATGGGCCTGCCGGCAGCGCACCGGCCGCTGCGGCAGCGGCTGGCGCCACTCCCGTGGCGGCGCTGGCGCCCCAGGGGCCGGCCACCGTGCTCACGGGCTATGGCGAGATCAATTACAACCGGCCCACGAAGTCCACCGACAAGACGCAGCTCGACCTGCGCCGCTTCGTGCTCGGGCTGCAGCACCGCATCAATGACCGCACCAAGATCGTGGGCGAGCTCGAGGTGGAGCATGCCGTCACGTCAGCCAGCGACCCGGGCGAGGTGGCGATGGAGCAGGCCTACATCGAGCACCAGCTCACACCCACGCTGGCCGCGCGCGGCGGCCTGTTCCTCATGCCGGTGGGGTTGCTGAACGAGACACACGAACCCACGGCCTTCTACGGCGTGGAGCGCAATTTCGTCGAGACGGCCATCATTCCCACCACCTGGCGTGAAGCGGGTGCGCAGGTCATCGCCAATTTCGACAATGGCCTGACGCTGCAAGGCGGCATCAGCACCAGCTTCGACCTGACCAAGTGGGATGCCGCCTCGGGCGAAGGCGCCGAGTCGCCCCTGGGCTCCACCCATCAGGAAGCCGCCAAGGCCAAGGCCCGCAACCTTGCGTGGTTCGGCGCGGCCAACTGGCGCGGCGTGCCGGGCCTGCTCGTGGGCGCATCGCTGTTCAGCGGCAATGCCACCCATGGCCAGGCGGGCTTCGCCAATGCGCGCGTCACGTTGGCCGATGTGCACGCGCGCTGGACACCCGGGCGCTGGGACCTGTCGGCACTCTATGCGCGCGGCAGCATTTCCAACACCGACAGCCTGAACCTGGCGCTGGTCGGCAACCCGACGCTGATTCCCAAGTCCTTCGACGGCTGGTATGTGCAAGGCGCCTACAAACTCTGGCAGCAGGGTGACTACACGTTCAGCCCCTTCGCGCGCCTGGAGCGCTTCAACACCGCGCGTGCCTTTGCCGATCTCGGGCCGGGCCTGACGCCCGACGTGGCACGGACCGAGCAGGTTGCCACCGTGGGTGCCAACTTCTGGGTCACGCGCTCGGTCGTGCTCAAGGCGGACTACCAGCGCTTTCGCGTTAACACCCAGGCCAACCGCGTGAACCTGGGTCTGGGCTGGAGCTTCTGATGCCCGCAATGCGCATGGCCCTGTACCCCTCGGCCGCGCTGATCGCGCTCGCACCCGCGGGCGCGTTGGCCGTGGACTACATGACCGCCGAGCAGGCGCAAAAGCTCATGTTCCCGCAAGCCGACGCCTTCGAGCCGCGCGATCTGCCGGTCGATGCGGCGCTGGCGCAGCAGCTTGCGGCAGCCGGCGTCAAGCCTGCTGCGCCGCGGCTGCAGGTGCGCCTGGCGCGCCAGGGCGGCGCCGTGCTGGGCTTCGTGGTGGTGGACGAGGTAATCGGCAAGTTCGAGCGCATCACCTACGCCGTGGGCGTGGAGGCCGATGGGCGCGTGCGCCAGGTCGAGGTGCTGTCGTACCGCGAAAGCCATGGGCACGAGATCCGGCTACCGGCTTGGCGCAGGCAGTTTGTCGGCAAGACGGCCGCGTCGCCGCTGCAAGTGGGCGAGGACATTGCCAACATCAGCGGCGCCACGCTGAGCTGCACCCATGTGACCGAGGGCGTGCGGCGCAATGTGGTCTGGCTCGATCTGCTGCGCCGCAGCGGCAGGCTGTCATGAGCGTCTGGTTGCGCCGCGCCCGGCCCTTGCTGGGTACGCTGGTGGAGATCGGCGTGCCGCAGGAAGCCGCCGCCGAGGATGCGTTGCAGGCAGCTTTTGCAGCCGTGCGGCGCGTGCAGGCCTGCATGTCGCGCTTCGAGCTGGATAGCGACGTCGCGCGCTTCGCGGCGCTGCCTTCGGGGGCAAGCATGGAGGTTGAATCCGAGACTGCAGTGGTGCTGCAGTCCGCCTGGGCACTGCAGCAGGCCAGCGGCGGCCTGTTCGACATCACTCTGGGTCGCGCGCCTGACGGCTGGCGCTGCGAAGGGCGCAGCCTGCATAAGCAGGCTGCCGCAGCGGCATTCGACCTGGGGGGCATCGCCAAAGGCTACGCCGTGGACAGTGCCGTGCAGACGCTGCAGCGCCTGGGTTGCACGGCGGGCTGGGTCAATGCCGGGGGCGACCTGCGGGCCTTCGGAGCCGTGCTGCTCCCGGTTCTGTTGCGTGACGAAGACAGCGGTGGCGTGCACCCGTTCATGCAACTGGGCGATGCGGCATTCTCGACGAGCCGCTTCGGCGTCCACTGTCGCAGCCAGGTTTGGGCCGCAGGCGGTCGCGGGGTGGATGCCCATGTGAGCGTGGCCGCGCCGAGCTGTCTGTGGGCCGACGCATTGACCAAGGTCGTAGCGGCCAGCGGCGATGCACAGCACCCGCTGCTACAGGAGCATCGTGCCCGTGCATGGCTGCATTGACCTGGCCTCACGCTGAAAGTGAAAGACCGGTACCCCTATGAATCACCTCAAAAGCTGGCAGTACCGCGCCCTGTACGTCACCGTGGCCGCGCTGACGCTCAGTGGCTTGCTCTGGCTGGCCTGGCACTACCTCTGGGGCGCGGGGGCCGGCAACCTGCCGCATCCGCTGGAGCCGTGGTGGATGCGCCTGCATGGCGCGGCCGCGTTTGCTGGCCTGTTCATGGCCGGCGTGCTGGCCGCCGCCCATGTGCCGCAGGGCTGGCGCATGACAACGCGCAGCCCGCGATTGCGCCAGCACAGGGCGGGCCAGCGCCGCACCGGCATCGTGCTCTGCGCCCTGGGCACAGCCGCCGTGCTCAGTGGCTACCTGCTGTACTACTTTGTGCCTGAGAACTTGCATGAATTGATGGGCTGGGCCCATGCGGTGCTAGGCCTCGTGCTGGCTTTGTTGCTGCCGCTGCATGGCTGGCGCCATGATCAGTCGGCTTGTGGGCGTTAAAGGTATCTTCCGCCGCTACGGCGCCTGCGGTGAGAACACCATGCAAACCTGGCTTTCGCATGTGGTGGACGCCACAGGTCGGTGGGTGGCGAAGGAGTTGTGCCTTCGGCCCGACTGCCACCAGAGGGGTGGTGGTTTGGGCCGCTTCAGGCTGAACTGCGTCATTTGCAGGTAGCGGCCCCAGCGGCCGCTCTGGCCATGACCAGACATCCGACGAACAGCGGCTTGCATACCTCCTAGAACGCTTCGATTTCATGCGTGCAATTTTTGCCTTATCAAATTCCTCCAAGGCGGGTACCAGCAGCCTTTGCCGGCCCAGGAAGACGTTGGCCAGTGCCAGGGCAGTAAACGCTCGCGTCGCGTTCTTTTGCAGCCCCACATAGCGCACCTTGCCAAAGCCCCACGGCCGCTTGACCACGCCAAAGACATGCTCGACACGGGCTCGAATCTTGGACTTGCTGCGGTTCTTGCCGCGCGCTACCTCGTCCACGAGGCCAAGGCATCCACCTTGAAGGAGTCGCAAGCCGTGGTTCGTTGCAGGCCAGTGATGTTACCCAATGGTCGCATGCTCAGTGTGCTGGCTTACGGCGGCCGTGCGTATAATGACCTTTGGGTCGGGTTTATTTGGTGTGCAGGCATTGGATGTCATGCGACAAAAAGCACCATTTAAGAGTGGAAGTGACAGAATAAAGTCTGGTTTGGGTGGTTGGAGTCGATTGAAACCATGTCTGGTTTTTCGCCTCATAACCCAAAGTTCTCGCGCAACCAATAAGCAAGCGGTTTCCGCTGACAGTAAACGCCCACTAACCAGTGGGCGTTTTTGTTTGTGCTTACGTTGTCTCATGACGAAATATTCAATCGGAAGGCGCGTGCATTGAACGCATGCGTACATGGATCGCATGGCTGGTATCAGCGCTTGGTGATGTGCACTGCGGAAAACGCTGGGCCGGCGCGTCGCCGCACCGATTGGGCGCTGTTTGGAGCAGGGTATCTTGCGCAAACACGGGCTTCCGCGGTTGGGGCGCGGCTCCCTGGTTTCCAAGAGCTTTCCGAGCAGGAGTTGACACAGTGAATCGTTTCCATGCGGATGTATCTGCGTGACCGCCTCAGCCGTTCAGGGTTGATTGCACTCCTGGAGGAATGGGCGCAGGAAGACTTCGTGCGGGTGCAGCAACCGCGGGATCTGGCGGAGCAGCTGAGCAGCTGGCTGAGTGCCGTGGATGCCATCAAGGTCAGCAGGGCGCTGAATGCCATGGAGGTTGTTTCGCCAGGGATGGTGCAGCGGAGACGGTCGGTGGATGCGCCAGCAATGGACGCCGTAATTCAAGCTGTGAAAGCTGAAGTCTTTGGGCTCATCACCAAGCCGCATTCTCCTGTGAGGCCCCTTCGCGGCCGGGTGGACCAAGTGCCTGTCGGCCATGCCGAAGCGCAGCCCTTGACAGAGCCCGCAGCGCAGATCCAGCGGTATGTCGGCCTGCAAAAACAGATGGGAACAAAATTCGCGATCCTGCGTGGGCAGATGCGAGAGTGTTTGCGCGAGGGCTCGCTCGCGCTGCAGCAACTGGCAGCGCTGGATGCCGTGATGGAGCAGATGCTGGATGCCCGCGAGCAGCGGCTATGGGCATCGCTGCCAGGCCATCTGGAGCGGCGCCTGGCAAATCTACGGCACAGGCACCAGCAGGGGTTGCAAAGCAGCGGACAGGCAGGTGAGCCCGTGGACAGCCACCCGGAGGATGGTTGGCTGCGGGCTTTTGAGCAGGACTTGCAGGACTTGCTGCTCGCAGAGATGCAGGTACGCCTTCAGCCTATCACGGGGCTGCTGGAGGCAGCCTGCAACGAGGTAACAGGACAACAGGAATGAACAAGAGTGTGATGGCAGCCATCTTCGCAGTGGGCCTTGCGGTCGTGGGTTGGGTGGGCTGGGGTTTTGTGGGCTACAGCCCGCTGGCATTGGCCATGACGGTCGTGATTGGCGGGGTTTACGTGCTGGGCGCCTATGAGCTGATGCAGTTCCGCGCCGCGACAGCGTCTCTGCGGATGGCGCTGGCAGGCAGCCCCGCAGAGCCGCTGTCCGACCTGAGCGGGTGGCTGGGTCGCCTCGCCCCCTCACTGCGCAACCCCGTGCGCCAGCGCATCGAGGGCGAGCGGGTGGCGCTGCCCGGACCGGCCCTCACGCCCTACCTGGTCGGTCTGCTGGTCATGCTGGGCATGCTCGGCACTTTTCTGGGCATGGTGGTCACCTTCAATGGCGCCGTGGCAGCGTTGGAAACCTCGTCCAACCTGGAGTCCATTCGCGCCGCGCTGGCGGCACCCATCAAGGGCCTCGGTCTGTCGTTCGGCACCTCGGTCGCCGGTGTGGCCGCTTCAGCCATGCTGGGCCTGTTGTCGGCCATGAGCCGCCGCGAGCGGCTGGAAGCGGTGCGCCTGCTGGATGCCCATGTCCCCACCCTGTTCAGGCCCTTCTCGTCCGCCCACCGGCGTGAAGAAATGCTCCTGGCCCTGCAGGCGCAGGCCCAGGCACTGCCGCTGATCGCCGAACACCTGCAGGGCCTCATGGAAGGCATGGAGCGCCGTCACGGCCAATTGGGCGAGCAGCTGCTGGCACAGCAGCAGGGGTTTCACCGCGAAGCGGCCTCGGCCTACACCCAGCTGGCCAGCACCGTCGGGACATCCTTGCAGGAGAGCCTGGGCGCCAGCGCCCGTCAGGCGGGAGAGACGATTCGTCCCGTGGTCGAGCAGGCAATGGCCACGCTGGCCCAGGAGGCCCAGCGTTCGCACGAACGGTTGCGCGCAACCACCGATGCACAGCTGCAGGCGCTCTCGGCCCAATGGGAGGGTACGGCCCGCCAGGTGGCCGACACATGGACTTCGGCACTGCACAGCCACACACAGACCCAGGGCACCCTGGTGGCGCAGCTCGACGGTGCCCTGCAGTCGGTCACGCAGGCGTTTGACCAGCGGTCCAGCGCACTGGTGGACTCTCTGCAGGCGTCAACCGCGCAAGCGCACGCAGCCCAGGCCGTGGCCGATCAGCAGCGTCTGGAAAGTTGGAATCGCTCCATGGAAGGCATGGCCAGCAGGCTCGGCGCCGAGTGGCAACGCACAGGCACGCAGATGCTGGAGCAGCAGCAGCGCGTCGGCGAGGCCCTGGAAGGGGCGGTCCAGCAGATCGACCACAGCCTGCAGACGGCCGCCCAGGCGTTTGACCAGCGTTCCGACAGCTTGCTGACAACGCTGCAGGACACGGTCGCGCAATCGCACGCCGCCCAGGTGACGGCCGACCAACTGCGCCAGGAAAACTGGAGCCGTTCCATGCAAGCCATGGCCAGCACGCTCAGCGCCGAATGGCAGCGTGCGGGCGCACAGACGGTGGCGCAGCAGCTGGGGGTGTGCCAGGCCCTGGAGACAACCGCCACGCAGATCACCGAACGCATGGCCGAGCAGGTGGCACGCACACTGGGTGGCGCGGCCACGTTGTTGGACCAGTCGGACGTGTTGCTGCGCACCCGCATGGAGGCCGAGGCCCAGTGGGTGCAGGCCCAGGGCCAGCGCATGGACGAACTGACCGGCGTGTGGCGCACCGAGCTGGTGGCCCTGCGCGATGCCGAGGCCCAGCGCGGCCAGGCGGCCGTGGAGCGGCTCGACACCCTGCAGGCTGCCGTGGCACAGCACCTGGCCACACTCGGGTCGGCCCTGGAGGCCCCGCTCACGCGCCTGCTGCAGACCGCTTCGGACGTGCCGCAGGCTGCGGCCGAGGTCATCACCCAGCTGCGCCAGGAAATGACGCGCCTGAGCGAGCGCGACAACCTCGCTCTGGAAGAACGCGCTGCCATGATGGAGCAGGTGGGCACACTTTTGCAGTCGGTGAACGAAGCGGCCGTGCAGCAGCGCGCCGCCATTGATGCGCTGGTGGGCTCGGCCGCCCGGGTGCTGGAGCAGGCGGGCCAGCAGTTCGCCCAGTCGCTCGGCGCGCAGGCCGGCAAGGTGGACGAAGTGGCAGCGCATGTGGCCGCCAGCGCCGTGGAGCTGGCCAGCCTGGGTGAGTCCTTCAGCCACGGTGTGGGCCTGTTCAGCGCCAGCAACGAGAAACTCATGGCAAGCCTGCAGGGCATCGAAGGCGCGATCGGCCAGTCGATGAGCCGCAGTGATGAACAGCTGGCCTATTACGTCGCCCAGGCCCGCGAGGTGATCGACCTGAGCATCAGCGCGCAGCAGGGCATCGTGGAAGACCTGCGCCGGCTGCATGGCAATGCCGGCAGGGTCCCGTCGCAAGGGGTGGCCGCGTGACGGACCTGGACGACAGCCTGGACGATGCCGCCGAACAGACGGCCCCGGCGTGGGCCGTGTTTGGCGATCTCATGGCGGGATTGCTGGGCGCTTTTGTGCTGATCCTGGTGGGCGTGCTCGTGGTGCAGATCGATCTGGTGGCCAGCCTCCAGCAGGAGGTGGCGAAGCGCCAGATGGAGGAGCAGCGCCGCATGGCACTGGAGAAGGCGCTCGCCATTCCCCTGGCCAGCGGCCGGGTGACCGTGAACAACGGCCGCATCGGCATCAGCGGCAGCGTGCTGTTTGCCACAGGCTCTGACGAGCTGCGCCCAGAAGGCCGCCAGCTCCTCACCAGCCTGGTGCCGCCCCTGCAGGTGTACCTGCGCGAACGCGACGAAATGCTCATGGTGAGTGGCTTCACCGACAACACCACGCTGCTGCGAGGTGCCCACCAGCGCTTTGCCGACAACCTGGAGCTGTCGGCCCAGCGCGCCCTGACGGTGGCGCGGGCACTCATCGACGAAGGCATGCCCTCCTCCCAGGTATTTGCAGCGGCCTTTGGCGCCGAGCAGCCGGTGGCGGACAACACCGACGAAAAGGGGCGCGCGCAAAATCGCCGCGTGGAAATGGCGCCGGTGCCCAAGGCCTCGAATGCAAAGCCTGTCCGATGAGTGAGCCGGGCGAGCCCACGCTGCAGTCCCTGCGGGCCCACGGCGCCGATCGCCATGACCCGGCACGCTTTCACTTCCTGGAGGTGATGGCCCGACGCATTCCAGACCAGCCTGCAGCCGTGCAGCAAGTACTGCAAGGCCGCCTGCGTGCGGCGGTGATCGACTATGCCGCGTGCGTCCGTTCGGCGCCAGGAGCGCGGCAGCGCATGGAGCAGCCCGCCATGCCCGCAGAGGGCTCTGGCCTGGTGCAACTGAACCGCGACCTGAACGCCCGCGTCCGGAACGATGGCGGCATCGCGCGCACGGGTGTCGGCGCAGGGGTTTCGGACATGCAGAGCGTGCGCCAGTTCAGCGAAGTATGGTCCAAGATTTCTGCGGAACGACGGGTAGCGCAGGCGCTGGAGCACGGACCCGACAACGCCGGTCCGCTCAACTCGCACAAGCTCATGCTGCGCGCACTTTGCTTGATGCAATCCTTGTCGCCGGACTACCTGCGGCGCTTTCTGTCGCACGTTGATTCCCTGTTGTGGCTGGAGCAGGCAAGTGCGAAACCCTCACGCTTGGCAGCCAAACCGGGGCGCAAGAGCCAGCCCAGGCAATGAGCTTTCCGGTGGACGGGGTTCACGTGTTGCGATGCCCATCGTTCTGGGCAACGCATCGCCTGCGCAGCCGATCCGTGCAATAGCGCCAACCCGGGCAGCGCCTCACTGGGCAAAGAGCTCTGCCCTGGCGGCCCGTGTGATGGCGGAAACGCAGGGGTGGGTGATGCGGCGTTCTACGGAGATGGCGAAGAATTCCTCCACCAGCTCGGAGGTCTTGCCCACCACCTGCACGCCAAACTGCGCCACGGTTTCGTCCTCCAGTACGCTGGGCGAGGTGAAAACGCCGCGACCTTCCCGGCCAAAAGCATTCATGAGCGCGCTGTCATCGAACTCTCCCACGATGTGCGGTTGCAGCTGGTATTTGTTGAACCAGTGATCGAGTTGCTGGCGCACGGAGGACATGGGGCCCTGAATCAGCATGGGCGCGCCGTGAAGGCATTGGGGAAAGGGGCCCTGGAGCTGCTGGGCGAGCGAAGGGGCGCAGAAGAAACTCATGGCGCTGGTCCCGAGCGCATGGTTGAAGGCCTTCACCCCCACTTTTCTGGACACCGGTTCGTCGGCAATCACCAGATCCAGGCGGTGCAGCGTGAGTTGCGCCAGCAGCTCCGGGAACTTGCCCTCGTGGCAGATCATGTGCACGCGATCCGCCAGGCCCAGTGCCGGTTCCAGCAGATGGTAGGCCACCGGCTTGGCGACCGAATCGGCGATGCCCACGCGAAATTCCAGCGGTCTTGCCTGGCCGCGCGAGAGACGCACGGATTTTTCGAGTGCGTCCCCTAGGGCAAAGATCTGTTCGGCGTACCCCAGCGCAATGCGCCCCTCGCTGGTCAGCTCCAGCCCCCTGCCGCGCTTGCGAAAGAGGTCATGGCCCAGCCATTGCTCCAGTTGCTTGATCTGGCCTGACAGCGTCTGGGGCGTGGTGTGCAACTGCTCACCGGCGCGCACCACGCCGCCGGCCTTGGCCACCGTCCAGAAATACTTGAGATGCTTGAAGTTCATCGGGATGTGCAATGGTTCGATAAAAACGCAATGTTTTTATCAATAAAACGAATATACACGAAGTGTTGAATTCACTACATTGGTCCGATGGGCCGAGCTGGAAAAGGGTTTTCCGGGGCTCGGAGGTATCAATGTTCACAAGGAGTGACGATGCGAATTACCACCAGAGGACAGCTTGCCGTGTCAGCGATGACCGACCTGGCCATGCGCCAGAACACGGGCCCGGTGGCGCTGTCCACGATCAGCGCGCGCCAGGGCATCTCGTTGTCGTATCTCGAACAGCTTTTCAGCGCCCTCAAGCGGGCTGGCCTGGTTGACAGCACGCGTGGGCCCGGAGGCGGCTATGCCCTGGCCCGCAAGCCCGATCAGGTGTCGGTGGCCGACATCGTGGTGGCGGTGGAGAACCACCAGCCAGGGGGGGAGGCGGCGGCGACGCAGGCGTCGTCCCAGATGGTGACCATGACCGGGACGCTCTGGACGGCCTTCAACGCACGGGTGCTGGAATACCTTCAGTCCGTCACGTTGCGTGATTTGGTGGCCGAGCAGCAGGCGCGTGGCGTGCAGGTCGAATCGCCCGTGGTGGCGCGCGCCAAACTTGCCCGCCGTCCGGCGCCGCTGATGGCCCGTGCCGGAGTGCCCAATTCGGTCTTTGCCCTGGGCGCTGCCACTGCGCTGGCAGGCAAGTAGGTGGGTGCGGCGACCCGGTCGCCATGTTCATGCCGCTGACTCGGGGCGTGCCGGTGTCCTGCCGCCCCCGCTGGGTAGTGCTGCCTACAACTGCTGCGCCAGCTGCTTGATGCCGCGGATCAGCATCTCCACCGAGATGGCCACCAGGATCAACCCCATCAGGCGCTCAAAAGCCATCACCACGCGCTCGCCCACCAGGCGCTGGATGCGTTCGGCCATCAGCAGCACAACGGCGCACACGGCCATGGTCACGCACAGGGCGGCCACCCACTCCATCCGCCGTTCGGGCGCCTGGGCCACCAGCAGCATGACGGTGGCCATGGCCGAGGGGCCCGCAAGTGCGGGAATAGCCAGCGGCACGATCAGCGGCTCGCCGGGCAGTTCTGTCTGAGGCCCGGAATCTGGCGGAAAGATCATGCGCAGTGCGATCAGAAACAACACGACCGCACCGGCGATCTGCAGCGACAGGTCGCTCAGGTTCATCACCCGCAGAAACTGCGCGCCAAAGAACAAAAACACCAGCAGCAGTGCGAAGGCGATCAGCACCTCGCGCAGGATCACCCGGGCCCGGCGCTCGGGCGCCACGCCGCGCAGGGCGTTGGCAAAGATGGGGATGTTGCCCAGCGGATCGGTGATCAGCAGCAGCAAGATGGTGGCCGAAGCAAAGGTGTAGCTCACGATGCGTACACCGAGTCCAGCGAGCGAAAGCCCTTGATCTCTATCGGGTTGCCGCTGGGATCATGAAAGAACATCGTCCACTGCTCGCCGGGCTGGCCGGCAAAGCGCACCTGCGGCGCGAGCACAAAGTCCGTTTGCGCGGCCTTTAGGCGTGCGGCCAGCGCATGCCAGTCGGGCAATTCCAGAATGGCGCCGAAGTGCGGCATGGGCACCAGATGGTCACCCACATGGCCGGTGCGGGCGCTGGCAAAGGGGGGGCCCAGGTGCAGCGAGATCTGGTGGCCAAAGAAGTCGAAGTCCACCCAGGTATCGGTGCTTCGGCCTTCCTGGCAACCCAGCACACCGCCATAGAAACGGCGGGCTGCATCAAGGTCGGTGACGTGAAAGGCGAGGTGAAAGAGGCTGCGCATCCCATAAAGGATAGCAGCGTGGACTCCCTTCACGCCGCACTGCCAATGGCGTCTCGGCAGCCGGCCGGCTCAGCGCTTGGGCGGGCGCGCAAGCATCTCTGCGGTGCTGGCCTTGCGGTCGGCGTTCACGCGCTGCACATGCGGGCGCTCGGCCATGCGGGCCAGGTATTCGCGCACGGGCAGGTCGGCCAGGTAGTCGCGGCCGTAGATGATCTTGGTGGCCGAGCTGATGAGCGGCAGGTGCACGATGGCGGCGCAGTCGGCCAGGGTGAAGCTGTCGCCCGCCATGCAGGGGCTGAACTGCGCCAGCCGGCCGAAGGCGGCAATGTTCTTTTCCAGCTGGGCGCCCACCTTCTCGCGGGTCGATTCACTCACCGTGCCACCAAAGAAGGCCTGGGGATACAGGTTGCGCGCCACCAGCTCCAGGTGCAGTTCCAGAAAGGTGATCAGCTCGCGCACCTTGGCGGCGGCAAACGGGTCGGCGGGCAGCAAGGCCGGTTGGGGATGGGCGGCCTCGATGTAATCGGCCATCACTGCAGATTCGCACAGGGTTCCCTGGGGTGTGCGCAGGTAAGGCACCTTGCCCAGGGGCGTGGCGCTGCGGTCGGTCTCGCCCACCCAGGCCTGTTCTTCGGTAAAGGGCAGGCCTTTTTCCAGCAGGGCGAGCTTGACCTTGTTGTAGTAGTTGCTGGCTGAAAAGCCGCAGAGTGTCAGCATGGGGATGTCTCCTTGGGGATGGGTAAAAAAACACATCGTAGAAGGCGGGCAGGGCAAAGCCCGTCGCCCAGATGACCCCGGTCAAGGACTTGGCGGCTTGCCCACCTACAATCAGCGCCTTCATGACAGCCCCCCTGCAAACCCTTCGCCGCGCTCGCTGGTTCGCCCGCATGGTGCTGGCGTGGTTTGTCATGTCCATCGGCGTGGCGGTGGCGTCGCCCCTGGTCAACCCGCAGGCCATGGAGCTGATCTGCTCGGGCTCGGGCGCGATCAAGGTGCTGGTCAAGACCGACGACGGCGCCAAGGAGCTTTCCAGCCACACGCTGGACTGCCCGCTGTGCGCGCATGTGGGCGCTCCACCTCCCGCGTCGCAGGCCCCGCTGCCGGTGATGCACCCCCTGGCGCATGCCCTGCGCCCCATTCCTGCCGCGCACATCGCTGCGCGCACTGCCGCGCCGCTGCCGCCGCGCGGGCCTCCATCGTTCTCCTGAGATTGCCTTGATGTGATAGCTGATTGCGCATGAAAACATGCGCTCGCAGCCTATTTGGCTTGATTTTCAGGAGTTTCCATGCGCAAGAGCCGCATGGCACTGGCCGTGTCCAGTGCCTTTCCCCTCGTCCTCACCTTCTCGTTCACCGGGGCCGTGCCCGCATTCGCCCAGACTGCCGATCATGCCAATGGGCCGGTCAAGGAACTGGGCGTAGTCACCATCAGCGGTGGCCAGCCCACCTCGCTGCCCACGCAGATCCCCACCACCATCGAGGGCGTGACGCGCGAGCAGATCGAGCATTCGATCAACGCCACCGACAGTGAGGACGCCCTCAAGTACCTGCCCAGCCTGCTGGTGCGCAAGCGCTACATCGGCGACTACAACCACGCCGTGCTGTCGACCCGCGCCTCGGGCACGGGCAATCCGGCGCGGTCCATGGTGTTTGCCGACGGCATCTTGCTGAGCAACTACCTGGGCAACGGCCCCACCAACGCGCCACGCTGGATGCTGGTCACGCCCGAGGAGATCGAGCGCGTGGACGTGCTCTACGGTCCCTTCTCCGCCGCCTATGCGGGCAACTCGGTGGGCGCGGTGGTGGACTACGTCACGCGCATGCCGACACAGTTCGAGGCGCACGGGCAGGTCAGCACCCAGCACCAGCCGTTTGACCTCTACAACACCAGCGGCACCTACGGGGGCAAGCAGGTGAGCGCATCCGTCGGCAACAAGAATGGCGACTGGTCCTGGTTCCTCAACTTCAATAAGACCGACAGCGAAGGCCAGCCGCTCACCTTCCCCACGCGGCTCGTGTCCGCAGGCACCGTGGGCAGCGCGGGCACGCCTGTCACTGGCGCGGTGCTGGGCAACAACCGCAGCAACCAGCCCTGGTACCTGCTGGGCACGGCCACGCAGTACCACACGCAGCAAGACCATATCAAGGCCAAGATCGCCTACGACGTCTCGCCCACCGTGCGGGCCGCTTACACCTTCGGCTGGTGGCACAACGCATCCGAAGGGCGGCCCAGCAGCTACCTGCGCGAAGCCAATGGCAATGCGGTCTACAGCGGCACGGTCAACATCAACGGCCGCTCGTACACGCTTGCGCCCACCGACTTCAACGTCTCCAACGAAGACCTCACGCATTTCATGCACGGGCTTGTCGTCAAGAGCCACACCCAGGGCGTGTTCGACTGGGAGGTGGCCGCCAGCCTCTACGACTACCAGACCGACACCCTGCGCGCCGCCACCGTCGCGCTGCCTGCCGCACTGAACGGCGGCGCGGGCCGCATCGTCAACAGCCAAGGCACGGGCTGGAACACGCTGGCCGCCAAGGGCACGTGGCGGCCCGATGGCGTGCAGGGCGCGCACATCGTGGACTTTGGCCTGCAGCGCGACAGCTACCAGCTGCGCACCATCGAGAACGCCACGGCGAACTGGATCAACGGCGCAGCAGGCGCCCGCAACCAGGCCTTCAATGGCGATACGCAGCTCATCGGCCTGTGGGCGCAAGACGCCTGGAAGATCGCGCCCCAGTGGAAGGCCGTGCTCGGCGCCCGCGCCGAGCGCTGGAGCGCCCGCAACGGCCAGACGGGCAACGCCACCACCACCGTGGGCCACCCCGAGCGCAACGAAACCTACCTCTCGCCCAAGGCGGCCGTGGCCTACCAGGCCAATGATCTGTGGGTGCTCAAGGCGTCCACAGGCCGCGCCGTGCGCATGCCCACCGTGGCCGAGCTATACCAGGGCGGCATCAGCGGCAGCGGCGCGTTGATCAACAATGACCCCCACCTGAAACCCGAAAAGAGCTGGACCACCGAGCTGACGGCCGAGCGCGACATGGGCAATGGGCTGCTGCGCCTCACGACCTTCTTCGAGCGCACCAGGGACGCGCTGTATTCGCAGACCAATGTGCTGGTCACGCCCAACCTCACCAACATCCAGAACGTGGACGCCATCCGTACCCAGGGGCTGGAACTCTCGTACCAGGCGGCCAACGTGCTGGTGCGCGGGCTGGAGCTGGGCAGCAGCCTGACCTGGACCCATTCCAGGATCACACGCAACGACAAGTTCCCCGCCAGCGTGGGCCAATGGCAGCCGCGCATCCCCGAGTGGCGCGCCAGCGCCGTGGCGACCTACCGGCCGGACGACAAGTGGTCCTACACCCTGGGCGCGCGCTACAGCGGCAAGCAGTACAGCACGCTCGACAACAGCGACCCCAACGGCTTTGCCTACCAGGGCGCCAGCCGCTACTTCACCACCGACTTGCGCGTGCGCTACCAGATCACCAAGCAGGTGAGCGCCGCCGTGGGTATCGACAACCTCAACAACTACCAGTTCTGGAATTTCCATCCCTACCCGCAGCGCAGCTACATGGCCGAGCTGAAGTGGGCCCTCTGACCTCTGCATACGCCATCATTACCATGAGAACTCTCAAAAGAATAGCTACTTGCGCTTTATTGGTAAGCGCCACAGGTCTTTTTAATGTTGCAAATGCCCATATCACGCTGGAATACCAGGTGGCCAACGCCGGCAGCGGCTACAAGGCCACGTTCCGCGTGGGCCACGGCTGCGGTGAGTCGCCCACGCGCGAGATCGTCGTGACCCTGCCGCCCGGCGTGGAAGGCACCAAGCCCATGCCCAAGGCCGGCTGGACCATCGCCATCGAGCGCGAAAAGCTCACCCCGCCGCGCACCGACCACGGCAAGGCCATTGCGGAGGAAGTGCGCCGCATCCGCTGGACGGCGAACACCCCGGCCGATGCGCTGCCCAACGCCTACTACGACGAGTTCGTGCTGCAGGCGCGCATGCCCGCGCAGGCGGGCACCCTTTACTGGCCCGTGGCACAGGTCTGCGAACAGGGCCGCACCGACTGGGCCGAGGTGCCTGCCGCAGGCCACAAGCCTGGCGATCTGAAATTTCCCGCCCCCGCGCTGGAGCTGATGCCGGCTGCAGGCGGTCACGCGCATTGACCGTTTTCCCTTTCCCTTTTCTTTTTCAACCCCAGGAGAGCTCCATGACACTGCAACACATCACCCGCTCCGCTTTCATCGTCCTGGCCCTGCTTGCCGGGCAGGTCCATGCCCAGGCCACCGCGCCCGTGGTGGTGGACGGCGCCTGGGCACGCGCCAGCGTGCAAGGCCAGAAGGCCACGGGCGCTTTCATGCGCCTGACCGCAAAGGACGGCGCTCGCCTGGTGCGCATCGAAACGCCGGTCGCCGGCGTGGCCGAGGTGCACGAGATGAAGATGGAAGGCGACATCATGAAGATGCGCGCCGTGCCCGCGCTCGACCTGCCCGCGGGCAAGACCGTGGAACTCCAGCCTGGTGGCTACCACGTCATGCTGCTGGACCTGAAGGCACCCTTGGCCAAGGGTTCCACCGTGCCCGTGACGCTGGTGTTCCAGGATGCCAAGGGCGTTGAAACCCAGCTGCCGCTGCAGTTGCCGGTGGCCACGCAGGCGCCTGGTGCAACGGCTGCCGCAATGGGCCACGGCACGGCGCACGGGCAAAAACACTGAGCACCGGGGGCTTCCCGCTGCCCAAGGCATTGGAGTAAGCTGTGCCACCACGGCGCCCCGGGCCGTGCCACAGACCCATCTCTTGCGGAGCGGCCATGAGCGACACATCCCACTTTGGTTTCGGCAAATTCGTCCCCGGCTTTGACTTTCTGCAAAGCCTGGCCAAAGGCGCCTCCAGCGGCATTCCCCAACTGCCCAACCTGTCGAACTGGGTGGCGCCCACGCTCAGTGTCGAAGAGCTGGAAAAGCGCATCGCCGAACTCAAGGCCGTGCAGTTCTGGCTGGAGCAGAACTCGCGTGCCCTGACGGCCACCGTCCAGGCGCTGGAAGTGCAGAAGATGACCCTGGCCACGCTTCAGGGCATGAATGTCAGCATGGCCGAGGTGGCCAATGCCTTCAAGCCCAAGGCCGCCGATACCGTTGCCAGCCGGACCAGCGCCCCCGCGCCGGCACCCGCGCCCGCAGCGGCTGCGCCACAGCCCGCTGAACCCGTCCAGCCTGCTGCGGCCGAAAATGCGCAGGCCACCAAGGCGCCCGAGCCGGCCCTGGTGGACCCCATGCAATGGTGGGGCGCGCTGACCAGCCAGTTCCAGCAGATCGCTGCCAGCGCCCTGAAAGACGCCGGCAAGCCGGCGGCGCTGGACCCCACCACCAGCATGGCCACCGAAGCCCTCAAGACCGCTACCGACATGGCCAGCCAGTTTGCCGCCAAGGGGCTGCAGACCCTGCGGGCCGGCCAGCGCACTGCCGCCGGTGCGGCCAGGCCGACCGCTGCCAAGAAGCCAGCCGCCAAGAAGGCGTCCGCCCCATCTGCGGCCAAGTCCGCCACCAAGAAAACCACGGCCCGCCGCGCACCGCGCAAGCCGGCGGGCGGATAGGCTGCTCTGGCGGTGCTGCAGGCAGCGCCCGCCGCCGCCCGTGAGGTCACACCATGAAACTATTTCCCACCGGCCATGCCACCCATCCCCAGTGGCGCATGGCCGCCGCCCTGGTGCTGGCGCAGTTGCGCGCCCAGATGGCCCTGCCCGACTACGCGCACGCCCCCACGCTGGGCCTGCTCTACATCACCGACCACTATGCCAGCGAGGCGCAGGCACTGTTTGACTACCTGAGTGGGGAGCTGCCCGAAGTGACCGACTGGAGCGGCACCGTGGGCGTGGGGGTCGCGGCCAACAATGCCGAGTATTTCGACGAGCCTGCGCTGTCGGTGATGCTGCTCGACATCCCGGCCGACCAGTACCGCGTGTTCTCGGGCGTGGCCCCGCTGCCGCGCAATCCAGCCAGCGGCTTCGAGGCCCATACCGCGCTGGTGCATGCCGATGGCCATACGGCCGAACTGGCGGAGCTGCTGGGCGAAATGGCCGCGCGCACCACCACCGGCTACCTGTTTGGCGGGCTCAGTGCCAGCCGTGGCGCCAGTGTGCAGTTCGCCGTGGCCGGCAATGGCAACATCGCCGGCCACGGGGCGGCGGGCGGGGTATTCGATGGCGGCCTCTCGGGCGTGGCCTTCGGGTCCGGCGTGGCGCTGCTGTCGCGGGTCACGCAGGGATGCCAGCCGGTGGGGCGCTTGCACACCGTCACCGCTGCGCACGAGAACGTGGTGCTGCAGCTCGATGCGGAGCCCGCGCTGGATGTGCTGCTGTCCACGCTCGATGTGTCGCTGGACGGCGATCCGCAGGCGGCGCTGCGCAAGGTGCGGGCAACCCTGGCGGGGCTGGTCGATGCCGGCGAACAGCCGCAGGGGGCGCAGCACACCGGCCACTTTGGCACGGACACCCGGGTGCGCCACATCGTGGGCCTCGATGGTGCGCGCCGGGGCGTGGCCCTGGCCGATCAGGTGGAGCCCGGCATGCACCTGGCGTTTTGCCAGCGCAACGTGGCCGCGGCCCGTGCCGACCTGATGCGCATCTGCGCGGAAATCCGCGAGGAGCTGTCGCCGGAAGAGACGGAGCCGGCACCGCTGGCCGGCGAAGCGCAGGAGGGTTTGCGCCAGGCGCCTGGCAGCGCGGCACCGGCGGCGGCCAGCCCTGCGGCCCGGTCCATCCGGGGCGCCATCTACGTGAGCTGCTCGGGCCGGGGTGGGCCGCACTTTGGCGGGCCCAGCGCCGAATTGCAGATCGTGCGGCATGCGCTGGGCGATGTGCCGTTGACCGGTTTTTTTGCCGGCGGCGAGATTGCGCACCACCACCTGTATGGCTACACCGGTGTGCTGACGGTGTTTGTGGGCAGCGAATAGGGCCGTTGCGATCAGGCCGCCGGGCGGTCCTCGGCCTTGTCCTTTTCCTCGGGGGGCAGGCGTGTGACCGGGAGCGTGACGATGTCCTGCACTTCGCTGTATTCGTCGATGGCAAACACCATGGGCACATCCGACAGGTGGAGGTTGTCCAGCAGCTCCATGCCTGTGATGGTTTCTGGCATGAGGGGGTTGTTTGCTGCGGCTGCTCCGGCAGGCCGCCGTGGGCCTTGTCCCGCAGCGTGCACGATAGCCGCTGGCACGTGTTGATCACGCCCAGGCATGTTGTCCATGCCGCCCCGCACCACCGGGAAGCGTGCGTGGTCAGACGCTTCGATGCATTCAGGTTGTCTTCAAACGATGCATCGACATCCACGCACACCACGTTGCCACGCGGCACCATCAATGAGCCAATCTGGCGGCCGTCCCGCCGGAACACATTGCGCACCAACGGCACGGCAACGGCCGTCTGCGCTGACCATGCCCTCGGCCAGCGCGCGGGCAAATCGCACGATGGGGGCGCAGGCGTCTGCCATGCGGGTGGTCAGTGATTTGTCAGAAAAAGCCCGGGGGTTCAAGGGTTTTCACTGTCGAGAGAGCAGGGGGGCATTCATTAACGTCCATGGTGGCCGCGCAAACTGGTTTGGTTATGCCGGATTGGAACCGTACACATTCAGGAGACACCATGAAATTCGCCTTCAAAATTGCTGCCCTTGCCGGCGCTGTTGCACTGTCCACCGCTGCCTTTGCGGCAGACCCTATCAAGATCGGTGTGGATGGCCCTTTCACGGGCGGTTCGTCCTCCATGGGCGTCAGCATGCGCGATGGCGTGCGTCTGGCCGCAGAGGAAATCAACAAGGCCGGCGGCGTGCTGGGCCGTCCGCTGCAACTGGTCGAGCGTGATGACGAAGCCAAGAACGAGCGTGGCGTCCAGATTGCCCAGGAGCTGGTCAACAAAGAGCGCGTAGTCGCCGTGGTGGGCTACATCAACACCGGTGTGGCCCTGGCTTCGCAGCGTTTCTTTCAGGAAGCCAAGATCCCGGTCATGAACAACGTGGCCACCGGCTCCATCATCACCAAGCAGTTCGAGAAAGAGCCTGAGAACTACGTGTTTCGCAATGCCGCACACGACAGCATCCAGGCACCCATGATTGTTGAAGAAGCCGTGGCACGCCGCGGCTTCAAGAAAGTGGCGATCCTGGCGGACTCCACCAACTACGGCCAGCTCGGTCGTGAAGATCTGGAGAAAGCGCTGAAAGCCAAGGGTGTCACGCCAGTGGCCGTTGAAAAGTTCAACATCAAGGACGTCGACATGACGGCCCAATTGCTCAAGGCCAAGGCGGCCGGTGCCGAGGTGATCCTGACTTACGGCATCGGTCCTGAACTGGCACAGATCGCCAACGGCATGACCAAGCTGGGCTGGAAAGTGCCGATGGTTGGCAGCTGGACCCTGTCCATGGCCAACTACATCGACAACGCCGGCCCCGGCGGTGAAGGTGCACGCATGCCGCAAACCTTTGTGCAGGAGCCCACCACGCCCAAGCGCCAGGCGTTCATCGTGAGCTACCTGAAAACCTTCAACCCGAAGAACAGCCGCATCGATTCACCCGTTTCGGCTGCCCAGGGTTATGACTCCATCTACCTGCTGGCTGCTGCGATCAAGCAGGCCGGCAGCACGGAGGGCCCCAAGATCAAGGCCGCACTGGAAGACCTGAAGGCACCGGTGGAAGGTGTTGTCACCACCTATGTGAAACCTTTCTCCAAGACCGACCACGACGCCATCACCGCCAACATCCCGGTGTTTGGTGAGGTCAAGGGCCAACGCGTTGTTTACGCATACCCCGAAGACCAGAAAAAGGCTTCTGAAGTTCGCCTGAAGAAGTAAGCGGTTCGTAAACCGCTGCCGCTGCCAGAAACGGCAGCGGTATTTTTTTGTCCACTGACATTTTTCACGCCATTCGACCGATCCGTACGCGAGGGCTTCCCGCATGCAAATTTTTACCCAACTCGTCTTTAGCGGCATTGCACTGGGCATGATCTATGCCGTTATCGCCTTCGGCTATCAACTCACCTTTGCCACCTCGGACACCCTGAACTTCGGTCAGGGCGACGCGCTCATGCTGGGCGCCCTGGTCGGTCTGACACTCGTAGGCTTGGGTGTCAACTACTGGCTCATGATCCCGCTGGTGTGCCTGTTTGGTGCACTTCAGGGCGCCGTGGTGGAGCGCATCGGCGTGCGGCCCGCCATCAAGATCAAGTCAGAGTTCGGCTGGATCATGTCCACCATCGCGCTGGGCATCATCTTCAAGAACGTGGCAGAAAACGTGTGGGGCCGTGATGACCTCAAATTCCCTTCGCCACTGCCAGAGGCACCGTTCCAGTTCCTGGGCGCCAACATCTTGCCGATGGAAGTGCTCGTGGTCTGCGGTGCGCTGGCCATGATGCTGGCGGTGGAGTTGTTCAACCGCCGCTCCATCTTCGGCAAAGCCGTGGTGGCCACCTTCAATGACCGCGATGCCGCCAAGCTGATGGGCATCAATACCGGGCTGGTGATTACCTTCTCGTATGCGCTGTCGTCCCTGACGGCCGGTTTTGCGGGCGTGCTGATTGCGCCGCTGACGTTGACGGGGGCCACGATGGGCGCCGTGCTGGGGCTCAAGGCTTTTGCGGTCGCCATCATCGGTGGCCTGACCAGCGGCCTGGGCATTGTGGTGGGCGGCATCATCCTGGGTGTGGCAGAGACCACCACCGGTTTTTATCTCAGCACCGGCTACAAGGATGTTCCTGGCCTGGTGCTGCTGCTGATCGTGCTGGCCGTGCGTCCGCAGGGAATTTTCGGCAAATCCGTGATCAAGAAGGTCTGACAAAGTGGCTGCATCCTCTATTACCTCCCTGGCAGGTTCCGGCGGCCCGCAGGGCCCTGCCTCGCCCACGTCCAGCACCACCAAAGTGATGCGTCTGGTCCTGTCCATTGCGGCTTTTGCCGCCCTGCTGGCCTTCCCCACGGTGGTCGGCAATCCTTACTACATCCATCTGCTCGAGACCATCATGATCTACGCGATCGTGCTCTTTGGTCTTGACATTGTGGTGGGCTACACCGGGCAGGTGTCTCTGGGCCATGCCGGTCTGTTCGGCCTGGGTTCCTACACGGCGGGTGTGCTGGTGTTCAAGTTGGCCGCACCCATCTGGGTCACGATTCCGGCCGCCATCGTGCTGACGGCGGGCTTCGGTGCGCTGCTGGCGCTGCCCGCACTGCGCGTCTCTGGCCCTTATCTGGCCATGGTGACGTTGGCGTTCGGCACCATCATCCAGATTCTCATCAACGAGATGAGTTTTCTGACCGAAGGCCCCCTGGGCATCAAGCTGGACAAGCCCGAGATTGGCGGGTTCCAGCTGGCCAAGCGCGAGTACTTCTGGCTGGTGGCTACCATGATGGTGCTGTCGCTCATCGTGTCGCACCGCATTTTGCGCTCCCACCTGGGCCGGGCCTTCGAGGCGCTGCGCGGCAGCCCCGTGGCGTCCGATTGCATGGGCGTATCGGTCTATCGCTACAAGGTGTACGCTTTTGTGATCAGCGCCGGTTTTGCCGGATTGGCCGGGTGCCTGTACGCGTATTCGGAGCAGTACATTTCCCCCAACTCGTACAACTTCGAACTCACCGTGCTGTTCCTGCTGGCGGTGATCATGGGGGGGCGCAAGAGCCGCATCGGCTCGCTGGTGGGCGCTGCCATCATCGTGCTGCTGCCCAAGCTGCTCGATGATGTGGAGCTGTTCCGCTACGTGTCCGTGGGCCTGGCAGTTCTGGTGGCCATCACGGCCGTGGTGGCTGTCCGGCGCGAGCGCTCGACCATCGCGCAAATGGCGATCCCGGTGGTGGGCAGCATGGCGCTGGCCGCTCTGTCGTTCTGGTTGCAGACCATGACCGACTGGCGCTTGTCGATCTTCGGTGTGATCATGCTGTTTGTTGTGTACTACCTGCAGGACGGCATTGTGGGTTTTGTCCGCAATGCGCTCAACCTGCGCACGGCACCTCCCGATCTGCCCTTGCAGCCCATCGGTGCAGCACAGGCGGATGCGGTGTCCACAGCCACCAGGGCGGGTGAATCCACTGAGCTGTTGCAAGCCAGCGGCGTGCTCATGCAGTTTGGCGGCCTCAAGGCCCTGAACAATGTGGACCTGAGCATCAAACGGGGCACCATCCACGGCCTCATCGGTCCCAACGGTTCGGGCAAGAGCACCATGATGAACGTGCTCACTGGCATTTACGTTCCGACGGCTGGCGCGATCAGCTTTAGTGGCCGCTCTGTGGTGGGTCGCACCTCGTCGGACATTGCTCTGTCGGGTATTGCGCGAACCTTCCAGAACGTACAGCTGTTTGGCGAAATGACCGCGCTGCAAAACGTTCAGGTGGGTCTGCACCACAGCTTTGCAAGCAACCTGTTTGACGTGGCCGTGCACACGGGGCGCTACCGCCGTGAGAACGATGCCGCCGTCACCCGGGGCATGGGTCTGCTGCGTTTTGTCGGCCTGCAAGACCTGGCCGCGGAACAGGCTCGCAACCTGCCTTATGGCAAACAGCGCTTGCTGGAGATTGCCCGCGCTCTGGCACTCGATCCGCAGTTGCTGCTGCTCGATGAGCCAGCCGCCGGACTCACGGCCCCTGACATCGTGGAACTGATTTCCATCATCAAGAAGATTCGCGATCATGGAGTGACGGTGATCCTGATCGAGCACCACATGGATGTGGTGATGAGCATCTGCGACACGGTATCGGTGCTGGATTTTGGCCAGAAGATTGCCGAAGGCATGCCCGCGGAAGTTCAGGCCGATCCCAAGGTCATCGAGGCGTACCTGGGCGGTGGCGCCGAGACCGTCGTGGCCCAGCCCGCCTGAGCCCGATGCCCCCGAAACGACGATACAAGACGCACAACACATGCTGACCATCCAGAATCTTTCGGCCGGCTACGGCAAGGTACAGGTGCTTCACGGCATCTCCATCGAAGTGCCCAAGGGCAAGGTCGTGACGCTGATCGGCTCCAACGGCGCTGGCAAAACCACCACCATGCGGGCGGTGAGCGGCATGATCGCGCCGACCGCGGGCCAGATCACGCTCAACGGCAAGCGCATTGACGGCCAGGAGGCCTACACCATCGCCAAGCTGGGGCTGGCGCACTCCCCGGAAGGGCGGCGCGTTTTTGCCACCATGACGGTGACCGACAACCTCACCCTGGGGGCTTTTCCCCGCCTGACAGGTAGCCGCCCCCGGGGGGATGTGGCCGGTGATCTGGAGCGGGCTCTGGAGCTTTTTCCGCGCCTCAAGGAGCGCCGCACTCAGCTGGCTGGGACGCTGTCCGGCGGTGAGCAGCAGATGCTGGCCATGGCCCGCGCCATCATGCTCAATCCGGAAGTGGTGTTGCTCGACGAGCCCTCCATGGGCCTTGCGCCCATTCTGGTGGCGGAAGTTTTCCGCATCATTGAGCGCCTCAAGGGGCAGGGTGTCACCATGCTGCTGGTGGAGCAATTTGCGGCAGCCGCCCTGGCGGTAGCCGATTACGGCTATGTGCTGGAAAACGGACGCATTTCCGTGCAAGGCCCGGCGGAGCGCCTGCGCGATGACCCGGCCGTGAAGGCTGCCTACCTCGGCGGCGGCCACTGACGCTGGGTGAGGCTGGCAGTTGGCAGGGGCCAAACTCCCCGCGGCCAGCTGGCACGCCGATAGCATGGCCTGCGTATGCCCCTGGGCAGCGCAGGCTTTTTGATGGGTGCCTGCGGTTGCGCACAGGTGCCGCAGGCGCCCAAGGTCCTCCGCCTTTCAGGCGTTGTTCGCTGCCCGCTGGCTGGGTGCGGTCACGGCCATCTTGTGGCCCGGTGCCGCGCGGTCGGACGTGCCCGTGAAAGCAAAGTCCACCTCGGGTGCCAGCCCGCTCACGATATGGGCCAGCGCCTTGCCCGAGCCGCAGGCATGCGTCCAGCCCAGTGTGCCGTGGCCGGTGTTGAGGAACAGGTTGGCCACTTTGGTCTTGCCGATCAGCGGCACGTTGCTGGGTGTGGCGGGGCGCAGGCCGGTCCAGAACTGGGCCTGGCTGGCGTCGCCCGCGCCGGGGAAGAGCTGCTCCACGCGGCGCACGATGGCCTCGCAGCGCATCGGGTTCAGGTTGCGGTCATAGCCGTTCAATTCTGCCGTGCCGGCAATGCGCAAACGGTCTCCCTGCGCGCTGGTGTAGCGCGAGAACACCAGCTTGAATTCGTCGTCCGTCAGGCTCACCGCGTGGGCCATCGACGCGTTCTTGACCGGCATGGTCACCGAATAGCCCTTGGCTGGGTAGATGGGCAGGCGAATGCCCAGCGGCTGCGCCAGCAGCGGGCTGAACGAGCCCATGGCCAGCACGAAGGCGTCGCCGCGCACGCGCTCGAAGCGGCCCTCGGCATTGGTCAGCTCCACATGGTCGATATGGCCACCGGCCTCGCGCAGCGCCGTGATGTGGTGGCCCATGCGGAATTGCACGCCCGCCGCCGCGCACAGCCGGGCCAGTTCGCGGGTGAACTGGTTGGCATCGCCCGACTCGTCCTCGGCCGTGTAGGTGGCGCCGGCCAGTTGCGGGCGGATGTGGGCGAGGGCTGGCTCGATGCGCACGGCCTCGTCGGCGCTGATGACCTGGCGCTCGCAGCCGAGCTGGCGCATCTGCTCGGCCGGGGCCAGCGCGCCGTCGAACTCCTTGGCGTTGGTATAGAAGTGCAGGATGCCCTGTGTGCGCTGGTCGTACGCGATGCCGGTGGCCGCGCGCAGCTGCTGCAGCACGCTGCGGCTGTAGGTGCCCAGGCGCACGATCTGCTCGATGTTGTGGCGCGTGCGCGCCGGGGTGCAGTTGCGCAAGAACTGCAGGCCCCACAGCCACTGGCGCATGTCGGCACGCAGGCGGAACAAGAGCGGTGCATCTTCCTGGCCCAGCCATTGCAGCACCTTGAGCGGCGCGCTGGGGTTGGCCCAGGGCTCGGCATGGCTCACCGAGATCTGGCCACCGTTGGCAAAACTGGTCTCGGCACCGGGTGTGCCCTGGCGGTCGATCACCGTGACCTCGTGGCCGAGTTGTTGCAGGAAATACGCCGAAGTCACGCCGAGCAGGCCGGCACCTAAAACGATCACGCGCATGATTTTCAAAGCCTTTCTGGGCTCTGGCACTTGACAGGCGTGCGGTAGCAGCTATTGCTTCAATAGCGTGCAGCCGGCGCGTCTGCCAAGCTGCCGCTCCCCCTGTCCTTGGTACCTGAGAGATTCACCGCAATCGCCGGCATGGCGCGTGGTTTGCTCCTTCGGTGCGCCACGCGTGTAGGTCGTGGCGGCTCTCCAGACGGCTTTGTTGAATGGTGCAGTACGGAACCTGAGCGTGTATGGGAGTTTGCGCCTTCGGTGAAGCGGACGGTGCCGCTGACTCTCCTGCGAGGCCGATTCTAGGCGGCACTGCGGCGCAAAAGGGGGCTGTGTGCGCTAATGGATGGCAATCGTTGCTGATGCTGGACGGGCGCAGAAACTGGTGCCTCGCCATAATCCGCCAAGCTTTATCCCCAGGATGCCTGCCATGCCCGATACCGCCTTTGATCCCTTTGCCAGCGCGGCCTTGCTCACCATGGCGCGCCAGGGGCGCATGCCCCGGCCGCTCGATCTGCCCGCTGCGCTGCGCCCGTGCAATGCGGCCCAGGCCTATGCCGTGCAGGACGCCGTGGTGCGCGAGCGCGGCGAGATCGCTGGCTGGAAGGTGGGCGCCGCATCGCCCCAGGCGCTGCCCGCGCGCGCGGCGCTCACCCGCGATTCGGTGGCGGTAGCGCCAACCGGGCAGGCCGTGCATTTGCCTGCCGCAGGCTTTGCCGTGATGGGGGTCGAGGCTGAGCTGGTGTACGAGCTGGGTGCCGACCTGCCCGAGCGCACCGCGCCCTACAGCCCGGCCGAGGTGCTGGCGGCCATGGCGTCGGTGCGCGCCGCCATCGAGGTGTGCGACACGCGCTTTGCCGCCTGGGCCCAGCAGGGCGAGTTCAGCCGCCTGGCCGACCAGGCCTGCCATGGCGCATTGGTGGTGGGTTCGGGGTCGGCCGACGTGGCTGCGGTCCAGCCCCTGGTGCAGCCGGTGCATCTGTCCGTCAACGGCACGGTGGCCGTGCAGCACGCCGCCTGGGGCAACCCGGCGGGCGACCCGCTGCGGCTGCTGGTGTGGCTGGCCAACGAGGGCGCGCGCAGCCTGGGCGGCCTGCGTGCGGGCCAGTGGGTGACCACGGGCTCGTGCACCGGCACCGTGCTGGTGGCGCCGGGCACGGTGGTGGTGGCCGACTTCCCGGGCCTGGGCCACGCCGAGCTGCACCTGGTCTGATTCCTTTTCCAAACCCTCCGTGTCGTCGTTGCTTCGCCTTGCCGTGCTGCAGCACTGTCTGCGGCTTCGCTCGTGCCCATGCAAGCAGCCGGGGCGTGCCATCGCCCGATTTCACTCCAACCCTTTGGGCAAGGTGCTTGTGCGACCCCGAAAAGATCTTGAACGGGTTCTTCGACACGAATGATTTGGGAAAGGAATGACCCCCCGGGGAAACCGCAGGGGGGCCGCCTGCGCCGCAAGATCAGTTGCGGCGCGGGTTGTCGGGCTGGCGGTCGTGGCGGTTGGGCACGCCATCGCCATCGCGGTCGTACCGGTCGTAGCGGTTGGCTGCACCGTCCCGGTCACGGTCCCAGCCGCCGCGCTGCATGGCCCAGCGGCCGTCATGCTCGGCCCAGCGGGGCTCGCGGTAGTGGTAGCCGGGACGTGCCTTCACCCAGTAGCCCGCCATCCATACATGGCGGTGGCCGCGCCATTCCCAGTGGCCGGGCACCCACGCCATGCCGCGCCGGGGGCGGGGCGCGGCCTCATGGCGCGGAGGCGGCGGTGCCTGGTATTGCACCAGGGCCGGCGCGGGGCGCTGGTACTGGGGGCTGCCGGACTGGATGATGACGGTGGCGCCGACCTGTGCGTGCGCCGCCGTCAGGGCGCTCAGCGACAGCAGGGCGATGGAAGCGGCGGCGAGGGCATTGCGTGCCATGGTGTACTCCTCAGAAATGATTCCGTGCGGAACCGGGAGCCTTGATCATTGGGGCGCTGTGTCAAGCGCACATAGGCGCTGTGCGAAGTGTTGTGAAGTGGTGTATCCGCGTGCCACCACGCGCGCACCTTGCAAGCCTGTGCCAGCGCAGGGTGTGTGTCATGGAGGCTGTGCAAAATTGCAGGCTACGGCAACACAAAGGAGCAGTCTGCATGGCGGATGAAAAGAGAGATGCGGCGCACGCAGACCCCAACCAGTTCGCCCTGCTGCGCCAGCGCCGCTTTGCGCCGTTCTTCTGGACGCAGTTCTCCGGTGCGGCCAACGACAACCTGTTCAAGTTCGCCTTCACGGTGATGGTCACCTACCAGCTCAGCGTGTCGTGGCTGCCGCCCGCGATGGCGGGGCTGGTGATCGGGGCGCTGTTCATCCTGCCGTTTTTGCTGTTCTCGGCCACGTCGGGGCAGCTCGCCGACAAATACGACAAGACGCGCATGATCCGCTTCGTGAAGAGCCTGGAGATCGCCATCATGCTGGTGGCGTCGGGCGGGTTCATGGCGGGCAATGTGCCGGTGCTGTTGCTGTGCACCTTTTTGATGGGCGTGCACTCCACGCTGTTCGGGCCGGTCAAGTTCGCCTACCTGCCCCAGGTGCTCAGCGAGCGCGAGCTCACGGGCGGCAATGGCATGGTCGAGATGGGCACCTTCGTGGCCATCTTGCTGGGCAACGTGGCCGGCGGCCTGCTGGTGGCCTTGCCTGGCATCGGCCACACCACCGTGGCCGTGGCCTGCGTGGTGCTGGCGCTGCTGGGGCGTGCCGTGGCGCAGTTCATCCCCTCCGCGCCCGCCACCGACCCGGGCCTCGCCATCCACTGGAACCCCTTCACCGAAACCTGGCGCAACCTGAAACTGGCGCACGAGAACATCGTGGTGTTCCGCTCGCTGCTGGGCATCAGCTGGATGTGGTTCTTCGGCGCCGTTTTCCTCAGCCAGTTCCCCAGCTTTGCCAAGGAGGTGCTGCACGGCAACGAGCAGGTGGCTTCGCTGCTGCTGGTGGTGTTTTCCATTGGCATCGGCACCGGTGCGCTGCTGTGCGAGGTGCTGTCGCGCCGCCATGTCGAGATCGGCCTGGTGCCGCTCGGGGCCATCGGCATGAGTGTGTTTGCCATCGATCTGTACTTTGCCTCGCGCAGCCTTCCGGCCTCCGAGGTCATGCAGCTCGCCGCCTTTCTCGTCCAGCCCGCGCACTGGCGCGTGATGGCCGACCTGGCGCTGCTCAGCCTGTTTGCCGGCCTGTACAGCGTGCCCATGTATGCGCTGATCCAGATGCGCAGCCAGCCCACGCACCGCGCGCGCATCATCGCGGCCAACAACATCCTCAATGCGCTGTTCATGATCGCCAGCGCGGTCATCGCGGGCGCGCTGCTGGGTGCGGGGTTCACGGTGCCGCAGGTCTTTCTGTTCACGGCCATCGCCAACGCCGTGGTGGCGTTCTATATCTTCCTGCTGGTGCCCGAATACCTGCTGCGCTTCGTGGCCTGGGTGCTCTCGCGTTTCGTCTATCGCTTCAAGGTGCAGGGCGATGAGCATCTGCCCACCACCGGCGCCGCCATCCTGGCCTGCAACCATGTGAGCTTTGTCGATGCCGTGCTGCTCATGGCTGCCAGCCCGCGCCCGATCTGCTTCGTGATGGACCACCGCATCTTCCGCGTGCCGGTGCTGGGCTGGCTGTTCCGCCTGGCCAAGGCGATTCCGATCGCACCGCAAAAGGAAGACCCACGCGTGTACGAGGCCGCTTTCGAGCGAGCCGCCCAGGTGCTGCGTGCAGGCGACCTGCTGGCCATCTTTCCCGAGGGCGGCATCACCCGCGACGGGCAGTTGCAAGCGTTCAAGGGCGGCATCATGAAGATCATCGAGCGCGCGCGGCAAGACGGCATCGAGGCGCCGGTGATTCCCATGGCGCTGACCAACCTGTGGGGCTCGTATTTCAGCCGCATCGAACAGGGCGACGCGATGGTGCGGCCGTTCCGGCGCGGTTTGTTCAACCGGGTGGGGTTGAATGTGGGCGCCGCCGTGGCGCCCGCCCAGGCGCAGCCCGAACTGCTGCGCGCGCATGTGGCACGCCTGCTGGCGGCCTGACCGGCTAGCGCCGCCAATAGCCGGGCGGAGGCGGCGGCATGGGCGTGCCGTAGCCCGGCCCCATGGCGCCCGGGCTGGTGAGCATGCGGCCGTACACCGGAACCTGGTGGTCGCGGGCATACATGCATTGCACGTAGGCACTGTCGTAGCCCCGCTGGCCACCATGGGCGCTGGACTGGGCATTGCTGGCACCGACCGACGAGCCCATCAGCAGGCCCATGCCAGCGCCCACCGCCGCACCTTCGTGGTTGCCGCCGAGCGCGGCGCCCGCCAGGGCCCCGACCGCCGTGCCCACCACCGCGCTGCCCACCGCGCCCTGGTTGGCCGCGTCAGTGGCGCCGCCGATCTGCATGTGTGCGTATTGCCGGCAGTTGACGTCGTCATACCGGAATTGCTCGAAGCTCTTGGTGCTGCCGGGCAGCACCGTCACGCTGGGGCCGGTGGGCATCACCGTGCAGGCGGCCAGGGTCAGTGCCAGCAGCGGCACAGCGGTGAGGGAAAGGACTCTCATCATGCTTTCTCCGAGTGGAAATGGAATATCGGCCGTGCGCCAGGGTGTGCCTTGCGCCCCTCAGTTCGCTGGCGGTTGCGCCGGCACCTGCAGCCAGCCGCCCGGGCATTGGGTGACATAGGGGTAGTAGCCATCGGGCTGGTTGCAGCGGTACCAGTAGCCCTGTGGCTGCTGCCCATCGGCGCCCCCGTTGTAGCCCGTGCCTTCGTTGCCGCGCTCGATGTACACGGGCGGCTCTGCAGGCACTGCAATCACCGCTGGCGCAGGGTACGGCTCGGGGTAATAGTAGGGGTAAGGGTAGGCAGGGCGGTACATCGGATAACCGAAGCCCGGCCCCAGGTAACCCGGCCCCAGGTAAAGGCCGATACCGACCCGCCCACCCCGGTGCCCATGGCCGCGCCCGTCCCTATCCGCCCACGCCAGGCTGCTCGCGCCCAACGCCACGGCGGCCACTCCCGCCCACGCGAGAGGTCGAAAATTTCGCCACATCATGATTTCATCCCGCTGATCCGAAGGAGAGGGGTTGGGGCCCTGTTCAAGAGGGAAAGTTCCTCCCCCATAGTACCCCGGTGCCAGGGCTGCTGCGAAGCATGGTCCAGCAGGGTATTGGTGGATTGGAATCTTGATGAAAACAGGTTGCGGAGGCCGCGCAGGCGCGGCTGGGCAAGCTTGAAGCCGCCGGCTACGAAAAGCGCAACGCCGAGCGCCGCAAGGAGCCGGGCTACGACGGTCCCTGGCACGCCTGGCCAAAAGCGTGTGCACAGGCTGCAAGCGCCCGGGGGACCTGAAAACGACAAGATCGATTTTTGCCCGCACTGCGGCCATTGCCGTACGCGCAAGAGTGCGTTTGCGCGCCTTTGCCATGCCTGCAGCACCTGCGCCTGCCACATCCGCGTGATACAAAGGCCGGCGGTGTTCGGGGTTTCACCCCGGGTGCCGCCGGTTACACCATCCTCAACGCCATCTTGGGAGCACAGCCATGGGTTTCTTTTCCAACATCTTTTCCAAAATCTTCCCGTCGGCCAACGCCGCCGAGGTCGTCGTTGCGCCGCCAGCCCCGGCCGCTGCTGGCGCGCCTGCTGCACCTGCCGCGCCGGCGTCCATCCCGCTGGGCGACGTGGCCCCCATCCTGGATGCCATGCCGGGCGCCAGCGGGCTGAACTGGCGCACCTCCATCGTCGATCTGCTCAAGCTGCTGGGTCTGGACAGCAGCCTGTCCGCGCGCAAGGAGCTGGCCGGCGAACTGCTGTACAGCGGCAGCGACGAACCCGGCTCGGCCGCCTGGAACATCTGGCTGCACAAGCAGGTGATGCGCAGCATCGCCGCCAACGGCGGTACCCTGCCACCCGATCTGCGCGACTGATCCGCGCCGGCGCACATCGCCGTGCGCCCCAGCGGGCACCTGCCACCAGCGTGTGGCAGATTTTTTTTGGGGAGCATTGGCAACAGTGCTGCGGTGAAATCAGGGTGAAAAGTGGCTCTGGCGCTTGTGGGGTAAGCGCGTGCAGCTATATGAAAAACAGCAATTGACCAAGCGCGCGCTGCAGCCGCGTGCTTGGCATCCTCACACCCCCCGCGCGCGGTCTGTCTTGAACTGCGCCCGGAACTGCGCAAACTGCCCGGCCTCCAGCGCCGCGCGCACCTCGCGCATCAGGTTCAGGTAGTAGTGCAGGTTGTGGATGGTGGTGAGCATGGGGCCGAGCATTTCGCCGCAGCGGTCCAGGTGGTGCAGGTAGGCGCGGCTGAAACCCGCGCGCCCGCCTTCGTTCCACGGAACGCCCGCACTGCCGGCGCAGGCGTGGCAGCTGCAGGTGGTGTCGAGCGGCTGGTGGTCGGTCTTGTGGCGGGCATTGCGGATTTTCAGGTCGCCAAAGCGCGTGAACAGCGTGCCGTTGCGCGCATTGCGCGTGGGCATCACGCAGTCGAACATGTCCACGCCCTGCGCCACGCCCTCGACCAGGTCTTCGGGCGTGCCCACGCCCATCAGGTAGCGCGGCTTGTGGGCGGGCAGCAGATGCGGCGTGTGCGCCATGATGCGCAGCATCTCGTCCTTGGGCTCACCCACGCTCACGCCGCCCACGGCGTAGCCGGGGAAATCCATCTCCACCAGGCGCTCCAGCGACTCGGCGCGCAGGTTCTCGTACATGCCGCCCTGCACGATGCCAAACAGGGCATTGGGGTTGTTCAGGCGCGCAAATTCGTCTTTGCTGCGCTGGGCCCAGCGCAGGCTCATCTCCATGCTCTTGCGCGCCTCGGCCTCGGTGGTCAGATGCCCCTTGGTTTCATACGGCGTGCATTCGTCGAGCTGCATCACGATGTCGCTGTTGAGCGTGGTCTGGATCTGCATGCTCACCTCGGGCGACATGAAGAGCTTGTCGCCGTTGACGGGAGACGCAAAGTGCACGCCCTCTTCGGTGATCTTGCGCATGGCGCCCAGGCTCCAGACCTGGAAGCCCCCCGAGTCGGTGAGGATGGGTTTGTCCCATTTTTCAAAGGCATGCAGGCCGCCAAAGCTTTGCATGACCTCCTGGCCGGGGCGCATCCACAGGTGGAAGGTGTTGCCCAGGATGATCTGCGCGCCCATGTCGTGCAGGCTTTGCGGCATGACGCCCTTGACGGTGCCATAGGTGCCCACGGGCATGAAGATGGGGGTTTGCACCACGCCGTGGTTGAGCGTGAGCTGGCCGCGGCGGGCGTGGCTGGTAGGGTCGGTTTTGAGAAGGTCAAACTGGAGCATGGGCGCGATTGTCCCAGATGGGCCATCTCCCCCTGCGCGCGCCGCGCCCCGCCAGGGCGCCGCTACACTGGCCCGGATGGTTCAATAAAAAGGAGTGCTTGCCATGCTCAAGATTCTGATTGCCGTGGATGGTTCGGCCCTGTCGCTGGATGCCGTGCACCATGCGCTGCGGCTGGTGCAGGACGGCCTGCGCGCCAGCGTGGTGCTGGCCAATGTGCAAGAGCCCGCGTCGCTGTACGAGCTGGTGGTGTCGCGCGACCCCGACCTGATCGCCGCCGCCAGCATCGAGGCGGGCGAGCACCTGATGGCCCCGGCCCGCGCGTTGCTGCAGGCGGCCGGCCTGGCCTGCGAAACCGCCGTGGGCGTGGGCGACCCGGCGCATGTGCTGGTGGACATCATCGAAAGCTCGGGCTGCGACATGGTCGTCATCGGTGCGCGCGGCCAGGGGGCCATCAGCAGCGCGCTGCTGGGATCGGTGTCGCAGGAACTGGCCCATGCCAGCCCGGTGCCGGTGACCATCGTGAAGCACCCGGAGGTGCCGGAGCAGGAAGACGACGCAGAGGGTGCTGCAGACCTTGCCACCTGAGCTGCAGAGGCGGCAAGGGCCGCTCGCGGCGGCCCTGGTGGGTGGTGGCGGCTGGCCAGGCGCTTGAACATGCGCCGCATGTAGCCGTTCACCCGCAGGCATTGCTTGGGTCCGTCCACCGGCAGCGGGCCTGATACCGCCGCGATGCCATTGGCCCTGTCTTGGGCGCCCGCCGCACGCAGGCGCCGGCGCGTGTTGTGGGCCCACGACTGGGGATGTACGCTAGAAGTCCACCAGGCTCAGCCCCAGGCTGAATACCGTGCGCTTCCTGTTGTAGTCGATCATGCTGTCGCCGTAGCCGCTGAACAGCTGGGTGTGCAGGCGCAGGTTGCTCTTGCTGCTGCCCAGGCCGAAGCCCAGGGTTTGCAGCCATTCCAGCCGGGCCGAGCCGCGCCCGCTGCTGGACAGCGAGTGGCGCAGCGTGGCGCCCAGGGTGTTGTCCTTGTCCAGGTTCCAGAATGCCTTCACCTCGCCCCGGCCGATGTAGTCGCTGATGCCGGGGTTGTCGTCGTCGGGGCTGTTTTCGGACAGGCGTTTCCAGATGCGCGCCTGGATGTGCCAGCGGTTGTCCAGCTCCATGCCGGTCATGAGGTAGACGCGGTTCCAGCTGCGCGACAAGGGGTTGCTCTGGCCGTTGGACTGGTGCACCAGTCCGGCGCCGCTGTAGCGCCAGCGCCAGCCAAAGGGCAGCCGGGCGTCGGTGGGGTAGACATACATCACCTCCGGCTCATGGTCGGTGGTGCGGAAGGGGCGCGAGATGCCGGGGCTGAACAGCTGCCAGTACGACTGCTGCGTGTAGCCAAACCACAGCGAATCCTTGAGCGTGGGGTGGCCCTGGGTGAGCATGCCCTGGGCGATCTTGGTGCGCACCGACAGCTGGATGCGGTTTTCGGTGCGATGGTAGGGGGTGGACTCTGTCGCGGTGCGGCCATCGGCGTCCGAGCTGGGCTGGCGGTTCACGTTGCTGCTTGCCACCACCGACACCGACAGCGGCCGGTAGCCGCGAAAGCCGAAGGTGCCGCAGTTGCTGCCCGACTCCAGTTCCCAGAAGCGCGAGAGGTCGCTGTACTGCGTGTCGCGGCAGCCTTCGGTCTGGGCCACATCGATGATGCGCGTGGCCGGCAGCCGGGTGTCCACCGGCAGCGGCACCGCCGCAGGGTCGGCGGCGTCCTCTGTGCTGGCCGCAGCCGATGCCGCGGGCGCCTGCCAGGCCTGTTGGCCGGCCCACTGGTCGAAGCAGGCCAGGCGGGCCTGGTGGTCGTTGTCCAGGGCCGCGCAGCGGCGCCAGGCGTTGTCGGCGCTGGCGGGCGCGGAGGCGTTTGCGCTAGTGGCAGCGGATCCGGTCTGGGCCAGGGCGGCCCCGGCTGGCGCCAGCAGCGCCAGCACCAGGGCGGTGCCGTGGCGCGCGCTCATTGCCAGCCCGGCTGCTTGCGCAGCACGAAAGCAAGAGAGAGGGTGGGGTGGACGTTGTTCCATGTTCCGCGTATTTCCTGGCCACAACTGCCATCGACCACCTGGCCGGTCCAGGTGGCGCTGATGTTGGTGCCGTTGATCGATTCTTCCAAGGCCAGCTCGCCCGCATCCACATCGCCGCTGAGCAATGCACTGGCGTCGCCGCGCTGCACGGTGCCGCGCACGCTCTCGGCCAGCTCGGGATGGGGACCCAACTGCAGCACGGCCGTGGTGGCGGGTGCTGGCGCTGCATCGGGTGCGGCGGGCTGCAGCGTGGCGTGCCAGCGGCCTTGCAGGTGTTGATGATTCAGGTCAACCGCAGCCGGGCAAGCGGTGGTGGATTGTGGATCACTTTGGCTTGCAGCGCTTGTAGGAGAAGAGCTTATTGCTATCAAAATGTAAGCAATCGCTAGCCAGAGTGCGGGCCATGCCCTGGAGTTCGGGGTGCGTGGTGTCATGCGCTGGGCGCCGCACTGGCGGCCTGTGCCTTGGCGGCAAATTCGGCGCGCAAGGCCTTGAGCTTTTCGCGCGGGTCTTCGCGCGTGGTGGCTTTGTCCAGGCCCATCTCTGAAATGAAGCGGCTGGGCCGCGCGGCCACCATCTCGCGGCCCTTCTTGCGTTTTTTGGTCCAGCTCACGGCCAGCGTGCGCTGGGCGCGGGTGATGCCCACATACATCAGGCGGCGCTCTTCCTGCAGGCGCTGCAGGGTGTCGTCGGCCACCTTCAGCTGGCGGCCTTCGTCGTCGTCGAGCTTGAAGGGCAGCATGCCCTCGGTCACGCCGACCAGCACCACATGGGGCCACTCCAGCCCCTTGCTGGCGTGCAGGGTCGACAGCGTGACCATGTCCTGCTCCTGCTCGCGCTCGCTGATGGTGGACAGCAGCGCAATGGTCTGCGACACCTCCAGCAGGCTTTTCGTCTCCTTGGCCACCATGGCGCCTGCCGTGTCGTCGATCTGGCCGCCCGCGCGCTGGGCCATCCAGTCGCAGAACTCCAGCACGTTGCTCCAGCGGGCGGCGGCCACCTTTTCGCTGTCTTCGCCGTCGTACAGGTGCTGCTCGTAGCCGATTTCCTGGAGCCATTCGGTCAGGAAGGTGCGCGCATTCTCGGCGCCGTGCGTGTGGCGGGCGCGGTGCTCCAGGTCGTTGATGTAGCGGCCGAACTCGTGCAGGCCATCGAGCGCACGCTTGGGCACGGCCGCCGGCAGCATGCCGTTGAACAGTGCACCGAACATGCTCTGCTTGTGCTGCGTGGCAAACGCTCCCAGGGCCGCCAGCGTGGTGTGGCCGATGCCGCGCTTGGGGCTGCCGATGGCGCGCAGAAATGCCGGGTCGTCGTCGTTGTTGATCCACAGGCGAAACCAGGCGCACAGGTCCTTGATCTCGGCGCGGTCGAAAAAGCTCGTGCCGCCCGACACCTTGTACGGAATGCTGGCCTTGCGCAGCGCCTTCTCGAACGGCTTGGCCTGGTGGTTGGCGCGGTACAGGATGGCAAAGCTCTTCCAGTCCGGCGGCGGGTTGGCAGCGGCGCGCAGGCTCTGGATGCGGGCCACGGCGCGGTCGGCCTCGTGCTCCTCGGTGTCGGCATCGACCACGCGCACGGGTTCACCCTCGCCCAGTTCGCTGAACAGCGTCTTGGGAAACAGCTTGGGGTTGGGCCCGATCACGTTGTTGGCCGCGCGCAGGATGGCGCTGGTGGAGCGGTAGTTCTGCTCCAGCTTGATGACCTGGAGCGCGGGGTAGTCCAGCGGCAGTTTCCGGAGGTTGTCGAGCGTGGCGCCGCGCCAGCCGTAGATGGATTGGTCATCGTCGCCCACGGCCGTGAAATGGCCGCGTTCGCCCACCAGCAGCTTGAGCAGCTCGTACTGCGTGGCATTGGTGTCCTGGTACTCATCGACCAGCACATGGGCCAGGGCCGCCTGCCACTTGGCGCGCACCTCCGGGAAGTCGCGCAGCAGCCTGAGCGGCATGCCGATCAGGTCGTCGAAGTCCACGCTCTGGTAGGCCGCCAGGCGCTCTTCGTAGCGCGCCATCACCACGGCAATGCTGCGCTCGTTGTCGTCGGCCGCCTGGGCCAGGGCCTGCGCGGCATCGAGCCCCATGTTCTTCCACTTGCTGATGGTCCACTGCCACTGGCGCGCCGTGGCCAGGTCGGTGGTGCCGCCGGCGGCGTCTTTCAGAATGCCGGCCACGTCGTCGGCATCCATGATGCTGAACTGGGGCTTGAGGCCCAGCACGGCGCCGTCCTCGCGCACCATGCGCACGCCCAGGGCGTGGAAGGTGCACACCAGCACATCCTTGGCCCGGCGGCCGATGAGGCCCTTGGCCCGTTCGCGCATTTCGGCAGCGGCCTTGTTGGTGAAGGTGATGGCGGCAATGCGCCGGGGCTCCGTGCCGCGCTCGATCATGTGGGCGATCTTGTGCGTGATCACCCGCGTCTTGCCCGAGCCCGCGCCGGCCAGCACTAGGCAGGGGCCTTCGGTGTAATGGACAGCCTGAAGCTGGGCGAGATTGAGTCCGGCGGACATGGAGGGGGCGAGGGGAAGACGGGGAAAAGCGCGGAAAGTGCAGGGGGCGGACGACGCAGAGCGCGCAATGATACAGAGCCTGGGGTGGGCATGGCCCGCCCGGCGCGGTGGCGGTGGGGTGCAATAAATTTCACATGGCGAAGCGGTACCGGCAAAGCCTGCGCCTGCGAGAATCCCCGCCGTGCTGTCTGTTCTGCTTGTTACCTTTCCTTTCTTTGCGCTCGTGCTCTGTGGCTATCTGGCCGCGCGCAGCGGCGTGCTGCCGCAGCCCGCCATCCCGGGGCTCAACGCCTTCGTGCTGTATTTCGCGCTGCCCTGCATGTTGTACCGCTTCGGGGCCAGCACCCCTATCGGGCAACTGCTGGACCCGGCCGTGGCGGGCGTGTACCTGCTGTGCGCGCTGGTCATGGTGGGCGGCACGGTGGCACTCACCCGTAACGCGCGCATCGGCTGGAATGACGCCGCCTTTGGCGCCCTGGTGGCGGCTTTCCCCAACACCGGCTTCATGGGTGCGCCCCTGCTGGTGGCACTGCTGGGGGCGCAAAGCGCGGGCCCGGTCATCGTCACCCTCGTGATGGACATGGTCATCACCAGCTCGCTGTGCATTGCGCTGTCGCGGCTGGACGGCGCGGGCACCCACGGCGTGGGCGTGGCGCTGAAGAATGCCTTCAGGGGCATGGCCACCAACCCCATGCCCTGGTCGATTGCGCTGGGCGCGCTGGCATCGGCCCTGCAGTTCAGCTTGCCCGGCCCGGTGGAAAAAACCGTGGCCATGCTGGCCGATGCCGCCTCGCCCGTGGCGCTGTTCACCATCGGCGCCGTGCTGGCGCGCTCGCAGATGAACCAGCACGAGCAGGTACCGCTGCGCGACTATGTGCCCATTGCCCTGGCCAAGCTGCTGCTGCACCCGCTGCTGGTGTGGGGCGTGGGCCGGACAGCCATCGCGCTGGGCGTGCCGCTGTCGCCGTTTGCGCTCACCGTGCTGGTGCTGCTGGCCGCCCTGCCCAGCGCCAGCAATGTCTCGCTGCTGGCTGAGCGCTTCGGCGCCCACAACGGCCGCATCGCACGGATCATCCTGGTGTCCACGGCGCTGGCGTTTCTGAGCTTCTCGGGTGCCGTTGCGCTGCTGGTGTGAATGCGATTGGGGCGGATTCAAGTCCAGGTGCCTCAAAAATCGTTGCCATTCACGGCATGCGCGCGTCGGTGCGTTCAGCGTTCAGGTCGGATCAACGAGGTAGCGTTCGGCCAGCCGCACCCAGTAGGCGCTGCCCACCGCGATGTTGCGGTCCTCGAAGTCGTAGCCCGGGTTGTGCACCATGCAGGCGCCATGGCCGCCGGTGGCTGCGTCGCCGTTGCCGATCAACAGGTAGCTGCCGGGCACGTCTTCCAGCATGAAGGCAAAGTCCTCGCTGCCGGTCAGGGGCTCGGCCTGCTCGGTTACCTGCGCGTCGCCCACCAGTTCGCGGCCCACCTGGCGCGCAAACTCGGTCTCGGCCGGGGTGTTGACCAGCACCGGGTAGCCACCGCGGAAGTCCACCTCGGCCCGCACGCCATAGCTCTGCGCCTGGGCTTCCACCAGCTCACGGATGCGGCGGTTGAGCAGTTCGCGCACGCCGCGGTCCAGCGAGCGCACGCTGAGCTTGAGCGTGGCCGTCTGTGGAATCACGTTGTTGGCCTCGCCCGCCTGGAACGCGCCCACGGTGATCACCGCCATCTGCAGGGGCGGCACGTTGCGCGCCACAATGCTCTGCAGGCCCAGCACGATGGCCGAGCCCGCCACCACCGGGTCGGCGCTGTGGTGCGGCATGGCGCCGTGCCCGCCCACGCCGTGCAGCGTGATGGTGATGTTTTCGCTGGACGCCATGAAGGCCCCGGTGCGAAACAGCAGGTGCCCTGGCGGGTGGCCGGGCATGTTGTGCATGGCAAAGAGTGCGTCGCACGGAAAGCGCTGGAACAGGCCGTCGTCCATCATCTTGCGGGCGCCGCCCAGGCCTTCCTCGGCGGGCTGGAAGATGAGGTTGAGCGTGCCGCTGAACTGCCCGTGGTGCGCCAGGTGGTGCGCTGCGGCCAGCAGCATGGCGGTGTGGCCGTCGTGGCCGCAGGCATGCATCAGGCCGGCGTGGCAACTGGCATGGGGCAGGCCCGTGGCTTCGGTGATGGGCAGCGCGTCCATGTCGGCGCGCAGGCCCAGGCGGCGGGTGCCGGCGCCGCGGCGCAGCTGGCCCACCACGCCGGTGCCGCCCAGGCCGCGCGTCACGGCATAGCCCCACTGCGTGAGCTTTTCGGCCACCAGGGCGCTGGTGCGCAGTTCCTGGAATCCCAGCTCGGGGTGGCGGTGCAGGTCGCGCCGCAGCGCCACAAAGGTGTCGGCCTGCGCGAGCAAGGCCTCGGGAATCGCACGGTCCATGGGTTTACTGCGCTTGAAGGTTGATGGACTTGGCAATCGCACGGAACTGCGCCGTGCCGTCGGTGTAGGCCTTGGCGGCCTCTGCGACGGAAAGCGTCGGCGCTGGCGTCTGGCTGGCGGCCTCGAGATTGGCGCGCACGGTGGGCTCGGTGAGCGTACCGGCGATGGCCTTGTGCAGGGTGGCGACCACGGCCTCGGGCGTGTCGCGCTTGACGAAGTAGCCGGTCCAGATGTTGAAGGTGAAGTCCTTGAGGGCCTTGCTCTCGGTGATGGCGGGGATGTCCTTGGCGGTATCGAGGCGGGCGGAGTTCAGCAGCGCCAGCACCTTGATGCGGCCGGCCTTGCGCAGATCGACGTGCTTGGTGGCAAAGGGCGACAGGAAGATGTCCACCTGGCCGGAAATCAGGTCCTGCTCGGCCGGGGCGCCGCCCTTGTACGGCACATGCACCATCGGGATGCCGGTGACCTTGGACAGGTGCTCGCCCAGCAGGTGGTAGAACGAACCCGGGCCCACGCTGGCGTAGGTGATGGGGCGGCCCTGCTGGGCCTGCTTGCGGGCGTATTCCACGAACTCGTCGATGCTGTTCACCGGCAGGTCGCCACGGGTGAGGAAGCCGATCTGCGCGGTCGCGATCATGTTCACCAGGCGGAAATCCTCGCTCTTGAACTTGATGGCCGAGATGGCCAGCGGCGCCAGGATCAGCTCGTTGGGCGAGCCCTGAAAGATCATGTGGCCGTCCGAGGGCTGGCTCAGCACCTTCTGCGCTGCGATGGAGCCGCTGGCACCCCCGAGGTTTTCCACGATGACCGGCTGGCCCAGCTGTTTGCCCAGCGTGTTGTTCACCGTGCGGGCGATCACGTCTGAAACCCCGCCGGCCGGATAGGGCACCATCAGCGTGACGGGCTTGGCGGGGTAGGTTTGTGCGAGGGCGCCCGCGCTCAGCAGCAGGCCTGCGACCAGGGCGGCCGTCCGGCGCGCCAGGCGGGAGGAGGAAGAGGGCATGGTATGTCTCCGTATCGATGGTTGTAAGCGCATCCTAGGGAGTGCAACGCTATGCGTCCAATGTATTATTTTTCTGAAAACCATTCGTTGAACTCATATATCGCATGAACCTGCGCCACCTGGAACATTTGCTGGCCGTTGCCGATACGGGATCGTTCAGCCGCGCGGCGGCGCGCCTGTTCATCACCCAGTCGGCGCTCAGCCGCAGCATCCAGGGGCTGGAGCTTGAACTCGGTGGCCCGGTGCTGGACCGCCTGGGCAAGCGCAACACCCTCACCCCGCTGGGGCAGGAGGTCGTGGCCCGCGCGCGGCCCATCCTGCGTGACCTGGAAGCCTTGCGCGACAGCGCTCGCCTGCTGCAGCAGGGTGACCTGGGACGCATCAGCGTGGGGCTGGGCTCGGGCCCTGCCGCGCTGCTTACCGTGCCGCTGCTGACAACGGTCGCGCGTGACCACCCGGGCCTGCGCGTTTCGGTCACCCATGGGCCGGCGGAGCTGCTGGTAATGCAGCTGCGCAACCGGCAGTGCGATGCGCTGGTGGTGGACCTGCGCCGCGTGGTGCCCGCGCCCGACCTGCAGATCGAGGCGCTGGCCGAGCAGCGCGCCGATTTCATCGTGCGCTCCGGCCATCCGCTGGCGGGTGCTGCGCGTGTGACACTGGCGCAGGTGCTGGCTTACCCCGTGGCCTGCACGCCGCTGTCGGACGAAGTGATCCGGCTGATGGTGGACCAGTTCGGGCTGCAGGCCCATCCGTCGGAGATGGTGCGGCTGGAGTGCGACGACGTGTCCGCCTTGCTGGCGACCGTGGAGCAGTCGGATGCCGTGTTCCTGGGCGTGCGCGCGGCTGCCCGCGCGGGGCTGGATGCGGGCCGGCTGGTCGCGCTGCCCATGCATCCGGACATGCGCGCCGGCGCCCGCTACGCCGTCATCACGCTGGCGGGCCGCACCACAGCGCCCGCCATGGCCAGCTTCCGGCAGATCCTGCAGACCCACCTGCACGACGACGCGCTCTAGATCGCCAGCGGGTCCACGTCCACCAGCCAGCGGATCAGTCCCTTGTGCTCGGGCTGGCTGCGCGTGGCCTGCAGCACCGGCTGCCACGCGGCCAGAAAACGCTGCAGGGTGGCGCGGCTGTGGCTTTCCATCAGCATCTGGGCGCGTTCCACATTGGCCACTCGCTGGATCGTGAGCGGCACGGGCGGGAACAGGATGACCGTACCGTCGGGCAAACCGGGCAGTTGTGCGGCGTGGGCTGCGGCGGTGGCAGCCGTCAGAAAGCCCTGCGCCACCTCCTGCGTGCGCGCATCGGCCCGCACCAGTGCCTGGTAAGAGAACGGTGGCATGGCGGCCTCTTCGCGCTCCTTGAGCTGCCGGGCGGCAAAGGCGGGGTAGTCGTGCGTGCGCAGCGCCTCGAACACCGGGTGCTGGGGGTGAAAACTCTGCACCCACATCTCGCACTGCGTGCCCTGGGCGGCCATGTAGGCGGCGTCGCGCCCGGCGCGGCCTGCCGCCTGCATCAGCAGCGCAAACAGCCGCTCGGCTGCGCGGAAGTCGCTGCTGAACAGCGCGCCGTCGGGTTGCACGGCGGCCACCAGCGTGATGCGGCGAAAGTCGTGGCCCTTGGCGATCATCTGCGTGCCCACCAGCACGTCCACCTCGCCCGCATGCACCTGCGCCAGCTGCGCCTCCAGCGCGCCCTTGGCCTTGGTGGTGTCGGCGTCGATGCGTGCGATGCGGGCCGGGTTGCCGTCGGGGCGCTGCACGTTGCGCAGCAGGGCGCCGAGCTGTTCTTCGAGCTGCTCGGTGCCCCGGCCCATGGGGTGGATGTCGGGGCTGCCGCAGGTGGGGCAGTGAAACGGCACGCGCACCGTGTAGCCACAGTGGTGACAGCGCAGGGTGCGGTCGGTCTTGTGGAACACCTGGTGCGCGCTGCAGTGCGGGCAGTCGCTCTTCCAGCCGCAGTCCACGCAGTGCAGCACGGGGGCGTAGCCGCGGCGGTTGAGCAGCACCATGCTTTGCTCGCCGCGCGCCACGCGCTCGGTGATGGCCTGCAGCAGCGGGGCGCTGAAGACGGTGCGCCGGGGCTGCTGGTTCATGTCCACGCGGCGCACGCGGGCCAGGGCACCCGCGCCGATGCGGCTGGGCATTTCCAGCCGCAGGTAGCGGCCCACGGCGGGGTCGCTGGCATGCCAGCTCTCCAGCGAGGGCGTGGCCGAGCCCAGCAGCACCTTGGCGCCCTGCTCGCGCCCGCGCCAGATGGCCAGGTCGCGCGCCGAATAGCGGGCGCCCTCCTGCTGCTTGTAGCTGGGGTCGTGTTCTTCATCCACCACGATGAGCTGCAACCCCGGCAGGCTGGCGAACACCGCCATGCGTGTGCCCAGCACGATGCGCGCGCTGCCGCTGTGGGCGGCCAGCCAGCTTTTCAGGCGCTGGGGGTTCGTCATGCCACTGTGCAGCGAGACCACGGCGCCGGGGCCGAAGCGCGGGGCAAAGCGGCCCACGAAGCGTTCTTCGAGCTGCGGTGTGAGGTTGATCTCGGGCACCATCACCAGCGCCTGGGCGGTCGGGTCGGCCTCCAGCATCTCCTGCACGCAGCGCAGGTAGACCTCGGTCTTGCCGCTGCCGGTGCTGCCAAACAGCAGGAAAGGACCATTTTCCGAGGCAATTCGGCCTCTTGCAATTTCCTGCTCGGTGGTGAGTGCTATGTTTTGAATAGCATCTTGTGAAACCTCCGATGCCGTGCCGGGGCGGCGCAGGCGGCGCGCCAGCTGCTCGGGCCGCAGGTCGCGCAGCTGCGGGGGCAGGGCGGCCAGTGCCACCTCGCCCAGGGCGCGCTGGTAGTAGCGCGCGGCAAATGCCACCAGGCGGCGCCAGGGCAAATCCAGCGGCGCCACGCCGTCGAGCACCCCGGCAATCGGCCGCAGGGTGGCGCCATCGGGCAGCTCGCCGGTGGCTTCGTCGGCATCCCACACCACGCCCAGCACCTCGCGGCTGCCCAACGGCACGCGCACCAGCGTGCCGGGCGCGAGCGGGCGCTCACTGGCGTAGCTCAGCAAATCGCCCACACCGCTGTGCGCAGGCGTCTGCAGGGCGATGTGGACGATGCAGGAGGGTGAGGACACGGAAAAGTGCGGGGTTGCAGCGGCTTGTGGATGCCGTGTGGAGATTGGGCGGCTAAGTGCTTGATTTGACGGGGTTCGCCAGGTCATCCCGGATTTCTGTGGATAACTTTGTTGACATCCTGCCCGGAAGCACTGCCAAGCCGCATGAATACTGGCTTGGGACAGATTGCCCGGAAAAAAGGCATGGGCAAAAAATCCTTATGAATCAATCGTCTGAAGAAATTCTGGTGCAAATTTTGTGCTAGCGCGTGCCGCCGCCATTTTGCTGCGCCGCACCACGGAAAGTGTGCATAAGTGGTACGGGCCGGGGACGTCAAGTGGGGGAAACGCCCCCGATTTGTGCTAGCCCTGGGTGGGTGTTCTTCAAGGTTTTCTTCAATTTGGCGTGCAAGTGCTTGATTTCATGGGGAATTTCCAGGAAATTCATGATTTCTGTGGATAACTTTGTTGATATCTCGGGGATTTGGCGCGCAAGTCCTTGAAATAACGCACTCTGGTTGATTTGCTTACAAAAAGAGCAAAAGTGCTCAATCGTTCAAAATCAACCACTTAGAATCGTTTTGCCGAATTCCCACAGATTCTTTAGCGCAGGTGCGGGGCCCATGCAGTGGCCCCGGTGGCTGCACCCGTTGTGTGCATAACCATGGCAGGAATGCCACAGCCAGCGGTGGGGCCATCAACCCTGGCGCTGCGCACGCGAATGGCTGTGCACCGCCTCGACCAGCGCCGCCACATGCTCGGGCGGGGTGAACTGGCTGATGCCGTGGCCCAGGTTGAAGATGTGCGTGGGGCCGGTGGTGCTGCGGTCGGTGTGCGGCTTGCCAAAGCTGTCGAGCACGGCGTGCACCTGGGTGACGATCTGCGCGGGGGGCGCAAACAGCACATTGGGGTCGATATTGCCCTGCAGCGCCTTGCCGGGGCCACCCACCTGGCCACCGACGGTGGCACGCGCCTTGCCCAGGTTGGCCGTCCAGTCCAGGCCCAGCACCTCGCAGTCGATGTCTTTCATGTCGTCCAGCCAGATGCCGCCGCCCTTGGTGAAGACGATGCGCGGTACGTCCTGCCCGTCCACGCCCGTGCGCTGGAGCTGCGCCAGCACGCGCCGGGTGTATTCCAGGCTGAATTGCTGGAAGGCGCCGTCGGCCAGCACGCCGCCCCAGCTGTCGAAAATCATCACGGCCTGGGCACCCGCATCGATCTGGGCGTTGAGGTAGGCCGCCACGGCGTCGGCGTTCACGGCCAGGATGCGGTGCATCAGGTCGGGGCGGCTGTACATCAGCGTCTTGACCAGGCGGTAGTCGTCCGATCCCTTGCCCTCGACCATGTAGCAGGCCAGCGTCCAGGGGCTGCCAGAGAAGCCGATCAGCGGAACCCGCCCATTCAGGGCCTTGCGGATGCTGGTGACGGCGTCGAACACATAGCGCAGCTTGTCCAGGTCGGGCACGGCGAGTTCGGCCACGGCAGCCTCGTCGCGCACCGACTTGGCGAAGCGCGGGCCCTCGCCCTCGGCGAACGACAGGCCCAGGCCCATGGCGTCGGGCACGGTGAGGATGTCGCTGAACAGGATGGCGGCGTCGAGCGGGAAGCGGGCCAAAGGCTGCAGCGTGACCTCGGTGGCGAAGTCCACGTTCATCGCCAGGCCCATGAAGCTGCCCGCCTGGGCGCGCGTGGCCTTGTATTCAGGCAGGTAGCGGCCCGCCTGGCGCATCAGCCACAGGGGGGTGTAGTCGGTGGCCTGGCGGCGGCAGGCGCGCAGGAAGGTGTCGTTGGTGAGGGGGGCGAAGGTGGTGCTCATGCCCGCAATTGTCGCAGGGCGGAAGGGAAGGCACCCCCTGAGACGCTTCGCGTCTTCCCCCTCTCCTGCGGGAAGGGGACGCGCCCGGTGGCCTGGCAAAGCCAGTTCCACGGGTGCACTGGCCTGGGCCGCGCCGGCTGTAACGCGCGGGCGGCTCGGGGGGAGCTATCTTTCAGCGATGTAGTGCGACATGCGCGCCGTTTCGCCGGGGGCCAGAAACGCCCGCACCTCGGTCTCCAGCGCCTGGTCGGCCATGGTGGCGCGGGCGCGCTGGTGCAGGTAGTCGGCCCAGGACTCGACGATGAAGCGCTCCACATAGCGCGAGGGCTCGCCCAGATCCTTGTACACGCGCCAGAAGGTGGCGCCGTCGCGGCGGCGCGGGGCCTTCATGCGGCTGATGGTGTCCAGGAAGGCCGCGTCGGTGCCGGGGGCAATGCGGTAGCCCACCTCGACGGCCACCGGGCCGGCTTCGGGCAGGGGCTCGGATTCGATGAACAGTTCATCCCAGGGCGTGGCCTGCGTCACCTCGTGCAGGGCGCCCATGCGCAGCGGCATCGGCTTGGCCAGCAGCAGGCTGGCCACCATCAGCGCGGCGGCCAGGCACAGCGTGGGCGTGAGGCCGATCAGGTCGGACGCAGCGCCCCAGAAGGCCGAGCCCATGGCAAACGCACCCAGCGCCGCCACCATGTGCATGGCCACGGCGCGCGAGCGCACCCACTGTGGCGCGCTGGCCTGGGTGGCGGTGTTGAAGGTGGACATGGACGACATCCAGGCCGCGCCCGCCAGCAGCATCCACAGGTAAATGAACCAGGCCACCTGCGTGAGCGCGGCAGCCAGCATGGCGGCGGCAAACACCCCGCCGCCGGTGCCCACGATGGCCTCCATGCCGAAGCGCGTCCGCAGCCGCCCCAGCACCAGGCCCACCAGCACGGCGCCCGTGCCCAGGCAGCCCATGAGCAGGCCAAAGCCCTGCGCGCCCGTGCCCAGGCGCTGGGCAATCACCGGCAGCAGCGCCCACAGGGCCGAGCCCGCCGCGCCGAAGGCCGTCACGCGCACCAGCTGCGCCAGGATCATGCGCGAATGCCAGGCAAAACGCAGGCCGCTGAGCGTGCCGCCCCACAGGCGCTCGGCCGGCAGCTTGGAAGGCGGGTGCGCCTTGGGCGGCCAGCGCCGAATCGACTCCCACATCACCAGCGTGGTCGCCACCGTGACGGCGAACACCCAGCCTGCCCCGAGCAGCGCGAACAGCAGCCCCGCCAGCGTGGGCCCCACGGCGCGCGCGGCGTTGTAGGCAATGCTGACGGCGGTGATGGCCTGCGGCCATTCGTCGCGCGGCACCGGGTCGATGACCGACGAGTTCCAGGCCGGCGTGAGCATGGCCGTGCAGCAGCCGCACACGAAGACGAGGAACAGCACCGAGGCCGGGCCGCTCCAGCCGCCCAGTGTGAGCAGGGCCAGCAGCGCGCAGGCGCCGGTCTGGGCCAGCAGCGCGCCCGCAATCAGGCGCCGGCGGTCGGTGGTGTCGGCCAGCACGCCGGCGGGCAGCGCCAGCAGGAACATGGGCATGAACACGGCCGTCTGCACCAGCGCCGCCAGAAACGACGAGCCCGTGAGCTCCACCATGAGCCAGGCGGCCGCCATGGTCTGCATGCCGTTGCCCACAAAGAACACGCCACCGCACATCCACAGGCCCCGGAAGGCGGTCTGGCGCAGGGGGCTCCACAAGGAACTTGAGGGCTGGGACATGAAACGGTGGGAGCGTGGACGGGCGGTGGGGTGGAGGCGGACGTCGTGGCGTACCGGCGGTGCCGATCCTGCCGGGCTTGAGGATATCGCCACCCGGGTGTTTTGGGGGAGTGCGCCGGGCTTGTCCCTTGAAGGCCACCGCCGTGGCAAGGTGTGCTGCGCCCCGCCGTGAACATTTGGCCGCCATTTTGGCCAAAAGCGCTGGATGGGTCAGCGCCAACAGCTATTCATCAAGGCGCGATCCGCGCTGCCCCATCTCCAGCGGCCGGGCCGCTACAGCGCCGCCAGCGCCTGCCGCACCTCGGCCACGCTGAGGATCTCGGTCAGCACCACCGGCGCCTTGCCGGGTGCGTACAGCACATACACCGGCACGCCGCTGCGCCCGAGCTGGGCGAGCGCGGCGGTGATGGCGGGGTCGCGGCGCGTCCAGTCGGCGCGCAGCAGGGCCACCTTGCGCTCGGCGAAGTCGGCCAGCACGCTGCTGTCGGTGAGGGTGGTGCGCTTGTTGTACTGGCAGGTCACGCACCAGGCGGCGGTGAAGTCCACAAACACTGGCTGGCCTGCGGTCATCAGTTCGGCCGTGCGCTCGGCAGACCAGGCATGCCAGGCGCTGTTGGCGCCCACCGCGACCTGGGCGGCACGCTCCACTGGTTTGGTGATGTTTTGGCCAATAGCGCTTGCCAGCCATGCGCCACCAGCTATTAAACAAGAAGCAATCACCATCCGGGTGCGGCCGCGCAGCGTGAGCGACCACACCAGCGCACAGCCCGTCACCAGCAGCGCCAGCAGCGCGCCGGCGCCGTCGATGCCGCTTTGCTGGCCCAGCACCCACACCAGCCAGACCACCGTGGCAAACATGGGGAAGGCCATGGCGTGGCGGAAGGTCGCCATCCAGGGGCCGGGCCGCGGCAGCCAGCCCACCACGGCCGGCACCAGGCTGGCCGCCAGGTAGGGCAGGGCCATGCCCAGGCCGAGCGCGGCAAACACCGCCAGCGCCTGCGCGCCGGGCATGGCCACGGCAAAACCCAGTGAAGCGCCCATGAAGGGTGCGGTGCACGGCGAGGCAATGGCCACGGCCAGCACGCCCGACAAAAACGCATCGCCTACCGGGTGGCGGGCCTGCAGCGTGGCCAGGCGCCCCGGCACGAACTGGCCGAACTCGAACAGGCCCGCCAGGTTGAGCCCGATCAGCGTGAACAGCGCGGCCAGCAGCGCCACCACGGCGGGTGATTGCAGCTGAAAGCCCCAGCCCAGCTGCTCGCCCGCCGCGCGCAGGCCCAAGAGCAGGCCGCCCAGCGCCAGGAACGACAGCACCACACCGCCGGTATAGGCCGCGCCGGCCAGGCGTTGCGCCCTCCGGTTGCTGCCATGCTGCGCAAAGCCCAGCACCTTGATGGCCAGCACCGGAAACACGCAGGGCATGAGGTTGAGCAGCAGGCCGCCCAGCAGCCCACCTGCCAGTGCCGCCAGCAGCGTACCCAGCGAAGCGCTGGTGGGGGCGGGTGTAGGGGAGGCGGCCTGGTTGGCCTCCAGCGCCGCCGCCAGCGCGGGCGACACGCTGGCGCGCGCGGCGGCGGCCCAGGTGCCGTTCACATCGGCCACGGTGCGCCAGGCATGGGGGGCCGCGCGGTCTGCGGGGCGCTGCTCCAGCGCCAGCACCAGCGGCAGGCGCTCGGGCGTGTCACCCCGCTGGGGAGACAGCGGCAGGTCGGCGGTCCAGGCATCGCCATCCCAGGCCTGGGTCCAGTCCTTGCCGGACACGGCGGCGGGAACCAGTACCTCGGGCGTTTCCGCGAACAGAGCCAGCGTCTGGCCGCGTGCCGCGGCGGGCAGTCCGTGCACGCGCAATTGCAGGCGCTCGCCCTGCACCTGGACCTGGCTTGTTCCGGCCAGCGCCAGCGGTTGATCGGCCTGGCTCTGGGCGAAGGCGGCAGCATGCAGCGCGGTGGAGCCGCGCACGGGCAGCTGCAGCGCAAATTCGCCTTCTTCGGGAATGCATTCGACGCGGCACACCAGCCAGGTCGCGCGCAGGCGCACATCGAGCGTGCCATTGCCCGCCAGCGGCGCCTTGAAGTCCGGGCCCACCTGCACCGGCACGGGCAGCAGCACCGTGCCTTCGTAGCCATGGTTGGCCAGGGTGCCGATGCGGATGGTGTGGGGCACGGGCCAGGCGATGTCGCCCGCCGTGAGGCCGGCGGGCAGCGTCCAGGCCAGCTCGGTGGGCAGGCCCGAGTCGCCGGGGTTCTTCCAGTAGGTGTGCCACTCGGGCTGGTGGGTGATTTGCAGGCCCAGCCACAGCGGCTGGCCGGGGCCCACGCCCTCGGGCGCGTGCGCCACGAGTTCGGCACGCACGCGGGGCGTGGTGACCACGCTGCCGGCACGGGCGCCGGGTTTTGGGTTGAATTGGGCGCTTGCGCCTGTCCATGAAGCGCTGGAAGCTATGAAAAGCAGAGCGAAGAGAAAGTGGGAGAGCAGGCGATGGGGCATGGTTACAGGGTGTGAGCGCTGGCGCTGCGGTTGGTTCCGGTGCGCCGTGCGCGGCCCGTTTATTGGGTGGCCAGGCTGAGCTGGGCCTGGGGCGTCCATTTTTCGTCCGGCGTGGCAGCCTTGGGGGCGGCCAGGAACAGGCGCTCCTCGGGCAGCTTCTGCTCGGCCAGGTAGGCCTTGACGGCCTGGCCGCGGTGCGTGGCCAACTCGGTCGCCAGCTCTTCGGTAGCGGCGGGCAGGTGGGCCAGCAGCAGGGCTTCCATCTCGGGCACGGGCAGGTCCTTGGCCATGCCCACCAGGTTGCGGGGCTTGGGCATGTCGGCGCGGCGGTACACCGCCTTGAGCAGCGCCGGGTATTCGGCGGCCTGCACGGGGGTGGTGTCGGCGGGGGTGGCGCGGCGCTTTTCGGCGCGCACCAGGTCTTGCAGGCGCTCGCGCTGGATGGCTTCGCGCTCGCGCGCCAGGCTGGCCGTGCCCGTCACGGTGAGCTTGAGCGCGGGCCGCTCGGCCAGGGCCTTGGCCACCTTGTCCAGGCCCTGCCGGGCCTCGGGCGTGAGGCTGGCGCTGCCGGGGGCGAAGGCCACGGTGCTCAGTTCATCGCCGCCCCCGAAAGCGCGGGCCAGCAGGCTGAAAGGGGCCGTGATGGCCTTGCCGATCAGGTTGACGATGATCTTGAAGATGACGGGGCCGATGCGGAACTGCGGGTCGTTCAGCGAGCCGCTGATGGGCAGGTCCAGATCGATCACGCCATGGCTGTCTGCCAGCAGGGCCACGGCCAGCCGCACCGGCAGGCTGTTGGGGGCCCCTTCCACGGGCTCGCCAAACGTGAGCTGGTTGAGCACCAGCTTGTTGCTGGCCGTGAGCTGGCCGTCGGGCAGCACCTTGTACGACACGTCCATGCTGAGCTTGCCGCGCTCGATGCCATGGCCCGCGTATTTCACCGAATAGGGCGAGAGGGGCGGCAGTTCGAGGTCGCGCACCTTGCCCACGATGTCCAGGGCCAGGGGCTTGGCCAGCGGGTTGAGCTTGCCGGTGATCTCCAGCGCGGCCGAGCCCTCGGCGCGGCCGCGCAGCTCCAGATCGGCCAGCACGGGCTCGCCGCCCGGGGGCTGGGACGAGAACGCGCTGAGCTTGCCGGTCAGCTCGGTCAGGTCGGCCGAGTAGTTGGGCCGGATGAAGTAGTCCGAGAACAGCACCTTGCCGTTGACCAGGCTCACCGGGCCGAACACCACCACCGGGGCCAGCGGGTCGGGCGGGATGGCTGGTGCCGGGGGCAGCGGGGCGCTGGCCGATGCCGTGGCGTCCGCGGGCGCCGACGGGGCGGGGGATGCGGTGTCTGCGGCCGGCGCCTGGTGGCTGACCTCCGCCGGGCTTTTGGCGATGTCGCTCAGGTTGATGCGGCCGTTTTCGTTGATGGTGACGCGCGCAAAGAAGTCGGCCAGGCTGGTTTCCTTCACCTCCACACGTGGGGCGGTGTTCGGTGCCAGGGCCACGGCCAGGCCGCGCAGGCCCAGGCTCTTCCAGGCCAGCAGTTCTTCGCCCACCTGTGCGGCGGTCTTGGGCGTGGCGGCGGCCGTGCTGTTGGCGCGCAGGTCGTCGATGGCGGCGTCGCCGTTCACGCGCAGCGTGGTGCCGCGCGCGCTCTGGGACAGGGCCACCTGGCCGCGAAAGCCCAGGTCGGCGCGCAGCAGTTCGATGGCCAGCTGGTCGGCCAGGTAGCCGTCCAGCGCGTACAGGGGCAGGCGGCTGGCTTCCAGGCGCCCTTGCGTGGCAAACGGCTGGGGGGTGAGCGTGCCGCGGTAGGTCAGCTGGCCGGCCTGGCCCCGGCGTGCAGCCACCCGGGCCGAGAGTTCGACGGCCTCGGGTTTGCTGCCGTCCGGCGCCAGGTTGCGGGCCTTCAGGCTCAGCGCCGACAGGTTCAATGCCACGGGGCGGGGCTGGGCGCGGTCGGCAAAGGCCACGCTGCCCTGGTCCACGGCCAGCTCGCCCAGGCGCACGCGCCAGGCGGGCGCGGCAGGCGCCTTTGCCTTGGCGGTGCCGGTGGTGGGCGCGGCCTTGAGCCAGCGCTCGTACATCCAGCGGCCGTCGGCGGCGCGTTCCACCGTGGCCTGGGGCTGGGTGATGGCCAGGCGCTCGACGTCCACGGTGCGCTGGTCCAGGTTGAGCTTCAGGCCATCCAGCGCCAGCTTGCCCACCCCGGCCAGTGCGGTCTTGTCCTGTTGCAGCGCCAGTTGTTCCAGCGCCAGGGGGCCGGCGCTGAGGGTCACGCCCGTGGCGCCTGCCTTGGCAGCGTCGCCGACCGGGGCCTGCCACTGCAGGGCCAGTTCACCGTTGACATGGCCGGTCAGCGCGGGCTCCAGTGTCTGGGCCAGGTAGGGCGCGGCCAGTTGCAGGGCCAGGCCTTGGGCCGACAGGTTCACCTCGGCCGCCCGGTCGGTGGCCTGGCCCTTGAAGGCCAGGGTGCTGCCTTGCAGGCCCAGCGCGCCCTGGAAGGTGAGGGGCGCCTGGAAGGGATAGGCCACATTGGCCACATCCAGCGTGAGCTCGGTGGCCTGCAGCGCGGCGGCGGGCCGGGTGCTCTGGTCGCTCCAGCGCACCTGGCCCTTGCGCACGGCGGCCTGCGCCACGGCCACGGTCCAGCCGGGGGCGGTGGCGGGCGGGGTGGCGGGCGGGGTGGCGGGCGGGGTGGCGCCGCTGGCGGGGGCCTGGGGTGCCGGTGCGGCAGGTGGTGGCGGGGTGGCCGCTGGTGACGCGGCCGGGGCCGACAGTTGCGCGAGGTTGATGGCGCCCTGGGCATTGCGCGTGGCCGTGACCACGGGCGCCGCCAGCTCCACGCTGGCCAGGCGCACCACCTGGTCGAGCGGCCGCACCTCGGCCATGTCCACCGTGAGGCGTTCGTAGGACAGCAGGGGCTGGTTGCCGCGGTCGGCGATCTGCACGTTGCGCGTCTGCACCTTGCCCGACAGCGTGACGGCCAGGCGGGGTCTCTGCTCGAACGCCAGCTTCACATCCAGGTCGAGCAGGGCGCCCTGCAACCGCACCGGCAGGCTGGCAGGCAGATAGGGCAGGTAGGGCGCCAGGTCGAGCCCCTCCCACTTCAGCGTGGCGTCGCCCTTGCCGGTCTGGGCAAACGGGGTGGCCTGGGCCGACGAGTCAAACCGGCTGTCGCCCACCGCAAACGACAGGTGGGGCGCCACCGTGATGTCGCGCTGCGCGGGCAGGGTGCTGATGAAAGGCACTTTCAGGGTCAGCTCGCGCACGGCGTGCACCTTGTCCACGGTGCGGTCGTCGAAGTCGATGGCGCCACCGGTCAGCACCAGGTTGTGCAGCGCCAGCCGCGCCGGGCCGCTGGCGGGTTGGTCGGAGGGGGCGGTGAGCCGGGCCAGGATGTCGTCCACGTCGTAGTGGCCGTCGGCCAGGTGCGTGAGCCGCAGATGGGGCGCATCGATTTCCAGGGCATCGACCACCGGCGCCAGGCGCAGCAGCGACTGCATTTCGGCATCGGCATAGATGCGCGCAATCTCCAGTTGGGGCGGGCCGCCCTGGGCGCCGCCGATGGCGATGTCGCGCAGCGTGACTTCGAGCGTCCAGGGCTTGAAATCGATGGCCCCCACGGTGACCGGGCGCCCCAGCTGTTCGCTGGCGATGCGCTCCAGCGGGCCCTTGGCCAGCGCCGGCACCGACAGCCAGCTCAGCAGCCACAGCAGCAACAGCGCCAGCAAGGCCCACAGGCCCCGGCGCACCCAGCGGTGGTGGCGCAATGTGGCAAGCGACGCGGAGGCAAAGGGCTGGGGCATGGGGCGTACAGGCTCTGGATGGTGCGAAATGCGGCACCAGGCCCATCGTGCCAGGTGGCGTGGGCTGGTGCATCTCTCGGATTATCCGCCCGCGCCGGTGCTCCACTACCATGGCGGGCATGACCGCCGCTGCCACCCCACCCCTGCCGTCGCGCTTCTGGGCCGACCTCACCACCCGCGACTTCACCCGGCTGCACGCCAGCGGCCAGGCCCGCCAGGCCGTGGCCGTGCTGCCCGTGGCGGCCATCGAGCAGCATGGGCCGCACCTGCCGCTGTCGGTGGATGCCACCCTGCTGCAGGGCGTGATCGACGCCGCCCTGCCGCTGCTGCCTGCCGCGCTGCCCGTGCTTTTCCTGCCGCCGCAGGTGGTGGGCCTGAGCCCGGAGCACATCCGTTTTCCGGGCACGCTCACGCTCTCGCCCGCCACGGTGATCGCGCTGTGGACCGAGATCGGCGAATGCGTGGCGCGCGCCGGGGTGAAAAAGCTCCTGCTGTTCAACGGCCATGGCGGCCAGGTCAGCGTGATGGACATCGTGGCGCGCGAGCTGCGCACGCGCAGCAAGCTGCTGGTGTACAGCAGCAGCTGGTTCAGCCTGCCGCTGCCCGATGCCGTGGCGGGCCAGTTCAGCGCCCAGGAGCACCGCTTCGGCATCCATGCAGGCGAGATCGAGACCTCGATGATGCTGCACCTGGCGCCGGGCACGGTGCACATGGCGCACGCGCGCGATTTCCGCTCCACCTCGCAGGACCGGGCCGAGCGCTATGCCATCCTGGGCAACGGCAAAAGCGCCAAGCTGGGCTGGCAGATGCAGGACTACCACGCTGCCGGTGCCGTGGGCAACGCCGCCGCCGCCACGGCCGACAAGGGGCGGGCGGTGGTGGATGCCGCCGCGCAGCAGCTGGTGCGTCTGCTGCAGGAGCTGCACGACCTGCCGCTGGCCACCCTGGTGGACGGCCCGGGCGGGCTGGATGAGTAACGAATTCTTGCGTTTTTTGGGGTTGTAGCGCTTATGTGGCCAGCGCCAGCAGCGCTGTTTGGGATGGTGACGGACTACATCACCCGACCGAACCACCACAGCGACAGCCCTGCCGCCAGCACCGCCAGTGCGGCGCCCACCAGTGCCAGCAGGGCCGAGATTTCGGTTTCGCGCTTTTCCACCGTGAGGCGCGAACTCAGGGTTTCATAGACCTTCTTCAGGTCGGCCGCCGTGGCGGCGTGGAAGTATTCGGCCTGGGTGCGCAAGGCCACCGCCTTGAGGGTTTCTTCATCCAGGCGCACGCGCATCGACCAGCCCTCGAAACCGATGGTCTCGCCCTGCAGCGTGCCCACGCCCACGGTGTACACGCGCACGCCCCGGTCGGCCGCCCACTGGGCGGCTTCGAGCGGGTCCACGCCCGTGGTGCGCTGGCCGTCGGTCAGCATGATGATGGCGGCCGAGTTGTAGGAGCCGGGCGCCACGGGCGTGAAGGTCTTGGCCGGGTCCTGCGTGGTCACCTCGTCGAGCGAGCGCGATCGCATGGCCTGGCCCCCGCCCAGGGCGGCGATGTCGATGCCCGCATCGGGGAACAGCGTGGCCAGCGCCACCATGATGCCGTTGCCCGTGGCGGTGCCGCGCTGCAGCTGAAAGCTGTCGATGGCCTTGACCAGGTCTTCATGGCTCTGGGTGGGCAGCTGCGCCAGCTGGGCGCTGCCCGCAAACGCCACGATGCCCACGCGCACATGGCGCGGCAGCTCGGCGATGAAGGCCTTGGCGGCGTCCTGCGCGGCGGTGATGCGGTCGGGCTGCACGTCGGTGGCGCGCATGCTGCCCGACACATCCATGGCCAGCATGATGGTCTGCTGCTCGGAGGGCAGCTTGATGACGGCCAGCGGCCGCGCCGCCGCCAGCAGCAGGGCCACCAGCGCCAGCAGCAAGAGCGCGGGCGGGATATGGCGGCGCAGGCGCTGGCCGGGGCCGAGCGCGGCGCGCACCAGGCCGAGGCTGGGGTAGTTCAGCGCTGCCTGCTTGCGCCGGTGCAGCAGCCAGGCATACAGCAGCACCAGCAGCGGCACTGCCAGCAGCAGCCAGAGCAGGTTGGGCCAGAGGAAAACCATGGTGGGAGCTTTCGGTGTCAGGGGTCAGCCAGCGGCATGCACGGCCGGCGGGCGGGGGGTGGGCTGGAAGGCGCGCAGCCGGGGCCCTGCACGGCGCTGGCGCAGGTCCATGAAGCGCAGCAGGGCGTCGATCAGGTCGTCATCGGTGCGCAGTTCCAGCGTGTCGGCGCCCGCGGCGGCCAGGCCCGCGCGCAGGGTGGCCTCGCGCTCGGCGGCCAGGCGGGCAAAGCGCTGGCGAAAGCCCTGGTCGTGTGTGTCGACCTGCAACTGCTCGCCGGTCTCGGCATCGCGCAGGAGCACCAGGCCGAGGTCGGGCAGCTCCAGCTCCAGCGGGTCGAACAGGCGCACGGCCACCACGTCGTGGCGCTGCGCGAGCTGGGCCAGCGGCTTGTCCCAGCCGGGCGCGCTGATGAAGTCCGACACCACGAACACGGTGGAGCGCCGGCGAATGGCGCCCAGGCCGGCCTGCAGCAGCACGCCCAGCTGGGTGCCGCCTGCGGGCTGGCCGGTGGCGGGCTGCAGCAGCTGGTGCATGAGCTGCAGCACCTGCGCGCGGCTGCTGCGCGGGGGCAGCACCGCATCCACCGCGCGCACGCCGTCGCGGCCGGTGCCATACAGCAGGGCACCCACGCGGTTGCCGTGGCGGGTGAGCAGGCGCGCCAGCACCGCCACAAAGCCGGTGAGGATGTCGCGCTTGGCGTGGCCCTGCGGGCCAAAGTGGATGGAAGGGCTCAGGTCCAGCAGAAACCAGGCCGACATTTCGCGGTCTTCGGTGAATACGCGCACATGGGGCGCGTTCAGGCGCGCCGTCACGTTCCAGTCGATGTGGCGCACATCGTCGTGGGGCTGGTATTCGCGCAGGTCGGCCAGGTCCAGGCCGCTGCCGCGCACCAGGGTGCGGTAGTCGCCCTGCAGCAGGCCGTCCAGCCGCCGGATCACCTTCCATTCCAGCGCGCGCAGCAGCCGGTCGGCCTGCCCCGGCAAGGGGTGCAGGGCCTGCACGGTGGCGGTTTCAGGCGGCTTTTTGTTCATGGTGCAAAGGCCTTGCGGGCGCCGGTATCTTGGCCATGATGCGGGCGATCAGCGCATCGGCGTCGAGCCCGTCCGACAGCGCCTCGTACGACAGCGACAGCCGGTGGCGCAGCACATCCAACGCCAGATCGGTCATGTCTTCGGGCAGCACGTAGGCGCGTCCGCGCAGCATGGCCAGGGCCTGGGCACCCTCGGCCAGGCAGATGGTGGCGCGCGGGCTGGCGCCGCAGGCGATGAAATGCGCCATGTCGCTGATGCCGTGCTGCGCGGGCGCCCGCGTGGCCGCCACCAGCTTCACCGCATACTGCAGCAGCGACGGGTCCACATACACGCTGCGGCATTCGGCCTGCAGCGCCGACAGTTGCGCCGTGGTGGCCACCGGCAGCACCTGCACGGGCGCATCGAGCGCGCGCTGGGCAATCACGAACTCTTCCTCCTCGGTGGGGTAGCCGAGCAGCACCTTCATCATGAAGCGGTCCACCTGGGCTTCTGGCAGGGCGTAGGTGCCTTCGGTCTCGATGGGGTTTTGCGTGGCCATCACCAGAAAGGGCTCGGGCACCCTGTGGGTCTCGCCGGCAATGGTCACCTGGCGCTCCTGCATCACCTCCAGCAGGGCGCTCTGCACCTTGGCGGGGGCGCGGTTGATCTCGTCGGCCAGCAGCAGGTGGGTGAACACCGGGCCCAGCGAGGTGCTGAATTCGCCCGTCTTCTGGTTGTACATGCGCGTGCCCACCAGGTCGGCGGGCACCAGGTCGGGCGTGAACTGGATGCGCTTGAAGCTGCCCTGGATGGTGCGGGCCAGCGTCTTCACCGTGAGCGTCTTGGCCAGGCCGGGAACCCCTTCGACCAGCAGATGGCCCTGGGCGAGCATGGCCACCATCACGCGTTCCAGGAAGCGGTCCTGCCCGACCACCACGCGCTTGACCTCGTAGAGCACCTGCTCCATCAGGGTGGCGGTGGAGGCGTTGTTCGTTGCGGCTTCCATGGGTTTCCTTCCGTGTCAGTGATCAACGATGCTGCGACCCGTCACCCGCCCAAGCAACTGGCGCGGCCAAGGCGAGGGACACCGAGCAAGGGCCGCCCCGACATGCAAATGTCGCCTCCGCTCTGGGTGAGGGTTTCGTCCCCCTGGAGGGGGAAGGCGCCGAAGGCGACTCAGGGGGCTTCATATCAGAACGGCGGCATGCCGATGGCGGCGGCTGCATTTTCAATGGGCACGGCAAAGCCGATGCCAATGAAGGTGCGCGCCTTGGTGGGGTTGAGGATGGCGGTGACGATGCCCACCACCTCGCCGTCCATGGTGACCAGCGGGCCGCCCGAGTTGCCGGGGTTGGCGGCGGCGTCGAACTGGATCAGGTGGGTCAGCGGACCGTTGCCCTCGGGCGAGTCGAATTCCCGTTCCAGGCCCGACACCACGCCCGCCGACGCCGACGGCCCGATGCCGAACGGAAACCCGATGGCCACCACCTGGTCGCCCGCCCGCAGGTTCTGTGTGGAGCGCAGGGGCGCGGCGGCCAGGTCGTCGGGCAGCTTGTGGGCCTGCAGCACGGCCAGGTCGTTTTCGGGCTGGACGCCGGTGACGCTGGCGGTGGTTTCCAGTCCGTCGTGGAAGGTGACGGTGACGCGGCTGGCCCCCTGCACCACATGCAGGTTGGTGAGGATGATTCCCGAATCCACGATCACCACGCCGGTGCCCACGCCGCGTTCGATCTCGGCCTTGCCGTTCTTGCTGCGCGCATAGCCCGCCACGCGCACCACCGACGGCGCCACGGCCTCCACGGCCCCTGCGGCGGGCGAGGGCAGGGTGGTGTTTTCCAGGGTGCGCAGCACGGCGGCGTCGATGTCGCCCTGCGTGATGCGGCGGGGCACCGCGCCCGGGTGCAGCCACAGGCTGGCCAGCAGCAGCGCGGTGAGCACCACCACGGCCGCCCACAGGGCGGGCAGGCGGCGGTGCGCCGCGGTGGGGAGGGTTGTGGCGGTGAGCGCCGCGGTGGGTGGTGCCCCCGGTGGCGCCGGCGTGCTGGCGACCTCGGCCGCCGGTTCTGCCGGACGCCGTGGGGGGCGGGAACTGCTGTAGAGGGCGGGCCGGGGCATCCTGTCACCTTCTGGTTCCATGGCCATTTCAGGCGCCGGTGTCTTGCACGCGGTGTCCAGAAACAGCAATTCGCGCCAGGGCAACGGCGCAGGGAATTGACAGTAGCACGGATCGCCCATTTCCGCATCCGCTGGCGGACGGGCGGGTTGCCGGTTGGGGCATCATGGCGGCATGCCCTCCTGGATCGACACCCACTGCCACCTGGACGCCGCAGAGTTTGCCGCCGACCGCGACACCGTGCGCCAGCAGGCCGCCGCTGCGGGCGTGGCGCACTGCGTGATCCCGGCCGTGGAGCGCGCCAACTGGGATGCCGTGCGCCAGCTCGCGCACCGCCATGGCGACAGCTACGCCCTGGGTATTCACCCCCTTTACACAGCGCGGGCAGCCGAGGCCGATCTGGCGCTGCTGGACCAGGCGCTGCAGCAGCACCGCCACGACCCGCGCCTGGTGGCCATCGGCGAGATCGGGCTGGATTTTTTTGCCCAAGGCCTGGACACCGCGCGCCAGGAGCAGATTTACCGCGCGCAACTGCAGCTGGCGCGCCGCTGTGATCTGCCGGTGATCCTGCATGTGCGCCGCTCGGCCGACCAGCTGCTCAAGGGCCTGCGCGAAACGGCCGTGCCGGGCGGCATCGCCCATGCCTTCAACGGCAGCCTGCAGCAGGCGCAGGCGTTCATCGCGCTGGGGTTCAAGCTGGGTTTTGGCGGCGCGCTGACCTACGACCGGGCGCTGCAGCTGCGCCGGCTGGCGACCGAGCTGCCCGCATCGGCCCTGGTACTGGAAACCGACGCGCCCGACATCCCGCCGCACTGGCTCTACACCCCGGCCGCGCAGCGGGCCGTCGGGCAACCGCAGGGGCGCAACGCGCCGGCCGAGCTGCCCCGCATCGCAGGGGTGATGGCAGGCCTGCGCGGCCAGTCGCTGGTGGATCTGGCGCGCAGCACCTCCGCCAATGCCTGTGCGGCGCTGCCACGCCTGGCAGGTTTGCTGCAGAAAATCTGATTTTTTTGGCCGCAAGCGAAATATGCACAAGCGCTGATGGCGATTGATTCCATAGTGCATGGGTGCATATCGGGTTTGCGGCCAGAATCGGGCCATGAAGGAAAACAAGGCGGCTCCCGGCCGCAGCACCGATCTGCCCCAACCGCGCCCGTCGCCCGGTGGCGAGCGGCTGACGGGCCTGGCGCCCGTGGTGTCCGAGGGCACGGTGGTGCTGGTGCTGGGCAGCTTTCCGGGCGCGGCCTCGCTGCGGGCCGGGCAGTACTATGCGCACCCGCAAAACCATTTCTGGCGCATCCTGCAGGCGCTCTGGCCGCAGCACCGGCTGCCCGACAGGGAGCACTACGACCAGCGCTGCAAATGGCTGCTGGCGCGGGGCCTCGGGCTGTGGGATGTGTACGCCAGCTGCGAGCGCGTCGGTAGCCTCGACACCCGCATCCGCAACGCGCAGGTGAATGACTTTGCCGCCCTGCGTGCGCGCTGCCCCCGGCTGGCGGCCATCGCCCACAATGGCGGGGAGAGCTTCCGGCACGCGCGCAGCACGGCGCAGCTGGGGGTGCCGGTGCACCGGCTGCCCTCCACCAGTCCGGCCAACGCCTCCTGGAGTTTTGAACGTAAATTGAACGCCTGGGCCGAACTGCTGGCCCGGCATGGATTGGTGTGAATGGCCCGCAAGAAAACAACCGATATCGAACTGCCCGAAGTGAGCGTCTCCGACGACGGCGAGGTGCGCCACCTGCACCTGGGAACCCCCTGGATCCAGGGCTCCATGCGCGTGGCCGAGCCGTTCGAGATTGAACTGCAATACGTGCAGCGCATGATGGCCTGGCTGCTGTTTGTCGAGCCTGCCAGCGTCACCAAGCGCCACGCCATGCAACTGGGGCTGGGGGCCGGGGCCATCACCAAGTTCTGCCACAAGAAGCTGCGCCTGTGCACCACGGCCATCGAGCTCAACCCCCAGGTGCTGGCGGTGTGCCGCCAGTGGTTCAAGCTGCCGCCCGACGGCCCCAAGCTGCGCGTGGTGCTGGCCGATGCGGCCGAGGAAATCCGCAACCCGATGTGGCAGGGCACCGTGGATGCCTTGGCCGTCGATCTGTATGACCACGAGGCCGCCGCGCCGGTGCTCGACAGCCCCGGTTTTTATGCCGACTGCCGCGCCCTGCTGACCGAGGACGGCTGCATGACCGTCAACCTGTTCGGCCGGGCGTCCAGCTTCGAGCGCAGCCTGCAAAGCATGGCCAGCGCCTTTGGCGAAGAGGCCCTGTGGGCCTTCAAGCCCACGCGCGAGGGCAACACCGTGGTGCTGGCCCAGCGTACGCCCAGCCGGCCCAAGCGCACCGAACTGGCCGCGCGGGCCGAGGCCATCCAGGCGCGCTGGGATCTGCCCTCGGCCAAGTGGATGCGCGTGTTCAAGCCCGTGGTGGGCTGATACGGTTTTGCCTTCAAACGTAAACGATAGTTGGTTCGCCTTGCCGTGCTAGAGCACTGCCTGCGGCTTCCCGCCTGGTTATCTGCTTGAATGCGAGACCGTATGAGGCGCAGAGCGCGCGTCGTGCCTCGCCACCGCGCAAACAACCACCCGGTGAAGATCTCCACTGCCTTCTGTCACGGCCAACCCCGAGGCGATTGCGCCGACGCCGCCACTGGCGTGATGGGTGATTTTGTCAGGGTAAACCCCGGTTTTTTGGGGCGCCGCAGGGCAGTGGGCGGTCATTGTGACGGGATGTAGGTGGAATCCACATCGGAGCCTGCCGACATTCCCCACACAATCGCAAGGTTGAGATTCCGCCAAGGAGACATTCGTGAAAATCAAGAGTCAAAAAGACTTTTTTGCCGGCCTCATGTTCATGGGCATCGGCGTGGCCTTCGCATGGGGCGCCACAACCTACAACGTGGGCAATGGCGCCCGCATGGGTCCGGGCTATTTTCCCCTGATGCTGGGGATTTTGCTGGCCATCATCGGTGCCGTCGTCACCTTCAAGGCCACCGTGGTGGAAACCGTGGACGGTGACAAGATCGGCAAATGGGCCTGGAAGCCGCTGTTCTTCATCCTGGCCGCCAACTTCGCCTTCGGCATCCTGCTGGGCGGCCTGCCCAGCATCGGTGTTCCGGCCATGGGCCTGATCGTTGGCATCTATGCGCTGACCTTCATCGCCAGCCTGGCAGGCAACGAGTTCAACGCAAAGGCAGTGTTCATTCTGGCCACCGTGCTGGCGGTGGGCAGTTATGTGGCATTCGTCTGGGCGCTCAAGCTGCAGTTCCCTGTGTGGCCGAGTTTCATTACAGGTTGAGCAGGAGCACCGACCATGGATTTGATTAACAACCTCTCGCTGGGTTTTGGCGTCGCCTTCACGTTCCAGAACCTGATTTACTGCTTTGTCGGCTGCCTGCTGGGCACGCTGATCGGCGTGCTGCCTGGTATCGGCCCGGTGGCCACCATCGCCATGCTGTTGCCCGCCACCTATGCGCTGCCGCCCGTGGCTGCGCTGATCATGCTGGCCGGTATCTACTACGGTGCCCAGTACGGCGGCTCCACCACTGCCATTCTGGTGAACCTGCCCGGTGAGTCGTCCTCGGTGGTGACCGTGATCGATGGCTACCAGATGGCGCGCAAGGGCCGAGCGGGGCCGGCGCTGGCGGCTGCCGGCCTGGGATCGTTCTTCGCGGGTTGCGTGGGCACGCTGATCCTGGCGGCCTTTGCGCCTCCGCTGACCGAAGTGGCCTTCAAGTTCGGCCCTGCCGAATACTTCTCGCTGATGACCCTGGGCCTGATCGGCGCCGTGGTGCTGGCCTCGGGCTCGCTGCTCAAGGCCGTGGCCATGATCGTGCTGGGCCTGCTGATGGGCCTGGTGGGTACCGACGTGAACTCGGGCGTCGCCCGCTTCAGCTTCGATATCCCTGAGCTGACCGACGGCATCGGTTTCGTGACCATCGCCATGGGTGTGTTTGGCTACGGCGAAATCATCGCCAACCTGTCGCGCCCTGATGAAGACCGCGAGGTCTTCACGGCCAAGGTCGAGGGCCTGTTCCCGACCAAGGAAGATTTCAAGCGCATGTTCCCCGCGGTGCTGCGCGGCACGGCCCTGGGTTCTGCCCTCGGCATCCTGCCCGGCGGCGGTGCGCTGCTGGCGGCTTTCGCGGCCTACACGGTCGAGAAGAAGACCAAGCTGCATCCGGGCGAAGTGCCGTTCGGCCAGGGCAACATCCGTGGCGTGGCATCGCCCGAGTCGGCCAACAATGCCGGTTCGCAGACCTCCTTCATTCCGCTGCTGACGCTGGGCATTCCGCCCAACGCCGTGATGGCGCTGATGGTGGGTGCCATGACCATCCACAACATCCAGCCCGGCCCGCAGGTGATGACCAGCAACCCCGAGCTGTTCTGGGGCCTGATCGCCTCGATGTGGATCGGCAACGCCATGCTGGTGATCCTGAACCTGCCGCTGATCGGCATCTGGATCAAGCTGCTCACCGTGCCGTACCGCTGGCTGTACCCGTCCATCGTGCTGTTCTGTGCGGTGGGTGTGTACTCCACCAACAACAACACGTTTGACGTATGGATGGTGGGTGCGTTCGGCCTGATCGGCTACATCTTCCACAAGCTGGGCACCGAACCCGCACCCCTGCTGCTGGGCTTCATCCTGGGCCCGATGATGGAAGAAAACCTGCGCCGCGCGCTGCTGCTCTCGCGCGGTGACTGGAGCGTGTTCGTCACGCGTCCACTGTCGGCCGGTCTGCTGGCGGCTGCTGCCCTGCTGCTCATCATCGTGCTGCTGCCTGCGGTGAAGAACAAGCGCGAAGAAGCCTTCGTCGAAGACTGACACTGCGCCCGGGGCCCGCTGTGCGGGACCCTGCATCAAGAACAACGGCACCTTCGGGTGCCGTTGTTTTTTGGGGCGGCGGTGCCGCGAGAAACCTGCAGGTCCGGTACACAATGGTGCACCGAGGACCGCATGCCACCATCCAATCACCCCATGCAGCACCCGCACCGGGTCATGCTGCACAACGAGATCCACGCCCGTCCGCCCGAGGCCCTGGCGGCGCCGCTGGCCATTGCCCACATCGTCATGCTGGCCGACGCCGCCGGCCGCGAAGCCAGCCGCACGCATGTGGCAGCGCTGCTGCGCGACCACCACATGGCGCTGCCCGACGCGCAGACCACGCACCTGCGCATGGATTTCGGCGCGTTCCGCATCCGCTGGGAACTGCACACCGAATTCGTTTCCTGGACCTTCATGGTGCCCACGCCTGCCGAGGCCTTTGGTGAGCGCGAGCCCGCCAGCGCCATCGATGCGGTGCCGCACGAATGGTTGGCCGCCCTGCCGGGGCAGTGCCTGTGCAGCCTGAACCTGTGGGTGTTGCCCACGCACCAGTTTGGCTCGGGCTCGCTGGTCAAGCATGTGCTGCACGAGGACACGCTGGTGGCCTCCACCGTGGCCGATGGCCATGGCGAGCTGTACACCGACTTTGCCATCCACGCCGATGGTTTTTCGCGCATGGTGCTGCTGGCCGGCGGCATGACGCCGCGCCGCCTGGGCCGCCTGGTGCAGCGCCTGCTGGAAATCGAGACCTACCGCATGGCCGCCCTGCTGGGCCTGCCCGCCGCGCGCGAGGCCGCCACGGTGCTGGCCTTTGCCGAGCGCGAGCTGGCCGCGCTGGCCGATGCCATCCGCACTGCCAACCGCGATGCCGAACCCGCGCTGCTCGATCGCCTGACCCGGCTGGCCGGGCAGGTCGAGAGCCAGTACGCCGCCACGCATTCGCGCTTTTCGGCCAGCAGCGCCTATTTTGAACTGCTGGACCGCCGCATCCAGGATATCGCCGAATCGCGCCTGGCGGGCATGCAGACCATCCGCGAGTTCATGGACCGCCGGCTCACGCCCGCGCGCAGCACCTGCGAATGGGCCACGCGGCGCCAGGATGCGCTGTCGCAGCGCGTCTCGCGCATGAGCAACCTGCTGCGCACGCGCGTGGAGATCGAGCAGCAGCAAAGCAGCCAGGCCCTGCTGGCCACCATGAACCAGCGCCAGGACCTGCAGCTGAAACTGCAGTCCACGGTGGAAGGCCTGTCGGTGGCGGCCATCACCTACTACATCGTCGGCCTGGTGAGCTACCTGGCCAAGGGTGCGCAAAAACTGGGCTGGCCCCTGTCGCCCGAGACCACGGCGGCCGTGGCCATTCCGTTGGTGGCGCTGGGCGTGTGGTGGTCGCTGCGCCGCATGCACCACCGGATGTTCCGCGCGCACTGACAATCCGGCACCCGCCTGCTGCGGGCCGCAGGCATGCGGCCGATAATCGCCGCATGCCTTTCAGCTACACCTCCCCCTATTCCAGCACCCGCTTGCCGGTGTTCGCGCGCAACCTCTGTTCCACCTCGCACCCGCTGGCCGCGCAGGCCGGCCTGCGCATGCTGCAGCAGGGTGGCAATGCGGTCGATGCGGCGGTGGCTGCGGCGGCGGCCATGGCGGTGTGCGAGCCTGTCAGCAATGGCCTGGGCAGCGACGCGTTCTGCATCCTGTGGGACGGGCAGGCGCTGCACGGCCTCAACGCCTCGGGCCGGGCGCCGCAGGCGTGGACGCCGGAGTATTTCCATCGCCGCTACGGCACGGGGGCGGCCACGCCGCCCCGGCGCGGCATCGATTCGGTCACGGTACCCGGCGCCGTGAGTGCCTGGGTGGCGCTGTCGGAGCGCTTTGGCAAGCTGCCCTTTGCCGACCTCATGGCGCCTGCCATCGAGATCGCCGAGCGCGGCTACCTGGTGCCCGTGGTGGTGCAGCAAAAATGGGCCGCCGCCGTGCCCGAGCTGCAGTCGCAACCCGGCTTTGCGCAGAGCTTCATGCCCTGGGGCCGTGCGCCGCAGGTGGGTGAACTGTTCCGGTTTCCGGCTGCGGCCCGTGCCTTGCGCGCCATCGGCGCCACGCGGGGCGAGGCCTTCTACACCGGCGAGATCGCCCAGGCCATGGCCGCCTTTGCGCAGGCCCAGGGCGGCAGCCTCGGTCTGGCGGACCTGGCGGCGCACCGCCCCGAGTGGGTGGCGCCCATCGCCCGCAACTACCGCGGCTACACGCTGCACGAGATTCCGCCCAGCGGCCAGGGCATCGCGGCGCTGATCGCGCTGGGCATCCTGGAGCAGTTCGACCTGGCCGGCCTGCCGGTGGACGGGCCCGAGGCCCAGCACCTGCAGATCGAGGCCGTCAAGCTGGCGTTTGCCGATGTGTACCGCTACGTGGCCGAGCCTTCATGGATGGAGGTGACCCCCGCGCAAATGCTCGATGACAGCTACCTCGCTTCCCGTGCCAGACTCATCCGCATGAACCAGGCGCAGGATTTCGGAGCGGGCAACCCGGTCAGGGGCGGCACCATCTACCTCACGGCCGCCGATGAGAGCGGCATGATGGTGAGCTTCATCCAGAGCAACTACCAGGGCTTTGGCTCGGGCTGCGTGGAGCCCAACTTCGGCATCAGCCTGCAGAACCGGGGCTTTGGTTTCAGCACCGATCCGGCGGGTGCCAACCGAGCCAACCTGGTGGCACCGGGCAAGCGCCCCTTCCACACCATCATCCCGGCCTTCCTCACGCGGGACGGCCAGCCTGTGATGAGCTTTGGCGTCATGGGCGCCAACATGCAGCCCCAGGGCCACCTGCAGACGCTGGTGCGCATGATCGATCACGGCCAGAACCCGCAGATGGCCTGCGACGCGCCGCGCTGGCGCTTCAATGCGGGCTTGTCGATCAACGTCGAGGCGTCGATGCCGGCTGCCACGGTGCAGGGCCTGCAGGCGCGGGGGCACCGCACCGAGGTGCTGCAGGATTCCTACCAGGACTTTGGCGCCGGCCAGTTCATCTGGCGCATGGGCGACCCCCAGGTGCATGGCTATCTGGCGGCCAGCGATGCGCGCCGCGATGGCCTGGCTGCCGGTTTCTGAACGCGTGGGTGAGAGTTCTAATTAAAAAAGTGCCTGTGGCCCCACACCAGAAAGCGCAAGCAGCCAGAAAAAACGTAGCATCCGGCCTCTTGCTGGCACTGTTTGGTGCCATCGCTTTCAGCGGCAAGGCCATCATCGTCAAGCTGGCCTACCGCCACGGGGTCGATGCGGTCACGCTCATCATGTACCGCATGCTGTTCGCGCTGCCCATCTTCGCCGTGATGGCCTGGTGGGCCAGCCGGGGCAAGCCGCCTTTGTTGCGCCGCGACTGGCTGGGCGTGGCGGGCCTCGGTGTCACGGGCTACTACCTGGCCAGCTTTCTCGACTTTGCCGGGCTGGCGTACATCAGCGCCAGCCTGGAGCGGCTCATCCTGTACCTCAACCCCACGCTGGTGATGCTGCTGGGCTGGCTGCTGTATGGCCGCCGCATCCACTGGGGCCAGGCGCTGGGCATGGCCATCAGCTACAGCGGCGTGGTGCTGGTGTTTGGCCTGGAGGCGCAATTGCAGGGCACCGATGCGGCCTGGGGCGCGCTGCTGGTGTTTCTGAGCGCCGTGAGCTACGCCATCTACCTCGTGTACAGCGGCGAGATGGTGCAGCGCATCGGCGCGCTGCGGCTGGTGGGCCTGGCCACCACGGTGGCCTGCCTGTGCTGCCTGCTGCAGTTCGTGCTGCTGCGGCCGCTGAGCGCGGCCGCGGTGGCGCCCGAGGTGGTCTGGCTGTCGGTGCTCAATGCCACGCTGTGCACGGCGGCGCCGGTGCTGATGGTGATGATGGCCGTCGAGCGCATCGGCGCCGGCATGACCGCGCAGACCGGCATGGTCGGCCCGCTGTCCACCATCCTCATGGGGGTGTGGATTCTGGGCGAGCCCTTCACGCTGTGGGTGGCCATGGGCACCGCGCTGGTGATGGCGGGCATCTTCGTGTTCACGCGCATGTCGCGCCGGTAGGCGCACCGGACCACCAGGGCAAGGCGGGCGGCCACCGACCGGGCTGCCAGGCCCCCTTTATGATTTGAAACGGCTGCGTGTTGCGGCCAAACATCGGGAGTTTTTATGGATCTGGGTATCGCGGGCAAATGGGCGCTGGTGTGCGGCGCCAGCAAGGGGCTGGGGTTTGGCTGCGCGCAGGCGCTGGTGCGCGAAGGGGTGAACGTGGTCATCAACGCGCGCAACGCCGATGCACTGCAGCGGGCGGCCGTCAAATTAACCACTGCTGGCGCAGATACGGCAGGCGCCCAGCCTGTTGTGCTGGCGGTGGCCGCCGACATCACCACCCCCGAGGGGCGTGCCGCCGTGTTGGCGGTGCCCGGCGGACCGGGGCGCGACTTCGATATCGTGGTGACCAACGCGGGCGGCCCGCCCACGGGGGATTTCCGCGATTGGGACCGCGACGCCTGGATCAAGGCGGTGGACGCCAACATGCTCACGCCCATCGAACTCATCAAGGCCACGGTGGATGGCATGGCCGCGCGGGGCTTCGGCCGCATCGTCAACATCACTTCCAGCGCGGTGAAGGCGCCGATCGACATCCTGGGCCTGTCCAATGGCGCACGCAGCGGGCTCACCGGCTTTGTGGCCGGCGCCGCGCGCAGCAAGCTGGCCGCGCAGGGCGTGACCTTGAACAACCTGCTGCCCGGCAAGTTCGACACCGACCGCCTCGCCACCACCCTGGGCGCGGCGGCCACCAAGACCGGCAAGAGCCTGGACGACGTGCGGGGTGCCCAGCAGGCGCAGATTCCGGCCGGCCGCTTTGGTACGCCCGAAGAGTTCGGTGCCATCTGCGCATTCTTGTGCAGCGTGCATGCCGGCTACATCACGGGCCAGAACCTGCTGGCCGACGGCGGCGCCTACCCGGGCGTGTTCTGAACGATTGAGCGGCGGGCCGGGGGCGCCGCGCGGCCAGTGGGTGCTGGTGTTCGGTTGTATGCTGCAACATCTTGTTGCAAATCTGTGCATTCCCATGGCCCAGCGGCTCAGGGAAACTGGTCTCCAGCACCTGGAGACTTTTCCGCCATGCATGCCACCGCCCCCACCTCCACCCTGTACCTCAGTGCCCCCGTGATGGCCGAGCTGATCGGCCGCAAGGGCGTGGGCCAATGCATTGCCTCGATTGCGGCCTGCATCCACGAAGATTTCCTGCGCTGGCCGCAGTTCGAGAAATCGGCGCGCACGGCCAACCATTCGTCCGAGGGCGTGATCGAGCTCATGCCCATTTCGGACGCCACCACCTACACCTTCAAATACGTCAACGGCCACCCGCGCAACACGCGGCTGGGCCTGCCCACCGTGATGGCCTTTGGCGTGCTGGCCGATGTGGCCACGGGCATGCCGCAATTGCTCAGTGAACTCACCTACACCACGGCCCTGCGCACCGCCGCCATGTCGGCCGTGGCCGCACGCGCCCTGGCGCGGCCGGACAGCCGGGTGATGGCCATCGTCGGCAACGGGGCGCAGAGCGAGTTCCAGGCCCTGGCGTTCCAGCACCTGCTGGGCATCACCACGCTGCGTCTGTTCGATATCGACCCGGCCGCCACCGCCAAGCTGGTGGCCAACCTCGAAGGCACCGGCCTGCAGTGGATGGCTTGCACCAGCGTGGCCGAGGCCGTGCGCGGCGCCGACATCGTGACCACCCTCACCGCCGACAAGGCCCGCGCCACCATCGTCACGCCCGCCATGGTGGAGCCGGGCATGCACCTCAATGCCGTGGGCGGCGACTGCCCTGGCAAGACCGAGCTGCATGCCGACCTGTTGCGCCAGGCGAGCGTGTTTGTCGAATACGCCCCGCAAACGCGTGTGGAGGGCGATATCCAGCAACTGCCGGCCGACTTTGGCGTGACCGAGCTGTGGCAGGTGCTGGCCGGCCACCAACCCGGGCGCACCCATGCCGCGCAGGTCACCGTGTTCGATTCGGTCGGCTTTGCCCTGGAGGATTTTTCCGCCCTGCGCTACATGCGCGATGCCGCCATCGAACTGGGCCTGGGCGAGCGCATTGCGCTGATCCCCGCGCTGGCCGACCCCAAGAACCTGTTTGGCGCGCTGCACCAGCCTGCGGCCACCGCCAGCCAGCGCGTAACCGGGCCGGGCGCGGTGGCCTGATTGCGCATGCCGGGAAAGTGCCGGAATGCTCTATTTTTTAAGAGCTTCTGGCGCTTGTTTGGCAAGCGCTGGCGCCAATTTTCAGCGCCGCGACGAGACCACGATGCCACCCACGATCAGCGCAAACGCCACAGCGTGGTAGGCGCTGGGTGCCTCGCCCAGAAAGGCCGCCGACAGCAGGGCAGCGAACAGCGGCGTCAGGTTGGAAAAGAAGCCCGCCACCGCAGGCCCCGCCCGCTGCACCCCGATGCCCCAGCTGCGGTAGGCCAGCAGGGCCGGTCCCAGGGCGATGAACAGCAGCGCCGCCGCCAGCGGCCAGCCCCAGTCGATGTGGGTGCGTCCCGTGGCCCACTCGGCGCTGGCCAAGGCGCCCGACCAGGCCAGGCCAAACACCATCTGCCCGGTCAGGAAGGCCGCCCAGTCATCGCGCAGGCTGGCGGGTTCGCGGGTGCGCACCAGCATCCAGCTGTAGAACGACCACGAAATGGTGGCCAGCAGCATGAACAGATCGCCTGGCACCAGGCGCAGCGCCAGCAGCTGACTCCACTCGCCCCGGCTGAGCACGGTGAGCACGCCCGCCATGGACAGGGATGCGCCGGCCAGCTGTCGGCGGGTGACGGCCGCGCCAAAAAACAGTGCGCCCACCGCCAGCATCCACACCGGCATGCTGGAGCCCACCAGCGTCACGTTGATGGGCGTGGAGGTCTGCAGCGCCAGGTATTGCAGTGCGTTGTACAGGCCCACGCCCAGCAGGCCCAGCACGGCAAAGCGTCGCCAGTGCGGCCACAGCGGGCTGCTCTTGCGCAGCACGCGGTGGGTGAGCGGCAGCAGCAGCGCCAGGGCCAGCACCCAGCGCAGAAAATTGAGGGTGATGGGCGGCACCAGGTCATGCACCAGGCGGCCCACCACGGCATTGCCGGCCCACAGCAGCGGCGCCGTCACCAGCAGCGCCACCGTGCCGGGCGTCAGTCTTTGAGTCATGGGCTGCACTGTAGCGGTGCATTGCCAGCAAGGCTTGCAGATTCATGGCAGGATGGCCACCGTTTGTTCCACCCGTCACACCCGTTATTCAGGAGCGTTTTGTCATGAGCCTCGCCGTCCAGATCCGCCAGCATGGCGGCCCCGAAGAACTTCACCTGGTGGACGTGGCCGTGGGTGAGCCCGGTCCGGGCGAGATCCGCATCCGCCACCACGCCATCGGCCTGAACTTCATCGACGTGTACCACCGCACGGGGCTGTACCCGCTCAGCATGCCCGCCACCATCGGCATGGAGGCGGCCGGCGTGGTCGAGGCCGTGGGCGAGGGCGTCACGCACCTCCAGGTGGGCGACCGCGCCGCCTATGCCAGCCAGCCGCCCGGCAGCTACTGCGAGGTGCGCGTGATGCCCGCCAAATGCGTGTGCAAGCTGCCCGACGCCATCAGCTTCGAGACCGGCGCGGCCATGATGCTCAAGGGCCTGACGGCGCAGTACCTGCTGAAGAAAACGCGGCCCGTGGAGGGCCTGCAGCCTGGCGACCATGTGCTGTTCCATGCCGCCGCCGGCGGCGTGGGTCTGATCGCCTGCCAGTGGGCCAAGGCCCTGGGCCTGCAGCTCATCGCCACGGCCGGCACCGATGCCAAGTGCCAGCTGGCGCTGGCCAACGGCGCGGCCCATGCCATCAACTACGCCACCGAAGACTTTGCCGCGCGCGTGAAGGAGATCACCGGTGGCAAGGGCGTGAAGGTGGTGTACGACTCGGTGGGCAAGGACACCTGGGACAAATCCCTCGATTGCCTGCGCCCGTTCGGCCTGATGGCCAGCTTCGGCAACGCCTCGGGGCCCGTGGCGCCGTTTGCGCCGGGCGCGCTGGGCGCCAAGGGCTCGCTCTATGTCACACGCCAGACGCTGTTCACCCACATCGCCACGCGCGAGAGCACGCAGGCCATGGCCGACGACCTGTTTGCCGTGGTGGCCAGCGGCCAGGTGAAGATCCACATCGCGCAGCGCTACCCGCTCGCCGAAGTGCAGCAGGCGCACCGCGACCTGGAGGCACGCAAGACCACGGGGTCGACCATCCTCACGCTGTGACGCCGGGCCCCGCAGCATCGGCCGCCGATTGGCTGGCCAGAGCCCGTGCGGCCGCCCGCCAGCCGCCTGCGCAGGAGCGTCTGCCCCTGTGGGTGGCGGGGCAGGCCGTGGGCTCGGTGGCGGCGGGTTTCTTGGATGAAATCGAAATGCAGCGCTTGTCGGATAAGCGCTATCAGATACTGATTCAGGAGCAATCGGGGGTGCCGGTGTGGCACCTGGACGTGGCGCCCGACGCGGCCACGTCCGCGCTCAACCTGCTGGCGCAGGCCCTGCACGCCCAGGGCCGCTGCGGCCCCTGGCGCAACGAGCAGCTGGCCGTGTGCAACGCCCGGGGCGAGCGGCTGGGCACCGTGGAGCGTGGCGCCGTGCGCGTGCTGGGCATCGCCACGCGGGCCGTGCACCTGGTGGGACTGGCGCCCGATGGCCGCATGTGGGTGCAGCAGCGCGCGCGCACCAAGCCCAACAACCCGGGCATGTGGGACACGCTGATGGGCGGCATGGTCGCCGCCACCGACAGCCTGCCGCAGGCGCTGGCGCGCGAAACCTGGGAAGAAGCGGGCCTCTTGCTGCCGGCACTGCACGGCGTGGAGTGGGGCGGACAGGTCGAGTTCAGCCGGCCCAGCCGCGAGGGCGGTGGCGTGGGCTACATGGTCGAGCGCATCGACTGGTTTCGCTGCACCGTGCCCGAAGGCCTGGCACCCCGCAACCAGGATGGCGAGGTGGAGCGGTTCGAGCTGTGGCGCCCCGAGCAGGTCCGCGAGCGCATCGCGGCTGGCGATTTCACGCTGGAGGCCGCGCTGGTGCTGGGCGCCTGCTTCGGGTGGTGAGCCGAATCTGAATCAGGCGTGCGTCACCCAGTCGGCGTGCTCGCGCCCGTTCAGGTGCGGCAGGGTGTTGAAGGTCTGCAGCATCAGCCGCTTGGGCGACACGCTGAACTCCGTCACGGCGCTGTTGCGGATGCGCATGTTCAGCGCAATGGTCACCTCGGGCGCCGTGCCCAGCACCTCGCCCACCGCCGCAGAAATCGGGCCGCCGCTGCTGACCAGCAGCACGTTGTGTCCCGCATGCTGGTGGCGCACATGCTCGAGCGCGGCCCGCACGCCGCCCGAAAATTCGTCCCAGCTGGGCATGCCCTGCGGGCTGATCACTCCTGCCATCCATTGCGCCAATGCGTCGCACAGCAGGCGGAAATGCTGGCGGTAGAGCTCGGGGGTGTCGGGTTTGGCCAGCGGCTGCGGGTGGACGGCGCGGATCAGCGCCAGGCTGTCGTATTCGTTCAGGCCGGGCAGCTGCAGTGGCTCGGGGCGGACCTGCAGGCCCTCGGCAATGCCTTCGAGGGTTTGCGTGTGGCGCCGCAGCGTACCGGTGAGGATGGCGTCAAACGCCTGGCCCTGCGCGCGCCAGTGCTCGCCCAGCCGTACCGCCTGCTCGCGGCCCCGTGGGCTGAGCTGGTCGTAATCGTCGGCACCAAACGAGGCCTGGCCGTGGCGCACGAGGTAAAGGGTTCCCATGGCGCAGATTGTGGCTTTCGGGGGGCTGCGCCTTTGTCACTGGCGCGACCGCTGCTATGGAACCGCGAGCGACCTCACGCACCGGCTTTGGGCAATGGGCGCCCCCATTGCTGCCGCACAAGTTTTGATGAATGAAACTTTATTTGAGTGCTTTGACGGGATGAGCATGAAGACATAGATTGACGCCATATCAACAGTTTCACCGAAAGAAACTCCATGCCTTCCCCCGCACGCCCCAAGGCCGTCATCACCCATGAGCGCGGCAGCACCTCGTCGGTAGAGCGCGCCATGCGTGTGCTGCGCGTCATGTCCGAGGGCGGCGGCGTGCGCCTGACCGACATTGCAGCGGCTGCCGACCTGGACAAGGCCACGGCCCTGCGCCTCTTGGATGTGATGGCGCGCGAGGGCTTTGTGGCGCGTGACGCGAAGAGCAAGCAGTTCACGCTGGGGCCTGAGCTGACGGTGCTGGGTGCGGCAGCGCTGCGCCGCTTCGACCCGCGCCCGCTGGCACGGCCCAGCCTGATGCGCCTGGCCGGTGTTTTCCAGGACAGCGTGGTGCTCTCGATGCGCAGCGGTGTGGAGTCGCTGTGCATCGACGTGGAAGAGGGGACCTATCCCATCCGCGCCAACTACCTCAACGTCGGCAGCCGCCGCCCGCTGGGCGTGGGTGCCGGCAGCCTGGCGCTGCTGGCTGCCTTGCCCGACGACGAGCGCGAGGCCGCGCTGGACACCCTGTGTGGCCAGCTGGAGCGCTACCCGCGCATCACCCCGGCGCTGCTGCGCGAGCGGGTAGCGCAGGCGCGCGAACGGGGCTGCGCCGTGTTGCTCGACGTGGTGGTCGAGCGCATGGGCGGCATTGGTGTCGCCATCCTCGATACCGAAGGCCGCCCGGTGGCGGCGCTGAGCATTGCGGCGCTGAACGAACGCATCCTCACCCGCGAGCCCGCGCTGGCGCAGGCGTTGCTGCACGAGGCCACGGTGTGCCAGGTGCGCTGGGCCGAGGCCACGCGCGCCGACCGACGACCCGCAACCACCCCCAAGGAGACACATTGATGAATGCAGCGTTACGTCCGGCGTATGTGCGCGGTGCCGGTGGCACATCGTTCGGGCGACACGAGGGGCGCAGTGCGCTCGACCTGATGGATGCCGCGGCCGCGCAGGCCATCGAGAGCGCCGGCCTTGCGCGCCATGAGATCGACGGCGTGCTCTGCGGCTATGCCACCACGCTACCGCACCTGATGCTGTCCACGCTGGTGTGCGAGCGGCTGGCGCTGCGCCCGCGCTACGCGCACGGCTTGCAGCTCGGTGGCGCTTCGGGCGCGGCCATGCTGATGGCAGCGCGCGAGCTGGTGCGTTCGGGTCGATGCCGCAACGTGCTTGTGCTGGGTGGGGAGAACCGGCTCAGCGGCCAGTCGCGCGACAGCTCCATCCAGACGCTGGCCCAGGTGGGTGACGCCGATTTCGAGGTGCCCAATGGCGCCTCCGTTCCCGCGTACTACGCGCTCATGGCCTCGGAGTACATGCAGCGCACGGGCGTCACATCGGCCGATCTGGCCGAGTTTGCCGTGCTCATGCGCGCCAACGCGGCGGGCCACCCCGACGCCCACCTGCGCACCCCGGTCACGCTGCAGGAGGTGCTGGCCTCCAAGCCCATTGCCTCGCCGCTGTCGCTGCTGGACTGCTGCCCGATCTCGGACGGCGCCATGGCGCTGGTGGTGTCGGCCGACCCCGCCGCGCAGGGCGCCGTGGTCATGGCGGGCGCGGGCCAGGCCCACCGGCACCAGCACCTCACGGCCATGGAGGATGTGATGCAGTGTGGTGCGGGCGAGGCGGCGCAGCAGGCCTTTGAAGAAGCCCGGCTGGGCCTGGGCGATGTGGACTACCTAGGGATTTACGACTCGTTCACGATCACGCTGGTGATGCTGCTCGAAGAGATCGGCTTCGCACCGCGCGCCGGCGCTGCCCAGCGAGCGCGTGCGGGGGACTTTGCGCCCACTGGGCCGTTGCCACTCAATACACACGGTGGCCTGCTGTCGTTTGGCCACTGCGGTGTGGCGGGCGGCCTGGCGCACACCGTGGAGGCATGGCGCCAGATGACGGGCCAGGCGGGTGAACGCCAGATCCAGCCCCCCCGCCGTGCCTTCATCCATGCAGACGGCGGCGTGATGTCGTCCCACGTCAGCCTGATCTTGTCGCGCGAGGACTGAGCCATGAACGCCATCGATTTCACCTCTGCCGGCCCGCTGGCCGCCCCCTTCACGGACGGCCAGCGCGACGGCGTGCTGCGCTACCAGCAGTGCACGGCCTGCGGCGGCGCGCAGACGCTGGCGCGCTATGCCTGCCAGCACTGTGGCGAGCGCGGCACGCTGCACTGGCGCGATGCGCAAGGCAGCGCCACCGTGCGCGCCGTCACCGTGGTGGCGCGCGCCCCATCCGACGCGTTCCGCGCGCTCGCGCCCTACACGCTGGTCATCGTGCAACTCGCCGAGGGGCCGCGCCTCATGGGCCACGCGAGCACCGGTGTGCGTATCGGCGACCAGGTGCAGGCGGGCTTCTTCGCCCACGAGGGGTGCACGCTGCTGCGCTTTGCGCCCGCGCCCTAGCGGCTTTCCTTGCACGTATTCCTTTCATACACCGGCATTCCAACAACACCACACCAGGAGACAAGCCATGATGAACATCCCTCCCCTTTCCCGCCTGACGTCCCGTCGCCACTGGATCGGCCTGGCCTGCGCCGCACTGTGTGCGGCGGGTTCCCCGCTGGCCTTTGCGCAGGACTACCCGAACAAGCCCGTGAAGCTGGTCGTGCCCTACCCACCGGGCGGCCCCACGGACATCGTGGCCCGCGCCGTCGCGCAGAAGCTGCAGGAGCGCCTGGGCCAGCCGTTTGTCATCGACAACAAGCCCGGTGCAGGGGCCAACCTGGGCGCCGAGGCCGTGGCCCGCAGCGCGCCAGACGGCTACACGCTGGTGGTGGCCACCACGGCGCACGCCATCAATCCCGCGCTGTTCGCCAAGCTCAATTACTCGCTGACCAAGGATTTCGCGCCGATCTCGCAGCTCACCGGCGGTCCGCTGGTGATTGTTGCCAGCCCGGCCCTGCCGGCCAACAACGTGGCCGAGCTCATCGCGCTGGCCAAGAGCAAAAGCGGCGGGCTGAACTACGGCTCGTCCGGCAATGGCCAGTCCACCCACCTCTCGGCCGAGCTGTTCAGCGCCATGGCCGGGATCAAAATGAACCATGTTCCCTACAAGGGCAGCGCGCCCGCGCTCACCGACGTGATGGGCGGGCAGGTCGATTTGATGTTCGACACCATGCTGTCGTCCATGCCCCACGTGAAGGGGGGCAAGCTCAAGGCCCTGGCCGTGACGAGTGCCCAGCGCTCCGCTGTGGCGCCGGATCTGCCCACCGTGGCCGAGTCCGGCCTGCCGGGCTACGAGGCCATCGCCTGGAACGGCCTGCTCGCCCCCGCTGGTACCCCCAGGGAGGTGATTGCGCGGCTGAGTACCGAACTCAAGGCCGTGCTTGAAAGCCCCGACATCCGTCAGCGTTTTGATGCCCAGGGTTTTGGCGCGGCCTGGAGCGCGCCGGCGGCGTATGGCGCCTTCCTGCAGGCTGAAGTGGACAAATGGGCCAGGGTGGTGAAGACCTCCGGCGCAAAGATTGACTAACCCCCTGAGTCGCCTTCGGCGCCTTCCACCTCAAGGGGGACGCCGCCCGTGCGGCGGGGCGGCCCTTGCACGGCGGCCCTGGCGTGCGCCGCGCCAGGCGCAACGGTCGCACGCTATGAACCACTGAGAAACACACAACAGCCATGACTGATCTTCTTACCTCCGCCCTCAACCCGCGTTCGGTCGCCATCATTGGCGCTTCGGACAACATCCACAAGATCGGCGGGCGTCCCATCTACTACATGCAGCGCCATGGCTACCAGGGCGCGGTCTATCCCATCAACCCGGCACGCGCGCAGATTCAGGGCCACAAAAGCTACGCCACGCTCGCCGACCTGCCCGAAGTGCCGGATCTCGCCCTGGTCGTGGTGGGTGGCGACAAAACCGTGGCGACGGTGGAGGAATGCGCGGCGCGTGGCGTCAAGTCGGCCGTCATCATTGCCTCGGGTTTCGGCGAGACCGGCCCCGCCGGGCGCGAACTGCAGGACCACATGGTGGCCAAGGCCCGCGCCGCCGGCATGCGGCTGTACGGCCCCAACACCCAGGGCCTGGCCAACTTCGGCACGGGCGCCATCGCGGGCTTTTCCACCATGTTCATCGAGGTGCCGCCCATGGACGGCCCGGTGGGGGTGGTGAGCCAGAGCGGCGGCATGAGCTCCATGATCTACGGCCTGGTGCGCGGGCGCGGCCTGGGCGTGCGCCATGTGCACGCCACGGGCAACGAGGCCGACGTGACCGCCGCCGAGATGGCCTGGGCCGTGGCCCACGACCCCGACGTGAAGCTGCTGCTGCTGTACCTGGAGAACATCGCCAACCCCGAGATGCTGGCCGCCACCGCCGCCTATGCGCGCGAGCGCGACCTGCCCATCGTCGCGGTAAAGGCCGGGCGATCGGCCAGCGGGCAGAAGGCCGCGTCGTCTCACACGGGCGCGCTGGCCAACGAGGACCGCACCGTGGACGCCTTCTTCAAGCACCACGGCATCTGGCGCGTGCGCGACCCGCACGAGCAGGCGCGCGCCGCACACGCCTACCTGAAGGGCTGGCGCCCCGAGGGCCGCCGCCTGGTCATCATCAGCAACTCCGGCGCCAGCTGCGTGATGGGCGCTGACGCGGCCGAAGACCTGGGCCTTCCCCTGGCGGAGCTGAGCACCGCCACCCAAGCCGACGTAGCCTCCAAGCTGCCGGGCTTTGCCACCGCCAGCAACCCCATCGACGTCACCGCCGCACTGCTGTCCAACAGCGGCCTGTTCGGCGACGTGCTGCCCGCCGTGGCGCAGGACCCGGCGGCCGACCTGTTCTTCCTGAACATTCCCGTGGCCGGTGCGGGCTACGACCTGGACCGCTTTGCCCGCGACGCTGCCGCCTTCGAGGCCGCCACAGGCAAGCCCGTGGCGGTGGCGGCGTGGCAAGAAAGCGTGGCCGCGCCCTTCCGCGCGCACGGGATCGCCACCTTCCCCAACGAAGGCGAGGCCATCGCCGTGCTGGCCCAGGTGGCCGGGCACACGGCACTGATGCGCCAGCCCCGCACAACCTGGCCCCAGCTGCCCGCGGTGCAGGTGCCGGCCGGCGCGCAGGGTTTTCTGAACGAGGTGGACAGCCTCGCCCTGCTGGCGCTCCACGGCGTGCCCACGGTGCCTATGCACCTGTGCCGCACCGCCGACGAGGCCCGCGCGGCGTTCGACGCCATCGGCGCACCCGCTGTGGTCAAGGCCTGCTCGGCCGAGGTGCCGCACAAGTCCGAGCACGGGCTGGTGGCCCTCAACGTGCAGACACGCGAACAGGCGGCCGAGCTGTTCGAGCGCTTCTGGTCCAAGATGGATGCCATGGGCGTGCAGCGCGATGGCGTGATCGTGGCGGCCACGCGCAAGGGCCAGCACGAATTCATGGTGGGCGCGCGCATCGACCCCGTCTTCGGCCCCGTGGTGGTGGTGGGCGACGGCGGCAAGTACGTGGAGGCGCTCAAGGACTGCGCCGTGCTGCTGCCGCCCTTCAGCCAGGACGAGGTGGTGCGCACGCTGCGCACGCTGCGCATTGCGCCGCTGCTCGATGGTGTGCGCGGCGAACCGCCGCTGGACGTGCAGGCGCTGGCGAACATCGCTGTGGCGGTCGGTACCGTGATTGCCGGCGCACGTGGCACCATCGCATCGGTTGACCTCAACCCCGTCATGGTGGGCGCTGTCGGTGACGGCGCCGTGGTCGTGGATGCCCTGGTGGAGTGCGCCGGGGCCGCCGCTCGTCCCTGATAAAAAATGTGAAGGAATTTGCCGCATGGACTTCACCCTTTCCCCGGAAATCCGCGCATTGCGCGACAAGACGCGCCAGTTCATCGCCGAGCAGGTCATTCCCCTCGAAAACGACGAACGCCAGTCGTCGCACGGCCCCAGCGAGGCGTTGCGCCGCGAGCTGGTAGCCCGCGCCCGCGTCGCCGGCCTGCTCACGCCCCATGCCTCGCGCGAGATGGGTGGGCTGGGCCTGAGCCATGTGGCCAAGGCTGCGGTGTTCGAGGAGGCGGGATATTCGTGGCTGGGCCCCACGGCACTCAATATCCATGCACCCGACGAAGGCAACATCCACCTCATGGAAGAAGTGGCCACCGCCGCGCACAAGGAGCGCTGGCTGCGCCCGCAGGTGGCCGGCCACATCCGCTCCTGCTTTGCCATGACGGAGCCCTCGCCAGGCGCGGGTGCTGACCCCTCCATGCTGGCCACCACGGCGGTACGCGATGGCAACGACTATGTTATCAACGGCCTCAAATGGTTCATCACGGGTGCCGAAGGTGCTGACTACGCCATCGTGATGGCGCGCATGGAAGACGGTTCGGCCACCATGTTCCTCACCGACATGGACCGCCCCGGCATCACGCTGGAGCGCAGCATGGATGCGATGGACGCGTGTTTCACCGGAGGCCACGGCGTGCTGCGCTTTGACAACCTGCGCATACCCGCCAGCGACGTGCTCGGGGAGATGGGCAAAGGGTTTCGTTACGCGCAGGTGCGCCTGGCCCCCGCACGCCTGACGCACTGCATGCGCTGGCTCGGCCAGGCACGCCGCGCTCATGATGCAGCGCTGGCCTACACCCGCAAGCGCCACGCCTTTGGCAAGCCGCTGGTCGAGCACGAAGGCGTGGGCTTCATGCTGGCCGACAACGACATGGACCTGCACACGGCCCGTCTGCACATCTGGCACACCGCGTGGCTGCTGGACCAGGGCGAAAAATGCAACTTCGAGTCGAGCCGCGCCAAGGTGGTGTGCTCCGAAGCGCAGTGGCGCGTGGTGGACCGCAGCGTGCAGATGCTGGGCGGCCAGGGGGTCACGTCCGATTCGCCGGTGATGCGCATCTTCACCGACATGCGGGCCTTTCGCATCTACGACGGCCCGAGCGAAGTGCACCGCTGGAGCATGGCGCGCAAGCTCGTGCACCTAGCAGAAAAGGCCGAAGCCGGGGGGCAGGCATGAGCGGCGCCATCGATCGCTTCCGGCTTGACGGCAGGGTGGTGTTGGTCACGGGTGCATCCAGCGGGCTGGGCACGCATTTCGCGCAGCTGCTGGCCTCGGTGGGCGCACGCGTGGCCGTGGCCGCACGCCGCGCGGACAAGCTGCAGACGGTGGTGGACGCCATCGTGCAGGCAGGCGGCCAGGCGCGGGCGCTGGCACTCGACGTGACCGACCCAGCCAGCGTGCGTGCCTGTTTCGATGCGCTGGCCAGCTGGGGCGCGCCCGACGTGGTCATCAACAACGCCGGTGTCACCGTTACCCGCCCGCTGCTGGAGCAGACCCCGGAAGATTTCGACCAGGTGCTGGACACCAACCTCAAGGGTTGCTGGCTGGTGGCCACCGAGGCCGCGCGCCGCATGGTGGCGGCCGGGCAGGGTGGCAGCATTGTGAATGTGGCTTCCATCCTGGGTGAACGGGTGGCCGGCGGGGTGGCTCCCTACGCGATATCGAAGGCCGGCGTGGTGCAGGCCACCAAGGCCATGGCGCTGGAGCTGGCGCGCCACCGCATCCGGGTGAATGCGCTGCTGCCGGGCTATGTGGTGACCGACCTCAACCGCGACTTCCTTACCAGCGAAGCCGGCGACAAGCTGCGCAGCCGCATTCCCAGCCGCCGCTTTGGCGAGCTGGGCGATCTCGATGGGCCGCTGCTGCTGCTGGCATCGGATGCCGGTGCTGCGATGTCGGGCGCGACCGTTGCGGTGGATGGCGCACATCTGGTGAGCTCGCTGTGAGCGCCGGCGCCGCATCCATGCCCCTCGGGCCGCTGACCGACTACCTGCGCGCTCAGGGTCTGGTCGGGGCTGAAGCGATCGAGGTGTCACCGCTGTCCGGCGGGCAATCGAACCCCACATTCCGCATCACGGCCGGTGACAACGCCTACGTGCTGCGCAAGAAGCCAGCCGGCCAACTCGCCCCGTCGGCCCATGCCATTGACCGCGAGTACCGCGTCATGCGGGCGCTGCAGGGCAGCGATGTGCCCGTGCCACGCATGCTGGCCTACTGCGAGAACGAGTCCATCGTCGGTACGCCGTTCTACCTGATGGATTTCCTGGAGGGCCGCGTCTTCATGGACCCGGCCCTGCCCGGCATGGACAAGGCCGAACGCGCCGCCGTCTACCGCGAGATGGGCCGCGTCATCGCCGCCCTGCACAGCGTGGACATTGCGGCCGTAGGCCTGGCCGACTACGGCCGCACGGGCCAGTACGTGCAGCGCCAGATCGACCGCTGGTCGCGCCAGTGCCGTGCGTTGCCGGTGCCGCTGGACCAGGCGATGCTCGACCTGATGGCGTGGCTGCCCGCGCACCTGCCCGAGGGCGACGAAACCACCCTGGTGCACGGCGACTACCGCATCGACAATCTGGTGTTCCACCCCACCGAGCCGCGCGTGATCGGCGTGCTGGACTGGGAGCTGTCCACGCTGGGCCATCCGCTGGCCGACCTGGCCTACCACTGCATGGCCTGGAACGTGCCGCCCGCGCTGTGGCGCGGCATGGGCGGGCTCGACTTCGCGGCGCTGGGCATTCCGAGCGAGGCGCAGTACCTGGCGGACTACCAGGCCGCCACCGGGCGCGATGCGCAGGGGCACTGGTCGTTCTACATGGCCTACAACCTGTTTCGCATGACCGCCATCCTCTACGGCATTGCGCAGCGCGCGGCCGATGGCAGCGCGGCCTCGGCCGACGCCGAGGAGACCGGGCGAAAGGCCGGGCCACTGGCACGGCTGGGCTGGGAATGGGCGCAGCGCCACGGCGCTGCGGGTTGACCAGCAGCCAAGCCGCCGGCGCGCGCAGCGACTGAACCGGCACTTGGGGCTTTCCTGTTTGGCAACACCGTGCGTGCACGCCCAAGGGTGGAGCTTGAAGCGGTGGTGCCGCGATGTGAGCGGGTCAGCGGCTGGGCAGGACGCGGCTGGCATGCGGTGTGCCATCCGGCAAACGCCCGGCGTTGGTGCTAGAGTGAAAGTCACTGAGGTAACGCCATGAAGATGACTGAAGAATCCATGAAGGTCCTGGAGGCCGGCATCCCTAAACTGGCTCAGGGTGCTTTTCAGCGCGCGCACTACCAGGCATTGACCACCAGCGGGAAAGTCATGCGCGCCGTCAACGGCCAGCTGGTCGAGACGCATGCCGACGGTACCGAGAAGGTGGTGCGCACCATCCACAGCCCTGTGAAGGTTGCCATGGGCGCCAAGTTCAAGCTCAAGCCCCGTGTGACCGCTGCTGGATGAGTGCCGTAAAGCCCCGGCTGCGCATGTTCGCAGGCCCGAACGGCTCGGGAAAAAGCACCCTCAAGGACGTGCTGGAACCCAACTGGCTGGGCGTCTATGTCAACGCCGATGACATCGAGGCCGAGATCCGTGCGCAGGGTTTCGCGTCGCTGAAACCCTACGGTGTCAACACCACACAGGCGGAGCTGCTGGCTTTCTTCGCGGGTTCTGACTTCCTGCGCCAGCAGGGGCTGGACGCCAGTGCACAAAAGATCCGGCTGGAAGAAGACCGTGTCATTTTTTATGCCGTGGCGGTGAATTCGTACTTCGCCTCGGTGCTGGTGGATTTCATTCGGAATGACCTGCTGCGCCGCAAGGAGTCATTCACCTTCGAGACGGTGATGTCGGCACGGGCCAAGGTGGATTTTTTCTGCCGTGCGCGCAAGCAAGGGTTCAGAACCTATCTGTACTACGTTGCGACCGAGGACCCCGAGATCAACATTTCGCGGGTGGCTCACCGGGTTCGCATGGGCAAGCACGATGTGCCGCGAGACAAAATCGTTGAACGCTACCACCGGTCTTTGGCTTTGCTGGCGGATGCTGTCACTTGTGCAGACCGGGCTTACCTGTTTGACAACTCGGGCAGCGAGCGTGTATGGGTGGCAGAGGTGACGGACGACGCCGATCTGGAAATGAAAACAGACTTGATGCCGTATTGGTTCAAGACCGCGTTGTTGGACAAGTTAGCCAGCGACGAGTAGGCGCAGCGACGAGCGCGGCAGCGCCAACCCGCCCGGTCACGCCCTCGTACGTGTGCATCTGCACGACCACCAAGGTGTGTGGCCGGCCATGGTCGTCATGGCCAGGCGGTGCGCGCGGCGCAGCCGCAGGCCCACGATGGTGCTGGTAATGCGCTCTATCTTCATGTCCGCGCTTGCGCGGCGCTGGGCAGCAGCCGGCGCTGCTGCAGCTGGCCAAACCATTTGCGGAACATGTCCTCGGTATCGATGCATGCCGCAAATCCGGCCTGGCGAATCTTGACCGAGCTCATGATCACCGGCGGCAAAGGACCTGTCTTGCCGTGGTTCATCTGGAAGTCCGCGTAGGTGGCGCCCTGGCCGATGAAGGCCGCCAGCTCGCGCGGCGCGGCCAGCCGGTATTTGTCCACGATGCGTTCCCAGGCCCGTTGCTGCCCCGCCAGGGTGGCACCGAGCGACTGCGGCTCGGGCTCCCCCACCGCCATGCCCAGCGCATCGGCAACGGTGGGCCAGACGTTCTGCCACACGAACACGTCGCCGTTCTCCACGTTGAAGGTTTCGTTGCGCGCGTTGGGCGACTGTGCGGCCCAGGCGCAGGCCTGGGCAATCAGGTCGGCGTCGATGGCCTGGTTCACGCGCGCGGGGCCGCCGGGGTAGGCCAGCGGCAGGCCTTGTTCGTGGCGCAGCCAGGCGTACACGCCAATGGCCGGGATGGGGTTCATGTGGCTGCCCATGGCATCGCCGAAAACGATGCGCGGCCGCATGATGGTGAAGTGCCAAGCATCGCCCGAGCGTGCCTGGCGCTCGCGGAGGAAATCTTCTTGCAGCCAATAGAAGTTTGCGTGGTCGTCGCGCGGCCAGCGCTCGCGTGCGGGCACGGCGATCTGCGGGTGGATATGCACGCCGTAGGCCTTGCCACCCTGCATGATGGTGACATGGCGCAGCGGGCCGCCGGGGCGGTCCAGCGGTTCGACGACGTTGCGCAGCATCTGCAGGTTGATGCGCATCTGGTCCTGGTCCTGCCAGCCCCCGACGAGGCCACCAGGTTTCTCGTAGACGGCGGTGTACACCACATGGGTGATGTCGTCGCGGCCTGCCAGCGCGGCCGCACAGGCGCCTGCGTCTTGCAGGTCTAGCTGCAGGCCTTCAGCGCCGGGCGGCGGCAGGATAGGGCGGCGTGCCACGCCGATCGCACGCCAGCCGGGCAGGCTGGCGAAATGGCGCAGGCAGGCCTGGCCCACCACGCCCGTGGCGCCGACGATCAGTGCAGTTTGCAGGGGTGTCGTCATGGCCGCACGGTCCTCACTTCTTGAGCATCGGGCACTTGGACTGCGACAGCGGCAGGAAGGCTTTGTCGCCCGGCACCGTGGCCACGAGCTTGTAGTAATCCCAGGGGTACTTGGATTCGGCCTGCGACTTGACCTCGAACAGGTACATGTCATGCACCATGCGGCCGTCCTCGCGAATGTGGCCGTTCTTGGCAAAAAAGTCGTTGATCGGCGTGGCCTTCATTTGCGCCATGACCTTGGCCGTGTCGTCGGTCTTGGCGGCCTGCACGGCCTTGAGGTAGTGCATGGTGGATGAGTAGGCGCCCGCCTGGCTCATGTTGGGCATCTTCTTCATCTTCTCGAAATAGCGTTTGGACCAGGCGCGTGTTTCGGGGTTCATGTCCCAGTAGAAGGCCTCGGTGAGCATCAAGCCGCCCGCCGTGCGCAGGCCGATGGCGTGGATGTCGTTGATGTACATGAGCAGGCCGGCCAGGGTCTGCTTGTTCTTGCCCTGGGTCAGGCCAAATTCGCGCGCAGCCTTGATGGTGTTCACGGTGTCGCCGCCGGAGTTGGCCAGGCCTATGACCTGGGCCTTGCTGTTCTGCGCGCTGATCAGGAAGGATGCGAAGTCCGTCGCGCCAATGGGGTGCCTGGCCGAGCCCAGCACCTTGCCCCCTTGGGCGGTTACAACGGCGCTGGCCTGTTCCTGCAGGCTGTGGCCGAAGGCGTAGTCAGCGGTGATGAAGAACCAGTCTTTGCCGCCGCGCTGCGTAATGGCGCTGGCCGTCACGTTGGCCAGGGCGTAGGTGTCGTAAACGTAGTGCACGGTGCTGGGCATGCACAGGTCGCCCGTGAGGCGGTCGGTGCCGGGGCCGTTGAAGACGATGACTTTCTGCTTTTGCTTGGCCACTTCCAGCACGGCCAGCGCCGGGGCAGAGACGGCCACGTCCATGATGGCATCGACCTTGCCGGTGTCGAACCATTCGCGGGCCTTGCTGGCGGCGATGTCGGCCTTGTTCTGGTGGTCCACCACCAGCAGCTCGATCTTCTTGCCCAGCACCTGGCCGCCGAAGTCGTCGATGGCCATCTGGATCGCGGCGGCGCTGCCCGGGCCGGTGATGTCGGCAAAGGGGCCGCCCAGGTCCGTGAGGATGCCCAGGCGCACGACGTCGTCGGAAATCCTGGCATCCTGCGCCGTGGCGGCCGTGGTCGCGGCGGCGATGGCCAAGCCGATACATGCCGCGCGGCAGGCGCGCTGCAAGGCGCTGCGGGGAGTGGAGGTGAGGGGGGTGAAGTGGCTCATGTTGTCTCCTGGTGTGTGTAGGGATGGTTGGTGGAATCAGAGGGTGGCGATGGGCGTGACCGGCGAGCCCACGGCACCGGGAAGGCGCAGGGGCGGCGCGGTGAGCAAAAAGCGGGTACGCCCCCGGGCGTGCAGTGCTTCGGCGAGCTCGTCGAGGTACCACAGCTCACCCAGCGGCAGCCCGAGCTTGAACAGGCAGTGCTCATGCAGCGGCAGCACGGGGTAGGGTGTGCCGTCCTGGGGAACGCGTGTGGGCGGGTGGCGCTCCACGGCGTAGTTGTCGGCCACCAGGGCGGCGATGCCGCTGTCGGTGATCCATTGCAGCAGCTGCTGGTCGCCGCCGTCGAGTGCGGCGCAGCTGTGGTGCAGGCGCTCGGCGTCGGGCTGGCCTTGCATGGACAGCACCAGCCCCGCAAAGCCGGTGCGCAGCAGCAGCATGTCACCCGGCTCTACCGTGGCGCCGCACTGCGCCATGGCGTGCATGAGCTGCTCGTAGCCGATGTCCTGGAAGTCGGTGCCCCAGATCCGGGCCAGGTCCACCAGCACTGCGCGGCCCTGCATGCCTTTTTTGGCCAGGTTCTCCACGCCCAGGGCACGGGCCACGCTGGCGTCGGCGGGGCGGCCCGCGCAGCACACAGGGCGGTAGGGGCCGGGTGCGCCTTGTGCGTCGCGTTGCGGCAGGCCATGGTCCACCGGTCCCAGCACATGTTCGTGGCCCCGGTAGCCGTTGTAGTAGGTGGTGCGCAGCTGGCCATCGCCCTCGGCGTCGAACAGCGAGCCCACATGGGCCAGCGAATCCCACTGCGTGGAGTACTGCAGCGACAGCAGCACCTGGTCGTCGCTGATCACGTCGGTGGCGCCCGCAACCACATGGCCCAGCGGGAAGTTGAGGTAGGGCCGATCGCCATTGCGCGTGGGCGATAGGCGCGGAGGGTGGCGCCGCGCGTTCAGGGCATTGCCACCGGGCAGATCCAGCGGCAGCGAGAGGCAATAGCTCAGTCCCTCACGCACTTCCTGCGCGCCCTTGCGAACCTGCTCAGGTCCGATCAGGTTGGCGCGCCCGAGCTGATCGTCGGGCCCGAAGTCGCCCCAGTTCGAACCTTGCGGGCGTTGTTTCCATCGCATGCTGTTGTCTCCTGCCGCTGGTGACCGCGGATATGGGGACTATGGTGTTGGGCGTGGCGGTGCACGTCAAACCGATGGGTGAAAATTTCAGGGAATGAAATCGAAGATGGGGTAAACCCTTCCGTCTGGTATGGAATTTTGCCCCGATGGATGCTTGTGGGAGCTATCTCAGGTCGGGTGGGTTTCGGTAGGCAAAACCGATGGATGGCTGTTTCAGCGTGCCGCGACCGTCTGCGCGAGCGCAAGCCCAGGTGGTTGCGGCAGGGCGGTGGAGTGACCTCGTGGTGGAGGGTGCCGTTACAGCAGCACCTCGCCGCGCACGCAGCTCACCGTGCTGCCGCCCACCCAGATGTCGCTGCCTTCCTGTGCGACATGCACCCGCCCGGCGCGGCCCAGCGCGGTGCCCTGGCTGGCCACGTAGTGCGTGGGAGCCAGGCCGGCGCCGATGAGCCATTGCGCCAGTGCGGCGTTCAGGCTGCCCGTGACCGGGTCTTCGGACAGGCCGTTGCTGCCGGGGAAGAAGGCGCGCACTTCGAAGGCAATGCCCTGTTCATCGCTGCTGCCCACCACGCCGACCTTGCCACGCGGCGCGGATGCGCCGCCTTCAGCGGTTGGCCCGACCACGCCCACATCCAGGCCGGCAAGGATGGCGCCGTCGGGCTGAAGGGCCAGCACCTGCGCGGCCGAGCGCAGCATCACGCCGCGCCAATTCGGGCCGTTGTCGCACCAGGCGTGGTGCAGGATGTCGCTGCGCGCCACGCCCAGGCCCTGGGCGATGCGGACCACGTCGGCTTCGTCGAGCGGGCCGCTGCGGACCAGGGGTGGTGCGGCAAAGGCCAGGCGGTCGCCGTCCTGGCGTAGCGTGACCAAGCCCACGCCGCATTCCTGCACCACGCGGCCCGCCGTCCGGGCCTGGCCACCGGCTTCGAGCCAGGCATGGCAGCTGCCCAGCGTGGGGTGGCCCGCAAACGGCAGCTCGCGGCCGGGGCTGAAGATGCGCACGCGGTAATCCGCCCCGGCCGCGCGGCCTTCCGGCGTAGGGGGCAGGAGGAAGGTAGCCTCGGACAGGTGGGTCCAGTCGGTGAACTGCTGCATCGCCTCGGTGGTGAGGCCTTCGCCGTCCAGCACCACGGCCAGCGGGTTGCCCCGGTAGGGCTGGGTGGTGAACACGTCCACCTGCCGGAAGGAGCGCTGGCGCATGGTGTCAGCCCTTCGTCTGATGGGCGCGGATGGCTGTCGCCAGCGCGGCGATGGCGGTGCGGATCTCGTCGCTGCTGGCCGTCACATACGACAGGCGCAGCGTGCGCGTGTCGGGGTGTTCGGCATAAAACGGTGCGCCGGGCACAAAGGCCACGTTGCGCTCCACCGCCTCGGCCAGCAGCGCCTGCGCGTTCACGCCCTCGGGCAGGCGCACCCACAGGAACATGCCGCCCGCCGGGCGCGTCCATGCCACGTCGAGGCCGGCCATTTCGTGTTCCAGCGCGGCCAGCATGGTGTCGCGCTGCTGCTGGTAGAGGGCGCGGATAGTGGGCACATGGCGGTCGAGGAAGCCGTCCCTGATCACCTCGGCCACCACGCGCTGGTTGAAGCCGGGGGTGTGCAGGTCGGCGGCCTGCTTGGCCTGCAGCAGCTTGGGGTAGATGGCCTTGGGTGCCACCAGAAAGCCCAGGCGCAGGCCCGGGGCCAGCACCTTGGAGAACGAGCCCATGTAGATGCAGCCATCGGGGTTGCGCGCCGTCAGGGGGGCGGGCGGGGCATCGCCAAACCACAGCTCGCCGTAGGGGTTGTCCTCGATCAGCGGAATGCCCAGCTCGGTGGCCTTGGCCACCAGCGCGGCGCGGCGCGCCTCGGTCATGGTGCGGCCCGTGGGGTTCTGGAAGTTAGGCAGCACATAGGCCAGGCGGGCCTTGTCGGCTCCGGTGCCGGCCTTGGCGGCAAAGTCTTCCACCAGGATGCCGTCGTCGTCGCTGGCCACGCTGACGGCAATGGGTTCCTGCGGCGCGAAGGCCTGTAGCGCACCCAGGTAGGTGGGTGTTTCCACCAGCATGCGGCTGTCCTTGTCGAGGAACACCTTGCCGATCAGATCGAGCGCCTGCTGCGATCCGGTGGTGATGAGCACCTGGTCGGGGTCCACCGTCCAGGGCAGCATGTCGGCCACGGCCTGGCGCAGGGGGGCGTAGCCCTCGCTGGTGGCGTATTGCAGGGCGGCGGCGCCGTCGCGCGCCATCACGGTGTTGCAGGCCGCGGTGAACTCCTGCAGGGGAAAAGTCTTGGGTGAGGGCAGGCCGCCGGCCAGGCTGATGATGCCGGGCTTGTCGGTGAGCTTGAGGATCTCGCGGATCGCGGAGGGGTTCATCTTGGCGGCGCGTGCCGCCAGGGTCCAGTTCGTCATGCAGTCATCTCCAGTGGCGCCCGCCAGGGGCGCTTGTCATCCATAAAAAAGCCGTTGTGCGGCGTGGTACCGGCCTGCGGGTGGGCCGATGGGGCTGCACTGTAACCCGCCCCATAACCCGCTTTGTCGCCGCCATTTCCTGGGGGCATCCTCATGCCGAGGCGGGCCGTGGCCGCACCGGCATGCGCCGGCCCAGCAATACGGTGGCCATCACGGCCAGGCCAAAGCCCACGCTCACCGTATCGAGGCCCTCGCCCAGCAGGGGCACGGCAAACAGCATGCCCAGAAAAGGTTGCACCAGCTGCACCTGGCTCACGCGCACCGTGCCGCCCAGTGCCAGGCCCCGGTACCAGGCAAAAAAGCCCAGCCACATCGAAAACACCGACACATAGGCCAAGCCGCCCCAGGCATGCACAGGCATGGGCGCAGCGGGCCATGACAGCGCCGCCAGCGGCCCCGTGGCGGGCAGCGAGATCACCAGCGCCCAGCAGATCACGAACTCGGCCCGCATGTGCTGCGACAGCCGTGCGCCAAAGCCGTAGCCCACGGCTGCGCACAGCATGGCACCGAGCAGCAGCAGATCGGCCGGGTGCAGCGCCAGCCCCGCACCGCCCGAACGCAGCACGGCAAAAGCCACGACCAGAGCGGTGCCCAGCAGCGCGCAGGCCCAGAACGCTGGCGACGGGCGCTGGCGGTGCAGCAGCGCGCCCACGGCGGCCGTGGCCAGCGGCAGCACCCCCACGATCACGCTGGCATGCACGGCGCTGACATGGCGCATGGCCATGGACGTGAGCAGCGGAAAACCAAACACCACGCCCAGCGCCGTCAGCACCAGCGGCCCCCAGTCGGCGCGTTGCGGCAGGGGGGCGCGCAGGGCCAGCAGCAGCGCGCCCGACAGCAGCCCGGCCACGGCCGCGCGCCCCATGGCGATGAACAGGCCCGACATCAGCGGGGCGTCGGGCGTGCCCACGGCCAGGCGCGTCATGGGCAGGGTCAGGGCAAAGATCATGACGCCCAGCAGGCCCAGGGCCAACCCACGGGCCTCGGGGGCGGTGCGCGGAGGGGGCACTGGCGTGGTGGCTGGCGCAGCAACGTCCGGGCTGGCAACGGATGCAGACACGGGCGTGCTCATGCGCGCACCATCCAGGCCGCCGTCACCACCAGGACCAGCGCCATGGCGCGGTTGAACCACAACAGGCGCCGGCCGCGCGCTAGCCAGTGGCGCAGCAGCGCGCCCACGGCGGCATACACAAAATTGCTGGACAGCGCATACAGCGCCATCACCGGCAGCACCACGGCCAGGCGCTGCAGGCTGTCGTCGCGCCCGATGATCCAGCCCGCCACGATGGTCAGCGACAGCAGCCAGGCCTTGATGTTCACGAACTGCAGTGCCGCACCCTGCCAGAAACCCACGTCCATGCGGGCCGCATCGGCTTCGCCGAGTTGGCCGCTCTGGCTGAGCTTCCAGGCCAGCCACACCAGGTAGGCAATGCCCACGGCCTTGATGCCCCAGCGCAGCGCCGGCACCGCCACCACGGCGGCCCCCAGGCCGCCCGTGCACAGCAGCAGCAGGGCGCTCCAGCCCACGGGCACGGCGCAGACAAAGCGCATGGCATGGCGCAAGCCCCGGTTGGCCGCCAGCGCGGTGGACAGCGTGGTGTTGGGGCCGGGGCTGAAGCTCATGGCGGTGGCCAGCGCCAGCAGGGCGGTGAATTCAACGGGTGGCATGGCGTTGTAAGAGGGGGCTGGCTGTTACTGTAGAAGCAATGGCAATACAGTGCCGATACAGTTTGACCGACAATGGCATGATCTGTAATGGCGATTGTGTCAGCACAGTTGACATTTCTGCACGAGGCCCCGCATGTTGACCCGTTCCAGCAACCACACCCTGACCGAGCAACTGGCCGAGCGCTTTGCCGAGCGCATCCGCTCGCGGCTGCTGCCCGCAGGCACGCGCCTGCCCTCGGTGCGCGAATGCGCGCGCCAGCAGGGCGTGAGCCCCTACACCGTGGTGGCCGCCTACGACCAGCTGCAGGCCCAGGGCCTGGTGGAGGCTCGCAACCAGCGCGGTTTCTATGTGCGTGATTTTGTACAGAATGGGGCTCTAGCGCAGGAGAAAAAAGCGCTTTCAGCTATACAAAATGCAGCAGTCGCGATGCCGGATGGACGCCGGGACTCCGGGCCTTTGCCCTCGGGTTCGCGCATCAACGCCACGGCGCTGATCCGGGGCATGTTCCACCAGGCCTCCACCCATCCGCAGCCGGGTTCCGGCGTGTTTCCTTCCGAATGGCTGGAGGCGGGTTTCATGGCGGCGGCGGTACGCAAGGTGACGGCCAGCCGGGCGCTGCAGGAGGGCTCGCTCCAGTATGGCGACCCCATGGGCGACCCCGGCCTGCGCCAGGTGCTGGCGCGCAAGCTGGCCGGGCTGGACATTCCCGCCCCGGCCGGGCAGATCATCACCACGGTAGGGGCCACGCACGCGCTCGACATTGTCAGCCGCACCCTGCTGCGCCCGGGCGACCCGGTCATGGTGGAGGAGCCCGGCTGGTCGGTGGAGTTTGCGCGGCTCGATGCCCTGGGCATGCGCATCCTGCCCGTGCCGCGCCGCGCCGACGGGCCCGACCTGGAGGTGATGGCGCGCTATTGCGAGGCCCATGCGCCCAAGCTGTTCGTGAGCGTGAGCGTGTTCCACAACCCCACGGGCTATTGCCTTGCGCCCGGCAGTGCCCACCAGGTGCTGCAGCTGGCGCAGCGGCACAACTTCCACATTGTGGAGGACGACACCTATAGCCACATCGCGCCCGCGCACGCCACGCGGCTCACGGTGCTCGACGGCCTGCGGCGCACCATCTATGTGAGCGGCTTCGCCAAGATCCTGGCCCCCAACTGGCGCGTGGGCTACCTGGCGGCGCCGCCCGATCTGGTGGAGCGGCTGCTCGACACCAAGCTGCTGTCCACCCTGACCACGCCGTCCATCCTGGAGAAGGCGCTGGCCCTGTGCATCGACCAGGGCCAGTTGCGCCGCCACGCCGAGCGCATGCGCTTGCGCCTGGCCCAGGCGCGCACGCGCAGCGTGCAGCTGGCGCTGGAGGCCGGGTGCGGTTTTGCGGCCGAACCGGCGGGGCTGTTCGGCTGGGTGGAGACGGGCGTGGACACCGACGTGCTGGCCCAGCGCATGCTGGACGAGGGCTACCTGCTGGCGCCCGGGGCCTTGTTCCATGCCAGCCGGCAGCCCTGTACGCTGATGCGCATCAACTTCACCACCACGCAGGATGCCGCCTTCTGGCGCGTGTTCCAGCGGGTGGTGGCGCAGAGCCGGTAGCCACGTTGCGCTGCAACGGGCCGCGCAGGTTCAGGCGGCTGTGCGTTCCACTTCGAGGTCGGCCAGCACCCGCGGCAGCGCACGATTGGCTTCTTCCATGTCCGTCGGGTGGGTTTTGCACAGCTTGCGGATGGCACGGGCCTCTTGCAGGCCTGGGCCATAGGGGCCGGTGTCCGGCGCGTTGGCATCGTCGATGCGTTCGGACAGCGGGACGCGGCGCTGGATGGCGCCAGGGGTTCGCATGGCATCGTCCAGTGGCGACAGCAGTCCGTACGGGTAGATCTCACGGCGCAGGTTGTTTTCCATGCCCTCATCGAGCAGATGCGTCATGCGCTGTGCCCGCGTCACCATGGTTTCGCGCGCGGGTCGCAGGTTCAGGTGGGTGCTGTAGAGGCCCTGGCCCAGGGTGCAGCAGACGAGGTCCTGTCCTGGAACCAACGCGATTGCGCGGAACCGCTGACCGCCCCCACCATCGGAACTGATCGGTTGCAGCAAGGCTCGGAGGGCGCCTTGCGTTGATCGGCCGTTCGTCAGGCAGAAAGTGCCGACCAGCGCTCCAGGGCGGTCATCAATTCTTCTTCGATCTCGCCTTCGCGCACATGCAGGGTTGCCGCACGGACTGGGTCCTGGCTGTAGAGCTGTCCGTCGGACAGCTCCTGTTGCAGGGCTTTCTGCTCGGTCTCCAGCTCGGCAATCCGTTCAGGCAACTGGTCCAGCTCACGTTGCTCTTTGTAGCTCAGTTTCTTTTTTGGGAGCTGTTCCGGCTTGTCTGGTGCGCGCTGGGGGGAATTTTTCTCTGAAATATCTGTTGCCCCCGAACGTGCCTGAGGCGCAGCGGCGGCCAGTGCCCGGCTGCGCTTGGACTGGACCAGCCAGTCTTGCACGCCGCCCTCGTATTCCCGCCACCGTCCGTCGCCTTCGAATGCAATGGTGCTGGTCACCACGTTATCGAGGAAAGTCCGATCGTGGCTGACCAGAAACACGGTGCCATCGTAGGACTCCAGCAGTTCCTCCAGCAAATCCAGGGTGTCGATGTCCAGATCGTTGGTGGGTTCGTCCAGCACCAGCACATTGGCGGGGCGGGCGAACAGGCGCGCCAGCAAAAGCCGGTTGCGCTCGCCCCCGGACAGGGACCGCACGGGGGAGTGCGCGCGCGCGGGTGAAAACAGGAAATCGCTCAGGTAGCTCTTGACATGCTTGCGCTGCCCGCCGATTTCAATCCATTCGCTGCCTGGGCTGATGAAATCCTCCAGCGTGGCATCGAGGTTGATGGCATGGCGCATCTGGTCGAAATAGGCGACCTGCAGGTTGGCTCCCTGGCGGATCGTTCCTGCGTCAGGCTGGAGCTCGCCCAGGATCAGCTTGAGCAGGGTGGTTTTGCCCGCGCCGTTCGGGCCAATCAGGCCCACCTTGTCGCCGCGGAGAATGGTGGCGCTGAAGTTGCGCACGATGGTCTTGTCGCCGAATGCCTTGCTGACCCCGCTCAGCTCGGCCACGATTTTGCCTTGGTAGCCGTTTTGCGAACCGGTGGCCACATCCATCTTCACGCTCCCCACCACATCCCGCCGCGCCTCGCGGCGCGCGCGCAGGTGCTCCAGCCGTGTGATGCGGCTTTGGCTGCGTGTGCGCCGTGCCTCCACGCCCTTGCGGATCCATATTTCTTCCTGGGCCAGCAACTTGTCTGCCTTGGCGGCGATCACCGCTTCCTGCGCCAGTTGCTCTTCCTTCTGGACGAGGTATTGCGCGAAGTTGCCCGGGTAGGAGCGCGGCTGACCCCGGTCGAGTTCCACAATCCGCGTGGCGACCCTGTCCAGAAAGGCCCGGTCGTGGGTGATGGTGACAACGCTGCCCGGGAAATCGAGCAACAGATCTTCGAGCCACTCGATGGAATCCAGATCAAGGTGGTTGGTGGGTTCGTCAAGCAGCAGCACGTCAGGCCGCGCCACCAGTGCCTGGGCCAAGGCGACGCGCTTCTTGGTCCCGCCCGAGAGTGTGCCAACTCTGGCATCCGGGTCCAGGTGCAGGCGCTGCAGCGTCTCCTCAACCCGCTGTTCCCAGTTCCAGGCATCGTAAGCCTCAATCACGGATTGCAGTGCGTCAAGGTCGAGACCTTCTGCTCCGGAAAGATACTGGTCCCGGATCGCAATGACATGCTGCAAACCTTCCGATGCCGCTTTGAAAATGGTGGCTTCCGGGCCCAGTGCGGGTTCTTGTGCAACGTAGGCGATGCGCACGCCTTGCTGTACCTGCAGGGTGCCATCGTCCGGTTTGGCCAATCCGCCAAGAATCTTGAGCAGGGACGACTTGCCAGCTCCGTTGCGCCCGATCAAACCAATGCGCTCCGCGGTTTCCAGGGAGAAGCCGGCGTGGTCCAGCAATGCAACATGCCCGAATGCGAGTTGGGCGTCCAGAAGGGTGATAAGTGCCATAGTGGCGCTGATTATCGTGGGCATCCATTTCTGTCCTGGGGCGATTGGCCTCCTCTGGTTCAGGAAAAAATAGCGCAGATCGTGGGAGTCTTGCCCCGGACGTGACTTTCCCGTGCTATAGTCTATGGCTTCGCTGCCGTGAGCCTTCTTCGTGAGGGCTCTGGATGCAGAGGAAAAAAAGAAGATGGTTTTGGGTTGGTCTGGGTAAAAACCCGGTATATAATTCAAGGCTTCGCTCGGTGGATCTGGTTGCTGCAAGCGGCTGGGGCCTGGAGAGAGAAAGTTTTCAAAAGTT
>NZ_FNQJ01000069.1 GCF_900107605.1 Acidovorax soli | reverse complement strand
CCGCGGCAGCCAGTATTGCAGCGGCGAGTTCCAGAACGCTTTGAAAGACTGGAAGATGCGCTCATCGATGAGCAGGAAAGGCAACTGCTGGGACACTCAATCTACGATGGCTCCGAGCGCTGCTTCTGGCCTGACCCGTGCTGGGATTGGTGTGATGCCTTTGCGTTGACCTGTCGGCCAGATGCAGTGCTCGCCTCGGCACTGCCGAGCCTGCTGCGAGTGACCTAATAGGAGCCTTGTTCTGCACCTTGAGTGTCCTGTCCTTCGGCATGGTTTGGCGACGCCACTTCATCGCAAAGGAGTTGGCATGGAACAGGCAAATATCCCGGCAGAGGTCATCCTCGGCGTCGACACACATCTGGACGTTCATGTTGGTGTCGTCATCGATGCGGTAGGACGCGTGATGGGCACGCTCTCGGTTGAGACGAACCTCGGCGGCTATGAACAATTGCTGATCTGGGCTCGAAGCCTTGGCAGACTGGATCGTGCCGGAATCGAGGGGACGGGCTCCTACGGAGCTGGTCTGACACACTTTCTCGAAGACAAAGGCATTGCGGTCGTGGAAATCAATCGGCCGAATCGTTCCCGTCGACGTCTACGAGGAAAGAGCGACCCGACCGATGCCGAGAGCGCGGCGCGGTCCGTGCTGGCCAACGATGCAACGGGCGTACCCAAAGCACGAAACGGCATGGCCGAAGCCCTGCGCACGCTCAGCGTGGCGCGCCGCAGCGCCGTCAAAGCCAAGACGCAGGCGGTCAATCAACTGCGCGCTCTGTTGGTCAGCGCGCCGTCCTCTTTGCGAGATCTGGTGTTGAAGGTCAAGACTGAGCACTGTGTCGCAGCCTGTGCGGCGCTCCAAGAGAATGACGAAAAGGACCCCGTCATCACCAGCTTGAGGACGACGCTCAGGCTCTTGGCCAGACGCTGGAATGCGCTGCACGAGGAACTTCGCGAGCTCGACAAGCAGCTTGTCCGTTTAACAAAGCTGGCAGCGCCAAGAACTCTCGGCCGCTTCGGTGTCGGACCACAGACCGCGGCAACGCTGCTCATCACGGCTGGCGACAACCCGAGCCGGTTGCGTAACGAGGCGGCTCTCGCAGCGCTCTGTGGTGTGAGCCCCATCGAAGCGTCATCCGGAAAGACAAGCCGACACCGGCTCAATCGCGGTGGCCAGAGACAGGCCAACAACGCGTTGTGGACCATCGCCATGGTCCGAATGCGAAGCGATGCGCGCACCCTGCAATACGTTGCCAGGCGCACCGCTGAAGGGCTGTCGAAAAAGGAAATCCATCGCTGCCTGAAGCGCTACATCGTTCGCGAGTTGTATCCGCTGATTCTGGAAGACCTCGCGGATTCAGTCGCCACCACTTGACATAGGAGCGTCAACGCGCCGACCGAGAGCTTCTGGGGCCGACTGAAAACGGCCAGCGTGCATGGGCACAAGTTCGCCACCAGAGAGCAGGCCAGGCAGGCTGTGATGGACTGGATGGCTTTCTACAATCACCGCAGGCTGCATTCGTCGCTGGGCTATCTCAGTCCGATGCAGTTCGAGCAACGCTGGTACGAGGCACAGTACAAAAAGGCCGCGTAATCGTTGGGCTAAGAGCTACACGAAACGAGGGCAAGGTCAAACCGCACGGCGCGCGAAGTTCACTGCCGCATAGGCAGCTCAGAAAATGTCAGAACACCAAATTAACGGCCTTTTTCAGTTCACTGCCGCATAGGCAGCTCAGAAAAAGACAGGTACGACACCAGCCGGGCATGCTGTGTTCACTGCCGCATAGGCAGCTCACAAAGTCAGTTAAAGCTTCATCGTCTTACGCCAACCTCGCCACGCACCCCAATGGTCGCTAGCGTAATGGAGCAAGGTTGTGACGACACAGGCCTCGTCACAAACCTCGACACAAAACAAAAAGGCCCACAAAAGTGGGCCTTTAGTACAAGCTAAATGCTTGATTTTATTGGTTGCGCGAGAAGGATTTGAACCTCCGACCTTTGGGTTATGAGCTCTAGGCCGATGAAAACATATCTTATGTTTTCAAATGACTAGAAGTGATGTAAAACGTTGAATACGCATGGAATTTTGACGATTCCGATCGGTGCAGTGTGCGCCGCATTTCAACGTTTTAGGCCACATGGACAACGTACCAGGGATTTCGGACGGTCACGGCGGGAAGAGTTTTGAGACCTTTGGGCTTCCAGTCGCGCTTCATCCATTGCTTGAATGGTCCAACCGACTAGGGCTGACTCGTCCGCTGCTCGCGGTACTCGATGCATCAAAAACCGGCGCAAATCCTGAGTACGTTGGATCAATCATTGAGTACTTGCGCCAGTCTGGGCCGTTGAAGATTGCCTCGGCATGGGCCGACGAATCCGAGCCGGCTTCGGAGTTGTGCCGACTCATGGAATCCTTGTCAGCATCCCCAACCGTTGCCCGTCTGTATCCATATTTGCCTCCGGCCCAACAGGTGGCCGCGCAACTCCCACGCGGCACGCTGCGCGAATTTGCCCTCCTCGCGCTTTGCGTGCCCAGGGCCTATCACCCTGACGCAGCCGCCCAACTCCGGTTGGAGACACTTCGAACCTGGACGTTCATCCAGTTCATCTCAGCCATCTATGAGGACTCCGAGCCGGATAAGCGAGTCATCGAGGTGTCCTGGAGCCTGCGCCAGGCAGCCTCTGGTGACTGGGATTGGCGGGATCTTTTCGCTGGGCTTCGCCCCCCCAGTGGATCACTCTCTATATATAGACAGCATCTGGCCTGGGAGGCTGCGGCTCTGGTCGGCAAGCTAGAACTGGCGTCCAACGAGGGGCCCGGCGTCAAGGCGCATATCAAACTGCTCCGGACACTGCGCAGCTACTGTGAATCTGAGCCGATCCGGGCCGGCCGATCCGAAACCCTGACCGCGAAGGGTGCCTTTTCTCAATATGCCCGCTTGTCCCCCGGTCGTGAGCATCTTTGGGGAACATCCGCTCAAAGTACAGCGCCGACCGTTTTTTCTCCAGGCGAAATCTTGGCGGAAGACCCCCAGCCCATCACCGGAAGGTTCATCGACCAGGACGGCGGCGATGGGACCGAATGCTGGGAAACAACTATTGATGAGCACCTCAATCCGGTGGCGCAGGAACATGAAGCACGTGGCGTCCTTCTTGCCACCATCGAGGACCAGCAATTCCTGCCGTTCAGCACCAACCGGCTCAATCAGTTTGAACGGGCTTGTCTGGAAAACTGGTGGCAGGCTGCAATCGCGCGAGATGCACCCGAAAGTTTTCGCCTCTTGGGCGCATTCATTTGGATTGCTGTCTACACGGCCAAATCCGTTCGGATGGTAGCGACCGACATCTCCTTTTCCAGTCAATGTGGGCCGGACTGGAGCATCGACCCCGACACCCTGACGTTGCAGAAACTCGCCCCCCGGCATCCGAGGGGATGGAAGGCTTCGTCTGCGACATCGCAGTGGCTGGAACCCCTCGCTGGCCAACTTCAAGTGCAGCTTCCAGACGAGGTTGCGGCGATTATTTCTCAGCACGGCTCGGGGCGCCTGTCGGCACGCGCACTCCTGGATCTTTGGCCGTCGTCACCGGCCCACAATTCGCCGGAGGCCCCGATGGCCAGGTCAAATTCCCCCACCCTTGGCCACCCCAAATTCCCCCAGGCAGGACGACCAGATTATGACGACTCGGGTGTGATGGCGATG
>NZ_FNQJ01000014.1 GCF_900107605.1 Acidovorax soli | reverse complement strand
GGACAGTGAAACGACTTTGCGCCGATGATAGTGCGGGTTCCCGTGTGAAAGTAGGTCATCGTCAGGCTCTTACAGCCCAGTAACGCCCCGCTCAACATTTGAGTGGGGCGTTTCTGCTTGGGGGCAGAAAACATATGCGTGTCTTATGGAGGCGGGAAACTGTCCGTCCTTCAACCGTACAATCCATCCCGCCTACCTTCTCAGAGTTTTCGTAAACGTGTAATTGCTTCACGCAGGGTTGCATCGTTTTTAGCAAAACAGAAGCGGATCACACCTTGGTTGAAACTATCGCCATAGAAAGCTGAGAGAGGGATAGCTGCAACACCCACTTCGCGTGTGAGCCATTGACAAAAATCGGACTCAGGAAGAGTGCTTATTTCAGAAATGTCGACACACTGGAAATAGCTGCCCGTACTGGGTAGCAGTTTCAGGCGGGAGCCTTCCAGTCCATGGCGGAACAGATCGCGTTTGGCCTGATAGAAAGCTGGCAGTTGCAGATAAGGTGCTGGATCTCTCAGATGCTCCGCCAATCCATGTTGCATCGGAGTATTGACGGTGAACACATTGAATTGGTGCACTTTGCGGAATTCGGCAGTGAGCGATGCGGGTGCGGCGACAGCTCCGACCTTCCATCCTGTGACATGGAAAGTTTTCCCAAAACTCGATACGACAAACGCGCGAGATGCAAGCCCCGGAAAACGGGCAGCGCTCTGGTGCTCGGCGCCATCGAAAACCATATGTTCGTAGACTTCGTCGCTGATGAGCAGGATGTTGGTGGGCGCCAGCAGATCCTGTAGTTTTTGCATATCCGCGGCACTCCAGATGGTGGCGCTCGGGTTGTGCGGGCTGTTGATGATGAGTGCGCGGGTACGTGGTGTGATTGCTGCGCCGATGCGATCAAAGTCAGGGCGAAAAGTCCCTGGGGTAAGAGGTACGCGAACAACGGTGCCACCCGCCAATTCAATATTGGGCGCGTAGCTGTCATAGCAGGGGTCGAGCACGATGACTTCATCGCCCGCATGCACGATGGCAAGAATGGCTGTGAAGATCGCCTGAGTGGCTCCTGCCGTGATGGTTATTTCCGTGGTTGGATCATATTTTCGGCCATGCAGTGCTTCAATTTTTAGAGCAACTGCTTCGCGCAACGCAGAAATGCCAGGCATCGGCGGGTACTGGTTGTGGCCATTCTTCATGGCTTGGGTCACAGCGTTTACCAAGGCAGGATCACATTCAAAATCAGGAAACCCCTGGCCCAGGTTAACCGCACCATGCTCCGCGGCCAATGCCGACATGACGGTAAAAATGGTGGTGCCAACGTGGGGCAGCTTGCTCGGAAATGTGGGGGTGAGCGATTTCTGCAGCGTGTTTGTCATGGGGAGAGGGCGGACGAGATGGAGGCTTGGAAAACTCTGCCGACTGATCAGAGCTCGTAATCGTTGACATGCCCGGTCATGGCGCGGGCAATCAATTCGCGACTCAGACGGTCACTGAGCAGTTCGGCGAATTTATAGACAAAGTTGCGTAAATAGGCGCCGCGCTTAAAAGCCACGCGTGCTACGCTTTGACCGAAAAGATGTCCCACGGGGCGTACCACCAGATCACCCACCGGGTCGTCACGCATGGCCATTTCTGCCACGATGCCTATGCCCAGGCCTAGCCGGACATAAGTCTTGATCACGTCTGAGTCTATGGCTTCCAGTGCAATGCGAGGCTGCAGGCGCCTGGTTGCAAAAGCCAGATCAATCTTGCCCCGACCTGTGAATGTGGGGTGGTATGTAATGAGTGGTTCATGGGCTATGTCATCCAGGCCAATGCGTTCTTTATGGATCAACGAATGGTTGGGGGGAAGCACCAATACATGTTGCCATTCATAGCAGGGCAGGGTCACCAATTCGGGATAGTCGGCCAGCGACTCGGTGGCCATGCCGATTTCTGCCACTTCATCAATGACCATGCGGGCGACCTGGTCAGGCGTGGTCTGGTGCAGGCTGATGTTGACTTTGGGGTACGCCTCTCGCAGCCGCGCTACTGGTACGGGCAGTACATAGCGAGCCTGGGTGTGGGTTGTTGCGATAGACAGCGTTCCACTGTCTTGCGCACTGAACTGCTCGCCAATGCGCTTCAAGTTTCCCACCTCACGCATGATGACTTCTATACTTTTGAGGACATGCTGGCCTGGCTCTGTAATGCGCTTGAGCCGCTTGCCATGGCGCGCAAAGATGTCGATCCCCAGTTCCTCTTCCAACTCAATGATCGCCTTGGACACACCCGGTTGGGATGTGTGCAGGGCTTTGGCGGCTTCGGTCAGATTGAGGTTGCGGCGCGCGGCCTCTTGAACAAATCGAAATTGGTGCAGATTCATATCAGATGCAGCCTAAAAAGTCGCATCATTATGCTGCATTTGTCTAAAGGGATGGTGTGGTTGCCGAAGTGTCGCAAGCAATCTCGGCCATCAGGGCTGTCATACGGTTGTCTTCACCAATTGCACCCTGCACCGCGAAGTGCACTGACGTGTGGCGCAAGCGCAGTTGCTCCACCAGCACGGGCAAGTCTTCGCGTGCATGCTTGCCGGTGCCCAGAAACATGGGTACCACCGTGATATGGGTCGCCCCTTGTTGCGCGAGTAGGTCGGCAGCCTGTGCCAATGTGGGTTCGCAAAGCTCAAGATAGGCGCATTGCACCAGCATTTCAGGGTGCTGCGAGCCAATGCGCGCGGCAACAGCCTCGATGGGAGCGCGCCATAGTGGATCGCGTGAACCATGCGAAAAGAGAACGATGGCAGGTGATTTTCGGAACATACAACGTGCGGCGCAAAGGTCAGCGTCGCAATACAAGCCACCCAAAGGCTGCAAGCGACAACAAGGAGTAAATCATTCCCGGAGCAGCCGCAGTGAGCCACGGCGACCAATTTTGTAGATTGCCTGCGTAGCCAAAAACATTGTTGAGCAGGAAGAAGCTGATGCCCGCCATCACTCCGCCAAACACATAAGCTGCGATGCCGCCCGCACGAAAGTGCAAGTAGGCAAAAGGCAATGCCAGCACCACCATCACCAGGCAACTCAATGGGTAAAAAACCTTGCGCCAGAACTCGATTTCATAGCGTTGGGCAGACTGGCCATTGGCATCAAGATGCCGGATATATTGGAAGAGATCAAACGTGGCCATGCGGTCAGGTTTGAGCAGCGAAGCAGCAACCATATCCGCGCTGATGCGAGTCGGCCATTGCAGCATCGGTGCCTGTAAGTGTTCAACACGGGCTTCTTCACCGCCTTGAAGTACAAAGCTGCTGCGCCGCACCTGATGTAACTCCCAGCTTCCCTTGTGCCCAGGCGACGTGAAGCGTCCAGTTTCCGCATAGGTCTGCGACGCCAGCTGCCCCTTCTCATCAAACTCAAAAATGCGCACGCCCATCATGCCGCCATCTGGCGCCAATGCGCGCACGTTCACTGCATAGGAATGCTCTTGTTGGCGTTCCTTGAGCCAGGCGCCGGTTGCGCCAGAGGTCAATCGGCCCAGGTGGCGTACTTTGATGAGCTGCGCTGTCCGTTCGGTCAGGGGAGAAATGTAATCACCCACGGCAAACGTCAGCAGCACGAAAAATCCCCCGAGTGTCAGCAACGTGCGCAACGCTTGCCAGGGACCCAAGCCACTCGTGCGCATGATGGTGAATTCAGAGCTTTGCGCCAGCCGCGCCATCACGAAAATAGTCCCGATGAGTACGGTAATCGGGAGTAGCTCATACAGATGACTGGGAATGCTCAGGGCGACAAAGAGCAGCGCATGAGACAGTTGGTAGCCGTCAGGCCCCGCCCGTTCAACCCAGCGCAGTTCGTCCACCAGATCGAAGAAAAAAAACAGCGCCAGGAAACCCAGGGTCACAAATCCCACGGCAAGGAGGGCTTCGCGATGAATGAAGCGGCGAAGTACCTTCATGGGATCCTCCGTGCAGGCTGTAGGCGCCGCAATGTCCAGCGGTTGTGCCTTACGGCCAAAATGATCAGGGCGAGAACGAGAGTGCCACCGTGCAGGAAAAACATAAAGGCTGACAGGCTCAACTTTCCTGCTCCCACCCAGCTCTGTCCCAGCGTCATGAGGTTGAAGTAAACAACGAAGGCGAACAGGGCAAACATCAGGCTTCCGCTGCGCCCGGCGCGCGGGTTCACGCTGGCCAGCGCCAGGCCCAGAATCACAAAATTGATTGCTGCCAGCGCGAGTCCCAGCCTCCAGCCCAGTTCTGCCTGATAGGCGGGAATCGTCGATTCCATCAATAACTCATGCGTGGTGCGGGTTTTGACAGCGAGCTGTTCTGTTGAGGTGCTGGAGGCCGACCCTATGCGCGTGCCGTATTCGGCGAACTCGCTGATCTTCAGGCCATGTTGGTCCGTGGCGGATTCCAGCCGCTGCCCCTGGCTGAGCAGCGCAAAACGTTCGCCAGCGCGTACCTCCAGTCGGGCACTGCGGGCGGATGTCACCGACTCCTTGGTGCCGTTGCTGGTAGCGATGAAAATATTGTTACCTACCTGTGTGTCCGGGCTGTCCTTGTCGATAAAGAACACCCGGGTGCCGTTGGCGGATTCCTGAAACTCACCTGGTGCGATGCGGTCGATGTCGCTGCGTTGTTCATACCGGGTCTTGAGTTCCTGTATCTGCGCATTGGCCCAGGGCCACACGCCCAAGGACAGGATGGCAATGACCGCCATCACAGGCCACGCGAAGCGCAGCAAGGGGCGAAGCAGACTCACCAGACCCTGGCCGGCTGAGAACCAGATGACCATTTCGCTGTCCCGGTACATGCGTGACAGCACGCTCACCACGGCCATGAAAAGGCTCAGGCTGAGAATGGTGGGGAGCTGCCCCAGCACCGTGAAACCCATGACCAGCATGACGTCGGAAGGATTGACGCTGCCGCGCGACGCCTGGCCCAGGGTACGGATCAGCATCATGGTCATGACCACGGTCACCAGCACGACGAGCGTCGCCCCAAAGCTGCGCGCCAGTTCTTTGCGAATGGATGAATCGAATAACATTGGCTCGAAGGAAAACAGCGATTATGAACTTTGATCTGAAGACGCTGGCGCTGCCAGCAGCGGCAACCGAAAAATGCGATCTCCTGGTCGTATTGGTCCCCGAGGGCTTCAGGCCGGGACGGGATGCCTTGTCGGTGCTCGTGGACCATGCGCTCAAATGTGGCGATCTCGATACCAAAGCAGGAAAGAGCCTGCAACTCTATCTGGCACCGGCCTTGAGCGCGCGTCGCGTCGTTTTGCTGGGGGCTGGCAATGGCTCGGCCCGCGCCGTTCGTCTGGCGCTGCAGGCCATCGCCGCAAGTTTCAGGTTGCCCCAGGTCAAGCGTGCCGTGGTTTGCTTTGCTGGGGATGCCCAGGCAGGTGGGGTATGCGCTGCCGTGCAGGCAGTGGCGGATGCCAGTTATGTCTACACCACCACCAAGTCCAAGGCGCAAGCGCGCACCTTGAACCGGGTGGTGATCGGTGTCCCCCGTGCAGAGGCGGTTCGCGAGGCTTTTGCGCAAGGGGTTGGGCTGGTGGGGGGCGTGGAATTTGCCAGGGAATGGGGGAACCGTCCGGCCAACCACGCAACGCCGAGTCTTTTGGCCGAAGCCGCCAAGTCCCTTGCGGGGCAACCCCGCATCCAGTGCAAAGTGCATGGCCCCAACGACGTGGCCCGTCTGGGCATGGGTGCATTCATCGCTGTCGCGCAAGGTTCGGAGGAGCCGCTGCGGTTGATCGAGCTGCGATACAGCGGTGCGGGCAAGGCCGAGGCACCGGTGGTGTTGGTGGGTAAGGGCATCACTTTTGATACCGGCGGCATTTCCATCAAGCCTGCTGCCGAAATGGATGAAATGAAGTTCGACATGTGTGGCGCAGCGAGTGTGCTCGGCGTGTTTCGCGCACTTGGAGAATTGCAACCTGCGATCAATGTGGTCGGCCTCATTCCCGCCTGTGAGAACATGCCGGATGGTCGGGCTGTGAAACCCGGTGACGTTGTTTCCAGCATGAGCGGTCAGACCATCGAGGTGTTGAATACAGACGCGGAAGGTCGGTTGGTTCTGTGTGATGTATTGACCTACGCAGCGCGTTTCAAGCCTGCGGCGTTGGTGGACATCGCCACCTTGACCGGGGCCTGTGTGATTGCTTTGGGAGGCGTGCGCAGTGGACTCTTTTCCAACAACGACGCACTTGCCGCAGCCCTTGCTTCGGCCGGGGAGACGGCTGAGGACCTTTGCTGGCGCATGCCGCTGGACGAGGACTACGCCGAGGGCTTGAAGAGCAATTTCGCGGACATGGGCAATGTGGCGGGGCGGGCAGGTGGCTCTATCACTGCTGCCAAGTTCCTGCAGCGTTTCGTGGGAGAGCTTCCGTGGGCGCACCTCGACATTGCCGGAACCGCATGGAAAGGGGGGGCCGCAAAGGGCGCCACTGGCCGGCCGGTAGGATTGCTGGTGCATTACCTGCTGGGCCATGCGCAGCAGTTGTCTGCGCAGAATGCGAAGAAAGAGGGTGCACCCGCGCAGCCGGCAAAGCGCAAGGGCCGCTCAAAGCCCGACTGAGATCGGTATGACTGAAATAGCTTTCCACTTCAATACGCCTGACAAACTGGTCTACGCGTGCCGGTTTGCACGCAAGGCGCAACGCAGTGGCGTGCGGCTCTTGATCACCGGTCCTGCGGACATTCTGGCGGAACTGGACGGAATGCTCTGGAACATGATGCCGCAGGATTTTCTGGCGCATTGCCGCAGCGATGCTGGGGACGAGCTTTTGCGTTTCTCCCCCGTGGTGCTCGCTCTGGATGCGCGGCAAGCGCCGCATCAAGAGATGCTGCTCAACATGGGAGGTGAAGTCCCTGAAGGGTTTGGTAGCTTTGCGCGTTTGGTCGAAGTGGTGAGTGCCACGGATGAAGCGGACCGGCGTGGAGCGCGAACCCGCTGGCGCCACTATGCATCGCGAGGGTATTCCATCACCCGCCATGATCTGGTCTCGAAAGCTGACTGATGCCTCTTCCTCCCAAGTCACTCCCTCGTTTTGTGCCAACCCTCACTGAAGTGGTACAGGGGGTGGACATGCTCCCCGTTTCAGTGCCTCTGGCGGTCGAACCCACCATTGCGAAACCCGCACCGTCGCCCCAGTTCGGGGTTTTGCCTCCTGTGGCGCCTGTGCAGACGTTGGACAGGAATGCGGCGGGTAATTACGGTGCCCGGCCCATCCAGTCATCCCCCCGTCCGGTACCACCCGTGCCGCCGGGCATGGAAGAGTACATGGTGCACCGAGTGATGCAGCGCGTCGATGGGGTGCTGGATCAGCGGTTGCGTGAAGCGATTGCCCTGGTGATACAGGAGCAGACACGCTCCGTGCTGCCCCGCCTTCGGGAAGAGATTGAATCGGTGGTACGGCATGCGGTCTATGAAGCAGTGGCCGACGAATTGGCTGGCGGTGCTTCGCCGCAGCCGGGGAGATGACAGGGTAACTCCCTGTGGTTTCCCGTGCATTTACGCGTGTTCCCTAGTGATCTGGCCCGTAAATTGCGATATGTTCACCTGCGTTGAGACACAAGAACTATTCTCAGCGTTTATCTTTACTGGAGATTAATATGCAATTGAAGTTGAAACTGACCGCTGTTGCTGCTATCGCGGCTGTTGCTGGTATGGCCTCTGCACAAGAGCAAGTGGTCAAGATCGGCCATGTGGCTCCGGTTTCCGGCGCGCAAGCCCACTATGGCAAGGACAACGAAAATGGCGCGCGCATGGCCATCGAAGAGTTGAACGCTCAGGGCATCACCATCGGTGGCAAGAAGATCAAGTTCGAGTTGCAAGCCGAAGACGATGCAGCGGACCCCAAGCAGGGCACGGCGGCTGCACAGAAGTTGTGCGATGCCAAGGTGGCTGGCGTCGTGGGTCACCTGAACTCCGGCACAACCATTCCTGCGTCCAAGGTCTACAACGACTGTGGCATTCCCCATGTCACGGGTGCAGCCACCAACCCCAACCTCACGAAGCCTGGTTACAAGACCACATTCCGTATCATTGCCAACGACAATGCCTTGGGGGCTGGACTGGCTTTCTACGCGGCTGACACGCTCAAGCTCAAGACCGTCGCCATCATTGATGATCGCACGGCGTATGGCCAGGGTGTGGCCAACGTGTTCAAGAAGGTGGCTGCAGAAAAGGGCATGAAGGTGGTGGACGAGCAGTTCACAACCGACAAGGCCACCGATTTCATGGCCATCCTGACGGCTATCAAGTCCAAAAATCCTGATGCGATCTTCTTCGGCGGCATGGATCCCCAGGGCGGCCCGATGCTGCGCCAGATGGAGCAATTGGGCATGGGCAACGTGAAATATTTCGGTGGTGACGGTATCTGTACCTCCGAAATCGCCAAGCTGGCTGCCGGTGCCAAGACGCTGTCCAATGTGGTGTGTGCCGAAGGCGGTGCGTCACTCGACAAGATGCCCGGCGGCAAGGCATGGAAGGCCAAGTACGATGCCAAGTATCCAGGCCAGTTCCAGGTCTATAGCCCCTACACCTATGACGCCACGCACTTGATCGTGGACGCCATGAAGCGTGCCAACTCGGTGGACCCCAAGGTCTATACCCCTGAATTGCTCAAGTCGCAATATAAGGGCGTAACCTCCACGATCGCATTTGAGCCCAACGGTGAAATGAAGAACCCCGCCATCACCCTGTACGTGTACAAGGACGGCAAGAAGACGCCTCTGAACTGAATTCAGAGACAACTTGGCGGCATCTTTGGGTGCTGCCCACCTACCAAAATGGCTTCCTTCGGGAAGCCATTTTTTATGGGATGCCTGCTCAATTCACAACGGCGGGAACTGGAGGTTGCGCCGGCACTCAGCGCCGGACTTGCAGTGCGCCCGGGTTCACGATATTCGTCGGCGTACCCTTGATGTAGTTCACCACGTTGTCGAAGGCAGCACCGAAATACAACTCGTAGCTGTCCTGCTCGACATAACCAATGTGGGGCGTGCAGATACAGTTTTCCAGGCGCAGCAGGGCATGGCCTTGCAGGATGGGTTCGCTCTCAAACACATCAACGGCTGCCAAACCTGGGCGTCCTCGGTTCAGCGCCGCAATCAGGGCGTCGGGTTCAATCAATTCAGCGCGCGAGGTATTGACCAGCAGTGCGGTGGGCTTCATGCACGACAGGTCTTCCAGCGAAATGATGCCGCGGGTTTCATCATTGAGTCGCAGGTGCAGAGAGAGCACATCGCACTGCGAGAAGAACTCTTCCCTATTGGTAGCCGCCTGGTATCCGTCGGACAGGGCCTGGGCGCGGGAGGCCTCACGACCCCACACCCGTACGTTCATGCCAAATGCCCGGCCGTAGCCGGCCACCAGTTGTCCAATACGGCCATAGCCCCAGATGCCCAGTGTTTTTCCTCGCAGTACGCTGCCGATGCAGAAGTTGGGGGGCATCGAGGCCGCCTTGAGACCGGACTGTTGCCAGGCGCCATGTTTGAGGTTGGCAATGTACTGGGGCAAGCGCCGCATGGCTGCCATCACCAGCGCCCAGGTAAGTTCAGCTGGCGCCACAGGTGAACCTACCCCCTCGGCCACGGCGATGCCACGCTCGGTGCACGCAGTCACATCGATATGGCTGCCGATCTTGCCGGTTTGGGCAATCAGCTTCAGTCGTGGCAGTTTTTCGACCAGCTGGCGCGTGATCTGGGTGCGTTCACGCACCAGCACGATGATGTCTGCATCTTTCAGGCGCACGGCCAGTTGCCCCTGGCCTTTCACCGTGTTGGTGTAGACCTTTGCTGAGTAGGGATCGAGCCGGCTTGCGCAATGGAGTTTGCGCACCGCATCCTGATAGTCATCCAGAATCACAATATTCATCCCGCCATTGTGCCTTGGCGGGGGCTGGTCGGAAGTCTTGCCGCCCCTAGGCTCTCGAACAGAATGCAACGTTTTGTGGCACCCGTTGCGCCAGAGCTGGGGATATGGACCTCAGTGGCATGTTTCGCAAGCTGCCATGCGCTCCAGCTCGGCGCAGACATCGGCCATGCGGCCCGAGATGACCATGCGCCCGACCTCTGAGCGGGATGCCGGATGCAGAACGCGCACAGGGCGTCGGGTGCCTCGACGGCTTGCGGCGCCCGGCCCGGTGGTGGTGCAAGACGCACTGTGCATGCGAGCAGCGGGCTGACAGCCTGCGCTGCCTGACGCCGAACCTGCCACCTCTGGGACGATGCTGGCCACCGCGCAGGACAAAAGACCTTCGTGGCGCACGCAGGGTGTGCGAGCCGAGTGCGCAGGGCTGTGCGCAGGCGTGCAGCGCCTGGGGTGCAGCCACTGCGCGAGGGTGTGAATCGGTTGAGATAGTGCAGAGAGTGCGAACAAGGCAAGTCCCATGTGAAAACTCCATGTATCAGGGGTTGAGCACAGGCAGGATTGCAGGGGGTGCGCGCTCTCAGGGCTGGAAAACCCGCCAGGGGCTTGCCAAACGCCCGCCACCTGAGGCGCGCAGCAGAGGATGGGGAATTACATGAGCATGGTGTTGCGGATCAAGCCCACGGCCAGGCCTTCAATCGCGAAAACCTCGCCTGGCTGAACCACAATCACGGGGTAATCAGGGTTTTCGGGCAGCAGCTCAATGGTGCTGGCCGTGCGACGCAGGCGTTTGACGGTGACATCGTCACCGAGCCTGGCCACCACGATCTGGCCGTTGCGGGCTTCCCGGGTGGATTGCACGGCTAGCAGGTCGCCGTCCATGATGCCGGCGTCGCGCATGGACATGCCGCGTACCTTGAGCAGGTAGTCGGGCTTGTGCTGGAAGAGACTGTTTTCCACACTGTAGGTCTGGTCCACATGCTCCTGCGCGAGAATGGGCGAGCCCGCAGCCACGCGGCCAATCAGGGGCAAGACCAGCTGCGACAATCCCGGGATGGGCAGGCTGAACTGGGTGCCGCGCGCTGCATTGATGGAGCGCACTGTGTCGCCACGCAAGCGGATGCCGCGGGACGTGCCGCTGACCAGCTCGATGACGCCCTTGCGGGCAAGGGCTTGCAGGTGCTCTTCTGCGGCGTTGGCCGACTTGAAGCCCAGCTCGGTGGCGATTTCTGCCCTGGTGGGCGGAGCGCCGGTGCGGGAGATAGCCACCTGGATCAGGTCCAGGATTTGTTGCTGGCGGGCCGTGAGCTTGGGGTTGTCGAGCATGGTGTTTCCAGTGCGTGCCACGTTGGTGGAGATAGCTGTGTATTAATCCAGTTACTGTATTTTTCACCAGTTTTTCAAAGGATGCAAGTGAACAGTCAAAAAATTGTGGTCTTGGGAACCGGTGGAACCATTGCTGGCACTTCTGCTACCCGGGGTGACAACATTGGTTACACCGCCGCGCAGGTGGGGGTTGAGCAGTTGCTGCATGGGGTGCCCGGCTTGCAGGCAGTGGCCTGCGGGGGGCTGGAGGCCGAGCAGCTGGCACAACTGGACAGCAAGGACATGGAGTTCAGTGTGTGGCAGGTGCTGGCAGAGCGCTGCACCAGCGCGCTTGCCGATCCCGAGGTGCGCGGCGTGGTCATCACCCATGGCACGGATACGCTGGAAGAGACCGCCTGGTTCTTGCACTCGGTGCTGGACGCCCGCAAGCCGGTAGTGTTGACCTGCGCGATGCGGCCCGCCACGGCCTTGACACCTGACGGCCCGCAGAACCTGCTCGATGCCGTCGCCGTGGCGACGACTGCGGGGGCCAGGGGTGTGATGGTGGTGGCGGCTGGCGTGGTGCATGGCGCGCAGTGTGTGCAGAAGGTGCATCCCTACCGGGTGGATGCATTCAGCTCGGGGGATGCCGGCCCGCTGGGCTGGGTGGAGGAGGGGGTGGTGCGTTTGGTGCAGGGTTGGCCGTTGGCACAATCAGGAGAGGCGCAATTTGCTATTGGAAGGGTAGCAAATTGCGTGCAATGGCCGCGTGTCGAGGTGGTGATGAGTTACGCTGGCGCCACGGGTGCGCTGGTGGACGCGCTGGTGCGCGACGGCGTGCAGGGCATTGTGGTGGCCGCCACGGGCAACGGCACGCTTCATCATGTGCTGGAATCAGCGCTGCTGCGCGCGCAGGCGGCTGGTGTGAAAGTCATGCGTTCCACGCGCTGCCCGGAAGGCCAGGTGTTGCCCAGGCCCGGCGATGCGTTACCCGATTCCCGGGGCCTGTCCCCTGTGAAGGCACGCATCTCGCTGATGCTGGATCTGCTGCCGTGATCGCTTATCGGCAGTAACGCACCCACCGGAGGCCCAGCCGGTGCGGATCGCGCGGTGGTTCAGCTCGCCAGGGCCTGCATTGCGCGTGCCGTGATTTCTTCGACGCTGCCCGTGCCGCTGATGGCGCGGTATTTGGGGGCGGCATCGGGCTCGGCCTTGGCCCAGTGGCTGTAGTAGTCCACCAGCGGGCGGGTCTGGTCGCTGTAGACCTGCAGGCGTTTCTTGACGGTTTCTTCCTTGTCATCTTCGCGCTGGATCAGCTCTTCGCCGGTCAGGTCGTCCTTGCCTGCCACCTTGGGTGGATTGAACTTCACGTGGTAGGTGCGGCCGCTGGCGGGGTGCGAGCGGCGGCCGCTCATGCGCTCGATGATGGCGTCGAACGGCACATCGATTTCAAGCACGTAGTCGAGCTTGACGCCTGCGGCTTTCATGGCGTCGGCCTGGGGGATGGTGCGGGGAAAACCGTCGAACAGGAAGCCCTGGGCGCAGTCGGGTTGCGTGATGCGTTCCTTGACGAGGCCGATGATGATGTCGTCGCTGACCAGGGCGCCCGAATCCATCACGGCCTTGGCCTGCAGGCCCAGCGGCGTGCCAGCCTTGACGGCTGCGCGCAGCATGTCGCCGGTGGAGATTTGCGGGATGCCGTATTTCTGGCAGATGAACGTGGCTTGCGTGCCCTTTCCGGCACCGGGGGCGCCCAACAGAATCAGTCTCATGGAAATCCTCGAAGGTTAGAAATCGGCTGGCACGGCTGGCAGTAGGCGCAACGAAGGCCCAAGACGCAGTGCTTTCTTTGCGGGCAAGGATAGCATGTGCATGCCTCGCCCTGGCTTACGGCGAGGGTCCCCAGCCAAGGGGTGGCTGCCGTGGTTTCAGGCCAGCAGTGCGCGCACCCGATGCAGGTCGGCGGGCGTGTCCACGCCCGGGCCGGGAGCCTGAGCCGCAATGTGCACGGCAATGCGGTGGCCATGCCACAGGGCGCGCAATTGTTCCAGCGCTTCCACCGCCTCGGTGGGCGCCTGGGCCAGGCCAGGAAACTGCCGCAAAAATCCGGCGCGATAGCTGTAGATGCCGATATGGCGCAGCGGTGCGAACCCGTTCAGGGCCGCCACGCCCGGTGCGGCTTGGGCCGCGGCGCCTTGCCACCAGGACTGGCCCGCGTGGTCGCGGGCGTGCGGAATCGGTGCCCGGCTGAAATAGTGGGCCAGGCCCCGCGCATCCAGCACGACCTTGACGACGTTGGGGTTCTCGTAGTCGGCCAGGGTGTGGATGGCGTGGGCTGCCGTGCCCATGCTGGCTTCGGGGCGGGCGGGCAGCAGGGCCGCCACGGCATCGATGAGCGCGGGGTCCATCAGGGGCTCGTCGCCCTGCACGTTGACCACCACGGCATCGCCGTCCAGTCCGAGCTGGGTGCAGGCTTCTGCCAGCCGGTCGCTGCCGCTGGCGTGGTCGGTGCGCGTGAGCAGGGCCTGCACCCCGTGGGCCTGGCAGGCCTGCAGGATGCGCGGATCGTCGGCCGCCACCACCACGCGGGCTGCAGCGCTTTGCGCGGCGCGGCGGGCCACATGCACCACCATGGGCAGGCCGGCGATATCGGCAAGAGGCTTGTCGGGCAGACGGCTCGATGCCATGCGCGCCGGGATCAGCACCGTGAAGCCGGTGGCCGTGGCGGGGCTCACGCCTCCAGTTCCTCGTCGGTCAGGGTACGCGCCTCGTTTTCCAGTAGCACGGGAATGCCGTCGCGCACGGGGTAGGCCAGGCGGGCGCTGCGCGACACCAGTTCCTGGCGCTCGCGGTCATAGGTCAGCGGACCTTTGGTGACAGGGCAGACCAGCAATTCAAGCAGTTTGGGATCCATGGCGGCGTTTTCCGGAAATCAGGCAGAGGGGGATGATAGCGGCGCGGTCCGCCACACCGACAGCCGGGCGTCGAGGGCGGCCATGAAGGCGGGATCGATCCAGAGCTCCAGTGGCACCGCCAGCGCATCGGGGTGCAAAGGCCAGAGCTTGACGGCGTCTTTTTCAGTGCAAATCAGTGTCAAGCGCTTATCAGTAAAACGCTTCCAGCCATTAAAGTCATCGTGATCTGGCAGGGCTTCGGCGCCTGCCAGCTGAAGGCCTTGCGCCCGCAGCATGGCAAAGAATTCTTCGGGCCGCGCGACTGCCGCCACGGCATGCACCGGGTCGCCACGCAGCGAGGCCAGCGGCACCTGCCGGCCATCCGCGCGCAATGCATGGGGTGCCAGCCTGCGCTGCAGTGCAAAATTGGGCGCGCTCCCGGCGGGGGGCGCGCCGGCGTGCAGCACCCAGTCCACCCGCCTGGGCCAGGGCTCGCGCAGGGGGCCGGCGGGCAGCAAAAAACCGTTGCCCACGCCGTCGCTGTTGAAGATACAGATCTCCAGGTCGCGCGCCAGGGCCAGGTGCTGCAGGCCATCGTCGCACACCAGGATGTCGGTGCCGGGGTGGGCGGTGAGCAGCGCGCGCGCCGCCGTGATGCGCAGGGGCGCCACAAAAACGGGTGCCTTGGTGGCGCGGGCAATCAGGGCAGGTTCATCCCCCACTTCCAGGGCCGGGCTGTCGGGGTGTACCGCGCGGCAGTCGCGGGTGATGCGGCCGTAGCCGCGCGAGATCACGCCCGGCTGCCAGCCCTGTGCCTGCAAATGCCGAACCAGGGTTATGACCACGGGGGTCTTGCCCGCGCCACCGGCAATCACATTGCCCACCACGATGACCGGCACGCCCGGGTGTTCGGTGCGCAGCACGCGCAGCCGGTACAACGCGCGCCGCAGTGCCACCAGCGCGCCGTATGCCAGGGACAGTGGCCACAAGGCCCAGGCGGCAGGCCCGCGCGAGCGCCAGATGTGTGCCAGCCCCGTGGGCTGCAGGCCGCCAGCGGCCGGATTGACCGCGGGGGAAGGCGAGGAGGGCGGCTGCGGCCCTGCGGCAGCCATCGTGGCTAGCGGCCGTTGCCTGTGCGGGCCGACACCGAAGACTGCGTGGCAAACGTGATCTGGCTCAGACCCACGCGCCGCGCGGCCTCCATCACGGTCACCACCGCCTGGTGGGGTGCGGTGGCATCTGCACTGATGATGACCACGCTGTCGCGGCCGGCGCTGGCCGCCTGGCTGAGCGCACGGGCCACCGCATCCACGCCCTTGCCGTCGACGGTGGCCTTGTTGACGGCATAGCGCCCGTCGGCCGCCACGGCCACGATCACTTCCTTGGGATGGTCGCGCTGCTGCTCGGCGTCGGCCACGGGCAGCGTCAGCTGCAGCTCGGTGAACTTGCTGTAGGTGGTGGTCAGCATCATGAAGATGAGGATCACCAGCAGCACATCGATGAACGGGATCAGGTTGATCTCGGGCTCATCCTTGGGACGGGGGCGAAAGTTCATGCGCTCAGTCTTTCAGGCACCGCGGGGCGCTCATTTCGTTTTGCGCAGCCGCAGGATGTGGCGCACAAACTGCTCGGAGGCCAGCTCCAGCGTGAGCAGGTAGGCATCCACGCGGCTGCGGAAATAGCGCCAGAAGATCAGCGCCGGAATCGCCACGATCAGGCCGAATGCCGTGTTGTACAGCGCAACCGAGATGCCATGCGCCAGCTGCGCCGGGTTGCCGCCGCCCATGGCCTGGCTGGCGCCGCCGGTACCTACCTGCGAGCCAAAAATCTCGATCATGCCGATCACGGTACCCAGCAGGCCCAGCAGCGGGGCTGCCGAGGCTATTGTTGCCAGGGCATTGAGGTATTTTTCGAGCCGGTGCGCCACAGTGCGCCCGGCGCCCTCCATGGTGGCGCGCAAATCGGCCTCGGTGCACAAAGGATTGTTGTTGAAGGCGCGCAGGCCGCTGGCCAGCACCTCGCCCAGCGCGGAGTTCTGGGCCAATTGGTTCACCACATCGGGCGTGGGAACGGACTTGGCTGAGACGGTGATGGCTTCGTCCAGCAGTTTTGGCGGGGCGACGCGCGCTGTTTTCAGGGCCACGAAGCGCTCGAAAATCAGCGCCAATGCCAGGACAGAGCAGGTGATCAGTGGCCAGATGGGCCAGCCTGCGGCTTGTATGATGGACAGCAATTCTCTCTCCGCTCGGATGAAGGCAAGCGGCGATTATGGCCCAGCTCGCCCAGTCTTTTTTAACACAAAAAGTTACACAAAGTTGCGTAGTGCAGGCCGTTCTCTCACCCACAAAATCTGTGGATAACTTTGTGGGCAACTGGGCTTGTGGGGCTCGCAAAGCGGCGCCACGCCGTGGGTTCAACAGATTGATGAAAAATTGATCAGTGAAAAATCGTTATAAATCAATGAGTTGCGTGTGTTTTCGTGTTTTCCTGCGGGTTTTGACCATAGGGGGTGCAGTGCCTGCTGCTCGCTCCGCGCTGTGGAGTAGTCACTGGGCGCATCGCCTGCAAACGCTGGTGCTGTCTCATGCCTGAGCCCGCCAGTCTTGTAACTGCGCCACGAATCTGGGAAGTTGGCGCGCTGTGCCGCGCCATTGCTGATGCGCTGGAGGCGCGATTCAACCCGGTGGCGGTGCGCGGCGAGATCACGGGCTTTTCGCGCGCATCCAGCGGGCATTGCTACTTCTCGGTGAAAGATGCGAACGGCCAGTTGCGTTGCGCCATGTTCCGCCGCTCGGCCAGCCTGCTTGACTTTTCGCCGCGCGATGGCGAACTGGTGGAGCTGCGCGGGCGCATTGGCGTGTATGAAGCCCGGGGCGATCTGCAGTTCATCGTCGAGAGCATGCAGCGCGCAGGCCAGGGCGCGCTGTTCGAGCAGTTTTTGCGGCTCAAGGCGCAGCTGGAGGGTGAAGGCCTTTTTGATGCTGCGCGCAAGCGGCCTCTGCCGCTGCAGCCGCGGGCCATTGGCCTGGTCACGTCGCCGGGCGCGGCCGCGCTGCACGATGTGGTGACGGCGCTGCGCCGGCGGGTGCCGCACATCCCGGTGGTGCTGGTACCGGCGCTGGTGCAGGGCGCGGCGGCCCCGCGGTCCATCGCCAAGGCGCTATCAGAACTGTATCAACTGGCGAAGACAGGACAAGCACCCGGGGCCGATTTGGCCCCCAATCCAGCCATTGATGTAATCCTGCTGGTGCGCGGTGGCGGCTCCATGGAGGACCTGTGGGCCTTCAACGACGAGCAGCTTGCGCGCACCATCGTGCAAAGCCCGGTGCCGCTGGTAAGCGGCGTGGGCCACGAAACCGACTTCACCATCGCCGACTTCTGCGCCGACCTGCGCGCGCCCACGCCCACGGCCGCGGCCGAGCTGGTGGCCCAGCCGCGCGAGGTGTGGCTGGGAGCGCTGGGCTTGCTGGCCGGCCGGCTGACCGATGGTATGCAGCGCCAGCTCGACACCCGCCACCAGCGGCTGGACCAGGCGGCCGCGCGCCTGGGCCGGCCCTCGGGCCTCGTGGCCCGGCAGCAGATGCAGCTGGCGCGCCTGGCCCAGCGCATGCGCCATGGTGTGCTGCTAAAAATGCAGCAGTTTGCGCATACCCAGCAAGCGCTGGAGGCCGATTTGCCTGCACTGCTGCAACGCCGGCTGGCGCTGCAGGCCGAGCGCCTGGACCGCGCGGCCCTGCGGCTGCAGCTGCTCGATCCGCGCCTGGTGCTGCAGCGGGGCTATGCGTTGCTGACCGACACCACCGGTCAGGCCGTCACCAGCGTGCGCCAGGCGCAGCCGGGCGATGCCCTGCGCGCCACGCTGGCCGATGGCACGGTGGATGTCACCGTGGTGCAGCCGCGCCTGCTGTAGGACAAATCCACCTTTCTCACGCAACGGCGGGTGTTCTCGCGCAGCCCGCAGCACAGGTCGATTGTTCTTCCTACAATGCCTGCTTGCTCCGCGCCCGACCGCATTGCTGCGCAAGCACTGCGAATGGGTATCCCAGAATTTCAAACCACGAGGAAACACCATGGAACACACCCTTCCCCCGCTGCCCTACGCGATTGACGCCCTGGCCCCGCACTACAGCCAGGAAACGCTGGAATACCACCACGGCAAGCACCACAACGCCTATGTGGTGAACCTCAACAACCTGCAAAAGGGCACCGAGTTTGAAGCCATGACGCTCGAAGAGATCGTCAAGAAATCCAGCGGCGGCATCTACAACAACGCCGCCCAGATCTGGAACCACACCTTCTTCTGGAGCTGCATGGCTCCCCAGGGCGGCGGCGAGCCCACGGGCGCACTGGCTGCGGCCATCCAGGCCAAGTTCGGCTCTTACGCGGCTTTCAAGGAAGCCTTTGTGAAGTCGGCCGTGGGCAACTTCGGCTCGGGCTGGACCTGGCTGGTGAAGAAGGCCGATGGCAGCGTGGACATCGTCAACACCGGCGCCGCCGGCACGCCGCTGACCACGGCCGACAAGGCCCTGCTGACGGTGGACGTGTGGGAACACGCTTACTACATCGACTACCGCAACCAGCGCCCCAAGTTTGTGGAAACCTTCCTGGATAAACTGGTGAACTGGAAGTTCGCCGAAGCCAACTTCGCCTGAAGCAGGCAGCAGGGGCGGGTGCTTCACCCGCTGTGCTCCTGAAACCAGAACGGCCCTTGCGGGCCGTTTTGTGTTTTTGGGGCTGCAGCGCTTTGCTGGCAAGCGCTGAAAGCTATATTAAAAATAGCTCAACATGGTGCATCAACGCCGTGCAAACGGAGCACCACCGAGCTTGAAACCGGCCTTGACGCCCTTTTTGCCGAACCATCCCTGGTTCATCTCCAGCACGTAGCGCACGGGCTTTGCCGAGCAATGCGAATCGGTGGTCTGGGGCTTCATGTCGGCCAGATTGACGATGGTGCCGTCATCGGCCACAAAGGCCGCGGTCAGCGGCAGCAAGGTGTTCTTCATCCAGAAGCATTGCACGCCGGGCTGCTCGAAGATGAACAGCATGCCTTCCTGGGCGGGCATCTCCCTGCGGTGCATCAGGCCGGTCTGGCGCTGTTGCGGCGTTTGCGCCACCTGGGCATCGATGCGGTGCATGCCGGCCGTGAGCTCGACGCGCTGCAGCGCCAGTTGTGGCCTGTCCTGGGCGCTGGATGCGGTGGCCCACAACGCCATCACGCACACCCCCAGGGCGGTCAACGCGGTGGTAATGGGGCCGGCAATGTGGCGTGCGGCGTGGCGGCGGGCAGAGAGTGTGGTTGTCATGGAGCGAAGTGGAGCGGTGGCAGACAGGTGAACGGTAGCAGAGGCGGGCGCAGACCGGAAACAGAAACGCCCGCGAATGCGGGCGATTTTGAAGCAACCGGGGCCGCCATCGGCGGCAGGCCCGTGCCACCGTGATCAGGCGGCTTTCTTGGCGACCTTTTTGGTCTTCTTGGCGGCCGCTTTCTTGTGCTTGGCCTGGGCAGGTGCCTTGGCGGCCTTGGTGGCAGGTGCCGGGGCTGCTGCAGGCGCAGGCGCTGCCATGGGCGCCGCCATCGGAGCAGGCGCGGGAGCGGGGGCGGGTGCAGCGGCTGGGGCTTGTGCAAAAGCACCTGCAGCGAACAGACCAGCCATCAGGACAGCGAGTAGTTTTTTCATGTGTGCCATTTCCTTGACGAATCGTCGGGGTGAATGCTTCGCGAACCGCCGCGAAGCTCTACCTGCAACGGTGGCCGCGAGTGCGGCGTTGACAGGGAAACCGGCATTGCAGGGCCCGTTGGATAAAAAATTGGTCAATTTGCGTGCTTTCATTTCGTATCGTGATATTCGATTGCAAAAAAGCCGGGTGGGGCCGGATGCAAGAAAGCACAATGGCGGGGTTCGATCACTGCTACCGGCTGGGCCACCATCCGGTGGTTTTTTTCAGCCATTTCTTGAGACATAAGCGATGAGTACCCAGCAACCCACCATCATCTACACCCTGACCGACGAGGCACCGCGCCTGGCCACCGCTTCTTTCCTGCCGATCGTGCGCACCTTTGCCGCGCCCGCGGGCATCAACGTGGTCGAGAGCGACATTTCGGTGGCGGCCCGCGTGCTGGGTGAGTTCCCCGAATGCCTGAGCGACGAACAGAAGGTGCCGAACACGCTGGCCGCGCTGGGCAAGAAGACCTTGGAGCCCGATGCCAACATCATCAAGTTGCCCAACATCAGTGCCTCGGTGGGCCAGCTGATCGCCTGCATCAAGGAACTGCAGGGCAAGGGCTATGCGCTGCCAGATTTTCCTGAAGACCCCAAGTCCGACGAAGAAAAGGCGATCCGTGCGCGCTATGCCAAGTGCATCGGCAGCGCCGTGAACCCCGTGCTGCGCGAAGGCAACTCCGACCGCCGTGCGCCCCGGGCCGTCAAGGAGTACGCACGCAAGAACCCGCACAGCATGGCCGAGTGGAGCCAGGCTTCGCGCTCGCATGTCTCGCACATGCACCGTGGGGACTTTTACCATGGTGAAAAGTCGCTCACGCTGGACAAGGCCCGCGACGTGAAGATGGAACTGATCACCAAGACCGGCAAGACCATCCTGCTCAAGCCCAAGGTGTCGCTGCTCGACCGCGAGATCATCGACAGCATGTTCATGAGCAAGAAGGCGCTGCTGGAGTTCTACGAAAAGGAAATCGAAGACGCGCGCAAGACCGGCGTGATGTTCTCGCTGCACGTCAAGGCGACGATGATGAAGGTATCGCACCCCATCGTGTTCGGCCACTGCGTGAAGATCTTCTACAAGGACGCGTTTGCCAAGCACGGCAAGCTGTTCGAAGAGCTGGGCGTGAACGTGAACAACGGCATGGCCAACCTCTACGAAAAAGTGGCCACCCTGCCCACGGCCCAGCGCGAAGAGGTGCTCAAAGACCTGCACGCCTGCCACGAAGGCCGCCCCGAGCTGGCCATGGTGGATTCGGCCAAGGGCATCACCAACTTCCACTCGCCCAACGACATCATCGTGGACGCCTCCATGCCCGCCATGATCCGTAACGGCGGCAAGATGTGGGGCGCCGACGGCCGCCTCAAGGACGTGAAGGCCGTGATGCCCGAATCGACCTTTGCCCGCATCTACCAGGAGATGATCAACTTCTGCAAGTGGCACGGCGCGTTCGACCCCAAGACCATGGGCACGGTGCCCAACGTCGGCCTGATGGCCCAGCAGGCCGAGGAATATGGCTCGCACGACAAGACCTTCGAGATCAGCGAGGACGGCGTGGCCAACATCACCGACCTGGCCACCGGCGAAGTGCTGCTCTCGCAGAACGTGGAAGCCGGCGACATCTGGCGCATGTGCCAGGTCAAGGACGCCGCCATCCGCGATTGGGTCAAGCTGGCCGTCAACCGCGCCCGCAACTCCGGCATGCCCGTGGTGTTCTGGCTCGACGCCTACCGTCCGCACGAGGCCCAGCTGATCACCAAGGTCAAGATGTACCTGCACGAGCATGACATCGCCGGCCTGGACATCCAGATCATGAGCCAGGTGCGCGCCATGCGCTACACGCTGGAGCGCGTGATCCGCGGCCTGGACACCATCAGCGCCACCGGCAACATCCTGCGCGACTACCTCACCGATCTGTTCCCCATCATGGAACTGGGCACCAGCGCCAAGATGTTGTCCATCGTGCCGCTGATGGCCGGTGGCGGCATGTACGAAACCGGCGCCGGCGGCTCGGCGCCCAAGCATGTGCAGCAGCTGGTGGAAGAAAACCACCTGCGCTGGGACTCGCTGGGCGAGTTCCTGGCATTGGCCGTGTCGCTGGAAGACCTGGGGCTGAAGACCGGCAACGCGCAGGCCAAGGTGCTGGCCAAGACGCTGGATGCCGCCACCGGCAAGCTGCTGGACAACAACAAGAATCCCTCGCCCAAGACCGGCCAGCTCGACAACCGTGGCAGCCAGTTCTATCTGGCCCTGTACTGGGCGCAAGAGCTGGCCGCGCAGACCGACGATGCCGCGCTGGCAAAGCGTTTTGTCCCGCTGGCCGAGCAACTGGCTGCCAACGAGCAAAAGATCGTGGACGAGCTCAATGCCGTGCAGGGCAAGCCCGCCGATATCGGCGGCTACTACATGCCCGATCTGGCCAAGCTGGATGCCATCATGCGGCCCAGCCCGACCCTGAACGCGGTGCTCTCCGCCGCTGCCTGACAGACGCGTGGCGGGTCCCTGACACGGGGCCGCCACGGCAGGTCAAGCAAAATGCCGCACTGCGGGCCCAGGCCTGCCGTGCGGCATTTTTTTGGTGGCTGCGCATCGGGGGATCCGGCGGTGTCATTTCCGCATGCGGCAAGTGTGTACGGTCGCTCGCCGCAAGGTGGGGCCGATAAAATTGCAGCGTTTCACGGATTTTTCAAACCCGCTGCAGTTCATTCCAACATTCCACTGGAGACTCCCGACATGACCAGCTATCAGCACATCCAGGTGCCCGCCGAAGGCCAGAAAATCACCGTCAACGCCGACATGACCCTCCATGTGCCGGACCAGCCCATCATTCCCTTCATCGAAGGCGACGGCACCGGCGCCGACATCACCCCCGTGATGCTCAAGGTGGTCGATGCCGCGGTGGCCAAGGCCTACGGCGGCAAGCGCAAGATTCACTGGATGGAAGTGTTTGCCGGTGAAAAATCCACCAAGGTGTATGGCCCTGATGTGTGGCTGCCCGAAGAAACCCTGCACGCCGTCAAGGACTACGTGGTCTCCATCAAGGGCCCGCTGACCACGCCCGTGGGCGGCGGCATCCGCTCGCTGAACGTGGCCCTGCGCCAGGAGCTCGATCTGTATGTTTGCCTGCGCCCCATCCAGTATTTCGACGGCGTGCCCTCGCCGCTGAAAGAGCCCCACAAGACCAACATGGTGATCTTTCGTGAAAATTCGGAAGACATCTATGCCGGCATCGAATTCGAAGCCGAATCCGACAAGGCCAAAAAGCTCATCAAGTTCCTGCAGGATGAGATGGGCGTCAAGAAGATCCGCTTCCCCGCCACGTCCGGCATCGGGGTCAAGCCCGTCTCGCGCGAAGGCACCGAGCGCCTGGTGCGCAAGGCTCTCCAGTACGCCATCGACAACGACAAGCCCAGCGTGACCATCGTGCACAAGGGCAACATCATGAAGTTCACCGAAGGGGGCTTTCGCGACTGGGCCTACGGCCTGGCGGCCAAGGAGTTTGGCGCCGAACTGATCGACGGCGGCCCATGGATGAAGTTCAAGAGTCCCAGGACCGGCAAGGACATCGTCGTCAAGGACAGCATTGCCGACGCGTTCCTGCAGCAGATCCTGTTGCGCCCCGCTGAATATTCGGTGATCGCCACGCTGAACCTCAACGGCGACTACGTCTCCGATGCCCTGGCCGCGCAAGTGGGCGGCATCGGCATTGCCCCCGGCGCCAACTTGAGCGACACCATCGCCATGTTCGAAGCCACGCACGGCACGGCGCCCAAATATGCCGGCAAGGACTATGTGAACCCCGGCTCCGAAATCCTCTCGGCCGAGATGATGCTGCGCCACATGGGATGGGTGGAAGCCGCCGACCTCATCATCAGTTCGATGAAGAAGTCGATTGCCAGCAAGAAGGTGACCTACGACTTTGCCCGCCTGATGGAAGGCGCCAAGCAGGTGAGCTGCTCGGGCTTTGGGCAGGTGATGATCGACCACATGTGAAGCGGTGCGCCAGCGTCTGCTGGCGCTCCCCCCCAAAAAAAGAAAAACCCCGGTGCTGCCCTCGGCCCGGGGTTTTTTGCGTGTATCGGCCCTGCTGCGGCGTTTGATCTCCAGCGCAAGGGCGGTGGAATCTGGCATGCACCGGGCTTGCCTTCGCGCAGCGCCTGGGGTGCGCGCGGGGCGTTCAGTTTTCGACGTACCAGGCGTCCTTCAAGGCGCTGACCGTGGCCTCGGCCACCTCCGGTTGCGCGGCAAGCCAGGCCTGGGTGGCTTGGCGGTCGCCCTCGGTGGCGGAGCCGCGCAGGTAAGCCATCACGAAACCCTCGCGCACCCAGCCGGACGCCGCCAGGTTGCGGGGCACGATCAACTCGGTCAGAAAGCGATCCATCAGCGCCTCTTCCTGCTCGGGCGTCAGGGCCTGCTTCACCGTCAGTTCGTACTCGAAGCCGAGTTCCTGGAATTCGCCCACGCGCATTTTCTTGCGAAGGCGGCGGCTGCGTTGCTTGTTGGATGGAAGTGACATGGTGAATAGGGATGAAAGGTGAATGGTGGAATCTGGCCCGGCATTGTCGCCCGGAAGGCGTCTTGGTCCCGGACGCGCGAGGGGCTTGTGCCGCCGGGCGCTAAATCCCCAGCACCTTGGCCACGTAATCCGCATCCTTGTCGCCGCGGCCCGAGAGGTTCACGAGGATGTGGGTGTCCTTGCCCAGCGTGGGCGCCACGCGCATGGCCCAGGCCACGGCATGGGCGCTTTCCAGCGCGGGAATGATGCCCTCCACGCGCCCGATGCCCTTGAGGTAGCTGTGCTGCGGGCCCACGCCGGGGTAGTCCAGGCTCGGGGCGATGCTGGCCTTCGGCGTCTTCCAGAATAAAGCACTTCATGCCGTGGATTTCGCCGGGCTTGCGCCCCCGCATCGCCTCGCCACAGAATGGCCCATGCACCTGCAACCCTACGAAAGCGTGAACGGCGTGCCCTTTACCGCCACGCGCGCCGATGTCATCCGTGCCCACGGCCAGCCGCGCAGCGAATTGCGCAACACCGTGGGCCTGACCGCGTTGGACTATGGCGATGTGGTGTACCGCTTTCAGGACAGCGGCCGGCTGGAAGAGGTGACGGCCCGCGCCGAGCTGCTGCACCTGGGCACCGTGGCCGTGCCGTTCCGTGACCTGGCGGCGTTTGTGCAATCGGCCGACAGCAAGGTTTTTGCCCGCGCGGGGTTTCTGGTGAGCCCGCTGTACGGCATTGCCTTTGTGCCAGCGGAGCCTGGCTGGGTGACGGCGCTGGCGCGGCATTGCGTGGGGGAGTGGAGGGCATTGCAGGGTGTTTAATAAAATTATAAGTAATTGTTTTTAATGGTATTACGGTATAAAAACACAAAACGCTTGAAAATACCGAAATGCAAGAAATCAGCCCAGCCATTGCCCGCCAGTACATCGATGCCGTAGCCACCTTTGAAGCCTGGGAAGAAGCCCAGCAAGAAGCCGTCCAGGTGCGCGGCGGCATGTACTGGCATGCCGGCCCGCCGTCAGCACCCGAGGCGCGCTACCTCGTGCGCACCACGCCGGCCGGTGCGGAAACCAGCCTGGGCCCGCAAACGTCAGAAAACCAGGCCATCTATGACCGCTTCATGCAGCGCAAGCGCGAAAGCGCCGAGCGCATGGCGGGCCTCAAGGCCGCGCTGGATCAGCACCGGCGCCTGAACCGCGCCCTGCGTGTAGGCCGGGTCGATCCGCTGGTGATCGCCTTGCTGGCCCGTTTGGCCGACACGCAGCTCAGCCCGCACTTTCGCGTGGTGGGCACGCACGCCCTGTACGCCTACGAAGCCGCCGCCGGCGTGCGCCTGGACTCGGACGCCCTGGCCACCCGCGACATCGACTTGCTGTGGGACACGCGCAAACGCATCCAGTTCGCTACCCAGCTTGCGAGGGTGGACAGTTCCATGCTGGGGGTGTTGAAAAAGGTGGACAGCAGCTTCCGAATGCGACAGAGCCAGAAGTACACCGCCGTGAACAAGGACGGCTTCGAGGTGGACATCATCCGCCGCGAGCGCGCGGAAGATGATCCGCACCCCATCAAGCTCAGCGACGAAGACGATGACTTCTGGGTAGCCCAGGCGCGGCGCGCCAATGTGCTGCTGGATGCGCCGGAATTTTCAGCCGTGATCGTGGCAACCAACGGCACCATGGCACGCATGAATACCGTGGCGCCAATCACCTTCGTGGCGTTCAAGCGCTGGCTGGCGGCGCAGCGCGATCGCGACGCGCTCAAGCGGCGGCGGGATGAACTGCAGGCAGATGCGGTTCAGCGGCTGGTGGATGGGTATTTGCCGTAGTTGCTACGGGCTGGATTAACGACAGTGGGGCGACTGTTTAGAGTCAGTTTTTACGGAAAACTAGAGTCTGACCCCAATTCTTTAGTTTTGGTGCACTTACCGAGGGGGGCGATCAATGCTGGTATCTAGGCCAAACGGGTTTGCCTTCTCGGCGTCTGGACGTACACCCGGGGGGAAGAACCTGTAGATGCTGCCGCCAGCCATCCTTGAGTAGCGAGTTCCTGGTGGATCGTAATCGAGCCAAGGGCCACTTTCAGCACTGCCAGTATTCTCCTGTGTCCAGCCTTTGGAGGCTAAGGTAGGCGGTTTTGTGAATTGTGACGTCAAGCTATTTTCGGTGTGTATGGCTGGCGTGGTCTGCTGCGATTGGCTTGGCAGATTGCAGTCATGCTGACTGAATGTGAAGCGTGTGATTTCTGCTCCGTCATTTCCGCGATAGACGTATATATACGTACCGCCATATTGCAACGATGGCTTCATGTCTTTGCTTGTGCAGACGCCGTTTTTGACAACAGACTTCAGGTTTGTTTCCAGCCAAGCCGCTGTGATATCTTGCGATGAATAATTGGGAAACGAATAGTAGTAGGTAACGCGCGCCCCTGGGCCAACGGCAGTTGTATCCCACCGCGTGTCTTTATCGACCATTTTTGGGCCTAAGCGGTTGGATTGCTCAGCGGCCTTGTTGAAGCCATCAATCAGTTTCTCCTCAATTTGCTGTGGCGTAGGGCCTGACGAGCGAAAAGCGGAGTCACCGGCAGACTTGCCAATGATCTTGCCGATGCCGCCGCCGATTGCCATTGCAAAAAGCAAAGCGATGAATCCGAGAGCAGAAAGAACTTTTTTCCACATGTATAGCCGCCTAACGCCGAAAGTAAGCCGCCCGCCGTAGGCGGGGCGGCTTGACTGCACAGTTAGACCCGAAGGCCAAAAGGGAGCGCCCTGACTTGACGACGTACGCGGCCCATGAAAAAGCGCTGCGCCACGGAAGCGGCGTAGCGCTGCAAGAACGATAGCTGCCAGCGCTTGCTGCACAAGCGCCAGAGACCAAAAAGGCTTGAAACTGGCTCAGCGCTGGCAGGCGAAGCCGGGTTGAGCGCCAAAACTGCCAGCCAATACCACCTGAGAAACTAAATGCTGTTTGACTAAGCATGGCCTGAATATGGCGGGGATTCAAAGGGACTAACGAATGAGTTCAGCCGCCGCCGTAGGCGGTCGGCTGCGAAGAGCGGTTGGGTCGAAACGGTTTAGTGATTTAAAAATCACTAAACCATGCATTAAGTATGTCGAAGCAGTCATTTCGATCCATTCTATCTGAGCTCCATCTTTTTTGCTCTTCATTGTTTAATTTTCCAGATATCTGATAGGAGAATTTAAAGAGCAAGTCATTCGACAATCTGACGACCGCAAAATGGGCGGGTTGAATGTCAACATTCAAGTCTACAGGGTAAGACGTTTGGCCGGTCGTGCCGCAGGCACCATGATTTGCGCCAAGAATTATTTTTCTAATTGCTATTCTTGAATGATTATTTGATATGATCATGTAAATATAATTATCCTCGTACCACCAAAGAAATCCAATTTTTGGAACTTCTTCTTTGGGCCACTCTTTTTCTTCTTCTTTTAGATACATGGTCGGAGTGGAGTCAAAAACGTGAATCTCGCCCGATTTTATTCTCTCCCTGTATTTAGCAACCGCCCCCTCGTATTCAGTTCTTGAGTTGATGCCAAATCCATATTTTTCGGGTGACTTCGACGAAGAGCTTAAAGTAATGGAGCTGCGCTTTTTGTAGTCTTGATACGCAGGTAATGCAATGGCTAGTATTATTCCGAGCACTAAGCATACAGGTGTTATGAGTACCGCGATCTTCGCAAGAATTGCCCATGCTTTGGAGCCTTGGTATTGGGATGCTGCACGCCAGATTCCGACATGCACGATCACGTAGTACACGACAAAGGCCAGAACTGCAACGATTGCAGGATTGCTGCCAGGCGTGACCAGAGATAGTGCTATGCCCCACGGAATGCCGGACAAGACGCCCCACAGCCAGTAAGCTTTTGCTAATCCAGAACGACCGTTCCACAGGTCGGAAATAGTATTCACGTTTTACTTCTCCTTGGAATATCTAACGCCTTGAATTTAGCCGACGCCGAAGGCGGTCGGCTGCGACGAAATGTTAGAAATAAACAGGCGCACTCAAGAAAAAACCTCTTCAAAAAGGCTTGGAAATTTTCTCTCGTGATTGTCTTCTATGTATTTCGCTAAAGCCCTATCTACATCGGCAACTAAATCGGTGCGGTTGGACAATATTGCCCATATGGAAACTTCAACTTCGGTGTCAACGTGTTTTCCGCGCCGAAGATCATTCATGTAGCCTTTGTAGGCTTGTCCTACGATTGCGAATGCGCGAGGGTCGGGCATTTGATATGCAAGCAATCTATTTTCTGGCTTGGATAGATCGAAGCTGGCCTCTAGCCGCTTGAGTCCAGATTCATGCAGTGCTGAGATATCAGAACGATATGCAGACAAGAAGGCGCTCGCATATCGAGTTTTCATTTGCCAATCGTCTACCAAATATTCCAAGAGATCCGTGAAGTGATCTGGTTTTTTCCCAAAGCCGAACATGATATCCTTTCTAACTAGAAATAGACGAAAGCTATCTTACGATAGACGATCGGATAAAAAACAACCGCCTCTATCGACCCAGGGAATGAACCAACTTTGTTTCATTTAGGCAAACCTAAAAATTTCCGGAATGCAGAAGGCAAAGGGTGCTGTAGCATACGGTTACAGCACCCTTTTTGCAAGCGACCTAAAGGTAAAACCGGTTTACCCTATTTCGAGTTACCCTTCTTCTGCAGCATCTTGATCACGCTGGAGAAATCCTCTCCGCCATGTCCCGCAATGCTGTGCGCCGCGTAAATGGCGCGGGCCATGCCGCCCAGCGGGGTGCTAGCTTTCACGGCGGTGGCATTTTCTTGCGAGAGGCCCAAATCCTTGAGCATCAAATCCGTGCCAAAGCCGCCGGTGTAGCCCTTGCTGGCTGGGGCGTTCTCGTGCACGCCGGGGTAGGGGTTGTACTTTTTCAGTGCCCAGTTGTTGCCAGAACTGCGCTGTTCTGCCTCCGGCCATGAAGGTAAGCGTGCTGGCAATGGCGCCGCTGATGGAAATCGTAATCTTCCCCCTATCTCCCTTTCACTGGTTCAGGCGTGCGTGCGCACCCAGTTCTTCAGCGCTTCATTGATGCGGGTTTGCCAGCCATCGCCCGATGCTTTGAATTTCTCCAGCACCTCCACGTCCAGGCGCAGGGTTACCTGGGCTTTGCTGCCGCTACCCAGCGGGCGGCCACGGCGCACCAGTGGCTTGGCCTGCTCCCATTCGGCATCCGTGAAGGGCTGGGCGTCGGGGTCTGCCATGGCGGCGGCTGTGATGACTGCATCCTCGGCAGGGGTTGGCAGGATGGTTTTGGCTTTAAGTTTCGGCATAGCGTTTTACCTCTCGGCTGTTGGCCTTTCGCAAGCTGATGACGCGGCGCTCGGTCGGATGGTCGGCCGGGCGGTCAACAAACATCACGGCCATGATGCGCAACCCGATGTACCCCAACGCGGCCATGCGGGTTTCGCCATAGTCCCGGCGCTGGTCAGGCCACACCACGGCGGTGTTCCATTCAAAGCCTGCGGCCTCGGCCAGGGACAGGCCATGCTTTGCCATGTTGACGGCATCCTTGGCGAGGTCGAACGTCACATTCATCGTTAAGTGTAGCTACGTTTATTTGATGCGCAAGGATTATTTGTAGTTGCGTTATTTCAGGGGGACACCACCGTGCGCAGCGTTTCCGGCTCGGCCTGGGCCGTGACAAATGAAACGGGGGCTGCGGCAGATGCCGCAGCCCCCGTGGTCACTTGTCCAATGGCTGCCTTGCAGATCAGCCCTGCTTCTGCAGCATCTTGATCACACTCGAAAAATCCTCCCCGCCATGCCCCGCAATGCTGTGCGCCGCGTAAATCGCGCGCGCCATGCCGCCCAGCGGGGTGCTGGCTTTCACGGCGGTGGCATTTTCTTGCGAGAGGCCCAAATCCTTGAGCATCAAATCCGTGCCGAAGCCGCCGGTGTAGCCCTTGCTGGCCGGGGCGTTCTCGTGCACGCCGGGGTAGGGGTTGTACTTTTCCAGCGCCCAGTTGCCGCCTGAGCTGCGGCGCATGATTTCACTCAGCACTTTCGGGTCCAGGCCGTTGGCCACGCCCAGGGCGATGGCCTCGCTGGTGCCGACCATGAGGATGCCCAGCAGCATGTTGTTGCAGATCTTGGCGGTCTGGCCTGCGCCCACGGCGCCGGCGTGGAAGATGTTGGCGCCCATTTTTTCGAGCAGGGGGCGGGCGCGCTCCAGGGCGGCTGCCGTGCCGCCGACCATGAAGGTGAGCGTGCCGGCGATGGCGCCGCCGGTGCCGCCCGAGACGGGGGCGTCGATGAAGTCGATGCCTTCAGCTTCAGCGGCCTTGGCCACTTTCTGGCTGGTGGCGGCGGCGATGGTTGAACTGTCGATCACCAGCGCCCCCTTGGCGATGTGGGCCAGCAGGCCGGGCTGGCCGTTGCTGCCCAGGAACAGCGCTTCCACATGCTGGCTGGCGGGCAGCATGGTGATGATGGCCTCGGCCCCCTGCGCGGCGGCGGTGGCGCTGGCGGCAATGGCCACGCCGTCGGCGGCCAGTTTGTCGCAGGCGGGCTTGGAAAGGTCGAACGCCTGGACGGTGTGGCCGGCCTTGTGCAGGTTCAGGGCCATGGGGCCGCCCATGTTGCCTAGGCCAATGAATGCAATTTTCATGCTGCTGTCTCCTTGTGGTGATGGGGTTGATGGGTGGATATTGGTATCAATTGGATAGCTTCTGGCGCTTGTTGCATAAGCGCTATCGGCCAAAAAGGCTTGAAATCAGGGTGTGTCGTCGTCAAAAATGCTGTGCCGCTTGCTCTTGGAGATGGATGGCGCTGCGGGCGGGGGGTTGGCTGCTGCCCGCTTGCGCGGTGGCGTGGCCTTGGCCTGCGGGTTGTAGGCCAGGGCTTCACGCAGCCAGAAGTGCCACTGCGCACGCGTGGCGTAGCCGTTGGGCTCCACCCAGAAGTAGCCCTGCATCTTGCCCTCGGGCGATAGCTCGCGTGTGTTCTGCATTTCCTGAAACTCCGCGTGCCGCCCCGGCGGCAGGCGCACCAGCAGTTCTTCGCCCTTGACGGCTATGCACAGCTTGCCGTCCACAAAAAAGCAGTAGCTGCCAAACAGCCTGCGCTCGTCCACATCGCTGCGATGCGCCAGCGCGGTGCGCACGGCGTCGATCAGGTGCAGGGTTTCGTCGCGGAGGGGGCGGGCCGGCATGGCTTGGGTCAAATGGGCTGCTAGCGCTTGTGTATAAAGCGCTGGAAGCTATAAAAAACCTAGCGAATCACCTCCGTGGCGTCGCCGTCCAGCATGCGCCTGGCAATGATCACGCGCATGATTTCGTTGGTGCCTTCCAGGATCTGGTGCACGCGCGCGTCGCGCAGCAGGCGCTCCAGCGGGTATTCGCGGATGTAGCCGTAGCCGCCGTGCAGTTGCAGGGCTTCGTTGACCACGGTAAAGCCCGCGTCGGTGGCAAAGCGCTTGGCCATGGCGCAGTAGGTGGAGGCGTCGCGGGCTCCAGCGTCGAGCTTGGCTGCAGCCAGGCGCACCATCTGGCGCGCGGCCACGAGTTCGGTGGCCATGTCGGCCAGCTTGAACTGCAGGGCCTGGAAGCTGGCGATGGGTTTGCCAAACTGCTTGCGGTCGTGCAGGTATTGCTGGGCGGCGTTCAGTGCGCCCTGGGCCGCGCCCACCGAGCAGGTGGCGATGTTGATGCGCCCGCCGTCCAGGCCTTTCATGGCGATCTTGAAGCCTTCGCCCTCGCGGCCCAGCAGATGGTCGGCAGGGATGCGCACGTTGTCGAAGCTGATGGTGCGCGTGGGCTGGCTGTTCCAGCCCATCTTGTGTTCCTTTTTGCCGTAGGTGATGCCGGGGGCATCGGCCGGCACCGCAAAGGCGCTGATGCCGCCCGCGCCCGATGCCGCGTCACCCGCGCGGGCCATGAGCACCAGCACGTCGGTGCTGCCCGCGCCGCTGATGAAGGCCTTGCTGCCGTTGATGACGTATTCGTTGCCCACCAGTTCGGCGCGGGTCTTGAGCGAGGCGGCGTCAGAGCCCGCGCCGGGCTCGGTCAGGCAGTAGCTGGCCAGCTTTTCGCCGGTGGTGAGCAGCGGGCCCCAGTGCTCGCGCACGGCGGGCGTGGCCCAGGTGCCCAGCATCCAGGTGGCCATGTTGTGGATGGTGATGAAGGCGGTGGTGCTGGGGTCGATGGCGGCCATTTCCTCGAACACCAGCGTGGCATCAAGGCGGGGCAGAGCCAGGCCGCCAGCGTTCTCGGGCGCATACAGGCCGCAAAAACCCAGTTCGCCGGCCTTGGCGATGGCTTCTTTGGGGAAGATGCCTTCGGCGTCCCACTGCGCCGCATGGGGCGCCAATTGGCCTTCAGCAAATTCGCGGGCGGTCTGGGCAAAGGCGCGCTGTTCTTCGGTGAGTTCAAAGTCCATGGGGAAGTCTCGCAGGGTCTTGCGACTGAATGGGGATCGGTCAGGGCTTTGCGGGCGTGTCGGCGCTCAGCCAGCGCATGAGGCCCCGGCGGCGCTGCTGCGTCTCGCGCGTGAGGCACTCATGAAAGAGCCGGGGGCCGTCGGGCTGCTGCTCGGTGGCGCGCGTGGCCTGTTTGCAGCGGGTGGTGCGCTCGCGCAGCCAGGCGCTGTGCTCCTGGCGCAGCTGCGGGCGTTCGTGGGCGGCCAGGGCGCGCATCACGTCGGCATACAGCACGGCGATGGTGGTGTCTGCGGTCTGGAAGTCCTGCACCGCGCAGGCATTGACCTCGGCCACGCTGCCGCCGGGGCGGCAGTTGGCGCCCGCCTGTGCCCACGCACCGCCTGCCTGCAGCGCCAGCAGGGCGGTGGCGCACAAAGTTGCAACAGGCTGGCAGCCCGCCATTACTTCAGGCTGATGGTGGTGTTCACACCGTGCGACGTGGTGCTGTCATCGAACCAGCGGGCCGTCACGGTCTTGGTCTGCGTGTAGAACATGATGACCTGCTTGCCATAGGGCCCCAGGTCGCCCAGCTTGGAGGCGCGCGAACCCGTGAACGAGAACAGTGGCACCGGCACAGGAATTGGCACGTTGATGCCGACCTGGCCCACGTCGATTTCTTCCTGGAACTTGCGGGCCGCGGCGCCGCTTTGCGTGAAGATGGCCGTGCCGTTGCCGTTGGGGTTGGCGTTGATGAACTCGATGGCTTCGTCGATGTCGGCGGCGGGGACCAGGGCCAGCACGGGGCCAAAGATTTCCTGGTCGTAGATGGCCATGCCGGGCTTGACGTTCGAGAAGATCGTCGGGCCCACGAAGTTGCCCTTTTCATAGCCTGGCACCACGGGCTTGCGGCCGTCGAGTTCCAGCGTGGCGCCGTCGGCAATGCCGCGCTCGATCAGGCCTTCCACGCGGGCCAGGGCTGCGCAGGAGACCAGCGGGCCCACATCGGTGCCCTTTTCGGTGCCGCCATTGACCTTGAGCGTCTTGGCCTTGGCCACCAGCTCGGGAATCCACTTTTGCGCCTCGCCCACCAGCACCACCACGGGCAGGGCCATGCAGCGCTGGCCAGCGGCACCAAACGAGGCACCGGCGATGGCGTTGAGCGTTTGCTCCTTGTTCGCGTCGGGCAGGATGATGGCGTGGTTCTTGGCGCCCATCATGCATTGCGCGCGCTTGCCGGCCAGGGTGGCGCGGTTGTACACATGGGTGCCCACCTTGGTGGAGCCCACGAACGACACGGCCTTGATGTCCTTGTGGTCGCAGATGGCGTTGACCGCGCGCTCGCCCCCGTGGATCACGTTCAGCACGCCGGGCGGAATGCCGGCCTCCAGCGCCAGCTCCACCAGGCGCATGGTCACCATGGGATCTTGCTCGGAGGGCTTGAGCACGAAGGTGTTGCCCGTGGCAATGGCCATGGGGAACATCCACAGCGGAATCATGGCCGGGAAGTTGAAGGGGGTGATACCGGCGCACACGCCCAGCGGCTGCAGCAGGGTGTAGGTGTCCACGCCGCCGGCCACGTTGTTGGCCAGCTCGCCGAGCTGCAGGTTGCCGATGCTGGCGGCATGCTCCACCACCTCCAGGCCACGGAACACGTCGCCTTCGGCGTCGGGCAGGGTCTTGCCCTGCTCGGCTGTCAGCAGGGCGGCCAGCTCGCCCATGTTTTCACGGATCAGCTGCTGGTACTTGAGGAAGATGCGGGCACGCGCGCCAATAGCGGTTTTCTTCCAGGTCTTGAAGGCTTCCTTGGCGGCGGCCACGGCGGCATTGATTTCTTCGTCGGTGGCAAAGGGCACGCGGGCCAGCACTTCTTGTGTGGCGGGGTTCACCACATCGCGCCACTCGGTGGTCTTGGATTCGACAAACTGGCCGCCGATCAGCAGCTTGACGGTGGGGGCCAGTGCGGCCACGTTGGTGGGTGCGTTCATGGGGTTGTCTCCTGGAAAAAAGCGGGCAGGGGTGCGGGCAAAGCGCCCAAAACCACTCCATGTTAGTTGTGCGAAATTGCTAGCGCAATAGAGAAAATTGCACTTTGTTTTTGCATATTTGCACATCGACGCCATGCATGCGCAGCCCCCCATGGCGAAGCGCCCGCCTGCGGCCTCGCCCGTGTGACCGGTGCAAGGGCGAAGGCGGGCGTGAAGGGCTTCAAGCGGGTAACCCGGCGCGGCCGGGGCTCGGGGCCGGGGCCGTCAGTCCAGGCTGATGTTGGCCTTCTGGATCAGCAGCTTGTACTGCTCGGACTTGACCCCGGCCTGGCGCTGGATTTTCTCTACCGACCACGACAGGGGCTCGAACGCAAAGGTGTTGAATTTCTCGCGCACCTCGGGCTCTTGCAGCACTTTCAGGACATCGGCATGGATCTGGGCGCGCACGGGGGCAGGCACGCCCTTGACTGCCAGCAGGGACACGAACGAGTTCACATCCAACTGCGCGGGGCCTCCGGCCTCGGCCAGGGTGGGTACGTCGGGCAACTGGGCAATGCGGCGGGGGCCGGCCACAGCCAGGTAGCGGATCTTGCCGGCCTTGTAGATGCCCTGGCTGGACGGAATGCTGGCCAGGCTCCAGGCGGGGTCGCCATTGGCGACCGAGGTGAACAGCTGGCTGACCTCGCGGAACGGCACATGGGTCATCTGCGTGCCTGCCACCAGGTCCAGCCACTCGCCGCCCAGATGGCCCGGGCTGCCGACACCCCACGAGCCGTAGCTCACTGCGCCGGTGCCCTTCTTGGCCGCCGCAATCAGGTCGCCCACATTCTTCCAAGGCGACTGCGTGGGCACGGCGACCAGAAACGGCGTGCGAAACAGCGGCGCGACCGGGTCGAAGACCTGCAGCGTCTGGAAGTTGCGTTGCTTGTACAGGTGGGGCAGGGCGGACAGGTGCTCGCTGTCCAGTTGCAGCAGGGTGTGGCCGTCGGGGGCGCCACGGCGCGCGGCTTCGATGGCGATGAAGCCGCCGCCGCCGGGGCGGTTGTCCACGGTCACGCTCTGCTTCCAGGCCACCGACAGCTTGTTGGCCACCAGGCGCAGCACCGCATCGGGGCCGCTGCCCACGGCAAAGGCAGTGACCACGGTGACCGGCTTGCTGGGAAAGGTGGGCGTGCCGCCCTGGGCCCAGGCCAGGCCGGTGGCGCTGGCGCCGCCCAGCAATAACGCTGCAGTGGTGAGCGCGCGGCGGCGCAGGCCGCGCAGTGGGGCCGGGGCGGAATGGAAGGCTGGCATGGTTTGTCTCCTGGGAACGGTTATGAGTACTGGCACTGCGGGCCCCGGCTTTGTTGCAGGGCGGAGCGGTAAGGGGAGGCAGGCGCGCGACCGCGCACCGGCCGCTGGCGCGTGGGGCCGGCGTTGTCTTTCCAACAATCTTCAAAGCCCTGCGGGCTCAGGCATCCGGTTGGGCCGCAGGTGCTGCTCGGGCAAAGGCCGGTAGCTCGGCGCAGGCGGCATCCACCGCGCTGATGAGCGGCCAGGCGGTCATGTCCAGACCAAAGCGGCGAGCGCTTTCGACCTGCGGGATCAGGTACACATCGGCCAGGGTGGGCGCACCGCCAAAGCAGTAGCTGCCGCGCGCGTTGTCCTTGGCCAGCAGGGCTTCGATGGCGTCGAAGCCAGCGGTGATCCAGGTGGCGCACCAGGCGTTGATGGCGGCCTCATCCGCGCCGAACTGCTTGCGCAGGGTTTGCAGGATGCGGCGGTTGTTGATGGGGTGCACGTCGCAGCCCACGATGGCGGCCAGTGCACGCACATGGGCGCGGGCCAGTGGATCAGCGGGCAGCAGCGCGGGGGTGGGATAGCGCTCCTCCAGCCATTCGATGATGGCAGGCGACTGGATCAGCACCTGGCCGTTGTCGATCTCCAGCGCGGGCACCAGGCCCTGCGGGTTGATGGCCTTGAACGGCGCCTGGGCCTGCTCGTCCACGCGCAGGTCCACCGGCACGTAGTCGGGTGTGAGGCCCTTGAGGTGGAGCGCGATACGCAGGCGGTGCGAGGTACCGCTGCGGAAAAAGCTGTAGAGCTTCATGGGGCGGTCCTCGGCTTACTCGGGCTGGCCCACGGTCAGCGCGATCTCGCCCACACCTTCCACGCGGCCGGTGATCCGGTCGCCCGGCACCACCGCACCCACGCCTTCGGGCGTGCCGGTGTAGATCAGGTCGCCGGGCTGCAGGTGGTAGAACAGCGAGAGGTCGGCAATGATCTCGCGGATGTTCCAGATCAGCTTGTCCACGTTGGACTGCTGCTTGACCGCGCCATTGACCGAAAGCTCGATCACGCCGGAATCGATCACCTTGCCAGGCATGGGCACGACCTCGCTCGCAACGGAGGATTGCTCCACGTCCTTGCCCAGGTCCCAGGGGCGGCCCTTGTCGCGCGCCACCAGTTGCAGGTCGCGGCGGGTCATGTCGAGGCCGCAGGCGTAGCCGTAGATGTACTCATGCGCCTGCTCGGCCGGGATGCGGAATCCGGCCTTGCCAATCGCCACGACCAGTTCCATCTCGAAGTGGTAGTTTTGGGTTTCCGGTGGGTAGGCAACCGTGGCGCCCGATTCGGTGAGCGTCTGGGGGGCCTTGGTGAAGTAGAAGGGGCGCTCGACGCTTTTGTCCACGGGGCGGCCCATTTCGACGGCATGCGCGTGGTAGTTGCGGCCCACGAAAAACAGGCGGTGGATGGGCAGGCGCTGCGCGCTGCCGCGCACGGGCAGGGATTGAACGGGGGAGGGGGTCCAGAGATAGGGGATAGCGGTCATCGGGGCTTCCAGTCAGGGATAAAGGGCGCAGGGCCTGTCCGCGCGGGCAGGCCGGTGCTGCGAAGAAAAGGGCTTGGGGGTTATCAGGCGGGTTCCACCTGTTCGCGCCAGGCATGCACGGCTTCAAAAATGGGCGTGTCGCTGAAGCGGAACAGGTCCAGCGAGGGCTGGCCGGCATCGCACTGGGCGGTGAACGGTTGCCAGGACGGCACCACGAACATGTCGCCACGGCGCACCGGCCATTGGTGGTCGCCCACCTTCACGCTGCCTTGACCGTTAAACACCTGGAACACCGAGGAGCCCACCTCGCGGCGCGTGCGGGTGGTGGCGCCGCTGCGCAGGCGGTGCATCTCGCAGCGGATGGTGGGCAGCACGTCGCGGCCATTGGTGGGGTTGGTGTAGCGCACGGCGGCGTGGCCGGGGCTCAGCGTGGCGGCGTGGCCTTCGGCTTCCAGGGCCAGTTGTTCGTTGAGCGCCTTGTCGGTGTCCACCCAGCGGTAGGCCAGCAGGGGCGTGACGGCCTGGTCCTGCAGTTGCGAGACCGGGCGCAGGCCCGGATGCGCCCACAGGCGTTCGGAACGCGAAAACTCGGGCGAAATGCGTTCGGCCGGGCTGATGGCATCGCGGCCGAACTCGAAGAACTGGGACTCGGTGGAGTAGGCGAACGGAATGTCCAGCCCGTCGATCCAGGCCATGGGCTTGTCGGCCGCGTTGTGGTGGGCGTGCCAGTTCCAGCCGCCCTGGGGCAGGAAGTCGCCGCGTGACATGCGCACCGAATCGCCATTGACCACGGTCCAGACGCCTTCGCCCTCCACGATGAAACGGAAGGCGTGTTGGGTATGGCGGTGCTCGGGTGCGTCCTCGCCGGGCATCAGGTACTGGATGGCGGCCCACAGGGTGGGCGTGGCAAAGGGCCTACCACCGAGGGACGGGTTGGCCAGGGCGATGGCCCGGCGCTCGCCGCCCCGGCCCACCGGCACGATGCGGCCGGCCTCATCGGCCAGCGCTACCAGCCGGTCCCAGTGCCACAGGTGGGCACTGGCCTTGCTCTGCGGATGGGGGGGCATCAGGTCGCCGATCTGCGTCCACAGCGGCACCAGCATTTCCTGCTCAAAGCCGCGGTACAGCTGCTCCAGCGCGGGTGTGGGCTCCGGCTGGCCATGGGCCGCCACGGCGGGCAGGCGAACGGGCGAAGGTACGGTATCGATCAGGCTCATGGGGGAATCTTTCGGTCAATGAAGGTGGAACGAACGGGCCGATGGCAGGCTCAGTCGGCCAGACAGTTGTCCACCTTCCAGCCATACAGCCATTCCATGGCGTCATAAAAGCGCTCGGGGCTGCGGCCCTTCCAGAGGTCGTTGCGCACCAGGCGCTCCACACCCTTGGCGTGGAAGATGCGGCCCATTTCACGGGCCGACAGCACCACCCGCGCCGTGCGGGCAATGCGAGAGCGTTCGTACAGTGCGAGCGCCTTGGGGAAATCCTGGTCGCAGCGCTTCAGGGCCTCGCCCAGCGTCACCGCGTCTTCCAGCGCCATGCAGGCGCCCTGTGCCAGGTATTGCAGCGTGGGGTGGGCGGCATCGCCCAGCAAGGTGGCGCGGCCAAAGGTCCACTGGCCGATGGGCTCGCGGTCGGCGGTGGCCCAGCGTTTCCAGCTCTTGGGCATGTCGATCAGCTGGTGGGCGCGCGGGCAGCAATCGCGGTAGTAGCTCTGCACCTCCTCGCGGCTGCCCTCGCGCACGCCCCATTCCTCGTGCTCGCGGCTGTGGAAGGTCACGACCACGTTGTACTGCTCGCCGCCGCGCAGCGGGTAGTGCACCAGGTGGTAGTTGGGGCCGACCCAGATGCTGGCGGCGTTCCAGCGCAGGTCTTCGGGGAAGTCGTTCTTCTCGACCACGGCGCGGTACACCACATGGCCCGACACGCGGGCGGCATCGCCCACGTATTGCTGCCGCACGACGGACTTCACACCGTCCGCACCAATCAATGCCTGGCCCTGGTGTGCCACGCCATGCTGGTCATACACCGTGACGGTATCTCCGGTTTGCTCCACGCGCTCGATGCGGGTGCCGGTCAGCGTCTCGATGTTGCCATGCGCTTTGGCGCCTTCCAGCAGCGAGGTGTGGATGTCGGCGCGGTGGATCACCGCATACGGATTGCCAAAGCGCTGGCGAAAGGCGTCGCCGGTGGGGATGCGGCCCACCAGGCGCTCGTCCAGCGCGTCGTGCATGACCATTTCATCGGTGTAGACCGCGCGGGCCCGCGCCAGCTCGCCAATGCCCAGGGCATCAAACGCCGCAAAGGCGTTGGGGCCCAACTGGATGCCTGCGCCGATCTCACCGAGCTGGGGGGCCTGCTCCAGCACCTTGACCGCGTACCCCTGGCGCGCCAGAGCCAGTGCTGCCGCCACGCCACCGATGCCGCCGCCGGCGACCAGGACTGGTGCCGTGGGAATGTTCAAAACTGTCATTGCCGCTGTCTCCGTCGGTTGTGATGCTGATGTGGATCAATAAACAGTGTGCATATAAAAAGTACACTGATGATTAGTGTAGGTCCTAAAATGATGTGAATCAAGATTGGTGGAAACCCTTAATTTTTCATGCCCGTAGAGATCGACAACCTTCCCGGTTTCCATATCCGCCGTCTGCAGCAGATCGCCGTGGCGGTATTTCTGGAGGAGACGCAGGCCAGTGGAATCACACCCGTGCAATTCGCCGCGCTGTATGCCGTGGGGCGTGAGCCGGGCATTGACCAGCGCACGCTGGCGCGCACCATCGGCTTTGACACCTCCACCATTGGCAGCGTGATCGACCGCCTGGAGTCGCGGGGCCTGATGCAGCGCAACGCCCACCCCGAGGACCGGCGCGTACGCCTGCTGACCATCACGCCCGACGGCCAGCGTTTGCTGGAGGAGGTGGAGCCCGGCATGCTGCGCGCACAAGAGCGCATGCTCGAACCCCTGGCGCCGGAGCAGCGTGCGGTGTTCATGGACATGCTGCGCACGCTGGTGCGGGGCAACAACGCGCTCAGCCGTGCGCCCAGCGAACCCTTGGACGAGCGCACCCCACGGCGTGCCCGGTGACGCCATGGACTGGGACAACCTGCGCTACTTTCTGGAACTGGCCCGCGCCGGCACGCTGGTGGGCGCCGCGCGCCGCCTGGCGGTGGACCACACCACGGTGGCGCGCCGCCTGCAGGCGCTCGAAAAACAGGTGGGCTCGGCCCTGTTTGCGCGCGAGGCCGGCGGCCACCGGCTGACCGAGGCCGGGCGCGCGCTGCTGCCCCAGGTCGAGGCCATGGAGGCGGCCTTTCTGGCGGTGGAAAACGCCGCGCCCGGCGTGCGCCAGGGCCTGCACGGCCTGGTGCGCATCGGCACCACCGAGGGCTTTGGCAACCTGATCCTGGCGCCGCAGCTGGCGCGCTTTGCGCTGAGCCACCCCGGGCTGGTGGTGGACCTGCTGGCCCTGCCGCGCCTGGTGCACCTGTCGCGGCGCGAGGCCGACATCGTGATCTCGCTGGAGCGCCCGGCACGCGGCGCGGTGCTGGTGGTCAAGCTCACCGACTATGTGCTGCAGCTCTATGGCGCGACCAGCTACCTGGAGCGGCACGCGCCCATCCACACCGCCGACGACCTGCGCGGCCACACCTTCATCAGCTACGTGGACGACCTGTTGTTCAGCAAGGAGCTGCAGATCCTGGACGAACTGCACCGCCCCGCGCACTTTGCGCTGCGCAGCACCAGCATCCTGGCACAGTACGAGGCCGCACGTGCCGGGGCGGGGCTGGCGGTGCTGCCGGCGTTTGTGGCGGCGCAAGACCCTGCGCTGGTGCCGGTGCTGCCCGGTGTGGCGCGGTTCCAGCGCACGTTCTGGATGTCCATGCCCGCCGACAACAAGCATGTGGCGCGCATCCAGGCCACCTGGGCGTTTTTGCGCGAGGCGGTGGCGGCGCAACAGGGCCTGCTTTTGCCAGGAATGAATGCTATTTAATTAATAGCTCGCAGCGCTTGATGCACGCGCAATCAAGGCCTTTTGGCTGACATTGACTGCGGCAAAAGACATTCAGTGCGCGCCACCCGCATCCACCGCGGTTCCCGCCGCTACGCGGGCGGGGCGCCTGGTCAGCCAGATCAATCCGATCAGCAGCAGGAACAGGCCGGCCGATCCCAGAAAGATGTCGTCGGCGGCGCGCGTGAAGGCCTGCTGGTCGATCAGCCGGTTGATCTGTGCCAGCGCCTGCATCTGCGTGAGGCCCGATGCCATGAGCTGGTCCAGTGTGGCGGCAAACACGCCCTGGCCCTGTACCAGCCCCTCGGTCAGGTGTGCGTGGTGCATGGCGGCGCGGCTTTCCCACAGCGTGGTGGCAATCGAGGTGCCCATGGCCCCGGCGGTGATGCGCACGAAGTTGGACAGGCCCGCGGCAGCCGGAATACGCTCTGGCGCAATGCCCGACAGCGTGAGCGTGGTGAGCGGAATGAAGAAGAACGCCATGGCCGCGCCCTGCAGCAGCGTGGGGATGAGGATGTGCACAAAGTCGGTCTGCACCGTGAACTGCGAGCGCAGCCACAGCACCATGCTGAACACCATGAACGCCCCTGTGGCCATGCGGCGCGGGTCCCACTGGCCCACCTTCTTGCCCACCAGCGGTGTGAGCAGGATGGCGAAAACACCCACCGGCGCCAGCGCCATGCCGGCCGAGGTGGCGGTGTAGCCCATCCACTGCTGCAGCCACAGCGGCAGCAGCACCACGTTGCCGAAGAACAGCGCGTAGGCCACCGACAGGGCCAGCACGCCGAAGGTGAAGTTGCGGCCCTTGAAGAGCTTGAGGTCCACCACCGGGTGCTTGTCGGTCAGCTCCCACACCAGAAACACGGCAAACGCCACCACGGCCACCACGGCCATCAGGATGATTTCGCTGGAGGCAAACCAGTCCAGCTCCTTGCCCTTGTCGAGCATGAGCTGCAGCGCTCCCACCCACAGCACCAGCAGCGACAGGCCCACGGTGTCGATGGGCAGCTTGCGCGTGGGCGTTTCGCGCTTCTGGTAGATGCCCCAGGTCAGGGCGGCGGCCAGCAGTCCCACGGGCACGTTGATGTAGAAGATCCACGGCCACGAGATGTTGTCGGTGATCCAGCCGCCCAGCAGCGGCCCCACCACGGGGGCGACCAGCGTGGTCACGCCCCACAGGGCCAGGGCGGTGCCCGCCAGCGCGCGCGGGTAGCTGGCCAGCAGCAGGGTTTGCGACAGCGGAATCATGGGCCCGGCCACCAGGCCTTGCAGCACGCGGAACACCACCAGCATTTCGAGCGACGAGGCAAAGCCGCACAGCCACGAGGTCAGCACAAACAGCAGCACGCTCATGGTGAAAAGGCGCACGGCGCCAAAGCGCTGCGTGAGCCAGCCGGTCAGCGGCACCGAGATGGCGTTGGCCACGCCAAAGCTGGTGATGACCCAGGTGCCCTGGCCGGGGCTCACGCCCAGGTCACCGGCGATGGCGGGGATGGAGACGTTGGCGATGGACGAGTCCAGCACGTTCATGAACGTGGCCAGCGACAGCGACAGCGTGCCCAGCAGCAGGGCGGTGCCTTGCAGCGGCGGGTGCGCTGCGGGCGCAGCCGGGGTGGCAGGCGCAGGCGGCTGGGCCGGACCGGCGGTGGGATTGGCGGCAGTCATGCAGGCCTTGGCTTACTGCATGGTGGCGGCACGCAGGGGCGCGGCGGCCAGCGTGGCAGCGGTGGGCGCGGTGGACTTGCGTGCGGTGGGCGCAGGGCCTGCCTGCGCCTTGCGGCCCAGGTTGGCGGCGATGATGCGTGCCACATCGGCATCCGCGGCCTGGAGCTGTTCGTCAAACACCGTGGTGGCGGCCACGGGCGCGGTGCGCTGGGTGTCGGCCAGGGCCTTGCCGCTCTGGTCGGCCGTGTCCACTTTCACCTCCATCGACAGGCCCACGCGCAGGGCGTGCTCGGCCACTTCCCTGGGGTCCAGCGCAATGCGCACGGGCACCCGCTGCACCACCTTGATCCAGTTGCCGGTGGCGTTCTGTGCCGGCAGCAGCGCAAAGGCCGAGCCCGTGCCTGCGCCCAGGCCGGCAATGCTGCCATGGTAGGTGACCCTGGTGCCGTACACATCGGCCACCAGCTCGGCCGGCTGGCCGATGCGCAGGTTCTTGAGCTGGCTTTCCTTGAAATTGGCATCCACCCACAGGTCGTTCAGCGCCACCAAGGTCATCAGCGGAGCGCCGGCCTGCACGCGCTGGCCCACCTGCACGCCGCGCTTGGCCACATGGCCGTCGAGCGGGGCCACCAGCTGGGCGCGCTGCACGGCCAGATAGGCCTCGCGCACGCGGGCCGCGGCGCGCAGCACGTTGGGGTGCTGCTCGATCGTGGTGCCTTCGGTCTGCGTCTGGCTGGCAGCCAGTTGCTCTTGCGCCGCCTGCACGGCCGACTGGGCCGCGGCCACGGTGCTTTTGGCGGCGGTGACCTGGGCGCTGGCGTGCTGGAATTCTTCCTTGCCCACGGCGCCGCTGGCCATCAGCGGGGCGCGGCGGTTCACGTCGTCCTGAAGGCGGGCGGCATCGGCCTGGGCGCGCGCCAGGTCCGCCTGGCGCAGGCTCACCTGGGCCTGGAGGGTGGAATTGTTGGCATACAGCGTGCGCACCTCGCGCACGGTTTGCGCCAGCTGGGCCTCGGCCTGGTCCAGCGCCACGCGGGCATCTGCCGGGTCGAGCTGGACCAGCAGCTGGCCAGCGCGCACATAGTCGGTGTCGTCCGCACCAATCGACACCACCGTGCCGCCCACCTGGGGCGTGATCTGCACCACGTTGCCGGCCACGTAGGCGTTGTCGGTGGTCTCTGCATGGCGTGCGTTGAACCAGTGCCAGCCGCCCCAGCCCAGCGCCGCAATGGCCACCGCGGCGGCAATCACGGTCAGGCCACGGCGGCGGGCGGTGCTGGCTTCGTGGGAGGTAAGGGGGTCGCTCATGGCGGTGATCTTTCAGGACTGTGTTGTTGTGTGGTTTTTGATGGGGCCGGTCATTGCCTGCTACGTACGCCATTGGCGCGGCCTAGGCCAGTAACTGGCTTTGCCAGGCCGCTGGGTGTGTTCCCCTCCCGCGAAGCGAGAGAGGGGGAAGGCGCGAAGCGGCTCAGGGGGTGTCTCATAGTGCCGTGTCGTCGGTCCAGCCACCGCCCAGCGCCTTCATCAGCACCAGGCGCGTATCGAGCTGGCGGGCGCGCAGGTCCACGGCCAGGCGGCGTTGGACCAGCACCTGGCTTTCGGTGCTGAGCACCACCAGGTAGTTGCCCAGGCCTGCGCGGTAGCGCTCCTGGGCAAAACGGTAGGCCTTCTCCGCGCTGGCCATGGCGTCGCCCTGCAGCGTTTGCTGGCGGGTCAGCGACTGGATGGAGTCCATGGCGTCGCCTGTCTCCTTGACAGCATCGAGCACGGCGCCGTTGTATTGGGCGATGGCGGCATCCAGCTCGGCCTGGCGGCCACCGAGCTGGGCGCGCAGGCGGCCGCCATCAAAAATCGGCAGGCGCAGGGCGGGTGTCACGCCCATCTGGCGCGAGCCGGCGCTGAAAAGCTGGTCGAGCCCCAGCGCGTTCAGGCCGATGAAGGCGCCAATGTTGATGTTGGGATAGAACTCGCTGCGCGCACTGTTCACGCCCTGGGTGGCCGCTTCCACGCGCCAGCGGGCCGCCACCACGTCGGGGCGGCGGCCCAGCAGGTCGGCGCCCAGCACCTCGGGCACGGCGATGGGTTGCAGCGCAGTGAGCCGGGGAGCGAGGGTGGGCAGCGCACCGGGCGCCTGGCCGGTGAGCACGGCCAACTGGCGGCGGGCCAGGATGATCTGTTCATCCAGCGCCTCGATCTGCGTGCGCGCGTCGGGCACGGCGGCCTGGGCCTGGGTGAGTTCGACCTGGCTGTCCAGGCCGGCGGCGGTGCGCTCTTGCGTCAGCTTGCGTTGCTCCTCGCGCTGTTCCAGCGCCCGCGCAGCCACGTCGCGCTGCGCCACCAGCCGGGCCAGCGCCACATAGCTGCGGCCTACCTGGGTGGCCAGGGTGTTGGCGGCGGCGGCGGCATCGGCCTGGGCGGCGCGGGCCTGGCCCAGCGCGGCCTGCAGTTCGGCCGCGTGCTGGCCAAAAAAGTCGGGCGACCAGCTCAGGGATGCCTGCACCGTGCCACTGTTGTAGGTGTTGCCGGCAATGGGGGCGGGCACCAGGCCGTTGGCGGAATAGCGCTGGCGCGTGGCGTCCACGCCCAGGGTGGCCTGCGGGCCATTGGCGGCCTCGCGCACCTGGCTCAGGGCCACGGCCTGCTCCAGCCGGGCGCGGCTGACGGCCAGGCTGGGGCTGCCTTGCAGGGCCTGGTCAACCAAGGTGTCGAGCTGTTCATCCCCCAGTGCCGTCCACCATCGCGCCGGGGCTGCCGTCTGCGTTGCCGGGGGCGAGTCGGACAGGCCCAGCGCAGCGGGCGTGGTCTGGGTCAGCGGTGTATGCAATGCGCCCGGGCTGGCACATCCGGTGATGAAAAGCGCACAGGCCAGCGCAATGGCCAGGGGGGCGGGGTGGCCTGGCGCGCCAGCCCATCGCGAAAAGACAGAACGGTGCATGGAGGGTGCGTTCGAAGAGTGTGGAGGACTTGGCTTAGCCGGCCGCCGTGTCGGGCGGTGGGATCTGCTGCCGCAGTGCATCGCCATTGGCCAGCATGCGGCGCAGCATATTCAGCAGCAACTGCCATTCATCATGGGTGAAGCCGACCAGGTGGCCGTTGAGCACATCGGCCAGCACGCGCGGCACCTTGGCGGCCACCACCTGGCCTTCATCGGTGAGCGTGAGGTGCACCACGCGGCGGTCGGCGGTGGAGCGCTCGCGCCGCACCAGCCCCTTGGCTTCCAGCCGGTCCAGCGTGCGCGTCATGGAGGCCGGGTCGGTCTCCAGATCACGCGCCATGCTGGCCAGCGTGGCGTTTTCGCAGAGCCTCATCTTGTACAGCGGCAGCCACTGTGCATAGGTCAGGTCGTGGCAGGCGAGCTGGCCATCTGCTTGCGTGCGGATGGACGATGTCACCTTGCGCATCAGGTAGCCCACGCTGTCGGCGGGCTGCATGTGGTCGGGTTGGTAGAAGCCCTGGAGGCCAAGCTTATCGGGCAAATCAGACATGCCGTGAATGTAATTGACTAGACAATCATTGTCTTGGCAATTATTAAATTCAGATATCCCGTCAGGGTTATTACGCAGCCTGCGACTTGGCTCAGGGGAGGGGATGGCGGTCGTGGTCCGCGCAGCCAGACCGCCGAACCAGCGACGCCGTATGGGCGATGGCGGCGTGAAACCTCTGGCCTACCCCAGCAGCGCCACCACCACGGTCAGAACTCCCAGCACCAGGTTGACGCCCACCCAGGTGCGGATGCCGGCCAGCGCCTTGCCGCCGGCGGGCCAGTCGGACGCTGCCACGGCGCGCTGCAGGCGCTTGAACAGGATGAGCCGGATGTGGCCGAAGATGGCCACCATCACCAGCCCGAGCGTGGCCATCACCGTCCAGGCCATGGGCATGGCAAAGCGGCCATCCGATTGCGCGGCCTCGCGCGCCGACTGGCCGATCATCCACAAGCCGCTGGCCAGCACCAGCACCACGGCCACCAGCACGGCGGCAAAAAAGCGCTGCAGCACCTGGTGCATGAGCTGCACGCGCGCGGCAGGCTCCAGCGCCTGGGCTGCGGGGCGCAGGAAAAAATGGGCAAAGACCATGCCGCCGATCCAGACGATGATGGACAGGAGGTGGATCAGTTTCAGGCTGGCGTAAAGCATGGTGCGGGGCTCTTGAAGTGTGGAAGAAAAAGGCTGCAGGGACTGCGGGCGCGCGGCGGTGGGATGCCCTTGTGTCTTGTACGAATGGGGTTCCCGCGGTGTCAGTGCGGTGCGCCTGGCCGCGGCAGGAACTGCAGTGCCATGCCGGTAGCGCCGGCCACGCACACCTGGTTGCCGCCGCTGTTCTTGGACCGGTACATCGCTGCATCGGCATGGCTGAGCAGCAGGCTTTCTTCGCTGCCATGGTCCGGGTGCATGGCAACGCCGATGCTGGGCCGCATCGTCACCTGGTGCCCGTGCAGATCAAAGGGCTGGATGAAGGTGGCCAGTATTTTTTCTGCCACCGCTGCGGCATGCTCGGCCGAGTCGCTGCTTTCGAGCAGCACGACAAACTCGTCGCCGCCCAGGCGCGCCACGGTGTCCGAGGCGCGCACGCATTCCAGCAGCCGCTGGGCCACGCGCTGCAGCAGCAAATCCCCCATCGAGTGACCCAGGCTGTCGTTCACCTGCTTGAAGCGGTCCAGGTCAATGAACAGCAGCGACAGCAGCGTCTGCTCGCGCTGGGCCCGGGGCAGCGCGGTTTTCAGGCGATCCAGAAACAGCTGCCGGTTGGGCAGATGGGTGAGCTGGTCGTACTGCGCCATGTGCTGCAGCCGCTTGCGCATCTGCGTGCGCTCAATGGCGGACGCCACCTGGGTGGAGACGAATTGCAGCAGTTCCTTGTCCCGCTCGGAGTAACGCGCCTCCTCGGAATAGCCCTGCAGCACCAGCGCCCCCAGCACGCCCGCCGGTGTTTGCAATGGCACACCCAGCCAGTACAGCGGCCTGGGAGCGGATGCCATGGGCGGCGCCGTGGGTGGGAGGCTGTCGGGGGTTAGCAGCAGGGTCTGCCCCTTGCGGATGACGTGGGAGCACAGTGCGTCGGCATCCAGCGGGCTCGGCGTGGGGGCCGGGTGGCGCTCATCGACATGGTAGGGAAAGCTGATCGTGTCGGGCAGGCGGTCGTGCAGCGCGACGGAAAAATTGGAGGCGGGCAGCAGCGTGCCGATGATGTGGTGGATTTTTGCAAACAGCGTATCCAGGTCTTCTGCGCCCTGTGCCGCCTCGGATATGGAATAGATGGCGGCCTGCAGCGATTCGGTGTGCTTGCGCTCGGTGATGTCGTGCGCCACCGCCAGCCGGACCTGCTGGTCTTCTACCCAGCGCGCTGTCCAGCGGATATGGGCGATGTGCCCGTCCTTGCGCACATAACGGTTCTCGAAATGCAGCTGCAGAGTCCCCGCCATGATGTTTTGTGCGGCGCGCAGGGTGCGCTCGCGGTCTTCGCTGTACACCATTTCAATCATGGGTCGCCCCACCGCCTCTTCGGGTGTATAGCCAAAAATGCGCTCGAACGAGGGGCTGACATACACAAAGCGGCCCTGTGCATCGACGATGCAGACAGCGTCGAGCAGCAGGTCGACCATGTTCGGGGGGATCAGGGCCGTCATCGCAGCAGAAGGAAAATCCGGCAGGCCGGTGTGAACGCGGGCATAGGGCGCTTGGCGGAGCGGGTGATGGTCCATTGTGCCTTTGGAATGGGTCGGCGGGGCATATCCAGCAGGCTGAGCCAACAGCGCTGCGTGTCGCTTCCCACGGCGTCCAGGGGCCGGCCCTGAATTGCCGCTATTCTCTGGGGCTCCATCCCTGGCGTTCCTTCGCGGTCCGTTTTGAATATTCCCCATTGCCGATGACATTCATGCCACACCTCACCCGCCACCGGCACTGGCTGCTGGGCGCGGCGGTGGCTGTGCTGGGACTGGTGACGACCTTCTGGCTGGCGCAGCAACAGGCGCGGTCGGTGGCCACGATTTCCGAAGCCCGCTTCCTGTATGAAGTGCGGGAGTTTTCCAGTGCGCTGACGCAGCGCATGGCGGCGAACACCGAAATCGTCAACGGTCTGCGCGGACTGTTCATGGTCAACCCGCTGCTCAGCCATGCAGAGTTCGAGCGCGTCACCCGCGAACTGGATGTGAGTCAGCGTTACCCTGGGGTACGCAATCTGACCTTTATGCGCTACGTCACAGCCGCCCAGCGCCCTGCATTCGAAGCCCGCGTGCGCTCCGATACTTCGGTGCGGCCGCAGGGGCTGGCCGACTTTGCCATCCACCCCGCGGGCGAGCGCCCCGAGTATTTTGTGCTGGAGTATGTGTGGCCCGAGGAAGATGGCAAGGGTCTGCTGGGTATGGACATCAGTGCCCAGCCCGCCAACCTGGCGGCCATGCGCTACAGCCGCGAAACCGGCAACACGGTGATCTCGGCGCCGTTCGATCTGCCGCAGGAGCAGGAGCATCGCACTGCCGTGGTCCTGCGGGTGCCGGTCTTTGGCCCCGCGGGGCCGGGCGAGAAACCGGTTTTTCTGGGTGCTGTGGCGTCCACCATCCGCCTCCACGACCTGGTGGGCGGATTGCGCACGCTGGGCTACCTGCAAGGCATTGCCGTCTCGATCACCGATCGTGGCCCGGTGCATGCCGGTGCGGCGAATGCCCAGGGCGAGAAGGAGCTTCCCCTGCTGGCACTGACGGATGCTGCGCCGGCCTCGGTGCAGCTGCATACGGTGGATATGCAGGTGCACGATCGCCGCTGGCGCCTGGGTTTTGTGCCGACCCAGGACTTTCTCTCACCGTCCGAGCGGCGTCTGCCGCTGCTGGCCGGTCTGGCGGGGACGCTGGTTTCCGTGCTGCTGGCAGCGCTGGTGGCATTGCTGGGCCGGCAGCGCACGCTGGCCCTGGCGCGGGCGCGGGTGTCGGACGACGCCCGGCGCCAGAGCGAAGAGCGCTTTCGCGCCGTATTCAGGCAGGCGGCCGTGGGCATGGCGCAGGTCGATACGCAGACCGGGCAGTTCGTTCGCGTCAACCAGAAATACGGCGATATCCTGGGTTACTCGGTGGAGCAGATGGTCCGGATGGATTTTCAGACCATCAGCCACCCCGCCGAGCTGGCCGAGGATCTGGCCCTGCTGGAGCGCCTGAAAGCGGGCGAGATCTCCGAATACCACATGGAAACGCGCTATTTCCACCGCGACGGCCACGCCGTGTGGGTGGACCTGACGGTGTCGCCCATGTGGGCTCCCGGGGCGCAGCCTGGCTTTCACATTGCCGTGGTGCAGGACATCACCGCGCGCAAGCAGATGGAAGAGCACCTGCGCAAAAGCGAGTTGCGCCTGCGCAGCATCCTGCAGCGGCTGCCCGTGGGCGTGTGCCTGGTGCAGCAGGACGGGCGCATGGTGTTTCGCAACGATCAGTTCGTGCAGATCTGCGGCTACACCGAGGACGACGTGCCCACGGGCCAGGACTGGTGGCCCGCGGTGTACCCCGACGGGCAATCCCGCGAGCGCGCCCGCGCCGAATGGACTGCGGCGCGCACCCAGGCGATTGCCGGCGACGGCACCATTGCCGCCGGTGAGTACACCATCCATTGCAAGGATGGCCAGCAGCGCACCGTGGAAATTGCCGGTGCCATGGTGGACGGTGGCCACCTGTTCACCCTGGTGGATCTCAGCCAGCGCAAGGCCGACGAAGAGGAAATCCGCTACCTCGCTTTTTACGATCCGCTCACGCGCCTGCCCAATCGCCGCCTGCTCAGGGATCGGCTGCAGCAGGCGCTGGCGGCCAGCGCCAGGCACCGGCGCAGTGGTGCCCTGCTGCTGCTGGACCTGGACAATTTCAAGACCCTCAACGAAACCCAGGGCCACGAGCGCGGCGACATGCTGCTGCAGCAGGTGGCCCAGCGGCTGCTCGGCTGCGTGCACGAGGACGATACGGTGGCGCGCCAGGGCGGCGATGAATTCGTGGTGGTGCTGGAAGACCTGGGCAGCAACCCCGAAGAGGCGGCGGCGCGCAGCGAAGAAACGGGCCAGAAAATTCTGGCGGCGCTGCGCGCGCCCTACCCGTTGCACGGTGAGGTCCACCATAGCTCGCTGAGCATGGGAATCACCATTTTCAGCGGCATGCGCGAAACCGTGGACGAGTTGCTCAAGCGGGCGGACCTGGCCATGTACCAGGCCAAATCGGCGGGTCGCGACACCCTGCGGTTCTACGACCCGCAGATGCAGGCCGCCGTGAGCGCAAGGGCGGCCATGGAGCAGGACCTGCGTGCCGGTCTGGCCCAGGGCCAGTTCGAGCTGTATTACCAGGCGCAGACCGAGCAGGGCCGCATCACCGGTGCCGAGGCGCTGCTGCGCTGGCGCCACCCGCAGGGCGGTTTCATCTCGCCCGCCCAGTTCATTCCGCTGGCCGAGGAGTCGGGCCTGATCCTGCCGCTGGGCGAATGGGTGCTCAAGACCGCCTGCGAGCGGCTGGCATTGTGGGCGGCGCAACCGGGTCTGGCTCCGCTGTCTCTGGCCGTCAATGTAAGCCCACGGCAGTTCCATCAGGCCGATTTCGTGCCGCAGGTGCTGGCGGCGCTGGCCGGCACGGGCGCCGAGGGGCATCTCCTCAAGCTGGAGCTGACCGAAGGCCTGCTGCTCGACGATGTGGAAGACACCATCGAGAAAATGGGCCAGCTCAGGGCCTATGGCGTGGGTTTTTCGCTGGACGACTTTGGCACCGGCTATTCGTCGCTGGCTTACCTCAAGCGTCTGCCGCTCGACCAGCTCAAGATCGACCAGAGCTTTGTGCGCGACGTGCTCACCGACCCCAACGACGCGGCCATCGCCCGCACCGTGGTGGCGCTGGCCACCAGCCTGGGCCTGCGCGTGATCGCCGAGGGCGTGGAGACCGAAGCGCAGCGCGAGTTCCTGGCCCGCAACCATTGCCACGCCTGGCAGGGCTTTTTGCTGAGTCCACCACTGCCCGCGGCCGAGTTCGAGGCGCTGGTGCTGCACACCAATGGCCCGGACCTGCCGCAGACGTAGGCGAAGCAGCATCCGTTGCTCCGCTCTCATCCTGCTTTCATCAGAATTGATGGCTGTCAGCGCTTTCTCTATAAGAGCCTGTTCACGATCTCCCAGGGGTCGCGCAGCGGTCTTTGCGGGATGGGATGCAAGGCGCGGTGTGCAGTGGATAGCCAGGCTATCCACAAGCGCCGCAACGCCGCAGACCGCCCGCAAAGACCACTGCCCGAAGGGTTGGAGCGAAATCGGGCGACAAGGCCGCCCCGGCCGCTTGCATGGGCACGAGCCCATGCGGCGCACCCGAAGCATCCACTCATCCCGATTGCGCTCCAACGCGATCCCCTGCGAGATCGTGATCAGGCTCTAAGCGCCAGGACCGAATTGGCGCTTTAAAAACAGGACCGGTTTGCTCGTGAGTCCGCCCTGACAGGGTATGGAGAACCGGTCATTGGCCCGCGGGCAGGAAGCGCCCATGAAAAAAGCGCTCGGTGAGCGCTTTTTTACGGGAGCAGGCAAGATATCCGGCCTATTCCCGGGCATCGCCGTGCGTTCAAGCCTTGCGGCGGCGGGCCAGTGCGGCGCCCAGCAGGCCCAAACCCATCAGTGCGATCGAGGCCGGCTCGGGAACTTGGGTGGGATCGCAATGGGCCGTACCCACGATGCAGCCGGCGAGTTCAATGGAGCTGCCCTGGGTTCCAGCGTCTTGAAACTTGGCGGCATAAGGGCTGGTGAATGAAACCCCATTCGTGAGGAAGTTTCCGGCGGTTCCCAGTGTCAGCGCAAAGATATCCTTCTGCCCCTCACCAACGCCCTGGTTACCCCCGCCGGAACAGCTGCTGCCGTCCCAAATGCAAAGGTCTACGGTTTGAAAAGACGGGAAGTTGGTGTTGCGTGTGGCATCCCAGCCTTCGTTGGCCGACGCGAAATTCAATGTGGGGCTCACGATGTCGATGCCAAACGACGTCAGCCGGTTGGTCCCCGGACCGAAGGAGTTGTTCAACACCTCCACTTCAAAGATGGCCTGCGCTGCAGTCAAAGAGTTGAGCGTGAATTTCACCGTTGCGGAAAGCGTGGCGCCATCCTGGGTCGCTGAATACAGAATCGAACCCGTATCGGCCACGCTGTCGAAGATCATGGCCGCAGCATGGCTGCTGCCCATTCCCATCAATCCCCCGCAAAGGGCAACGGTTTGAAGAAATTTCTGGAGTTTCATGGAGGACATCCTTTGGATTTGCTTGCAGTGACGCACCTCCAGAAAGCATGATGTGTGCCAGATTGAAAATAGACAACAAAATCAAACACTTGGTATCCCAATCTGACAAGTCATCGGATGAGGTGTAAAAAAAATCGACAAACAGGGGCTGGATAGCCCGTGGGCCCATGGGCAGGCGCGCGGGGCTGCTCTGCATTCCCAGGTTGCGCAGGCAATGACCCTGTCCCCACAGCGCGGCAACGCCAACCACCTCAGTTAACATTCACCCCTCAACCGCCCGGCACGCCAGCGCGCCCGGCGGCGGCTGCCGACCGGCCCTGGCGCTTTGTCAGCGGTGCGGTGTTACAGGTGATTCGTGCGTCTCAATTCCATCAAACTCTCCGGCTTCAAGTCGTTCGCTGAACCCACCAATTTCATGCTGCCCGGTCAGCTGGTGGGCGTGGTGGGGCCGAACGGCTGCGGCAAGTCCAACATCATGGATGCGGTGCGCTGGGTGCTGGGTGAAAGCAAGGCCAGCGAGTTGCGTGGCGAGTCCATGCAGGACGTGATCTTTTCCGGCACCACCACGCGCAAGCAGGCCAGCCGCGCCAGCGTCGAGCTGGTGTTCGACAACTCCGACCACCGTGCGGGCGGCCAATGGGGCCAGTACGGCGAGGTGGCCGTGCGTCGCGTACTCACGCGCGACGGCACCAGCAGCTATTACCTCAACAACCAGCCCGTGCGCCGCCGCGACGTGCAGGACGTGTTCCTGGGCACGGGCCTGGGGCCGCGCGCCTACGCCATCATCGGCCAGGGCACCATCAGCCGCATCATCGAAAGCCGCCCCGAGGAACTGCGCCTGTTCCTGGAAGAGGCCGCTGGCGTCTCCAAATACAAGGAGCGCCGCCGCGAGACCGAGAACCGCCTGCACGACACGCGCGAAAACCTCACGCGGGTCGAAGACATCCTGCGCGAGCTCAACGCCAACCTCGAAAAGCTTGAAAAGCAGGCCGAGGTGGCCGCCAGATACAACGCACTGCAGGCCGATGCCACGCTCAAGCAGCACCAGCTGTGGTTCCTCAAGCGTGCCGACGCCGAAGCCGACCAGGCCAAGGTGCGCCTCGATGGCCTGCAGGCCGTGAACGACCTCGAATCGCGCATGGCCGACCTGCGTGCCGTGGAGTCCGACCTCGAAACCATCCGCCAGGCGCATTACGCCGCTGGCGACCAGGTCAACCAGGCCCAGGGCAAGTTGTACGAGGCCACGGCCGAGGTGGGCAAGCTCGAGGCCGAGATCCGCTACGTGGTCGAAGGCCGCCAGCGCGTGGAGCAGCGCCTCGTCACCCTGGCCGAGCAGGTCGCCCAGTGGCAAACCCGCAAGGAAGAGGCCGACATCGAGCTTGAAAACCTCGCCGGTGCCGGCGTGGATGCCGAAGAACGCGCCGAGCTGCTGGCCGCCCAGGTCGAAGAGCAGGCCATGCAGCTGCCCGACCTGGAAGAAGCCCTGCGCCAGGCCCAGAGCCGCACGGCCGAGCAACGCAGCAGCGTGGTGCAGGTACAGCAGCAAATCGGCGTGCTGGCCGCCGAGCAGCGCAGCTTTGACGAGCAAAGCCGCCAGCTCGACGCCCGCTTCGAGCGCCTGCGCACCGACCGCAATGCGCTGGCAGCGCCCGACGAAGCCCGCCTGATCCACCTGCGCGAACAGCTCGAAGAAGCGCAGGAGATCGCCGAAACCACCGAGGCCCGCCTGCACGAGCTGCAGGAGTCCGTGCCCCAGCTCGACGACGACCGCCGTGCGCGCCAGCAGGCCGTGAACACCGAAAGTGCCCGCCAGGCCGACCTGTCCGCGCGCATGGAGGCGCTCAAGGCGCTGCAGGAAAAGATCAAGACCGACGGCAAGCTGCGCCCCTGGCTCGCCAAGCACGGGCTCGATGGCCTGCAAGGCCTGTGGAGCCGCATCCACATCGAACCCGGCTGGGAAAACGCGCTGGAAGCCGCGCTGCGCGAGCGCCTGGGCGCGCTGGAAGTCGGGCGCCTGGACATGGTGCGTGGCTTCCTGGGCTCCGGCAGCAACGACGCGCCGCCCGCGCGCCTGGCCTTCTACAGCGCCCCCGCTGCGGGACACCCCGAGACATCCTCACCCCACGCCCGCCTGTCCGATCTGCTGCGCCTGAACGACGTGGGCCTGCGCGCCGTGCTCACCGACTGGCTGCAGGGCTGTTACACGGCCCCCACGCTGGACGAAGCCCTAAGCCGCCGCACCACGCTGCAACCCGGCGAAATGGTGTTCGTTCCCACCGGCCATGCGGTCAGCGCCCACAGCGTGAGCTTTTACGCGCAGGACTCCGAGCAATCCGGCATGCTGGCCCGCGCGCAGGAGATCGGGCACCTTGAAAAGGAGCTGCGCGCCCAGGCATTGATCGCCGAGGAATCGCGCACCGCCCTGGTCCGCGCCGAGGCGGCGTATGCCGACGCCTCGCAGCGACTGGTGGCGGCCCGCCGCGAAGCCACCGAAACCCAGAGCCGCGCCCACGAACTGCAGGTCGAAACCCTGCGCCTGACCCAACTGGCCGAGCAGACCCGCGCACGCAGCCAGCAGATCGACGGTGACCTGGCCGAGGTCGAGGCCCAGCTGGCCGACCTGCAGGAGCGCCGCGTGTCCGCCGAAGCGCGCTTTGAAGAACTCGACATGCAGCTGGCCGACAGCCAGGAACGCGAGGCGCAACTGGGCGACCGCGTGATCGAGGCCGAGCGCAAGCTCACTGCCTGCCGCGAGCAGCAGCGCACGCTGGAGCGCCAGGCGCAAGAAGCCACGTTCTCGCAGCGCACGGTGGAGGCACGCCGGGGCGAACTGTCCCGTGCCATTGAAACCGCGACCCAGCAGGCCACAGCCCTGGCCGACGAGCAGCAGCGCGCGCGCGATGAGCTGGCCCGCCTGTCCGACGCCGCCGCTCAGGGCGGCCTGCAGCAGGCGCTCGACATGAAGATGGAGCGCGAAAAAGCCCTCTCAGCTCAGCGCAGCGAATACGACGACCTCACGGCCAAGCTGCGCGCCAGCGACGAGCGCCGCATGCAGCTGGAGCGCGCGCTCGACCCGCTGCGCGCCCGCATCACCGAATTCCAGCTCAAGGAACAGGCAGCGCGCCTGGGCCTGGAGCAATACACCACCTTGCTGGCCGATGCCCAGGCCGACCTGGAGGCCGTGGCCCAGTCGATCACCGACGGCAATGTGCGCGTGGGCGGCCTGCAAGGAGAAATCGACCGCCTGCACCGCGAGATCGCCGCCCTGGGCGCGGTGAACCTCGCGGCACTCGACGAGCTGAAACTCGCCAGCGAACGCAAGGTGTTCCTGGATGCGCAGACGGCCGACCTCACCGAGGCCATGAACACGCTCGAAGACGCAATCCGCAAGATCGACGGCGAAACGCGCCAGCTGCTCTCGGGCACCTTCGACACCGTGAATGCGCACTTTGGCCGCATGTTCCCCGAGCTGTTCGGCGGCGGCCAGGCCAAGCTCATCATCACCGGCGACGAAATCCTCGATTCGGGCGTGCAGGTGATGGCGCAGCCACCCGGCAAGAAGAACCAGACCATCCACCTGCTGTCGGGCGGCGAGAAGGCCCTGACGGCGATTGCGCTGGTGTTTGCCATCTTCCAGCTCAACCCGGCGCCGTTCTGCCTGCTGGACGAAGTGGACGCGCCGCTGGACGACGCCAACACCGAGCGTTATGCCAAGCTGGTGTCCAGCATGAGCAAGGGCACGCAGTTTTTGTTCATCAGCCACAACAAGATCGCGATGGAAATGGCCGAGCAACTGATCGGTGTGACCATGCAGGAGCAGGGCGTGTCGCGCATCGTGGCCGTCGATATGGAATCGGCCCTCTCGATGGTGGACGCTTGAACCCATTCATTCAAACATGAGCACATTGCAACTGAGTCTGGCCATCATCGGTGGCCTGGTGCTGGCCCTGATCGTGGCCTACAACACCTGGACCTCGCGCCGCAACGCGCCCAAGCGCGCCCTGCCCACAGAGTACGACCCGGCGGCGGAGCCCGCGCAGCGCCTGGAGCCCGGCTTTGACGCAGGCGCGACCGGGGCCATGCCACCCAGCGATTTCCACGGACTGGACCGGGGCCCGGAGCCTTCTGAACACACCGTGGACGCGGGCGACGCCCTGCAACTGCCCGTGCCACCGTTTTCGTCCGAGCGCCGCCCGGGGCTGGATCCGCTCATCGACGTGATCGCCTCGCTGCAGCCCGAGCATGTGGTGTCCGGCGATGCGGCCCTGGCCGCACTGCCGCCCACCCGCCGCGCGGGCAGCAAGCCCTTTGCCATCGAGGGCCTGAACGAAGCCACCCAGCAGTGGGAAACCCCGGCCCCCGGCCAGCGCTACCAGTCCTTCCAGGCGGGGGTACAACTGGCCAACCGCATGGGCGCGCTCAACGAGATCGAGTTCTCCGAGTTCGTGGTCAAGGCCCAGGCCTTTGCCGACGCCATCAACGCTGCCCCCGACTTCCCCGACATGCTGCAGGAAGTGGCCCGTGCCCGCGAGCTGGACCAGTTCGCCAGCGACCACGACGCCCAGCTCATGTTCATGCTGCGCGCCCGCCAGGCCGCCTGGAGCCCCGGTTATGTGCAGCAGAACGCCGCCCGCCTGGGCTTTGTGGCCGGCGCCATGCCCGGCCGCCTGGTGCTGCCGGCCGGCATCCAGGGCTTGCCACCCGTGCTCACGCTGGGCTACGACACGCAGGCCGCGTTGGCCGACGACCCCGAGCAATCCGCCATCCGCGACCTCACGCTGAGCCTGGACGTGGCCCAGGTGCACCGCAGCGAACAGCCCTTTGCCCGCCTGCGCGAGGTGGCCGCCGCCCTGTGCCAGGCCATGGACGGCGTGCTCTGCGACCAGAACGGCCAGCCGCTGCCCGCCATGGCCATGGACCCGATTGCCGCCGACCTGGAGCTGCTGTACGACCAGTTGGATGGCCGCGATCTGTCGGCCGGGTCCGTGCTGGCACGGCGTCTCTTCAGTTGAGCGCTGGTGCGGTCATGACCGAGAATTTGGACCTGTTTTCGGCCCCAGCGCCCGTGGCTTCAGCGCAGCCAGCCATCAGAATCAAGGCGCTGCGCGACCAGCTCAACCACTGGGCGCACCAGTACTACGTGCTGGACGAGCCCACCGTACCCGACGCCGAATACGACCGCGTGTTCCGCGAGCTGCAGGCGCTCGAAGCTGCACACCCCGATCTGGTCACCCCTGATTCGCCCACGCAGCGCGTGATTGGCGCGGTGATGGAGGGCCTGGCCCCCGTGCGCCACGCGGTGCCCATGCTCAGCATCCACACCGAGACCGACACCGAAGCGACGGGCGCCCAGGCGTTTGATGCACGCGTGCGGCGCGAGCTGGGGCTGACAGACGCCGACCCCGCCATCGAATACGTGGCCGAGCCCAAGTTCGACGGCCTGGCCATGAGCCTGCGCTACGAAAACGGCCGCCTGGTGCAGGCTGCCACGCGCGGTGATGGCGAGGTGGGTGAGGAGGTGACGCACAACATCCGCACCATCCGGCAGATCCCGCTGACCTTGCCGGAAGGCGTGCCGCCGCTGCTGGAAGTGCGTGGCGAGGTCTACATGCGTCGCGCCGATTTTGACGCGCTCAACGAGCGCCAGCGGGAGCAGGGTGGCAAGACCTTTGTGAACCCGCGCAATGCCGCCGCAGGCGCTGTGCGCCAACTCGACTCCAACATCACCGCCCAGCGGCCTTTGAGCTTTTTTGCCTACGGCCTGGGCGCGATCACGCCGACCGGCGATGGCGGGCCCGTGTTTCGCACCCATTACGAGATGCTGCAGACCCTGAAATCCTGGGGTTTTCCGGTCGCAGCGCAGGTGCAAATTGCGCTGGGTGCTGCGGAATTGGTCGCATTCCACCAGCAGGTGGGCGCCAGCCGTGACGCGCTGCCCTACGACATCGACGGCGTGGTCTACAAGGTGAATTCGCTGCAGCTGCAGCGCGACCTGGGCTTCAAGACGCGCGAGCCGCGCTGGGCCGTGGCGCACAAGTACCCTGCGCAGGAGATGGCCACCAAGGTCGAAGCCATCGACGTGCAGGTGGGCCGTACCGGCAAGATCACACCCGTGGCGCGGCTGGCGCCGGTGTTCGTGGGCGGCGTCACCGTGACCAATGCCACGCTGCACAACCTGTTCGAGATCCGCAAGAAGGGCGTGCGCGTGGGCGACACCGTCATCGTGCGCCGCGCGGGCGATGTGATCCCCGAAGTGGTGGGCGTGATGCCCGGCAACCGCACCGGCTACGTGCCCAACTTCCAAATGCCCAAGGCCTGCCCCGTGTGCGGCAGCGACGTGGTGCGCGAAAAGGGCGAGGCCAACCACCGCTGCACGGGCGGCCTGTTCTGCGCCGCGCAGCGCAAGGAGGCCATCCTGCACTTTGCCGCGCGCCGCGCCATGGACATCGAGGGCCTGGGCGACAAGCTGGTGGACCAGCTGGTGGATGCCAACGTGATCCGCACGCTGCCCGATCTGTACCGGCTGGGCCTCACCTCTCTGATTGCGCTGGAGCGCATGGCCGACAAATCGGCCCGGAACGTGCTGGCCGCGCTCGAAAAATCCAAGCAGACCACGCTGCCGCGTTTTCTGTTCGGCCTGGGACTGCGCCATGTGGGCGAGGCCACGGCCAAGGACCTGGCGCGGCACTTTGGCACGCTCGACGCCATCATGGATGCCAGCGTCGAGCAGCTGCTGCAGGTGAACGACGTGGGTCCTGTGGTGGCACAGAGCCTGCACACTTTCTTCCAGCAGCCGCACAACCGCGAGGTGGTCGAACAACTGCGCGCCAGCGGCGTGACCTGGCCCGAAGGTGCCCCTGCCGAGCGCGCACCGCAGATTCTTGCCGGCAAGACCGTGGTGCTGACGGGCACCTTGCCCACGCTGAGCCGCGATGCCGCCAAGGACCTGCTCGAAGCTGCTGGCGCCAAGGTGGCCGGCTCGGTCAGCAAGAAGACCAGCTACGTGGTGGCCGGCGAAGAGGCCGGCAGCAAGCTGGCCAAGGCCCAGGAGCTGGGCGTGCCCGTGCTCGACGAGGCCGGCATGCTGGCGCTGCTGCAGGCGGGCGCGGCGGCCGAGGGCGCGGGCTGATGGCACTGGCGCGGCGCGCACCCCGCCTGGGCCTGGCGCTGGGCAGCGGCTCGGCGCGCGGCTGGGCGCACATCGGCGTGCTACAGGCACTGGCCGAAGAAGGCGTGCGGCCCGACATCGTGTGCGGCTCGTCCATCGGCGCGCTGGTGGGCGCGGCCCATGCGGCGGGTGAGCTGGAGCGCTTTTCCGACTGGGTGCAGGGCCTGGGCATGCGCGACGTGTTCGGCTTCATGGATTTCAATCTGTCGGGCGGCATGCTCAAGGGCGAGAAGCTGATTGCCTTCTGGCGCCGCAATTTCGCGGATTTCGACATCGAGGCCTCGCCCATGCCCTTTGGCGCCGTGGCCACCGATCTGCATTCGGGTGCCGAGGTCTGGCTGCGCCATGGCTCGATTGCCGATGCGGTGCGCGCTTCCATCGCGCTGCCGGGCCTGTTCACGCCGGTGGTGCAGGACGACGGGCGGCTGCTGGTGGACGGCGGCCTGGTCAACCCCGTGCCCGCTTCGCTCGCGCGCGCCATGGGGGCGGACATCGTGATCGCGGTGGACCTGAACAGCGACATCCTGCATCGCAACATGCACCCCCTGGCCGTTGTACGTGAGCCGCAGGCCGATGCACCGGAGGCGGTTGGCACCGACCCTGCAGTGCCCGAGCCCGAACCTGCGCGCAATGGCGACTGGATGCGCCGCCTGAAGTTCTGGGGGCCAGGATCTGGTGACGCTGTGGCGGTGCCCGTGCCGCGCGTGCCTTCGATGCTGGACGTGGTGATGACCAGCGTCAACATCATGCAGATGCGCATCACCCGCAGCCGCATGGCGGGCGACCCGCCCGAGGTGGTGGTGGCGCCCGCGCTGGCGCATCTGGGGCTGCTGGACTTTCACCGTGCCGCCGAAGCCATAGCGGAAGGCCGCCGCGCCGCCCGGGCTGCACTGCCGCAGCTGCGGCGTTTCATGGCATGACGTTTTTTCATCGCTGCAGGCGCTTTGACTATAAGCGCCTGAGGCACTTTTTATTCGGATTTTCATGGTTTCCCTGACTTCCCTGCGCGCCGCGTTCGCGCGGCTGCTGCGCCGGCCCGAGCGGCTGCTGTCGCTGCACAGCCTGTCCTGGCTGCTGGCCGCCTTGCCGCTGGCCCTGCTGCTGTATGCGCTGGTGCTGGTGCCGTTCACGCCCGGCATCAGCGACATCCGCAAGGCCAAGAGCGAGCTGCCTGCGCAGCTCCTGTCGGCCGATGGCAAGCTGCTGGCCGAATACCGCTGGGCCAACCGCGAATGGGTGGAGCTGAACCAGATTTCGCCCAACGTGGTGAAGGCCCTCATCGCCACCGAAGACCACCGCTTTTACGAGCACTTCGGACTGGACTGGCGGCGCACGGCATCGTCGGTGCTGCTGACGCTGCGCGGCGATCCGCAGGGCGGCTCCACCATCACGCAGCAGCTGGCACGCAACCTGTTCCCCGAGGAAATCGGCCGCTCGCGCACGCTCACGCGCAAGCTCAAGGAGGCGATCACCGCGCTCAAGATCGAGGCCTCGTACACCAAGGACGAGATCCTGGAGACCTATCTGAACACCGTGCCGTTCCTGTACAACGCCTACGGCATCGAGATGGCCGCGCGCACCTATTTCGACAAGTCGGCCGACCAGCTCAATGTGCTGGAGAGCGCCACGCTGATCGGCATGCTCAAGGGCACGGCCTACTACAACCCGGTGCTCAACCCCGAGCGTGCCAGGGACCGGCGCAACACCGTGCTGTCGCAGATGGTCAAACGCGGCAAGCTGGATGCCAAGCAACTGGAGCCGTTGCAAAAGCGCCCGCTGAGGGTCAACTTCGAGCGCCAGACCGAGGTCATGGGCCCGGCACCGCACTTTGCGATGCACTTGCGCAAACAGCTCATCGCCTGGGCCGACAGCAAGGGCTACAGCCTGTACTCCGACGGCCTGGTGATCCGCACCACCATCGACTCGCGCCTGCAGGCCTATGCCAACCAGGCGGTGGCGCGCCAGGGGCGCCAGTTGCAGGGCGTGGCCGACGCCGCCTGGGCGCGGCGCGACGGCTGGGGGCCGCACAGCGCGCTGGTGCAGACGCTGGTGCGCGAAAGCGCCGAATACCGCAGCGCCATCGACAAGGGCGAAGCGCCCGAGGACGCGCTCAAGGAGCTGCTGGCCGACAGTGCCTTCATGGCCAAGCTGCGCACCGAAAAAACGCGCGTGCAGGCGGGCTTTCTGGCGCAGGACCCGGTCACCGGCCATGTTCTGGCCTGGGTGGGCAGCCGCGATTTTGCGCAAGACCCGTTCGACCATGTGCAGGCGGCGCGGCGCCAGCCCGGCTCCACCTTCAAGCCCTTTGTGTATGGCGCGGCGTTTGCCAACGGCGCTTCGCCCGACGACACGCTGATGGATGAGGCCGTGGAAATCCCCCTGGGTGGCGGCCGCGTGTGGCGCCCCACCGATGGCCGCCCGCCCAGCGACCAGCCCATGACGCTGGGCGACGGCTTGGCGTATTCCCGCAACACCATCACCGCGCAGGTCATGCAGCAGGTGGGGCCGGCCCGCGTGGCCGAGGTGGCACGCGCCCTGGGCGTGCGCCAGTCGCCGCTCGAAGAGGTGCCGTCGCTCGCACTGGGCACCAGCCCGGTCACGCTCAAGGAGATGGTGACGGCCTACAGCTCCATCGCGAACCTGGGGCGCTATGTGGAGCCGGTGCTCATCACCCGCATCGAAGACCGCCATGGCAAGCTGCTGGAGGCTTTTGCCCCGCCCACGCCCGAGGCGGTGTTTGACGCCCGCGCCGCGCAAACCCTGCGCAACACCCTGCGCGGCGCCGTGGATCGGGGCACGGCAACGGCCATCCGCACGCGCTACGGCATCCAGGCCGACGTGGCGGGCAAGACCGGCACCACGCAGGACAACACCGACGGCTGGTTCATCCTCATGCACAGCCGCGTGGTGGCGGGCGCCTGGGCCGGCTTCAATGACGGGCGCATCACGCTGCGCAGCGACTACTGGGGGCAGGGCGCCCGCAGCGCGCTGCCCATGGTGGGTGAATTCATGCAGCAGGCGCTGCGTGCCAACGTGGTCCATGGCCGGGACCGGTTCGTGGACGAGTTCGACACCGCACCGTCGCTGGACCGTTCGCTGGACAGCATGCGCGACTGGATCCGGGGCCTGTTCCGCAGCGATCCACCCGCACCGCCTGCGCCATCTGCCCAGCCGTCCCCCGCGCCCGCGCCGCGCCGCCTGCCACCGGTGACCACCGACGATGCGCCATCGTTGCCGCCCGTGCGCGTCGAGGAGCCTGGGGGCGCCTGACCTGCCGGGCTTGCGGGCGGTTGACCGCCTGCCCGCGTTCATGCATGGTGATGCCATGCAGACCCCGGCGAACCCTGCATCCAAAATACCTGGAACATTCCGGCCGCCCGTGCGTTGAAGCATCCGTTCACCATGGGAATCTGCAGCCACCTCGATGACGAAGCATGCGCCGCGCAAGCGCAGCGCGGCGACCGCGCGGCGTTTTCGGAACTGGTAGGCCGCTTTCAGGACCGTATTTACCGTTTTCTGGTGCGGCTGACGCGCTCGCCCGACGACGCACTGGAGCTGACACAGGAAACGTTTTTGCACGCCTACCAAGCCCTGGCGCGCTGGACGCCCGACGCCCGGCTGAGCACCTGGCTGTTTCGCATCGCCCGCAACCTGGCGTTTGACTGGCTGCGGCGCGGCAAGCGCGTGGCCTTTGTCCCCTGGGACGAAGACGAAGCCGCCAGCCACCCCGACCCCGCGCCGGCGCCCGACGCCGTGCTGGAGACGGCGCAGCGCTACCAGGCCCTGGAAAAGGCCCTGGCGCGGCTGCCCCCTGAACACCGCGAGATCCTGCTGCTGCGGGAGATCGAAGAGATGTCATACGACGACATCGCCACCGTGCTGGACCTGAACACCGGCACCGTCAAGTCGCGCATTGCACGGGCGCGCGCCGGGTTGCTGGAAAAAATGCCGCGCTGAATGGAGACCTTGCCATGACCTGCCCACGACACTCCGACCTGTCCGCCTATGCGGACGACATGATGGCCCCCGCCGAGCGCGCCCGCTTCAGCCTTCACCTGGCGGGCTGCCCGGCTTGCCAGCACCGGCTCGATGAAATCACCGCGCTGGGCCAGAGCCTGCGCGCCTTGCCGTCGCCCCGGCTGGGTTTTGACCTGGCGGCGCAATTGAACGACCGCTTGCACGCTCCGCCACCGGGGCGGCGGCCAGCGCGTCAGAGGTCCGCGTGGTCCGCCTGGCTGGGCTGGATGCCCGCCGGACTGGCGGGCGGGCTGGCACTGGCCTCGGGCATCTGGCTGGGCGGCCTGCTGCTGGGCGGCGGCGCGGCCACGGTGCCCAGCGCCGGCCTGGTGCGGGTGTTCGACCCCGTGCCGCCGGGCGGCCTGTGCGCCGCCGCAGAAATCTGCCGTCTTTCGAAGGGAATGCCATGAACCGCCGCAGCGTACCGGCATGGCTGCTGGCCGTGTCGCTGGCCCTGAATGCCGGCATTGTCGTGGCCGTGGCCCTGCACCAGCTGCAGCCACCCACCCAGGCGGGCGCTGCCAGGCCAAGCGCCGTGAATCTGCCAGATTACCTGGAATTGAGCCCCGAGCAGCGCCAGCGCTGGCAGCAGCTCGAACCCACCTTCCTGAGCGACCTGGCCGCCAACTGGGCCGATATCCGCCGGCATCGCGAGGCACTGGTGCGGCATATTTTTGCCAACCCGCCGCAGCGCGCCGCCATCGACGCCGAGCAGTCCCGCATTGCCGCCCTCCAGGATGCGCAGCAGCAGCGCGTGATTGTGCAGCTTCTGGCCGAGCGCGCGCTGCTCGACGACGGGCAGCGTGCCCGCCTGATGGCCCTGCTGCTCAGCCGCTATGCCCAGGAATCCACCGAAGAGGAGCTGCTGCACCGCGATTGAGGGCAGCCTAGCGGTGCCAGGGCGGGGGCCGCCAAAGTCCGTGCATCAGCAGTGCATCAAAAAAGATGCAAAACAGATGGAACATTGGCGGTCGTCCATCGTTTGAAGCAACAAGGCCCGGCAATTGCCGGCCCTTTTGTTCAACCTACCGGAGTCTTCTCATGCAATCCCCTCTGTACCTTGTGCTCGCCGCCGCCCTGATCCTGCCGGTTGCCACGCTGGCCGCCAGCCCGGCCGCCCATGACCATGGCGCCGCCACGCCTCAGAAAATCGAACGCAATGCCGGCAAGAAATGGCACATCGATGCCCCGCTGCGCCAGGGCATGAACGCCATGCACAAGGCCGTGAACCGTACGCTGCCCCTGGCCCATGCGGGCAAGGCGCGGGCTGCCGACTACGATGCCTTTGGCGCGGAAGTCTCCAAACAGGTGGCGTTCATCGTGGAAAACTGCAAGCTCGAACCCCAGGCCGATGCCCAGCTGCACGTCGTGATCGGCGAGATTCTGGGCGGCGTGGATGCCGCGCAGGGCAAGGAAGGCGAGCAGGCACGCGCAGCGGGGGTGGTGAAGGTGGCGCAGGCGCTCAACACCTACGGCAGCCATTTCAACCATTCCGGCTGGAAAGCCATCGCGCTGCCGCACTGAGTGCGCGAGCGAACCCCGGGCCGCACGGTGCGGGGGCGGGCTATTCCAGGTCGATGCAGTGCAGCCCGAACTGCCCGGCCTTGCGGTCGGCGAAATAGTGTTCCAGCGTTTCCTTGACGGTGCGGAACGCCAGCTCATCCCAGGGCACCTCGGCTTCGGTGAACAGGCGCGCCTCGATGGTCTCGTAGCCGGGGTTGAACTGCTCGCTGAGCAGCCGGGCGCGGTAGAACAGGTGCACCTGGCCCACGCGGCGCACGTTCAGCAGGCTGAACAGCGGGCCCATCTCGATCTGGGCGCCGGCCTCTTCGTCGGTTTCGCGGGCCGCGCCCTGGGACGTGGTTTCATCGAGCTCCATGAATCCGGCCGGTAGCGTCCACTTGCCCCAGCGCGGCTCGATGTTGCGCTTGCACAGCAGCACCCGGCCATCGGCAAACTCCGGCACGGTGCCCACCACATTCAGCGGGTTCTCGTAGTGCACGGTGTTGCAGGCCGGGCAGACGGCGCGCTGGCGGGTGTCGCCGTCGTCGGGCAGGCGGTAGACCACGGCCGTACCGCAGGCGCGGCAGTGTTGGATCGGGCTGCGAAAGGTCATGCGAAAAATAGGATTCAAACAGGCTGCAGGCGCTTGTGCATCAAGCGCTTGCAGTCATGAAAAGTAAAGTGAATGCGGGCAGTGCCAGGGCGGCTACACCACGCTCAGGCGCAGCGGGGTGAGACCCTCCACGCCGCCTTCGAGCACATCACCGCGCACCACGGCACCCACGCCCTCGGGCGTGCCGGTGTAGATCAGGTCGCCCGGCTGCAGCGCCCAGGCGGCAGACAGGTGTTCGATGGTCTCGGCGATGTTCCAGATGAGCTGGGCCACGGTGCTGCGCTGGCGGTCGGCGCCATTGACCTGCAGCCAGATGGCCGCATGGGCCACGTCACCTGCCTGTGCGGCCGGCGTGATGGGGCCGATGGGGGCGCTGGCATCAAAGCCCTTGCCGATGCACCAGGGGCGGCCCTGTTTCTTCATGTCGTTCTGCAGGTCGCGGCGCGTCATGTCCAGGCCCACGGCGTAGCCGTAGATGTGCTGCAGTGCATCGGCGGCCTGGATGTTCTTGCCGCCCTTGCCAATGGCCACCACCAGCTCGATCTCATGGTGCAGGTTGGCCGTGAGGCTGGGGTAGGGCAGCAGGCCGGTTTCGCCGGCGTTGACCACCACGATGGCATCGGCAGGTTTCAGGAAGAAGAAGGGCGGCTCGCGGCCGGTGAAGCCCATTTCCTTGGCGTGTTCTTCGTAGTTGCGGCCCACGCAGTAAATGCGGTGCACGGGGAAACGGTCGCCAGAGCCCACAACGGGCACGCTGGCCACGGGCGCGGGAGAAAAAACATAGCTCATGGGGGGTCTTTCTGCTACAGGATGGTCAATAGGGCGGGGCGCAGGCGCGGGGCTCTGGCGCGGTGGCGCCGCCTTGCACCAGTGTGCCACGGGGCCGGCGTGTCTGCCCAGCGGCGCTACACTCGCGCCCGGGGTGTTCCTGCCGGCGCAGACCGGCAAAGCCCACCTCCCCGCCAGCCTCCCTTCGCGCACCACCCACGCTCTGCAACCCATGAAACTGTTCAATTATTTCCGCTCGTCGGCGTCGTTTCGCGTGCGCATCGCGCTGCAGCACAAGGGGCTTGGCTACGAATACATCCCCGTGCATCTGGTGCGCGGCGAGCACCACGACCCGGCCTACACCGGCCGGGTGGGCGATGCCCTCGTGCCCACCTTGCTGACCGACGATGGCGTGGCGCTGTCCCAGTCCATGGCCATCATCGAATACCTTGATGAAACCCATCCTGCGCCGCCCCTGCTGCCCGCCGAGCCGCTGGCCCGGGCCCAGGTGCGGGCCCTGGCGCAGATGGTGGCGTGCGAGATGCACCCTCTGAACAACTTGCGGGTGCTCAAATACCTGGTGCGTGAGCTGAAGGTTTCGGAGGACGCCAAGAACGCCTGGTACCAGCATTGGGCGCGCAGCGGGCTGGAGGCATTCGAGCGCCAGCTGGAGCTGCTGGCGCAGCAGCGCGTGGCGCAGGGGCTGGCGCCTTCGGTGTATTGCTGGGGCGATGCCCCCACGCTGGCCGATTGTTGCCTGGTGCCGCATGTCTTCAATTGCCAGCGCTTCAATGTCCAACTGCAAGGGCTGCCGCTGACCATGGCGGCCTTTGCTGCCTGCATGGCGCTGCCTGCGTTTGCGCAGGCACAACCCTCGGCCTGCCCGGACCATCAGCCGTGAGCAGGCGATGAACCTCTCGACAGGGATGGCGCATGCCGACTGGCTGCAGCCGCAGTGGCCCGCGCCTGCCGGCGTGCACGCCCTGTGCACCACGCGGGCCGGTGGCGTGAGCAGCGGCCCCTATGCCAGCCTGAACCTGGGCAGCCATGTGGGCGATGCGCCAGCGGCAGTGCAGGCCAATCGCCAGCGTTTGCAGGCCGTGGTGCAGGGCGCCACCCCGGGTGCCCGGCCCGTCTTTCTGAACCAGGTGCATGGCACGGCGGTGGCCGAGATCGACCACGCCACGCCCGACGGCACCGAGGCCGATGCCTGCGTGGCCACAGAGCCGGGAGCCGTCTGCACCATCATGGTGGCCGATTGCCTGCCCGTGCTGCTCGCCCATGGCTCGGGTGCCATGGTGGGCGCGGTCCATGCGGGCTGGCGCGGGCTGGCGGGAATGGACGGGGTGGGTGTGCTGGAGTCTGTTTTTGAACGATTCAAGGCTCTGGCGCTGGCTGGTAAATCGCCATCAGCTATCAAAAACGAAGCGGTTGATGCGCTGGCTGCTGACACGATGGCGTGGCTGGGGCCCTGCATCGGCCCCACGGCCTTCGAGGTGGGTGCAGAGGTGCGCGAGGCATTCTGCCAACACCACCCGGCGGCCCAGGCGTGCTTTGCGGCGCAGGGCCAGGGCAAGTTTCTGGCCGATCTGGCAGGGCTGGCGCGGCTGCGGCTGCGTACCCTGGGCGTCACGCAGATCTACGGCAATGACAGCACTGCGCCCTGGTGCACCGTGGGCAATGCCTCACGGTTCTTTTCGTACCGGCGCGACCAGAGGGCTCTTGGTGGCAGCGGCCGCATGGCCGCCTGCATCTGGCGCGGCTGACGCTGCCGGCGCGGCACCCGGTGTAGCCCCTGCATCCGGCGGATTGCCAGCTTGCTCAGCGTCATAGGCGGCCTGCTGCGCCTGCTCGCGCGCCTTGATGGCCCGCTTGCGCGCGGGCGTGCCCAGGATATAGGCCACGATGCCGGCCGGCAGCAGCCCATACAGCACAAACGTCACGACAGCGCCCATCAGGCTGCCCGTGCTGCTGGTGGCTTCGGCCACGGCCATCATGAGGGTGACATACAGCCAGGTGATGACAACGAGGTACATGAGAACAAGAGAGAAGAGAAAAACGCGGGTGAACATTGCCTTGCGGCAGCAGGTGGGCAACAATGGTGCGCAAGCCCCGTGCGACCGACCAACCATTGAGGATGCAGCATGAATTCTGAAGCACTCTGGGCCCAAAGCGCCCAGCAATTCCAGCAGATTTTCGGGGACAGCTGGACGAAGGCGGTGCAATCCTTTCAATCCGCAGACCTGGCGGGCCGCACGCCAGGTGCCGCACCCTTGAAGTTTTCGCCGAACAAATTGCAGGCACTGCAGCAGCAGTATCTTCAGGATGCCCAGGAATTGTGGGCCCAGGGCCTGCAAACCACTCCCGAACTGAAAGACCGGCGTTTCGCGGGCGAGGGCTGGGCCAGCAACCCGGTGGCCGCGTTCTCCGCGGCGGCCTACCTGCTCAACGCGCGCACGCTGATGGGCCTGGCCGAGGCGGTCGAGGCCGACGCCAAGACCCGTGCCCGCATCCGCTTTGGCGTGGAGCAGTGGATGGCCGCCATGGCGCCCAGCAACTTTCTGGCTTTCAATGCCGAAGCGCAGAAAAAGGCCATCGAAACCAAGGGTGAAAGCATTGCCAAAGGCATGCAGAACCTGCTGCACGACATTACCCAGGGCCATGTGTCGATGACCGACGAAAGCCTGTTCGAGGTGGGCCGCAACGTGGCCACCACCGAGGGCGCGGTGGTGTTCGAGAACGAACTGTTCCAGCTGCTCGAATACAAGCCGCTCACCGCCAAGGTGTACGAGCGGCCGTTTTTGCTGGTGCCGCCGTGCATCAACAAGTTCTACATCCTGGATCTGCAGCCCGAGAATTCGCTGATCCGCTATGCCGTCGAGCAAGGCCACCGCACCTTTGTGGTGAGCTGGCGCAACCCCGACGACTCCCTGGGCCACAAGACCTGGGATGACTATGTCGAAGACGGCGTGATGGCCGCCATCGACGTGGTGCAGAACATCACGGGTGCCGAACAGATCAATGCCCTGGGTTTTTGCGTGGGCGGCACCATCCTGAGCAATGCGCTGGCCGTGCTGGCTGCGCGCGGCGATGAGCCCGTGGCCAGCGCCACCTTTTTGACCACGCTCATCGACTTCACCGACACCGGCATCCTGGACGTGTTCATCGACGAGAACTTCGTGAAGTTCCGCGAGATGCAGATGGGCAAGGGCGGGCTCATGAAAGGGCAGGACCTGGCCTCGACCTTCAGCTTCCTGCGGCCCAACGATCTGGTGTGGAACTACGTGGTGGGCAACTACCTCAAGGGCGAAACACCGCCACCGTTCGATCTGCTGTACTGGAATAGCGACAGCACCAACCTGCCCGGGCCGTTCTACGCCTGGTACCTGCGCAATTTCTACCTCGAAAACAACCTGGTCCAGCCCGGCAAGCTCACCGTCTGCGGCGAGAAGATGGACCTGGCCAACCTCACGCTGCCGGTCTATATCTACGGCTCGCGCGAAGACCATATCGTGCCCATCAATGCGGCCTATGCCTCCACCCAGGTGCTGCCCGGCAAGAAGCGCTTTGTGATGGGCGCCTCGGGGCATATCGCCGGTGTGATCAACCCGCCCGCCAAGGGCAAGCGCAGCCACTGGATTCGCGCCGACGGCAAGCTGCCCGCAACGCTCGACCAATGGCTGGAAGGCGCCACGGAGTACCCGGGCAGCTGGTGGACCGACTGGTCCGGCTGGCTCAAGGGCCACGCCGGCAAACAGGTTGCGGCACCCAAGGCCTACGGCAAAGGCGCCCGGTTCAAGGCCATCGAGCCGGCACCTGGCCGCTACGTGAAGCAAAAGGCCTGAGCGAACCGCTCCAAAGGGCTGCGAGAATCTGAAAACTCTCCGGGGCGCGTGCTTTCGCCCCCACCGATTTACTTCGAAAGGACTTTCCATGGAAGACATCGTCATTGTTTCTGCTGCCCGCACTGCCGTGGGTAAATTTGGTGGCGCTCTGGCCAAGACGCCCGCCACCGAACTGGGCTCCATCGTGATCCGCGAGGCCATCGCGCGGGCCGGGCTGGCGTCCGACCAGATCGGCGAAGTCATCATGGGCCAGGTGCTGACGGCTGGCGTGGGCCAGAACCCCGCGCGCCAGGCCGCCATGAAGGCGGGCGTGGCCAAGGAAACACCGGCCCTCACCATCAATGCAGTCTGTGGCTCGGGCCTCAAGGCGGTAATGCTGGCGGCCCAGGCCGTGGCCTGGGGCGACAGCGAAATCGTGGTGGCCGGCGGCCAGGAAAACATGAGCCTTTCGCCCCACGTGCTCAACGGTTCACGCGACGGCCAGCGCATGGGCGACTGGAAAATGGTCGACTCCATGATCGTCGATGGCCTGTGGGACGTTTACAACCAGTACCACATGGGCATCACGGCAGAAAACGTGGCCAAGGCCTACGGCATCACCCGCGACATGCAGGACGCCCTGGCCCTGGGCAGCCAGCAAAAGGCCGCCGCCGCGCAGGACGCAGGCAAGTTTGCCGATGAAATCGTGGGCGTGAGCCTGGCCCAGAAGAAGGGCGACCCCATCATTTTCAATGCCGACGAATACCTGAACCGCAAGACCAATGCCGAAGTGCTGGCGGGCCTGCGTCCGGCCTTCGACAAGGCGGGCAGCGTGACGGCGGGCAATGCCTCGGGCATCAACGATGGCGCCGCTGCCGTGGTGGTGATGAGCGCCAAGAAGGCTGCCGCCCTGGGCCTCAAGCCCCTGGCCCGCATTGCCGCCTTTGGCACCAGCGGCCTCGACCCGGCCACCATGGGCATGGGCCCGGTGCCCGCCTCGCGCAAGGCGCTGCAGCGCGCGGGCTGGAACGCTGCCGACGTGGACCTGTTCGAGCTGAACGAAGCCTTTGCAGCGCAAGCCTGCGCCGTCAACAAGGAACTGGCCATCGACCCCGCGAAGGTCAATGTGAACGGTGGCGCCATTGCCATCGGCCACCCCATTGGTGCGTCCGGCTGCCGCATCCTGGTCACGCTGCTGCACGAGATGCAGCGCCGCGACGCCCGGAAGGGCCTGGCGGCGCTGTGCATTGGCGGAGGGATGGGCGTGTCGCTGGCGCTGGAGCGCTGAGGGTACCCGCACGCCGCCTGCAAAGGCACCCCTTCATACGGTTTTGCCTTCAAACGTATCACTTCGTTGGTTCGCCTTGCCGTGCTAGAGCACTGTCTGCGGCTTCCCGCCTAGTTATCCGCTTGAATGCAAGACCGTGTCAGAAGCCGCGTTGCCACGCGGCTTTTTTGTTGCCGGTGGTGCTTGATGCCGCAGGCAGGGCGCACAGGCCTGTGCCCGCGGAGGCAGCCGCTGCGGGTGTGCTTATGCCGAAACGCGGTCTGGCGAGGACGGTTTGTGCCGGATCTCGGCCCTTTCTGCCATGCACAGCACGCGGGTGGGGATCGATCGGCGCAGTCTTGCAGAAAAAACGAAGGCTTCCGTGTTTTTCTTCACCGCAGCGTATCAATTCTTGGGTAGAGTGGGTGCGGAGCACATCACAACCAGGAGAAATCAAATGAGCCAGAAAGTAGCGTATGTCACCGGCGGCATGGGTGGCATCGGCACCGCCATCTGCCAGCGTTTGCACAAGGAGGGGTTCACGGTCATCGCCGGCTGTGGCCCCACGCGAGACTTCAGCAAGTGGCTCGATGAGCAAAAAGCGCTGGGCTACACCTTTTACGCATCGGTGGGCAATGTCGGCGACTGGGATTCCACCGTGGAAGCCTTCACCAAGACCAAGGCCGAACATGGTTCGATCGATGTGCTGGTGAACAACGCCGGTATCACGCGCGACCGCATGTTCCTCAAGATGACCCGCGAGGACTGGGACCAGGTGATCGAGACCAACCTCAACAGCATGTTCAATGTCACCAAGCAGGTGGTGGCCGACATGGTGGAAAAGGGCTGGGGCCGCATCATCAACATCAGCAGCGTGAATGGTGAGAAGGGCCAGGCGGGGCAGACCAACTATTCGGCCGCCAAGGCCGGCATGCACGGCTTTTCCATGGCGCTGGCGCAGGAACTGGCCACCAAGGGCGTGACGGTGAATACCGTGAGCCCGGGTTACATCGGCACTGACATGGTCAAGGCCATTCGCCCCGATGTGCTGGAGAAGATCGTGGCCACCGTGCCCGTCAAGCGCCTGGGCGAGCCCAGCGAAATTGCCTCCATCATCGCCTGGCTGGCTTCGGAAGAGGGAGGCTACGCCACCGGGGCTGATTTCTCCGTCAACGGTGGCTTGCACATGGGCTGACACGAAGCCCCGAAGCCGACAACAAAAAACCCCGCAATGCGGGGTTTTTTTGTTGAGAGGAACATGGATGAAGGGGCTACCACCGCCATGGTGGGCGGCTGCCACGCCCTCAAAGGCGGGCCGGTGCGCGTTTGCGGTCGCGTTCGTCTTCGGGCCAGGCGGACAAGATTGCGGTGGTATTCATACTGGAAAACTCCTGTGATGTACCAACAACGCGCTCACTCAAGGCTTGGTTGACGTCCAAACGCAAAAAAATGCAACCGTATCACTCGCTATTTTGATGAGAAAATTTGCTTCAAAAATAATAGCTGTCAGCGCAGGTATTTATTGGCTTAAAGACCAATAAATATCGGAAGAAATTACAAGATTTTACGTATCAGGCGCTGGCGCTCACGCCCATTTCTTCCAACTCAGCAGAAATTTCCAGCCAGCGTTCTTCCAGCCGTGCCGTTTCGTCGTGGCCGGTTTTCAGGCGCCGGCCCAGGTCGGCGATTTCCGCGGGCGCCAGCGCCTGGGTGAGGCGTTCTTCCAGGCCGGCCCGCTCGGCGACCAGGGTGGCCAGGCGTTGGTCGATCTGTTCGATTTCGCGTTTCAGGGGCCGCGTTTTTTCCGCCAGCTGCTGGCGCGCCTGGGCATCGAGCTTGCGCTGTTCCTTGGCATCGACAGTGGGTTTGGCATCCATTCGGCCTTTGGCGCCTGTCTGGTTTGCGCTGGCAGCTATGGAAACAGGGGCGGTAACCGCCACGACAACGGGTGCAGGCGCTGCAGCGGCCTTGAGTGCCGCGCTTTCGGCCGCCGCTTCGGTCTTGGCCAGTTCGCGCTGGCGCTTGGCCTCATCGAGCAGGTAGCGCTGGTAATCGTCGAGATCGCCATCAAACGGCCCCACGGCACCGCGGCCGACCATCCAGAACTCGTCGCACACGGCGCGCAGCAGGGCGCGGTCGTGGCTGACCAGCATGACGGTGCCTTCGAACTCGTTGAGCGCCATCGACAGCGCCTCGCGCGTGGCCAGGTCCAGGTGGTTGGTGGGCTCGTCGAGCAGCAGCAGGTTGGGGCGCTGCCAGACGATCATGGCCAGCACCAGGCGGGCTTTTTCGCCGCCGCTCATGCTGCCCACGCTCTGCTTGACCATGTCGCCGGTGAAGTTGAACGTGCCCAGGTAGCTGCGCAGGTCTTGCTCGCGACTGGCTTCGCGGCTGTTGGGGCCCAGTTCGCGCGCCAGGCGGATCATGTGCTCCAGCGGGTTTTCGTGCGGGCGCAGCACGTCCAGTTCCTGCTGAGCAAAGTAGCCGATCGACAGGCCCTTGCCCTCGGTCACGGTGCCGGCCAGCGGCGCCATGGTGCGGGCAATGGTCTTGACCAGCGTGGATTTTCCCTGGCCGTTGGCACCCAGGATGCCGATGCGCTGGCCCGCCAGCACGCTGCGGCTGACGTTTTCCAGGATGGTGGTTTGCGCACCGTCTTCGGCGCGGTAGCCAAACGAGGCGTCGCTGATGGCCAGCATCGGGTTGGGTAGGTTCTGCGGCTCCTTGAATTCGAAGGTGAATTCGGCATCGGCCAGCACGGGGGCGATCTTTTCCATGCGGTCGAGCGCCTTGACCCGGCTTTGCGCCTGCTTGGCCTTGCTGGCCTTGGCCTTGAAGCGGTCGATGAACTTCTTGAGGTGGGCGATCTTTTCCTGCTGCTTGGCAAAGCTGGCCTGCTGCAATTCGAGCTGCTGGGCGCGCAGATCCTCGAACTTGCTGTAGTTGCCACCGTAGCGCGTGATCTGCGCGTTGTCGATGTGCATGGTGACGTTGGTCACGGCATCGAGGAACTCGCGGTCGTGGCTGATGACGATCATCGTGCCTTCGTAGCGCTTGAGCCAGGCTTCCAGCCAGACCAGGGCATCGAGGTCCAGGTGGTTGGTGGGCTCGTCGAGCAGCAGCAGATCGGACGGGCACATCAGCGCGCGGGCCAGCTGCAGGCGCATGCGCCAGCCGCCCGAGAAGCTGTTGACGGGTTTGTCCAGCTCGGACACCTTGAAGCCCAGGCCCAGGATCAGTGCCTGCGCACGTGGAATGGCGTCGTGGTCGCCGGCATCGGCCAGGTCGGTGTAGGCGTGGGCGATGGCCATGCCGTCATCTTCGGCTTCGGCCTGCACCAGTTGGGCGCGCAGTTCGACGAGGCGGGTGTCTCCGGTGACGACGAAGTCGGTGGCGGACTCATCGGTTTCGGGCATGTTCTGCGCGACCTGCGCCATGCGCCACTGGGGCGGGATGTAGAAATCGCCCCCGTCTTCGTGCAGGGAGCCATTGAACAGGGCAAACAGGCTGGATTTTCCGGCGCCGTTGCGGCCCACCAGACCGACTTTTTCGCCGGGGTTGATGGTGGCGTTGACGCCATTGAGCAGCACCTTGGCGCTGCGGCGCAAGGTGACATTTTTAAGAGTGATCATCAGGAGGAAAAATAGGAAACCAGGGCCTGGCGTGTGGCCAGAAGCACCTGGTCTTCGCCCGCGCTGGTATCTATCCAGTACACGGGCAGCTGCCCGAAGGCCGCTTCAAAGTGGGCGCGTTCGTTGCCGATTTCGAGAATGAGGACCGCATTTTCGCTCATGCGTGCGGGGGCGTCCTGCAGCAGCTGGCGAATGAAGTCCATGCCATCGGTGCCGCCCGCCAGGGCCAGGGTGGGTTCTGCCAGGTATTCGGCGGGCAGTTGCGCCATGCTGGCCGCGTTGACGTAGGGCGGGTTGCACAGGATCAGGTCCCACGGGCCGGGCAACTGGGCCAGGCCGTCCGACAGCTGCAGCGCGATGCGGTCCTGCAGGCCGTGCCGGTCCACATTGATGCGGGCCACGGCCAGTGCGTCGGGCGAGATGTCGGCGCCCGTGACTTCGACTTCGGGCCAGGCCATGGCCGCCAGCACGGCCAGGCTGCCGTTGCCGGTGCACAGGTCGAGCACGCGGCGCGTGTGCGCGCCCAGGAAATCATCGATGCTGCCATCGGCCAGCAGCTCGGCGATGAAGCTGCGCGGCACGATGGCGCGCTCGTCCACGTAAAACGGCACGCCCTGCAGCCAGGCCTCGCGGGTCAGGTAGGCGGCGGGTTTGCGGGTGCGGATGCGTTCTTCAAAAAGTGTAGCTGCCAGGGCAAGTTGATCCTGGTCTACAGGCTGATTTGCCACGGAATCTGGGCCATCGCCCAGGTTGCTGTCGAGCGGCAGCCCGAGGCGCCACAGCACCAGCCAGGCGGCTTCGTCCTGGGCATTGGTGGTGCCGTGCCCGAAGGAAACGCCCGCGGCGGTGAGCAGTGCGGCGCCCGACTGCACCAATGCGCCCACGGTGGCGCCTTGCAAGGTGGGCAGGGCGGTGGTGGAGCCGGTCATGCCGCGGCCGCCTGGGTGGCTGCGGGCGCCAGGCTGGCCATCTGGTTCAGGTTTTCGAGGGTGCGGCGGTAGATGGCCTTGAGCGGTTCGATGTCGGCCACGACCACATGCTCGTCGATCTTGTGGATGGTGGCGTTGGGCGGCCCCAGCTCAATCACCTGGGGGCAGATCTGCGCGATGAAGCGGCCGTCGCTGGTGCCACCGGTGGTGGACAGTTCGGTGCTCAGTCCGGTTTCGGCCAGGATGGCCCGCTGCACGGCCGTGACGAGGTCGCCCGGTGTGGTCAGGAAGGGCTGGCCGCCCAGCGTCCACTGCAGGTCGTATTCGAGGCCATGGCGGTTCAGCAGGGTGTGCACGCGCTGCTTGAGCTTTTCGGCGGTGGATTCGGTGGAGAAGCGGAAATTGAAGTCCACCACCACCTCGCCCGGAATCACATTGGTGGCGCCGGTGCCGCCATGCATGTTGCTGATCTGCCAGCTGGTGGGAGGAAAGAAGGCATTGCCCGGGTCCCACTCGGTGGCGGCCATCTCGGCCAGCGCCGGCAGCGCCTGGTGGATGGGGTTGCGTGCCAGCTGCGGATAGGCGATGTGGCCCTGGATGCCGCGCACGGTGAGCTTGCCGCTGAGCGTGCCGCGCCGGCCGTTCTTGATCATGTCGCCGGTCTTTTCGACCGAAGTGGGTTCGCCCACGATGCAGTAGTCGAGCGGCTCGCCGCGCGCCCGGAGCTGCTCTACCACCACCTTGGTGCCGTCCACCGAGGGGCCCTCCTCATCGCTGGTCAGCAGAAAGGCGATCGAGAGGTGCGGATCGGGGTGGGTGGCCAGGAATTCTTCCACCGCCACGACGAAGGCGGCGATGGAGGTTTTCATGTCGCTGGCGCCGCGGCCAAAAAGTTTGCCGTCCTTGTGCGTGGGCGTGAAGGGGTGGCTGCTCCACTGTGCCAGCGGGCCGGTGGGCACCACGTCGGTGTGACCGGCAAATACGATGGTCTTTGTAGCTTGCTGAGCAGATGGTGCAAGCGCCGCAGGCCGTTTTGCCCACAAATTGCTGACGCGGAAATGGTCGGGGCCACTGTCCAGGCGTTCGCACACAAAACCCAGCGGGGCCAGGCGTGCCGCCAGCAGGTCAAGGCAGCCGGCGTCCTCCGGCGTGAGGGAGGGCAGGGAGATGAGCTGTTCGGCCAGGTGCAGGGTGCGGGACATCGGGGAATTCAGGTGAGGCCGGGTCAGGCGGCTTTGACGTCCAGCACGATTTCGGTGAAAGAAGGTTGGTCGTCGGGGATGTCCCGCGCCTCTTTCTGGGCCCTGGCAGCGTTGGCCGCCAGGGCGAAGTCGTTTTGCAGACGCCACATGAGGTTGGTGGGCGAGTCGGCGTGGGCCAGTCCTTCCTTGCGGTCGATCTTGCCTTCCATGATGTGGTGGGCCAGGGCTTCTTCGAAGGTCTGCGAGCCTTCGGCCATGGATTTTTCCATGGCCTCCTTCACGCCCGAGAAGTCGCCCTTTTCCACCAGCTCGGAAACGAGCTTGGTGTTGAGCATGATTTCCACGGCGGGCACGCGGCCACCTTCCACCGTGCGCACCAGTCGCTGCGACACCACCGCCTTGAGCGCCGATGCCAGATCGCCCAGCATGGTGGGGCGCACCTCGACGGGGTAAAAGCTCAAAATCCGGTTGAGCGCGTGGTAGCTGTTGTTGCCGTGCAGCGTGGCCAGGCACAGGTGGCCGGACTGTGCATAGGCAATGGCCGCCGACATGGTTTCCCGGTCGCGGATTTCACCGATCAGGATCACGTCAGGGGCCTGGCGCAGTGCGTTCCTGAGAGCCGTCTGCAGCGACTGGGTGTCGCTGCCGATCTCGCGCTGGTTCACGATCGATTTCTTGTTCTTGAACTGGTATTCCACCGGGTCCTCGATGGTGAGGATGTGCCCGGTCAGCTGTTCGTTGCGGCTGTCGATCATCGACGCCAGCGTGGTGCTCTTGCCCGAGCCCGTGGCGCCCACCACCAGGATGAGGCCGCGCTTTTCCATGATCAGTTCGCGCAGAACGGGCGGCAGGCCCAGCGAACCGAGCTCGGGTATGTGCTGCGAGATGAAGCGGATGACCACCGCATAACTGCCGCGCTGGCGCATGGCGCTGACACGGAAACGACCCACACCGGTCAGCGGCACGCCCATGTTGAGTTCGCCGGTTTCTTCCAGCTCTTCGATGCGGTCCGGTGGCACCACCTCGGAGAGCAGGTTGCGCGGCGCGTCGGGCGGCAGGATCTGGTTGTTGATCGGCACGCATTCGCCGTTGATCTTGATCAGCGCTGGCGCGTTGGCCGACAGATAGACATCGGAGGCCTTCTTCTCCGCCATCAGGCGCAGGATTCGTTCCATCGTGCTCATGGTGTTTCCCTCTCGTTGTTCGTGTCGGCTGTGGTGGCAATTGCGCTGGCGTGGGCGGTCAGCCGCGCTCAGTCGCGCAGCAGATCATTCAGGCTGGTCGTCGAGCGGGTCTTGGCATCCACCTTCTTGACGATGATGGCGGCGTACATGCTGTACTTGCCGCCTTCCTTGGGCAGGCTGCCGCTGATGACCACCGAGCCGGCGGGCACGCGGCCGTAGCTGATTTCGCCGGTGGAGCGGTCATAGATCGGGGTGCTCTGGCCGAGGTACACGCCCATGCTGATGACGGAGTTTTCTTCCACGATCACGCCTTCGACCACTTCGGAGCGGGCACCGATGAAGCAGTTGTCTTCGATGATGGTGGGGTTGGCCTGCAGCGGCTCTAGCACGCCGCCCAGGCCCACGCCGCCCGACAGGTGCACGTTCTTGCCCACCTGCGCGCAGCTGCCCACGGTGGCCCAGGTATCGACCATCGTGCCTTCATCGACATACGCGCCGATGTTCACGTAGGACGGCATCAGGATGGCGCCCTTGGCGATGAAGCTGCCGCGGCGCGCCACGGCCGGTGGCACCACGCGCACGCCGGTGGCGGCCATTTCGTCGGCGCTGAGATTGCCGAACTTGGTGGGCACCTTGTCATAAAACCCCAGGTCGCCGGCCTCGATGAGTTCGTTGTCCTTGAGGCGGAACGACAGCAGCACGGCCTTCTTGATCCATTGGTGCACGGTCCACTGGCCCACGCCTTCGCGGGTGGCGACGCGCAGCTTGCCGTTGTTGAGCTCGGAAATCACATGCTCGACTGCGTCCTGCACTTCTTTGGGAGCGGAGGCGGGCGAGAGGTTGGCGCGGTTGTCCCAGGCGTTGTCGATGAGGGTCTGGAGTTGTTGGGTCATGGTGTCAGGCAGTACGGGATTGGATGAATTGGACGATGCGCAGCGCGGCTTCCACGCATTCTTCGGTATCGGCCACCAGGGCCATGCGCACGCGCTGGGCGCCGGGGTTGCTGCCCTGGGCCTCGCGGGCCAGGTAGCTGCCCGGCAGCACGGTGACATTGTATTGAGCCAGCAAGGCCTGGGCGAACTCGGTGTCGGTCATGCCCAGGGCCTCGGGCACCCTGGCCCAGAGGTAAAAGCCGGCGTCAGGCAAGGAGACATCCATCACGCCGGCGAGCAGGGGCGTGACCTGCGCAAACTTCTTGCGGTAGAGCGTGCGGTTTTCCACCACATGCTGCTCGTCGCTCCAGGCGGCGATGCTGGCGGCCTGCACCACCGGCCCCATGGCGCTGCCGTGGTAGGTGCGGTACAGCAAGAAGGCCTTCATCAGGGCGGCATCACCGGCCACAAAGCCGCTGCGCAGCCCCGGCACATTGCTGCGCTTGGACAGGCTGGTGAATGACACCAGGTTCTTGAAGTCGCTGCGCCCCAGTTGGGCGGCCGCCTGCAGGCCCCCCAGCGGGGGCTCGTCGCGGAAGTAGATCTCGCTGTAACACTCGTCCGAGGCGATGACGAAGCCATGGCGGTCGCTCAGCTCGAACAGCTTTTGCCATTCGGACAGCGGCATCACGGCGCCTGTCGGGTTGCCGGGCGAGCAGACAAACAGCAGCTGCGTGCGCTGCCACACCGCCTCGGGCACGCTGTCCCAGTCCACCGCAAAGTTGCGGGCCGGGTCGCTGGGGGCGTAATAGGGTGTTGCGCCGGCCAGTACGGCCGCGCCTTCGTAGATTTGATAGAACGGGTTGGGGCAAACCACCACGGGCTGGCCTCGGGACGGGTCGATCACGGTCTGGGCAAAGGCAAACAGGGCTTCGCGCGATCCGTTCACGGGAAGTACCTGGGTGCCGGCATCCACGGCCAGGCCGTAGCGTTTCGACAGCCAGGCAGAAAACGCCTCGCGCAGGCGCAACTCGCCCGCCGTGGCTGGATAGCTGGCCAGCCCGCCCAGGTTGGCGCTGATGGCATCCTTGATGAACTGCGGCGTAGGGTGGCGCGGCTCACCCATGCCCAGGCTGATCGGACTCAAGGCCGCAGGGGGGGTGACCCCCGAAAAAAGCTGCCGCAGCCGCTCGAATGGGTAGGGCTGCAGATGGGAAAGCAGGGGATTCATGGGGCTGCATTATGGGCGATGCCTTGCCCGCGCTGACCGTGCCGCCACGCTGAAAAGGGGATCACCGAAGGAAAACCCATGAGGCCTGCATGTGTCAATCCGGCGTAAGTGGCGCTTTTCCGTATGTTTGTCGCTATTTGAAACCTGTCGGAGATGCCATGCCAGGGTTCTGCTTGCTGCGGCCGGGCCAGTGGCTTATGCGCTGGCTCCCTCTGTCCGGCTGGCAAGTACCGCTATTTCGGCTGCAGCGGCGGGCTCATCGCGAGGCAGGGCCTCGCCGCTGCCGTGCACGGGCCATGGCCGCTGCGATGGCGGCCTGGCGTGTCTCCTGCGCCGTCGAGGCCGTGGAGGCCGGCGAAGCCGGTGCAGTGCCCGCATCAGGGGGGACGGGCGTGCCGCCATCTGGCCCGGCCTCGGGTGGTTCGGCGCCGGTCTGCGCCAGCCGTTGCTGGCGCGCGGTGTAGCGCTGGCGTGCGGCGTCGGCCTGGGCCGGGGTCCAGGCGGCCCAGCCGGTGGCGCTGCCGCTGGCATTTTCCAGCTGGATGCAGTCCACGGGGCACACCGGTATGCACAACTCGCAACCCGTGCAATGGGCTGGCATCACGGTGTGCATGAGCTTGTTGGCGCCCACGATGGCATCGGTGGGGCAGGCCTTGATGCACAGGGTGCAGCCAATGCACCAGTTTTCATCGATGACGGCCACCGTCCGCGGGGCCTCCAGTCCGTGGTCTGGATTGAGCGGCTGCACGGCCTGGCCCGTGATGGCCGCCAACCGGGCCACCCCCTCCTGTCCGCCCGGTGGGCACTGGTTGATGGATGCGATTCCTGCGGCGATGGCCTGCGCATAGCTGGCGCAGTCGGGGTAGCCGCAGCGGGTGCACTGCGTCTGGGGCAGGGCCGCGTTGATGCGCTCTGCCAGTTCGTCCACGTTCTGCCGCAAGCCTGGCATCAGGCCTTGCGTGCTGCGGAGCGCTTGGCGCCGGGCGTTGCCGGCGCTGCGGTCTTGGCAATGGCTTCACCGCCCGCGGGCTTGACCCACCGGGTGGCCACACCGGCCGGTGCCGGGTTTGAGCGGACTTCCTGCACGGCCTTGGGCGCAGAGGCCTTGGCAGGACGCGGGGCGGTGGCTGACTTGGCGGCGCGCGCGCTGGTGGCCTGCGGAGCTGCTTTGGCAGCAGCTTGCATCGGCGCGGCAGGTGCCACCACGGGTGCGCTCGGTGCGGGGGCTGCGCTGACCGACACGACCGGTTCGTTGGCCGGTGCGGGCGTGGAGGGTTGGGCTCGGGGCGCCTGGTGCTGCTGGATGAAGGCGCGCACCTTGGGATACACGATCTCGCGCCAGCGCCGACCGCTGAAAATGCCGTAGTGACCCGCGCCCTTGGCTTCAAGGTGGTGCTGCTCCTTGCGCTCGATGCCGGTGCACAGGTCGTGCGCGGCCTCCGTCTGGCCCGAGCCGGAGATGTCGTCGATCTCGCCCTCTACCGTGAACAGCGCGGTGGTCGTGATGTCCTGCGGACGCACGCGCTCGATCTTGCCTTCGGGCGAGCGCACATCCCAGGTGCCGTTGACCAGGCTGTAGTCCTGGAACACGGTCTTGATGGTTTCCAGGTAGTAATCCGCATCCATGTCCAGTACGGCGTTGTATTCGTCGTAGAACTTGCGGTGCGCTTCGGCGCTGGCGTCGTCGCCCTTGATCAGGTCCTTGAAATAGTCGTAGTGGCTGGTGGCATGGCGGTCGGGGTTCATGGCCACAAAGCCGGTGTACTGGAGGAAACCGGGGTACACGAGGCGGCCGGCGCCCGGAAAGTTGTCGGGCACCCGGAAGATCACGTTGTTTTCAAACCACTCGTAGCTGCGGTTCGTGGCCAGGTTGTTCACCGTGGTGGGGGACCTGCGTGCATCGATGGGGCCACCCATCATGGTCATGGTGATGGGGGTGGTTTCGCCCCGGCTGGCCATCAGCGACACGGCGGCGAGCACCGGCACGGTGGGCTGGCAGACACTGATCACATGGCAGTTGCCATAGATGCCCTGCAGGTGGCGAATGAACTCCTGCACATAGTTCACATAGTCGTCGAGGTGGAACTCCCCCTCGGACAGGGGCACCAGGCGGGCACTGCGCCAGTCGGTGATGTAGACCTTGTGGTCCTTGAGCATGGTGCGCACGGTGTCGCGCAGCAAGGTGGCGTAGTGGCCCGACAGCGGCGCCACGATCAGCACCACGGGCTGGGTCTTGAGCTTGGTCAGCGTGGCCGGATCGTCCGAAAAGCGCTTGAAACGGCGCAGTTCGCAAAAGGGCTTGTTGATCTCGACGCGCTCATGGATGGCCACGCCCACGCCGTCCACATCCACCGTGGGAATGTCGAATTCCGGTTTTTCATAGCCCTTGCCCAGGCGGTAGAGCAGGTCGTAGCCGGCAGAAACGCGCTGCGCGAGCGGCATTTGGCTCAGGAAGGAGGAGGGGTGGCTGTACAGCTTGGAGGCCGCTTGGGCAAATTCGGCAAAGGGCTCCATCAGGGAGCGTTGGGTTTCGTAGATCTGGTAGAGCATGGGTGAAACTCCGTTATGTTGCAGTGCAATATAACAGCAACTCGTTACGAGTGTCTGGAGTGAAACCACCAATCCGAAGTCACCTGGGGGACAAACCGGTGAGATCGGGGAATGGCCTGTATATTTGTCTTTGATGCTATAAAAATTAGAGCTTCATGCGCAATACTGTTAATCGCTAACAGTAATTTTATTCTTGTTTTTTGCGTGCAACCTGGTGGTGCCGGGGCACGCTGCTGTCTTTGTCTGCCTCAAGGGCTGCCGTGCTCCTGCAGCCAGGCTTCGAAGCTTTCCCGCGCCACGTTGCGCAGGGCCGGGCGGAACGCGGTGCTGTTACTGAGGTACAGGCAGTGGCGGATCACGGTGTAGGGGTTGAAGCTGCCCTGCGGGTTCTGTTCTTCAAAGTGCAGCTTGTAGCGTTTGACCACGGCGATGGTTTCACGCAGCAGCGCATTGAAACGCGCGCGCGTCATGCCGGGCGACCAGCTCTGGATGTCGTCCACGAAACTATCCACCTTGTAGGGTTCGAACTCGAAATCCTTGAAGAAGTGGTTGGCAATCTTGAGGAAGGTGAAGGCGTTGAGCTCGCTGCCGGGGGGCGCTAGCTTGTCTGCCATCGGTGCTCCGGCTTCCGGCAGGACTTCGGCGGTTTCGTCGGGCGCCTCCAGCAACTCGGCTGCGGTGGCGTCGCGGATCTGGCGAAACTCGCGGTCGGCCAGCTCGAACAGTGCCGACAGCACATTGATGCGGCGCTTGAGCTGGCCAGGAATCGATTTCTTGTACTTGATCTTGTGGTCCAGCACGCTCCACGAGTCCTGGATGATGGTGCGCACCTGCAACTCGAAAGCATGGTCCGCGCAGGCGGCATGCTCAGGCAATGCCCGCCGGGCAGCGTTGAGCCGCAGGTCCAGGTGCAGGCCCTTGTAGCCAAACGAGGCCTCGGTGCCTTCCACAGCCGCTACCTTGTCGGTGACATCCATCACGTCAAAGTGCGAGCGCACCAGGCGGGCCACCTTGTCGAGCTCGTCTTCATACAGGCAAACCACGCGCACCCCGATCAGGTCGGTGATGTAGGGGGCAATCTCATAGGGCTGGTTGGCTTCTTCCAGCATCGGCCGGTACTTGCGGGTGAATTTACGGATGGACTCTTCCTTGTCCTTCACGCGCCCCTCGATCTTGGATACATCCACCTGCCCTGAAGGGGTCAGCAAGGAAGTGAGCAGGGCGACGAAGGACGCGCAGGCCTCCTGCAAACGGGGCAGATTCTGCGCATGGAAGGCATGGAAGCGGGTTTCTTCCCGTTCAAAGTCAAGCGATGGCATAGGGGGCTTTCGAATGCACCTGTACCCCGGATCGTAAGGCCGGCATGGCCCTGTGTGGCTGTCGGGGGCAGGTCTGTTGCCGTGTTTGCATATCGCCACAGGGCAGGGGCAGTTCGCGGGGACGCATACAAATACTTAGGATCACCCCTTTCAAGGTGTAGTCGTCCCCTTGAGCACCCGGTCAGTGGAGACATGAGATCGAGCGGTCTTGCCGTCCACATAGCCTTTGCCGTTCTC
>NZ_FNQJ01000055.1 GCF_900107605.1 Acidovorax soli | reverse complement strand
GCACCGCACCCCTTCGGGGCGAGCCGTAGGCTCGGTGAATTGGGGCTCTGACCCCAAAAACCCGTCGCAGACAGCAGGGTCGCCTTTTCTTTGCTCACTTTCTTTTGGCGAAGCAAAAGAAAGTGAGGCGCCCGCCGGGGCGAGACCCGGCCCCCGCACTCAACACAAGCACCCCGCCAAAACCCACGAACAAGCCAAGGCTTCGACAAGCTCAGCCCGAACGGCCGGGGAAAAATCTGCTGTCAAAAACAATAGCTACCCGCGCTTGATACATAAGCGCCATAGGCAAATACGCCAAACAACGCCATATCGCCAAAATCGACTCACCCCCCACGCAACTGCCGCAGCTTGATGAAAGCCAACGCCGCCATCACCGCATCATTGAGCGCGTCGTGCGCATCGCGCCGGGGCAATCCCAGATCGTCCATCAACGTTGCAAAACGCAGGTCGATGTCGGCGTTGGCCTGCTGCTGGTAGGGCGGCAGCTGCCGGAACTTGTGCTCGTAGTACAGCGCCGAAACTTCAATTTTGGGCTGCGGCAGGCCCATGCCCAGCAGGGGCCACAGGGCGCGGTTGAGCATGGCCACATCAAATTCGAGAAAGTAACCCACCAGAGGGCGGCTGCCGATGAACCGCAGCAGCTGGCCCATGGCCTCGGTGATGGGCAGGCCCTGGGCCACGTCGGCGCTGCGCAGGCGGTGGATGCGCACGCTGTCGGCCGGCACGCCTTTATCGGGGCGCACCAGCAGCTCCAGCCGCTCGCTGGTCAGGATCCGGTTGCCGGCGATGCGCACGGCGCCGATGGCGATGATTTCATCGCTGCGCCGGTTCAGCCCCGTGGTTTCGCAGTCCAGCGCCACCCATTCATCGGGCGGCGCTGGATCGAACAGGAAGGCATAGGCCGGGTCGGCCAGGTGGTACTGCAACCAGGCGCGCCGCAAGCATGCGAACGGGTTCACAGCACGTCCAGCTTCAGGCGCTGGTGCAGCAACAGCTTGAAGCGCTTGACCACCGCCAGCGCGTCCTTGAGCAGGTCGCGCTCCAGGCTGCTCAGGCGCTCGGGATCGACGTTGCCGGTGACCGGGCGCCCGGTGTCGAGCTCGGCCAGGCCGGCCTGCAGGCGCAGGCCCATCAGGAAGTGCAGGCTCTGCACCAGCGCATCGCCCAGCGCCGCGTCGATCACGCCGGCCTCCGCCAGCGCGGCGATGCGCTCGGCCGTACCGGTGGCGGCCACGCGCCGGGCCAGGGCCAGGCTGCGCACGCCGTGCACGATGGGGAAGATGCCCGCTTTCTTGAGGCTGATGGCACGGCCTTCGTCGCTCAGGCCGAACAGGCGGCTCCACCATCCGGCGGGGCCACCGAAGTTGTCCACCGCCGCGACAAAGCGGGCCAGCATGGCATCGTTGTCGGTGGCCAGCGCCATCACGCGCTCACGCACGGTGGCCAGCAGCGTGGCATCGCCCGCCACCGCATGCGCATCGAGGAAGATGGCCAGCTGCATCAGGCTGTCGCCCTCGGGCTGCAGCAGCCACTGGCGCACGCGCTGGCTGAAGGCACTGACCGTGCCGCGCCAGTCGGGGTTGCTGACCATGATGCGGCCGGGGCACTCGGGGTAGCCGAAGCTGGCCAGCACCTCGGAAAAGCGCTGGCAGATGGCGTCGAGGCCGGGCGGCGCGGTGTAGCCGTCGCGCAGCACCAGGCCGTTGTCCTGGTCGGTCTTGAGCAGCTGCTCGCCGCGCCCCTCGCTGCCCATGACGAACAGGCAGCTGTTGGCCACCAGGTCGGCTGGCGCCACCATGTGCCAGGCGCGCTCGAACAGCCGGGCGTTGAGCTGCTGCACCAGCCGGGCCATCAGGCCGATGCGCGTGCCGCCACGGTACAGCGCCGCGATCAGCCGCGTGATCTGCGCCGCCGCCTGCGCCAGCGCCGGCAGGTCCTGTGCATGCTCGATCTGCACCGTGATCAGGTGCGAGTGGTTGGCCAGGAAGCTGAACAGATCCAGCGCCTCCAGGATGCCGCGCACCTGGCCGTCGTCCTCCACCACCACCAGACGGTGCACGCGGCGGCGCAGCATGAGGGCCATGGCATCGCCCAGCGGGTCCGATGGCCGCACGGTGACCACCGGGCTGCTGGCCAGCGCACCCACCGCCAGCTGGGCCAGTGGGCGGCCATCGAGGATGGCGCGCTGCAGGCTGGTGTTGGTGAAGATGCCCAGCGCCCCGCCGGGCAGGCCCGTGACCAGCACGCTGGTGGTGCGCTGGGACTGGAACAGCCGCACCACCGAGACGATGTCGGTGGCGGCATCCACGGTGTGCGCCGGGCGCAGGAAGGCCTGGTCCACGCGCGCCAGGGTGAGCGACTGGCGCTCGTGCTGGTCGGCCCGCTGCGCCAGTGCGCTGAGCTTCTGGCCCAGGTCGGAAAACAGCAGCGCGCCAAAGGTGGTGTTGCGCGCGATGAGTTCGTTGACCGCCGCGCGCGCGAGCTGGTAGGCCACCACCTCCTCGGCGGCCACAAAGCGGCTGCCCACGCGCCCGGTCATCAGGCCACAGCCGTCAAAGCAGTCGTCCGGGCCGTAGGTGGCCAGCACCTCGTCGCCCTCGGTCTGGGTGACATGGCCCTTGATGATCACGAACAGGTGCGTGGGTGCCACGCCCACGTCCAGCACCACGGCACCCTCGGGGAAGTAGGCGATGTCCACGCTGGCGCGCACCAGGCGCTGCTCGTCCAGGCTCAGGCAGTCGAAGGGCGAGGCGTTGAAGTTGAAGGCATTGGGCATGGTCGGGCGATGCGTGGGCCGTGCGGTTGAACGGCCACTCCATTCAACCCGGCAGGCCTTGCGCCACGCTTGCAGCGGCGTCCCAGTCGCGCTCGAACCAGCAGTCGCCTTCGAGGCAGGCGCGCAGCATGGGCAGGCTGTCATAGCCCCAGAAGACCTTGCCATCGACCTCGAAGGCCGGCACGCCGAACACGCCGCGCGCGGCGGCGGCCTCGGTGTTGCTGCGCAGCAGCGCCTTGGCGCGTGCGCCGTCGTCATCACCGGGCTTGCGCTGCGGCTCCAGCGCGGCCGCCAGTTCCGTGAGCCGCTGTGCATCCAGCGCCTCGTGCCCGCCCTGCCAGACATGGCGAAACACGGTGCCCGTGACAAAGCGGTTGATGCGGCCGTCCTCGCTGCAGGCCAGGGCCTGGCGCAGCAGCGGCAGCGGGTTGAACGGGTGGCGCGCCGGCATCGCCAGCGGCACGCCGATCGAATGGCCCAGCCAGACGGCATGGCGGTAGGTCCAGGCGCGCTTGGGCACAATGCCGGCCGGCCCCGGGTTGCCATGTTGCTGGAGCAGCGCGCCCAGCAGCACGGGCCGGTATTCCACGCTGTGGCTCAGGCCCTCCAGCACCTCGGGCAGGCGCTCGAAGGCCAGCCAGGCGTAGGGCGAGACAAAGTCCAGGTAGAACGTGATGTGCTTCATGGCAGCTCCTTGGCCACGCCTTCCGGGGGAAAGGGGATGCCGGCGCGCTGCGCCAGCCGCGCCCAGATGGCCAGGCGCTCGGCGCTGTCGGCCTGCGCCCAGGCGCGGATTTCGGGGATGGTGCGAAAGCATCCTTCGCAACGGCTGCGGTCTTCGGTCATGCGGCACACCGAAATGCAGGGCGAAGGGACCACCTCCTCGGACCCCGCATCAAAATAGCCCGCAGTGCTTAACAGATGTGCGCGAGCAGCTATTGCTTCTGCAGTACTCATGCCCCCACCTCTTGGGCCACGTCCACCACCGGGGCGCCGGTCAGGCGCTGCAGATCCGAGGGGTGCAAGGGGAACACGCCGTGCGGGTGCCCGGCCGCCGCCCACACCACGTCAAAGCGCAGCAGGTCCTGGTCGATCAGCGTGACCGGCGGCGTGGCATGCGCGATGGGCGACACGCCACCAATCGAGAAGCCCGTGCGCTCCTTCACAAACGCGGCATCCGCCCGGCCGACCTTGCCCACGTGGGCCTCGACCTTCTGCTCATCCACGCGCCGGTCGCCCGAGGTGATGACCAGCACCGCCGCATCGTCGCTCTTGCGCCGGAAGATGATGCTCTTGGCCACCTGCCCCACCAGAATGCCCAGCACATCGGCCGCCTGCTGCGCGGTGCGCGCGGCGTCGTCGAGCATGCGGGGCATGTGGGGGTGGCCCGCGGCCTGCAGTGCGGCGGCCACGCGTTGGGTGCTTTCAGGAAAATCGGTCATGACAGGCAAGGCAGTGCGCGCGCCGCGTGACAGGTGCAGCCAGAGGGCACACACCGCCGGAACGCAGCGTACACACGGTTACAGTGTGAAACTTGTTCCCTCCATTGTCCATGAAGCTGCTCCGCGCCTGCCTGCTCCTGTGCTTCCTCGTTGCCAAGCTGGCCGTGGCCGGGGCCGCGCCCATCGTCCTGGATGACCACCCGCAAGGGCTGGCGCTGCAGGAGACCGGCCAGCTGCTGTGGCTCACGGATGACAGCGGTACGCTGACACTGGACGAGGTGCTGCAACCCGCCCACGCCAGCCGCTTTCAGCCCGCTCCGCCCACGCAACGGCATGGCGACAGCGCCCAGCCCCACTGGTTCAAGGTGGTACTGGAGCAACGCGCCGAAACCGGCGACTGGGTGCTGGCCACACAGACCACGGCGCTCAAGGACGTGCGCTTTCATGGCCCCTTCGACGCCACCGGCCGGGCGCTGGCGCCGCCGGTGCACACCGGCCTGTCGCAGCCGTTCGCCACCCGGCCCCTGGGCAGCGAGCGCTATGTGATGCGCCTGCAACTGCCCGGCCCTGGCCTGTACACCGTCTATGTCCGGCTGCTGGGCGAAACAGCCCCCAGCCTGGGCCTGTCGGTCTGGGACACCGCCGAATACCTGCAGTGGCGCCAGCACAAGCGGCTGTTCGACGGCATCTGCTACGGCATCCTGATCGCGCTGCTGGTCTACAACCTCGTGCTCGCAGGCATCTTCCGCGATGCCACCTACGGCTTCTACATCGGCCAGTGCGCCTTCGCGCTGCTGACGCTGGCCAGCTTCAACGGCCACGCGGCGCATTACCTATGGGGCCACTGGCCCTGGTGGCAGGAGCGCGGTCACGTGGTGCTGCCCAGCCTGTGGCTGCTGTTCGGCGCGCTGTTCGCGCGCAGCTTTCTGGACACGCGGCAGGTGCCGTGGCTGGACCGTTTGTTGCTGACCTGGGGCCTGCTGGCGGCATCGGTGGCCGTACTGGGTCTGCTGGGCCAGTTCGACGCCGCCCAGACCGCCAACGAGATCGTCGCCAGTGCTGGCGCCCTGCTCGCCACGGTGGCGGCCGTCATCATCCTGCGGCGCGGCTTCATCCCCGCGCAGTGGTATCTGGGTGGCCAGGTGTTGCTGTTCCTGTCGGTGCTGGGGGTGGTGCTGGTCAACTGGAGGGTGATCGATGCACCGTTCCTGCTGGCCAACGGCCTGCAGATCGGCGTGGCGGCCGAGCTGGTGGTGTTCGCCATCGCGCTGAGCCAGCGCATCAGTGGCCTGCGCACGTCCCAGGCCGCGCTGCGCCTGCATGCCGCCCACCTGGCACAGGCCGCCGCCACCGACCCGCTGACCGGCCTGGCCAACCGCACCGGTCTGGCGCATGGCGCCACGCCGGTGCTGGCCGATGGCGCTGCGCACGCCCTGATGCTGCTCGATCTGGACCGCTTCAAACCGATCAACGACACGCACGGCCACGACGCGGGCGACGCAGTGCTGCGCGCCGTGGCCACGCGCCTGCAGGCCCAGTTCCGCGCCGACGACATCGTGGCCCGGCTGGGGGGCGACGAATTCGTGGTCCTGCTCGCAGATCCCTTGCCCGACGAACAGTTGGAGGTGCTGGCCCGCCGCGTGGACAGCGCGGTGCGCCAGCCGGTGGATTTCCAGGGCCAGGCACTCACCGTGGGTGCCAGTACGGGCATCGCCCGCAGTCCGCAGGATGGCCGCACACTGACCGAACTGATACGCTGCGCCGACCAGGCCATGTACCAGGCCAAGCAGACCGGCAGCGGACATGCCTTCTGGAGCCAGGCGACGAGCTGAGAACCTGTTGACGATCTCGCAGGGGATCGCGTTGGAGCGCAATCGGGAGGAGTGGATGCTTCGGGTGCGCCGCATGGGCTGGTGCCCATGCAAGCAGCCGGGGCGGCCTTGTCGCCCGATTTCGCTCCAACCCTTGGGGCAGCGGTCTTTGCGGGCGGTCTGCGGCGTTGCGGCGCTTGTGGATAGCCGGGCTATCCACTGCGCACCGCGCCTTGCGCCCCCTCCCGCAAAGGCCGCTGCGCGACCCCTGGGAGATCGTAAACAGGCTCTCAGAACCTGGAGCGGGGATGCGCCCCGGCGCGTCAGTGCTTGCGCCGGGTGAGCAGGGCCACGGCCACACGCGAATTGGGCTTGCGGCCCAGAAAATCGCTGATGTAGGCCCCTGCATCGATGAGCAGGTCCAGGTCGATGCCTGTCTCGATGCCCATGCCTTGCAGCATGTAGACCACGTCTTCGGTGGCCACGTTGCCGGTGGCGCCCTTGGCATAGGGGCAGCCGCCCAGCCCGGCCACGGACGACTGGAAGTTCCACACGCCCAGCTCCAGCGCGGCCAGCGTGTTGGACAGTGCCTGGCCGTAGGTGTCGTGGAAGTGGCCCGACACCTCGTCGATGCCAAAGTGCTGCAGCGTGGCCTCCAGCGCCTTCTGCACCTTGCGCGGCGTGCCCACGCCGATGGTGTCGGCCACGTCCACGCGCTGCACGCCAATGCCCTGGAGCAGGCCGGCCAGGTAGGCCACGCGTTCGGGGGCAATATCGCCTTCGTAGGGGCAGCCCACGGTGCAGCTCATGGCGCCGCGCACGCGGATACCGGCGGCCAGCGCGGCCTCCACCACGGGCGCAAAACGCTCGATGCTCTCGGCGATGCTGCAGTTGATGTTGCGCTGGCTGAAGGCCTCGCTGGCCGAGCCGAAGACCACGATCTCGTCGGGCCGGTCCAGCACCGCCGACTCAAAGCCCTTGAGGTTGGGCGTGAGCACCGAATACGCCACGCCCCTCTGGCGCGTGATGCCGCTCATCACCTCGTGGTTGTCTGCCATCTGCGGCACCCATTTGGGCGACACGTAGCTGGTGACCTCGATCTCTTTCAGGCCCGCCTGTTGCAGGCGGTGCACCAGCTCGATCTTCACGGCGGCGGGCACCGGGGTCTTTTCGTTCTGCAGGCCATCGCGGGGGCCAACGTCGATGAGGCGGACGCGGGAAGGAATGCTCATGGGGGCTACCAGGTGAAGAGGTCAGTGGAGGCTTGATTGTCCGGCGTGCGCGCCGCCAGGGCCACCCCATATCCTGCCAGACCACTCACGGGACGTGCCATCAGCCGCCCGGCGTGCCGGCGCCTTCCACCTCTTGCCGCAGCAGGGCCACCATCTCCTGCGCTGCCAGCGACAAGGGGCGCCCGCGCAGCGTGATCAGCCCGATGGGCCGGTGCAGCACGGGTGCCTTGAGCGGGCGCGTGACCACCTCGGGCCGGCGCACCACCTGGGCGGCCAGCTCGGGCAGCGCACTCACGCCCAGTCCCGCCGCCACCATGGCCGCGATGGTGGCCAGGTGCTCCACCTCATAGCGCGGCGCAAAGCGGATGCGGTGGGTCAGCAAGGCCTCTTCCGCATACTGCCGCACGCTGGTACCTGCGGGCATGGAGATGTGCGGCAGCTCCGCCACGTCCGCCCACGCAACGGCGCTGCGGCCCCGGGCCAGCGGGTGCGCGCGCCCCATGAGCAGCACGAAGCGGTCGGACACCAGCGGGGTGTAGTCCAGGTCGGCATAGGCGGGGTTGGCAGCGGTGAGGGCAAAGTCCACCCGCCCGGCCCGCACCATGTCAAACGCCGGGCCGGCCAGGCTGTCGAACAGCTCCAGCTGCACGCCAGGGTGCAGCGCCGCAAACCGGGCAAACGCGCGCGGCACGGCTCCGGCTGCCAGCGACGGCAGCGCCGCCAGCGCAATGCGGCCCACCTGCAGCTGCGCCACCTCCTGCACGCGGCGCACGGTCTGCTCCATCTGGTGGCGCAGAAACCGCGCCTGCTCGGCAAACACCTCGCCCGCCAGCGTGAGCTGCACGGTGCGCGTGGTGCGCTCGAACAGGCGCACGTCCAGCATTGCTTCAAGCCGCGCCACCGTGCCCGACACGGCCGACTGCGACAGGTGCATCTGCAAGGCCGTGCGCCGAAAGCTCAGCGTCTCGGCCAGCGACAGGAACACATCCACCTCGCGGGCAGACCAATTAATCTTCATAGCCGATCAGTCTATCGAAAAAGACGTCTGGACCGCGCAATGCAGGCCGCCTAGACTGAACTGAACGCTCGCATACCGCTTGAGCAGCTTGAAAACGACAAGGAGACACGATGGAGAACAGTTCGCCGCGCAAGGCACGCACCGTGGTGGTGGGTGGAGGCACCATGGGGGCCGATGTGGCCGTGGTCCTGGCCCGGGGCGGCGCGCAGGTGACGGTGGTGGATCCCCACGCTGCACGCCGCGACCATCTGCTGCCCCACATTGCCCAGGAGCTGGCCGCTGCAGGCCAGACCACCCATGCCGGCCCGGTGCAGGTGTGCGCCAGCCTGCAGGAGGTGGACTGGACGGGCGTGGTGCTGGTGGTGGAATGCATCACCGAGCAGCTGGCCGCCAAGCAGCAACTGTTTGCCGAGCTGGAAGCCGTGGCGCCCCCCAACGCCGTGCTGGCAAGCAACAGCTCGGGCTTTCCCATCAGCGCCATTGCCCAGGGGCTGGCCACGGCGCAGCGCATGCTGGGCCTGCACTTTTTCATGCCCGCCCACCTGGTGCCGTTGGTGGAGGTGGTGCTGGGCGAGCGCAGCGACCCGGCGCTGGGCCAGTGGCTGCATGCCTTCATGCGCGGCTGCGGCAGCGTACCGGTGCTGGTCAAGAAAGACAAGCCGGGCTTTCTGGCCAACCGCATGCAGCATGCGCTCTCGCGCGAGGCCTTTGCACTCATCGACGAAGGCATTGCCTCGCCGGAGGACGTGGACGCCGCCGTGCGCTTTGGCTTTGGTTTTCGCTTCCTGGCGGCCGGGCCGGTGCTGCAGCGCGACCACGCGGGCATCGAGATCCACACCGCTGCTGCCGCCACCATGTACCCCACGCTGTCGAACACCGACGTGCCCGCCCAGGCGCTGCGCGACAAGGTGGCCCAGGGCCATCTGGGCATGAAGACCGGCAAAGGCTTCTTTGACTGGCCCGAGGACCGCAAGCAGGCCGAGCGCACGCGCTACGACGCGCTGCTGCGCCAGGGCCTGGCCCTGCTGGCCAGCGAGCTGCCCGCCATCGAGCCCCCCACTGATACCCCATCGACCACCGGAGCCCGCGCATGAGTGCATCGCCAACCACCCCCAGCCAGTGGGCCGACCCGCTGATCGTGACCGTGGCGCCCAACGGCGCCTACAAACAGCCCGCCGACCACCCGGCCGTGCCCATCACGCCTGCCACGCTGGCCACCAGTGCCAAGGCCTGCCTGGACGCAGGCTCGGCCATGCTGCACATGCACATCCGCGACGCCCAAGGCCGCCACAGCCTCGATGTGGAGGGCTACCGAGAAGCCCAGCGTGTGGTGCGCCAGGCCGTGGGCGATGCCATGGTCATCCAGATCACCAGCGAAGCCGCGGGCGTTTACCAGGCCCCGGAGCAGATCGCCATGGTTGAAGCCCTGCAGCCCGAGGCCGTGTCCATCGGCCTGCGCGAAATCGACAAGCCCGAGATCGGCGAAGCCGGGCTGCAACGCTTCTTCACCGGCCTGGCCCAGCGCCGCACCATGGTGCAGGTCATCCTGTACGACGTGGCCGACCTGCGGCGCTGGCAGGCCTTGCGCGCCAGCGGCGTGGTGCCCGATGCGCCGTGGTTCCTGCTGTTCGTGCTGGGCCGCTACAGCGCAGGGCAGACCTCCAGCCCGCGCGACCTGCTGCCCTTTCTGAACGCCCACGACGGCAACGAGCCCTGGGCCGTGTGCGCCTTTGGCGCCGCAGAAAACGCCTGCGTGGCCGCCGCCGCCGTATTTGGGGGCCATGCCCGCGTGGGCTTTGAAAACAACCTGCTGTGCAAGGACGGCAGCGTGGCTCCCGACAACAGCGCGCTGGTGCGCCAGGCCGTGGAAGCCGCCGCAGCGCTGGGCCGCCCCCTGGCAACAGCAGCCGACATCCGGCAGCGCTTTGGTGCGCCCTGAGAGCCACCCCTTTCAAGGTCTTCAGAGCAGACCGCGCTAAGCTGCTGATTACTATTGAAATCGGGAGCAAAAAATCTGGCAGGCTGTTGTTGAAAGATT
>NZ_FNQJ01000013.1 GCF_900107605.1 Acidovorax soli | reverse complement strand
CTTCGAGCGCCGCATCGACATTCACGTCGCGTTGCTCTCCCTGGCTTGCTGTGTCATCTGCGTCCGAAGGCTCTTGCCGTTTTGTTAGCCGCTCTTATTGCTTGACAGCTTCGATCTGCATTACCAGACGCACGTTCTTCGGGAAGCCCCAGTCGATGCCGTAATTCAAACCGAACGCCGTGCGGTCAATGGTGGTTTCAAAGTCGCCACCGCAGACTTCGCGCTTGAGCATGGGGTTTTCATAGCAGGCAAACTGGTTGGCCTTGAGCGTGACGGGCTGGGTGTTGCCCAGCAGCGTCAGCTTGCCATCGACAGAGGCGAGTTTGTCGCCGTTGAAGTGGAACTTGTCGGAGACAAACTTGGCGGTGGGGTACTTGGCTGCGTTCAGAATTTCTTCAGCGATCAGATCCTTGTCAAAAACAGCGGTGCCGGTGTTGACCGAAGCGACGTCAAAGGTGATCTCGACCTTGCCGCTCTTGCCTGCCTTGTCGAACTGCACGGTGCCTTGTTTCTTGTCAAAGCGGCCGCGGTTCACGGACGCGCCAAAGTGGCTGATCTCGAAAGTGGCAAAGGTGTGCGTAGGGTCAATGGCGTAAGTGGCGGGGGCTGCATGGGCGGCAGTGGCCAGCACGGCGGTGGCAGCCAAGGCGAAGAGGGATTTACGCATCAAAAAACTCCTGAAGAAAAGGTTGGGAAAACAGGGGGAACAAAAAAAGCGATCAGAACTTGCCGACACCGCTGAGTGCCAGCTTGAATTTCACCTGCACATCGTCGGCCACCATGGACGTGTCAGCCCACTCGTTCTCGCCGATCTTGAATGCCAGGCGCTTGAGTGGCAGCACGCCGCTGGCGGTGGTGGTGGCGCCGTTTTGCACCAGCGTCACGGGCACCACCACGTCGCGGGCCACGCCCTTGATGCTGAGCTTGCCGGCCACCTCGAATTTGCCTGCGCCCAGGGCCTTGATGGCGCTGGACTGGAACGTGGCCTGCGGGAACTGGGGCACGTTGAACCAGGTGGGCTTGGGCAGTTCGGAGTCGGTTTCGCGCGAGCCCATGGTGGCGCTGCCGGTGTCCACCGTGAAGGCGATCTTGCTGGTGGCCAGCTTGGCGGGGTCAAAACTGACCTGTGCGTCGAACTTCTTGAAATGGCCTTGCAGTGGCACGCCCATCTGGCGCGCGGTGAACTGCACTTCGCTCTGGGCGGGCACCAGCTTTTGCTGCGCCAGTGCAGGCTGGGTCGCCAGCAGGGCGGCGCTGCCCAGGGCCAGGGCCGAGAAGTAGGAAGAAACTTGCATGGGAGGCACTCCTGAAAAATGGGGCGACGGGGATCAGCGGCGACCCGGCAGCATGCGCTGCAGCAGCCCGTCGCGGTCAATGAACTGGTGCTTGAGCACGGCAGCCACATGCGCCAGCACGAGTGCGGCCATGGCCATGGCGCTGAGCTTGTGCAATGGTTTCAGTGCATCGGCCAGATCCGGGCTGACCGGGGCGAAGTCGGGCAACTGCCACAGTCCGAGAAACACGATGGGAAAGCCCGCCGCCGAGCTGTAGGCCCAGCCCAGCAGCGGCACGGCGAAAAACAGCAGGTACAGCAGGTGGTGCGCGCCTTGGTGCGCCATCTGCTGCCACCGGGGCATGGCGTTTAGCATGCGGGCCGGCAGGTGCGGTGGCCGGTGCACCAGGCGCCAGGCCAGGCGCAGCAGCGACAGCACCAGGATGCTGACCCCGGCCCACTTGTGCCAGTTGTAGAGCTTCAGGCGCTGGGGGGAAAAGGGCAGGTCGGCCATGTACAGGCCGAGGCCAAACAGGGTGACCAGCGCAATGCCCAGCAGCCAGTGCAGCAGCATGGCGGTGTGGGTGTAGCGTGGGGCGGCGAGGGCCTGGCCGGGGTCGGAGGAAGGCATGTCGGGGAAAGCGTTGAGGGTTGTCCGTGGCGCGAGGCTGCACGGTATGCAGCAGTTGCCAGACGGATGCCGTGCAGGAATGGCTCCAGTTTAGGGAGTCATGGGACGGACGGGTTTCAGATGGATTGACGGTTCAATTCAAAAAAACTGAATTGATCGACCGTCTGCGCTCAAAGTTCCCCAATGCACGCCGTGCAGAGGGGCTGACCGCCAGGGCGGCGGCCCACTGCGCCAGCGCCGCTTCAATGCGCGAGTGCGGCCTTTTTCCAGGCGGCTGCGGCGGCTTCGCTGTCGTTGCGGCGCTCGGCCAGCTCGGCGAGATGGCGCCAGGCACTGGCGCGCAGGCCGGCGTCGGGCAAATGCGGGGTGGCCTGGGTCAGCAGTTGCTGCGCCTTGCCCCACAGCTCGCGTTTCAGGCAGGCCACGCCCGCCAGGTATTGCAGGCGGGCATCGCGCGGGTTGGCCTGCTGGGCGGATTCGATGCGCGCCAGCCAGGAGGCATCGAGCGTATCCAGGGTCGATTCGAGGGCCCGCACCAGTTTGAGCGCATGCGGGTCGGGCAGGGCTTGCGGCTGCTTGACCATGAGGTCCCAGGCCGGCAGCAGCCAGGCCCTCACCTGTGCCGGTTCGCCCCCCACGGTTGCCAGGCGCTGGGCAGCGTGGATGGCCAGCTCCGGCATGCCGCGTTCGGACTGTTCCAGGTGCAGCCAGGTCTGTTGCAGCTGGGCCGTGTCGCGCGCGCCATTGATGAGCTCGGTGGCCAGGCCGCGCACGATGCTTTGCGCGGCGCCGGCCGAGAAGGCGTGGTGCTTGCCCAGCAGGCGCGCCGTGTCCAGCGCGTCCTGCGTCTGCCGCGCCAGGCGGGTGGCCTTGAGCCGGATGCGCAGCGCCAGCGTGCGCCGGGCGGCGCCCTGCGGCAGAACGGCAAGCCGTTCGAGGGCGGCACGGGCGTCGCGGTCATCCAGCAGCCAGCGTGCGGCACGCATGTGCACGCCTTCGCGCAGTTCCTGCTCGTGCGCGGTGCCGCCTGCCGACACCTGGCCCAGGGCCTGTTGCAAATGGGTGTCGCGCGTGGCGCGGTCCTGCAGCGCGTGTGAGCTTTCGGCGGCCACCATGTGCGCCATGGTCCTCAGGTGGAGGCCGTGGGGCACTGTTTCACCGTCGGTGGTGAGTGCTGCTTCCTTGGACAGGGCCGTCAGTGCCGCCTTGCGTGAGCGGATGAAGCGACCGGCGAGCATGTGCGTCAGGGCATCCAGCATGGCGCCGTGCATGGCGCGTTCTTTTTGCTGCACGCGCCACCGCAGGGCCTGGCGCGGCAAATCCAGCAGGGCGGCCAGCGCGCTCATCGCGGCATACACCGTGACGAAGGTGCTCACCAGCAGCAGCACCACCATGTTCAGGGACAGGTCGATGCGGTAGGGCGGCCAGTACAGCGTGATGGTGCCCTGGTTGTTGCCCGCAAACAGGGCCGCGGCCACGGCCACGCCAAACAACGCCAAAAGCCAAAGTGCAGCACGCATATCAGTGATCCAATGTGCTATGCGCCGACCGGTGAAACTGGCACGGCCAAAGCCAGTACCCCCGCGCAAGGGCCGCCCCGCCGCGCTGGGGGCGTCCCCCTCCCGCTTCGCGCAGCGAAGCGAGAGAGGGGGAAGGCGCGAAGCGACTCAGGGGGCGCTTCATCATCTTCCCGCAGCGGCCGTGGCCAGTGCAGAGAGGGTTTCGTCCAGACGGGGCTGCTCGGCGGCCTTCATGCTGGCCTGGGCGGTCTGCAGCAAGGAGGCGGCGGCCTGCGTGCGGCGCGATGCAGGGTCGAAATACTTGTTGAGTGCCGCGGTGGCGGCGGCCAGGTCGGCGCGGGCCGACTCGAACTGGCGCGCCAGCACCCCCAGGCGGGCGTTGAGCAGCTTGAGCTTGAGGTTCTCGCGCAGGAAGAAAGTCTGCTCGGGGGCCAGCAAAATGGCCTCGGGCTGGTCGATGCGGCTCACGCGCACCAGGTTGCGGGCCTCGTCGCGCACGACCTCCCAGCTGCGCTGCAGCGTGGTCTGCCACCAGGCTTGGTCACCCTGCGGGGCTGCCCCCGCGTTTGCAGGGCCGGGGGCTGCGGCTGCCAGGCGGCGCGTGGCGGCGGCCTGGGCCACGGCATTCTGCACGGGCAGTTCATCCACCTGGCGCACCAGGTCGTCGAGGCGGACCAGCAGGCCGGCGGTGTCGGTGACGGTGGCGCGGGTGAGCCGGTCGAGGTCACGGCCGATGGCGCGCTGCACCGGGGCCAGGCGGGGCTGGGCCGCGCGCTCGATGCGCTGGTTTGCGCTCTTGAGCGTGGCCACCAGGGGTTCGAGGCTGCCCGTGAGCTGGGCCTGCTGTTGCGCCAGGCGGATGGCCGATTCAATATCGACCACGAGGTTTTCGTCGCGCGATCGCGACAGGCTTTGCATGAGTTCTTCGAGCTGGCTGCGCTGCAGTGCCACCTCGCCCACCCGGGCTTCAGTCACCGAGAGGCGGGCGGCCGTGTCGCGTACCAGTTCTTCGGCCTGGCGCGCCACGGTCCGCGCTTCGACGGCCTGTGTGCCTGCATCGGCCGACTGGCGTGCCAGCTGCTCCTGGATGGTGCTGAGCTTTTGCCACAGCAGCCCGCTGCTGACCAGGGCCGCGATGGCCATCGCGGCCAGCAGGTAGGTGCCAACGCCGGTGTGTCGCGGCGTGGCGACCGGGGCGACGCCCCCCGCCGGGCCCGCGCCGGATGCGGCGCTCACCGGGGTGCCGGGGGCGGCTGGGGTGGACGGATCGATGGAGGGCTCGGGGCTCATGCCGCCGATTCTATCGAGGCCATCACGTCGTCCAGTGCGGGCCGGCATTCCTGTACCTGGCCAAAACCGGCGGCGCGTGCCGCTTGCGCAATGCGCGGGTGCGTGGCCAGGGCGCGCGCTGCCTGCAGAGCCAGGCCTGGCACGGCGCTGGCCAGGTGCGTGAGGGCTTCCGAGCTGCTGAGCAGCCACCACGAGCCGTCGCTCGCGGCCGCATGGGCCAGCGCGGTCTGCTCGGGCGTGAGGCGCGGGGCGCCGCGGGTGTAGGCCACCACAAAATCCACCGTGGCGCCGGCCTGCTCGATCTGGCGTGCCAGCCAGTCCCGGCCCTGGCCCGGACCGGGAGCCGAGCCCTCGGAGCAGCCACGCACGATGAGAATGCGGTCGCCTGCGCGCACCTGCGGCGCCACCCGCTGCCACAGGGCTTCCGAATCAAACTGCAGGGCATCGGGCGCCGGGCTGTCGATGCGCTCGCGGGGAACCCCCGCATGCACCAGCGCCTGCACGGTTCCGGGGCCAGGTGCCCATGCTCTTGTTTTGATCGCTGATGGCGCAATCGCATCAGGCGCCAGAGGCGCTTCTTGTTCAAAAAAATAGTCCGCGGCATTGCCGCTGACAAACATGGCGGCGCGGTAGCGGTCGAGGTGTGCGCGGGCCTGGGCCAGCGCGGCCCGGGCAGCGGGGTCGGTGCAGGGGCCAATGGCAATCAGGGGCAGCGCCGCGGCGGCATGGCCGCGCGTGCCCAGTTGCTCCACCCAGCGCGCTGCCTCGCGCGCCGGTCGGGTGACGATGATGCGGGCGCTGGCCACCGCAGGCTCAGCCGGCCACCGGGTCAACGCCCCGGGCGCCACCGGCGCGCAGGCGGGCGGCAATCTCGACGCCCAGGGCATCGGCCGCCGCCAGCGTGGCCACCGGGGCGCTGGCGCTGGCGCGCACCAGGGGCGTGCGGCCGTCGGGGTCGCCCCAGGCGGCTTCCAGGTGCAGGGTGCCCTGCACCAGTCGGCCATGCGCGGCCAGCGGCATCGAGCAGCTGCCGCCCATGGAGCGGCTGACGGCACGTTCGGCCGTCACGGTGAGCCAGGATTCCTGGTGCGCCAGCGGTGCCAGGGCCTCCATCAGGTCCTGGCGGTCGCTGCGGATCTCGATGCCCAGGGCACCCTGGCCCGCGGCGGGCAGCATGTCGCTGGTGGCGAATTCGGTGCGTATGCGATCCTGCAGGCCCAGGCGCTTGAGGCCCGCGGCCGCCAGCACGATGGCGTCGTAGTTGCCTTCATCGAGCTTGCGCAGGCGCGTGTCGAGGTTGCCGCGCAGGGGCTCGATCCTGAGGTCGGGCCGCAGGGCCTGCAGCAGCACCTGGCGGCGCAGGCTGGAGGTGCCGACCACCGCGCCCTGGGGCAGGGCGTCGAGCGATGCGTAGCGGGGTGAGACAAAGGCATCGCGCGGGTCTTCGCGCTCCATCACGCAGGCCAGGGCAAAGCCTGCGGGCAAATCCATGGGGACGTCCTTGAGCGAGTGCACGGCGATATGGGCACGGCCTTCTTCGAGCGCCACCTCCAGTTCCTTGACGAACAGGCCCTTGCCGCCCACCTTGGAGAGGCTGCGGTCCAGGATCTGGTCACCCTGGGTGGTCATGCCCAGCAGCGATACGGAGTGGCCGCGCGCGCGCAGCAGGGCCTGCACATGTTCGGCTTGCCACAGGGCCAGGCGGCTTTCGCGCGTGGCGATCACCAGGGAGAGGGGTTGTGTCGGGCTCAATTTCGTAACCTATTTGTAATCATCGGGCAAGCAGCAATGCTAGCATCGCGCCGCACCGGTGGCTGGTGTCCGCACAGGCCTGCGCAGCAGGCGGGTAGCGGCCGGCTACCCCCTCAATCCGGAGACAAACCCATGAAACGATCCGACAAGGACCAGCCCCTGATAGACGACATCCGCCTGCTGGGGCGCATTCTGGGTGACGTGATCCGAGAGCAGGAGGGCGTGGAAGCCTACGAACTGGTGGAGCAGGTGCGCAAGCTCTCGGTGGCTTTCCGGCGCGATGCCGACCAGGAGGCCGACCGTGCCTTGAAAAAACTGCTCAAGTCGCTGTCGGGCGACCAGACGGTGAGCGTGATCCGCGCCTTCACCTACTTCAGCCACCTGGCGAATCTGGCCGAGGACCGCCACCACATCCGCCGCCGCGCCGTGCACGAGCGCGCGGGCGACACGCAGGAGGGCAGCATCGAGGTGGCCCTGTCGCGCCTGCGCTGGGCCGGCATTGCGCCCAAGACCATTGCGCAGACGCTGGCCAGCAGCTACGTGGCGCCGGTGCTCACGGCCCACCCCACCGAGGTGCAGCGCAAAAGCATCCTGGATGCCGAGCGCGACATCGCCCAGCTGCTGGCCGTGCGCGACGATATCCAGGTGCGCGCCCAGCTGTACAACAGCGCCAAGGATGCGCTCACACCGCGCGAGCTGGCGGCCAATGAAGCTCTGCTGCGCGCCCGCGTGGCCCAGCTGTGGCAAACGCGCCTGCTGCGCTACAGCAAGCTCACGGTGGCCGACGAGATCGAGAACGCGCTGTCGTATTACGAAGCCACTTTCCTGCGCGAGATTCCCAAGATCTACGCGGACCTGGAGCGCGAACTGGGGCAGTACCCGGTGCACAGCTTCTTGCGCATGGGCCAGTGGATCGGCGGCGACCGCGATGGCAATCCCAACGTGACGGCACAAACCCTGCAATATGCCTTGCGCAGCCAGTCCGACATGGCGCTGCGCCACTACCTCACCGAGGTGCATTTTCTGGGGGGCGAGCTGTCGCTGTCGGCGCGGCTGGTGGCGGTATCGCCCGAAATGCAGGCGCTGGCCCAGCGCTCGCCCGACACCAATGAACACCGCCAGGACGAACCCTACCGCCGTGCCCTGACCGGTATCTACGCGCGCCTGGCGGCGTCGCTCAAGGACCTGACCGGCGGCGAGGCCGCCCGGCATGCGGTGGCGCCGCAGAATGCCTATGCCAGTGCGCAAGAGTTCCTGGCCGACCTGCGCGTGATCGAAACCTCGCTCCAATCCCACCACGGCGAAGCCATGGCCGCAGAGCGCCTGCACCCGCTGATCCGCGCGGTGGAGGTGTTCGGCTTTCACCTGGCCACGGTGGACCTGCGCCAAAGTTCCGACAAGCACGAGGAGGTGGTGGCCGAATTGCTGGCCACGGCCCGCATCGAGCCCCACTACAGCAGCCTGCAGGAGGCCGCCAAGCGCGCGCTGCTGATCAAGCTGCTCAACGACGCGCGCCCGCTGCGCGTGGTGGGCGCCCCGTATTCAGCCCACACGCAAGGCGAGCTGGCCATCTTTGAAACGGCCCGTACGCTGCGCCAGCGCTTTGGCCACGAGGCGATTCGCCACTACATCATCAGCCACACCGAAACGGTGAGCGATCTGCTGGAAGTGCTGCTGCTGCAAAAAGAAGTGGGCCTGATGGACGGCACGCTCGATGCCGAGTCGAAAAACCACCTCATCGTGGTGCCCCTGTTCGAGACCATCGAAGACCTGGCGCATTCCGCGCCCATCATGCGCGAGTTCTATGCCTTGCCCGGCGTGGCTGCGCTGGTGCAGCGCAGTGGTGGCGAGCAGGACATCATGCTGGGCTACAGCGACAGCAACAAGGATGGCGGCATCTTCACCAGCAACTGGGAGCTGTACCGCGCCGAGATCGCGCTGGTGGAACTGTTCGACGAACTGGCCACCAGCCACGGCATCCAGCTGCGCATGTTCCACGGCCGCGGCGGCACCGTGGGCCGGGGCGGCGGCCCGAGCTACCAGGCCATCCTGGCGCAACCCCCGGGCACCGTGCGGGGGCAGATCCGCCTGACCGAGCAGGGCGAGGTGATTGCCTCGAAGTACGCCAACCCCGAGATTGGCCGGCGCAACCTCGAAACCCTGGTCGCCGCCACGCTCGAAGCCACGCTGCTGCAGCCCACCAAATCGGCCACCAAGGCGTTTCTGGACGCCGCCGCGCAGCTGTCAAAGGCCAGCATGGACGCCTACCGCGCGCTGGTGTACGAAACACCGGGCTTCACCGACTATTTCTTCAATTCCACGCCCATCCGCGAGATTGCCGAGCTCAACATCGGCTCGCGCCCGGCATCGCGCAAGGCCAGCCAGAAGATCGAAGACCTGCGCGCGATTCCCTGGGGCTTCAGCTGGGGCCAGTGCCGCCTCACGCTGCCCGGCTGGTACGGCTTTGGCGCTGCGGTGGAAGCCTTCGTCAACCTGGAGGGCAAGGACCCCAAGACCCAGATGGCTTTGCTGCAGCGGATGTACCGCCAGTGGCCGTTCTTTCGCACGCTGCTGTCCAACATGGACATGGTGCTGGCCAAGAGCGACCTGGCGCTGGCCTCGCGCTACAGCGAACTCGTCACCGACGCCCGCCTGCGCAAGAGGGTGTTCAGCGCCATCGAGGCCGAGTGGCACCGCACGGCCGATGCGCTGACCCGCATTACCGGCGACAAGCAGCGCCTCACGCACAACACGGCGCTGGCGCGCTCCATCAAGCACCGTTTTCCCTACATCGATCCGCTGCACCACCTGCAGGTGGAACTGGTGCGCCGCTGGCGCGCAGGCCAGGGCGACGAGCGGGTGCAGACGGGTATCCACATCTCGATCAACGGGATTGCGGCCGGGTTGCGCAACACGGGTTGATTTGTGGAGGTGCTGGGCGCGCGATCAGTCCCCCAGCAGCTCGCCCACCGGCTTCAGGTCCTCCACCCGGTCGCAGACGGCCTTCACGGCCATCATCACCGGGATGCCCAGCAGCAGCCCCCACAGGCCCCACAGCCAGCCCCAGGCGAGCACGCTCACGAACACCGCCACGGGGCTCATGCTGCTGGCGCGGCTGGTGAGCCAGGGGGTGAGCAGGTTGCCGACGATGGTGTGGATGACCAGCGAGGCGCCGCCGATCGCCAGGGCCATGTCCAGCGTGCCGAACTGCAAAAAGGCCACCAGCCCCGACGCCCCCGTCACCAGCGCCGAGCCGATGTAGGGCGCCAGGTTGAGCACCGCGGCCACCACGCCCCACACCGCTGCATTCTCCAGGCCCAGCGCCCAGTAGGCCGCACCGGTTGCCAGCCCCACCAGCACACTCGTGAAGACCTGGACCAGCAGGTAGCGCTGGATCTGGCTGGTGATGTCTGCGAGCACATGGATGGTGATCTTGCGCCGCTCCAGGCTGGTGCCCGCGATGCGCACCAGCTTGTCGCGCAACAGGTTGCCCGAGGCCAGCGCAAAGTAGGTGAGAAAAATCACCACCATGAGCTGCCCCAGCGCCGACATGAGCCCCTTGGTTCCGCTCCAGAGGTAGTCGCGGATATTGAAGGGCGGGCGTTCGATGATGACCCGCTGCACGCCGCGGCGTGCCGGGGTGCTGGCGCCCGTGTCAGTGGTGGCCTGCTCGATCTGCGTCGCGGCCTTTTGCACGGTGTCCAGGGGGCTGCTGGCGCCCGTGCGGTTCTTGAGGCTGTCGCGCACTTTCTTGGCCGCCACGGGCAGCGAGTCCACCAGCTGCGCTGCACCGTCGCTGAGCGACCAGGCCGTGGCTGCCAGGCCCGAGACAATGGCAATCAGCAGCACGCCCGCCCCCAGCCAGCGCGGCACATGCCAGCGCCACAGGGCTTCCACCATGGGCCTGAGGGCCGTGGTCAGCAGCAGGCTGAGCATGATGGGAATGAACACCGCGCTGGCCCAGTGCAGCAGTGCCACGCTGGCAAACAGTGCCAGCAGCGCCAGCGACAGGTTGCGCACATCCACCGGCATCTGCAGCATCACCGGCGCCCGCTGGCGGGGTGCGGCGGAGGCGGGCTGCGCGGGTGCAGCCAGTGTGGGGGCGGGCTCGCTGGCGGCGGTGGGCCGTGCATCGGCGGGATGGGGCGGCGAGGCAGGCGGCACCGGCGAAGCCTGCGGTGGGGGCGGGATGGGCTCTGTGGGCTCGGTCATGCGCGGATTGTGCGGCAGCCGCAACCCCTGCCCTGTAGGCGGCCATCGCTTGTCTGTGGGGGCAAAGTGCACGCCAAAACCCTCGTTGCCGACCTTCCTGGCCGAGTGCTGGATCAGCAGGCTCCCAGGCGTTGCCCCCCCTGAATTCTGCGCAGGGTGTTGACAGCGGCTGCAAACCCTCTTTTTTTGCGCTTTGGCAACCCAGGTTGCCGGATCTGGCCCTTTCAGCCTTTTTCGACGGGGCGGTCGGGGTCGGAGCACCATTCGCTCCAGCTGCCGGCAAACAGTGCGGTGGAGCCCAGGCCCGCCACTTCCATGGCCAGCAGGTTGGGCACTGCACTCACGCCACTGCCGCACTGGTGCACCACGGTGGCCGGGTTGCGGCCGGCGAGCAGTGCGTCAAACTCTGCACGCAGCACGGCCGCAGGCTTGAAGCGGCCATCGGTGCCGATGTTGTCGGCGAACGGGCGGTTAAGGGCGCCCGGAATGTGGCCTGCCACGGGATCCAGCGGTTCCACCTCTCCCCGGTAGCGGGCGCCTGCGCGGGCGTCGATCACGGTCTGGCCGGGCTGTTGCAGCCGTGCCAGCACCTCGCATGCCGTGGCCAGCTGGCGCAGGGGCGCGCCCAGCTGAAAGTTCGACTGGAAGTGCGCGGGCTCTGCACCGCTGGCGACCGCGCCGCCCGCTGCCTGCCAGGCCTGCAGGCCGCCATCGAGCACCGCCACGGCATCGTGCCCTGCCCACTTGAGCATCCACCACAGGCGCCCGCAGTAGTTGGCGCCGTTGCGGTCGTACACCACGGCCTGCATGCCGTTGGCAAAGCCCACGCTGGAGAGCCAGATGGCAAAGCGCTCGCGGCTGGGCAGTGGGTGGCGGCCGCCTGATGCGGGCTGGTCGGCCTCCTGCGCGGTGACGGTGCCGTGCGGGCCGGGTGTGCCGTGTTTGGCGCTCAGGTCGTTGTCGAGGTGGGCATACACCGCGCCGGGGATGTGGGCCTGTGCGTACTGCTGTGCACCGGCCGCTGGTTGCGTCAGGTCAAAGCTGCAGTCAAACACCATCAGCGGCGCGCCGCTGGCGATCAGGGATTGCAGGTCGGGGGCGGATACCAGGGTGGTGTAGGTCATGGGCTGTCGGGTACGCGCAGGCACCAGGGCGAAGGTGGAGGGCAATGGAGTGCCTCCATTGTGTCAATGTTCCTCGGCCGGTGCTCCGGGCGCGGCGCGGGTGCGCAGCACGGTGGCCACGATGCCGCTGCCCACGATCAGCACCATGCCGATCCAGCCCATGGGCGGAAGCTGGTCGCCAAACAGCGCCACGCTGTAGATGGCCGCAAACACGATGCCCGAATACTGAAGGTTGGCCACCACCAGGGTGCCGCGCTGGGTCTTGGCGCTGGCGTAGGCGCGGGTCATGCACAGCTGCCCGCCCGCCGCCAGCACGCCAATGGGCAGCAGCCACAGCGCGGGCCAGCCCGGCCAGGGCGAGGTGCCGGTGACCAGCAGGGCGGTGCCGCCGGCCACGGCCGAGCCCACCGCGAAGTAGAAGACGGTGCGTGACTCGGGCTCGCCCAGCCGCGACAGCGCGACCACCTGCATGTAGGCAAAGGCGGCTGTCATGCCCGACATGAGGCCGATCAGGCCGGCAAATGCCTGGTTCTGGTCGAGGCTGGGGCGCAGCATCATCACCACCCCGACAAAGCCGGTCAGCACCGTCAGCACCAGCGGGCCCTGGAACGCCGGACGTGGCGACGCGGCCGAGGGGCGCCAGGCCAGCAGCGCGCCGCCCACCAGAAAGGCGGCAATCCACACGCTGCTCATGTAGTTGAGCGTCATGGCCGTGGCCAGGGGCAGGTGGGCAATGGCATAGAACCAGGCGCCCAGCGATGCCACGCCGACCAGGCTGCGCCAGGCGTGCATGCCGGGGTAGCGCGTGGCCAGTGCCACGCGCTGTGAGCGTGCCAGCAGCCACAGGATCACGATGCCGATCAGGCCGCGATAGCAGACCAGCTCGGCGGCGTTGAAATGGGCCGAGGCGATCTTGACGCACACGCCCATGCTCGCAAACAGGAACGCGGCCAGCACCATCCAGAGGGCTTGCATGGGATCAATCGGGAAAAAGTGGGTTGAGCAACAAAAATAGCTGCCAGTGCTTGAAAAGCAAGCACTGGCAGCTATTGTAATGAGAGCGCCTGTGCGCTGTCGGGCTTATTGGGTGGGTTGGCTCGCCGTATTCAGGCCTTTGGCGTCGTCTGGCCCATGGCCTCGCGGTACCACTCATGAAAGTGCTGCATGCCGTCTTCCATGGGGCTCTGGTAAGGGCCCACCTCATTGTCTCCGCGCGCCAGCAGGGCCTTGCGGCCGGCGTCCATGCGCTCGCCGATCTCGTCGTCCTCGATGCAGGTCTCCATGTAGGCGGCCTGCTGGGCCTCGACAAACTCGCGCTCGAAGGCCGCGATTTCCTCGGGGTAGTAGAACTCCACCATGTTCAGTGTCTTGGTTGGGCTGACGGGGTGCAGCGTCGAGACGGTGAGCACATGCGGATACCACTCGACCATGATGTGCGGGTAGTAGGTGAGCCAGATGGCTCCGCGCTCGGGCATCTTGCCGCCGCGGTAGTTCAGCAGCACCTCATGCCATTTCTTGTACACGTCGGAGCCGGGCTGGCCGAAGGCCGAAGACACCCCCACGGTCTGCACCGAGTATTGCTTCTGGAATTCCCAGCTCAGGTCGTCGCAGGTGACGAAATGGCCCAGGCCCGGGTGGAAGGGGCCGACGTGGTAGTCCTCCAGATAGACCTCGATGAAGGTCTTCCAGTTGTAATTGCACTCGTGCAGCTCGATGCGGTCGAGCGCGTAGCCCTCGAACGAGAGCTCGGCACGCGGGCCCATGCCTGCGAGGTCGGCCCCGATGTCGCGGCCGTTGTCCTCGAAGAGCAGGCCGTTCCACTCGCGCAGCTGGTAGTTGTTGAGGTTCAGGCAGGGGTCGTGCGCGAAATGTGGCGCGCCCAGCAATTCGCCGCTGGCCTTGTAGGTCCAGCGGTGCAGGGGGCACACGATGTTGCCGCCCGCGCTGCCTTTTTGCTGGGTGTTCAGCGAACCGCGGCCCTTGAGCATGACCGCCTGGCGGTGGCGGCAGACGTTGGAGATCAGCTCCACGCCGCCCTGGGCGTTGCGCACCAGCGCGCGCCCTTCGCCCTCCTGGGGCAGGGCGTGGTAGTCGCCCGGATGGGGCACGGAAAGCTGGTGCCCCACATAGCGGGGCCCGCGCTGGAAGATGGTTTCCAATTCGCGCTGGAACAGCGCCTCGTCAAAGTAGCTTGAAACTGGTAGTTGGCTTGCGGCCTGCTGCAGTCGAAGACTTAAATCAGACATGGGGGACCTGACCTAAAGACTCCCCACAGGGAGGTTGTGGGAGGTGCGCCGGGGCGCATCTGGAAAAAGAAAACCGGCTAGGTGACTAGCCGGCTCGAAAGGAATGGGATTATAGGCGGTGGGGTTATTCCCGCACCCCCCTTACGTGTATTGCCAATCGCGTTAGGGCATGTGGCGGCTGCATGGCTCGGGGGTATCGGGCCGTGCGGCAGCCTGGTCTCCGGCGGGGTGCCGGGGCCTGTCGCGGGCGTGCGGCAGCGCCGTCTCATGGGTAGGCCTAAAATCGTTTGTTTTATCTGCGCAACTTCTGCCGTCCTGCCCATGCCCAAGGCCTCTGCCTCCACCGCCCCACCCGCCGAACCTGCCAGCTATGAAGCGGCGCTGGAAGAGCTGGAGCAGCTCGTGGGCCGCATCGAGTCGGGCCAGCTGCCGCTCGATCAGATGCTGGCCGGCTACCAGCGCGGTGCGGTATTGCTGGCGTTTTGCCGCCAGCGGCTCGAAGCGGTGCAGGACCAGATCAAGGTGCTCGATGAAGGCATGCTGCAGCCATGGGCGCAGGAATGATGGCGGCGCACGGCATCTCCACGGCTTTTGATCTGGCCGGCTGGAGCGGTCAGCACCTCGATCTGGTCGAGCAGGCCCTGGGGCAGTGGGTGGGCCGTGATGCGCCCGCCGGCCTGGGCGAGGCCATGCGCTATGCGGTGCTCGACGGTGGCAAGCGCCTGCGGCCGCTGCTGGTGCTGGCGGCCTATGAGGCCGTGCAAAGCGGGGCGGACGGCGCAGCGCGCGAAGCCGCCCCATGCGCCGGCATGGACCAGGCCGCTCTGCGTGCCGGCATGGACCAAGCGGCCCTGCGTGCCGGCATGGACCAAGCGGCCCTGCGTGCCGCGTGCGCCGTCGAGCTGATCCATGCCTATTCGCTGGTGCATGACGACATGCCCTGCATGGACAACGATGTGCTGCGCCGCGGCAAGCCCACGGTGCATGTGCAGTTTGGCGAGGCGCAGGCCTTGCTGGCGGGCGACGCGCTGCAGGCGTTTGCCTTTGAATTGCTGACACCCGATGACGAACGTGTTGCTCCGGCCGTGCAGGCCGCGCTGTGCCGCCAGCTGGCGCGGGCTGCCGGATCGGCGGGCATGGCGGGCGGGCAGGCGATCGATCTGGCCAGCGTGGGGCTGGCCCTGACGCAGGACCAGTTGCGCCAGATGCACCGCCTCAAGACCGGTGCGCTGCTCCAGGCCAGCGTGATGATGGGCGCGGCCTGTGGCGCGTCAGGTGCCGCAGCGCACAAGGCGCTGGCGGATTACGGCGCGGCGCTCGGCCTGGCATTTCAGGTGGTGGACGATATCCTGGATGTGGTTGCCGACTCGGCCACATTGGGCAAGACCGCCGGCAAGGATGCCGCCAGCGACAAGCCCACCTATGTCTCCCTGCTGGGGCTTGCCCCTGCGCAGGCCCATGCGCAAGAGCTGCTGGCGCAGGCGCAAGCCGCGCTGGCCGCCTCGGGCCTGGCCGATACGCGTGCGCTGGCGGCTCTGGCCGACATGGTGGTGAACCGATCGTATTGACGCCCGGTGCTTGTCCGAACCCCATGCTTTGAATGTCAAATTGGCCTCTGGTGCTTTTGTATGAAGCGTCAGCAGCTATTCCATAAATAGTAAATGTCCATGACATCCTTTCCCCTGCTGCAGACCATCAACGACCCCGCCGACCTGCGCAAGCTGTCCCGCGCCGACCTCAAGCAGCTGGCCACCGAGCTGCGCGCGTTCGTGATCGAAAGCGTGTCCCAGACCGGGGGGCACCTCAGCTCCAACCTGGGCACCGTCGAGCTCACCGTGGCGCTGCACCATGTGTTTCACACGCCTGAAGACCGGCTGGTGTGGGATGTGGGCCACCAGACCTATCCGCACAAGATCCTGACCGGGCGGCGCGACCGCATGCACACGCTGCGCCAGCTGGGTGGTATCTCTGGCTTTCCGCAGCGTGCTGAAAGCGTCTATGACACCTTTGGCACGGCGCATTCGAGCACCAGCATCTCGGCAGCCCTGGGCATGGCGCTGGCTGCGCAGCGCAAGGGCGAAGAGCGGCATGCCGTGGCCATCATCGGCGACGGCGCCATGACGGCCGGCATGGCCTTCGAGGCCTTGAACAACGCCGGCGTGGCCGATGCCAACCTGCTCGTCATCCTGAACGACAACGACATGAGCATCAGCCCGCCCGTGGGCGCGCTCAACCGTTATCTGGCCCAGCTCATGAGCGGCCAGTTCTATGCGGCCGCCAAGAACGTGGGCAAGAGCGTGCTCAAGAACGCGCCACCGCTGCTGGAACTGGCCAAGCGCCTGGAGCAGCAGGCCAAGGGCATGGTGGTGCCGGCCACCCTGTTCGAGAAATTCGGCTTCAACTATATCGGGCCCATCGACGGACACGACCTCGATTCGCTCATCCCCACGCTGGAAAACATCAAGGGCCTCAAGGGCCCGCAGTTCCTCCATGTGGTCACCAAGAAAGGCCAGGGCTACAAGCTGGCCGAGGCCGATCCCGTGGCCTACCACGGCCCCGGCAAGTTCGACCCGGCCGTGGGCCTGGTCAAAAGCGCGGCGGTGCCGAAACAGACCTTCACGCAGGTGTTTGGCGAGTGGCTGTGCGACATGGCCGCGCAGGACGACCGGCTGGTGGGTATCACCCCCGCCATGCGCGAGGGTTCGGGCATGGTCGAGTTTGAAAAGCGCTTTCCCGGCCGCTACTACGACGTGGGCATTGCCGAGCAGCATGCCATCACCTTCGCTGCCGGCATGGCCTGCGAGGGGGTCAAGCCGGTGGTGGCGATCTACTCCACCTTCCTGCAGCGCGGCTATGACCAGATGATCCACGACGTGGCGCTGCAGAACCTGCCGGTGGTGTTTGCGCTGGACCGCGCCGGCCTGGTGGGGGCCGACGGCGCCACCCATGCGGGCGCCTACGACATCCCCTTTGTGCGCTGCATTCCCCACATGAGCATGGCCTGCCCGGCCGACGAGCGTGAATGCCGCCAGCTGCTGAGCACTGCGTTCGAGCAGGACCACCCTGTGGCCGTGCGCTACCCGCGTGGCAGCGGAGCGGGCGTGCCCACCCTGCGCGGGCTGGAAGGTCTGCCGTTCGGCAAGGGCGAGATCCGCCGCGAACGCCAGGCCGGCGAGGCCGCTGCGGGCACGCCGCGCATTGCCATTCTGGCCTTTGGCACCTTGCTGTACCCCGCGCTGCAGGCCGCCGAGGCACTGGATGTCACCGTGGTCAACATGCGCTGGGCCAAGCCGCTCGATACCGAGCTGCTGCTGGAGGTGGCGGCACGCCACGATGCCCTCGTGACGCTGGAAGAGGGCGCCATCATGGGCGGCGCGGGCAGTGCCGTGCTGGAGGCGCTGGCCGCCGCCAAGGTGGTGCTGCCCGTGTTGCAGCTGGGGCTGCCCGATGCCTTCATCGAGCATGGTGATCCGGGCAAGCTGCTGTCGCTGCAGGGGCTGGATGCGGCCGGTATCCAGGCGTCGATTGCACGGCGGTTTCCCGCTTGAACGGAGCGCCTGGATAAGACCCGTGCGGTGGTGCTCGCGGGGTGGATCCCGCGGCGGGGGCGCCGCCATTCCTACAATGCTGGCGATGGCAAGACCATGGGCCTGCGTTGGGCCCCTGGTACGTGGCCGCTTGAGGCGTCTTGTTCCTTTCCTCCGGAGACAACTTCATGGATTCCATGGATCGCCGCAAACTCATCCAGCATGCGGGCATGGCTGGCGTGCTGGCTGCAGGTGCCGCGCCTGCGATTCACGCACAGCCGGTCCTGCGCTGGAGGCTGGTGTCGAGCTTTCCGCGATCGCTCGACACCATCTATGGTGTGGCGGAGGTCTTTGCACAAGCGGTGCGGGTGATGTCCAACGGGAGGTTCCAGATCTCCGTGCACGCTGACGGCGAACTCGTGCCGGCATTCGGTGTGGTGGATGCGGTGCAGTCCGCCGCGGTCGAGGCTGCGCACACGGCACCGTATTACTTCTATGGCAAGAGCCCCGCCTTCGCGCTGGGCTCCGCCATACCGTTTGGCTTCAATGCCCGGCAAATGAATGCCTGGATGCTGCATGGCAATGGCCGCAAGCTCATGGATGAGTTCTATGCGGGCTACAACATGCGCAGCTTTGCGGGGGGCAACACCGGCACGCAGATGGGTGGGTGGTTCCTTCAGGAGGTCCGCAGCCCGTCGGATTTCAAGGGCCTGAAGATGCGCCTGGGCGGTGGGCTGGTGGGCGATGTCCTGGCCAGGCTGGGGGTGATTCCCTCCAATCTGCCGGGGGGCGATATTTACCAGGCATTGCAGAAAAGGGAGCTCGATGCCGCGGAATGGGTCGGTCCCTACGACGACCAGAAGCTGGGGCTCCACAAGGTGGCACCGTACTACTACTATCCTGGTTGGTGGGAGGGCGGCCCGGAAATGGACTTCTACATCAACCTCAAAGCCTTCAATGCACTATCGGCCGATTACCGGGGCATCGTAGAGGCCGCGGCAGCTCTGGCGCACACCGACATGCTGGCGAAGTACGACGCACTGAACCCCGCGGCACTCAAGCAGCTGGTGGTGGCCAAGACCAAGGTGTCGCCATTCTCCCAAGGCATCATGGATGCCGCATTCAAGGCTTCGATGGAGGTGTTTGCCGGCAACGATGCCAGAAGCCCCGAGTGGAAGAAGATCTATGGAGACATGCGCAATTTCCAGCGCGACCAGATCCTCTGGTTCCGCTTTGCGGAGGCGCGGTACGACAGCTTCATGTCGGCCCAGAAAATCTGAAGCCCGTCCGTTGCTGGCCGCCGCGCCGCTAATGCTTGCAAAAGCCTGAATACACGGCCCAATATCGGTCTTGCGCGGGAAAACCCGCAAGAATAGCGGGAGGGGTATTTCTACAATGATCGATGGCTGAAAGAGCCCCTGGAGCACGTCCGCACAACGGGCGCAACTGAGTCTTGCAATCAATTTTCGGAGATAACCCTCATGGATCGTCGTTCCATCATCAAGCACGCCGGCATAGCTGGCGTTCTGGCGGCAGGTGCCGCACCTGCGGTACACGCGCAGGCCGCGGTCCGCTGGCGTCTCGCTTCGAGCTTCCCCAAGTCCCTGGACACCATCTTCGGCAGCGCTGAAACGCTGTCCAGGACGGTCAAGGCCATGTCGGGTGGCAAGTTTGAAATCTCCGTGCACCCTGCGGGCGAACTGATGCCCGCTTTCGGCGTGGTCGATGCGCTGCAATCCGACACCATCGAAATGGCCCAGTCGGCGGCTTATTACTTCACCGGCAAGGACCCTGCCTTTGCTTTCAGTTGCGCCGTGCCGTTCGGCCTGACCGCGCGCCAGAACACCTCCTGGAAGAAGTACGGCAACGGTGGCAAGCTGCTGGATGCCTTTTTCGAGAAATACAACTTCCGCACCGCCAGCGCGGGCAATACCGGCACCCAGATGGGCGGCTGGTACCGCAAGGAAATCAAGACCGTTGCGGATCTCAAGGGTCTGAAGATGCGCATGGGCGGCGGCGTTTTCGGTGAGGCCATGGCCAAGCTGGGCGTGGTGGCGCAGAACATGCCCGCCGGCGACGTGTACCAGGCGCTCGAAAAAGGCACGCTGGATGCCGCCGAGTTCGTGGGCCCCTATGACGATGCCAAGCTGGGCTTCAACAAGGTGGCGCCTTTCTACTATTACCCCGGCTGGTGGGAAGGTGGCGCGGACCTGGAATTCTTCGTCAACAACAAGAAGTTCGCCGCCCTGTCGGACGAAAACAAGGCCATCCTGAACGCTGCCATGGCCGTGGCAGCCACCGACATGACGGCCAAGTACGATGCCTACAACCCGATTGCACTGAAGAAGCTCGTGGCAGAAAAGACCAAGCTCACCGCTTTCCCCAAGGCAGTGATCGATGCCGGTTTCAAGGCCTGCATGGAAGTGTATGAAGAGCACAACGCCAAGTCGCCCGAGTTCAAGAAGATCTATGAAGACATGCGTGCCTTCCAGCGTGACCAGATCCTGTGGAACCGCTTCTCCGAGTATCCGTACAACCAGTACATGAACGGCGTCAAGATCTGAGAGCCGTTGCTGCGGGTGGCCCGCAAGGGCCCCCACATGTATTCAAGCCGCGCATGTCGCGGCTTTTTTGTTGGTGTTCCACGGGCGCCTGGCAGATGCATCTGGGTGCCAGGATTTGCAGGGGCGGCGTGGGCTGCACCACTCGTCCCTGGCTGGTTGTTCCTGTGCTGGTGGTTTGCAAAAAACCAGGAGGAGGTGCCGGCGCACAAGAAAAAGGCCCCGAAGGGCCTTTGAGGAGGTTGGCGTGGCGCATCGGGGGCGATGTGCACCGGATCCGCGCGGACCCGTTGCCGCGCGTCAGTTCGCCGGTTTCTTCAGCGCATCCTGCATCGCCTTCATCGGGTCGTCGGCAGGGGCTTCTTGTGCAGGTGCGGGGGCCGGGGTTTGTGCATCGGGGGTTGCGTCCGGGGCCGGGGGTGCGGTGGGCTCCTCGCTGCCGCCAAATGGTTCTTCGCCATAGGTTTCGCTTCCGGCGGGTCCACCCAGGGTGCCGCGCATCTGGTCGCCAATGCTCTCCATGTTGTATTCGACCTTGGCATCCAGCGCGCCGGTGACAATTTGCGGGAAGGCAATCAGCACGCCCACCATGGTCAGCTGGATCAGCAGGAACGGAATGGCGCCACGGTAAATCTGCATCGTCGTGACGGGTTCCATGGTCTTGCGCGTCACGCGGTCGACGTAGGGCTTGTCGGGTGCCACCGAACGCAGGAAGAACAGCGCAAAGCCGAACGGCGGGTGCATGAACGAGGTCTGCATGTTCACGGCCAGCAACACGCCGAACCAGATCAGGTCGATGCCCAGCTTGTCGGCCACGGGCGCCAGCAGGGGCACCACGATGAACGACAGCTCGAAGTAATCGAGGAAGAACGCCAGGAAGAACACCATGATGTTCACGGCGATCAGGAAGCCGACCTGGCCGCCGGGCAGGTTGGTGAGCAGATGCTCCACCCAGACCGGGCCGTCGGCGGCCTGGAACACCAGGCTGAACGTGGTGGCGCCAATCAGGATGAACATCACGAAGCTCGACAGCTTGGTGGTGGAGGCGAGGGCCTGCTTGAGCAGCTTCATGTCCAGGCGCTTGCGGCTCCAGCCCATGATCAACGCGCCCATGGCTCCCATGGCGCCCCCTTCGGTGGGGGTGGCGATGCCCAGGAAGATGGTGCCCAGCACCAGGAAGATCAGCAGCAGCGGCGGAATCAGCACAAAGGTCACACGTTCCGCCAGGCGCGAGAGCAGGCCCAGCTTGAAGCCCTTGTTGATCAGCGCAATGACCAGTGCCACCGCCGTGCCACCGCACATGGCCACCACGATTTTTTCGTCGGTGGCCACGGAGGTGACCAGCTTGCCTTGCCACCAGCTGTGCACCTCGGCCATGTGGCGTGCCAGGAAGACCGACACGGTGGCCGACAGCGCGGCCAGAACGGTCAGCGAGGTGTAGCCGCCACTGCCATTGGGTTCGCGGTAGGTGCGGGCTTCCGGGGGCAGGGCCGGCACCTGGTGGGGCTTGAAAATCGCCAGAAACATCACGTAGGCCACGTACATGCCCATGAGAAGGAAACCGGGGAGGAAGGCACCCTTGTACATGTCGCCCACGCTCCTGCCCAGCTGGTCGGCCATCAGGATCAGCACCAGCGATGGCGGAATGATCTGTGCCAGCGTGCCGGACGCTGCAATCACACCGCTGGTCAGCCGGCGGTCGTAGCCGTAGCGCAGCATGATGGGCAGCGAGATCAGGCCCATCGAGATCACCGACGCGGCAACCACCCCTGTCGTTGCAGCCAGCAGGGCGCCGACAAAAATCACAGCCAGGGCCAGACCACCGCGCATGGGGCCAAACACCTGGCCCACGGTATCGAGCAGGTCCTCCGCCATGCCGCTGCGCTCAAGAATCAAACCCATGAGCGTGAAGAAGGGGACCGCCAGCAAGGTGTCGTTGGCCATGATGCCAATCAGGCGCTGGGGGAGCCAGGCCAGCACCGAGCTGGGGAAAATGCCCATCTCGATACCCACAAAGCCGAAGAACAGGCCGCAGGCGCCGAGGCTGAAGGCCACGGGGAAACCCAGCAGCAGGAACATGATCAGCCCCGCAAACATGAAGGGGGCGAAATTGGCAGCGAAGAATTCCATGATGAAGATGCTCCGTGGGCTCAGCGTGCGGGCGTGGCAGGTGGGGTGGTGCCCGCGGCACTGGCTGCAGCCGCGGCGTCTTGCTGCTGCCGCAGGATTTCGACCAGTTCTTCCTCGGAGGACTTGTCGACGAGGCGACCCATGGGGTCGGGGCCCTGGCCGCGCAGGAAGGCGATGCGCTTGATGAGTTCAGACCAGCCCTGCAGCATCAGCAGCGCGAAGCCGACGGGCAGGGCCATCCACACGGGCCAGCGGATCAGGCCACCGGGGTTGCCCGACATTTCGCCGGTCTGGTACATCTGCACGACCAGGGGCCAGCTCAGGTACAGCACCACGATGCACAAAGGGGTGAGAAAGAGTGCAAAGCCCACGATGTCGATCCACACCTGCACGCGCTTGGGCAGGCGGCTGTTGACCACGTCGATGCGCACATGCTCGCGGTGCAGCAGCGTGAACCCGGCAGCCACCAGGAAAGACCAGGCAAACAGGTACCACTGTGCTTCCAGGAACGCATTGGAGCTGACCCCGAAAATCTTGCGCACCAGCGCGTTGACGGCGCTGACAGCGGTGGCGGCAAAGATCAGCCAGATGACGTACTTGCCGACAAAGGCATTGAGCCCGTCGATGGCGCGTGAAAATTTGAGAAGAGCCTGCATGGTGTCTCCAATGGAAAGGCTGTGCGTGCGACATCCCTTCCGCCCCGCGGGTAGGCGGGATGGCGGGACACATTTTTACAAAGGCGCGATTTTACGTAGCACTATAGTGGGAGCCTGACGGGAGTGTGACGGTGTAATCCCTTTGCACCGACTTGGCTTTTGTGCTCTTATATATATAGCAATCAGGGCTGCTTCCGGGGCAGCGGAGCGCGTTTCTTGCTTGCAAATTGCCACCATGGAAGCACCGTGCTCATGGCCAGCACTTCGCCACAGTGCAGAGGGGTGTAGCCCGGCAGTGCCTTCATGTGTGCCTGCCACTCGGGTGTTTGCAGCAAGCGGCGCAAGGCCTGCGTGGCGGGTTGGTCCAGGCTGGCCTTCAGGCAGGCCAGGTGGTAGCGCTCCTGCACCAGCGGCACGAAATCCAGCCCCCGGGTGCGCGCAGCCACCTCGATGCCCATGCCCACATCGGCCGCACCGGCCGCCACCGCCTGGGCAATGGCGGTGTGCGACGGTTCGTTGCGCATGTAGCCCGGGATGGCCTGGGCGTCCACACCCGCCTGGGCCAGCAGGTCATCGAGCAGCACGCGCGTGCCGCTGCCGAGTGGCCGGTTGATGAAGCGGGCGCCGGTGCGCACCACGTCCGCCAGGCTGTGGAGGCCGAGCGGATTGCCCGGGGCCACGATGAGGCCTTGCGTGCGCTGGGCAAAGCCGATGATCTTGTGCAGCCCGGGCTGCAGCAGGGGCTTGTAGGAGCGCGCTGCCACAGAGTCGGCGGCGGGCTGATCCACCGTGTGAAAGCCGGCCAGCGTGCAGCGCCCCTCGTTGAGTGCGCGGATTGCATCCACACTGCCGGTGAAGCGGATATCGAGGTGCAGCGCTCCGGCATCGGCCTGCGTGGCCGCATGGGCACGCAGCGCCACCAGGGCATCGTCGTGGCTGGCGTACAGGGTGAGCACATGGGCATCGGCGTCAAAGGCCACGGCAAAGGCGCGCTCCAGGTCGGCATGCAGGGCGGCGATCTGCGGCGCCAGGCGGGCCTGGGCCTGGCGCTCGGCCCACAGCAGCTTGGTGCCGAACTCGCTCAACTGGGCCGACTGGCCCTTGCCCCAGGTGACGAGTTCCCCACCGAGCTGGTCTTCCCAGCGCTTGAGGGCCCCCCACACATGGCGATAGGACAGCCCCAGCGCGCGCGCGGCGGCCGAAATCGAGCCTTGCTGCGCCACGGCCTGCAGCATCTCGGGCAAGGGGTTGCGGATCAGGGCGTCGCCGGCATCGCGGCTGAGCGTGTAGTGGAGTTGGACCCTATGCACAGGTGTTCATATCGCTGGAGATTGATTCGGTGCATACGATAGTCGAATCCATGTCCACTCTCTCTGAAAGCGTCCTCACGGCGCTGCATCTCACGGTTTCGGCCGACCCTGCTTTGTGGACCATCGTGGGTCGCTCCCTTGCTGTCAGCGGCACGGCCTGCCTGCTGGCCTGCGGCGGTGGCCTGGTGCTGGGCGCGTGGCTGGGCGTGGCGCGGTTCGCGGGCCGGGGGGGCGTGCTGGCCTGGCTCAACACCCTGCTGGCAGTGCCTTCGGTGGTCGTCGGACTCGTGGTCTATCTGCTGCTGTCGCGCAGCGGCCCGTTGGGCGCCATGGGATGGCTCTTCACCTTCAAGGCCATGGTCATTGCCCAGACCCTGCTGGTGCTGCCGGTCGTCACTGCCCTGACCTGCCAGTCGGTGGCCGATGCCGAGCGCAGCCATGGCGAGCAGTTGCAATCGCTGGGAGCGGGCCCCGTGATGCGCAGCCTGTTGCTGGCCTGGGACGAGCGCTATGCCCTCCTGACGGTGCTGATCGCATCGTTCGGGCGCGCCATTTCCGAGGTGGGCGCCGTGATGATCGTGGGCGGCAACATCGACGGTTTTACGCGCGTCATGACCACCGCCATCGCCCTGGAAACCAGCAAGGGCGATCTGCCACTGGCCCTGGCGCTGGGCCTGGTGCTGCTGGCCGTGGTGCTGGCACTCAATGTGCTGATTGCCGTGCTGCGGCGCTGGCGGGAAGGCGTGGACGGCACCTCGCAGGGCACCATGCCGGGGGTGCTGGCATGAGCGCAGTGCCCGCCGCGGGCGCGGCTGCGTCCTGGCCCGATGGTGTGAAGGTGGCGCGGGCGTCGTTGAGTCCGCCCGATCATCCCCCTGTTTTTTCCCTGCACGGCGTGGGTGTGCGCTATGGCCGCGTGCAGGCGCTCCTGGGTGTGAATCTGTCGGTGGCCCCGGGCGAGCGCGTGGCGTTGATCGGTGCCAATGGCTGTGGCAAGAGCACGCTGCTGCGCGTGCTGCACGGCCTGGCCAAACCCAGCAGCGGCCAGTTGCTGCGGAGCGATGGCCGCCGCCAGGCCATGCTGTTCCAGCGCCCGCACATGCTGCGCACCAGCGCCCAGCACAACGTGGCGCTGGGCCTGTGGCTGCAGGGTGTGCGCTGGCGTGACGCGCGCGCGCAGGCGTTGCTGGCATTGCAGCGCGTGGGGCTGGAGGGCATTGCGGCGCAAGGCGCGCGCACCCTCTCGGGCGGGCAGCAGCAGCGGGTGGCGCTGGCGCGGGCCTGGGCGCTGCGACCCGATGTGCTGCTGCTCGACGAGCCCACCGCCAGCCTCGACCCGCACGCCAAGCGCGAGGTCGAGCTGCTGATGGCCGACCTGGCCGCCAGCCACGGCCAGGCGGGCCCGGCCCACCCCGTGACCATGGTCTTCAGCAGCCACAACCTGGGCCAGGTCAAGCGGCTGGCCAGCCGGGTGATTTATCTCGAACACGGCGCTGTGCTGGCCGATTTGCCCGTGCACGACTTTTTCAACGGCCCCCTGCCCGACGCCGCCCGGTTGTTTGTCAAAGGAGAAATGGTATGAAGAACATGCAGTCTTTTGGGCTTCTGACGCTGACTTGTAAAGCGCTTTCAGCCATTGTTTTGGCCGTTTGTGGAGTCGCCAGCGCGCAGTCCATCACCATGGCGTCCACCACCTCCACCGAGCAGTCGGGCCTGTTCGGTTATCTGCTGCCCGAGTTCAAGAAGGCCAGTGGCCTGGACGTGAAGGTGGTGGCCCTGGGTACGGGCCAGGCGCTGGACACGGCGCGCCGCGGTGACGCCGATGTGCTGTTCGTGCACGACCAGGTGGCCGAGGAAAAGTTTGTGGCCGATGGCTGGGGCGTGAAGCGCTACCCCGTGATGTACAACGACTTCATCCTGGTCGGCCCCAGGAACGATCCCGCCGGTATCAAGGGCAAGGACATCGTGGAAGCGCTGAAAAAGCTGGCCGCTGGCAATGGCGAATTTGTCTCGCGTGGCGACAAGAGCGGCACCCACGCCGCCGAACTGCGCTACTGGAAGCTGGCGGGCGCCGATGCCGCCAAGGGCAGCGGCTACAAGGAGTGCGGCTGCGGCATGGGCCCGGCGCTCAACATTGCCGCCTCCAGCGGCGCCTATGTGCTGGCCGACCGGGGCACCTGGCTCAACTTCAAGAACCGCGCCGACCTGGCCGTGCTGGTGGAGGGTGACCAGCGCCTGTTCAACCAGTACGGCGTGATGGTGGTGAATCCCGCCAAGCACCCGCATGTGAAGGTGCAGGCTGCGCAGAAATTCGTGGACTGGGTGGTTTCACCCGTGGGCCAGACGGCGATCGCCAACTACAAGATCGGTGGTGAGCAGTTGTTCTTCCCGAACGCAGCGAAGTGACCCCCTGGGCCGCGTCGAGGCATCCCCTATGGGGACGCCACCAATGGCACGGCGCAGCCGGTTCCTCGGTGGCACTGGCATGGGCCATGCCGACTTTGTGGCGGTGGGGCCTTGTTTTGGGTAAGCAGCCGTAGCGCTTTGCGGGGCTGCTGCCTTAAGGGTGATCTTGCAGATCCTCCTCAATCCTCGTCTCTATGGTGGCTGCTGCGCCAGATGGCGCGCACCAGCCACAGCCCGCAGACCACGGCACCAAAGAAGCCCAGGAAGCCAAAGGCCGGTAGCCCGAACAGCGTGGGCCCGCCCTGCACGGTCATCACGATGGATGAGCCGATGATGAGGGCCGAGATGATGAGCGCCATCGACAGCCGGTTGGCAGAGCGGTCGATCTGGTCGCCCACCCGCTTGAGATGGGCCAGCTCGATACCCACCTGCAGGCGGCCCCGGCGCGCGTTGCGCAGCAGGCGCGCCAGGTCGTCGGGCAATTGCTCGGCGGTGGCCAGCGCCCGGCGCAAGGCCTGCCAGGCACGGCCGGCCAGTGCGCGCGGTTCATACCGTGTGCGCACCACCTGGTGCAGCAGCGGCAGGGCCTCGGTCGCCATGTGAAAGTCCGGGTCCAGGTTGCGGCCCATGCCTTCCAGCGAAATGAAGGCCTTGATGAGCAGGGCCAGGTCGGGTGGCAGGCCCAGGTGGTGCTCGCGCAGGATGGAGGTCACATCGGCCAGCATCTGGCCCAGCTGCAGTTGGGCCAGGGGCACGCCGTGGTACTGGTCGACAAAGGCCTCCACCTCCACCTCCAGTTGCCCCAGGTCCACGCCGTGGGCATCGCCCGCCCAGTCCAGCAGCACCTCGGCCACCGCCTGTGGCTGGCGCTCTACCAGGCCCAGCAGCATCTGCAGCAGCTCGTCGCGTCGCCGCTGCGACAGGCGTCCCACCATGCCGAAGTCGATGAAAGCGATGCGGTTGCCTTCCAGGTAGAACACATTGCCGGGGTGCGGATCGGCGTGGAAGATGCCGTCCTGCACAATCATTTTCAGCACGGCCTGGGCGCCGCGCCGGGCCAGTAAGGCGCGGTCAAAGCCGGCTTCGGGTGTCAGCACATCCAGCTGCCCGCCGGACACGCCCTCGATGAATTCCTGCACGTTGATGCGCTCACTGGTGTGCTCCCAGTAAACGCGCGGCACCACGATGTGGGGCAGACTGGTGAGGTTGCCGGCAATGCGCTCGGCGCTGCGGCATTCGCCCGCCAGGTTGAGTTCGCGCCGCAGTGAGCGTGCGAACTCGCGCACCAGCTGCTGCGGGCGGTAGGGCTTGAGGGCGGCCAGTTCGGCTTCGGCCAGCGCGGCCAGCCGCTCCAGCAGGCGCAGGTCGGCCTCGATCACCTCGCTGATGCCAGGCCGGCGTATCTTGACCACCACCTCGCTACCGTCGGGCAGCTGTGCGCGGTGCACCTGTGCGATCGAGGCCGCGGCCAGCGGCTCGGTGTCAAAGCGCGCAAAAACTGCCTCGGGCTCATCCCCCAGGTCCTGGCGCAACTGGGGGCGCAGCGCCTCCAGGGGAACGGCCGGGACATGGCTGTGGAGCTTCTCGAACTCGGCAATCCAGTCGGGGCCGAACAGATCGGCCCGGCCCGCCAAAAGCTGCCCGAACTTGACGAAGGTGGGGCCCAGCTCTTCCAGTGCCAGCCGTACCTGCACGGGCGGCTCGACGCGGGCCAGGTCGCCCGCCAGGTTCCAGTGGAGTGCCTGGCCGGCGCGCTCCAGCTTGTCGGCCAGGCCGAGGCGGCGCACGGTGTCGCCAAATCCGTGGCGCACCATCACGCCCAGAATCTCTTTCAGGCGCCCCAGGTCGCGCGCGGTGTCCAGGGTCTCGATCAGCATGGGGCGATGATAGTCCGGTGCTTTCAATGGCCCCCTGCAGGGCCATGCCGTCGCCTGGCGGTTGTGCGGGCCCGCCGCCGGGTATTCATGTCCAGTGGTAGTGGCCCGCGGCATGCAACGCCCAGCGGCCGTCGCCCGCCAGTTCCAGTACCTGGTGGTGGTATTCCAGCACGCTCCGGTGGTGGCTCACACTCACTGGCGTGATCGACAGGCCCGCCAGCTGTCCGTACAGCAGCGCCTCGTTGGCGGCATCGAGCGCACTGGTGGCTTCGTCCAGCAGCAGGTAGCGGGGCTTGGCCAGCAGCGCACGGGCAAAGGCCAGGCGCTGTTGCTCGCCGACCGACAGCACCTTGGCCCAATCGAGGTGGGCGCCCAGCCCGCCGAAGCGCTCGGCCAGTGTGGGCAGGTTCACCCGCTCCAGCCATTGCTGCAGCTCCGCGTCCGTAATTTCACGTTCCGTCTGGGGGTAGAGCAGCTGGCAGCGCAGGTCGCCCAGGGGCAGGTAGGGGTTCTGGGGCAGAAAAAGCATGTCGGGGTCGGCGGGGCGCACCACTTCGCCAGACCCGGTGGCCCACAGCCCGGCCACCACGCGCAGCAGCGAGCTTTTGCCCGCGCCGCTGGGCCCCACGATCAGCAGGCCCCGGCCAGGGTGCACGCGGAGCGTGAGGTCGCGCAGCAGCAGGTGTTCGCGGTTGGGGGTGAGCACCGTCAGCTGCGTGACCCCCAGTTCGAAGCCGGGCACGGTGTGGATATGGACCGCGGGTTCGAGGCTGGGCTCGCTGGTGCCCTGCGGTGCGGGGGGCACGGGGGGCACGGGGGGCAGCGCCTGGCCTTCGAGGGTGGTGGCAAACGCATGCAGCCGGTCCACGCCGGCCGAGAAGCGGCTCAGGCTTTCGAAATGCTCGACGATCACCGTCAGCGCGCTCAGGATGGCCGCAAAGGCGCCTGCGGCCTGAATGGCCCGCCCGACCTCCAGGTCGCCCGAGAGCACCTGGTTGGCAATGATCACGCTGGGCAGCACGATGGTCAGGAAGCTGTGGGTGTACTGGAACAGGTTGAGCTTGAACTGCCAGCGCAGCACCTGCTGGTAGTTGGCATACAGGGCGTCAAAAATGCGTCGCAGGGTGGACATTTCACGCTGCTCGCCACTGTGAAAGGCGATGGGCTCGGCATGCTCGCGCACCCGCACCAGGCTGAAGCGGAAATCGGCCTCGCGCTGCAGCTGGCGGTAGTTCAACCCGATCAGGCGCTGGCCAAAGACCTTGGCGGTGAACACGGTGCTGAAGATGGCGTAGCCGATCAGAAAATAGACCAGCCCCTGCGAGATGGCCCACAGCACACTGGCAAACGCAATCAGCTGGATCACCGCGCCCAGCGCGATCATCGAAAAATACAGCGACTGCTGCGTGAACGCGTTGATGTCTTCCGCGATGCGCTGGTCGGGGTTGTCGATGCCCACGATGGCATTCAGCCGGTAATAGGCCCGCTGCTCGAAATAGCGCGCCAGAAAATGCTGCGTGAGCCAGCGTCGCCAGCGCAGGCCCAGGGTGTCGCGCACGTAGTAATACAGCGCGTAGATCGGCACGGCCGCTACCAGGATGAGGGTGTAGCGCCGGATGGAAGCCCAGAAGCGGTCTGCATCGTGCGCCGCCAGCGCGGACGTGAATTCGCCGGTTTCGTGGTTGAACCACACATTGAAGGCGGTCTGCCCCAGCAGCAGCAACACCAGCAGCGCCAGCAGACCGCGCGAGCGCCAGCGCTCCTCGGATTGCCAGTAGGGCCGTGCAATCTGCACGAAACGGCGCCACAGGCGGGCGTTGAAGCCTGATGGATTTTCGTGGGGCATGGGTTGTTCGGTGTGGTGCACGGCTTGCCCTGAGGATTGTCGCCGCAGCCCAGCCTGCCGTGCGCAGGCCGAGAACCTTGCGGACAGTCGCAAGAGACAAGAAAAGCAACAAGATCGCTATTGAAAATATAGCTTTTGACGCTTTGTAGGAATGGGCGGATTCAAGTCCAAGCGCTATGGCCGCTTTTTACCAAAATTCGCGTGAACCCTGTCTTTTGACTGTCCCGAGCTTGCGGTACACCGTGGCGCGGCTGATGCCCAGTGCGCGGGCGGCTTCGGCCACGTTGCCGCGCGCATCCTGCACAGCCTGGCGGATGAGGGCGGCTTCGGCCGCGCGCAGCGGCGCCGGGCTGCTGGCGCCGGCCACCGCCGGGACGGTGTGCGCCAGGCGGGATGGCGTGCGGGCCGGATGGGATCGCAGGGCCAGGCCCTGCAGGCGCAGGCCCGACCACAGGGGCAGGTCCAGCGGCACGGCCGGTGGGCGCTGCCCCGCATCGAACAGCAGGGGCCACGGCAGGGCCAGCAGATCGCTGCAATGCACTGGCGCGCCGGGCTCGCGCAGCGGCTGCGGCACCAGCTGGCGTGCCATGGTGTTGGTGCCCAGCACGGCGCCGTCGGCGTCCAGCGCCATCAGGCCGTCGCCGTCGCCACCCAGCGTGCTGCCCGGCCAGTTGATGCGCAGCAGCAGCGCGTGCGGCAGTTGCAGCAGCAGGGCGTCCTCGATGGCGCGGGCCGAGCAGGCGACCAGGTGGCGCAGCTCGGGCCGCTCGGGCACATCCACGCCGGTCAGGTCGAGCATGTCCACGCACTGGCCCTGGGGCCCGAACAGGGGTGCGCCGGCGCAGCTGTAGCCGCTGTTGGCGTCAAAGAAATGTTCGCCCCGGTGCAACCACACCGGCTGCAGCTCGGCCAGTGCAGCGCCGATGGCGGTGGTACCCACGGCGGCCTCGGACAGGTCGATGCCCACGCGGCCGATGGCGCGGGCGCGGGGGTCATGGCGGTCCAACGCGCCCTGCACCGCGATCACCATGCCGCGCGCGTCGGTCAGCAGGGCGAAATAGTGCACGTCTGCAATGGCGCGGGCGAGTTGTTCCAGCACGGGCCGGGCCGCTTGCAGCAGCGTGGCGTGCTGCTCGGCGGTGCGCTGCACGGCGCGGGCGCTGACGACGTTGAACACCAGCGCCTGCGCGGGCCGGTGCCCGCTGGCCAGGCAGCGCTGCCACGAGCGCACGATCCAGGGCTCGATGGCCAGCGTGGCGGGCAAGGGCCCCTGGCTGAGCATGGCGCTGCGCGCCTGGGCAATCAGGTGCTGGCGCTCGGTGGGGATGGGCGGGGCAACGGCAAGCATGGAACCTCCGGTAGAGGGGGTGGCGCTGGGTGCGCGGCAGATGTGGCGCCGCCCTTGGGATGCAGTCCGCATGTGCACTGCAACATGTTTCATTTTGAGAATATCCCCTGCGGCCTTCCAGGAACCGAGGGTTCTCCCTAGGAATCAGTGGGTGCGCTCGGCCCAAGATGCGGTTTGCAGTTCCAGCCAACACCGCTTCAGGAGACAGCCAGATGCAAGTCCAGTTCACGGTCAACGGGCGTGCCGCCCGTGTTGACGTTCCTCCCAACACCCTGCTTGTCCATGCGCTGCGCGAGCACCTGCTGCTCACCGGCACCCATGTGGGCTGCGACACCAGCCAGTGCGGCGCCTGCACCGTGATCGTCAACGGCCGTGCCGTCAAATCCTGCGCCATGCTGGCCGTGCAGGCGCAGGGCGCCGAGGTGCAGACCATCGAAGGCCTGGCCGCGCCCGACGGCACCATGCACCCCATGCAGGCGGCCTTCAAGGAGTGCCATGGCCTGCAGTGCGGCTTCTGCACCCCCGGCATGGTGATGAGCGCGGTGGACCTGTGCAAGAACCACCCCCACGCCAGCGAAGGCGAGATCCGCGAGCTGCTCGAAGGCAACATCTGCCGCTGCACGGGCTACCAGAACATCGTGCGCGCGGTGCAGGTCGGCCAGAAGGCCATGGCGTCGGCATAAACACAGGGGAGAACAACCATGGGTGCATCCGACTTTTCCAAGCTGCCGCACATCGGCGAATCGCTCAAGCGCAAGGAAGACTACCGTTTCCTGACCGGTGCGGGCCAGTACACCGACGACGTGGTGCTGGCCGCGCAAAGCCACGCGGTGTTCGTGCGCTCGCCGCACGCGCACGCCAAAATCAACCGCATCAACGCCAGCGCCGCCCAGGCCGCGCCGGGCGTGCTGGGCGTTTTCACCGGCGCCGATGTGGCCGCCGACAGCATCAACGGCCTGCCCTGCGGCTGGCTCATCACCAGCACCAACGGCGAGCCCATGAAGGAGCCGCCGCACCCCATCCTGGCGCAGGGCAAGGTGCGCTACGTGGGCGACCATGTGGCCATGGTGGTGGCGCAAACCCAGCAGCAGGCGCGCGACGCCGCCGAGCTGGTGGAGGTGGACTACGACGTGCTGCCCGCCGTGGTCAACGTGGCCGATGCCGCCGCCGGCAAGGTGGCCGGGGCGGTGGTGCACGACATCGCTGCCGACAACCATTGCTTCAAATGGGCGATCGGCGACAAGGGCGCGGTGGACGCCGTGTTCGCCGGCGCCGCGCATGTGACGAAGCTCGATCTGGTCAACAACCGCCTGATCCCCAACGCCATGGAGCCGCGCGCCGCCATTGGCAGCTACAGCCGTGCGAACGACGAATACACGCTGTATGTGAGCAACCAGAACCCGCATGTCGAGCGCCTCTTGATGACGGCCTTTGTGATGGGCCTGCCCGAGCACAAGGTGCGCGTGATCGCGCCCGATGTGGGCGGCGGCTTCGGTTCCAAGATCTTTCTGTATGCCGAGGACGTGTGCCTGACCTGGGCCGCCAAAAAGCTCAACCGCAACATCAAGTGGGTGGCCGACCGCAGCGAGTCCTTCCTCTCGGATGCGCATGGCCGCGACCATGTCAGCCACGCCGAAATGGCCATGGATGCCAACGGCAAGTTCCTGGCCCTGCGCGTGCACACCGACGCGAACGTGGGCGCCTACCTCTCCACCTTTGCCAGCGCGGTGCCCACCATCCTGTATGCCACGCTGCTGGCCGGGCAATACAGCACACCGCAGGTCCATGTGGAAGTGGATGCCTGGTTCACCAACACGGCCCCGGTGGATGCCTACCGCGGTGCGGGCCGGCCCGAGGCCACCTACCTGCTGGAGCGCCTGGTCTCGCGCTGCGCCTGGGACATGGGGCTGGCGCAAGACGAGATCCGCAAGCGCAACTTCATCACCAGCTTCCCCTACCAGACGCCGGTGGCGCTGCAATACGACATTGGCGACTACCACGCCTGCATGGCGCAGGCCGAGCAACTGGCCGATGTGGCCGGCTTTGCCGCACGCCGGGCGGCCAGCGAGGCGAAGGGTTTGAAGCGTGGCATCGGCTACAGCAGCTACATCGAGGCCTGCGGCATTGCGCCGTCCAACATCGCGGGCGCCCTGGGCGCGCGCGCCGGGCTGTTCGAATGCGGCGAGGTGCGCGTGCACCCCACGGGCAGCGTGACGGTGTTCACCGGCTCGCACAGCCACGGCCAGGGGCACGAGACCACCTTTGCGCAGGTGGTGGCCGCGCGCCTGGGCATCCCGGTGGAAAACGTGGACATCGTGCACGGCGACACGGGCCGCGTGCCGTTTGGCATGGGCACCTACGGCTCGCGCTCCATCAGCGTGGGCGGCGCGGCCATCATGAAGGCGCTGGACAAGATCGAGGCCAAGGCCAAGAAGATTGCCGCGCACCTCATGGAAGCCAGCGATGCCGACATCGACTTCAGCGGCGGCGAATTCACCGTGCGCGGCACCGACAAGAAGATCCCCTTCGGCCAGGTGGCGCTCACGGCCTACGTGCCGCACAACTACCCGCTCGACAAGCTCGAACCGGGTTTGAACGAGACCGCGTTCTACGACCCGACCAACTTCACCTTTCCTGCGGGCACCTACATCTGCGAGGTGGAAGTGGACCCGGCCACGGGCTTGACCCGCGTGGACCGGTTCACTGCGGTGGACGACTTCGGCACCATCATCAACCCCATGATCGTGGAAGGCCAGGTGCACGGCGGCCTGGTGCAGGGCATCGGCCAGGCGCTGCTGGAAAACTGCGTGTACGACCGCGAAACGGGCCAGCTGCTCACCGGCAGCTTCATGGACTACGCCATGCCGCGCGCCGACGACTTTCCCACCTTCCAGCTCGGCCATGTGTGCACGCCCTGCACGCACAACCCGCTGGGCACCAAGGGCTGCGGCGAGGCCGGGGCCATCGGCTCGCCGCCGGCGGTGATCAACGCCGTGCTGGATGCTTTACACCCGCTGGGCGTGAAGGACTTCGACATGCCCGCATCGCCGCATCGCGTGTGGGAAGCCATCCAGAGCGCCAAAACATGAAGCCCCCCCTGAGTCGCTTCGCGCCTTCCCCCTCCAGCGGGACGCCGCCAGCGCGGCGGGGCGGCCCTTGCGCGGCGGCCGCTGGCCTTTGCCGCGCGTTTTTCACCGGTTGCGAGCCTTTGCTGTCGCAGCATGAAAACTGACAGGAGTTCCCTATGTACGCATTCATCTTTGAGGCGCCTTCCTCCACCGCCGCTGCCGCGCAAATCATCGCCCAGGGCGGCAAGCTGCTGGCAGGCGGTCAAAGCCTGCTGCCGTCCATGCGCCTGCGCCTGGCCCACCCCGAGAAGATCGTCGATCTGAACCAGATTGCCGAACTGGCGGGCATCCGCCGCGAGGGCAATGCGCTGGTCATCGGCGCCATGACGCGCCACGCCGACGTGGCGGCGAGCAGCGAGGTCAAGGCCGCCATTCCCGCGCTGGCCGACCTGGCCGCCCACATCGGCGACCGTCAGGTGCGGGCACGTGGCACGCTGGGAGGCTCGGTGGCCAACAACGACCCCGCCGCCTGCTACCCCAGCGCGGTGCTGGGCCTGGGTGCGACGGTCATCACCAACCAGCGCGAGATCGCGGCCGACGACTTCTTTGTGGGCATGTTCACCACGGCGCTGGATGAGGGCGAGATCATCACCGCCATCCGCTTCCCCATCCCCAAGCGCGCCGCGTACATGAAGTTCAAACAGGCGGCATCGCGCTTCTCGCTGGTGGGGGTGTTTGTGGCGCAGACCGACAGCGGCGTGCGCGTGGCCGTCACCGGTGCGGCCAGCAGCGTGTTCCGCCATGCGGGGCTGGAGGCGGCGCTCAACCAGAGCTTCACGCCGCAGTCGGCGACCAGCGTCAAGATCGACGCGAGCGACCTGAACGCCGACATCCACGCCAGCGCTGCCTACCGCGCCAACCTCATCAGCGTGCAAACCCAGCGCGCTGTGCAGCAGATGCTGGGATGACATGAGGGCAACCCCGCCACCGCGGTGCGGCACCCGGTGGTGGGTTTTTGAGTGAAATGGGCCGCTAGCGATAGAAGAACATGCGCTGGCAGCTATGAATTGGATAGCAATGAACTCGTTGAACGCCGCGCCGGTTCCGGCTTCCATCGACGCCCTGGTAGAGGCCCTGCAGAGCGTGGGCTATTTTGCCGACCGTCGCCTGGCCACGGCGGTGTTCCTGGCGCTCAGGCTGCAACGGCCTTTGTTGCTGGAGGGTGAGCCCGGCGTGGGCAAGACGGCGCTGGCGCAGGCGCTCTCCAAGGTGCTGGCGCGCAGCCTGATCCGTCTGCAGTGCTACGACGGCCTGGAGCAGCGCGAGGCGCTGTACGAATGGAACTACGCTGCCCAGCTGCTGCACATGCGGGCTGCGGAGGGGCAGGGCGGTGCCGACATGGCGCAGGTGGAGCGCGAGGTCTACCAGGACCGCTACCTCATCCGCCGCCCCCTGCTGCAGGCGCTGCAGGCCCCGGCGCCCGGTGCCGTGCTGCTGATCGACGAAGTGGACCGCGCCGACGAGCCCTTCGAGGCCTTTTTGCTCGAATACCTGGGCGAGTACCAGGTGAGCATCCCCGAGATCGGCACCGTGCGCGCCACGGCCACGCCGGTCACCATCTTGACCAGCAACCGCACGCGCGACCTGCACGACGCCGTCAAGCGCCGCTGCCTGTACCACTGGCTGGACTACCCCGAGCGCGAGCGCGAGCTGGCCATCGTGCGTGCGCAGGTGCCTGGCGCCAGCGAAGCGCTGGCCACCCAGGTGGCCGAGTTTGTGGGCCGCCTGCGCAGCCAGCCCTTTGCCAACGCTTTTCAGCGCGCCCCCGGCATTGCCGAGAGCGTGGAATGGGCCAAGGCGCTGGTGGCGCTGGACACCATCGTGGTGGACCCGGAGGTGGTGTCGGACACCGCCGGCATCCTGTTCAAGCAGCGCGAGGACGTGGCGGCGCTCACGCGCGACATGGCGGTGCAGTTGCTGCAGCCCGCCGATGCCGATGCATGAAGGCCGGGCCATGGCGCAGGGCGCAACGATCTCGCAGCTGGGCGATGCCCGCACCGGCAAGCTGGCCGACAACCTGAGTGGCTTTGGCCGCACGCTGCGCCGCGCTGGCGTGCGCGTGGACGCCGCGCGCATGGCCTTGGCCCAGCAGGCGGTGATGCTGGTGGGTCTTCTGCGCGAGGATTTCAGCGCCGCGCTGGAGGCCGTGCTGGTCAGCCGCGAGCAGGACCGCATGGTGTTCCGCGAACTGTTCGACGCGTACTTCCGCAACCCCAATGTGGCGCAAAAGCTGCTCGCGCAGATGCTGCCCAGTGCCGAATCCAGGGCCGAGCCCGCCAAGCGCCGCCCCCGCGTGAGCGAGGCGCTGGCACCCGTGCGCGCCGCCCGCAGCGCGCCACCGCCGCGCGAGGACGACAAGGTGGATTTCGATGCGGCCATGACGGCCAGCGACCTGCAGCGCTTGCGCCAGGCCGATTTCAACCAGCTCTCGGCCAGCGAGTACCTGCTGGTCGAGCGCCTGGCGCGCGACATCCCTTTGCCTTTGCCGCACTACGCTGCCCGCCGCACCCGGCCGGGCCTGCGCGGCAGCCGCCCGCACTGGCCCGGCGCCATGCACCTGGCCGCCCGCAGCGGTGGCGAGGTGCTGCGTGTGCCCTTGCTGCAGCGGCGCCAGCAACCCCTGCCGCTGCTGGTGCTGGTGGATGTGTCCGGCTCCATGGAGCGCTATGCGCGCCTGCTGTTGGCCTTCTTGCACGCCGCCACCGCGCCGCACCACACGGGGGCTGTCGTGCGCCGCGATGTGTTTGCTTTTGGCACGGGCCTGACCGACCTCACGCCCGCCTTTCGCCTGGCCGACACCGATGCCATGCTGCAGGCGGCCAGCCATGCCATCCACGACTTTGCCGGCGGCACCCGCATGGGCGAGAGCCTGGCCCAGCTGCGCGCGCAGCATGCCCGGCGGCTGGTGGGGCGGCGCACGCTGGTGCTGCTCATCAGCGACGGGCTGGACACCGGCGCGCCCGAGGTGCTGGCTCAGGAGCTGGGCTGGCTGCGCCGCCACGCAGGCCGGCTGCTATGGCTCAACCCTTTGCTGCGCTTTGAGGGCTACGCGCCCACGGCGCGGGGTGCGGCCGAGCTGCACCGCCAGGCCCATGGCATGCTGGCCGTGCACAACCTCGGCCGCTTGCAGGACCTGGCGGCCAGCCTGGCCACCTTGCTCCGGCAATGACCGATTTCAGAGAAACGAAAAACACGAGAGGAATCCGCCATGGAAATGCAAGCGACCCGCACCCTTGCCGTCAGCCAGCAACAGGCCTGGGATGCGCTCAACGACCCCGAGGTGCTCAAGCTGTGCATCCCCGGTTGTGACAAGGTCGAGCCCACGGGCGAGCACCAGTACGCCGTGGCCATGGCCGTCAAGATCGGCCCCGTGTCGGCCAGATTCACGGGCAAGATCACGCTGGCCGACATCGTGCCGCCCGAGAGCTACACCATCGCCTTTGATGGTTCGGGCGGCGTGGCCGGCTTTGGCAAGGGCCATGCGCGGGTCTTGCTGGTGCCGTTGCCAGCCGATGGCGCAGGGCAGGAGAGTTGCGAGCTGAACTACACCGTGCAAGCCAGCGTGGGCGGCAAGATTGCCCAGCTGGGCCAGCGCCTGATCGACGGCGCCGCCAAGGGCATGGCCGAAGACTTCTTCAAGCGCTTTGACGACGAGATGCAGCGGCGCTACCCGCGTGACGATGCGGTGGACACGGTGCCGTCGGAATACGATCAATTGCGCGATGTGCCGGATGCAAGGGCGGGTGATGGCCATCCCCACGCTGGCATCCCGGTATGGGTGTGGGTGGCTGGCGCGGTGGCGCTGGTGCTGTTAGCGTGGTGGCTGACTTGAGCTCCTCCTGTGCCGCTTCGCGCCGGTCCCCAGAGGGGACTTCACCTGTGGCCCGGCACAGCCGGTTCCACGGTGGCACTGGCAAGGGGCGCGCCAGTTTCATATGGAGTGAGTGCAGCAGCGCAGGGCGATGTTGAAAACGGTGCAAATAGATGGGGTGATGAAGCCATGGAAAACCTGGATGTGATGGTGCTGCGCACGCTGCAGGGCTGGCGTGCGGCGGGGCGGCGTGCGCTCCTGGCCACGGTGGTGCGCACCTGGGGCTCGTCGCCCCGGCCGGTGGGTTCCATCATGGCGCTGTGCGAGGACGGCGCGGTGGTGGGCTCGGTGTCGGGCGGCTGCATCGAGGACGACCTGATTGACCGGCACACCCGGGCCTATGTGCAGGGCGCGCCGTCAGCCGATGCAACCGCCGGTGCGGACCACCGCATGCCCAGCGGCCCGCCATCCTTCGTCAAATATGGCGTGTCTGCGGACGAGGCGCACCGCTTCGGCCTGCCCTGCGGCGGCACGCTGGAGTTGTTGCTGGAGTACGACCCCGATCCCGCCAGCCTGGGCGCGCTGATCGCGGCGCTCGACGCGGGCCGGCTGATGCGGCGCAGCGTGCGCCTGGCCGATGGCGGCGTCACCCTGTCGTTGGCCGATACCCCCGGCGACCTGGTGGTGGATGCGGTGCAGCTCACCAACACCTTCGGGCCCGAGTACCGCATGCTGCTGATCGGCGCGGGCCAGCTGGCCGAGTACCTGGCGACCATGGCCCTGTTCAACGGCTTTGCGGTGACGGTGTGTGATCCGCGCGAGGAGTACCGGGGCAGCTGGGGTGTGCCCGGCGCCACCGTGCTGAGCGACATGCCCGACGATGTGGTGCTGGCCTTCAAGCCCGATCGCCGCAGCTGCGTGGTGGCACTCACGCATGATCCCAAGCTCGACGACCTGGCGCTGCTGGAGGCATTGAACACCGATGCGTTCTACGTGGGCGGCATCGGCTCGCGCCGCAACAACGAGGCGCGCCGGGCCCGCATGATCGAACACTTTGACCAGACGCCGCAGAGCCTTGCGCGCTTGCGTGGCCCCATCGGTATCTACATCGGCAGCAAGACCCCTCCCGAGATCGCCGTGAGCGTGATGGCGGAAATCCTGGCGGTCAAGAACGGCGTGACCCTGCCGCGCGACATGGCGGTGGCCCAGGCCAAGCAGGCCCGCGAGGTGCAGCCCAACGACCCTGGGGCGTTGATCTGCGGTGTGCGCTAGGCATTGCGGGTGTGCCAGGGGCCATGCGCAGAGCTGCACTGCGTGGCGCCCAGAAAAAAGCCCTCCGAAGAGGGCTTGTTTTCGCAGTGGCCCCGTGGGGCCATTGGGCCGATCAGCCGCCCTTCTTGGAGCGCTTGCCGGGGTTCTTCTTGCTGCGCGTAGCCACGCCACGCTCCAGGCTGACGCGCTGACCACGGCCAGACGTGGGCAGGCTCACGCCGGGCATGGGCTTGGGTTGGGGGGTGTGCTTGCGGTCTGCTTCGGTGACGATCTTGTTGCCCATGGTAGGTCTCTGAGGGAGTGGAAAAAGGGGGATATTAGGCCACAGCCGAAATAGGGGCTCTTCGGCGGACCTGCGTTGGACCACCACAGGAGCAGGGCGATGCCGGGACGGGTGGGCTGCGCGTCAGGCCGCAGGCTGGAAGGCATAGCCATTGCCCGAGGCCGCCATGCGGCCCAACGCCGGGAACGGGAAATGGAAGCCGCCCAGCATGGCATTGCGGTCCGTGATGCGCTGGAACATCTCGCGGCGCACCTTGCGTGCGGCTTCGGCATCCATGTCAAAGGCCACGGCCCAGTCGGGGTTGCGGGCGAACAGGGCCGGCACATTGGTCAGGTCCGCCACATAAAAGAAACTCTGGCCGGCCGAGTTCAGTTCGAACAAGGTGTGCCCGGGCGTGTGGCCATAGGCCGCCACCGATTGGATGCCGGGTGCCACCTCGGCCCCCGCGGCAAACTGCACCAGCGTGTCGGCGGGCATGGTGGCAAAGGTGCGGCGCACGTTCTCGAACGCGCCCTTCATGCCTGCGGGAGCTGCGGCCATGCGGGCATCGTCCATCCAGAAGGCGTGCTCGGCGGCAGGCACCAGCACCTTGGCCTTGGGAAAGGTCCATGCACCCGCCTTGTTGCGCAGGCCGTTGATGTGGTCGCCATGGAAATGGCTGATCAGCACCGTGTCAATGTCGGCCGCCTGCAGGCCTGCTGCCCGCAGGTTCGCCAGCAGCTTGCCCGTGGTGGGGCCGCCAAACTCGCCCAGGCCGGTGTCGATAAGGATCTTGCGCGCACCCGCTACCACGAGGAAGGGTGTGTAGGGTACGTCGATGTGGTCCGTGGGCAGGCCCTGGGATGCCAGCAGGGAGCGCGCTCCGGCCAGGGGCGCGTTCTTGACAAACTCTTCGCCCAGCGGGCGGCGCGTGACGCCGTCGTTCAGCGCAATCACCTCCACATCGCCCACCTTCATGCGACGAAAGCCGGGGCCGGGCAGGGTGGGCGTGCCGAAATCGGGCGCGTTCTGGGCCCAGACAGGGACAAAAGAGCCCGCTGCGTAAACGGTGGTGGCCAGGCTTGCACCCAGGAAGTGGCGGCGTGACAGCATGAAACTCTCCAGTATTGGGTTGAACCAGTGAGTCGAATGTAGCGCCGCCGGCACGATCGAAGGCGTTCCGTGCGCGAACCTGTTGGCAAGCTGGGGTCTTTGGTCGGTAACAGGGGTTAACCCTGTGTTTCCTGGTGCTTCGTCCGCTGGCTAACCGATTTCGAAGGCTTCACGAAAAGCGGCACAGAAATCGGCATGCCCGCTGATGGTCAGGGTGATAGCGGTTCGCGGTGGTGCCGGGTGGCCCGCCACCGTGCGCAGCTGGCCGCAGGCCACATCAAACTCCAGCACCAGCGGCGTGCTGACCTCCTGCGCACCTTGCAGGTCGTATTGCCATGCACCCCCGTCTTCCGCGGGGCCGCAGGCATCGGGCCAGTGCCGGTGCGCCCATGCCAGCACGGCGCTGATCTCGGCCTGCAAAGCGGGCACCTGTGCGGGCAAAACACTGGCCATGGCATCGAAGCTGCCGGTGCCTTCGGCGTCTTCACTGAAATCGAAATCGAGGTAGCGCAGGGGCATGGCGATGAAAAAGGGGGGAACGGTACCGGATTGTCGTGCACGGCGGCAAGATGCCCGGCATGGCAACTTTCCGATGGCACGCTGGTACCCTGCCGGGATGTCCTCGCCCCTTTCCATGACCCACTCACCGCTTGTCTTGCAGGTCCAGGGCCTGTCTTTTGGCTACCCACACCGCGCCTTGCTGGCCAATGTTCACGCCACCCTGTCCCCAGGGCTCACGCTGGTGCGCGGGGACGAAAGCTGCGGCAAGACCACGCTGCTGCGGCTGCTGGCCGGCGAGCTTGCGCCGCAGGCGGGACGGCTGGTGCTGGCGGGGCTGGACCGGCAGACCGCCCCTGACGCCTATCGGGCGCAGGTGTTCTGGGCCGATCCGCGCTCGGATGCGCTCAATGAACTGACGGCGCGCGGGTGGTACGCCCGTTTGCTGCAGCAGCATGCGGCCTGGGATGCTGCCGCGCTGGAGGCGCATATCGCCGGTTTTTTGCTGCAACCCCACCTGGACAAACCGTTGTATGCGCTCTCCGCCGGCAGCCGGCGCAAGGTGCTCATGGCGGGGGCGTTCGCTTCGGGCGCGCTGCTCACGCTCATCGACGAGCCCGTCGCCGGTCTTGACAAGCCCTCGGTGGCTTACCTCACGCAGGTGCTGGCCCGGCTGGCTGCACAGACAACCCGCATCGTCGTGGTGGCCCACCACGAAGGGCTGGCGGGCGTGCCGTGGGGACTGGTGGTGGATCTGCCTGCTGCGTGATGTTCTGGCGCGACAGGGATAGACTTGCGCTTTTTCGTCTTCATCTCCCAGGATCCGCTATGGACGCTCTTCTCTTTGTGCCGGTGGCCGTGGCCATTTCACTGACGCCCGGGCCCAACAATTTCTGCGGGTTGAACAACGGCATTCGTGCGGGCGTGGGCGCGGCACTGGTCGCCACCCTGGGGCGGGTCGCGGCTTTCGCCATTTTTCTTGCGGTGTCTGCGGTGGGACTGGGCGCCATGCTGCTGGCCTCCGAGGCCGCCTTCACGGCGGTCAAGTGGGTGGGGGCCTGCTATCTTTTCTGGCTGGGCTGGCGGGCCTGGCACAGCCGCGAGTTCAGCGGACTGGCCGTGGTCGAGGGAGAAGGGGCGGTGGCGTCCGGTGCACCCGTGAAGGTGCGCAGCCTGATCGCGCAGGAGTTCCTGCTGGGCATCACCAACCCCAAGGCCATCATTTTGTTTGCGGCCATCTTTCCGCAGTTCATCGACCCGGCGCAGCCCGCTGCGCGGCAGTTTTTCGTGTTGGGCTCGATCTACCTGGCCAGCGAGTTTGTCGCGACCGCCGTGTATGCGACGGGCGGGCGGCAGATTCGCCGGTTCATTCGCAGCTCGCGCGGGGTGGTGCGCCTGAACAAGGCCACGGGCGGGTTCTTCATGGGGGCGGGCGGCCTGTTGCTGGCCACCAACCGCTAACCTGTCGCGCCAGCGCCTGATGGCCTGGCCAGCGGCGGCCGGTAATACCAAGGTAAAGCCACCGTAAATTTCCGGGCAGAGAGGGCGGGGTGTGGCGGGGCGTGGCTACCATAGCCCGACTTCACTCTGCGCCGTCCCATGCTGCCCCACCGTTCCCACTGCCTTCCCCTGCGGTCTCCCCTGCACCAGAGAGGCCGCGCACTGTGGTGGGGACTGCTGTTGATCGTGATCGCCCTGGCCGCGGGCGGGGGCTGGTGGTGGAAGCAGCGCAACACGGCCGCCGATGGGGCCTCGGTGGCGGCGGGAGCACCTGCTGCGCGTGCGCCGGGGCGCTTCAGCGCCGGCGGGCAGGTGCAGCCGGTGTCGGTGGGCGTGGTGCGGCGCCAGGATGTGCGCGTGATGGTCCAGGCCATCGGCACCATGAGCGCGCGCGCCACGGCGGTGGTGCGGGCCAAGGTCGGTGGCGAACTGACGGCGTTGCACTTCAGGGAAGGCCAGCAGGTCAAGGCGGGCCAGTTGCTGGCCGAGATCGACCCGCGCAGCTACCAGGCCGCGCTGGGCCAGGTGCAAGGCAGCCTGCAGCGCGACCAGGCCCTGCTGCGCAACGCGCAGCTCGATCTGCAGCGCTACAAGGACCTGCTGGCCCAGGATTCGATTGCCACCCAGCAGGTGGACACGCAGGCGGCCCTGGTGCGCCAGCTCGAAGGCACCGTCGCCGCCGGCCAGGCGCAGGTGGATGCCGCGCGCCTGCAGCTGGGCTACACGCGCATTACCGCGCCCATTGCCGGGCGCCTGGGCCTGCGCCAGGCCGACCGGGGCAACGTGGTCGGCCCGTCGGATGCCAATGGCATCGTCACCATCAACCTCGTGCAGCCCATCGATGCGGCCTTTGCGGTGCCCGAGGCGCACCTGGCGTCCATCACCCGGCGCCTGGCCGAAGGTGCCGATCTGCCCGTGGAGCTGTGGGACCGCGAACAAAAGCGGCGCCTGGCACGCGGGCGCATGAGCGCGCTCGACAACGCCATCGACCCCACCACCGGCACCATCAAGGTGAAGGCGTCTTTCGCCAACGAGGACGGCGGGCTGTTCCCCAACCAGTTCGTCAATGTACGCCTGCAGCTTGATGTGCTGCCGAACGCGCTCACCGTGCCCGGCACGGCGGTGCAGAACAACTACGTCTATCTGGTGCAGCCAGACGGCACGGTGACGCAGCGGCGCATCCGCGTGGGCGTGGCCGATGGTGACCGGGTCAGCGTCGAGGGCGAGCTGAACGACGGCGACCAGGTCGTGACCGATGGCATCGATCGCCTGCGCGAAGGCGCCAAGGTGGCCGTGATCGATGCCGGTGTGGCCGCCCGCGCCGACGAGGCCGCGCAGGACGCTGGCGCGCGCCGTGCAGCGCTGTTGCGCAGCCTCACGCAGGCCGAGCGCGACAAGCTGGCCACCATGTCGCCCGACGAGCGCCGCGCCTTCCTGCGTGCCCGCCGCCAGCAGGCTGGCGGGGCTGCGCCGCCGGCAGCCGCTGCTTCGGCTGCATCAGCCACCGTGCGTTGAGTTCATGGATCGCGCCTTGCGGGCACTGCTGCCATGAATCTCTCGCGCATCTTCATCCTGCGCCCCATCGCCACCTCGCTGCTGATGGTGGCGCTGCTGATCGCCGGCCTGCTGGCTTACCGGCAGTTGCCCATCTCGGCCCTGCCCGAGGTGGACTACCCCACCATCCAGGTCACCACGCTGTACCCCGGCGCCAGCCCCGATGTGATGACATCGAATGTCACGGCGCCGCTGGAGCGCCAGCTGGGCCAGATGCCGGGTTTGGCCCAGATGTCGTCCACCAGCTCGGGCGGGGCCTCGGTCATCACGCTGCGCTTTGCGCTCGACGTGTCCATGGATGTGGCCGAGCAGCAGGTGCAGGCCGCCATCAACGCAGGCAGCAACCTGTTGCCGAATGACCTGCCCATGCCGCCGCTTTACAGCAAGGTCAATCCGGCCGATGCGCCCGTGCTCACGCTGGCCATCACCTCGCCATCGCTGCCCGTCATCCGCCTCAATGACCTGGTGGAAAACCGCCTGGCGCCCAAGCTCTCGCAGGTCAAGGGCGTGGGGCTGGTGGCGATTGCGGGCGGTCGCCGGCCGGCCGTGCGCATCCAGGCCAACCCCACGGCGCTGGCCGGCCTGGGCCTGACGCTGGAAGACGTGCGCACCGTGATCGCGGCGGCCAACGTCAAGCAGGCCAAGGGGGGCTTTGATGGCCCGGCGCGGGCCTCGACCATCGATGCCAACGACCAGTTGCAGTCGGCGCAGGAATACCGTGATCTGATCCTGGCCTTCAAGAACGGCAACCCCATCCGCCTGCGCGATGTGGCGCAGACGGTGGACGATGCCGAAAACACCCGCCTGGCCGCCTGGGCGGGCACGCCCGCCACCGGATCGCGCGCGGGCGTGATCCTCAACATCCGCCGCCAGCCCGGCGCCAACGTCATCGAGACGGTGGACCGCCTCAAGGCGCTGCTGCCGCAACTGCAGGGCACGCTGCCGGCATCGCTGGATGTGCAGGTGCTGACCGACCGCACCACCACCATCCGCGCTTCGGTGAAAGACATGCAGGCCGAGCTGGCCCTGGCCATCGGCCTGGTGGTGGCGGTGATCTTTGTCTTCTTGCGCAGCGCCTCGGCCACGCTCATCCCCAGCCTTGCGGTGCCGCTGTCGCTGGTAGGCACGTTTGGCGTGATGTACCTGGCGGGCTTTTCCATCAACAACCTCACGCTGATGGCGCTGACGATCTCCACCGGCTTCGTGGTGGACGACGCCATCGTGATGATCGAGAACATCGCCCGCCATGTGGAACAGGGCGAGCCACCGCTGCAGGCCGCACTCCAGGGCGCCAGGCAGATCGGCTTCACCATCATCTCGCTGACCATTTCGCTGATTGCGGTGCTGATTCCGCTCTTGTTCATGGGCGACGTGGTGGGACGGCTGTTCCATGAATTCGCCATCACCATGGCCGTGGCCATCCTGCTGTCGGCCGTGGTGTCGCTCACCCTCACGCCCATGCTGTGCGCGCGCCTGCTGCGGCGCACGCCCGAAGAAAGCCATGGCCGCATTTACCAGGCCACGGGCCGGTTCTTTGACCGCACCATTGCCCTGTATGGCCGTGCGCTCCAGTGGGTGCTGAACCACCGCGGGCTGACCTGGCTGGTGTTTGCGGCCACGCTCGCTCTCACCGTGGCGCTGTATGTGCTGGTGCCCAAGGGCTTCTTTCCAGTGCAGGACACCGGCACCCTGCAGGCCACCACCGAGGCCGACCAGTCCGTCTCGTTCGCCGCCATGGCCGAGCGCCAGCAGCAACTGGCCGGGCGCATCCTTCAAGACCCGGCCGTGAGAAGCGTGTCGTCCTTCATCGGCGTGGATGGCACCAACGCCACGCTGAACACGGGCCGCCTGCTCATCGACCTGAAACCCCACGCCGAGCGCGACCGCGCCCCCGTGGTGCTGCGCCGCCTGGCCGATGCCACGCGCGACCTGCCCGGCATCCGCCTGTATGCCCAGCCCGTGCAGGACCTCACCATCGAAGACCGCGTGGCGCGCACGCAATACCAGTTGCTGGTCTCGTCGCCCGACCGGGCGCAGCTGCAGACCAGCACCGCCGACCTGGTGCAGCGCCTGCGCGCGCTGCCGCAACTGGCCGATGTGGCCAGCGACCTGCAAAACCAGGGCCTGCAGGCCTTTGTGCAGATCGACCGCGCCCAGGCCAGCCGCCTGGGGGTGACGGTGGCAGGCATCGACACGGCGCTGTACAACGCCTTTGGCCAGCGGCTCATCTCCACCATCTTCACGCAGTCCAACCAGTACCGCGTGGTGCTGGAGGTGGCGCCGCAGTTCAAGCTGGGGCCCGAGGCGCTGGACAGCATCTATGCCACATCGAGCGCCGGCAAGCCGGTGGCGTTGTCGTCGGTGGCGCGCGTCGAAGAGCGCCCCATGCCACTGGCCGTGAACCATGTGGGGCAGCTGCCTGCGGCCACCCTCTCGTTCAACACTGCGCCCGGCGTTGCGCTGGGCGATGCCGTCAAGGCCATCCAGGCCGAGCAGGCGGCGGCGCGCGCTGCGGGCTTGCTGCCGCTGTCGGTGGAAACGGCCTTCCAGGGCGCGGCGCTGGCGTTCCAGGCGTCGCTCTCGAACACGCTGCTGCTGATCCTGGCGGCGGTGGTGACGATGTACATCGTGCTGGGCGTACTGTACGAGAGCACCATCCACCCGGTCACCATTTTGTCCACCCTGCCGTCGGCCGGGGTGGGGGCGCTGCTGGCGCTGTGGATGGCAGGGCTGGATGTGGACATCGTGGCGGTGATTGGCATCGTGCTGCTGATCGGCATCGTCAAGAAGAACGCCATCATGATGATCGACTTTGCACTGGAGGCGCAGCGCGAGCAGGGGCTGCCTGCGCGCGAGGCGATCTACCAGGCCTGCCTGCTGCGGTTCCGGCCGATTTTGATGACGACGCTGGCGGCGTTGCTGGGGGCTTTGCCGTTGATGCTGGGCGGCGGGGTGGGCAGCGAGTTGCGGCATCCGCTGGGGGTGACGATGGTGGGGGGGCTGGTCGTGAGCCAGTTGCTCACTTTGTTTACCACGCCGGTGATTTATCTGACGTTCGAGGGGTGGGCGGGGCGGTGGCGTAATCGGGTTGGGGTGAAAAGTGCCTGAAGCGTTTGTTTTATCTGCGCTGGCAGTTATTACTTTGGAAGCGGGTTGTGTGCTTGTGCTGAGGGAGGGGGCCGGGGTGTGCGCCCGGCGGCGCAGTAACTTTCTTTTGCTTCGCCAAAAGAAAGTCACCAAAGAAAAGGCGACCCTGCTGTGCGTGACCCCTTCGCTTCGCTGCGGGGCAACCTGTGGTGCTCGGTCATGGGGCGTGCCGCAGAACTCACTGCGCGCCTGCGGCGCTCCGTTCAAACAACTGCGGCAAGTCAGTTCACGAAGGCGTGTGTCCTGCGGCACACGCCCGCCCCACGCCCTGCGCTCCTCGGCACGCACAGAAGGGAACCCGGGGGGCGGACATCCATACGGGCCATCGCTGCGCTCGGCGCCATCTCGCGGGCGCAAGCGCCTCGCGCTGCGCAGACTGGGCCGAGCGCAGCGATGGCCCGTGTGGCTGTTGGGATGCTCTTTCCCCACCCCCATCTGGCTGCGCCTGCGGCGGGGCGGTTGCGGGGTGGCGGGTGTGCCGCAGGACACACCCGCTTCGTTAACTGACTCGCCGTGGTTGTTCGAGCGGCGCGCCGCAGGCGCAAAGCGAGTTCCACGGCGCACCCCGCAACCGCCCCGCCGCAGGTTTGCCCCGAAGGGGTCGCAGACTGTGGGTCGCCTTTCTTTTGGGTACGTTTCTTTGGCGAAGCAAAGAAAAGTACCTCGCCCGCCGGGGCGAGACCCGGCCTCCGCCCCATGCAGAAGCACGCTTAATGCTTCCAAAAAAATAGCTGCCAGCGCAATCACAGCAAGCGTCAGAGCCCAAAAACACACCGAGAGAGGCACAAAATGAGCCTCTCCACCCCCTTCATCCACCGCCCCATCGCCACCACGCTCCTCACCCTGGGCCTGGCCCTGGTGGGCACGGTGTCCTACTTCCTGCTGCCCGTCGCCCCGCTGCCGCAGGTGGACTACCCCACCATCTCGGTCAGCGCCAGCCTGCCCGGCGCGAGCCCCGACACCATGGCCGCCACGGTGGCCACGCCGCTGGAGCGTTCGCTGGGCGCCATCGCGGGGGTCAACGAGATCACCTCGCGCTCCATCCTGGGCAGCACCAGCATCACGCTGCAGTTCGACCTGAGCCGCGACGTGGACAGCGCCGCGCGCGACGTGCAGGCCGCCATCAACGCCGCGCGCACGCTGCTGCCCACGGGCATGCCCAGCAACCCCAGCTACCGCAAGGTGAACCCGGCCGATGCGCCCATCATGATCCTGGCGCTCACGTCCAGCGCGCACACGCGCGGGCAGATGTACGACGCGGCCTCCACCGTGCTGGCGCAAAAGCTCTCGCAGGTCGAGGGCGTGGGCCAGGCCACGGTGAGCGGCGGGGCGCTGCCCGCCGTGCGCGTGTCGCTCGATCCGGTGCGGCTGGCGGCCAATGGCGTGTCGCTGGAGCAGGTGCGTGGCGCCATCAGCAGCACCAACGCCAACCGCCCGCTGGGCGCGGTGGAGCGCGAAGACCATTACTGGCAGATCGCCGCCAACGACCAGGCCCGCGTGGCCTCCGACTACGCACCGCTGGTGCTGCGCTGGCAGAACGGCAACGCCATCCGCCTGGCCGACGTGGCCGAGGTGACCGACTCGGTGCAGGACGTGCGCAACTTCGGCGTGGCCAACGGCAAGCCGGCGGTGCTGCTGCAGGTGTACAAGCAGCCGGGCGCCAACATCCTGGAGGCGGTGGACCGCGTGCGCGCGCTGCTGCCGCAGCTCAAGGCGTCGATCCCGGCAGCGATTGATGTGCAGATTGTTTCCGACCGCACGCCCACGCTGCGCGCCTCGGTCAAGGAAGTGGAGCGCGCCCTGCTGATTGCCGTGGCGCTGGTGGTCCTGGTGGTGTTCCTGTTCCTGCGCAACGGGCGCGCCACGCTCATCCCCGCCGTGGCCGTGCCGGTGTCGCTGGCGGGCACGTTCGGCGTGATGTACCTGGCGGGCTACACGCTCGACAACCTCTCGCTCATGGCGCTGACCATTGCCACCGGCTTCGTGGTGGACGACGCCATCGTGGTGCTGGAAAACATCATGCGCCACATGGAGCGCGGCAAGACGGCGCTGCAGGCCGCGCTCGACGGCGCGCGCGAGATCGGTTTCACCGTGGTGTCCATGAGCCTGTCGCTGATCGCCGTGTTCGTGCCCATCGTGTTCATGGGCGGGATCGTGGGGCGGTTTTTCCGCGAGTTTTCCATCGTCATGGCGGCGGCCATCCTGGTGTCGCTGCTGGTGTCGCTCACCACCACGCCCATGATGTGCGCGGCGCTGCTCAGGCCGCACAGCGCGGTGGCTCGCACACCCGTTGCGTCCCGTTGGGCGCGGTTCTCGCGCTGGCTGGACGGCCTGCAGGCCCGGGGCCTGCGCGGCTACCGGCGCAGCCTGGCCTGGTGCCTGCGCCACCAGCCGCTGGTGCTGCTGGTGCTGGCGGGGGTGGTGGGGCTCAACGTGACTCTCTACACCGCCATCGACAAGGGCTTCATGCCCGAGCAGGACACGGGCCGCATCTCGGGCTTCATCCGGGCCGACCAGGCCACTTCGTACCAGGCCATGGAGCAGCGGCTGCAGCGCTTTCTGGCCATCGTGCAGGCCGACCCGGCGGTGGAGCATGTCACCGGCTTCACCGGTGGCTGGCAGCGCAATGCCGCGCAGATGTTCATGACGCTCCGGCGCGGGCCGGGGCAGGAAACCTCCGAGGCTGTCATCACCCGCCTGCGCGCCCAGCTCAAGGACGAGCCCGGCGCGCGCCTGTTCATGGTGCCGCAGCGCGACATCCGCATCGGCGGGCGGCAAAGCAGCGCCTCGTACGACTACACCCTGCAGGCCGACGACATTGCCGAGCTGCGCACCTGGGAGCCACGCATCCGCCAGGCCCTGGCGCAACTGCCCGAGCTGGAAGACGTGAACAGCGATGTCTCCGACTACGGCCTGCAGACCACGCTGGTGATCGACCGCGACGCCGCCACGCGCGCGGGGCTGACCATGGCGCAGATCGACGCTACCCTGAACGACGCTTTTGGCCAGCGCCAGGTGGGCGTCATCTACAACCCGCTCAACCAGTACCGCGTGGTGATGGAAGCGGCGCCCCGGTATCTGCAAAGCCCCGAAACGCTGCGTGGCTTCTTCTTGGTGAACAGTGCGGGCCAGCAGGTGCCTTTGAGCGCGTTTGCGCGCATCACCACCACCAACACGCCGCTGTCGGTCAGCCACGAGCGCGGCACGCCGGCCAGCACCGTGAGCTTCAGCCTGGCGCCGGGCGTGTCGCTGTCGCAGGCCACCGATGCGGTGCACAACGCGGTGGCCGAGCTGGGCGTGCCGGTAGGAATACGCGGCACCTTTGGCGGCACGGCGGGGGCGTTCCAGGACGCGCTGGCGGGCCAGCCGCTGCTGATCCTGGCGGCCATCATCACCATCTACCTGGTGCTGGGCATGCTGTATGAAGACCTGGTGCACCCGCTCACCATCCTTTCCACGCTGCCCTCGGCCGGGGTGGGGGCGCTGCTGGCGCTGATGCTGTTCAAGACCGAGTTCTCGCTGATCGCGCTGATCGGCGTGATCCTGCTGATCGGCATCGTCAAGAAGAACGCCATCATGATGATCGACTTCGCCCTGGTGCGGCAGCGCACCGGACACCGCACGGCCGCGCAGTCCATCTACCGCGCTTGCAGCCTGCGCCTGCGCCCCATCCTCATGACCACGCTGGCCGCCATTTTTGGCGCACTGCCGCTGGCATTGAACCGGGCCGATGGCGCCGAACTGCGCCAGCCCCTGGGCATTGCCGTGGTGGGCGGGCTGCTGCTGAGCCAGCTGCTCACGCTGTACACCACGCCCGTGGTCTATGTGGCGCTGGACCGGCTGCGCGGCCGCGTGCAGCGCGGGGCGCGCTGGCGCCGCCACCCGGCCGCCGGCCCGGCGCCCGCGCTGCAAGGAGATTCCTGATGTCCCCTGATAACTACTGTTTGGATAGCTGCTTGCGCATTTCCAGCAAGCGCTGGAAGGCATTGTTGCTGGTAAGCGCTGCACTGCTCACGGCCTGCAGCACCCAGCCGCCCTACGAACGCCCCACGCTGCCGGTGCCCGCCGCCTACAAGCAGGCTGCCAGCGCCAGTGATGGCGGTGTCTGGCAGCCTGCGCAGCCCGGTGGCGCCGTGCCCGATGCGTGGTGGACGCTGTATGGCGACAGCACCCTCAATGCCTTGCAGCAACAGGCCGCCGCCGGCAACCAGAACATTGCCTTGTCCGTGGCCCGCCTGCGCGCCGCCCAGGCCGCACTGGCCGGCAGCAGCGCCGGCCAGTGGCCCACGCTGGGCGCCAGTGCCAGCAGCGGGCGCGCCCGCAGCGGCGGCACTGCGGCAGACGGCAGCAGCAGCGCCCGCGTCAGCACCAGCCATGCACTGGGCTTGAACGCCAGCTGGGAGCTGGACCTGTGGGGCCGCGTGGCTGCCAGCGTGGATGCTGCGCGCGCCAGCGCCCAGGCCAGTGCCGACGACCTGGCCGCCATGCGCCTGTCGGTGCAGGCCACCGTGGCGCAGACCTACTTCGCGCTGCGCGCCGCCGAGCTGCAGACGCAACTGCTGGGCGAAACCCTGGCCGCCTACCAGCGCAGCTGGGCGCTGACGCGCAACCGCCAGAAGGCCGGCGTGGCCTCGGCCGCCGATGTGGCCCAGGCCGAGGCGCAATACAAATCCACCCAGGTGCAGCGGCTCGAAGCAGAAACCAGCCGCGCCCAGCTGGAGCACGCCCTGGCCGCGCTGGTGGGGCAGGCGCCGGCGGCGTTCAACCTGCCCGTCACGGCCACGTTGCCGGCGCCCCCGGTGGTGCCCGCGCAGCTGCCCTCGCAATTGCTGGAGCGCCGCCCCGACATTGCCGCGACCGAGCGCCGCGTGGCCGCAGCCAATGCGCAGATCGGCGTGGCACGCGCGGCGTTCTTTCCGGCGCTCACGCTGTCGGGCACGGCGGGCTACCGCGGCGCGGAGCTGTCCGGCCTGCTCAGCGCCCCCAGCCTGTTCTGGTCGCTCGGTCCGGCCCTGGCCGTTTCACTGTTCGACGGCGGCGCCCGCAGCGCGGCGGTGGAGGCGGCCCGTGCCGCCAACGAGCAGGCTGCCGCCAGCTACCGCCAGACCGTGCTCACGGCCCTGCAGGAGGTGGAAGACAACCTGGCCGCGGCGGCGGCGCTGGCGCAGGAACAGCAATGGCAGACCGAGGCCGTGGCGGCGGCCCAGCGCGCGCTCGACGTGGTGGGCAACCAGTACCGCGCGGGCACCGTGGGCTATCTGAACGTGCTGAGCGCCCAGACCACCGTGCTGGCGGCCCAGCGCAGCCTGATCGACGTGCGCAACCGGCGGCTCGCCGCGGTGAACGCGCTGCTCAAGAATGTGGCGGGGGACTGGGGGCTGGCAGGAACGGGTGCGGGCTGAATGGGGTGATGTGTGAAAAAAAATCAAAAATGGCAGTAACCCGCCGCGTCCTCACGCCTTGCCTTGCACCCCGATCACCGCACTGGCAAGCGCGTTCAACGGCCGTTGCCAGGTTGAAGGCGTTACGCGCGCTGAACCACGGCTGAGTAAAGTTGCCAGCCCAGCCCATGGGACGGCAGCCCGGAGCCCCTGAAAATCCCACTTCATGAACACCACGTCCCCTGCCACCACCGCCCGTTGGTTCACCCCGCTGTATCCCCTGTTTTTTGTCGTGCTGTGGAGCACGGGCTTCATCGGTGCCAAATTTGGCTTGCCCGATGCCGAGCCGCTCACCTTTCTCTCGCTGCGCTATGGGGCGGTGCTGGTGCTCATGGGGGCACTGGCCCTGCTGACCCGTGCCCCCTGGCCCCGATCTCCCCGTCAGTGGCTGCACATTGGCATGTCGGGCCTGCTGGTCCACGCGGTGTATCTGGGGGGCGTTTTTATCGCCATCGGCCATGGCTTGCCTGCAGGGGTCACGGCGCTGGTGGTGGGTTTGCAGCCAGTGCTGACCGCCTTGGGCGCCGGGGCATTTTTGGGCGAGCGGGTGCGCACGACCCAGTGGGCTGGTCTGGCAACCGGGTTTGCGGGCGTGGGGCTCGTGGTGGCGCACAAGGTCATTTCGGTCACCACCGGCGGTGCGCTGTGGGCCATGCTGGTGCCCGCCGTATTGGCGCTGCTGGGCATCACGGCGGGCACGCTGTACCAGAAGCGGTTCTGTCCAACGTTTGACTTGCGCACCGGCTCGGTCATTCAGTTCGTGCCCAGCCTGGCGGCCACCTGGCTGCTGGCCAGCCAGACCGAAACCATGCAGGTGCACTGGACGGGCGCCTTTGTCTTTGCGCTGGCCTGGCTGGTGCTGGTGCTGTCGCTGGGGGCCGTCAGCTTGCTGAATGTGCTGATTCGACAAGGCAGCGCGGTGAACGTGGCCAGCCTGTTCTACCTCACGCCCCCCACCACGGCGCTGATTGCCTGGGCGTTGTTTGGTGAGACGCTCACGGGCCTGGCGCTGGTGGGCATGGGACTGGCGGTGTTTGGGGTGTGGCTGGCGCGCAAGTAGGGTAGCGGCAGGCCTGTCCAACGTTTTTTTCCCGGAATTGCCGGGGATCTGTTCGTGGCGAACATGCTGCCTTATCGGGGAACGCGCCGGGAGGCGAAAATTCGATGGTCAGGTGACAGGGACCGGGTTGAACAGCACCAACGCGTTCTGCAGCTTCCAGTGCTCGGCCCAGGTGCGGCGGCCGCTGGCCACGTCGAGCAGCAGGTGCAGCAGCTCCCAGCCGGCTTCCTCGATGGTGATTTCGCCGTCGGCGATGCGCCCTGCGTTCAGGTCCATCAGGTCGTGCCAGCGGCGCGCCAGATCGGTGCGCGTGGCCACCTTCACCACCGGGCAGGCCGCCAGGCCATACGGCGTGCCGCGCCCCGTGGTGAACACATGCAGGTTCATGCCCGCGGCCAGCTGCAGCGTGCCGCAGATGAAGTCACTGGCGGGTGTGGCCGCGAAGACCAGGCCCTTCTGGTTCGGCCGCAGCTTGTCGCCGGGCGCCAGCACGCTGGCAATGGCCGCGGTGCCGCTCTTGATGATCGAGCCCATGGCCTTCTCGGCGATGTTGGACAAGCCCCCGGCCTTGTTGCCCGGCGTGGTGTTGGCGATGCGGTCCACGCGGCCGCGGTCGAGGTAGGCGTCGTACCAGGCCAGTTCGCGCACGATGTCCTCGGCCACCTGGGGCGAGGCCGCCCGGGCGGTGAGCTGCTCGACGGCATCGCGCACCTCGGTGTTCTCGGAGAACATCACCGTGGCGCCCGCGCGCACCAGCAGGTCTGCCATGTGACCCACCGCCGGGTTGGCCGTGACGCCCGAGAACGCATCGCTGCCGCCGCACTGCACGCCCACCACCAGCGCGCTGGCGGGCACGGTCTGGCGCTTGCGGGCATTCAGGCGTTCCAGGTGGGGGCGGGCGCGGGCCACGATGTCGTCGATCATCGACATGAAGCCCACATGCGCATCGTGCTGCAGGCAGACCACATCGGGGCCGGCTTCGCGCCCGTCGCGCATGGGGATGCTGCCCGGCGGCAGCAGGCGCTCGGGCTGCAGCTTTTCGCAGCCCAGGCTCACCACCAGCACCTCGCCTCCGAAATTGGGGTTCAGGCTGATGTGGCGCAGCGTGCGGATCGGGATCTCGGCGCCGGGCGCGTCGATGGCCACGCCGCAGCCATAGGTGTGCTCCAGCGCCACCACGCCATCGACGTTGGGGTACAGGGGTAGCAGTTCGTCCCGGATGCGCTGGGTGGCCACGCCCACCACGCCGGCTACGCACTGCACCGTGGTGGTGATGGCCAGCAGGTTGCGCGTGCCCACCGAGCCATCGGCATTCACATAGCCCTCGAAGGTGAGGTTCGCGAGCGGCTCCCATGCCGGGGCCGGCCGGGTGGCCATGGGCAGGCCTTGCAGCGCACGGGCTTCGGGAATGTCGAGCAGCCGCTCGTGCACCCAGCTGCCGGCCGGAATGGCCTGCCTGGCGTAGCCGACCGGCACGTTGTAGCGGACCACTGCCTCGCCTGCGGCCAGATCACGCAGTGCGACCTTGTGGCCCTGGGGAACCTTGTCGCGCAGTACCAGGCCTTCGGGCAAGGCGGTGCCGGCAGGCAGGCCGCCGTCGGTGGCGACGATGGCCACGTTGTCCGCCGCGTGCATGCGGATCAGCACCGGCTGGGGTGCCGGCGGATGGGAGTCTGGAGTGTTCATGGTGTAGGGGGAAAAGGGTGCCTTGCTCAGGCCGCTGCCGAGATAAGTTGCCCCGTGGCATAAAAGCGGGCCAGGTTGTCCAGCACGCGCCGGGCCATCGCCTGGCGGGTCTCTTCGGTGGCGCTGGCGATGTGCGGCAGCACCACCACGTTGTCCAGCGCCAGCAGCGCGGCCGGCACCTGCGGTTCGTGCTCGAACACGTCCAGGCCAGCACCCGCGATGCGCCGCTCGGCCAGGGCGCGCACCAGCGCCGCCTCGTCGACTACGGAGCCGCGCGCCACGTTGATGAGGTAGCCGCGCGGCCCCAGCGCGTCGAGCACGGCCGCATCGATCAGGTGCCGGGTCTCGGGGCCACCGGCGGTGATGACGACCAGGTAGTCAGCCCAGCGTGCCAGTTCCACCAGTGCCGGCTCGTGCGCCCAGGGCACGCCGGCCACCGCGCGGCGGCTGTGGTAGCGCACGTCCATGTCGAACCCGCTGGCGCGGCGCGCGATGGTCTGGCCGATGCGCCCCAGGCCGACGATGCCCAGGCGCGCTCCGCTGACCTTGCGGCCCAGGCCGAAGGTGGCGCCGGCGGCCCAGCGTCCGGCGCGCACGAAGCGGTCCGCCTCGGCGGTGCGGCGCGCCACGTCGAGCATCAGCGCGAAAGCGGTGTCGGCCACGCAGTCGTTGAGCACGTCGGGTGTGTAGCCGACGGCGATGGCGCGCGCACGCGCCGCCGCCAGATCGATCTTGTCCAGGCCGACGCCGAAGCTGGAGATCACGCGCAGCTGCGGCAGCGCGGCGATCAGCGCGGTCGGGGCGCCGGCGCCGCCGGCCGAGGTCACCAGGCCGGTGAATTCGGCGCCGTGGCGCGCCAGGAAGGCGTCGGGATCGGCCTCGTCGGCGAGGCGGTGCAGGTCATGGTCGGCGGCCAGCTGCGCTTCGAGCGCTGGCAGCAGACGTCCGGCCTGGAGGATGCGGTGTTTCATGGAGCAGGGTCTGTCAGTCGGTAGTGATGCCACGTTCACGGATGATGCGGGCGTAGCGTTGGCGATCGTTTTCGATCAGGCTGGTGAACTGCGCCGGCGTGCTGCCGGCGGGCACGCCACCGAGTTCGCTGATGCGCGTCTTCACGTCCGGCTGCGCGAGCACCTCGCGCACGTCGGTCGATATCTTGTCGATCAGGGGCGCTGGTGTGCCGGCCGGCGCGAGCACGCCAATCCAGCTAATCGAGTTGAAACCGGGCACCGCACTTTCCGCCAGCGTCGGAACGTCGGAAAGAGCATCCACGCGCCGCTCGCTGGTCACGGCCAGGGCGCGCAGCTTGCCGGCCTTGATCTGGCCGCTGGCCTCCATCACGGTCATGAAGGACAGCTGCACATGGCCGGCCAGCAGGTCGGCGATGGCTGGCCCGCCACCACGGTAGGGTACGTGCAGCAGGTAGGTGCCGGTGGCCTGCTTGAACATCTCGGCCGCCAGGTGTGGACCGCCGCCAGCGCCCGAACTGCTGTAGCTGAGCTTGCCGGGCTGGCTGCGCGCCAGCTCGATGAAGGCCTTGGCCGTCTGTGCCGGCACCGACGGGTTGACCATCATCGCCAGCGGCAGTTCGGCCACCAGCGAGATGGGCGCGAAGGCCTTGTCCGGGTCGTAGGGCAGCTTCCGGTAGAGCACCGGGTTGATCGCCTGGGTGCCGATGTTGCCCATCAGCAGGGTGTAGCCGTCTGGGCGGGCCTTGGCCACGGCCTCGGCGCCGATCTGGCCGGCGGCGCCGCCCTTGTTGTCCACGATGACCTGCTGGCCCCATTTGACAGACAGCTTCTGCGCCAACAGGCGCGCGCCGGTGTCGGTGCCGCCGCCGGGCGGGAACGGCACGACCAGGGTCACCGGCTTGGTGGGGTACGGTACCTGGGCCAGGGCCGGCGCCGGCGCCAGCGCACCCCCCAGCAGGAGGATGGCGCCCAGTGCTACACAGCGTTTTTTCATGGTTTGTCTCCTTTTTTTAGATGGATCATGGGATCCCGGCTCCCCCGGAGCCTCTCACTCCAGCGTCACCTTGCCGTCCTTGACCACCTTGGCCATGGATTTGACCTCGGACCCCAGCCAGGTCTTGAACCGGGAAGGCGGCATGTCGTAGGGATCGGCGCCCAGCACTTGCAGACGGCCCCGGACCTCGGGAATGGCCAGGATGCGCTGGACCTCTTGATGGAGCCTGTCCACCACGGGCTGCGGCGTTCCGGCGGGCGCCAGAAGGCCTTGCCAGCTGCCCGTGAGGAAGCCCGGCAGCGTTTCACCGACGGTGGGCACTTCGCCCAGTACCGTGTTGCGCTTGGCGCTCGATACGGCGATCAGCTTGATCTTGCCGGACTTCACATGCGGATAGGTGGCCACCATGCCGTTGAAGGTCACGTCCACCTGTCCGCCGATCAGGTCGGTCATGGCCTGGGCGCCGCCCTTGTAGGGCACATAGCCCCAGTCCAGGCCGGCACGCTGCGCAAACACCACGCCGGCCAGGTGCGTGGCCGAGCCCATGCCCGCCGCCGCGGCAAAGTTCACCTTGCCCTTCTGGGACTTGGCCCATTCGATGAGCTCCTTGGTGGTGTTGGCGGGCACCTGGCTGCTGGTCACCAGCAGGTGGGGGGAGTAGGCGACCATGGTCACCGGCGCGAAGTCGGTTTCGAGATTGAACGGCAGCTTGTACAGCGACGGGGCGATGGAGAGGTTGCCTACGTCCGTCAGCAGCAGGGTGTAGCCATCGGGTGCCGACTTGGCCACCGCGTCGGCGCCCAGGTTGCCGCTCGATCCGGGCTTGTTGTCCACCACCACGGGCTGCCCCAGGGATTCCGACAGCTTCAGCCCGATCAGGCGGGCCAGCACGTCCGAGGTGCCGCCGGCGGGAAACGGCACCACGATCTTGAGGGGCTTGGCTGGCCAGGTCTGGGCCTGGGTGAATGTGGCCGTGGCGGCCAGCGCAAGGACGCACAGGGTGCGCAGCGGGTGCTTGTTGAACATTGTTGTCTCCTGAGGGGTCTCGAAAAAAGGACGGCGCGCTCCCAGGCCGCGCCGTGGCGCCAGGTCAGCAGGGCTGGCCCTGCCGCGCGGCCAGCCAGTCCGGCGCATCCTGCAGCGCCACCGGGCGCAAAAAGCGGTCCATCGCGGCCCAGCCCACCGATGTGCTGCCCGGCTGGGTGGAGGAGGGGAAGGGGCCGCCATGCTGCTGGCCGGCCGAGACGGCCACGCCCGTGGGGTAGCCCGAGAACAGAACCCGCCCGGCCACCTGCGAGGCGGCACGTACCAGTGCAAGCACTTCGTCGGAGGGTTCGTCGGCACCCCAGACCGTCACCGTGAGCGAGCCGCCAATGGCCTGCAGCACCTGGATCACCTGCGCCGTGCCGGCCACGCGCACGACCAGGGCGGCAGGGCCAAACACTTCCTCATGCAAGGCCGGGTTGGCGAGGAAACCGGCGGCGTCGATCTGCGCCAGGAAGGGGCGCGGCGGCAGGCCTTCGGCGGCCGTCTCGCCCAGCACGATGGCCAGACCGGGCTGCGCGGCCCAGGCGGCGCGGCCGGCGTCGAAACCCGCGCGCATCTGCGCCGTGAGCATGTGGTGCGGGGTGCTGGTTTTCAGTGCAGCGGCCAGCTGCGCGACGAAGGCGTCAGCTTGCGCGCCCTGCGGCACGACGATGACGCCGGGGCTGGTGCAAAACTGGCCGCAGCCCATGGTGATGGAACCGGCCAGGCCCTGGGCCAGTTCGGTACCCTTGGCGGCCAGGGCCGACGGCAGGGCAATGAGCGGGTTGACCGAGCCCAGCTCGCCGAAGAACGGAATGGGCCGCGGACGCGACTGCGCCGCTTTCTCCAGCGCCAGGCCACCGCGCACCGAGCCGGTGAAGGCGGCGGCCGCGATCAGCGGATGCTGCACGAGCGCTACGCCGATTTCCGCGCCGCGGCCGTCCACCATGTCCAGCACACCGGATGGCAGGCCCTGCGCCGCGACCACGCCGCGCGCCAGGTCGGCCACGGCATGCGACAGGGCGCGATGCCCGCGGTGTGCCTTGACCACGACCGGGCAACCGGCCGCCAGTGCCGCAGCGGTATCACCGCCCAGCACCGAAAAGGCAAAGGGGAAGTTGCTCGCGCTGAACATGGCCACCGGACCCAGCGGCACGCGCACGCGCATCAGGTGCGGGTGACCCACCGGCGGCGCACCCGCCACGGCCGGATCATCGGTAAAGGCAAATGCCGCCCCTTGTTCGACCTGGGTAGCGAAGCCGCGCAGCTGGAATGCCGTGCGATCGAGCTCGCCATTGAGCCGGGCCGTGCCGAGGTGGGTCTCCTGGTCGGCCAGTGCCACCAGCGTTTCGCGCTGGGATTCCAGTGCGTCGGCCAGGCCGCGCAGCAAGGCGGCGCGGGTGGCTGCCGGCGAGGCGCCGAACGTGGCGAACGCATGGCTGGCAGCGCTGACGATGGCGTCCAGCTGGCTGGCGGAGGTGTCCTGGAAGGTCATGGGGTCGAATGAGTGAGGGTGAAAATTCTGTGCGGACAAGCCGCTGGCGGACCGCCGAACCGCTGGCACCCAGGCGATGGGTACCGCGATCCGGGCGGTCGAGGTCGTCAGTCCGCAGTGATCTTGCGGGCCACGATGAGCTTTGCCCAGCGGGCGTATTCCGCCGCCTGGAAGCTGGCGAACTGCTCGGGCGTGTTCAGCACCATCTCGAAGCCCAGTTCCAGCAGCCTGGCCTTGGTTTGCGGCTCGTTCAGGATCGAGGCGATGGCGGTGTTGAGCTTTGTCTTGATGTCGGCAGGCAGGCCTTTGGGGCCGGCGATGGCCTGCCATGAATACACGTTCGCGTCCTTGATGCCGCTTTCTTCCAGCGTGGGCACGTTGGGCAGCAAGGTGGACCGCTTGGCGCTGGTGATGGCCAGTGCCTTGAGCTTGCCCGCCTGGATTTGCGGCATGGCGGTATTGATGTTCATGAACGAAGCATCCACCTGGTTGCCCAGCAGATCGGTCATCACGGGACCGCCGCCGCGGTAGGGCACATGGATGCCGCTGGTGCCGGTCTGCTGCCAGAACAGTTCGGCCGTCAGGTGGTCGCTGCTGCCATTGCCCGAGGACGCAAAGGTCATCTTGCCCGGATTGGTCTTGATGAAGGCAATCACATCGCTCAGCGTGTTGTGCCTGGATGCTGCCGGCACCACCAGCACATTCGGGGCCTGCACCGCCACGGTGATGGGGTCCAGGTCCTTCAGTGCGTCATAGGGCACCTTGATCAGGTGCGGTGCAATCACGAAGGGGCCGAGCGATGCCACCAGCAAGGTGTGGCCGTCGGCCGGGCTGCGTGCCACCTGCGCTGCGCCGATGGTTCCGGTGGCCCCGGGCTTGTTCTCGACGATCACCGTGCCGCCCAGTTTATCGGGCAGCTTGCTCGACAGGGTGCGGGCGATCATGTCGGTGGAGCCTCCCGGCGGGAAGGGCACCAGCAGCGTGATCGGCTTGGTCGGCCATGCGAGGGCGCTCGTGGATGCGAGCGCGCCCAATGCGAATGTGCAAAGAGTTTTCCTGATCATCGTGTGTCTCCTCTGGATGGAAAGGGTGCTTTACTGGGAGCCCAGCTTGGCGATGAGTGCCGCGAGTTCTTCACACTCGGATGGCGTCAGTTCCGACAGCGGCGCGCGCACCGGCCCGGCATCGTGGCCGACGATGCGGGCGCCTGCCTTGATCATCGAGACGGCGTAGCCCTGCTTGCGGTTGCGGATATTGAGCAGCGGATGGAAGAATTCGCGCAGCAGGTGGTGCTGGGTGGCCATGTCGTCGGTGCGCACTGCTTCGTAGAACTGCATGGCGGTGCGGGGGATGAAGTTGAAGACCGCCGACGAGTACACCGGCGTGCCCAGCGCCTTGTAGGCAGCGGCATACACCTCCGCCGTCGGCAATCCGCCCAGGTACGAGAAGCGGTTGCCCATCTTCATGAAGATGGAGCTCATCAGTTCGATGTTGCCCACGCCATCCTTGAAACCGACCAGATTGGGGCAGCGGTCGGCCAGAATGGCCAGGGACTCGGGGGTCAGCTTGCTGACGCTGCGGTTGTAGACAATCACGCCGAACTTCACGCTCTTGCAGACCTGCTCGACATGGTTGATCAGGCCTTCCTGGCTGGCTTCGGTCAGGTAGTGGGGCAGCAGCAGGATGCCATGCGCGCCCTGGCGCTCGGCTTCCTGCGCGCACGCAATCGCAAAGCGCGTGGGGCCGCCCGCGCCTGCAATGATGGGCACCTTGCCACGGCAGGTCTGTACCGCGGTCTTGATGATTTCTGCATATTCGCTGCCTGTCAGGGAAAAGAATTCGCCCGTGCCGCCCGCGGCAAAAAGGGCGGATGCGCCATAGGGTGCCAGCCATTCAAGCCGTGCGGCATAGCCCTTGGGGTTGAAGTCGCCGTTGGCGTCGAAGTCCGTCAGCGGGAACGACAGCAGGCCGCTGGACATGATTTGCTTGAGGTCTTGGGGATTCATCGGGGCGGTTCCTGTGGAAGGGGCTCAATAACGGGGGAAAGCGGCTTGGGCGGGCGGTCTGTTGCAGGAGTGCCATTTCGATGGGCCTGCGTGTTACAGTCAAACCTGACATTGATATACGTTATCAGTTGTCGTACAAGTTGGATTGAATTATTACGTGATCACGGCATCCGTGAAGCTAGGGAATACCCTATGAATCTTCCCCTCCTGCCCCGCCGCAAGCCGCGCAGTCTCGCCATCGAAGTGGTGGAAAAGCTCACCCAGGACATTCGGGGCGGGCTGCTGCCTGCAGGCAGCAAGCTCCCTACCGAGGCTTCCTTCATGGAAGCCTTCGGTGTGAGCCGCACCGTGGTGCGCGAGGCCATCTCGCGCCTGCAGGCGGCCGGGCTGGTCGAAACCCGCCACGGCATTGGCACTTTCGTGCTGGCCCAGGACAGCGGGCCGTCATTTCGTGTCAGCCCCGATCAGCTGGGAACCTTGCGCGACGTCATTGCCCTGCTGGAATTTCGCATCAGCGTCGAGACCGAAGCCGCGGCCCTGGCCGCCATACGGCGCAGCGACGACAACCTGCGCGAGATGCGCGGTGCGCTCTCGGCTTTCACGGCGGCCATGGAAGAGGGCCGCGATGCGGCCAGCGCCGACCTGCGGTTCCACCAGGAAATCGCCCGCGCCACCCAGAACCACCATTTTCTGGACCTGATGAAGTCCCTCGGGTTGGGTGTGATACCGCGCACCCGACTGGAAGCGCCCGCCATGGCGCCGCCTGAGCGCGTGGCTTATCTGCGCGGCGTCAACCAGGAGCACGAGAGCATTTACAACGCGATTGCAGCGCAGGATTTTGAGGCAGCACGCGCAGCGATGCGCACCCATCTTTCCAACAGCCGGGATCGGCACCGGCGCAGCGAGGCCGGGAGCCTCTAAACGGGTTTTGAAGGAATTCCAAGGGTTTTCCCTTGGGGTTTATTTGCAATCTAGTTGTACGATGTCTGTTGACTTTTGGCTCTGTTTTGTTTTATCCCATGCCCACACCCCATCCAACCCCCATCGTGACCCGCATGCAGGTGGTCCCTGTCGCGGGCCGCGACAGCATGCTGCTCAACCTCAGCGGCGCCCATGGCCCCTTCTTCACGCGCAACCTGGTGATCCTGACGGACTCCAGTGGCCACACCGGCGTGGGGGAGGTGCCCGGTGGCGAAAAGATCCGGCAAACCCTGGAAGATGCCCGCGCCCTGATCGAAGGGCAGCCCGTCGGCGACTACAACCGGCTGCTTAACGCCATGCGCAAGCGCTTTGCCGACCGCGACAGCGGCGGGCGTGGCCTGCAGACCTTTGACCTGCGGATCACCATCCACGCGGTCACGGCCGTCGAGAGTGCCTTGCTGGACCTGCTGGGCCAGCACCTGAATGTGCCACTGGCGGCGCTCCTGGGCGAAGGACAGCAGCGCGAGCGCGTGCAGATGCTGGGCTACCTGTTCTACATCGGCGACTGCCGCAAGACCGGTCTGGACTATCGCAGCGAGCCCGACGCCGCTGACGACTGGCTGCGCCTGCGCCACGAAGAGGCCATGACGCCGGAGGCCGTGGTGCGGCTGGCTGAGGCGGCCCAGGCGCGCTACGGGTTCCAGGATTTCAAGCTCAAGGGCGGCGTGCTGCGCGGCGAAGACGAGATCGAGGCCGTCACGGCCCTGCACGAGCGGTTTCCGCAGGCCCGCATCACCCTCGACCCCAATGGTGGCTGGCTGCTCAAGGATGCGGTGCGCCTGATGCGCAACATGCACAACGTGGTCGCCTATGCCGAAGACCCCTGCGGCGGCGAGGGTGTGTTTTCAGGCCGTGAGGTGATGGCCGAGTTTCGCCGTGCCACCGGCCTGCCCACCGCCACCAACATGGTCGCTACCGACTGGCGCGAGATGGCCCACAGCATCCAGCTGCAGTCGGTCGACATTCCGCTGGCCGACCCGCATTTCTGGACGCTGCAGGGCTCGGTGCGCGTGGCGCAGCTGTGCCAGATGTATGACTTGACCTGGGGCTCGCACTCCAACAACCATTTCGACGTGTCGCTGGCGATGTTCACCCATTGCGCCGCCGCCGCGCCGGGCAAGGTCACCGCCATCGATACCCACTGGATCTGGCAGGACGGCCAGTTCCTGACCAAGGAGCCACTGCAGATCCGGGACGGCTATGTGGACGTGCCCGCCAAACCTGGCCTGGGCATCGCGCTGGACATGGATGCCGTGCAGCAGGCCCACCAACTGTACCTGCAGCACGGCCTGGGTGCCCGGGACGACGCCGCAGCCATGCAGCACCTGATCCCGGGCTGGAAGTTCAATAACAAAATGCCTTGCATGGTGCGTTGAACCACGCGCGCAGAGGGCCCGCCACGTCTCCTGAGCGGGGCGGCCCCCTGGCAAGCTCAGAGCACCAGAAAGGCCAGCGCCGCCACGGCCGTGGGCCCCAGCGCTCCCAGCAGCAGTCCGCCCGCGCCAATGGTTTCATCGGCAAAGCCGCGCTTGAGCAGGGCGATGCCGGCCGGATTGGGTGCGTTGGCAATCACCGTCAGGCCGCCACCGGCCACGGCCCCCGCCACCAGCATGTATTTGGCGGGGTCGGAAATGCCCTCGATCAGCGAGCCCAGGTAGGTCAGCGCTGCGTTGTCGGTGATGGCTGTCAGGCCGAGGGCGCCTGCGAACAGGGCCAGCGGCTGCAGGCTGGAGACGATGGGTTGCAGCCACCACTGCTGCATGCCGCCCAGCACCACCAGACCCGCCAGGAAGAAGCCCACCAGCAGTGCTTCTTTCAGGATGAGCGGGCTCTGGTGGCGTTCATAGGCCTGCGTGAAGGCCAGGAACAGCAGAAAAAGCGCCAGAAAAACCACCGGGTGGTGCGCGAACAGCACCACGCCGGCCAGCAATGCCAGGTGCACGGCCGCCACCGTGGCGGAAACGGGTGCGCGGGCCTGCTGGCCGGCTGCCAGAGTACTGGGGTGGGGCAGGTGCTTGCGCAGCAAGAAGGTGCAGACCGTGGCGTTGACCAGCACCGCCAGCGCTGCCTTCCAGCCGAAGGTGGCCAGCATGAAGGCGCTGTCCCATTGCCAGGTGGCGGCCACCATCAGCACCGGCGGTGCGGCATACGAGGTGAGCGTGCCGCCGATGGACACATTCACGAACAGCACCCCCAGCGCCAGGTATTTGCGGCCTTCGGGCACCGAGTTGCGAAAAATCTGCGGCGCCAGCATGAGGGCGGCAATGGTCATGGCGGCCGGTTCAGTGATGAGCGAGCCCAGCAGCGGCACGGCGGAGAGCCCCAGCCAGGCGGTGGCCATGGGGGTGGGCAGGGGCATGACGCGGGCCATGGCATCCACCAGGGCCACCACGGTGCGCAGCACCGGGCGCGAGGCGGCAATCACCATCACCACGAAGACGAACAGGGGTTCGGTGTAGTTGCGCGACTCGGCATATTGCAGCGCCTGCCCGCCACCATCCACCAGCGCCATGGCGACGATCAGCACCATGGCCCAGAAGCCGAACACCACCTCCACCTCGCCCAGCAGATGGAACAGGCCTGCGTGGCGCGGAAAGCGGTGCGATAGCCGTTCGAAATGCTTGACGCTAAAGGTGTGGAGCAGGGCAATGCCGAACAGGGCGGCGGCAATCCATTGAAGGATGGTGGGTGTCATGTGTTTGCGGGCGCAAAAAAACCGCGTGGCGGCCCGACCAGCGCATGAACCTGTCGCGCCTGCTGGCGCGTACACCCGCCACCATCTTACCAGCGGCGCCTGGGGCCAACGGGTGTCAAGCGGGATGCCATGATTGCTTCAAAAAAATAGCTATCAGCATATTTGGAAAAAGCGCTGCAGGCCATTCTGGCAAGTTCATTCTGGAAGTTCGCAGGCAGCGCTGTGGGACGAGGAAACTCCTCTGCGGTGCACGGAATGCCGCTTCACCCGGAGGATAATTCGCTCTTTTGCCAGCCCCAAGGGCTTGAAGGACGCACGCGTGGACATTGTTTTGCTGGTCAAGGCCGCCATCATGGGCGTGGTCGAAGGACTGACCGAGTTTCTTCCCATCTCCTCCACCGGCCACCTGATTCTTGCGGGGTCGCTGCTGGGCTTTGACGACGCCAAGGCCAAGGTGTTCGACATTGCCATCCAGACGGGCGCCATCTTCGCGGTCATCCTGGTGTACTGGCAAAAGATCCGCGCCACGCTGGCGGCTCTGCCCACGCAGCGGCAGGCGCAACGGTTTGCGCTCAATGTGCTGATTGCCTTTGTGCCGGCGGTGGTGCTGGGGCTGCTGTTCGGCAAGGCCATCAAGGCCCATCTGTTCACCCCTGTGGTGGTGGCCAGCGCCTTCATCATTGGCGGCTTCATCATCCTGTGGGCCGAACGCCGCCCCGCCGCGGCCACCCGCATCCACGAGGTGGAGGACATGACGGCGTGGGACGCCGTGAAAGTGGGCCTGGTGCAGTGCCTGGCCATGGTGCCTGGCACCAGCCGCAGCGGCGCCACCATCATCGGCGGCATGCTGCTGGGACTGTCGCGCAAGGCCGCCACGGATTTCTCGTTTTTTCTGGCCATTCCCACGCTGATCGGCGCGGGGGCGTACAGCCTGTACAAGGAACGCGCCCTGCTGTCGGTGGCCGACGTTCCGATGTTTGCCGTGGGCCTGGTGTTTTCCTTCTTCAGCGCCTGGCTGTGCGTGCGCTGGCTGCTGCGCTACATCAGCACCCACAGTTTTGTGCCGTTTGCGTATTACCGCATCGCGTTTGGCGTGGTGGTGCTGATTTCGGCATGGACTGGCTTAGTGCAGTGGGCCGGCTGATAATGGCGCCATGACTTACCTGCCGCGCATTCTTCGGGGCTTTTGGGGCTGCACTGTGTTGTGGGGCCTGGGCGCCGGTCTGCCCGCCCTTGCCGAGGAAGCGCCACCCTCCGTCAATGCGGATGGATCCCCCAAGCTCAACTACGTGCTGGGCGCCATCGTGAGCAACAGCCCGGACTATGCCGGCAGCAGTGATCGCTCCACCCATCTGCGCCCGGCCTGGGCGCTGGAATACGGGCGGTTTCGCCTGAGCACCTCGCGCGGCAGCACGCTCATGGGCCATGGGCTGGAGCAGCGCGAATCGGGTGCCACCGCCGTCCTGGCCGAAAGCGACCGGTTCAACCTGAGCGCATCGCTGCGCTATGACAGTGGTCGCAAGGGCAGCAATTCGCCGCTGCTGGACGGCTTGCCCGAGGTGCGCTCCACCGTGCGCGCCCGTCTCAGCGCAGGCTATGCCATCACACCCCGGTGGTCGGTGGGCGCCGGGTTGTCGCAAGACATCCTGGGGCGCTCCGGCGGGGCGCAACTGAACACCAGCGTCTCCTACACCCTGCCCGTCACGCAACAGACCCGGGTGGTTTTTGGTGCTGGCGCCAGTTTTGGCGACCGCACCTACCTGCGCTCCCGGTTTGGTGTGCCTGCCGTGGCGGGTGGCGCCGGGGCCGCCCGGCTGCCCGCGTATGAGCCCGGCGGCGGCCTCTACGGCGTGGATCTGGGCGTGGATGTCATGACGGCGCTCAATCGCCATTGGGTGCTGTGGGGTGGCGTGGGTGTCTCGCAAGTGCAGTCCGACGCCCGCCGCAGCCCCCTCACCGTGCGGCCCACCGGCTACAGCGCTTCGGTGGGGCTGGCCTACCGCTGCTGCCGCTGATCGAAGCCTGGCGGCGCGGGCGGCACGCTGGTTCTTGCCTCAGGCGGAAGCCGGCGCGAGATCATCCCTGTTGCGCCGCAGACAGAACTTGCCCGCCTGCTTTCCGCTGTACATGGCGGCGTCGGCCCGCTTGAGCAGGGTGCTGGCGTCCTGGGCGTCGAGAGGCGCGATGGCATAGCCGATCGTGAGGCCCACGCTCAGCTGGAGGTCGTCCAGCGCAAACGGGGTGCGAAACGCCTTCAGCAGCTCAAGACCCAGGTCCTGGGCCTGCCCTGGCGTGGCCAGGCCACTGGTCATCACCACGAACTCATCGCCCCCCACGCGCGCCACCACATCGTTGTGCCGCACCTGGGCCAGCAGGCGGCGCGTAGCGGCCACCAGCAAGGCATCTCCCACGTCGTGGCCATGCTGGTCATTGACGGGCTTGAATCCATCCAGGTCCATCACATACACCGCCAGCAAGGACTGCGGATCGCAGCGCGCAAGGGCCGATGACAGCGCCGCGTGCAGCCCCCGGCGGTTGACCAGGCCGGTGAGCGGATCGGTATGCGCCAGCGAGCGCATGGCATCGCGCTCCTGGCTGGCAACCTGCGCCGCCTTGCGCAGCCGGCGCGCCTGCTCGCCCAGCACCCGCATGAACAGCAGCATGTCGATGGTGGCCCCGAACTGGAACGAGTGCAGCGTCCAGAAGTTCACCGGCAGCCAGCCGCGTATCACCCCGACGACCACGGCCGTGGACCCAAAGTACACCAGCCAGGCCAGCAAGAAGGTGGTGCCGATGCTGTCGCCACTGCGCGCGCGCTGCACCGCACCGGGAATCCCCATCAGGGCGGGCACCAGCCCCAGAATGCTGACAATGCGTGCGATGGTGTGCGTGGAGACCCCATCGAGCGCGTAAACCAGCGCCAGCACCACGCACAGCACCGCACCGGAGCGCATCGCCCACAGCAGACGGCTGCGCGGCAAATGGCCGACCAGGGACTGGCTGATGAACAGGAACGAGCCACAGGTGGCCATGAGCGCGGCCAGCGAGGCGCCATGCACTTCAAACCAGGGGTTGTCGGTCCACAGGTACTGCTGGCCCACCCCGAAGAAGTGCAGCGAAAACAGCAGGCTGCCCGTCAGCAGCAGCGCATATTGCACAAACAGCGGGTCCCGCAGGCTGGCCCATTGCGCCAGGCTGTACACCAGCAGGCACAGCGCCAGCCCGGTCAGCACGCCCTGCAGCATCTGCTCATGCACGGCGCGGCTCAGTTGTGCGGCCGGCTTGTTGAGGGTGATGGGCAAGACCATGGCCCCGGTGGTTTCCACGCGCAGCCACAGTTCATACGGTTGCCCCGGCACCAGGTTCATCGCCACGGTGTGCGAGCGCGTGCGCAAGGGGCGCTGGGAGTAAGGCTGCAGATTGCCCAGGGTGGCGTGCTGCACGACTTGCCCGCCCAGGGTAAGGAACATGTCAATGCGGTTCAGTGGCGGGTAGTCGATGTCCAGCGCCCAGCGGCCATCGGACAGATGCTCGGCCATCAGTTCCATGCGCAGCCACATGGCTTCGGGCCGTACACCGAGCGTGCCGCCAGCGCCGGCTGGGGCTTCGAAGCGCGACACCTGCGCCTGCATGTCCGCCAGCGTGTGCTGCCGGGTGGCATCGGCCAGCACCGTCACGGCGGGCCAGGCCTGCACCGTGGCGGCCGCTTCCCGCAGCACGAGCACGGCGGGCGCGGGCGCGGCGTTCGCCCAGGTGCCAACACACAGCCACAACAGGAACAGGGCCCAGCGCAAGATGGACCCTGGTGGTTGGGGGGCGGGGCAGGGCGGCATGGCGAACAAGGCTGGGGCAAGATAGCCATTGTTTTGTATCGCAGTGTAACTTGCTCGCCCCGGAGCTGCTGGTAAAAAGCTGCCTGCGCCTGCATTGGCGGCGCGCAGATTGTTCCCGCGTTACGCCTGGCCCGCATTCATGGCTCTTGGCCCGCCGGGCGCAAGGCTCTCAGCGCCCTGCAGCCGGCAGCGCCGCCAGGTTCAGCAAGGCCGCCTCCATGGCGGCGGCGGTGGCCAGCGGCTGCTCCATCGGAAACAGGTGGCTGCCGTCCAGCATCATGATGCGCCCGTGCGTCACGCGCTGCGTCAGCGCCATGCCCACCTGGCGCATCTCCACCGATGCGCGCCCGCCGATGAAGGCGGCCGGGCAGCCCAGCGGGTGGCGGCGCAGCAGGCGATCCAGGTTGTGCGGCAAGGTGTTGTAGATGGCGGTTTCCACTGCGCGGTCAAAGCCTAGCACCCGGCGTCCGTCTTCGTCGTGCAGGCCGTGGGTGACATAGTCTTGCAGCACCTGCGGGTTCCACTGCGCAAACACCTTTTTCTTGCGAAAGTGCTCCAGCGCCTCTTCGGTGCTGGCCCAGCTCATGCGGCGCTGTCGGCTCACGCGGCCGGGCGACACGGCGCCCACGACCTGGGTGCGCTTGGCCACGCCCACGGTGGTGGCACGCCAGCCGCTGATCAGCGGGGAGTCGAGCATCAGCACGCCGCGCGCCAATGCGGGGTGCTGCGCCGCCGCCATCACGCTCAGGATGCCGCCCAGCGAATGCCCCACCAGATACACCGGCTCGCCCGCGGCCCCCACCTGCTGCGCGGCAAAGTCGGCCAGCTGCTGCACCAGGTGTGGCCAGTTGCTGGTGACCGGGTATTTCTCATCGTGGCCGAAGCGGTCGATGGCGGCCACCTCGAAACCGCGCTGGCGCAGGTGTTCGAAAAGTACGTTGTAGGTGCCCGCCGGAAAACTGTTGCCGTGCGAAAAAACGATCTTGGTCATCGATGAATCTGCAGGGGTTCAGATCAGCTTTTCGCGGAAGTTGGTGATCTTCTTGAGCGGCCTGCTGCGCGCCGGGTTCACCAGAATGGGCGTATCGGTCGAGCGGCCGTCCCAGGCCGGGTCCTCGATGCTGTCGAACACCGCGCGCAGCTTCTGCCCCCAGCTGTCATGCAGCATGCGAAAGTAGGGGTTGTGCTCGTCAATGCACACGATCTTGTCGGTGGTGAGCCGGTCGGCCTCGTACACCACCAGGTCCATGGGCAGGCCCACCGAAAGGTTGGACTTGAGCGTGCTGTCCATCGACACCAGCGCGCACTTGGCGGCCTCATCCAGCGGCGTTTCGGGTGTCAGCACACGGTCGAGCACCGGCTTGCCGTATTTCGACTCGCCCACCTGGAAATACGGCGTCTCGGCGGTCGATTCAATGAAATTGCCCGCCGAATACACCTGGAACAGGCGCATGCCCTCACCCTGGATCTGGCCGCCAAACACCATCGACACGTTGAAATCCACCCCCGAGCGCTTGAGCGCCGCGCCATCGCGCTCATGCACATGGCGCACGGCGGCGCCCAGCACGCGGGCGGCGTCGAACATGCTCTTGGCGTTCCAGATGGTAACGGGCTCGCCGTCTGCCTCATCCTTGATCTGCGTGGTCTGCAAGATCTCGCGCACCGACTGCGAAATGCTCAGGTTGCCCGCCGACAGCAGCACCATGAAGCGCTCCCCCGCCTTTTCATAGACCATCATCTTGCGAAAAGAGCTGATCTGGTCCAGCCCGGCGTTGGTGCGCGAATCGGACAGGAACACCAGCCCGGCATTGAGTTTGATGGCGACGCAATACGTCATGGGAGTGCGAAAAAGAGGAAAGGCACCGAGTGTAGTGCCGCACGGCAATGCGCCCGAACCACTGCTGCCGCCCAAGGAAAGAGGACGAACGAATACTATTGAATATGTAGCTAATGGTGTATATGACGTAATAGCTGCACGGTGATTTTGATCCGTCTTTGCAGGCGACTCCGATCGCTTGCGCCCAGCATCACGACCCCGCCAGCTTTTTAAGCTGGTACAGCGCATCCAGTGCCTCGCGCGGGCTGAGCTGGTCGGGATGGATGGCGGCCAGGGCGGCTTCTACCGGGCTGGCGCCAGCGCTCTCGGGCACTTCGGGCGTGGCGAACAGGTCCACCTGCAATTCATCTTCGCCCGCGCGCTCTTCCAGCGCGGCCAGGGCGTGGCGCGCATGGTGCAGCACGGGGGCGGGCACCCCGGCCAGTTTGGCCACCTGGATGCCGTAGCTGCGGCTGGCGGGGCCGGGTTGCAGTTCGTGCAGAAACACGATGTCGGTGCTGGCCTCGGCGGCGGCCACATGCATGTTGACGGCGTGGCGCGCCTTGGCGGGCAGCTCGGTCAGCTCGAAGTAGTGCGTGGCGAACAGCGTGAAGGCGCGGGTCTTGTCGTGCAGGTGCGTGGCAATGCCGCTGGCCAGGGCCAGGCCGTCAAACGTGCTGGTCCCGCGGCCGATCTCGTCCATCAGCACCAGGCTGTGGGGCGTGGCGGCGTGCAGTATCTGCGCGGCCTCGGTCATCTCCAGCATGAAGGTGGACTGCGCGTTGGCCAGGTCGTCCGCCGCGCCAATGCGCGTGTGGATGGCGTCAATCGGCCCCAGGCGGCAGCTCGCGGCGGGCACATGGCTGCCCATGCTGGCCAGCAGCACGATGAGCGCCACCTGGCGCATGTAGGTCGATTTGCCGCCCATGTTGGGGCCGGTGATGACCTGCATGCGCGTATTGGCATTCAGGCGTGTGTGGTTGGCGATGAAGGCGCCGCTCGATGTCTCGGCCAGGCGTGCCTCGACCACGGGGTGGCGGCCGGCCTCGATCTCGATGCAGGGCTCGGGTACGAACTGCGGGGCGCACCAGTTCAGCGTGAGCGAGCGCTCGGCCAGCGCACACAGCACATCGAGCGTGGCCAGCGCATGCGCCAGGCGGGTGAGCTGCGGGATGTGGGGCTGGAGCTGGTCCAGCACCTGTTCGTACAGCCATTTTTCGCGCGCGAGCGCGCGCTCGTTGGCCGACAGGGCCTTGTCTTCAAACGCCTTGAGCTCGGGCGTGATGAAGCGCTCGGCGTTCTTCAGCGTCTGGCGGCGGCGGTAGTCGTCGGGCACCTTGTCGAGGTGGCTGCCCGTCACCTCGATATAGAAGCCGTGCACCTTGTTGAACTGCACGCGCAAATTGGGAATGCCGGTGCGCGCCTTCTCGCGCGTTTCCAGGTCGAGCAGGAAGGTGTCGCAGTTGCTCTGAATGGCGCGCAGTTCGTCCAGCTCGGCATCGAAGCCGCTGGCGATCACGCCGCCGTCGCGCACCAGCGCGGCGGGTTCCTCGTCGATGGCGCGGTGCAGCAGCTCCGTGCAGCCTGGTGGCGGTTGCAGGTGGCTGAAAATTTGAACCAGATACGGCTCAGGTGCCCGCCCATTCTGCGCCAGAAGCGCTGCTTTCTGTAGCGTTTTGCCCAGACCCACCAGTTCGCGCGGACGCACCTGGCGCAGGGCGGTGCGGGCGGTGATGCGTTCCACGTCGCTCACGCCCTTGAGCTGTTCGCGCAGGGCCTGCCAGGGTGCCTGGGTGGCGCTACCGTTGCCGCGCAGCGCGGTGGTGGCAGCCAGGCGCTGGCGGGCCTCGGCGCGGTCGCGCTGCGGCTCCAGCAGCCAGGTCTTGAGCAGGCGGCTGCCCATGCCGGTCATGCAGGTGTCGAGCAGCGAGAACAGCGTGGGCGCGTCCTCACCGCGCAGGGTCTTGACGAGTTCGAGGTTGCGGCGCGTGCTGGCGGGCAGGTCGATCAGGTCGTCGCCGCGCTGCACCTGAACGCTGTGCACATGCGTGAGCGCGCGGCCCTGGGTGTGCTCGGCGTATTGCAGCAGCGCGGCGGCGGCGGCATGCGCCTGGGCCAGGTCCTGCGCGCTCCAGGCCTGCAGGCTGGCGGCGCCCAGGTGTTCGAGCAGCTTGCGCTCACCCAAAGCACTGTCAAACTGCCAGTCGGGCCGGGGGCTCATGGGGCAGGTGAAGGCGCCACCCTGGCGCAGCACCTGCAGTTGCTGTTCAAACCGCTCGGTCACGCCGGCGCTGTAGATCAGTTCGCTGGGCGCAATGCGGGCCAGCCAGGCGCCCAGTTCGTCGTGCGCGCATTCGGCCAGAAAGACGCGACCCTGCGTCACGCTCAGCCACGCCAGGCCACAGCGCGCGCGCGGCGCCTGTTGCACGGCCAGCAGCAGCGATTCGGATTTGTCGGACAGCAGCTCGGTGTCGGTCAGCGTGCCGGGGGTGACCACGCGCACCACCTTGCGCTCCACCGGCCCCTTGGCCGCGCCCACCTCACCCACCTGCTCGGCAATGGCCACCGACTCGCCCATCTTGATCAGGCGTGCCAGGTAGTTCTCCAGTGCATGGAAGGGCACACCAGCCATCACCACCGGCTGGCCGCCCGACTGGCCGCGCTGCGTGAGCGTGATGTCGAGCAGGCGCGCGGCCTTCTCGGCGTCTTGCCAGAAGACCTCGTAGAAATCGCCCATGCGGTAAAACAGCAGCGTGTCGGGGTACCCGGCCTTGAGGGACAGGTACTGGTGCATCATGGGCGTGTGGGCCGAAAAGTCCTTCGCGATCTCTTGCGTTTCCCTCTGGGAAGTGCCTGTTTTTTTGTTGTTTTCAGAGGGTGAAGTCATCGTTGTCTATCAAGCCATGTTGTCCTGCATTGTGCCTCTAACGCGCCATGTCGATCCGCCAAAAAATCCGCCAAGTCGCCGCCAAGCGCGCTTTTGGGCCTAGAATTTGGCGAACTTGGCGGCGCGGCTGCTATTCGAGGTCCGCCAAGTTCGCCAAGGAGTCCGCATGAAGCTCGCCCTGACCGACGCCCTCGTCCAAAAGCTGTCTCTCGATAATGCCCCTCGGTGGGCCGAGAATGAAGAGACAAACGAAATCGAATTGCAGTGGGGGAGGACCGACAAGCCCAATTATCTCGTCTACGACACCCACAAATTGGCTCCGCCCGGATTCGCCGTCCGCGTGGGCGCTCGGGCGACGGTCTACCTGGTCGAGAAGATGGTCCGGGGCAAGAAGCTCAAGATCGATGTCGGATTGGCGTGGGGCAAGCGCGGGGGCGATGCGATCATGTCCTTGGCCAAGGCGCGCGCCGAGGCTCTCGACAAGATCGCCCAAGCTGTCAAGCATGGAACCAACCCCAATAGGATCTCCGAGGAGATCGAGGCCAGCGAGCTGACCTTCGGCATGGTCTGGGACCGCTACATCGCCGACTTGAAGGGGAGGGCGAGGCCCATCAAGAGGAATTCATTGGATTCCATCAACAAGGCCCGCGACAAGTTCAAGGATTGGGAGGACCGCAAGGTCCGTCTGATCATCGGGCAGGAAGTCCTCGACCGCTTCGACCTGCACGCCTTCGAAAAGGGGCACAAGACGGCCGCCGAGGCCATGGGCCGCTGGGCCACCGCCGCCGTCAACAACGCCATCCAAAACGAGTCCCACAACGCCCACGCCGAGAAGCGCCAACCCTCGCTGACCTACAACCCCTTCACGATCCTGATCACCAAGCAGAAATATCGCGACCACGACCAGCTTGAACGCGAATACAAAGCCAAGGGCGTGCGCAACCCATTGTCCTTCTCCGAGTCGGTCGGCCCCTTCCTCGAGGCCGCTTGGGAATACCGCAAGGAGAACCCGAGGGCGGCCGATTTCCTGATGATCGACCTGCTGTGGGGGCTGCGCGGCGATGAATGCCGCAGCCTCAAATGGCGATCGCAAGTTCCCGACGACAAGGCCCACATGGAGCGTTGGGTCGATCTCGACAAGAAGGTGGTCTTCATCCACGACGCGAAGAACCGTGGCGACCACGAGTTCCCTATCGGTCCCTTTGCCATGACCCTGTTGAAGCTTCGGCGCTCGGAGTGCCGCAAGGATGCCCTTTGGCTCTTCGAGGCCAAGATGCCGGGAAGCAAGAAGGGCTTGATCTACGTGAAGGGCGGCAAGGAGGTCGATCACAGGGAGGAGGAGAACGCGGGCGGAAAATGGGTCCTGCCTTCGGGGATCCCATGCGAGGTCGGCCACTACGGCGATCCCTCCGTCGCCATGGACACCGTCCGCGAGCGGGCCGGCATCAAGGCGGTGCGGGGACACGACCTGCGCCGGACCTTCGGCGCCGCCTGCGAAAAGCTGGGCCTCGTCGATCGCCAGGTCAAGCGGATGCTCGGGCATGCCGTCGGCGGCGGCGAGACGCTGGGCCGCTACACCGCGCCGGAATGGAAGGATCACATCGAGCGCATGGAGAAGATCGAGCAGCTCATTTTGAAGTCGGCGCCTTCGGTCTACAACGCCTTGCGGCCATCCAAAGTTGCGGCCCTGCCCGAGAAGACGGAGCCAGTGATCAAGCCTGGGCCAGCCCGCAAGTCCAGGAAGGCGGCCTGAGCATGGCAACGCCAGCGGCGATCGAGGTCGAGTTGATCAACTTCGTCGAGGCCTTGGCCCCGTCGGCCAAGCTCACGCCCAAGGAGGCGGGCGCATTCCTTCGGGTTTCTCAATCCACTTTGGAGCGTTGGCGCAGGGATGGCAGCGGCCCCGAATACATCCAAAGCGGAGGCCAAGGGGCCAGGGGCACCAACCAGGCTGTCCGCTACCGCAAGCAATCCCTTATCGACTGGGAGGCCGCTCACACTGTCAAGAGCAGCATGCAGGCAGCCATCCGCAAGGGCCAGATGTAGCGGTTGCCCCATCTATCCGGTCGGTTTGCCTCCTTCATAATGCGGAAAACAATCGATGAGGAGACGACATGGCAACCTCCGCCGCCGTGGCCGATGAGAAATCCGAGAAGAGAGCCAAGACAGGAGGCCGTCCGGCCAAGAAGTCGCTCGACGCAATGATCGCCGACGCCGAGCGCCGAGGCCGGTTGGCTGCGCTGCCAGACGACACGACCGTCGAGGCGGAGTTGGCGGCGTTCTTCCTGATCATCTCCATGTCGCAGTTGCGCGAGCTTCGCAAGGAGGCGCTCCCCAGCGAGGAGGACAAGAAGGCGGCCAGGATCGAGAAGGCTGCCGAAGCTGCGGCCAAGGCTGCCGGACGGACGAGGAAGAAGCCCGACGATTCTGACGCCAAGCCCAAGGGCCTTCGCATGATCAAGATCAGCGAAAAGGACGCCGTCGGCACCAACCAACCCGTTACCTACAAGATGGGCGATCTCAAGGAATTCCAGAGGCAGCACTCGGGCTACGGCACTTTCGAAGTCAGGCTCGCCTCCGCTGGCCTGCTCGGATTCGTGTCGGAGGCCGTTCCATTCTTCGCCTCTCCCAAGCCCGACCGCAAGGGACGGACGATCCTTCAATGCGCGGGATGGGGCATGGACCAAGCGGGCAGGGAGAATCTGGTCGCATCGACATTGGCAGGCAAGACGCGGTGCGTTTGGCTCACGCCCGCAGAAGCGCTGCATTCTCTGTGGTCCAGCGAGAAGGAGCACAAGAGGTTCGCCAAGCCATGGCTGGCTCTTCTGAAAGAGGAGATCGGCGCGGCAAAGTCTGCTATCGATCGGACCGCGCTTCACTCCGTTGCCCTTGAAGGCAAGCCTTCGAAACAAAAGGCATAGGCCTTTCGGAAGCGCTAACGGCCAAAAGGAGCTCCATGCCATCAAAGCCCTCGCTCGACAGCATTCCGGAAGTGTTCGTTCCAGAAAAGATGGTTGTCGAGTGGGAGAAGTTCCAAGCGTTGCCCGAGAGCGAGGAGATGGCTGCCAAGGAGCTTTGCTATTTGCTGGACATGAGTCCTCGCAAGCTTCAAATGCTCCGGACCCTCGGAGGCGGCCCCGACTACATCAAGAACGGAATCAAGTTCGACGGCTCCCAGCCAGCCGCTCCGGAAGACTTGATCAGCCGCCACCGCATCGGCTACGTCAAGGCTGATGTCCTCTCTTGGATGGAGTCCAACAGGGCGTCAGTGCTGATGCTCTCGAAGCCAGCCAAGTCGAAGGTTCGCCGCTTTGAGACGGTTGCCGACCTCTTCGATGAGCAAGCCTTCTGGGTCGATATCGACGGCCAGGTGGCCGGCTTTGTCGATGACAGCTCCTTGGAGCAATACCTGGACTTGCGGACAAAGCTCGATATCGAGTTCCTTCCCGTGGCCCAGGCCGCGACGGCGCGATGGTCGGATCCTGCCGCCCATAGGGCTCTGGCGGATTCGGTGGCCCAGGGCCTCAGGGGGTTGTCGCAAGACATCGAGGCCAAAGTTGTCGCCAGCGAGATGCATGCTGAGCTTCGCAAGCCCGAAGAGCGAAGCGTCAACCCGCGTTGATATCGCTGCCCATGGCGACGGCACCCACACTTGCCCCCTCAGCCCTGCCAAGGCCGGTTGGGCGGGCTCTGGCCCATGAAGAGGCATGGTCGAGGCTCAACGCCTGGCCGGGGCTGGCGATGCTCGATATCAGCAAGACGGCGGTGCTGTTGCAGTGCTCGCTTCGGACTTTGCAGACGCTGAGGGAGAACGGAAACGGCCCCGACTACTTCAAGCTGGGCGTTCGGATGTCCTGCGCCGACTCGCCGCGCCAGGATGGCCAGACGGTCCTCTATCGCAAGCAAGATGTGGTCGACTGGTTCAAGGAAAACAAGCTCGACCTGAGATATCCCGACCTCTACCACCAAGCCTCAGCGTTGAAGCGATTCGATGCGGGTCAATGGATGCTCGACGATATCGCTTACTGGGTTGATCCGGAAGGCTGCATTGGCGGCCCGGTTGAAGAGTCCTCGCTTGCTGAACTTGCCGAGCGAATCGAGTCTTGGGATGTCGACTGGCTTCCGCCAGTCGAAGCGGCCCTGCGGAAGTGGTCGGATCCCGTCCAGCACAAGGAGCTCTCCACGAGGCTGATATCCGAGTTCGACAGCCTGTCCGCTAGGGCGGCCGATATCGCCCGCGCCTACCAATCTGGCGGTTAGATATCGCCTGGTGGCAGCCTCGCCGCCTGCTGTGTTGCTCTTCCAGCCATCCGGAACGCTCGTAGGGCGGGAACAAAGCGCAAGCTCGCGCGCGTGCCAGTCGCTTAGAGCCCCCTCGGGAAAAAATCTCCCCAAGCGCGTCGCGGTGGCGAGCTGCAAAGGAGATTGAAATGGGTCAAATCACGGCTGTTGAGTGGGCGAAGTTGTTTTTAACTGATGTATTGAGCCGGGACGCTCAGTCGTTGGAGGAGACGCTTTCGGTGGGTGAAGCTGGCGGAATCACACCATGGGATTTCGATTTTGAGATTCACGATCCAAAACAGCATCCGATCCTCGGCCATCTGGACAGCGTGCCGAAGCTTCTCATCGGCCAACGCAATTGGAGCTGCCTGCGCGTCATTGTCCATGCCGATCAAATCAGCAAGGAGTTGCATGCGCGCGAGCCCTTGTGGGAAGTGGTCGAGGCTCTATGGGATGCAGGAGGCAAGCACAAGCGCGATGCGGAGGCTGCTATTCAAGCAATGGCTTTTGGCGTGTTCGAAAGCTCTGTGACCAATTCGCATCATGTCAGTTCATTTTTGTGCGCGGGACGGGCAGATATCAACCTGCAATGGTTCAAAGCCTATGAAGTCGCATTCAAGTCAGACAAAGGCATGGATTCGAGCCTGCGCGCTTTGTTTAAGGCTCGCAACGACTTCAACATGAAGATTGCCCGAGGCGAAAAGGGTCAACTTGCAACTACCTTTTGGAATGTCTTGCGAGAAGCACTCCCATTTGATGGCCAATGGCTTCATGGCGAAGACTTCAAAGCTTGGAGCTGCAAATTTATCTTTAGCATCCCGCTCATCAGCATGGTTTGCGGCCAGTATGGAAATCTGGTCGCATGTGCGGAAATCAATCAAGATTTGGCGAGCAACTCGGCCCTTGTCGATTGCCTGAGTCTCCCCTTTGACAATGATGTCGATTCTATGGTCTTCGCACTCCATGAAATGTCGATGTTGGCCAAATGCAAGGGGCTGAAAGTCGACGAGAACAAGGCTCGCGCGGCGATCGAGGAGGTGGCGTTTTCCCTTTCAACTGACTTCGCCATGGACAAAATGAATTTTCTGTTTGAGCAAATGCAGGGTGGTTTTCTCCAAGACTATGGGGACGATGTTTGCCGTGGACTGCACCGTCGCATCGCATTTGACGAGACAAAGGAGTTGGTCGAGCTGTATGGCAAGGAGCCTGAAAACAACGATCCAATTCTCATGCCTCAAGCAGCTACTCCGCAGCGAAACCCACTCCGCATGTGATGGGGCTTATCTAGTTGAGATGGTGGCTGTCTCGATCTGTGGTGAATCACTGTATACACCTGACGCACTAAAGTGTCTCATTCCTATAAGACGTGGGATTCGGGCGGCCCTTTCGTGCCGTCCGTCCCCAAATTGATGCGCTTTTGTCTTATTGGCATAAGACAGCGGTCACTGTTCCGAAGTGAACAGCGTTGTCGGCCCCAAGGAGCCCTGAGGGCCGATCTCTCGGATAGTCAGAAGCCAAAAGCTGGCCTCGTTGCGCTGGCATGCGATGTAGAAGTCCTTGAACAGGATCTTTGAGTGCGCTTCGAGCGGAGCCAACACTCGGCCTATTCGAACGACGCATGGCGGAATCTTGATGCGAGCGCCTGGCTCGTCCTGCTTGGTGGCGACTCTTTCGACCAGGACATCGAGGTCGGCCTTGGTCTCCCCACGGCGTTCCAGACCCTGCCAAGTTGCTCGCGCCAAAAGGTATTTGAGATTGGGCTCTTCGGCAGCGATGCGGTTTAGCCAGTCTGATATCGGCATCGGCTCATTGCCGTCAGACTCAGATGCAGCGGAATCCGCCAAGAGCGCAAGGAACTTGCGCATCTCATCCAGCTTCCTGTCCATTGAGTCGTGGGTGTCGGTGCCATGAATGGCGTGGCGGCTGATATCGGCCATGCTGCCTGAGAGCTGGTTCAGTTGATCCGATATCTCAATTAGCTCCTCGCTGTGGCGCCCGATGCCGCTGATATCCGCCTCGGCGATTTCAATACAGCGATCCAGGGCGTGATATGGAGTCGTGCCAACTTCCATTGACTTCGCGACAGCGGAAAGCCTGCGGGCTCGCTCTCCTGCAAGCCGAATCGTCAATGTCTTGTTGCTCCACGGGTTTTTGTTGATCGGCTTGCTCATCGTCTCGCCTCCCTGGCTTGCGATATCGCGGCGGCTGCGCGGCGGAGGAAGCTTGGCTTCTTGTGGCCGATATCGAGCTCGGTTGTTGGCTGCTGTCCCTCAGCATTGCCGTAGTCAAGAGAAGTGCCTTTGGCCCCGCTGCGCTTCATCCGAATTGAAAGCGCCTCGATTGCTCGACCTCGACCTTTCGGGGCCTGCTCATCCTGGCGATGCGACTCCGGGTCCACAAGGCCAAGCTTCGACGCGTCGACGTAGATCGTCGTTGCGAAGCGCGAGCGGCTCGCGGCGACGTAGGTCCACTCCCTGTCCGCCATGCTTGGATTGGCTAGAACATGCGCCGAGTCGAACGTCCGTCCCTGTCCTTTATGGTTTGTCAGGCAATAGGCATGATCGAAGCGGGCGAAGCTCGCCGGGATGGCGACCTCCTTCTGGCCGATATCGTTGGGATCGTCGAGCTGGACGAGCAGGGTGGGGCCTGAGCCGCCTCTGGCGATATCGGCGATGGTGGCTGTCACGCCATTGGCGACGCCGAGCGCCTTGTCATTCATGGTGAAGACGATGCGGTCTCCTGGCGCGAACCGCCTTGGCGATATCGTTTCGTCGCGATGGATGATGTCGATATCGATGCCTTGGGCATCACGGATTCGACCGATATCGATGAGCTTCTGCCGGGCAGCGTCGTTGAGCTCGGCAACCTCCGCGCGCGTCGCCGCGATGATGGCTTTGCTCTCCAAAGGGGTCTTGTCAGCCTCCCACGCTTTCATGAGTTCCGATATCGCGTCTTCATGGTTGCGCAGGAGCTTCAATCGCCCTTTGGTTTCCATGGCGATCAATGCATCGTAGGCCTTGCCCTTGGCGAAGTCTTCGACGACATCGCGCATCCAGGCGTGGTCATACCGCGCCTTCCACTTTTCAAACGCGCGGGAAAGCTTGGCATCTCCTGAGCACAACTCCGACAAGGCATTCGACCTGGCGTCCTCAGGCAGGGACATCAAGGTCGCCCGCTTGGCCTTGGTGATCTCCCTGTCCGTATCGCGCAGCTTTTTGGCAAGCCAATCGATCAAGGGCTCGAAGTCCGTCCGCTGGCGTTGGATGTTTGATATCTCAGCTTTGCCATGCTCGCACATCAGGGAGGCGAATATGCCGCCGGCATCGATTGGTTGGAGCTGCTTGGGATCGCCGACGCAGACCAGCTTCGCTCCGGCCTCAATGGCAGCCTTTTGCAGCAGGCCGAACTCCCGCGAGCCGACCATGCCAGCCTCGTCCAGGAAGAGGATCGACTTTGCTCCCAATTTGATGCGCCCGGAGCTGATGGAGATCAGCAGGCTGGCGATGGTCTTTGAGCGGATCCCGGTTTCGCGCGAAAGGTTCTGAGCGGCAGCAGCCGATTGGCAGCAGCCCAAGGTGTCGAAGCCTGCTCCCTTGTATGCTTTGGCGACAGCCTTGAGCATCGTGGTTTTGCCTGTTCCGGCCCAACCTTCGACGAATGCATGGTTGCCGGTTTCGCATCCGATGTGCAGGGCGGCGGCCCGTTGTTGCGCAAGTGAAACCGAAACGCCCAGCTTGCCAGAGAGTTCGGATTCAAGTTGGTCGAATTGCTTGTCGAGAGCCTTGCGGTCGAGAGAATGCTTCGCGCTGGACTTGCCGTCTCGAACCCGGTCGCTGATCGCTCGCTCCATCTCCAAGGTCGCTTTCGAGGTGAAGACCTCGATGAGCTGCTCGGTCCTTCCAAGCTGGACCACATCGGTATGGATCATGAAGGCTTTGAGCTCATCCAGGCAGCGGGCGGCGCTCCATCGACCCATGCCGGCCTGGCAGATGAGCGATAGGGCCTCGTTTGCCGTCGCGCATGACTGGGACGCCATGAGCTGCTCAAGGATTTGGCCATGGTCGATTTGGACGCTAGGCGCGGCAGGCATGTTTGCGCGCAGAGCTGCCACCGTCTGCGGGGTCAGTCCGATGTCCTGGGCCTTGGCCCTGAATAGCTTCAAGAGCTCGGGGAGGGGCGGCTCCTTCTTTGCGCCTCGGGTTGCCATGGCGGCCATCTCGCGGGCGGCGGCGCCATCGACTTCCAGGAGGCCGCACTCCTTCATGTAGTCGGCGATCTCCTTGCTGCGCTTGGAGAGGGCTTCGCGCAGCTCGTCGCTGATCCCGTCGACTGCAAAGTAGGGTCCGGCAGGCTGGACGCCAAACCCCATTTGCGAAAGCCGCCAGGCCAGCTCGGATCTGAACAAGATGCCCGTAGCCATCTTGCGCTCGAACTGGGGCCGCTGCTCCAATGCGCTCCATTCGTCGATGCCTATGCGCTTGCCGACATTGAAGAGGAAGGCGTGGACATGCAGTTGCGGATCGAGGGCTCGGCTTGCGAAGTGGGTGTAGCAACTGGCGATGGCCGCCTCGGCGATCTGCTTGACCTTGCCGCCGACGCCATGCCGGGTGACTGTCGCGGCCTCGGCGTAGTCGAGGGCGGCCTTGGCTGCGCCATGAAGGCATTCGAGCAAGGCCTGCTGGGTTGCCTGGTCGGCGCCGGCATAAAGGGCTGAGAAGTCCTTGGGGGCGGAGAAGGTCAGGTCTAGCCCCATGGAGTGGCCGTCCCCGGCGCCGATGACCATGGGCGCTCCGGTGATGGGGTGGAAGCCCTTGGCCAGCCGCTCAACCTGCTCGGCTTCGGCGATGGCGTCAAGGCCTAAGAGCGCGGCTCCCTTGCATGCCCAAAAAGGCTTTGGGGCGCTGTCCTGATGCTGGCCGCGAGCGTATTCGTCAAATTCGGCTCGCTGGGCTGGATCCTTCGCCTTGCCAGGCTCGAGGTATCCAAGGTAGCCGCCATTCTTCCCGTTGCTTGGGCGGGTCGAAGCCGGCCCGATTTTGGTGATCGAAAGCATGGCTCACGCTCCCTTCGAGCTGCTGAAGAGCTCATCGAATTCGCTGGCCAGGAAGGTAGGTTCAGTCTGTGATTTCGGCGGAGCTGCCAGGCCTCCTGCCGCTGCGATGTATGCGTCAAGGTGCCTGCGGAAGAACGCGGAGCGGCTGATTCCGGACTGCTCGCAGAAGGCGTCGAGGATCGCTGCCTGGCCCTTGTCCAGGCGGATCAAGACCCTGTCGCGCTTTTGCTTCTCCCGTTGATATGTGCCCTTGGAAATTTCGCTCCTGCGGGCCTTCTTGTCTTTGATTGTCTTGGTGTCCATCGGCATCTCCTTTTTGGTGGTGGATATGCCTAAAGGCGATCCACGAGCGATATCTGCTCGTGGATCCCGATGGTTCGGACAAGCGGCGCACCCGCGCCGCAAACCTCAACGCCGATCGCGACGATTTGGGTCTTGGGATCTCAGCGCCTTGGCCAGTTCCTCCGCTCGCAAGTTGGCGTAGCGCTCAAGCATCTCCGGACTGCTGTGGCCGACGATCTTCATGATGGCGTAGATGTCAGGCGAGCGGCACACCATTCGTGAAATCGCCTCATGGCGCAGATCGTGAAATTTGAATTCCACCAGGCCTGCAGCCCTGCTGTAGCGGCGGAATAGGTTGGAGACGGAGCTGGGATCGCCAAGCAGATGGAAAGCCCTGGGATTGGCTGGAACGGCCATCAGCCGAAGGATGGACACAGCCCTCATGGCGGCGGGAGTCAGCGGCACAGTTCGGCGCTTGCCAGTCTTCTCGCGCGTCTCAGGAATGGTCCAGCAGCAGGCCTTGAAGTCGATCTCCTTCCATTGAATGCCGACGAGCTCCTGGAGGCGGGCGCCTGTTTCCAAGGCGAGCTTGACAAGCAAGCGCCAGTGGTGGCGCGAAGGCGTCGACAGTTCGCGCAGCTTGCCAATCAACGCGGTTTCTTCATGGGGCTCGAGCCTGCGCTCGCGCTTGCCTTCCCAGTTCTTCGGGAAGAGCCTTCGGCTGAATGGGAACTTTGGAGGCTCGGTTTCGAGCTCCTCGGCCTGCCACTCGATCGCTGCTTTCAGGACGCCCATTTGGCGGACGATGGTGGCGTAGGCGTAGGGCTTGCCCGTGTAGCTCGCCGTAGCCCGCATGCCGGCGATGTAGTTGGCGATCCAACTCTTCTTGATCTCGCGGATGGATGAGCTTTTCGCTTGCTTTGCGATTGCCGGAATGGCGAACTTGTTGGTTGGCGATGCCAGCCCGGATTCCTCATAGCCCGCGAGAGCAATCTTGATGGGCGTGTCCAGCAGCTCGGATTGGCGGCTCTCCGGACTCTTGTGGGCTTTGGCCAGCATTTCCTGCCGGGCCTTGCGCTCGCGAGCTTCGTTTTGAGCCGCCATATCCGTGGCGATAGATTCGAGGAAGATGCGGGCGTCCTCCGGATCGTCGAACGACTTGACGATGGCTCTGCCTCCTTTGATCTTGAATGTCGCCTGGTAGCTGACGGTCCCGTCCTTGCGCGGCCTGGCGGCGATGCTCCCTTTTGTTTCTCTTGCTCCCATGGTTTTCTCCTTGTAGTTGTTGGGATGTTGTTGTGGTGCTGCTACGCCTAAAGGCGATTGGGGAGATGTGTTTGCTTGCTCGTTCGTCGGGAATTTCGCGCTGCCTGAGCCAGCGCGCGGGCCTTCGAGCAGCGCTGCTTTTCGAGTGCGCCATACCTCTCGTTTTCAGAGGGGGCGGCAGCGGTTGCTCAAATGATCGCCATCGAGTCGGCTGGCTGCCGAGGGCGCCAAATATGGAACCGAACCGATATCGCGCTTTGACGCTTCGATGTCGATTCGTCCGGCTTTTGGTTCAGTCCGCTGCAAACGAGTCAATGGTTGACCTGTTTGAGCTTGCGGCTGATGCCAGGCGTTGAGTCGATGCGTGTCAACAGTTGCCAAGCTGGCTCCTGAGTGATGGCATTCCTTCCCTGATCCTCCTTTTTCTTCGAATGCGGACTGTTTCAGTCCTGTCCAGTTCGTCTCGTTCAGCCTACTTCCGTCCAGCGCGAAAAGCAGCGCTGCTCGAAGCTGGGGCCGACGAACGGTTGCTTTTGAGGCTTAGCAATTTGCCGACGAAGAGGCGCGCAATGCGCTGCCCTGGGTCGCATATCCAGCAGGGAGGCAATATGCGATGGATCAGAAAATTCAAGGCGATGGTGTTCGGGAGTCGAGGCTGCAGATGCTCAGAGGCCTCGGCATTGAAGGCATGGTTGTCACCATTCCAAACCTGTCCAAAGTGATCGGAACGCCTCGGTCGACTCTCTATGCTCGGATCAGCAAGGGCAGATTCTTCTTGCCAGTCCGCCAACTGCACGGTTCCCCTGTCGTTTTGGTGGATGACTTGCTGGATTGGATGCAAGGAGGCGAGCAGGCAGAGGTGCCCAATAGCGCGCCTGCTGCAGAGGCAGCTATTTCCGAGCGTGCTCGACAGTCAGTGAGAGACCGGGCGCTGGGGGCAGTTGCAAACGCAACAAGGCGTCACCTCAGAAAACCATGAAGCCATGCCCAACAAGCTCCTTGTGCGCTGTCTTCGCATTCACAGATTCCTCCGCTGCCGCTTTCGAAATTGATATGCATGTGAGTGAAAAGGAAGGCGTAAATGCATTGACCCCGATGGCCAGGTCAAATTCCCCCACCCTTGGCCACCCCAAATTCCCCCAGGCAGGACGACCAGATTATGACGACTCGGGTGTGATGGCGATG
>NZ_FNQJ01000058.1 GCF_900107605.1 Acidovorax soli | reverse complement strand
GTTGCAGCAGGCTCATCTAAACAGCGCTTGGCAGATTACTCAAGCGCTGCAGTGTCGTTGGATTTGACTCTATTTTTTAGATGCGATTGCCCTGACCTCAGCAGCTCCGGGACGCGAACACCGTCCCGGATCACCCGTGCCCCTCGCCTTGTCCGATGCTTCCATCGGGGCGGATACCCAGCAGCCTCTCCAGGTCGGTAACCACAGTACGCTGCGCTTTCTTGGGTGGCCGTTCAAGGCCATCTGCCACTACCGTTGGAACGAGTACCAGTTCAAGCCCCAATTCCTGCGCCAACGCCATCGCATTGGTGATCCGTGGTGCACTCGTTCCCGACAGGATCTGCCGTACCGCGAGCGAAGACAGTCCAGTCCGCTGCGCGAGTTCTGACAGCGGCTTAGAGCCACCAGACAGAGGGCCCAATCCGTCCGAAACCATCCGTGTCCCGCGAGGCCAATTCACGCGTTAAATGAGAGCGACTACCGTGGGCCAACGGGCCAATAGTCAAAAAACCCTCAAAGCGGCCAACTCCGCGCTGGCAGTGGGCCACGCGTGGGCCACAGATGGGCCATGAAGTCCTGCGAAAGCAGGCCACGACCATAGGCCTCTATGACTGGACAGCCCGCAGAAGGGGCAATTTTCAGGATTGGAAGATTGCTTGACCACTGCCTGGGCCATGAAAAACCCACGTAAGTCATTGATTTTGGTGCGGCTGGCGGGGATCGAACCCACGACCCTTGGCTTCGGAGGGCAAAAAAATTGCTGCGTTTCAATAGCAATTTTTGCACTCAATAAGTAACCAATCGACGTAAGTTGTTGATCATACAGGATTTGCACCCATCCCAATTGGGACATCACGAGCCCTCATTTGCGCTCAACAGGCACACATTGTCACGCTGATCCCGCAAAAACGGCCCGAAGCGCCACTCGCAATTGATGACTCTTGGCCTCTTGCTTCCTGCCCCGCCGGGTCTTCAAGCCGCTTAACTTGATGCGCAGGTGTTGCTTGATCCACTTGAAGAACAACTCCACCTGACAGCGATGCTTGTACAACGCGGCAATACTTAGGGGTGTCTAATTAGCGATATACCTCAGACACACGCAGCACCTTGAGCGGCAGCGGCCCGGTCGCCATCATGGCTCGCAGCAACCCGCGCAGCATCGGGCATCTGAAACACGACAACCGCATGGACCGGTGTTGGCTCAAGGGGCAAACGGCCGATGCGCTACACGCGGTGCTGTGCGCGGCCGGCTACTTGCATCCGCTGGCTGCCCGCGGGCGATTGTACGTTTGGGGCTCAAGGGTGCCATCCAAGCCAGGAGAATTGCTGACCTTGTTGAGGGAGCGCCACGTGCCGGGTTTGGAGAGCCCGACCTCCACGAGGCGTGCCCGCCCCATACAGCTCGATAAATGGGCCGTAGATACCGCTTCTCAGGCGCCGAAACAGCCGACTCCTGCTCAGATACTCTTGCGTAGTCGCCATCGTGATCTCCGTAGTTGAGGACGGAGGCAGGAGGGCGTGTCCGAATTTCTGTGTAAACGGTTCGGACTTCAGTTGACGGAGATGCGGTCTCCGAACTGAATGGTACCTGCGCACCAACATGGCGAAGGAAAAGATCACGGGCATTTGGGCCGAGGCAGCGGCCATCCTGTCAAAGGCCCGGGCGGCAGGGCTAGGAAATCACCGTTTGCCGACTCTAAAAACGCTTGCTCCCTTTTTTATGTTGTAGTAACATGGCTACATTTATCGCCTATCGGAGGTGCAGTTATGACCATCACCACCCTATCAAGCCGCGAGTTCAACCAAGGGGCGAGCGAGGCAAAACGGGCCGCAAACAACGGGCCAGTGTTCATTACAGATCGCGGCCGACCGGCCCATGTGCTGATGAGCTTTGAGGAGTATCAGCGGCTCACCAAGCAGCGGCGCAACATTGCCGATGCGCTGGCAATGCCGGGTATCGCCGACATCGAGTTTGTGCCGCCGCGTGTGACCATCAAACCCCGGCCGGTTGATTTCACATGATGTTTGTTCTTGATACCAACGTGGTGTCGGAGCTGCGCAAGGTACGCAGTGGCAAGGCCGATGCGAACGTGACCGCATGGGCGGAAAGCGTTGATGCCGCCGATCTCTTTGTGTCAGCCATCACCATCATGGAGCTGGAGCTTGGCGTTCTGTCGATTGAACGCAAGGACGCCACCCAGGGGGCCATGCTGCGCTCATGGCTGGAGCAGCACGTATTGCCCGAGTTCTCCGGCCGCACGCTGCCTATTGATACCGCCGTGGCGCAACGCTGCGCACGGTTGCATGTCCCCGACAAGCGCGGCGAGCGCGATGCACTCATTGCGGCAACGGCCCTTGTGCACGGCATGACGATGGTTACTCGCAACGTTGCTGATTTCCAGCCAACGGGCGCGATCATTCTCAATCCGTGGGAGGCGGTGCGGTGACCGCTGCCCATGAACATTACACGACATGGCTGTGGTAAGGGGGTGCGGATAAAAACTTGGACTGGTTTTATGCCGCAAGTCCAAGACTCACCCTGTATTCGATCGGGCTGAGGGCCCCAAGGGAGATCTTGATCCGCTTCTCGTTGTACCAGCGGATGTACGAGTCGACCACTTCAATGAACTGCTCGATGGTCGTGCCCTTCCTGTCCCGAGGATAGCCCAACGCCTCGACCGTGGTGGCGATGCAGCGCCCGTGCTCGGCGTAGTGTTTGACAGCCTGCTCCTTCTGAACTTGAGAATACTTCGGCTTCGAACGCACGTAGCCGGACGACAGGTCCAGGCGCCGCTCGTACTCCTCATGCCAGCTTTTCAAAGAGTTCTTCGTCGGGTAGCCCAACTGGCGGATAGTCGCCCCGGTGCGCTTGCCCAGCTTGATGTAGAGCGTGACCGCTCGGATGCGGTCTTCGTATGAATAAATGAACTACCTCCAGGTAGTCCAAGATTTCCGCCGCACCCCCAGTGGGTCAGTTTTCGGTCGGCGTCAACAACTGGCCCAAGGCGTATTTCGGTTGGCCAGATGTAGCGGTTTGTTTTGTCATATCCATCTCCATGAATTGAAGATGGGCACCAGCCCCGGATGGGGCATGAGGTGCCCATCGGGGTTGATAAAAAGAAAGGTTGGCACGAGGCCAAGATCGCCAAAGGAAATACCGTCCATTCTACGTGCTCGGGGGCCTTGTGTGAAGGCCCCGCCCTGCCCCTTCATGGCATGAAAGACCCGTGCCAAGAGCCGTCTGGTTTCTGCCGCTGTTGGCCTAGGCAATGCGTTAAAACAGGCGAGGGTCGAATTCGAAAGGGTTGCGCTCGACGACCAACCGGATGGCCCCGTATTGGGAATGGGCCGGGTTGATCAGCAGGTTCATTTCGTCGCGCTCGACAAATGACGGCACCCAAAGACCCAGGCTCGCCCCGGACGCAAGCCAGTTCATGCCGATGGATTGTGTCGCTGCCATGTGGTCATGCCAGTCCTTTGGGAGGCCCAGATCTGCCGCATGCAGGATTTCCGATCTGGCGGGCAATTCAAGGCGCATGAGGGCTTGATTGGCAGGATTGGCTCCGTTGCAGTGGACGCGCTTTTCCAGCTGGCACAGGGCCCGACTGGAGCCCGCATAAACGATCTGCGCAGGCCCTTTGGTATGCCAACGGCCATTGGCCAGGGTTGAACCGTAGCCAAGCGATCCGAGGATGGCTGCAATAGCAGGTTGCGGGCTCGGTACAAAGCCTATGCGCCAGACGGTGGTGCTCAAACGGCACCGCCGTATTTGATAGCGACAAGAATCTCTTTGACGCGCTCGTTCCCAAATGAGTTTCTCGCAGCATCAAGGGGCGTGTCGCCATCCAGCATGGGATGAGGCTGGCGTAACCATCTTGTGGCTTCTTCCTCGGTCGAGAAAGTATCAACGGCCATCCGGTTCAACTCAAGTAGGCGCAAGACGCCTTCCGCCGCATGGTCTGGGAGTGGTTGATTTTTCTGAGCACGCCGATTGGCGGTCACCCGGTCCATATCCAGGTACTCAGCCACATTGCCCTTGCCCAGGCCCAGAAAGGCAGCAAGAGGCCCGATTGCTTTACTGGAGATGCCGCGCTTGAGAATCCGGTAGGCATGCTCATTGTCGATGGCAACGGCGTAAGTCCTCTTTCCGAATTTCACGCCCATTTTTACCTTGGCAAGGCCTGTTCTTGCAGTCGAGGTGTTCTTTGGTGCGGGCGCTGCATCATCGATGTACTGCCACAGCTCAGCCAACGAAGACAAGCGTGCAGCGGTAGCGGGGGGGGTGGGAGTTGGGTCGGCAATCATGATGCGATTTAATCACGGCTCCGATGCAATTGCAACGACCTGGAGGCGTGGGCGTGGCTACTGGGGGCCGCTTCAGAAAACGGAAGAGATCGTGCGGTAAGCCGGAATCGCCGAAAATTCCGCCTTGAGTTGTACGGCAATTTGCCGTATCATTGGATCAGGAGGACAAAGCCATGCCCGTCGCCATCTCTACCGCCCGTCTCGAAGCCCGAATCAGCACCGATCTGCATTCAATGCTCAAGCGTGCCGCTGAACTTCAAGGCCGCACCATGACCGATTTCGTTGTGTCCGCCGTCCAAGACGCAGCGCAACGCGCCATTGAGCAAGCGGAAGTTATCCGGCTTTCGCTGGCCGATCAGGAATGCTTTGCACAAGCGCTGCTGTCGCCGCCGCTACCGGCTCCAGCTCTGGAACGTGCCTTTGCCCGTCGCAGCAAGCTCTTGCGCGCTGAATGAGCGGTGCACCGTTCCGGCTCGCGTCGCTTGATGCCGGGCATGACCGCACCGCGTTCAACAGCGATTCGGAGCCGCTGAATCGCTACCTGCGCGAGCAAGCCACCCAAGACGTTCGCCGCCGCGTGGCTGCTTGTTTCGTGGCTTTGGCAGATGGGTCGCGCATCGCTGGCTATTACACCTTGGCCTCGGCAAGCCTGCTGCTGGCCGATCTTCCGGCCAGCACCGTCAAGAAACTGCCGCGCTATCCGACCGTGCCAGCCGTTCGGATGGGCCGCTTGGCTGTCGATCAGGCTTTCAAGAGCCAAGGTCTAGGTGGTGCTCTGTTGGCCGATGCGCTCGACCGTGCCGCCCGTTCGGAGATTGCCGCCTTCGCCCTGATGGTGGACGCCAAGGACGAGGCGGCAGCGGCTTTCTACCGGCATCACGGCTTCATTGCCTTGCCAGACTCGCCGCTTACCCTGTTCTTGCCGCTGGCTACCGTCCTGCGTTCTTGAAACTCGCCGTTCCAAGCCGTTTGAATTGAGAACGGTTTTCGAGAACACCCCAGCCACGTCGACGCCACGCCGCGCCATCTTCTCAGCAAGGCTTCTCGCAGACCATCGTTTGCGAGAAGCCTTAGCGTACGATTTTTTCCGTTTTCTGAAGCGACCCCTATTGGCGCCGCGCAGTGCGCCAGGCCAAAAAAAAGCCCACGGCCGAGACCTTTCGGTCGGCGCGTGGGCTTTGTTTTATGGGCGCGCAGCTTCGAAGCCTATGTGTGTTGATTTCCACCCGGAAGTGACCCACTAAACCCTAGGATTTCCATCCAAACCTGACCCACGTACTAACCCTAACCTGCTGCTTTTTTGAGCAGCAGGAGACCAGGAGTGATAGACGTGGCAACACTAAGTGTCATCAGGCGCTGGGCCCTGCGAGAGCAGCTGTCCATCAGGGAGATCGCTCGCCGCACGGGCCTCTCGCGCAACACCATCCGCAAGTACCTGCGCGCAGGCGAGGCCGAGCCTCACTACGCCAAGCGGGTCAGCCCTTCCAAGCTCGATCCCTTCAAATCGAAGCTCTCGGGCTGGATCAAGACAGAAGCAGGCCGATCCCGCAAGCAGCGGCGTACCGTCAAGCAGATGTACGTCGATCTGCAGGCGCTCGGTTACAGCGGCTCCTGCAACCGGGTAGCGGCCTTCGCCCGGGTCTGGCACGAGCAGCGCCTTGTCGCCCAGCAGACCACCGGACGCGGCACCTTCGTTCCCCTGGCCTTCGGCTCGGGTGAGGCTTTCCAGTTCGACTGGAGCGAGGACTGGGCTGTTCTCGCCGGAGTGCGCACCAAGCTGCAGGTAGCCCACTTCAAGCTCAGCCACAGCCGCGCGTTCTACCTGCGCGCCTATCCACTGCAGACGCACGAGATGCTGTTTGACGCTCACAACCATGCGTTCGTCGTGCTCGGCGGTGTGCCCCGTCGTGGCATCTACGACAACATGCGCACCGCTGTAGACCGGGTGCGCCGTGGCAAGGAACGCGACGTCAATGCGCGCTTTGCGGCCATGGTCAGTCACTTCCTGTTCGAGGCCGAATTCTGCAACCCGGCTTCGGGCTGGGAGAAGGGCCAGGTGGAGAACAACGTGCGCGACGCCCGCCATCGTCTGTGGCAGGTGGTGCCGCCATTCCCAAGCCTGCCCGATCTCAATGCCTGGCTTGAGAAGCGCTGTGTGGCGCTGTGGCACGAGATCGAGCACGGCAAGCTGCCGGGCACCGTCGCGGATGTCTGGGCTCAAGAGAAGGCAACCTTGATGCCGATGCCTCGGCCCTTCGATGGCTTTGTGGAACACACCAAGCGCGTCTCACCCACCTGCCTGGTCCACTTCGAGCGCAATCGCTACAGCGTGCCGGCGCCGTATGCCAACCGGCCTGTGAGCCTGCGGGTCTACGCAGACCGCTTGGTGATTGCCGCCGAAGGCCAGATCGTGTGCGAGCACCAGCGCCTGATCGAGCGTAACCACCATGGTGCCGGGCAAACCGTCTACGACTGGCGCCACTACCTGGCGGTGCTGCAGCGCAACGGATAGGCGTTTTAACCGCATGAGGCCAAGTATCGCACCGCGGAAGCGCCATCAAGCCGGCTGAGACACTCGATTTTCCCGCCCAGGTGT
>NZ_FNQJ01000039.1 GCF_900107605.1 Acidovorax soli | reverse complement strand
AGGCTCACTACTTCGTGCTTCCGCCTCGACGACCTGATCGAAGCTTCCCGCGCGAGGTCAAGCGATCGACACGCAGCAAGTACCCACCAAAAAAAATGCCAGTCAGGGCTTAACTGACTGGCATTGGCCCGAAGGCGCCCTTGATTCTGCCCGAGGGCATGGTGCGATCAGTCCGCTTTCACGGCATCGGGGTTGCGCAGGCGGATGTGCAGTTCGCGCAGCTGCTTTTCATCGACGACGGATGGCGCCTGGGTCAGCAGGCACTGGGCGCGCTGGGTCTTGGGGAAGGCGATCACGTCGCGGATCGACTCGGCACCGGTCATCAGCGTGACGATGCGGTCCAGGCCAAAGGCCAGGCCACCGTGCGGTGGCGCGCCGTACTGCAGGGCGTCGAGCAGGAAGCCGAACTTCTGCTGCGCTTCCTCGGGCGTGATCTTGAGGGCATCAAACACTTTTTGCTGCACGTCGGCGCGGTGGATACGGACGGAGCCGCCACCCATTTCCCAGCCGTTGAGCACCATGTCGTAGCCCTTGGAAATGCACTTCTCGGGCGCGGTGACCATGTAGTCCTCATGGCCGTCCTTGGGGGCGGTGAAGGGATGGTGCACGGCAACCCAGCGGTCGTTTTCCTCGTCGTGCTCGAACATGGGGAAGTCCACCACCCACAGCGGCGCCCAGCGGTCGTCAAACAGGCCGTTCTTCTTGCCGAACTCGCTGTGGCCGATCTTGATGCGCAGCGCGCCGATGGCGTCGTTGACGATCTTTTCCTTGTCGGCACCGAAGAAGATCAGGTCACCGTCTTGTGCGCCGGTGCGCTTGAGGACTTCCGCCAGAGCCACATCGTGGATGTTCTTCACGATGGGTGACTGCAGACCATCGCGACCCTTGGCCAGCTCGTTGACGCGAATGTAGGCCAGGCCCTTGGCACCGTAGATCTTGACGAATTCGGTGTAGGCGTCGATCTCGCCGCGGCTGATGCCGCCGTTCTCTTGGGAGCCGCCGGGTACGCGCAAGGCCACGACGCGGCCGTTCTTCATGTTGGCCGCGCCCGAGAACACCTTGAAGTCCACGTCCTTCATCACGTCGGTCAGCTCGGTGAATTCGAGCTTGACGCGCAGGTCGGGCTTGTCGGAGCCAAAGCGGTGGGCCGCGTCCTGGTAGGTCATGACGGGGAATTCGCCCAGGTCCACGCCCAGCGTGTTCTGGAACACCGTCTTGATCATGCCCTGGAACAGGTCGCGGATTTCCTGCTCGTCCATGAACGAGGTCTCGATATCGATCTGCGTGAACTCGGGTTGGCGGTCAGCGCGCAGGTCTTCGTCGCGGAAGCACTTGGTGATCTGGTAGTAGCGGTCAAAACCCGCCACCATCAGCAGCTGCTTGAACAGCTGGGGCGACTGGGGCAGCGCAAAGAAATGCCCGTCATGCACGCGGCTGGGCACGAGGTAGTCGCGTGCGCCTTCGGGCGTGCTCTTGGTGAGCATGGGGGTTTCGATGTCGATGAAGCCGTTGGCATCGAGGAACTTGCGCACTTCCATGGACACGCGGTAGCGCAGCATCAGGTTGTTCTGCATGTAGGGGCGGCGCAGATCGAGCACACGGTGCGTGAGGCGCGTGGTCTCCGACAGGTTTTCCTCGTCGATCTGGAACGGGGGCGTGACCGAGGGGTTGAGCACGTTCAGCTCGTGGCACAGCACCTCGATCTTGCCGCTCTGGAGGTTGTCATTGGTCGTGCCCTCGGGGCGCGCACGCACGAGGCCCTTGACCTGCACGCAGAATTCGTTGCGCACGCCTTCAGCGGTCTTGAACATCTCGGCGCGGTCGGGGTCGCAGACCACCTGCACCGAGCCTTCGCGGTCGCGCAGGTCGATGAAGATCACACCGCCATGGTCGCGGCGGCGGTTGACCCAGCCCGACAGGGTGACGGTTTGGCCCAGGAGGGCTTCGGTCACAAGACCGCAATAGTGGGAACGCATGGCCATGGCAAAACTTCCAGCGCCGCTGTGGCGCATTAAGAGAGACTCACTTGGAGGAGACAGGGGCAAGGGCGGGGTCGGACGGAGCGACCACGCCCATCGAAATAATGTATTTGAGCGCTGCATCCACGCTCATGTCGAGTTCGACGCAGTCGCTCTTGCGCACCATCACGAAATACCCACCGGTGGGATTGGGGGTGGTGGGCACATACACGCTGACGAACTCATCGCGCAGATACGCCGCCACTTCGCCGCTGGGAGTGCCCGTGACGAAGGCGACGGTCCAGACCCCTTCACGGGGCCATTGCACCAGCACGGCGGTGCGAAAGGCGTTTCCGCTTTCGGAAAACAGCGTGTCGGAGACCTGCTTGACGCTCGAATAGATGGATCGCACCACCGGAATGCGACTGACCAGCGCATCGCCCCATTGCACCAGCTTGCGCCCGGCGAAGTTGCTGGCCGTCGCCCCCACCACCAGCAGGATCAGCAGGGTCAGCAGCACGCCAAAGCCCGGGATATGGAATCCCAGCAGCTTGTCGGGTTGCCAGGCACCGGGCAGGATCTGCAGGGTCTGGTCGAGTGTGCCCACGATCCAGTTGAGCACCGCGATGGTGATCACCCCCGGAACAATCACCAGCAGGCCGGTGAACAGCCATTTGCGCAAAGCGGACATTGAAGGACTCAGTCAGTAGTGGTGGCGCTGGCAGCCGTGGTGGCCGGGGCTGCACTGGCAGCCTCTTTCCTGGCGGCACCGGTATCGGCTGCGGCGGGCGCGGAAGCCGAAGCACCAGCGGCACCCTGGCCATCGCCCTTCGCATCGGTGGCGGGGGCAGAGGTGCCACTGTTGCCACCCCGAAAATCCGTCACATACCAGCCGGAGCCCTTGAGCTGGAAACCTGCGGCCGTCACCTGCTTGGAGAAGGTTTCGGCGCCGCACGCGGGGCACACCGTGAGCTGAGGGTCCGAGATTTTTTGCAGCACATCCTTGGCATGGCCGCAGGAGCCGCATTTGTAGGCGTATATAGGCATGACGAGAGTGTTGGGGGAAAGTGCAAAACCTTCAATTATAGGCGGCAGCGCTTTCTTCAACACCCCTGGCTCATTCCACTCCCACCATGCGATGGTGCCCGGCATGGCTGTTGCGCACGGCCTGCGGGCCCAGCGAGCCCGCCAGCATGCCCGCCAGCGCTGCCAGCAAACCGGCCAGCTGCGCCGGAAACACCTGGCCGGCCGGAGTTGCCAGAAACAGCAGCCAGGTCAGCAGGCCCAGCACGATGGCAAAAACCGCCCCCTGGGTGGTGGCCCGCTTCCAGTACAGGCCAAACACCAGCGGCACAAAGGCGCCGACCAGCGGCACCTGGTAGGCGCCGGAGACCAGCTCATAGATGGAAGTGCCCTCCATGCGGATGGCATAGGCCAGCACCAGGCCGCTGAACACCAGCGTGGTGATGCGCATGGTGCGCAAATGCTGCCTGTCGGAGGCATGCGGACGGAACTGGCGCCAGATGTTCTCGGTAAACGTCACGCTGGGCGCCAGCAGGGTGGCCGACGCGGTGGACTTGAGTGCCGACAGCAGCGCGCCAAAAAAGAGCACCTGCATGACAAAGGGCATCTTGTTCAGCACCAGCGTGGGCAGCACCTTTTGCGGGTCGTCCTTGAGCAGCGCTGCGGTCTCGGCGGGCATGATGAGGAGCGCACTGGCCACCAGAAACATCGGGACAAAGGCAAACAGGATGTAGCAGATGCCACCAATCACGGGGCCGCGCGTGGCGGCCCGGATGTTGTTGGCCGACATCACGCGCTGAAAGACGTCCTGCTGGGGGATCGAGCCAAACATCATCGTGATGCCGGCCGCGATGAAGAACACGATGTCGTGGAATTGAGGTTCCGGCAGAAAGCGGAACAAGTCGCGGCTCGCGGCCAGTTCGATGACCTTGTCGGCCCCGCCGGCCATGTTGCCGGCAAACACGGCGATCACCATCAACCCCACCACCAGGATGATCATCTGGATGAAGTCCGTCACGGCCACCGACCACATGCCGCCGAACAGCGTGTAGGCCAGGATGGACACCACCCCGATCGTCATGCCGATGGGGATGCTGATGGCACCGCCGGACAGCAGATTGAACACCAGTCCCAAGGCGGTGACCTGGGCCGAAACCCAGCCCAGGTAGCTCAGCATGATGATCAGCGAGCACACGACCTCCACCGCGCGGCCATAGCGCTCGCGGTAATAGTCGCTGATGGTCAGCAGCGTCATGCGGTAGAGCTTGCCCGCAAAGAACAGCCCCACCAGAATCAGGCAGAACCCCGCCCCGAAGGGGTCTTCGACCACATTGCCCAGTCCGCCCTCGATGAACTTGGCCGGGATCCCCAGCACCGTCTCCGAACCAAACCAGGTGGCAAACGTGGTAGTGACGATCATGTACAGCGGCAGGTGGCGCCCGGCAATCGCAAAATCGGCGGCGTTCTTGACCCGCTTGGCAGCCACCAGGCCAATGGCGATGGTGATCAGGAGATAGACGATAACCAGGGTCAACAGCACGGCATGCTCCTCGATGTCGCGAACAGTAGGAAAAAAAGAAAAAGGAAACGGACCCCGTCCGCGTCAGAACAACCGGACCCTGACCATCAGCTGCATCACCAGCAGCCCCAGCACAAAGCCCAGGCCACCGTAGATGATGCTTTGCAACAGGCGGTTGGTGCGCTTTTGCGCCTCCAGCAAATCGCGCAAGGCACCGTGCGACTCTGCCGGCCGCCGGCTCAGATAGTCATACAGCAGGCGCGGCAGCTCTGGAACCAGCTTGGCATAGTGCGGCGCCTCGGCCCGCAGTTCGCGCCACAGGCGCTGCGGGCCCATCTGCTCGAGCATCCACTTTTCCAGGAAGGGTTTGGCGGTGCTCCAGAGATCGAGTTCCGGATCGAGCTGGCGGCCCAGGCCCTCGATGTTGAGCAGGGTCTTTTGCAGCAGCACGAGCTGGGGCTGGATTTCGACCTGAAAGCGCCGGGACGTCTGGAACAGGCGCATCAGCACCATGCCCAGCGAGATTTCCTTGAGTGGCCGATCGAAATACGGCTCGCACACGGCGCGGATGGCCGATTCGAGGTCGTTGACGCGGGTTTCCCGCGGCACCCAGCCGCTTTCGATGTGCAGCTCGGCCACACGCTTGTAGTCGCGGCGGAAGAAGGCCACGAAGTTCTGCGCCAGGTATTCCTTGTCGGATTCGGTCAGGGTGCCCACGATGCCGAAATCGAGCGAGATATAGCGCCCGAATGTGGCCGGCTCCAGGCTCACCTGGATGTTGCCCGGGTGCATGTCGGCATGAAAGAAGCCGTCGCGAAACACCTGGGTGAAAAAGATCGTGACGCCATCGCGGGCCAATTTCGGGATATCGACCCCCGCGTCGCGCAGACGCTCGACCTGGCTGATGGGTACGCCATTCATGCGCTGCATCACCATGACCTCGGGATGGCAGAAATCCCAGAAGATTTCCGGGATCAGCACCAGATCCAGGCCAGCCATGTTGCGGCGCAATTGCGCGGCGTTGGCCGCCTCGCGCACCAGGTCCAACTCGTCGTGCAGGTAGTTGTCGAACTCGGCCACCACCTCGCGGGGCTTGAGGCGCTTGCCGTCGGCCGACAGGCCCTCCACCCAGCCCGCCATCATGCGCATGAGGCCCAGGTCTTTCTCGATCACCGGCAGCATGCCCGGGCGCAGCACCTTGACGGCCACCTCGCGCTCGACGCCTGCGCGGTCGCGCAGGGTGGCGAAATGCACCTGGGCAATCGACGCGCTGGCCACCGGCGTGCGATCGAATGCCACGAACACCTCGTCCACCGGCCGGCGGAACGCGCGCTCGATGGTGGCCATGGCGATGGCTGGATCGAAAGGCGGCACGCGGTCTTGCAGGCGCGCCAACTCGTCGGCCATGTCGGCGGGCAGCAGGTCGCGCCGGGTCGAAAGCACCTGGCCAAACTTGACGAAGATGGGCCCCAGCCGCTCCAGCGCTTCGCGCAGGCGCTGGCCGCGCGGCGCATCCAGATTACGGCCGACCGAAAGCAGGCGCGACAGCCAGCGCAGCCAGGGCTTCTGGAAGCTGTCCAGCACCAAGCCATCCAGCCCATACCGGAACACCACCCAGACGATGGTGGCACCCCGCAAAAAACGGCTCATGGAGCGGTCCGGTCAGCATGGCCCGGCGGTGACGCGGGCGCAGGCGTGGCAGCGGCCGGTGCCGGGGTGCTGGCCATGGGCGCCATGCGCGTGCCCACGAACTGGCGCAACGCCAGCGCTGCCTTGCGAACCACCTGGCCCAGCGCGTGCGCGGGCGCATCGCCAATCAGGCGCGCCACATCTTCTTCGATATCCCAGCGGACATGATCGACCAGCCAGTTGATCTCGGCCGCCAGCTGCACATCGCCCTCGATGCGGATGGCCGGCTTGTCGCCCCGCAGCGCCACGCTGGCCAGTGCCAGGGGAGAGGGCTCGGTCAGTTCCAGCTGCAGATCGGGGGCTGCACCTTCGTGTGCCAGATTGAACAAGCCCGCCGGCGTGACCAGCAAAGCCATCGAATACGCGCGCCACTGCACGCGCGCCACGCGGCCGCGCTGGCGCACCAGGCGGTCCATGGCCTCCTTTTCCTGCATCAACACATGGTTGAGAAACAGGACCAGGCGCTGCTGCACCTCGTGCACCAGCCACTGCGGTGGCTGCGGGCCGGCGGCCACGCGGTCAAGGAGACCATCCAGAAATGAAAAAGGGGACTGTGTTGCCATAGTCCCCGATTATTCCCTGAACCGGGAAGCCCTGACGCTTTACTGCAGTGCTTGCACGCCCGCCACCAGCCAGCCGCTGGCGCCGGTCTTGGCCTTGGTCATGTTCCAGACCTCGCGGAAGGGGCTGGGCCCGGCCGAGGGTTCTTCGCGGATCATGCCCGAGAACTCCACGCTGGCCATGTAGCCGTCGTCCAGTTCCTCGATGCCCAGCAGCTGGGCATCGATCATGACCACATCGGTATGGTTGGGCTGGTCGCCCCGGTGCGATTCGCGCTCGGTCAGCTGGGTGCGAATTTCATCGAGCATGCCGTCGGTCATCATCGAGCGCAGCGTGGCGATGTCGGAGCGGTCCCACGCGGCCTGCAGCGTGACGAAATTGCGCTTGGCCGCCGTGAGGAAGCCGTCGGTGTCGAATCCCTCTGGAATGCCCCAGTTTTGCGAACCCGAAAGAGCCGAGCCGATCATCGTGCCCGTGCCCTGCTGTTGCCGCGAGGCATCGAACGCCATGCCGCCGCGCTCCCAAGGCCGGGCCGAGGCATCGTTACCCACCTTGTCGGGGCTGTACTGGGGGGGCACTTGCGCTGCTGCAGGCGTTGCGGCACCGGCACCCTGGAAGGCAAACGGAGCCCCGCCAGCCACGGCGCCAGCTCCACCGCCGCTGCGGGCGCGCATCACCATCTTGAAGACGGCGAAAGCGGCCATGGCCAACAAGGCAATCATCAGGATATTGCCGAAGCCTTCACCCAAACCCAGGGAGCTGGCGAGCCAGGCAAGCCCCAGGCCGGCAGCCAGGCCGCCCAGCATGGCGCCCCAGGGTTTCTTGGCGGCTGCGGCCGGTGCCGCGGAGGCAGCCGGCTTGGCAGCCGTTGTGTTGGTGGCCGTCTGCGCCGGTGCGCCCGGCGTTGCAGGCGGCGTGGCCGACTCGCGCTGGGTCACGTTGCTGGACTGCTTGCCCACCGATTTGCCACCACCCATGCGGCGGGCGTCCGCATCGGCATGCGCAAACGCCAGCATCGCCACCAACACCACAGACCACAGTTTCATCATGATTTCTCCGTCTCCGTTAATTCATTCCGAGCGAAGCGCTCGGAATCTGCTCAGCACTTGATTCCAACATGCAAGGCCACAATGCCCCCCGTCATGTTGTGATAGTCCACATGCCCAAAGCCATTTTTCTGCATGAGGCTTTTGAGCTCTTCCTGCCCCGGATGCATGCGGATGGACTCCGCCAGGTAGCGGTAGCTGGCATCGTCGCCCGCCACCAGCTTGCCCAGCCGGGGCAGCACCTTGAAGGAATACCAGTCGTACGCCTTGGTGAGTGGCTGGGCCACCTTGGAAAACTCCAGCACCAGCAACTTGCCGCCGGGCTTGAGCACACGGCACATTTCAGCAATCGCCTGGTCCTTGTGCGTCATGTTGCGCAGGCCAAAAGCGACGCTCACCACGTCGAAATGCGCGTCGGGCAAAGGCAGCTTTTCCGCATCGCACACCAGCGTGGGCAACACCACGCCCGCATCGATGAGGCGGTCGCGCCCCACGCGCAGCATGGCTTCGTTGATATCGGTGTGCACCACGCGGCCCGATGTGCCCACCTTCCTGGAGAACGCCAGCGCCAGATCGCCCGTGCCACCGGCAATGTCCAGCACCTGGCTGCCTTCGCGCAGGTTGGCCACCATCACGGTGTAGGCCTTCCAGGCGCGGTGCAGGCCCGCCGACATGAGGTCGTTCATCACGTCGTACTTGGAGGCCACGGAGTCGAACACGCCGCGCACGCGGCGCGCCTTGTCCTGCTCGTCCACCGACTGGAAACCGAAATGCGTGGTGCTCATAAGAATCATGCTAGGCGCGTGAACGCCAGAGGTACAGCGACAACCCCGCACTGACTTGGGGCATCTGTCGCAATTAAGACAATGCCATTTCAACAAAAATGGCCGAAAACGCTCATTTATAAAGCGCCAATAGCTACATTTTAAATAGCAGACTGATCCACAGGGGCAAGCTCCGCTGGTACGGCAGCCCGCCAGCCTTCAGTGGCTGCCACACGCATGGCCGCCCGCACCACCCTTGGGCGCCATGGGCGCATCGCGGTCCACGCCGGCGGCGGCCAGGCGTTCGGTGTACTGCGCCCACAGCGCATCCTGCTGCTGGCCCAGCTCGTAGAGGTAGTCCCAGGTGAAGATGCCGCTGTCGTGTCCATCGGAGAACGTGGGCTTGACGGCGTAGTTGCCCACGGGTTCCAGATTGACCAGCGCCACGTCACGCTTGCCCGTCTGCAGCACCTCCTGGCCCGGGCCGTGCCCCTGCACCTCTGCAGACGGCGAGTACACGCGCATCAGCTCGAATGGAATGCGGAACGTGGCGCCATCGGAAAAGCCCACCTCCAGCACCCGCGATGTCTCGTGCACCGTGAGTGCCTGTGGCGTGGGGGCGCCCGCTTTCAAACCTGCCATGGAATCACCTGTGAGAAAACTGTTGTCAGAAACGACGGCTGCGATTGTCCCACCCGCGTGGGCGCACTCTGCATGCGGGGTTACCGGGTGGCCCACTGCGCCAGTTGCGACTGCAGGTGCGCTTCCAGCGCTGGCAGCAGCGCCTGCACGGCCGCCTCTTGCGCCGCCGGGCTGGGCCGCTGCGCAGCCGCCCAAACGGGCGCCGGAAAGTGGCTGTCCCAGTCAAACCGCGCAATCACATGCCAGTGCAGGTGCGGCACCATGTTGCCCAGCGCCGCGATGTTGACCTTGGTCGGCGACAGGTGCTGGCGCAGCGCCAGCTCCACCACGGTCACCGCCTCCATGCAATGCACGCGGTCGGCGGCGGCCAGGTCCGAGAACTCGGCCACATGCCCGTTCCAGACCACGCGGTAGAAGGCGGGAAACCCTGGCTCCTGCGCACGGATGACACGCAGGCGCTCGCCGCGCCAGATCAAGGCGCCACCGTCTTCGGCGCACAAGGGGCAGGCCATCAGACAAGGACCCGCTCGATGCCGCCCTGGTTGGCACGCTGCACGTATTCGGGCAGCCAGTTCTCGCCCAGGATCTGCCGGGCCATCTCGATGACGATGTAGTCGGCTTCAAGCAGGCCGGTCTGCAGGTCGTCGCCGTAGCGCGTGATGCCCTGCAGGCAGCTCGGGCAGCTGGTCAGGATCTTGATGTTGTCCTGCGCGCCGACGGCGCCGCTGGCGCGCAGCTGGGCTTCGCCCTTGCGGATTTCCTCTTCCTTGCGGAAGCGCACCTGGGTCGACACGTCGGGCCGCGTCACGCCCAGCGTGCCCGATTCGCCGCAGCAGCGCTCGCTCTTGAGCACCTTGTCGCCCACCAGGGCGCGCACGGTCTTCATCGAGTCGCCCTGCTTCATGGGGTTGTGGCAGGGCTCGTGGTACAGGTAGCCGCCCTGGCCCGCGGGCAACGTGATGCCTTTTTCGAGCAGGTATTCGTGGATGTCGATGATGCGGCAGCCCGGGAAGATCTTGTCGAACTCGTAGCCCTGCAGCTGGTCGTAGCAGGTGCCGCAGCTCACCACCACGGTCTTGATATCCAGGTAGTTGAGCGTGTTGGCAACGCGGTGGAAGAGCACGCGGTTGTCCGTGATCATCTTCTCGGCCTTGTCGAACTGGCCGCTGCCGCGCTGCGGGTAGCCGCAGCACAGGTAGCCCGGCGGCAGCACCGTCTGCACGCCCGCGTGCCACAGCATGGCCTGGGTCGCCAAGCCAACCTGCGAGAACAAGCGCTCCGACCCGCACCCGGGGAAGTAGAACACCGCCTCGGTCTCGGCCGTGGTGGCCTGCGGGTTGCGGATGATGGGAACGTAGTCCTTGTCCTCGATGTCCAGCAGCGCACGCGCGGTTTTCTTGGGCAGACCACCCGGCAGCTTCTTGTTGACGAAATGGATCACCTGCTCCTTGATCGGCGCCGTGCCCACCGTGGCAGGCGGCTTGGCCGTCTGCTTGCGGGACACCTTGCGCAGCAGGTCCACCGCCATGCGCTGGGCCTTGAAGCCCACACCCACCATGGCCGTGCGCAGCAGCTTGATGGTGTCGGGGTTGGTGGCGTTGAGCATGGTCATGGCCAGCGCGTTGCCGGGCCGGAAGCTCTTCTTGCCCATCTTGCGCAGCAGGTTGCGCATGTTCATGGTGACGTCGCCGAAGTCGATCTTCACCGGGCAGGGGCTCTCGCACTTGTGGCACACCGTGCAGTGGTCGGCCACGTCCTCGAACTCCTGCCAGTGCTTGATGCTCACGCCCCGGCGGGTCTGCTCTTCATACAAAAACGCCTCGACCAGCAGCGAGGTCGCCAGGATCTTGTTGCGCGGGCTGTACAGCAGGTTGGCGCGCGGCACATGCGTGGAACACACGGGCTTGCACTTGCCGCAGCGCAGGCAGTCCTTGACCGAATCGGCAATCGCACCGATGTCGCTCTGCTGCATGATCAGCGACTCGTGGCCCATCAGGCCAAAGCTGGGCGTGTAGGCGTTGGTCAGATCGGCATGCAGCAGTGGATTGGAGGCCGAACTGGCCTCTTTCGCCTGCCCATCCAGCGCTGAAAGCTCCTGATTTCGGAGCAGCTTCCCCTTGTTGAAACGCCCTTGCGGGTCCACCTTCTGCTTGTACTGCGCAAACGGGCGCAGTTCGTCGTCGGTCAGAAACTCCAGCTTGGTGATGCCGATGCCGTGCTCACCCGAGATCACGCCATCGAGGCTGCGCGCCAGCACCATGATGCGTTCGACCGCCTGGTGCGCGGTCTGCAGCATTTCGTAGTCGTCGCTGTTGACCGGCAGGTTGGTATGCACGTTGCCGTCGCCCGCGTGCATGTGCAGGGCCACCCACACGCGGCCCTTGAGCACACGCTTGTGGATGGTGGTGGCTTCGTCGAGGATGGGCAGGAATGCCGCGCCCGAGAAGATGCCCTGCAGCGGAGCGCGCAGCTGGGTTTTCCAGCTCGCGCGCAGGGTGTGGTCCTGCAGCTGCGGAAACAGGGTTTCCACGTTCTGCAGCCAGCCGGACCACAGCGCACGCACCTCGGCCACCAGGGCCAGGGCCTGGGCCACGCGGTCTTCCAGCAGTTCGGCCGAGGGGATTTCGCTCGCGTCGTCGTGCCTGCCCAGCGGCAGGTTGCCGCGCTCGAAGAAGTCCGTGAGCGCGTCGCACAGCTTGATCTTGTTGCGCAGGGAGAGCTCGATGTTGATGCGCTCGATGCCGTCGGTGTACTCGGCCATGCGTGGCAGCGGGATCACCACGTCTTCATTGATCTTGAAGGCGTTGGTGTGGCGGCTGATGGCCGCCGTGCGCTTGCGGTCGAGCCAGAATTTCTTGCGCGCCTCGGGGCTGATGGCGATGAAGCCTTCACCGCTGCGCGAATTGGCAATGCGCACGACCTCGCTGGTCACGCGCGCCACGTCGTCGGCGTTGTCGCCCGCGATATCGCCGAACAGCACCATCTTGGGCAGGCCGCCGCCGTGCTTCTTGCTCTTGGTGGTGTAGCCGACGGCCTTCAGGTAGCGGTCGTCCAGATGCTCCAGGCCGGCCAGCAAAACGCCACTGCGCTTTTGCTCGGCGAACATGAAGTCCTTGATCTCGACGATGCTGGGCACGGCGTTCCTGGCGTTGCCAAAGAACTCCAGGCACACGGTGCGCGTGTGCTCGGGCATGCGGTGCACCACCCAGCGCGCGCTGGTGATGAGGCCGTCGCAGCCCTCCTTCTGGATGCCGGGCAGGCCCGAGAGGAACTTATCCGTCACGTCCTTGCCCAAGCCTTCCTTGCGGAAGGTCTTGCCCGGAATGGCCAGACGCTCGGTGCGCACGGGCGTCCTGCCGTCGGCCTCGAAATACTGCAACTCGAAAGTGGCGGTCTCCACGTCATGGATCTTGCCCATGTTGTGGTCCAGGCGGGTCACTTCCAGCCACTGTGCCTCGGGCGTCACCATGCGCCAGCTGGCCAGGTTGTCGAGCGCCGTGCCCCACAGCACGGCCTTCTTGCCACCGGCGTTCATGGCGATGTTGCCGCCGATGCACGAGGCCTCGGCACTGGTCGGGTCCACGGCAAACACAAAGCCTGCGCGCTCGGCGGCATCGGCCACGCGCTGGGTGACCACACCGGCTTCGGTCCACACCGTACCCACCTCGCGGTCCAGGCCCGGCAGGCGGCGCATCTCCACCTCGGTCATGGCTTCGAGCTTTTCGGTGTTGATGACCACGCTCTTCCACGTCAGCGGGATCGCGCCGCCGGTGTAGCCCGTGCCGCCCCCGCGCGGGATGATGGTCAGGCCCAGCTCGATGCAGCCCTTGACCAGGTGCGCCATTTCGGCCTCGGTGTCGGGGGTGAGCACGACAAACGGGTATTCGACGCGCCAGTCGGTGGCATCGGTGACATGCGAGACGCGCGAGAGGCCATCGAACTTGATGTTGTCGCGGGCCGTGAGGCGGCCCAGGGTCTTCTGGATCTGGCGGCGCAGGGTGGCGGCCTGTTCGAACGTGGCATCGAACTGCGCCACCGCGCGGCGCGCGGCCTGCGCCAGCTCGCCCACCAGGCGGTCGCGCTCGGCGTCGTCGTCGGGCGTGCGGCGCTTGTCGATCTCGCCCAGGCGGTGGTTCAGTGCATCGACCAGCAGTTTGCGGCGCGCGGGGTTGTCCAGCAGGTCGTCCTGCAGGTAGGGGTTGCGCTGCACCACCCAGATATCGCCCAGCACCTCGTACAGCATGCGGGCCGAGCGGCCCGTGCGGCGCTCGTTGCGCAGCTGATCGAGCACCTCCCAGGCGGGCGCCCCCAGCAGGCGGATCACGATCTCCCGGTCGGAGAACGAGGTGTAGTTATAGGGAATTTCACGCAGTCGGGCAGGCTCGGCGGCCTGCGTCTGCAAGGCCGCCAACGCGATCGGTACATTCATGGGGGTCTACCTGGGGTGGGGGCGTGATTTTAAGCCACCGGCCTGCGCCTTGCCGGGCAGGGGGAGGCCACACGACGCCAAAACGGCCGGGCGATGCCGCTCGGCGGCGTCAGAACAGCACGCGGCTGCGCAGTGTTCCGGGCACCTGGGCCAGCCTGTCCAGCGCCAGGTCGGACGAAGCGGCGTCGATATCGATCACCACATAGCCAATCTGCTCGTTGGTCTGCAAGTACTGCGCCGAGACGTTGATCTGGTTGTCCGAGAAGATGCGGTTGATCTCGGACAGCACGCCCGGCACGTTGCGGTGGATGTGCAGCAGGCGGTGCTTGCCAGGGTGCGCGGGCAGCGCCACCTCGGGGAAGTTGACCGACGAGATGCTGGTGCCGTTGTCGCTGTATTTCACGAGCTTTTCCGCCACCTCCAGGCCGATGTTGGCCTGCGCTTCCATGGTCGAGCCGCCGATGTGGGGCGTGAGGATGACGTTGTCGAACCCGCGCAGGGGCGACACGAATTCGTCCTTGTTGGTGCGCGGCTCGACCGGGAACACGTCGATGGCGGCGCCCAGCAGCTTCCTGGCCTTCAGCGCCTCGGCCAGCGGTTCGATCTGCACCACCGTGCCGCGCGCTGCGTTGATGAGGATGCCGCCGGGCTTCATGGCCGCAATTTCAGCCGCACCAATCATCCCTTCGGTGGACGGCAGCTCGGGCACATGCAGGCTCACGATGTCGCTCTGACCCAGCAAGTCGTGCAGGCGCTGCACCTGGCGCGCATTGCCCAGGGGCAGCTTGTTGACCACATCAAAAAACGCCACCTGCATGCCCAGCGCCTCGGCCAGCACCGACAGCTGCGTGCCGATGGAGCCATAACCCACGATGCCCAGGGTCTTGCCGCGGATCTCGTAGGCGTTGTCGGCGCTCTTGAGCCAGCCGCCCCGGTGCGCCACGGCGTTCTTCTCGGGCACGCCGCGCAGCAGCAGGATGGCTTCGGCCAGCACCAGCTCGGCCACCGAACGGGTGTTGGAGTACGGCGCATTGAACACCGCAATACCCCGCTCGCGCGCGGCGTTCAGGTCCACCTGGTTGGTGCCGATACAGAAGCAGCCCACCGCTACCAGCTTGGGCGCGTGGGCAAACACCTCCTGCGTCAGCTGGGTGCGCGAGCGGATACCCACGAAATGGGCGTCCGCGATCTTGCGGCGCAGGTCGTCATCGGCAAGCGCCCCAGACACCGTCTCGATCTGGCTGTAACCCGCCGCCCGTATCACATCCACTGCAGACGCATGGATGCCCTCCAGCAACAGGAATTTGATCTTGCTTTTGTCCAGAGAAGTGGTGGCCATGGCGAAGTGAGGATGGAGAAAAGACCTGGCTTGCATGGGCACGAGGCGCTGCAATCCGGCAAGGCACCAAGCATGATGCATCGCACAAAAAACCGCCACCCTGCCCGCAATGGCCTTGATGCCAATGGTGAATTCGCGCAATTTGTTACATGACGGTCACAAGGCGGCACCACCACGAACACGCAACGGGTTTCCCCGGTTGTCGGGGTAAATGGCCTGTGCGACAACGACACACCACTGACACAGGGGCTACCTAGCATGGTCCTTTTATGTCTTCGTCATCCTGGAGGAGTATTCATGCAATTCAAGCACCTGGCCTTGACCGCCGCACTTGCCACCACCGTGTGTGTTTCTGCCCAAGCACAGACCGAAATCCAGTGGTGGCATTCGATGACGGCCGTGAACAACGAGTGGGTCACCGACCTGGCCCGGCAGTTCAATGAAAGCCAGAAGGAATACAAGGTGGTGCCCACCTTCAAGGGGGCCTATGACGAAAGCATGACCGCCGCCATTGCGGCCTTCCGCTCGGGCAACGCACCGCACATCCTGCAGGTGTTCGAGGTGGGCACAGCCACCATGATGGCCAGCAAGGGCGCCACCGTGCCCGTGGCCAAGGTGATGCAGGACGCCGGCGCCGACTTCGACCCCAAGGCCTACATCCCCGCCGTGGCGGCCTATTACACGGCCCCCAATGGCCAGATGCTGAGCTTCCCGTTCAACAGCTCCACCACCATCTTCTATTACAACAAGGACGCCTTCAAGAAGGCCGGCCTGAACCCCGACAAGGCCCCCGCCACCTGGCCCGAAGTATTCGAAGCCGCCAAGAAGCTCAAGGCCAGCGGCCACAGCTGCCCCATGACGCTGGCCTGGAACGGCTGGACCCAGCTGGAGTCGTTCTCCGCCTGGCACAACGTCGAGTTCGCCACCGAAAAGAACGGCCTGAGCGCCAATGGCCACAAGGCCCGCATGAAGATCAACTCGCCGCTGCACGTGCGGCACATCGACAACCTGGCCAAGGCCGCCAAGGCGGGCGAGTACCTGTACAAGGGCCGCGGCTCCGCGGCACAGGCTTCGTTCACCGCCGGCGAATGCGCCATGATCCAGACCTCGTCGGGCTTCTATGGCGACGTGGCCAAGAACGCCAAGTTCGCCTACGGCCTGGCCCCCATGCCCTACTACCCCGACGTGAAGGGCGCGCCGCAGAACACCGTGATCGGCGGCGCCTCGCTGTGGGTCATGGCCGGCAAGAAGCCCGAGGAATACAAGGGCGTGGCCAAGTTCTTCGAATTCCTGTCGCAGACCAAGGTGCAGGCCGCCAGCCACCAGCGCACGGGCTACCTGCCCATCACCATGGGCGCCTATGAGCTGACGGACAAGTCCGGCTTCTACGCCAAGCACCCCGGCACCGACGTGGCCGTGAACCAGATGGTGCGCAAGGTGACCGACAACTCGCGCGGCATCCGCCTGGGCAACTACGTGCAGATCCGCACCATCGAGGACGAGGAAATGGAACAGGTGTGGGCCGGCAAGAAGACGGCCAAGGAAGCCCTGGACGCCATCGTGAGCCGCGGCAACGAGCTGCTGGCCCGCTTCGAGCGCTCGTACAAGCAATAAGATCAGGGGCCGGGCGCCACTGGGTGCCTGCCCTGCCTCTGCGGCCCCGAAACTGGGGGCCGCTTCACCTTTCCCGACGGTTGCAGCCCTGCACCGGCGGTTTTTTTGTTGGTGACCGTCATGGAAAAACGCGTACTTTTCCGCTCGGCCTGGCTGCCCTGGGTACTGATTGCCCCCCAGCTGCTCATCATCGGCATCTTCTTCTTCTGGCCCGCCGCCCAAGCCGTGATCCAGTCCTTCCAGATGGAGGACGCCTTCGGCATGAGCACCGAGTGGGTGGGGCTGGACAACTTCCGCCAGCTGGTGGACAACCCCTCGTACCTCGACTCCTTCCAGCGCACGGCCGTGTTCTCGGTGCTGGTGGCGGGCATCGGCATCGTCGTGTCGCTCGCGCTGGCGATCTTTGCCGACCGCATCGTGCGCTTTGCCCTGGTCTACAAGACCTTGCTCATCGTGCCCTATGCAGTGGCGCCGGTGATTGCGGGCGTGCTGTGGGTGTTCCTGTTCTCGCCCTCCATTGGCGTGGTCACCTACTACCTGGGCGCACTGGGATACAACTGGAACCACATGATGAACGATGGGCAGGCCATGGCGCTCATCGTGATCGCCTCGGTGTGGAAGCAGATTTCCTACAACTTCCTGTTCTTCCTGGCGGGCCTGCAATCGATACCGAAGGCATTGATCGAGGCCGCATCCATCGATGGTGCGGGTCCCTGGCGCCGGTTCTGGAACATCCAGCTGCCGCTGCTGTCGCCCACCACGTTCTTTTTGCTGGTGATCAACATCGTCTACGCGTTCTTTGACACCTTCGGCATCATCGACGCGGCCACCCAGGGCGGCCCCGGCCAGTCCACTTCCATCCTGGTCTACAAGGTGTACCAGGACGGTTTCAAGGCGCTGGACCTGGGCGGCTCGGCCGCCCAGTCGGTGATCCTGATGTGCATCGTGGTGGCGCTCACCGTGGTGCAGTTCCGCTACGTCGAGAAAAAAGTCCAATACTGAGGCCCCATGGTTGACCGCAATCCCTGGCTCAATTTCCTGTCCCACGCCGTGCTGATCCTCGGCGTGGCCATCGTGGCCTTTCCGCTGTACCTGGCGCTGATCGCATCCACCCACACGGCCGACGCCATCGTGCAGTCGCCCATGCCGCTGCTGCCCGGTGCCCACCTGTGGGACAACTACCGCGCCGCGCTGCTCGGCTCGGGCAAGCTGGGCTCCAACACCAACGTTTTGCACATGATGTGGGTGAGCTTCGTGGTGGCCATGGTCATCACCGTGGGCAAGATCGCGATTTCGCTGCTGTCGGCGTTCGCCATCGTGTACTTCCGCTTTCCGTTCAAGATGCTGTGCTTCTGGGCCATCTTCGTGACGCTGATGCTGCCCGTGGAAGTGCGCATCCTGCCCACCTACAAGGTGGTCGCCGACCTGGGCCTGCTCAACAGCTACGCGGGCCTCACGCTGCCGCTGATCGCCTCGGCCACTGCCACTTTCTTGTTCCGCCAGTTCTTCCTGACGGTGCCCGACGAACTGGTGGAAGCCGCGCGCATGGATGGCGCAGGCCCGATGCGCTTTTTCAAGGACGTGCTGGTGCCGCTGTCGCGCACCTCGATTGCCGCGCTGTTCGTGATCCAGTTCATCTACGGCTGGAACCAGTACCTCTGGCCCCTGCTGATGACCACCACGGAAGACATGTACCCCGTGGTGATCGGTATCAAGCGCATGCTGGCCGGCGGAGAGGCCGCCGTGGACTGGAACATCGTGATGGCCACCGCCATCGTGGCCATGCTGCCGCCCACCGCCGTCGTCATCCTGATGCAGAAGTGGTTCGTCAAGGGCCTGGTAGATACCGAGAAATAAGCGTCAAAACCACCTGCAACGCTTATGAAGAAAGCGCTTGCAGCTGTTCATTCAATAGCAAATATGGCATCCATCACCCTTCGCAACATCATCAAGCGCTACGGCCACGGCCCCAAGGCCAACCCGGTGATCCACGGCGTGAACGCCGAGATCCACGACGGCGAATTCGTCGTCATCGTCGGCCCCTCGGGCTGCGGCAAATCCACGCTGCTGCGCATGGTGGCCGGCCTGGAAGAAATCACCGGCGGCACGATCTCCATCGGCGAGCGCGTGGTCAACAACCTCGAACCCGCGCAGCGCGACATCGCCATGGTGTTCCAGAACTACGCGCTGTATCCGCACATGAGCGTGTTCGACAACATGGCTTACGGTCTCAAGATCGCCAGCGTGCCCCGGGACGAGATCAAGACGCGCGTGGACAAGGCCGCCAAGATCCTGGAACTGGGCCACCTGCTCGAACGCAAGCCGCGCGAGCTGTCGGGCGGCCAGCGCCAGCGCGTGGCCATGGGCCGGGCCATCGTGCGCCAGCCGCAGGTGTTTTTGTTCGACGAACCGCTGTCCAACCTCGACGCCAAACTGCGCGCCCAGACGCGCATCGAAATCCAGAAGCTGCACCGCGAGCTGGGCATCACCAGCCTGTTCGTCACCCACGACCAGGTCGAGGCCATGACGCTGGCGCAGCGCATGATCGTGATGAACGCCGGCAACATGGAGCAGTTCGGCACGCCCGAAGAGGTCTACCACACGCCGGCATCGATCTTTGTGGCCAGCTTCATCGGCTCTCCGCCCATGAACCTGCTGCGCCACGCGCCCAACAGCAAGCCCGGCACCATTCTGGGCATTCGCCCCGAGCACCTGGACATCACCGCCACCGGCTGGGAGGTGCGCGTGGACACGGTCGAACTGCTGGGCGCCGAGCGCCTGGTCTACGCCACCATGGGCGGCGACCACCTGATCGTGCGCATTGACGAAGGCAGCGCCTCGCCCCAGGCAGGCGACACCATCCACATCACGCCGCGCGCAGACCGCCTGCACTGGTTCGATGCCCAGTCCGGCAAACGCCTCTGACCAGCCCCGACGGATGCAGCCCATGGAGAACCCCTGGCCCTATCCCCGCTGGATCGCCCACCGTGGCGCCGGCAAGCTGGCGCCCGAAAACACGATGTCGGCATTCCGACTGGGCGCGCAATACGGTTACCGCATGTTCGAATGCGACGCCAAGCTCAGCGCCGATGGCGTGCTGTTTCTGCTGCACGATGCCACGCTGCAGCGCACCACCAACGGCCACGGCACGGGCGGCGAGCTGCCCTGGTCTGCCCTGTCGCAGCTGGATGCAGGCAGCTGGCATTCGCGCGCCGGTGCAGGTGAGAGCCTGCCCACGCTGGAAGCGCTGGCGCGCTGGTGCCTGGCCAACCATTTCTGCCTGAATGTGGAGATCAAGCCCACGCCCGGCACCGAAGCCGCCACCGGCCGCGCCGTGGCCGAGCTGCTGGCACGCATCTGGCCCGCCACGGCCATTGCGCCCTTGCTCACCTCGTTCCGGCGCGATGCGCTGGCGGCGGCCCAGGCCGCTGCGCCGCAGTTGCCGCGCGGCCTGCTGATCGACACCCTGCAGCCGGGCTGCCTCGACCTGGCGCAGCAACTGGGCTGCCAGGCGCTGGTGTGCAACCACGCACTGTGGGATGCAGCCCTGGTGGCACAAGTGCATGCACTCGGCCTGCGTGCCCTGAGCTACACGGTGAACGACGAGTGGGCTGCCCAACGCCTGATCGACCTGGGAACCGATGGCATCATCACCGACCGCGTCGATCTGTTCAGCCCCACCCGATAACGGTGGGCCCGCCCGTACGGTTGCTCACGTGTCGCACCCCGTGCAGGCTGAAAATAAGTGCATGCACCACCGCCACACCTTCCCCCCGCCCAAGCCACCCGCCCTGCTGCGCTGCCTGCCAGCAGCCCCCTGGCCGCTGGCGCGCCTGCTGCTGTGCTGGCTGCTCGCGGGCTGGCTCGGGGCACTGGGCCCGGCCCCTGCGCTGGCCCAGGAGCAGTCGACGAAGTCCAGCATGGACCAGACCGGCAAGGACAACACCCCCCTGCCCCAGGTGGACGAACTGCGCAAGCAGCTGGACGCCATTCCCAGGAAACTGGACGAAGCGGACAGCAACCGCCAGCTGCTGGATGAAATCAACGCCGTTGGCACGGCGGCCGAACGCCTGGCGAACCATCGCACCACCGAGCTGGCCGAGCTGGACCTGCGCCTCGCCGGCCTGGGCCCGGCGCCCGCCAAGGGCACCCCGGCGGAAGCACCGGACGTGGCCGCGCAACGCGCGAGCCTGAACAAGCAGCGCACCGATATTGATGCCGAACTCAAGCTCGCGCGCCTGATCGCCGTGGATGCCGAACAGCGCGGTGCCGACCTCGTGCGCCAGCGCCGCCTGCAGTTTCAGGCCGCGCTGACCACGCACGCCGACTCGCCCTTGAGCCCCTCCTTCTGGCGCACCCTGCGCCACACCGCCCCGGGCGACTTCGCGCGCCTGCAGGTGCTGGGCGCAGATCTGCTCGGCGCAGCGCGCGCGGCGCTGGACTCCAAGCACCGCAACGCCTTCCAGGGCTACCTGCTGCTGGCCCTGCTGCTGGCCGTGGCGGGCACCTGGCTGGCCGAGCGCATCCTCGTGCGTGTTCTGCCGTCGCGCCTGCCGGCGGGGCGGCTGCGACGCTCCCTGCTGGCCATGGCCGCCATCGTGGCCAACGTGCTCATCATCGGCACCGCCATGCAATTTGCCTGGAGCGCGCTCAAGCTCGGCGGGCCGCTGCCGGACAACCTGCTGGCGCTGCAGCAGGCCACCGTGCGCGCCGCCGCCTATGCCGCCTTCGTGGTCACGCTGGGCCATGGGCTGCTGTCGCGCCGGCGCAGCTCCTGGCGCCTGCTGCCCATCTCCGACGATCTGGCCCGGCGCCTGAGCCCCCTTCCGTGGTGGACGGCCGCGCTGTCGGCACTGGGCGCTGTGGTGACCGACGTCAACGCGATCATCGGCGCCAGCCTGGCGGCCGAGGTGCTGGTTCACGCTGTCTTCGCGCTGCTGCTGTCCTTCTCGGTGGCCGTGGCGCTGGGCCGTCTGCACGCCACGCCCGATGGCGCTGCGGCCGGCGACGAGGCAGCCCACGGACGGCCAGACAGCGAGGCCAGCCGGCCCCTGTGGGTGGGCCTGATCCTGGCCGGTGCCGGCGTTGCGGTGGTGCTCACCGTGGCGGCGGTGGTCTTCGGCTTCATCGCGCTGGCCGGCACGCTGGCGCGGCAGATGGTGTGGTCTGGCGTGGTCTTTGCCACCACCTATCTTCTGTTCCAGCTGGCCGACGATCTGAGCCAGGCGCTGCTGTCGTCCAAGGGACGCGTCGGCGCACGCATCCACAACACGCTGGGCATCAGCGCGCAACTGCTCGACCAGTCCGCGGTGGTGCTCTCGGGCTTGCTGCGCGTGCTGCTGTTTTTCTACATGGTCATCGCGCTGATGGCACCGCTGGGCACCAACCCGGACGAACTCTTTCGCCGCGGCAGCAATGTGGACCACAACCTGAAGGTAGGTGATCTGACGCTCGCTCCCCAAGCGCTGTTGACCGCGCTGGCGGTGGTTTGCGCGGGCTTTGTCGCCATCCGCATTGGCAAGCACTGGCTCAGCGAACGCTACTTTCCGCACACCTCGCTGGAGCCGGGCATGCGCAGCTCCATCGTCACGCTGCTGGGCTATGTGGGCGGGGTGGTGGTGATCGCGGTGGCGCTGGCGGGCCTGGGGATCAGCGTGGAGCGCATCGCCTGGGTGGCCAGCGCGCTGTCGGTGGGCATCGGCTTCGGCCTCCAGGCCATCGTGCAGAACTTCATATCGGGCCTGATCCTGCTGGCCGAGCGGCCGGTGAAGGTGGGCGACTGGGTGGTGCTGGGCGACACCGAGGGCGACGTGCGCCGCGTCAATGTGCGCGCCACCGAGATCCAGCTGGGCGACCGCTCCACGGTGATCGTGCCCAACTCCGAGTTCATCACCAAGACCGTGCGCAACATGACGCTGGGCAGCGCCCAGGGCCGCGTGCTGCTGCGCCTGCCCGCGCCGCTCGATACCGACGCGCGGCGCATGCGCGCGCTGATCCTGCAGGCCTTCCATGCGCACGAGGACATCCTGGAGAACCCCGCACCGTCGGTGACGCTGGAGGGCGTCCAGAGCGGCACGCTCACCTTCCTGGCGATCGGCTACGTGAGCAGCCCGCGCAACGCCGCGGGCGTGCGCAGCGACGTGCTGTTCGCCATCCTGGATGCGCTGCGCGAGGCAGGCCTGGCGCTGTCGCCGCCAGCCACCACCTCGGTGGCCCAGGCACAGCGCGACACCACGCCGGAGCCGCCGCTGTCGGCGCCCGCATGACGCTCCTTTTTCAATAGCATCTTGCGCTTGCCATACCGGCGCTCACGGCCAACTGGGTTTCAAACCGTCCGCTGCGCCAGCACATAGCCGGCGACCACGCCCAGCAGCTGGCCGATGCGGCCGATGAGCTCCACACCCTTGTAGGGCTCGTTGCAGGCCACGCTGTAGCCAAAGCCCCGCAGCGTGTCGCCGATGAGATGGATGAATTCGGGCGCGCAGGTGGTACCGTCGCGGTCGCCCAGCACGGCTTGGTGGAAAAAGACCTGGCGGCCGGTCGCATTGCCATTGCGGTGCCGCAGCCCGTGGTGATCGACCGTGGCTACTATCTGTGCCAGCCATCGGGCCGGGCCACCCCGGCCGCATTGCAGGACTTTCGGCTGTGGCTGCTGGCACAGGCCCAACCAGGGTCTGCATAGCCCCCGTGCGGCAGCAAGGCGAACGCCGCGAAACGGCCCCGAGACCCCCCCTACGCGCGCCAGCCGCGCACCAGCACCCATTGGCAACTGGCACAGGCCAGCACCAGCGCCGCATAGGTGAGCATCTTGCCGTCGCGGCCCAGCAGCACCAGCCCGGCCACCAGCACGGCACAGCCAACCACAAAATTAATAGCTATCTGCGCCCGCCACGTAAGCATCGACTGGCCTTTGGGTCGTATCCACCGCCCGCCCAGCACCAGCAGCAGGGCCAGCGCCGCAGCGGGCGCAATGAAATTCACAGCGTGGTAAAAAGCGTCCAGAGGACCCATAAAACATGACCCAGATCAAGGCTTGAGCAGACACGGTGCCCGGCGCTGCGAACAATTTTATAATTGGCGCTTATGGCAGTCTGGGCCCTCGGCATCAACCACACCACCGCGCCGCTCGACCTGCGCGGCCGGTTTGCGTTTGCGCTCGACCAGATCACGCCCACGCTGCAGGGCCTGCGCCAGTCGCTGGGCCAGAGCAGCCGCCACCCAGGCGTTGAAACCGCCATCATTTCCACCTGCAACCGCACCGAGATCTATTGCGCGGGCGAGCAGGCCGCCATGGACCACACGCTGGGCTGGCTGGCGCAAAGCGGCGGCGTGAGCCCCGCACTGCTGCGCTCGCACTCCTACACCCTCGAAGACAGCCTGGTGGCACGCCACGCCTTTCGCGTGGCCAGCGGGCTCGACTCGATGGTGCTGGGCGAGGCCCAGATTCTCGGGCAGATGAAAAACGCCGTGCGCGCCGCCGAAACCGCCGGGGCGCTGGGCACCACGCTCAACCAGCTCTTCCAGCGCAGCTTTGCCGTGGCCAAGGAAGTGCGCACCAGCACCGAGATCGGCGCACACAGCATCAGCATGGCCGCCGCCGCCGTGCGCCTGGCGGGCCAGCTGTTTGAAGACCTCAGCAAGATTCGCGTACTGTTTGTCGGCGCGGGCGAGATGATCGAGCTGGCGGCCACGCACTTCGCGGCCCGCAACCCCCAATCCATTGCCATCGCCAACCGCACGCTCGAACGCGGCGAAAAGCTGGCCACACGTTTTGGCGGCGAGGTGATGCGCCTGTCCGACCTGCCCGAGCGCCTGCACGAATTCGACGCCATCATCAGCTGCACGGCCAGCACCCTGCCCATCATCGGCCTGGGCGCCGTGGAGCGTGCCCTCAAGAAGCGCCGCCACCGCCCCATGTTCATGGTCGATCTGGCCGTGCCGCGCGACATCGAGCCCGAGGTCAAGGCCCTGGGCGACGTGTACCTGTACACCGTGGACGATCTGGCCAGCGTGGTGCAGACCGCCCAGGCCAACCGCCAGGCCGCCGTGGCGCAGGCCGAGGCCATCATCGATGCCGGCGTGCAAAGCTTCATGCACTGGATGGAGCTGCGCAGCCCCATCGGACAGGTCGGCGGCGTGGTACCCCTGATCCAGCAGATCAACGCCCAGACCGACGAGTGGCGTGCCCTGGAGATCGCCCGTGCCAAGAAGCTGCTGGCCAAGGGCGAGGATGTCGATGCCGTGCTGGAGGCCCTGTCGCGTGGCCTGGCCCAGAAGATGCTGCACGGCACCATGGCCGAGCTGCGGGCCGGCGACGCCGACATGCGCGCACAAACCGCGCAGACCGTCTCGCGCCTGTTCCTGCGCTCGCAGAGCAAGACCAGGCTGTAGCGGCGCCCGCCTGCTCCGAATTTCAAGCCAGATCAGCCCTGACGCCTGATCAACAGGCGCATTAAGCTACACATTCAGTAGCATTCACTTTCCCCCTCGCATGAAACCCTTTCTCCGAAGCCAGCTGGAACGCTATGCACAGCGTCTGGGCGAACTGGACTTTCTGCTCTCGCGCGAGGACATCATGGCCGACATGGCGCAGTACCGCGCCATCTCGCGCGAGCACGCCGAGGTCACGCAGATTGCGGGCCGCTATGCCCGCCACCAGCAACGCGAGGCCGACCTGGAGGGCGCGCGCGAGATGCTGGCCGACCCCGACATGGCCGAGATGGCGCAGGAAGAAATCACCTCCGCCGAGACCGAGCTGCTGCAGCTCGAAGACGAACTGCAGCGCCTGCTGCTGCCCAAGGACCCCGACGACGCACGCAATGCGTTTGTGGAAATCCGCGCGGGCACGGGCGGCGACGAATCGGCCCTGTTTGCCGGCGACCTGACGCGCATGTACACGCGCTACGCCGACCGCGTGGGCTGGAAAGTCGAAGTGGTCAGCGAGAACGCGGCCGAGCTGGGTGGCTACAAGGAAATCGTGCTGCGCATCGAAGGTGATCATGTGTATGGCGCCCTCAAGTTCGAGTCCGGCGGCCACCGCGTACAGCGCGTGCCCGCCACCGAAACCCAGGGACGCATCCACACCAGCGCCTGCACCGTGGCCGTGATGCCCGAGCCCGACGAGACCGAGGCCATCAAGCTCAACCCGGCAGACCTGCGCATCGACACCTTCCGCGCGTCGGGTGCGGGCGGGCAGCACATCAACAAGACCGACTCGGCCGTGCGCGTGGTGCACCTGCCCACCGGCATCGTGGCCGAATGCCAGGACGGGCGCAGTCAGCACAGCAACAAGGCCAAGGCGCTGCAGGTGCTGCAGGCGCGCATCCAGGAAAAGGAACGCAGCGAACGCGCCGCCAAGGAGGCCGCGCTGCGCAAGGGCCTGATCGGCAGCGGCGACCGCAGCGACCGCATCCGCACCTACAACTTCCCGCAGGGGCGCCTGACCGACCACCGCATCAACCTCACGCTGTACAAGCTGCAGTACGTGATGGACGGCGACCTGGCCGACGTGCTGCAGGCCCTGGCCCACGCGCGCGAGGCCGAACAGCTCGAAGAGCTGGAGATGGGCGCCGCGGGCTGACGATCTGCAACCAGTATTTGAATCAGATGGACCTCTGGCGTTTACTCATCAAGCGTCAACAGCTATCAAAACAAGAGTGACCGACACAACCTCCACCCTGGCGCAGGCACTGGACCAGGCCCGCACCCTCGGCCTGGAACGCATCGATGCCCAACTGTTGCTGCTGCACGCACTGGCCCGCCCCGACGCCGGCCGCGCCTGGCTGCTGGCGCACGACACCGACGCCCTGGACCCCGCGGTGCACGCGCAGTTCCTGGCCCTGTGCCAGCGCCGCACCGCAGGCGAGCCCGTGGCCTACCTCACGGGCCGCAAGGAGTTTTACGGTCTGCCCCTGCAGGTGGACGCCCGCGTGCTCGACCCACGTCCCGACACCGAAACACTGGTGGACTGGGCCCTGGAAGTGATCGCCCCCCTGCCCGCCCCGAGCGTGCTGGACCTGGGCACCGGCAGTGGCGCCATTGCGCTGGCCCTGCAACACCAGCACCCCACGGCCCAGGTGCTGGCGGTGGATGCCAGCGCCGATGCACTGGCCGTGGCACAGGCCAATGCGCAGCGGCTGGCACTGCCCGTGCGGTTCCTGCAGGGCCACTGGCTGGCTGCAGTGCCAGGCCGGTTCGAGGCCATCGTTTCCAACCCGCCCTACATTGCCGCCGCCGACCCGCACCTGGCCGCGCTGATCCACGAGCCCCTGCAGGCCCTGGCCAGCGGTACCGACGGCCTGGACGACATCCGCACCATCATCGCCCAGGCCCCGGCGCACCTGCAGCCTGGCGGCTGGCTGCTGCTGGAGCATGGCCATGACCAGGCCGGCGCCGTCAGAGCGCTGCTGCAGGCGCAGGGTTTTGCACAGGTGCAAAGCCGCAATGACCTCGCCGGCATCGCGCGTTGCACCGGCGGGCAGTGGCCAACAGTGAAATAATCCCCCCATTGCGGGCCTGCGCCCGTCAGCCCCTTCAAGGAGAACCCCCATGAGCGACACCCAACAACGCATCGACGCCCTCGTGAAGTCCAACGACATCCTGCTGTTCATGAAAGGCAATGCCAGCTTTCCGATGTGCGGCTTCTCGGGCCGCGCCATCCAGATCCTCAAGGCCTGCGGCGTGGACACCAAGGCGCTGACCACCGTCAACGTGCTGGAAGACGAGGAAATCCGCCAGGGCATCAAGGAATACAGCAACTGGCCCACCATTCCCCAGCTGTATGTGAAGGGCGAGTTCATCGGCGGCTCGGACATCATGATGGAGATGTACGAGTCGGGCGAGCTCAAGCAGGTGCTGGGCACCGAGGGCTGACAGCCCACCGGGCCCTACCGCCCGCGCTGGAGCCGGTGAACTTCCAGCTGACCTGAGCGACAGGCCAGCAAGAAAAAACCGCCCGAAGGCCAATGCCAGTCAGTTAAGCCCTGACTGGCATTTTTTTGGTGGGTACTTGCTGCGTGTCGATCGCTTGACCTCGCGCGGGAAGCTTCGATCAGGTC
>NZ_FNQJ01000067.1 GCF_900107605.1 Acidovorax soli | reverse complement strand
CATCGCCATCACACCCGAGTCGTCATAATCTGGTCGTCCTGCCTGGGGGAATTTGGGGTGGCCAAGGGTGGGGGAATTTGACCTGGCCATCGGGGTACTCGATGCCTTGGAGCAAGCCCTATAACGCTGCAGAGCCGACATCGAGCGATGCCAGTCTCTGGACCGCTATTGCAGTGTTTTGTGTAACGCGGACGTTCGTTTAAAGAGCCCGCATTTTTTGGAACTCTGGCCAGAGGCGACCAGGTTCACCAACTCCGTGTCCAACCCAAGGAAACAGACAACTTCTGCGGACAACAGCCCCCTTGGGCAGGTCTTCATCGGCCGCCGCCTGCACCGCCACTATCTGCACAGGCGAGAGAGGGCCGTCGTCGGCTTCGTAGCCCTGGTGCACTTCCGCTGCCGCCCCATCTCGCAAATGGTCATGCCCCCCAGGCTCTGGAGCACTGAAACTCACCTCGGAAGATTGGGTGGCCATTAGATGCCCCAAACGCTCTCACCCACTGACCACTGCAGTTCGTCCACCACCCTGCGCATGATCCACACACACTGCGCGTCGGTGCACCATCGCTTGGCCAGGAGGCCTTTCAACGCAGCCTTCACCGTCGCCTCCTGATTCCCCTCAAAGGTCGCGAGTTTTCTCTGGCAGTACCGGACCATCTGCGAGACCAGATCGTCACACATCTGGAAAGCAGCGATGACCTCTGACGGCGAAGTGCCTGGGGAATAGAACTCCCCGCCTTCCTCAACCAGGCTCATCTTGGGCTGGGCGCCCGCAACGGCAGACAGAGCTGCAGTCACCGGAAAGTCCTCTGGTACCCCTGGATAGTTGGCGCGGTCAATCGACATATCGACTCCTTGCTGTCTGTTGCACCATACAACTGGTACTTGGTACTGTGCAATCCCAATTCTTCAAAACGGCGCAGGCGACTCCACCAACTCCACGGGTCCAGACCCCTCGTATAGCACCGACCCCGAATGCTTCACAGTCACCCGCCAGATCTCGCCTTCCTGGGTGATCGTGTACGCCTCAGGCTCCAGCGGCAACACGGTCTCTGTCTGGAACATCCCCTCAATCTTCCAGGGCGGCGTGCAGAGCAACGTCGGGTAGTTCCAAGGTGAATTGATCGTCATGGTGTCGCCTCAACCCGCACTGCTTCTGACTGCATGCGGAGTGCTGGCCCGCCGGCGCGCCTGCGACATCTCCGCCAACGGCAGCGGATCTCGACCTTCATCCCAGCCGTACTTCGAAGTACGCCCCATCCCCTTCCCCCAGATCCCGGAACCCCGCCTGCTTGGCTGCAGTGCTCGCCTTGCCCCAGGCTTTGAGCAAGGTGAGATCTCCGGGAGACACCACCTCAGGGGGCGACTCCTCCAAGTTGTTCAGAGTGTCCAGGGCCGCAGCCACTTGTTCTGGTCCGCCCAGTTGCTTTTCCAATACTTTCGCGTAGCGGGTTTCGGCCGCAATGCGCTCCTTGGCGGGCAGTTCTTCAGGGTAGTCCCGCAGGGTGACGGTGTAGGTGGTTTCGATGGTTTCCATGGCAGTTCTCCAATGTGTTGATGTACTGTACAAATATACAGCTTTCTTTGGAAGAGTACATGTCAGCAAGAACCCTCGGGGACTGGTTGTGAAGCTGTGATTTGCGGGTGCTGCTGCCATGGGAGGTGTTCTTCCAGCACTGTTAGCCAAGCAAACTGGCTCCCCCCTTGGAGCCCTTTTGGGTGACGGTTTTCAGGGGTGCAAGCAACTGTAAATCCCTGCGAATTGCGTCCATTCAAGCCTGAGATCGGGCGGCCAGGATGCTCCAATCGGACTCCAGTTTTTGCTCATTCCATTCCCGTGAACCGATTGTTTTCTTGGCCACGCCGTGTTCGCCTGGCCACCGCGCTGGTCCTGTCTCTGGCCAGTGTCAGTCCGAATCTCTCCTGGGCTCGCTCGCCGCAGTTCGACAGTGGGGCCCTGTTCACACCGCAGCCCACCAGCTTTGCGCAGTGCCCTCAGTTTTTTGCGAATGGGGTTCCCCCTGCAATCACACCCCGACCTCAGTTGCGGGAGCTTTGTTATGAAGCCTTTGCCGTGCTTCACAGTGGTACCACCCGGACGCCCGTGTTTGTGGCGCAGCGCTTGAACCGCCAGAGTGTGGAAGATGCCGATGAGAAGCGGGCCAAGCGGTTCTTTGCCGATGCGCGACTTCCCAGTGGTGAGCGAGCGGAACTGGAGGACTACAAGAACTCTGGGTACAGCCGCGGGCACATGGCACCTGCGGGGGACATGCCTACCCCAACGGCGATGGCACAAAGCTTCAGCCTGGCCAATATGGTTCCCCAGAACCCCCAACAGAACGGGGGCGCCTGGAACAAGATTGAGCAAGATACGCGGCGCTATGCGCGAAGGGCCAAAGGGGATGTGTTTGTAATCACCGGGCCGGTGTTCACAGACAGTGGGCCTCGCATTGGCGCCAATGGGGTGAAGGTGCCCACCTATTTGTACAAGCTGGTCTATGACGTCACCACCCAAAGGGCCTGGGCGCATTGGCAAGAGAACCGGGAAGGTGAGACAGTGAGTCGGCCGATCAGCTATCAGGAGTTGGTCAAGAGGACGGGGGTGGAGTTTTTGCCAAAAAGTGCGCTGCAGCATTGAGTCTTCGCAAGCCAGGTGTCAGCGGGGGCGTTATAAATCGGCCCTTTCAACTTCTATGCATTGTGAGCATCCATGAACCGTGCCGACCTCGTTGCCATCCTCGCCGCCAAGAATGATCTGTCCAAGGTCTCAGCCAATGCCGTACTGGACACTCTGATCGACACCATCCAGACCGCCGTGAAGAAGGGCGATGCCGTTCAACTGGTGGGCTTTGGCACCTTCAAGTCCGCCAAGCGTGCGGCACGCACGGGCAAGAACCCTTCGACTGGCGCAGCACTGAAGATACCTGCGAGCACGGTGCCGAAGTTTGTGGCGGGCGCCAAGTTCAAGGCGGTGGTGGATCCCAAGGCTGCAAAGCGCAAGGCGGATAAGGCAGGCAGGCAAGTAAGTAAGTAAGTAAGCCGCAGCGTATTTGACCGCATGACTGCATTCAAAACCGCCACGGGCCCAGTGCCGCTGGCGGTTTTGTTTTGGCCGTTTGGTTCGATGGACTCCGCCCACCCAGTTCGGCAGATGGTCCCTCGGTCCGTCGGTCCGTCGGTCCGTCGGTGTGTCGGTGTGTCGGTGTGTCGGTGTGTCGGTGTGTCGGTGTGTCGACACAAACGCTACCATCGAGCCAATGAACACTTTTTCCAATGCCTTTCGCGCTGAAGTTGCCCGCATGGCGCGCAAGGAAATCAAGCCCGAGTTGCAGGGCATGCGCAAGGCCATCACCAGCCATCGGTCCGAGATCGCCGCATTGAAACGCGAGGTGAAGGCGCTGACCTCTCAGCTCAAGTCCTCTCGACGCCAGATCAAAGTAGCGGATGAGCCCAAAGCCAAAGCTGCGATCGAAGAAACCGGATCCAAGAAGCCAAGACAGATCCAGTTCAACGCACAGACCCTTGTTGAAAAACGAGCAGCGCTGGGCATCACACAGAAAGAGATGGCTCTGCTGCTGGGCGCGTCATCGCTATCCGTCTACAAGTGGGAATCAGGTCGGGTGCACCCACGGGCTGCGCAGCTAGAGCGCATTGCCCAGGTGCTCAAGCTCGGCAAGCGCAAGGCTCTGGCATTGCTCAGTCCGCAGTGAGTGGGTGAGGGCAAGTTGCCCCAACCAAGCCCTCAGCGGCGACGATACGGCTCTCCTGGTGAAGAGTCCTTGCGTTCATCCGCCAGTTCAAACAGGCACTGCATGTAGGGTTGGACATCCGTCCATTTGGCGCGGTCATCATAGAAACGCGCCAGATTGCGCGTGGCTTCTACCGCGTCCGGCCACTTGTCTGCAGCACTCACGCGGGTCATGGGGTCTCCTCGTTTTCAGTGCAATAAGTGACGGTACGAAAAGCTAGCACTGGCGCGGAGGTGGTGTTGGTAGATCGTTGATTTCATTGACTTTC
>NZ_FNQJ01000068.1 GCF_900107605.1 Acidovorax soli | reverse complement strand
TGTTGCAGCAGGCTCATCTAAACAGCGCTTGGCAGATTACTCAAGCGCTGCAGTGTCGTTGGATTTGACTCTATTTTTTAGATGCGATTGCCCTGCCATAAAGCACCTGCAGCTATTTATCTGGGAGCAAGTTTTCGCCAACCATCAGGCCAGCGCGCGCTGGATGATGATCTTCTGCACGTCGCTCGTGCCCTCGTAGATCTGGCACACGCGCACGTCGCGGTAGATGCGCTCCACCGGGAAGTCATTGACCACGCCGTAGCCGCCCAGCGTCTGGATGGCGGCGCTGCACACGCGCTCGGCCATCTCGCTGGCGAACAGCTTGGCCATGGCGGCTTCTTTCAGGCAAGGTCGGCCCGCGTCGCGCAGCGCGGCGGCGTGCCAGATGAGCTGGCGTGCGGCCTCGATCTGCGTGGCGCAGTCGGCCAGGCGAAAGCCCACGGCCTGGTGGTGGAAGATGGGCTGGCCGAAGCTTTCGCGCTCCTTCGAGTACGCCAGCGCCGCATCGAACGCGCTGCGCGCCATGCCCACGCTTTGCGCGGCGATGCCGATGCGGCCGCCCTCCAGGGCACCGAGCGCGATCTTGTAGCCCTCGCCCTCGGCGCCAATGAGGTTCTCGGCCGGGATGCGGCAGTTGTCGAAGTTGATCTGCGCCGTGTCGCTGGAATGCTGGCCCAGCTTGTCTTCGAGCCGCGCCACCACGTAACCGGGGTTGCTGGTAGGCACGAGGAAGGCGCTCATGCCCTTCTTGCCGGCGCCCTTGTCGGTCACGGCGATGACGATGGCCACATGGCCGTTTTGGCCGCTGGTGATGAACTGCTTGACGCCGTTGATCACGTATTCCTCGCCCTGGCGCGCCGCGGTCGTGCGCAGTGCGGAGGCGTCGGAGCCCACATGCGGCTCGGTCAGGCAAAACGCCCCGAGCATTTCGCCCCGGGCCAAGGGTGTGAGCCAGTCGCGCTTTTGCTGGGCATTGCCATAGCGCATGAGGATGGCGTTGACCGGGCAGTTGGTGACGCTGATGGCAGTGCTGGTGCCGCCATCACCGGCTGCGATTTCTTCGAGCACCAGGGCGAGCGTGAGGTAGTCGAGATGGGCGCCGCCAAACTCTTCGGGTACGCAGATACCGTAGGCCCCGAGGGCTGCGAGGCCCTGGTGGGCCTCCTTGGGGAAATGGTGTTCCTTGTCCCAGCGGGCGGCATGGGGCCAGAGTTCGGTCTGGGCAAAGTCGCGCACGGCGTCGCGGATCATTTCCTGGTCTTGGGTCAGCAGCATGGGGGATGTCTCCAGAGGTCGTTGTTCAGAGAAATTTACCAGTGCGCGGCGCGGCGGCCGTCGTGGTGCAGCAGGCGCCCCCTGTCGGCGGCAGTGGCACCGGCCACGGTGGCGCGCAGGCCGCGCACACTGTCTTGCACGGTCAGGGCAGCGCCCACGCCGCCCATGTCGGTCTGCACCCAGCCGGGGTCGATGGTGATGAGCGTCGCGTGCGGGTAGCTGTGCTGGGCCGCCGCCACTGCCATGTTCAGCGCGGCCTTGCTGGTGCGGTAGAGCCACGAGTCGCTGCCCGGCACGCTGCCGATCTGTGACATGGACGAGGACAGGAACGCAAACACGCCCTGCGCCTCGGCCACCCGCGGCGCCACTTGCGGAATAGCCTGCATGGCGCCCAGCACATTGATGTGCATGACGGCATCAAAGTCCTGCTGCGTGGGGGGCGTAAGTGCGTCCGGACGGCGGATCACGCCTGCCACATACCAGGCGGTCTCGATCTTCTCGCCATCGAGCTGCCAGGCCAACCCGCTCACGCTGGCAGGGTTGGCCACATCCACAGTGAGCGCCTCGGCGCCCAGGGCCTGTACGCGCTCGCGGCCGGCGTCGTCGCGCACGGTGGCAATCACGCGGCGGCCCGCCTCGGCGTATTGGCGCACCAGCTCCAGTCCAATGCCGCGCGATGCGCCGATGATGAGTATGGATTTCATGGTTCAGAAATTTGAGAAAAACAGGGTTCTAGCGCCTGCCGATCCAGCGTTAAAAGCGATCCAATGAAGTGCCATGAGCACCATCCCATCACGCGTCGCCCAGTCCCCGGGTGGCACGGGGCCAGAGGGGTCCTGGGCGATGGCGCGCATGGCGTCGCGGATCACTTCCTGTGCTCGGTTCGACAGCATCTGTGGTTCCGGGATGGTGCTCAAGGGGCGGCGGGAGCCCCGCATTGACGTAAACGTCAATTATCAGGCCCAACCCGGCGGCGGTGCCCGACGTCAGAATTCGCTGTGCCAGCGCAGCGAGTACACCTGTACCGGCCCCCGGTCGCGGTTGTAGCCGGGGTGGACCAGGTGCTGAGCCCCCAGCGAGAATGCCGACCGCAGCGTGCCCGCCGAAGTAACCACATCAGGCAAGGTCCAGCGGTAATAGGCTTCGAGCACCTGCTCGGGGCCATAGTTGAGCCGGCCATCGCCCAGAAAGAAGCCCTGGCCGCCCGCCGCCAGATAGCTGCGGTGCGGGCGCGACAGGCCATTGGCCGCCCAGGCCACGCCCCAGCGGTCTTTGCTGCGGCCCCACGTGGCGCCGGTGAACTGCCCCCCCAGCGACAGCTGCTGGTCTATCTCGGTAAATGCATAGGTTTCAGACTGGCCATTGTTTCGGCTGGCACGCAGGAACAGGCCGGCCTCCTCGCCCAGGGGCGCCTCCAGCGTCACCCCCCAGCCGGTCTTGCTTTGCGCGCGGCGCACCCATGCCACATCCGGCGTACCACCCAGGGCGAGGGCATCGTCAAAGCGCCCCATCACCGCCCGGTTCCGGTACACCAGCAGGCGCGCGCGCAATGGGCCAGCAGGCACCGACACCGGCAGATCGGACTCCACCTCCAGCTGGTCTCCGTAGTGCTGGCGCCAATGGCTGTCGAGTGCCAGACCGTTGGATTCGCGCGGCAACTCCATGCGGGCGGCGCGCACGGCCCAGGTGCTGGTGCGGTATTCGATCATGGCCCCCACCGAGTAACCCCGGGCATCCGCTGCGTAGTCCCAGGCGCCATGCGTGAGGAACGACCAGTTGAAGAACTGTTCTCGCGGATCTTTGGCGTAAGGATTGTTGTCAAAGTAGTCGAGCAGCGAGAAAGCCCCTGCGCGCACCGTCCAGCGACTCGTGCGCGATGCCCCGCCCAGTTCGTTGAAATCGGCGGGGATGGTTTCGGCGTCACCACCGGTCGCCCAGCGCTGCTGCACGAACATGCGCGCCCGGTACACCGACAGGTTCGCTCCCGAAGTGCGGGCCAGTTCGCCGTTGGACAGCCCGCCGGCACCCGTCAGGCGCGACAGCGGCACGCCCTGCGCAGCTTCGGGGTTGAAGTGGGCCTCGGCCCCCTGCCAAAGGCGCACGCCCAGATCGCCGGTGGTCGTGAACGAGTAGGACTTTTCCCGACCCGGAACCAGGCTGTTGGGGCCGGTGTAGGGCGCAGCAAAGGCCGGCTTGGCCTGCCAGGCCCAGGTGGCTTGCGCGTGCCACGCCACGGGAGGCGGGGCCGCAGGCGCCTCCACGGCTTGTGCCGCCACGCGCCAGGGCGCGGCGGCCACCAGCAGCAGCGCCAGCGGCATGGAACGGGCGTGGCGCCGGGCCGGCAGAAGTCTGAACATCATGGTCATGGCGCGCGAGTTTAGCGCCGGCAGGGCAATCGCATCTAAAAAATAGAGTCAAATCCAACGACACTGCAGCGCTTGAGTAATCTGCCAAGCGCTGTTTAGATGAGCCTGCTGCAACA
>NZ_FNQJ01000015.1 GCF_900107605.1 Acidovorax soli | reverse complement strand
CTGGCCGTATACCGCGAGTTGCTGATCAACAGCCCGCAGCACTCCACCCTCGTTCATTGAAACCCAGGGTGTTGCACTTCACTTTTGAATCCGCCACATTACATTTTTATTATCTTCATGTCATGAAGCTCCAAACTCGGCACACTCTTGCAAAAGCATGGAATGGAGAGCCCACGTGAAGATATTGATCGTAGAAGACGAACCCAAGACGGGCGAGTACCTGCGCCAGGGCTTGATCGAGGCTGGCTACATCTGCGACCTGGTGCCCAACGGTGCCGATGGCCTGCATTTGGCGCTACAGGGTGAATACGACTTGGTGATCCTGGATGTCATGCTGCCGGGCCTGAATGGCTGGCAAGTGCTGCAATCCCTGCGCGACCGGGGGCTGGAAATGCCCGTGCTGTTCCTGACCGCCCGTGACCAGGTGGAGGATCGCGTCAAAGGGCTGGAACTCGGGGCCGACGACTATCTCGTCAAGCCCTTCTCGTTCGCAGAGTTGCTGGCCCGTGTACGCATCATCTTGCGGCGCGGCCACGCCAACAGCGAAAGCACAGTATTGCGTGTCGCCGATCTGGATCTGGATTTGCTGCGCCGGCGCGTTTCCCGCAACGGCAAGCGCGTTGATCTGACCGCAAAGGAATTCGGACTGCTGGAACTGCTCATGCGCCGCCATGGCGAGGTGTTGCCGCGCTCGCTGATCGCGTCGCAGGTGTGGGACATGAACTTCGACAGCGACACAAATGTTATCGAAGTCGCAATGCGCCGCCTGCGAGTGAAGATTGACGAAGGTCATCCCATCAAGCTCATCCAGACCGTGCGAGGCATGGGCTATGTGCTGGATGTGCCGGAGGATCAATAGGTGTTGCGGCATGCTCATTGGCTCAAACTTCCGCTGACCCAGCGCCTGACCTTCTTTTTCACTGTGGTGGCCGCTGCGGTGGTGCTGGGGCTGGGTATTCTGTTTCTGGCCGAAACCAAGCGGCATTTCGTCGAGCTGGATCGGATGGCGTTGCAGGACAAGCAACATCTGATCGAGGAGATTCTTCGCAATGCCCGCTCGGCGGATGACACGCGCGCGCGCTTGAGCGAAGCCTTGAGCTACCACCACGATCTCTATGTTCAGGTGCAGGACGCTCAGCAAAAAGTCGTCTTTCAATCCTCCGATTCAGGGCCTGACAGCATTGGGCGCGGCACGGTCTTGAGCACTGATAAGAAAGCCACTTTTGGAATTTGGCAGCACCATGATGCCGAATTTCACACCTTGAGTTTCGAGGTCGCCCCTGCTTACTCGGATTCAGCTCTGCAGGTACTGATCGCAGCGGACACCAAGCACCACATCCAATTTCTGAATGGGCTGCGCCGCAATCTCGCAATTTATGTGGCTGCAGCCATCGCTGTGTGTGGCCTGCTGTCGTGGCTCGCTGCCCGCCAAGGTCTGGCCCCCTTGCGTGAAATGCGATCACGCGCAGCCGCAGTCACCAGTCAGAAATTGACCGAGCGCATGCCGGTCGAAGCCGTTCCGGTGGAAATGGCCGACTTGGCACGGGAACTCAATCGCATGCTGGATCGGTTGCAGGATGATTTCCAGCGCCTGACCGAGTTCTCATCGGATCTGGCGCACGAGTTGCGCACCCCCATCAGCAATCTGCTGACACAGACACAGGTGGCGTTGGCGACCAGGCGTGATGCCGCAACGTATCGAGACATCCTGGCCTCCAACGCCGAGGAGTTCCAGCGCCTGGCGCGCATGGTGTCGGACATGCTGTTTCTGGCCAAGACCGAGCGCGGCGTGGATCTGCCGCACAAGGAACGGTTTTCCGCGCGCCAGGAAGCCCAGGCATTGCTGGATTTCTACGAGGCCGTGGCGGAAGAGAAGCACATCCGCCTTCAGCTCGACGGTGATGGAACCATCGATGGCGACCGGCTGATGTTCCGCCGCGCGGTAAGCAACCTGTTGTCCAACGCCTTGCGCCATACGCCGGATGCAGGCGATGTCACGATCAGCATCTCAACCATTGAGAACGCCACCTCCGTGGCGGTGGAGAACACAGGCCAGGACATCGATCCCCGAATCCTGCCCCGCCTCTTTGATCGCTTCTACCGTGCCGACCCCTCGCGTGCTCATCCTGACGCCGAAGGCAGCGGCTTGGGACTGGCCATCACCCGCGCCATTGCGCAAGCGCATGGCGGCGTCGTCGTGGCAGCGTCTTCTGGTGGGCGAACACGCTTCACGTTGATGTTCCCCATCGAGGCATGAAACCGTGACCCTGCCCATGAACACCATAGCGATCAGCACCCGGGAAAGCTGACAGAAATCTCACCACGCAGTCCTGATTCTGTTGGGTAGAGATTTCTACGATGAACACATCTCCTCATCGCCTGAGCAAGGTGTGAGAGATGCAAGTTTCATCGACTTCTACAAGGAGCTTTACCATGACTCAATGTCGCCTCTCCCTTTCTTCCATGATCACTGCCGTGGCGGCAGCGGCCACCCTGAGTCTGCCAGGGATTGCATCGGCAGCATACGAACATCCCGCCAACAATGAAGCTGGGGTGATCATTCATCCGGAACACTTCAAGAGCGAAGAAACCCGAGCCCAAGTCCAGGCCGAGGCCGTGGCTGCCACTCAGCAAGGGCGCCTCTCTTACGGCGAAAGTAATTACCCGCCCCCCGTGCCCAGCACAGGCCCAGGCAAGACACGCGATGAAGTGATTAATGAACTGCGCAATGAGCCACCTGCCGAGCGCGCTGCTAGGCTTCGCGCCCTGACAGATTGATTGCCTGCATGGGCAATTGGATCGCTATCAACGTTGTGACTATCCAATGGATGCTCCACACTGACGCCCAATTTCCCACGAAGCAATTCTGCCGCGCACTGTCGCGGCGAATTGCTTCCTCAGCCGCTGTCCGATTGTTCCTATCAAGCGGAAGCACGCTCATGCGCCGGCTCGGCAGTAACATCCTCTTCCTGCTCTTCAGGGTGATGAGCTAAGCGATACAAGACCGGCAACACCAGCAGCGTCAGCATGGTGGAAGACAAGATGCCGCCGATCACCACGGTGGCCAATGGCCGCTGCACTTCCGCGCCGGTTCCCGTGGCGATCGCCATCGGGATGAAGCCCAGCGATGCCACCAGGGCCGTCATCAGCACCGGCCGCAAGCGCGTCAGGGCACCCTCACGGATGGCTTCGTCCAGCGGCGTTCCAGCCTCACGCAGGCTGCGGATGTAGGAAATCATCACCAGGCCATTGAGCACGGCCACGCCCGACAGCGCGATGAAGCCCACGGCGGCGGAGATGGACAGCGGAATGTCGCGCAGCCACAGCGCCAGGATGCCGCCGGTCAGTGCAAACGGAATGCCGGTGAAGACCAGCAAGCCGTCCTTGACATTGCCGAACATAGCGAACAGCAGCACGAAGACCAGCAGCAGCGACACTGGCACGACGATCTGCAAGCGCTGCGTGGCGGATTGCAGGTTCTCGAACGTGCCGCCCCAACTCGTCCAATAGCCAGTGGGAATCTTGACTTGCGCCAGCGCTGCCTCGGCGTCGGCCACGAAGGAACCCACGTCACGGCCGCGCACGTTGGCGCTGACCACGATGCGGCGCTTGCCGTTTTCCCGGCTGATCTGGTTGGGGCCGGGCGCCAGCTCGAAGCTCGCCACCTCGGCCAGTTGGATGAAGTTGGTTCGGCCCTCGCCGCCGCCCGCGCCACCCGTTGCGCGCGGCAGAGGAATCGGCAGGCGCTTCATGCTTTCCAAGTCATTACGCAAGGACTCGGGCAAGCGCACCAGAATGTCGAAGCGGCGGTCGCCCTCGAACAGCGTGCCGGCCTCGCGCCCACCGATGGCGGTGGCCACGGCGTCCTGGATGTCGGCCACGTTCAGCCCATAGCGCGCGGCTTTCTGGCGGTCGATGTTCACGGTCAGCATCGGCAAGCCGGTGGTCTGCTCCACCTTGACTTCGGAAGCGCCGGGAATCTTCTGCAGCATGGACGAGACCTCCTCGGCCGTCTTGTTCAAGACATCCATGTCGTCGCCAAAAATCTTCACCGCCACATCGCTGCGCACCCCCGAGATGAGTTCGTTGAAGCGCAACTGGATCGGCTGCGAGAACTCATAGTTGTTCCCCGGCACCTTGCCCACGGTCTCCTGAATAGCCGCCAGCAATTCGTCGCGCGACTTGCGCGGCTCGGGCCACTCGGACACGGGCTTGAGCATGATGTAGCCGTCGGAAATGTTCGGCGGCATGGGGTCGGAGGCGATTTCCGCCGTGCCGGTGCGCGCGAAAACGCGGTCGATCTCGGGGAACTGGGCCTTCAGCGTGGTCTCCAGTTGCTGCTGCATTGCCACCGATTGCGTCAGACTGGTACCTGGAATGCGCAACGCCTGGATGGCGAAGTCGCCTTCGTTCAGACTGGGCACGAACTCGCTGCCCATGCGGGTGGCGATCAAACCGCACAGCACCACCGCCACGGCGACGGCCGCCAGCACCACGGCCTTGGCCGCCATCACGCGATCCAGCAAGGGGCCGTACCAGCGCTTGGCCTGCATCATCAGGAAGTTTTCCGTCTCGCTGACCCGATTGCCAATGAACAGGGCGACCGCCGCCGGAATGAAGGTCACCGACAGGATCATGGCCCCCACCAGCGCGGCCACCACCGTGAACGCCATCGGGTGGAACATCTTCCCTTCCACACCCGTCAGGGCAAAGATGGGCAGGTAGACCACCATGATGATGAGCTGCCCGAACAGCAGCGCGCGGCGCGATTCCTTGGACGCCAGGAACACCTCGTGAAAGCGCTCCGCCCGCGTCAAGGGCCTGCCCTGGTGCGCCTGCGCATGGGCCAGTCGGCGCACGCAGTTCTCGACGATCACCACCGCCCCGTCGATGATGATGCCGAAATCCAGCGCCCCCAGGCTCATCAGGTTGGCGCTCACCTTGTAATGCACCATGCCGGTGAAGGTGAACAGCATCGACAGGGGAATCACCGTCGCCGTGATGATGGCGGCACGGATGTTGCCCAGGAACAGAAACAGGATCACGATCACCAGGATCGCGCCTTCCAGCAGGTTCTTCTTCACCGTGGCGATGGCCTTGTCCACCAGCACGGTGCGGTCGTACACCGTCACCGCATGCACGCCCTCGGGCAGGCTGCGGTTGATCTCCACCATCTTCTTGTCCACGGCCTGCGACACCGTGCGGCTGTTCTGGCCGATGAGCATGAACACCGTGCCCAGCACCACTTCGCGGCCGTTGTCCGTGGCGGCGCCGGTGCGCAGTTCGCGCCCCATCCCAACGTCGGCCACGTCGCGCACCCGGATCGGCACACCGCCCGCGCTGCTGAGGATGACATTGCCAATGTCCTCCAGCGTCTTGACCTGCCCGGGCGCCCGGATCAGATACTGCTCGCCGCGCTTTTCGATGTAGCCCGCGCCCACGTTGCCGTTGTTGCGGTCCAGCGCCGTCACGATGTCTTGCAGGGTGACGCCCAACGAAGCCAGACGCGCGGGGATAGGCGCAATCTGGTATTCCTTGGCATAGCCGCCGATCGAGTTGATTTCCGTCACACCCGGAACGTTGCGCAACTGCGGCTTGATGATCCAGTCCTGAATCTCGCGCAGATCGGTGGCCGTGTAGGGCGTGCCGTTGGGCTTCTTCGCACCGTCCTTGGCCTCGACCGTCCACAGGTAAATCTCGCCCAGGCCGGTGGAGATCGGCCCCAGCGCGGGCGTGATGCCGGCAGGCAGCTTGTCGCGTGCTTCCTGGATGCGCTCATTGACCAACTGGCGCGCGAAGTAGATGTCGGTGCCGTCCTTGAAGATGACGGTCACTTGCGACAGGCCATAGCGCGACAGGGAGCGGGTCTGCTCCAAGTTGGGCAGGCCCGCCATCACGGTTTCAATCGGGTATGTCACCCGTTGCTCGGCTTCCAGCGGCGAATAGCCCGGTGCCTGGGTATTGATTTGAACCTGGACGTTGGTGATGTCCGGCACGGCGTCGATGGGCAGCTTCTGATAGCTGAATACGCCGACGGCGGCCATGCCGATGGCGGCCAGCAGCACCAGCCATCGGTGCTCGATGGCCGCGCGAATGAGTTTTTCAAACATGGGCGTGGCTCCGGCATCAATGGGTGTGTTCGGCAGAGGCTTTGCCGAGTTCGGACTTCACGACGAAACTGCCCGCCGCCGCATACGCGGCCCCGGCTTGGAGCCCTTGCAGCACCTCGACGCGCTTGCCATCGCTGCGACCCAACTGCACGGGCTGGGCCACGAAGCCGTCATTCACCTTGACGAAGACGACAGGCTTGTCGCCCACGCTCTGTATCGCATCGCTGGCCACGGTGACGGGCACGTTGGCCTCGGATGCGGTCACTTCCACATTGACGAACAGGCCGGGACGCCACGCGCCCTGCGGATTGGCCAAGACCACGCGGGCCTTGGCCGTGCGGGTCTGCTCGCCGATCAACGCGCCCACGAAAGTGATGGTGCCTTGCGCGCTGGCATCGAAGGCCGTGGCCTTGATGCTGACTTTTTCGCCCACTCGGACGAGCGGCAAATCCTTGGCGGGCACGTTGATTTCCGCCCAGACCTGGCCCAGGTCGGACACCGTGAACACGGCAGCGTCTTCCTTGACGGCTTCGCCCAGGCTGAGGTGCTTTTCAATCACCACGCCATCGAAGGGTGCGCGCAACTCCAGGCGGTTCAGCCCGCCCGAAGACCCTGGGGCCAGGCCCACGGCAGACAGCTTCTGCTGCGCGTTGGCCACGGCGACCTGCGCCTCGTTCAATGCCTGCCCGGCTTGCAGGTAATCCTGCTCGGCGGAAATCTTCTGTTCCCACAGCCGCTTCTCGCGCTCGAAGGTGGTCTTAGCCAAAGCCAGCCGCTTTTGCGCCGTCTGCAATTCGCTGCGCTGCTCGGAGGCGGTCGGGCTGGTTATGACCGCCAGCACCTGTCCCTTCTTGACCGTTTGTCCCAAGCTGGCCTGCACGCTCTCGACCACGCCCGCCATGCGCGGGACGACATGCGAGGTGCGGTCTTCGTTCAGGCGGATCTCGCCCGGCAATTGCAGGGCAGACTTGATGCTTGCGGCCCCTGCGGTGTCGATGCCGATGGATGCCGCCTTGATTTGCGCATCGCTGAGTTCGACTTTCCCCTCTTCCTGGCTGAAGCTGAACGTGAAAGGCGCGTTGGCCGTCTGCGCCACGATGCTGACCTCGAACGCATGAGGTTCCGGTACGGTCTCGCGACTCAACAGACTGTCCTTGTCGGGCGCGAAGTTGAGTACCTGCTTCTCGCCAGTCAGGCGCGTGACGGTGGCGCTGACCTTGGCGGCGCTGCTGGTCAGCGCCTTGTTCTTGTCGTACAGCCAGATGCGCAGACGCGGCTCGCCTCCGTCCTCGGCGAGCAATGCCTCCAATCCGAAATCCCCTTCATTGAACAGCTTTCCGCCATGCGGCCCCTTGCCCGGCCCTTCATGGTGCTCGCCATCCGCATGGCCCTTGTCGTCCTCGTGCTGCGCATCGCTTGTCTTGCCATGATGCTCACCATCGCCGTGGGCCTTGGCTTCAACGTGGCTGCCGTGGCCCTCGCCTTCAGCGGTCTTGCCCGTCTTGCCGCCGAGAATGGCGCCGCCCAGTCCAATGCCCACTGCGGCGATCACGGCGATGGCGATCCACTGTTTCTTGCCGACGTTCAGTTTGTTCGTGTCGAGTTTCATGTTCATTCCTTGTTCACGGGCGGGGTGGTCGTGGGTTCGGATGCGCCTATCACGCGATCCATGTCCGCCGCCGCGCGATGCGCTTCGGCCAGTGCCTTGAGGTATTGGGATTGGGCGGCGAAGTAGGTGCGCTGCGCGTCCAGCACTTCCAGGAAGTTGAACTTGCCGTAGCCAAATCCCACGGTGGCCGCGTCATAGGCGCTCTTGGCTCCCGGCAGCACCTCGCGCTGCAACACGTCGATCTCGCCGCGCACTGAGGCCAGCCGCTCGCGGGCTTGAAGCACGTCCGTGCTCAGGCGCACGTTCAGCGCCTGGAGTTCGTCCCGCGCCTTGTCTTCACGCTTCAACGCTTCCAGCAAGTTGCCCTGATTGCGGTCGAACAAAGGCAGCGGCACGGAAACGCCGAGCATCAACTGATTGCGCGCAAGCTCGTTCGGGCGCTTCACGCCCAGGCTGACCGTGACATCGGGCGTTTGCTTGCTCCGCTCCACGTCAGCCAATGACCTGCGGCGTTCGACTTCCAACTGCGCCCGGCGCAATGCCGACGAGGCCGACAGGCGCTGCTGGATGTCATCCAGCGAAGGGACGACCGGGAGATCATCCACACTGCCCGACACCTGGGTGAACTGAGGCGGGCTGGCCCCCAGCAAGCTGGCCAGCCGTGCGCGAGCGCTGCGCTGTTCGCTTTGGGCCTGCGCCAGTTCAACCCGCACACCGGCCTCGGCCACACGTGCCTTGGTTTCCTCGACCGGAGAAACCTTGCCCGCCGTCACGCGCTTGGCAACGGCGTCCGTCGCTTTCCTGGCCAAGTCAACGCTGTCCTGGGCCAGGGCCGTGCGATCCTGGGCGGCCAGCGCCTCGAAGAAGGCGGCGACCACGGCGGCGCGAATTTCGACGCGACGTGCGTTCAATTCTTCGACCGCAACGTCACGCCCTCGTTCTGCTGCCGCGATGCGGGCGGCGCGCTTGCTTCCCAATTCGATGGGCAGGTTGATCTGCGCGCTTTGGGTGCGGGTTTGCGTGCGCTGGTCTTCAAGCGCATACGCCAGTTCGGGGTTGCGGCGCGCTTGCGCCTGAAGCACCTGGCCTTGCACGGCCTCGACTTCCCGCTGAGCGACGGTCAGGTCAAGATTGGCTTCCAAAGCCAGCGCGATGGCTTTTTGCAGGCTCAGTGGAGCCGTTGCTTCAGTCTGCGCCCCGCTTTGGGCATTGCCCAGTAGCGCTGGCAGCGGCTGGGCGAAAGCCAGCCCTGCCGTGAACGCAAGGAGCAAGCCTGCCGCCGTTGCCCTTGCGTTGTGATTGTGAATACCCTTCAACATCCGATTCTCCAGTGACTTGAAATACACGAGGGAATCGGCGGGGGGCGATCCAGATGATCGCCAGCAACGTCGTCACATCAGCCGCATGAAGCCGACCGCACACCGTGACGCGCCATGCGCGACGGTAGAGGTGATGACGAAGGGAAAGGAACGCGCTCCCCGCCGATCAGGCGAGGGCACGCCACTGAGGGCGCTCTAAACGTTCGGGTGGAGGCGCTGCAAGGCGCTCCGGGTGGTACGCCGTATCCAGAGACGGGCTGATCGGCGACGCCACCTTGACGTCCCCAGACAAGACCGAGAAGCACCCGGCATGACAGGACGCGCAATCAGGATCGCCGCCCAGGGTCTTGGTCGGATCAGGGCTGGCGTCCTTGCCGTCGGCGGCCTTGTGCTGATGTGCATGGTGGCCAAAGTGCTTGGCCGCGGCCCCGGTTTCATGCTGGCAATAGCTGGCCGCCGCCGCCCAACTGAATTGGAGCGGCATGAGTACCAACAGAACGATGGCCAGCCATTTGCGCATAAGGTCAATAGTGTAGCAGCTACAGACTTGAGTTCATCATTCTGGAGACACCTGCGCCACTAGCCGATGACTTCCTCAAGCAGAAGCAGGGCCAGAAAGCCGACAAAGAACATCGCCGTCACCCAAGGGCGATCTGGCGTCTCATGCGCTTCAACCAACAGTTCTTCGGTCACGAGGTAGAGCAGCGCAATCAGACCAAAGGCGAAGAAGCCGGTCACGACGGGACTGGGTAACAACGCCACCGGCGCTCCGAGCAAAGCCCCGATTGGCAGCAAAAGCACGAGTGCAGCCGTGATCCAAACGACCTTGGCACGGGAGCGAACGCTCTCGCCGAGTTCCGTGGCCACCGTCAAGCCAAGGAACAGCACCTCGATAGTCAGGGCGATGGTCAGCAGCAGGCCGACCTTCGGGCCAGCCGCAAACCCGATGCCGAGCACCAAGCCGTCAATCAGGATGTCGATGCCGATCACTGTCAAGAGACCGGCTGGCCCTTTCGCCAACGCCTCCAAATGCTTCACCAGCAGCATGGTGGCGACGCCGATTCCGCCGCCGATCAACGTTGCCCAAGGCGAGCCCCGGTGCATGATGTCGGGCAGGATTTCGCCGGCCGCCGCCGCGAACACGACGCCAGCGGCGAAGTGTTGAATCGCGCTGACCAGCGTTGGCCCTGGGCGCGCGCTCACCGCGACTGCGGCGCCGATGATGGCGGCCGCTGCCGGGATCAAGGTGTACATCCAGGCCGAGATCGCCATGACTCAGATCACCGCGTTGCCACACTGAGCACAGAATTTCGCGCCGGTCGGAATGACACTGCTGCACTTCGCACATGAAGCTGGCACCAGCGATGTCCCGCACTGGCTGCAAAAGCGAGCGCCTTGCGGATTGATCGCTTTGCATTGCGGGCATGTGATGCCGCTGGCCGAAGGCGCTGGATTGCGTCCCCAGTCGTGACCGCTGGGGCTCCCGTGGCCGTGGCTATTGCTATGCCCGTGGGAACTGCCATGCCCCCCGCCGTGGCCGCCGCCATGCCCACCAAAAATTCGATCCAGGATTCCCATTTTCAACTCCAGGTTCGGTTTTACTGACCCGTCCGCTGCCTGAGCAGCCTCAGACCGTTGAAGACCACCAGCAAGCTCGCCCCCATGTCGGCGAACACAGCCATCCACATGGAGGCATCATCGAAGATGGCCAGCAGCAAGAACACCAGCTTGATGCCCAGCGCGAGCGCAATGTTCTGCCACAGCACAGCGTGGGTGCGCCTGGACAGCCGGATCGTTTCGGGCAGGCGGCGCAGGTCGTCATTCATGACCACCACGTCGGCGGCTTCCATCGCCGTGTGGGTGCCCGCGCCGCCCATGGCGAAGCCGATGTCGGCCTTCGCCAGCGCGGGGGCATCGTTGATGCCGTCGCCGGTCATCGCCGTGACGCCCAGGCGCTGCTGAAGCTCGCCGATGGCGCGCAGCTTGTCTTCGGGCAGCAGGTTGCCGCGCACCTCGGCGATGCCCGCCTGGGTGCCGACGGTTTGCGCCGTCGCCAGGTTGTCCCCCGTCAGCATCACCGGCGTCACGCCCAGCGCCTTCAGGTCGGCCACGGCTTGCGCGGATGAAGGTTTAATGGTGTCGGCCACTGCGCAGATGGCCATGACCCGTTCGCTGCTGGCCAGCAGCGTGACGGTGCGGCCCGCTTGTTCATGCACTGCGAGTCGGGCTTCGAGTTCAGCCGAGCATTGCCCGCGCTCTTCGATCCAGCGGTGATTGGCCAGCACATAGGTATGGCCGTCGATCACCCCCTGCACGCCGCGCCCGGCAACGGCCTGAAACTCGTCCACCTCTTGCGCGGCGGATGACACGCCGTCCGCGATGGCCTTGGACACCGGGTGATCCGACCGCGCCGCGAGGCTCTTGGCCAGCCCCTCCAGGGCCTGCTGGCCGAGTGCTGCATCCACGGGCTCGAAGGCCACCAGCTTGGGCTTGCCTTCGGTGATGGTGCCGGTCTTGTCCAGCGCCACGGCCTTGATCTTGCGCGCCTCTTCCAGATACACACCGCCTTTGATCAAGATGCCCCGACGCGCCCCGGCGGCCAAACCGCTGACGACAGTGACGGGCGTGGAAATCACCAAGGCGCAGGGGCAAGCGATGACCAGCAGCACCAGGGCCTTGTAGATGGCCTGCATCCAGGTCAAGCCCATGAGCCACGGCATCAGCAGCGCCACGGCCACCGCCAGAATGAACACCGCGGGCGTGTAGATGGCCGCAAATCGGTCCACGAAGCGTTGGGTGGGCGCACGAGAAGATTGGGCCTGCTCAACCGCGTGGATGATGCGCGCCAGCGTGCTGTCGGAAGCCGGGGCCGTGACGCGAATTTCCAGCGCTCCTGACTGATTGATGGTGCCGGCGAAGACTTCATCGCCGGGCGCCTTGTCCACCGGCAGGCTTTCGCCCGTCACGGGAGACTGGTCGATGGCGCTCTGGCCCAAGGTCACGATGCCGTCCAGCGGAACACGCTCGCCGGGGCGAATGCGAACGACCGCATCCACCGCGACCGTTTTGACACCGATGCGCTCCCAGTTGCCATCCGATTGACGCACCTCGGCTTGCTCTGGCGCGAGCGCCAGCAGGCTCTTGATGGCGCCACGCGCCCGATCCACGGCGCGCGCCTCGATGGCTTCAGCGATGGCATACAAGGCCATCACCATCGCGGCCTCGGGCCACTGGCCGATCAGAAATGCACCCGTCACGGCTACAGTCATCAAGGCGTTGATGTTCAGGCGGCCCTGCCGCAACGCGGCAAGCCCTTTGCCGTAGACCGAGAAGCCTGACAGCGCGATGGCCGCTGCGGCCAGCGCCATCCCGAGCACCTTGACCGGCCCGCTGTCTGGAAGAGCGAATGCCAAGCCTTCGGCCACCATCGCCAGTCCCAAGGCACCCAGCGACTTGCCCCACGTCGTCCAGAAGCCCGGCGGCGGGGCAGCCGCGGCGGCGGTAGCCGACGGACCTGCGCCGCTGAGGGGCTCCGGCTTAAAGCCCGCCTTGCGGATAGCGTCCAGCGCCTGCTGCAAGGCAGGATCATCGGCAGCAATGGCCAGTTCTCGCGCCCCCAGATTGAATTGCAGGCTGCGAATTCCCGCCTTGCCCTCCAGCGCTCGGCGGATTTCCGACTCCTCCGAGGCGCAGTCCATGTTTGCGATGCGGAAGCGCCGTGACTCGATCACCGGCGCTTCAGACACCACCGGCTGACTCACGACGGGCGGCGTCGAACAGCCACTCCCGCAGCCGCAGGCGCTGTCCGTTTGTTGGCGTTGGTGGGCAGGGCTCATGAATTTCTCCTTGTTGGCTGAATTGGAAACCCTGTATCCACTACAGTGTCAAGCACCTACAATGAGAAGTACGAAAAACCAGCGAGCGCTGAACGCAAGGACATGAAAATCGGCGAACTGGCCAAGGCCACGCACACCCAGGTGGAGACGATCCGTTACTACGAGCGCGAAGGATTGCTGCCAGAAACGGCTCGCACAGAAGGCAACTACCGCGTATACGACAGCACGCACGTTGACCGACTGTCGTTTATTCGGCACTGCCGAGGGTTGGACATGACGTTGGACGAAATCCGGGTGCTGCTGCGCTTCAAGGACTCCCCTCAGGAGAACTGCGCGCAGGTGAACGACCTGCTCGATGAGCACATCGGCCACGTAGCCGCCCGCATCAAAGATTTGAGGGCGCTGGAGCGACAGCTCAAGAGTTTGCGAGAGAACTGCCGTGAATCCCAGCAGGCCAGCCAATGCGGCATCCTGACTGAGTTGTCCACGGCATCGAGTCGTGCTCACCAATCAACGGGTCGAAGCGGCCATGTTCATGGAGCGCACAGCGTCAAGTGACTACCCCCCAGTTGATATTGACTTGGGTGGCAACGTGATGCGTGAATAAAATAAGAATCAATATCATTAAAAGATTAAGAATGCTCTCACTTTGCGCCAGGCGATTCATGGCACTGGCCGCGCTGCTTGCGCTGTGGTCCGCTTCTCCCGCCTGGGCGGCCAACCCTGCCGCCAGCGACCAGGCCAAGCAGACCTGGCAGTTGCTGGACTACCTCGCGGTCGACTACGGCGGCGCGGTCAGCGATGGCCAAATTCAAAAGGCCAGCGAGTACGAAGAAATGAAGGAGTTTGCTGCGACGGCGGCGCAGCAACTCACGGCACTGCCGAGCACACCCGCGCTCCCGGACCTGCAGCGGCAAGCCCAAGCGCTCGGCGATCTCATCGCCGCGAAAGCCGACGCCAAGGCCGTGGCCGGCAGTGCCCATGCGCTGGCCGCGGCACTGGTGAAGGCCTATCCGTTCCCGCTCTCGCCGGCCAAGCCGCCGGATCTTGCGCGCGCCAAAGTGCTGTTCGAGGCCAACTGCGCGGCCTGCCACGGGGCCACCGGCCGAGGCGACGGCCCACTCGGCGCCAAACTCGACCCGCCGCCGATCGCATTCACCGATCGTGACCGTGCCCGCTCGCGCAGCGTGCTCGCGCTGTACCAGGTCGTTTCTCAAGGCGTGGCTGGCACCTCGATGCCCAGTTTCGCCACGCTCTCCGACGAGGACCGGTGGGCATTGGCATTTTTCGCCGGGACGCTGTCGCACGACAATGCCATGCGTGCGCGCGGTGAGCAGGCCTGGGGCAAAGACGCTGCCGCCAAGGCCGTTTTTCCCGATCTCGCAGCCGCAGCCACGCTGACGGAGGCGGCCTTGTCCGAACGGATGACGCCAGACGCGGCACGCGACCTGACTGCCTACGTCCGCAGCCACCCAGAGGTGACTGTCGCAGCCAACGGCACGGGTGGACTGGGCCTGGCCCGCACGCGCCTGCAGGAGAGCCTTGCGGCAGCCCGCGCGGGCGACCAGGCCAACGCGACGCGCTTGGGCTTGTCCGCCTATCTGGATGGCTTCGAGCCGCTCGAAGCCACTTTGCGCGCACGCAACCAGGCGCTGCTCACCGAAGTGGAAAACGCCATGCTGGCCTATCGCGGCGCGCTCGCCGGCAGCAAGCTGGAACAGGCCGACGCCACGGCACAGAAGCTGGACTACCTCTTCGCCCAGGTCGATACCGAACTGGGGGCGGACAAGGCCGACCCGCTGACCACCTTCATTGCGTCGATCACAATCTTGCTGCGCGAGGGCGTGGAGGCGCTGCTGATCGTCGTCGGCATGGTGGCCTTCCTGAAGAAGGCCGAACGGCGCGATGTCCTGGCCTACGTCCACGGCGGCTGGATCGTCGCGCTGGCCTGCGGCGGCCTGACCTGGGCCGCCGCAACCTATTTCGTGAGCATCAGCGGTGCCAGCCGGGAGGTGACCGAAGGGTTGTCGTCACTCTTTGCCGCCATCGTTCTGCTGAGTGTCGGCCTCTGGATGCACCAGAAGAGCACGGCCGGCAAATGGCAGGCCTATCTGAAGGACAAGCTCTCCGCAGCGATGACGCGGCGCTCGGCGTGGGCGCTGTTCGCGCTGTCTTTCATCGCGGTCTATCGGGAAGTCTTCGAGACCGTGCTCTTTTACTCGGCACTGGCCGGTGACGGCAACAACGGCGCCTTGCTCGGTGGACTGCTGGGCGGGATGGCCGTCCTTGCCATCCTCGCGTGGTTCATGCTGCGCACCAGCGCCCGCATGCCGATTGGCAAGTTCTTCAGCCTCAGCTCGATCCTGGTAGCGGTGCTCGCCGTCGTGCTCGCCGGCAAGGGAGTTGCGGGTCTTCAGGAGGCTGGCTGGCTGAGTGCCAGCCCGATCCACTGGCCGCGCATCGAAGTGCTTGGCATCTACCCGTCCGCGGAGACCACCATCGCACAAGCCGTGGTGCTCGTCATCGCCCTGGCGGGCTTTGCGCTGAACTCGGCAAAAGCCCGGCGTCCCCGGCCCGCGTGAGATTCATCGCTCTCCCTGCCGGCCGTCACGGAAAGCAGGGAGAACTGGGTGCGCAGCCCGCGAACCCGATGGCGGCATGTCGGGACACCCCGTATGGATTGGGTGCTCCTTTATCCATTGATTCAACAAATGTTGTATTATCGAAATATGAACGAGACCCAAGCCGTTTCCGCCCTCGGTGCCCTGGCCCATACCCAGCGTCTGCGCGTGTTCCGTGCCCTGGTCGTCGCCGGTCCCGAGGGGCTGACGCCCAGTGTGTTGGCCGAACAGCTCGACGTGGCCCGCAACTCTTTGTCCTTCCACCTGAAGGAGCTGGCCCACGCCGGCCTCGTCACCATCGAGCAGCAGGGCCGCAACCTGATCTATCGCGCCGACTTCACCCAGATGAACGGCCTCATCGGCTACCTGACCGAGCACTGCTGCCAGGGCGGCGTGTGTGAGGTCACCGAATCCACCGACTCATCCCGCGCCTGCACTTCCTGCTGAAAGGATCACCCCATGAAGCGCTTTCACGTCCACTTGCACGTCGATGACCTGAACCGCAGCATCGGCTTCTATACCCAGTTGTTCGCAGCGCAGCCCGCGCGCGTCGAAGGCGACTACGCCAAATGGATGCTCGAAGACCCGCCGGTCAATTTCGCCATCTCCACGCGTGGCAACAAGCCGGGCATCGATCACCTGGGCATCCAGACCGACGATGCCGAGGAATTGGCAGCGCTCAAGGCCCGCGCCGAGGCGGCCGACATGGCGCTGCTGGACGAAGGCACCACGACTTGCTGCTACGCGCGCAGCGAGAAGCACTGGATCACCGACCCGCAAGGCGTGGCCTGGGAGCATTTCCACACGCTGGGCAGCATCCCGGTCTTCAACGAAGCGGCGCCTGCAACGGGCACCGCCGCCTGCTGCGCGACTGCGCCGCGCTCCAAATCCTGCTGCTGATACGAGGCATCCATGACCACAGACAAAACCTACAACGCCCTGTTCATCTGCACAGGCAATTCGGCCCGCTCCATCTTGGCCGAAGGCATCCTCAACCAACTGGGCCAGGGACATTTCCGCGCCTACTCGGCGGGCAGCCACCCCAAGGGCGAAGTCCACCCACTGGCGCTCGCCACGTTGGAGCGCCTGCACATGCCGGCGACTGGCTACCGCAGCAAGAATTGGGACGAGTTCGCGGCACCCGGTGCGCCGGAGCTGGATTTCATCTTCACGGTCTGCGACAACGCCGCCGGCGAGGTCTGCCCGGTGTGGCCGGGGCGGCCGATGTCGGCGCACTGGGGCGTACCCGACCCTGCGGCCGTCGAAGGCACCGACGAGCAGAAGCGCAAGGCATTCACGGATGCGGCGCTGACCTTGCGCCGGCGCATTGAGCTGTTCCTGTCGCTGCCACTGCAGCGCCTGGATGCCATGTCGCTGCAGCACGAGCTGCGCGGCATCGGCACGAAGTGAGGCGGGCGCGATGAATGCAACCTCTGAAGCACTGCGGCCCGAACCTGCGCCGCAGCCCATGAGCCTGTTCGAGCGCTACCTGAGCGTCTGGGTGCTGCTGTGCATCGTCGTCGGTATTGCACTCGGCCAGTTCGCGCCGGGCGTGTTCCAGTCCATCGGCCGCATGGAGATCGCCCAGGTCAACCTGCCCGTGGGCCTGCTGATCTGGATCATGATCATCCCGATGCTGCTGAAGGTGGACTTTGGCGCCCTGGGCCAAGTCAAGCAGCATTGGCGCGGCATCGGCGTGACGCTGTTCGTGAACTGGGCCGTCAAGCCCTTCTCGATGGCGCTGCTGGCCTGGGTCTTCATCCGCCAGGTTTTCGCGCCCTGGCTGCCCGCCGGCCAGCTCGACAGCTATGTCGCCGGCCTGATCCTGCTGGCCGCCGCACCCTGCACGGCGATGGTGTTCGTCTGGAGCCGGCTGACCGGCGGCGACCCAGTGTTCACGCTGTCGCAGGTGGCGCTGAACGACACCATCATGGTGTTCGCCTTTGCGCCCATCGTCGGCCTGCTGTTGGGGCTTTCGTCGATCACCGTGCCGTGGGCGACCTTGCTGGTGTCGGTGCTGCTCTACATCGTCATCCCGGTCATCCTGGCCCAGCTTGGGCGCCGCGCGCTGCTACGCCGCGGCCCGGCCGCCTTTGATGCCGCCCTGGCACGCCTCGGCCCGCTGTCCATCGCCGCGCTGCTGCTCACGCTGGTGCTGCTGTTCGCCTTTCAGGGCGAGGCCATCCTGCGCCAGCCGCTGGTCATCGCCATGCTGGCGGTGCCGATCCTGATCCAGGTGTTCTTCAATTCCGGCCTGGCTTACTGGCTCAACCGCAAGGCGGGCGAGCAGCACAGCATCGCCTGTCCGTCGGCGCTGATTGGTGCTTCCAACTTCTTCGAACTGGCCGTGGCGGCCGCCATCAGCCTGTTCGGCTTCCAGTCCGGCGCCGCGCTGGCCACCGTGGTCGGCGTGCTGATCGAGGTGCCGGTGATGCTGCTGGTCGTGCGGATCGTCAACCAAAGCAAGGGCTGGTACGAGTGCGGCCCGAACCCTGCCCAGAAATAGGCAAAGCATTTCCCATGAGCAATATCACGATCTACCACAACCCCGCCTGCGGCACGTCGCGCAATGTGCTGGCCCTGATCCGCAACAGCGGCGAAGAGCCCACGGTCATCGAGTACCTGAAGACGCCGCCCGACCGCGAGACGCTGGCGGCACTGATCGCCGCGATGGGCGTGCCAGTGCGCGCCGTGCTGCGCGAAAAGGGCACGCCCTATGCGGAACTGGGCCTGGGTGACCCCCAATGGAGCGACGAGCAGCTGATCGGCTTCATGCTCCAGCACCCCATCCTCATCAACCGGCCCATCGTGGCGACGCCGCTGGGCACGCGCCTGTGCCGGCCTTCGGAGACGGTGCTGGACATCCTGCCGCAGCCGCAGCGCGGCGCGTTCAGCAAGGAGGACGGCGAAGCGGTCGTGGACGCGGAAGGTCGCCGTGTCTGAAATCAGAATCGACCTGCCCAATATCGACACCGCGCTGTTCCAACAGCCCGATACCCAGCGACTGCTGACACCCGAGCGCGCAACGCACGCGCCGCGCTTCCTGCTGCTCTACGGCTCGCTGCGCGAGCGTTCGTTCAGCCGCCTGGCCGCCGAGGAAGCGGCACGCATCCTGCGCGCGCTTGGCGGCGAAACCCGTATGTTCAATCCCTCGGGCCTGCCGCTGGTGGACGACGCACCGGCCGACCACCCCAAGGTCAGGGAACTGCACGAATTGGCGCAGTGGGCCGAAGGCATGGTGTGGAGTTCGCCCGAGCGCCACGGCGCGATGACCGGGTTGATGAAGACGCAGATCGACTGGATTCCGCTGTCCGTCGGCGCGGTGCGCCCGACCCAGGGCAAGACGCTGGCGGTGATGCAGGTCTCGGGAGGCTCCCAGTCCTTCAACGCCGTCAACCAGATGCGCGTGCTGGGCCGCTGGATGCGGATGCTGACCATCCCCAACCAGTCCTCGGTTGCCAAGGCGTACCAGGAGTTCGACGAGGCCGGGCGCATGAAGCCCTCGGCCTACTACGACCGCATCGTGGACGTGATGGAGGAGTTGATGAAGTTCACGCTGCTTACCCGCGACGTGGCACCGTACCTGGTGGACAGATACAGCGAACGTAAGGAAAGCGCCGAGGCATTGAGCCGGCGCGTCAGTCAAGCGGCGATCTGAGATCAGTTCAGGACTTGTCGCATGGCGCAGGCGCGCCAGTGACTCTCCGGCCTAACCGAATCTTCGCGGGCGTCAGTCTGCTCCCAGCGCGTGGATGATGGGGCAGTTGCCTTTCATCGCGCCCGCATCGCACTGACACAGAAGTGCCGTGAGCGCCTTGCGCATCGCCGCCAGGTCGGCCAGCTTGGTTTCGATCGCCTCCAGCTTGTGCGAGGCCAATTCGCGCGTTTCGGCGCAAGCATGGGCCTCGTCGAGTTCGAGCAGGCCGCCAATCTCTTCCAGCGTGAAGCCCAGCGCCTGCGCCCGCTTGATGAAGCGCACGCGCTTGACCGTGGTGGCCCCGTAGCGGCGATACCCGTGGGCTGGCCTGTCCGGCTCCGGCATCAGCCCGCGCCGCTGGTAGTAGCGGATGGTCTCGACGTTGACGCCGGCCTCGTCGGCCAGTCCCCCTATCGTCAGTTCGCCCATGGCTCAACCCCCCTTGACTCCGTAGCATAGTACGGAGTTTAGAGTGGCAAGTGTCGAAGACGTTCACACTCGCCCATGCCCACCTTCAACTTCAAGAACTCGCTCGTCGCCGGGGCGCTGGCTGCCATCGGCGCCTCGGTGTGCTGTGTGATGCCGCTGGTGCTGTTGATGATGGGCATCGGTGGCGCCTGGATCGCCAGCCTCACCGCGCTGGAGCCGCTGCGGCCCTGGTTCATTGCGGCGACAGTTTTGTTCTTGGGCCTGGCGTTCCGCCGTCTGTACTTTCAACAGCCGGCCTGCGAGCCCGGCGCCGCCTGCGCCCAATCGAGCGTTCTCCAGCGCCAGCGGCTGATCTTCTGGATCGTTGCGCTGGTGCTTCTCGCCTTGTTGTCGGTGCCCTGGCTGGCACCCTTGTTTCTCTGAAGGAGCCCTCATGCGTAAATCAATCGCATCGCTGCTCGTCGCGCTGTTGCCGTTCGCAGCCCTGGCCGCAACGCCGCAGACGGCCACGCTCAACGTGCAGAACATGACCTGCGAGCTGTGCCCGGTCACGGTGAAGAAATCCCTGGAAAAAGTGCCTGGCGTCAGCCAGGTCAGGATCGACTTCGCCAAGAAGACGGCGACCGTCACCTTCGACGCAGACCAGGCCCCAGTCTCGACGCTCGTGAAGGCGACCACCGACGCGGGCTACCCTTCGACGCTGCGCAAATGACAACCGGCACGCCCACACTGGAGTCGGTGCTGACCTGCCCGCACTGCGGCCATGCCAGGCCCGAGACCATGCCGACCGATGCCTGCCAGTTCTTCTACGAGTGCGAACAGTGCAGGGCGTTGCTGCGGCCGAAGGCGGGAGACTGCTGCGTGTTCTGCTCCTACGGATCGGTCAAGTGCCCGCCTGTGCAAATGCAGCGAGGATGCTCCAGTTGCAGTGCGTGATGGAAGCAGGCCAACTGCACCGGCAGTTCCGTTTGCCGCTGCTATTTGCACCCTGGCGGCGGGTGCGCTAAACTCCGTACCCGAATACCGAGTTCCCCCATGCCCACCCACGCCTTCACCATTGCCAAACTCGCCGACGCGGCAGGCGTCGGTGTGGAGGCGGTGCGCTACTACCAGCGCGGTGGGTTGCTGGCGGCGCCGAAGCGCGTGGACGGAGGCTTCCGGCAGTATTCGGACGACGATGTCCTTCGTCTGCGCTTCATCAAGCGTGCCCAGACATTGGGGTATTCGCTGGAGGACATCGCCGAGTTGATGTCCTTGAGCGCCACACGCGACCGTCTGCGCGTCCGGGAGATCACGCGCAAGCGCGTCGCAGAGATCCGGGAGCGCGTGGCCGACCTGCAGTCGATGGCCTCGGCGCTGGAAAATCTGGCCGATTGCTGCGCCCAAGCGCCAGAGGGCGCGGCGTGCACGATCATCGCTGCGCTGGCAGGAAGCCAGGACTCTGATCCCCGCATGGCCGATGCGAGCCTCGCTGGCGAGGTGGCCGCATGACGATGACGCGCGCATTCAGGCAATTCGTCTGCCGGCTGATGCTCAGCGTGCTGGTCTTTGGCCAGATGGCCATCGCTGCCTACGCCTGCCCCGCACTGTCGGGCGCGTCGCAGTCTCACCCGACGATGGCCATGAATGTGTCGGTCGCAACGATGCCCGGTGATGAGGCTATTGCTTCGATGGCTGTGTCGCCGGACACATCCGCGACATCAGACATGGCAGCCATGACGGGCTGCGACCAGATCGACGACAGCGCTGCGAACCTGTGCGTAGAGCACTGCCGTTTCGGCCAGCAAAGTGCCGACCATGCGTCGGCCCCGACCGTCCCGGCGGCGTTGCTGACCACCCTCTATACCCTCCCGGTGCTACCCGAGCCTCTCGGGCATGGCTGGCCTTCGGCCGACTCGAAGTTCCAGCGCGTCGCGGCCTCTCCACCGCACGCCATCCTGCACTGCTGTTTTCGCATTTGATCTCCTGACGCTGGTGCAGCCGGCCTGAGCCGGCTTGCCCCAGACCTGTCTGGTCGCGCTTGCGCGTGCCCGCGAGTTTCTGCTCGCCCCCGCACAAGCTCCATTCGACCTGATGGCATTCGTCAACTGGAGATCTCATGTTTATCGACTCTTTTCCTTCCCGCACGTCGGGCGGGGCCATGCCATGGCGCAGGCTCGCCGTCGGCATCGCTGCGGCGCTCGCCATAGGCGCCGGTGCCGCCCATGCCGCCGATGGCTTGACGCTGGACCAGGCGCTGCGCCTGGCGCAAACCCGTTCTCGCGCGCTTGTAGCCCAGGATGCGACGGCTTCGGCCGCACGGGACATGGCCGTCGCTGCCGGCCAGCGGCCCGACCCCACCCTCAAGCTCGGCATCAACAACCTGCCTGTCAACGGCGCGGATCGGTTCAGCCTGACACGCGACTTCATGACCATGCGCTCGATCGGCGTGATGCAGGAGTTCACGCGCGAAGACAAGCTCAAAGCCCGCGCCGGTCGCTACGAGCGCGAAGCCGAGGTCGCCGAGGCCGGGCGCAGCCTGGCGCTCGCCAACCTGCAGCGCGACACCACCATGGCCTGGCTGGACCGTTTCTACCAGGAGCGCGTGCGCGACGTGCTGGTGACCCAGCGCGACGAAGCGCGCCTGCAGATCGACGCCGCCGATGCCGCCTACCGGGGTGGGCGCGGCACGCAAGCCGATGTGTTCGCCGCCCGATCAGCAGTCGCCCAGATCGACGACCGCATCGAGCAGGCCGAGCGCCAGGTCACCACGGCCCGCACGCAACTGGCCCGCTGGATAGGTCCCGCCGCCAGCGATCCCCTGGGCTCAGCTCCGGCTTTGGATGCGGTTCGCCTGCGCTCGCAGGATCTGGAAACCCAACTGGCTCATCACCCTGAAATCGCCGTGATGCAAAAGCAGGAAGAAGTCGCGCAGGCCGAAGCAGACCTCGCGCGAGCCAACAAGAAGACTGATGTGAGCGTCGAGCTGATGTACAACCAGCGCGGGCCGGCCTACTCGAACATGGTCTCGGTCAATGTCTCGATCCCATTGCAGTGGGATCAGAAGAACCGCCAGGATCGCGAGCTGTCGGCCAAACTGGCCAGCGTCGAACAGAAGCGTGCCGAACGCGAAGAGGCCACGCGAGCCCATGTGGCCGAGGCACTGGCGATGCTGCAGGAATGGCGCAGCGACCGCGAGCGCCTGACCCGCTACGACAGCTCGCTGCTGCCGCTGGCCACAGAGCGCACGCGCGCCACGATCGCCGCCTACCGTGGCAACGCGGGCACCCTGACCGCGGTGCTGGAAGCACGCCGCGCCGAGATCGATACACGCATCGAGCGCCTGCGCCTGGAAATGGGCGCGGCGCGCCTGTGGGCACAACTGAACTACCTGGTGCCGGTTGGTCACGACATGACCACACCCCAGCCCTGACCACGACCAAGAGACCTTCCATGAAAACCAAAAACCTCGTGATGGCCCTCTTCGCCGCTGGCGTGCTGGGTGCCGCCGGCTATGGCCTCTACGCCCTGGGCATGCGCCACGCTGCCAGCATGCCAGCCATGCTGTCGAACTCCAGTGGGATGGCATCGCCGCAAGCGGCGACGCCCGCGGTTGCCGCGCCCGCCAACGAATCGGGCGAGGACGCAACTCGGCGGCATATCGCGGCCGGCCTCAAGGCCGGTGATGTCGATCCCGCCAATGGCAAGAAGATCCTGTACTACAACGATCCCATGGCGCCGGCGAACAAGTTCGACAAGCCGGGCAAGTCACCCTTCATGGACATGATGATGTCGCCGGTCTACGCCGACGGCGATGCGGATCGGGGCAACGTCACCGTCAGCTCGCGCATCCAGCAGAACCTGGGCGTGCGCACCACCGAAGTGACTGAAGGCACGCTGTCGCCGCAGGTGTCCGCGGTGGGCAGCATCGCGTTCAACGAGCGTGACCAGGCGATCGTGCAGGTGCGTGCCACCGGGTACGTCGAGCACCTGTACGTGCGCGCCACGCTGGACCCGGTCGCCAAGGGACAGCCGCTGGTCAGCCTCTACGTCCCGGACTGGATCGCGGCGCAGGAGGAGTTCCTGTCGGTGCGGCGCATGAAAGGCACCGACCTGGGAGCACTGGTCGACGGCGCGCGCCAGCGCATGCGCCAGGTCGGTATGGATGACGCCCAGATCACGCTGGTCGAACGCAGTGGCAAGACCCAGCCGCGCATCACGCTGACCGCGCCCCTGGGCGGGGTCGTGGTCGAACTGCAGGCGCGTGAAGGCATGACGGTGATGCCGGGTGCGACGCTGTTCCGCATCAACAGCCTGGCCACCGTGTGGGCCAACGCCGAGGTGCCCGAGAGCCAGGCCGCGCTGCTGCGCCCTGGCGCCAAGGTGCAGGCCCGAAGCCCGGCCGCGCCCGGCAGCACCTTCGACGGCAAGTTGCAGGCGATCCTGCCCGAGGTGAACCCGAGCACGCGCACGCTGAAGGCGCGGCTGGAACTCGCCAACCCGGGCAGCCGGCTGGTGCCGGGCATGTTCGTGACTATGAATTTTGTGGACATGCGTCCCGACAAGACGCTGCTCGTGCCCACCGAGGCGGTGATCCAGACCGGCAAACGCACGGTCGTGATCGTGGCCGAAGACAACGGGCGCTTCCGTCCGGTCGATGTCGAGGCGGGTATCGAGAGCGGTGGCCAGACCGAGATCAAGCGCGGCCTGTCGGCGGGGCAGCGCGTCGTCGTGTCGTCGCAGTTCCTGATCGACTCGGAGGCCAGCCTCAAGGGTGTCGAGGCCCGCTTGAACAGCGAGCCGGCCGCCAGCGCTACGCCTGTTCCTTCGCCTTCGGCCCCGGTGGCCGCCAGCGCGCCACGGCATGTCGGTGAGGCCAAGGTCGTCAGCGTCGGCAAGGACGCATTGACCTTGTCGCACGGCGCCATTCCCACGATGAAGTGGGGCCCGATGACGATGGACTTCAAGCTGCCGCCCGGCGGCGCGACGAACGGCGTTCGGGTGGGCGACCGCGTGAGCTTCGAATTCATCATGGGCGCGGACGACCTGCCGCAACTCACTCGCGTCACGCCCATGGCGGCCGGAGGCAAGCCATGATCGCCAAGCTGATCCGCTGGTCCATCGCCAACCGCTTCCTCGTGCTGCTGGCCACCTTGGCACTCAGCGCCTGGGGCATCTATGCGGTACAGCGAACGCCGCTGGACGCACTGCCCGACCTGTCGGACGTGCAGGTCATCATCCGCACCACCTATCCAGGTCAGGCGCCGCGCATCGTCGAGAACCAGGTCACCTACCCGTTGACGACGACGATGCTGTCTGTGCCCGGCGCAAAGGCGGTGCGCGGCTACTCGTTCTTTGGCGACTCCTTTGTCTACGTGCTGTTCGAGGACGGAACCGACCAATACTGGGCGCGCTCCCGGGTACTCGAATATCTCAATCAAGTGCAGTCGCGGTTGCCCGCCCAGGCCAAGGCCTCGCTCGGTCCGGACGCATCCGGCGTGGGCTGGATCTACGAGTACGCGTTGGTCGACCGCCGCGGAAAGATGGACATCTCGCAACTGCGCGCGCTGCAGGACTGGTTCCTCAAGTACGAGCTCAAGACCGTGCCCGACGTGGCTGAAGTCGCCTCGGTGGGCGGCATGGTGCGCCAGTACCAGATCGTGCTCGATCCGGACAAGCTCGCGGCCTACGGTATCCCCCACACCAAGGTCGTGGAGGCGATCCAGCGCGCGAACCAGGAGACCGGCGGTTCGGTGCTCGAGCTCGGTGAGGCTGAGTACATGGTCCGTGCCTCGGGCTACCTGCAGAATCTCGACGACTTTCGCAAGGTGCCGCTCATGACGACGGCCGCGGGCGTGTCGGTGCGCCTGGGCGACGTGGCCCGGGTGCAGATCGGTCCAGAAATGCGGCGCGGCATCGGCGAGCTCAACGGCGAAGGCGAGGCCGTCGGCGGCGTGATCGTGATGCGCTCGGGCAAGAACGCGCTGCAGACCATTGCCGCCGTCAAGGAAAAGCTCAAGGGCCTGGAGTCCAGTCTGCCCCGGGGCGTAGAGATCGTGCCGGTATACGACCGCTCCGGGCTGATCGAGCGCGCGGTCGAGAACCTCACGCACAAGCTGATCGAGGAATTCATCGTCGTCGCGGTGGTCTGCTTCATCTTCTTGTTCCACCTGCGCTCGGCGCTGGTCGCGATCATCTCGCTGCCGCTGGGCATCCTGGCCGCGTTCATCGTGATGCACTACCAGGGCGTCAACGCCAACATCATGTCGCTCGGCGGCATCGCGATCGCCATCGGCGCGATGGTCGACGCGGCGGTGGTGATGATCGAGAACGCCCACAAGCATCTCGAACAGTGGAGCCATGAACACCCCGACGAGGTGCTTGAGGGAGCGGCCCGATGGCGGGTCATCGGTGACTCGGCGGCCGAGGTGGGGCCGGCGCTGTTTTTCTCGTTGCTGATCATCACGCTGTCCTTCGTGCCTGTGTTCACGCTGGAAGCGCAGGAAGGACGCCTGTTCTCGCCGCTGGCGTTCACCAAGACCTACGCCATGGCGGCCGCGGCCGGCCTGTCGGTGACCTTGATCCCGGTGCTCATGGGCTACCTGATCCGTGGTCGCATTCCCGACGAGAAAAACAATCCACTCAATCGCCTGCTGATCGCGGTCTACCGGCCGCTGCTCGACAGGGTGCTGCGCGCCCCGAAGCGCACGCTCGTGGTGGCGGCCATGGTGCTGGCCACCAGCATGTGGCCGCTGCAGCACATCGGCGGCGAGTTCATGCCACGGCTGGACGAAGGCGACCTGCTGTACATGCCTTCGGCGCTGCCGGGACTGTCGGCAGGCAAGGCGGGAGAGCTGCTGCAGCAGACCGACCGCCTGATCAAGACGGTGCCGGAGGTCGCGAGCGTGTATGGCAAGGCCGGCCGCGCAGAGAGCGCGACCGACCCGGCGCCGCTGGAGATGTTCGAGACGACGATCCAGTTCAAGCCGCGCGACCAGTGGCGCGCCGGCATGACGACCGACAAGCTGGTCGAGGAACTTGACCGCATCGTCAAGGTGCCGGGCCTGTCCAACATCTGGGTGCCGCCGATCCGCAACCGCATCGACATGCTGGCCACGGGCATCAAGAGCCCCGTGGGGGTCAAGGTGGCGGGCACCGACCTGGCGACCATCGATCGCATCACCGCAGAGATCGAACGCACCCTCAAGGACGTGCCTGGCGTGAGCAGTGCCCTGGCCGAGCGGCTCACCGGTGGGCGCTATGTGGATGTGAACATCCGGCGCGACGATGCGGCCCGCTACGGCCTGAACATCGCCGACGTGCAGTCGGTGGTCTCGTCCGCCGTGGGCGGCGAGAACATCGGTGAGACGGTGGAAGGCCTGCAGCGCTTCCCGATCAACCTGCGGTATCCGCGCGAGATGCGCGATTCGCTGGAAAAGCTGCGCACGCTGCCCGTAGTGACCGAGCGCGGCCAACGCCTGGTGCTGTCCGACGTGGCCGACATCCGCATCGCCGACGGGCCGCCGATGCTGCGCAGCGAGAACGCGCGCCTGTCGGGCTGGGTGTACGTCGACATCCGGGACCGGGACCTGCGCTCCGCAGTGCAGGACATGCAGCAGGCCGTGGCCAAGCAGGTAAAGCTGCCGCCGGGTTATTCGATCTCCTGGTCGGGGCAGTTCGAGTTCCTGGAGCGGGCCACCGCCAAGCTCAAGGTGGTGGTGCCCTTCACGCTGCTCATCATCTTCGTGTTGCTGTACCTGACCTTCGGCGCGTTCGGCGAAGCGCTCCTGATCATGGCTGCGCTGCCGTTCGCGCTGGTGGGCGGCATCTGGCTGCTGTACCTGCTGGGCTACAACCTGTCGATCGCAGGCGCGGTGGGCTTCATCGCGCTGGCCGGCGTGTCCGCCGAGTTCGGCGTGATCATGCTGCTGTACCTCAAGAACGCCTGGCAGGAGCGTGTCGGCCACGGCACGACCAGCGAGGCCGATCTGCTGGATGCGATTCGCGAGGGCGCCGTGCTGCGCGTGCGGCCCAAGGCGATGACGGTGGCCGTCATCCTGGCCGGCCTGCTGCCGATCATGTGGGGCGCGGGCACGGGCTCCGAGGTGATGCAACGCATCGCCGCGCCGATGGTGGGCGGGATGGTCACGGCACCGTTGCTGTCGATGTTCGTGATTCCCGCAGCCTATCTGTTGATGCGGCGGCCGCGCGCGCCCAAGGCATCACGGTGGACATTCTGGAGGCGTCGTCATGCGGCCGCTTGAACGCTTCGGTGGCGGCCGCGCGTGGGGTGCGGCGGAGCTTTGCCTGTGCCTGTCGCTGCTGCTGGGCACGGCAACACGCGCCGCCGTTTCCGTCCAGGAGATTCAGCACGCCGGCCCGGTGATGACGGCATCTGCGACCTCGCATCCGATGCCCAGCAGCGCCGAGGATTGCCAGACCTGCGCGGCCTGTGCCATCGCACCGGCACCAGCGGCTCACGCATTCACTGGCGAAGGCGAAGCGCGAGAGCAGGCTCCACTGGCTTGGCTCGCGCTCGCGACGGCGGCACCGGCGCCAAGCTGGTTTTTCGATGCTGGAGACGGTCGACTGCGATGTCCCGTGCGCCTCGCGTTCTGCCGGTGGCTGGATTGATCCGATGAGGCTCCTCTCGGACTTTTTGGATCAACCAACTTTGGGAAACCATCATCAAAAAATCACTGCTCCCCCTCATCGCCGCCCTGGCGCTGGGCGCTTCTCTGCCCGCACTGGCCGACCCCGACTTCCAGGCCATCGAGAAGGCACGCGCAGCCAAACAGGCGGCAGCAGCATCGCAAACGGCTAGTACCACCCGAGTCGACGGCACCACAGGTCAGCGAGTGAACTGCCCGCCCGACCCGCTGGTGCTGCCGCTGGATCACGGCCCGCGTGCCCAAACGACGCCTGGAGAAAACCGGATGCGCAAGGCGCGTTACGAGGCCCAGGTCAAGGCATGCACGAACCCCGAGTCGTGAGCGGCAGCGCATGACTCTCCAACGCGGTCATCCCCAGTGGCCGCGTTCCATCCGGGGCCTGCCAGAAGGCCGGCCCCATTTTTAAAGCTCAGAAAAGGAAATCCATCATGAAACTCGTCTCAACCGCAACGCTGATCGCCGCCTTGGCGTTTTCTGCTGCCACGTTCGCCCAATCCGGCGATATGGGCAGCATGAAGATGGAGGGCAAGGGCATGCAGAACTGCATGGACATGAAGGAGATGAAGGACATGGACATGAAAGGCATGGATGCCCCAAAGTGCAAAAGCATGATGCAGGCCACGGACGCCAAAGGCACCCCCATGGCCGCCAAATCAACGGTCCATCAGGCCGATGCCGTGGTGAAGGAATTCGATGCGGCGCAGGGCAAGGTCACCCTTGCACACGGCCCTGTCAAAAGCCTGGGATGGCCCGCGATGACCATGGCGTTTGCGGTCAAGGACAAGGCCCTGTTCGACAAGCTCGCCGCGGGCTCTAAAGTCCATGTCGAGTTCAAGAAGGAAGCTGAGGGCTACGTCGTGACCTCGGTCAAGTAACGTTTTAGACATCGGTGTAGATCCACTGCCAGACGCGTGCTCATGCGCGCGTTTCGCAGTCGCGCTGTGCCGCAGGGGCGAATGGCTCGCCTGCCGTGTTGCACAGCACTGACTGCCCGTCTTGTGATTACCCCAAAGACACTCCTCGTCGATGTCCAATTTCCCAGGATGCAATTCCGCTGCGCATCGTCACGGCGAGCTGCTGTCCCATCCGCTGCTCGATCACCGGCTTCCACGGCACCAGACTGAACCCCATGCCGTCGTCCAGCATCGCGTAGCGCCCGCTGGCGAGCATGACGCTGCGGCGGTAGATGCCGGCCACGCGCTGGCCGTCAGCCACCGGGCGATGCTCCAGGCCGGTTTCGGCAGCAATGTCCTTGGCTGCCTGCGCTACCTCACGGCCGCGCAGCGTGCCCAGCAGGTTGCGCGCCAGGATCACGCGCGGCCCGCGCCGCTCAGCCAATCCCTGCTCGGCCAGGAAGTCGGCGCGCTGCTGCATCGCCTGCTTGGCCTCGCTGCCAAAGCCCAGGTCGCCCAGGCCCTTGCCGCCGCCGATGAGCTGCTGGTCGAGCCAGGTAGCACCGACCACGCGCGCCTGCCGCTCGATGGGCAGGTGTGATTTCAGCTCCACCGCCACGCCGCCCAGGCGCTGCGCGTCGTATTGGCGGCCTTGCTCGGGCAGGTCGGCCGGCACCTTCCATAGCCCCTCGGCCACGCGCTCCACGATGCCCGCGCGACGCAAGGCTTCGAGGCGGCGAACGTGAGTCGCTACCACCTCTTGCGGATCGCGGCCGGGCACGGCCTGGCCCTGCGCCACGGCAAGGTGATGGTCGGTGCGGTACAGGCCACCGCTCGCCAGCGCGGCGATATTGCGGTCGGCGGCGCGCACCTCGGCCGAACCCTTCACCTCCACCACGGCACCGGTCGGATAGTTCGCCAGCTCGTCGCGGGCATTGAGCGCGACGTAGTGGGCCTTGCCGTCCACGCCGTCGATGACCAGATAGCCGCGGTCGCGCAGCTCGTCGGCCAGTCCTTTCGCAGCGACACGCCCGATGATCGTGCGGCCGTCGTCCCCTGGCTCGAACACCGCCAACTCGCGCGGTTCGCCACGCATGGCCCACTGCATGGTGCGGATGATGTCGCCACGCTCGCCCAGGGCGCGCAAGGTCTTCTCCGCATCGGCATGAACGGCCCAGGTGCCGGGCTGCACCTCGTCGGCCAGTCCAAGGTGCTGCAAGTGCTGCAGGCGGCCGATCAGCAGCAGGCGCTGGCGTTGCAGCTTCGGCTCATTGAAGCGCTCGATCCGCACCCGGTCATCGTCGCCGGCCTCGCGCTTCAGCGTGCGATCCAGGCTCGTCCACCGTTCCTGCTCCACCTCGCGCCGCAAGGTCTGCTGGATCTCCAGCTCGGTGCGCGGCCCCAGCCATTCGGTCGCCAGCTCTGCCGCGCGATGCCGGAAGCCATCGGCGATGTAGTCGCCCGCGATGATGAGGTCTTTGCCGGTGTCGTCGCGCCCGCGCACGATCAGGTGGGTGTGCGGGTTGTCGGTGTTCCAGTGATCGACCGCCACCCATTCCAGCCGCGTGCCCAGGTCGGCTTCCATCCGATTCATCAGGTGCCGCGTGTAGGTGCGCAGGTCTTCCAACTCGGCGCCATCCTCGGGCGAGACGATAAAGCGGAAATGGTGCCGGTCGTCAGCGCAGCGTTCCTTGAAGGCGTCAAGGTCGGCGTCGTCGATCTGCGGCCCATAGGCCCGGCCAGGCTCACCATCACGGCCCACGCCATCGCGCTCGATGTAGCGCAGGTGCTTGGCGAGCGACTGCGGGCTAGACCGCTGCTGGTTGACCAGCAAGGTCTTGATGGTCGCGCGCCGCGACATGGGCGTGAGCTTTGCACCCGCGAAGCGCGCCGCCGTATGGCCCCGCCCCAGGCGTGAGCCGGGCCGCTGGCCGGTGCTGCCAGCCGACCCAGGACGGCGCACCGAGGATTTGCCGCTGCTGGCTTTGCCCGCCTGCTTGAGTACCTTGGAAACGAAGCTCTGGCCTTGGCCCTTGCCCCGGTTCTTCGTGGCGCTGGGACGGATGCGGAAATCGTCATCGCGGCGATTGGTCATGACGGCTCTCCCTGAAAGCTCCAGCGTGTCCGGTCGTGCAAAGCACGCGGACATGCCCGTATCGGCGCGGGCCACGCACCCCCAGCGGCACGGCGGCGAAGCCGCTGCGTGCCGCGCCACCCCCACGTGCAGACTGGCTTGGCGGGCCGACAGGTGCCGCCCCCTTTTGTCTTGCCTTCCGCCTTTGCCCCTCGCTGACGCTCCGGGCAGCGGCGGCCCGGCGGCGCTGCTGCGCGAGCAGTCAGCGCGCTGGCGAACACGGCGATGGCCACAGGCCAGCCGCGTTCGAGGCAAGACGCCTGCACGTGGGACGGCTGCGCCGAAGGCCGCGCGAAGTGCGGCGCGGATGCGCTCGCACTGCACGCGCGACGACACGGCGATGGGCAGCAGCACGACACGCCCGATGGCACGATGAGATGCACGGCAGCGTGCAGCGAATCGGCGGCCATCATGGGCGTGACTCCAGCCAGACCGGGCGCGCAACGCCGATCACGGCGGCGGCGCTGATCGGCCCGAAATACCGGCTGTCGAATGACGCCGGATTGGTGACGCTGAGCAGGAACAGCTCGCCAGGCCGAAGCTGCCGGCACTGCTGCCAGGACGGCAGTGGCCGGCCCAGCCGATCAGCGGGCAGCACGGCGGCCGAAGGCACGCCGTCGATGCGGACTTTGCCGTCCGCGACGCACACCTCTTGCGGCGCCACCGCGCCTACGCGCTTGAGCAACGGGATGCGCGTCGGCAGGTAGCCGCGCTGCGCAGCGAGCGCGGCTGCCTCGGCGGGCAGCGGCACCAGCACAATGCTGCCCACGGACAACGGACGTGGCAGCGAGCTGGCGCGCTGGTAGAGCGGATCGACGCGATACCAGCCGACCGCCACGCTGTCGGACGGGTTGTAGGTCAGGCGCGGCAGCGGATGCACGAAAGACGCCCAGGCCAGCGCAGCGAGGCCGCAGGCGGACAGGCCCGCCAGCACGAGGCGAGCGCGCAGGCGCGAACGAGAACGCGGCGGGATGCAGGTTGCGCTGGCGACAGTGGATGGGAGCGTCATGGCAACGCCCTCCCGGCCAGCCAGGCGGCGTGCCGCTCGGCGCTGTATTCGGGCAGTGGCAGGCGCGCAGCGAGCCGGTTGGCGAGCGTGCGCCAGTACGCGGGCGAGACGCCGACCGGCGCGATGCCCAGTGCCTCGATGTCGTCGATGCGTTCCAGCACGGCGCGCACCTGGTTTTCCCCCTCGGCGTGCAGCAACAGGCGCGCGCCCGGCTGCACGCCGGGGATGCGCTGTGCCGCGTCCAGCGGCGTGCAAGCCTGCATCACCATGAGCTGCCAGCGGATCGTGCCGTAGTCGTTGGCCTGCCACCGGATGCGGCACAACATGGCGCCCGGCAGGAACACCGCGCAGCGCCGCCAGCGGTCGAGCCGGAGCGTGCGCGCGGGTTCGCCGAAGCGCAGATAGAGCTTGAAACGTGCCTCGATGTAGGCCAGCGCCACGCGCGTCAGCGGCGCGCTGGCAGGCTGGCCAGCGAGCGCAGCCGTGGCCGCGCCAGCGGCAGGCAAAGCGGATGCGGTCATGGTGCGTTCTCCCTGCGTTGCTCTGGAAACTCCCGCTCCAGCAGGCCGCGCAGCAGGTCGGCCACCGTCACGCCTTGCGTGAAGGCCGATACCTTGATGCGCGCCCGCATTGCGGGCGTGATGTCGAGGGTCAGGCGGGCCGTGTAGAGGTCGCCCTTGCCCAGCGCATCGGCATCGCCCTGGCGAATCCACGCCTCGGCGTGCGGATTCGCGGGCGGACGCGCGCCGATGCCGACGCGCTTTGCCGAGCGTTCGCTGTTCGGTGGCGGCTTCGCTGTCATGACGGCCACCGCAGCAGCTCATCGACCAGCACGGTGATTTCGCGCGCGGCGGCGCTGTCGGGCGCCGTCTCGCGTGCCAGCCGGCCAGCGGCCACGCTGTCGGCGAAGACGATGCGCTGGCGCACCTCGGCGCGCAGCGCAGGCAGCGGCTGCTCAGCCAGAGCGCCGCGCGCTTCACGCCCGATGACCGTGGTACTGACGCGCCGGTTGATGACGAAGGCCGCGCGCAGCGCAGGCCGAAAGACCTGCGCCTCGCGGATCAGCGCCACCATCTCGGCGCTGGCCCACAGGTCGTAGGGACTCGGCTGTACCGGAATCAGCACCCGCTCGGCCGCCAGCAGCGCAGAGCGCGCCAAGGCCGCGATCCTGGGTGGGCCATCAATGACGACGTGATCAGCCCGCCTGGCGAGTTCTGGCGCTTCCTGGTGCAGGGTTTCGCGTGCGAGGCCCACGGCGCTGAACAGCCGTGGCAAACCTTGCTGGCTACGGCGCTGCGTCCAGTCCAGCGCGGAGCCTTGCGGGTCGGCGTCCAGCAACACGACGTGCTGGCCGCGCATCGCCAGTTCGCCGGCGATGTGCGTGGCGAGCGTGGTCTTGCCCACGCCGCCTTTCTGGTTGAGCAGCGCGACGATCATGGCCTGGCCCTCCGTGTTGGAAAGCCCGGCTGTTGCTGCTGCTTTTCGTGCCGCGCGGTGGTTGTCCACCGAGGCGCGGCGCTTCTACTAAAAGTTAGAGAATTTAAGTTAGGTAAGTTAGGAGAGGCCGAAACCCGCGCCAGCATTGGCTTTGCAGCCGATTTTGTTGCCTGATAGCACGAGGATTCGTTGCCTGATAGCACGATACCTCTGTTGCCTGATAGCACGAGTCCGTCCACAGGCTGCACAGCAGTTATCCCCGTGCCGTGGACGGCACGGGCCGGAACGTCAACAGCGGCGAGGCAATGCCCGAGACGTGCTCGATGCCCAACTGGTAGCCCGGCAAGGCTTGCCGCGCCACCAGCGCCCGCAGGTCGGCGGCGAAGTCGTAGTACCGCGCCACGCTGCCCGATTTGCGGTGCAGGTGCCGGAAGTCGAACTGCCAGCCGCCAGGCTGTCGCCCGCCGTGCTTTCGCACCAGCCGGTACAGCCAGCGCTCGATCCCGCCCGTCAGCCGGAAATACGCCGGGTCGATGGTCAGCACCAGGGCCGCATCCATCACGCCGGCATAGAACCAGTCCGGCAGGATCAACTCGATCCCCAGCGGCGTGCCACGGGCATCGGCCAGCTCTTTCCACTCGTTGATCCACGAGAAGCGGTGCAGCCGTCTTCCCGTGGTCTCCCGAATGGACGTGGCCACGGTCGTGGATTGCAGGCGATCCAGCGCGGCCTTGAGGCGCTGGTAGTCGCGCAGCGACGTACCGCGCCCGATGAAGCGCAGGATCTCGTAGGGCGTGGCCTGCATCAGCCGCGAGGGGCGCAGCCCCGCATCGCGCGCTTCCACAATCTGGCTGGCCGCCCAGATCAGCACGTCGGCATCCCAGATCGTGGCGATGCCGTGCTCCTGCGTACCCTCCACGCGGATGGTGACGTTCCCGCTGCGAAAGTCGATCGGCGCCGTGCGCCGCGACTTCGCCAGCGAGAAGAACGGAAAGGCCATCAAGTCCTGGCTGTCGCGCGGCGCCATGTCGCCCGGTAGGGCGCGAAACAGGTCGAGCTGTTCGCGCTCTGGCACGGGCCGCTGCCGGGACGGCAGCGCAGGGCTGGACATGGCGAAGGCCACCCGCGCGCAAGCGATCAGCGCGCACGGCTGTCCGCCGAGTGGTGCTCGGCGTATTCGGGGTCGGAAGTCGTCTCGAAGCTGCGGTCGGCGGCCCAGGCATCGAGGTCGGCCACGGCGTACATCACGCGGCGGCCGAACTTGCGGAACTTGGGGCCGCCACCCAGCACGCGCTGCTTCTCCAGCGTGCGTGGCGACAGGCGCAGGTAGTCGGCGGCTTCGTCGTTGGTGAGATAACGCTGCGGTTGCGCAGCAGGATTCATGGGAGCGGCGGCAGGCCGCAAGGGAGCGGGACGCATGGTGTGAACCTCCATAGCTTTCAAAGCTCCGGCCACACAGCGCAACCGGATGGAGGCAGTCTCAGAAAACACGGCCCTCCTGCTCAGGGACGTTTTGCGTCCCCTTCAAAACGTCCCTTCTCAAGCGACGGCAGTTGTGCTAAGTGGCGGTAGCCGCCGCGCATCAACGCATTGCCACGCCGCGCCAAACGGCGCACGCGGGCGCGCAAGTCGCCATCGGCGTGCCAGTCGGCGGCCACGGCATCGGCGCCGAACAGCCCTTCGGCCACGTCGCGCAAGGACGCACCCGTCAGGGTTGCGTCGAGCGCCTGCAAGGTGTGCAGCTCCAATAGCGCGGCCGGTGTCGGCCTGGGCTTGGTCTGCACGGCGCTGGGCGCGTGGCCGAGCGCAGGCGCGGCAGCGCCGCCGCGCCGGGCATAGGCGACAGCCATGCCGTCCTCCAGGCCGGGCGCCAGCGCGAAGCGCAGGCACTGGCCGGGGCTGCGCGCGATCAGCGCCAGCCGCTTGCCATCGTGGAGCAGTTGCTTGTGGCCGGGGATGCGCCAGAAGTCGAATGCAGCAGCGTCGGGTGGCGGATCGGCATCAGGGTAGAGCTGCACCACGGCCGCATGGCCGGGCAGCCAGGCCGGATGCGCGTCACGTGCATCCAGCGCCGGGTCTTCCAGCAGGCGCAAGCCCCAGCGATGCCCAGCATCGGAGCGACGCGCACGGCGCAGCCAGTCGAGCCGGTAATCAGGATGGCGGCGCAGGTACTCCCAGGCCAGCGCGAGCGTGTCCAGCCCGAGGACGTAGAGGTAAGCGGCCGTGGGATACCAGTGCGCGAAATGGTGAGGGCTGACCATGACGAAAGCTCCTGTCGAACAGCAGGAACGTCGCCACGGCGGCAAACATGCGGGAGCCTCAAATCAAGGTGGAAATCCGGTTAAACTGTAACTTCTAGTGTCAAGACCGATAGGCTCCGGCGTGTTGCGAAATCCGTCTGAATGCGACGGCCGCCTGACCCAAAAATGTCACGCGGCACAAAACACCGTGCCGCAAGCCGCGCGAAAGATCGTGACTGTTTCAGTCACAGATATTCGGGTTTGAAGCAGAGTGCGGATTCAGACCGTGCAGGTCTGGATCAAGACCGAAATAGTCCGAATGCGCCCGGCTTGGCTGGAGCGCGAACGGTTCAATCAACGATGGAACCGTTCTCCTGCGCCAGTCGCAGATATTCCGACAGCGGGCGCACCGCCTGGAAATACAAATCCCGCGTCACGGGCTGTTTGTTCGGGCCAACGATGGAGGCCAGGTCGGACAGCTTGATGCGGCCCACCTCGGGCATGCCGATGCCCACGTCCATGATGCCGAACGCCGTATCGCCATCGGCAGGATCGAGCGAGGCCAGCAGCCAGATAGCGTGCGCGTCGGGGGTGAACAGCCGCACGACCGGCAACGGGTCGTCCGGCTCACCGGCGGCGGCCCGCCGCCCGTTCTCCAGCAGCGCGGCGCGCTGCTCCTCGGTGATCAGGGGAGCGCTCATTGGGATGCTCCTGTTCCAACGTGGAATTCCGGCTTTGCGATTCCTCTCGCAAGCGTGGATGCGTATTCCATCCAAACCGTGGAAGCACGAAAGCGCAAAAACAGAATTGTAGAAATCTGGAAAGGCACGTAGGCGGTTCTCCGGTTCTGTCGGAATCCGCAAAAGCGGATTTCCGTAAAAGCACGAATAAGGCCAGAGCCGCGAAAGAGTTAAAGATAACGTGGTTTTAATTGTGCTGCGACTTGACGCTTCTGTCCATGCAGAAGCGATCCATCCAGCGCGGCCGGCCAGCGGGCGCCACCACCTTCGACGCCGAATTGGCTCAAGCCTTCGGCGCGGCGGTGCGCGCGCTGCGGACGGAGCGCGGGATCGCGCAGGAATCGCTGGCGCACCTCGCCGGCATCGAGCGTTCGCACATGGGCAAGGTCGAGCGCGGCGAGCACATGCCCACGCTGGCGATCATCTTCAAGATCGCCAGCGCACTCGAATGCAGCACGGCAGTGCTGATGAGCAAGGCCGAAGAACTGCTGGCGGTCGCTCAGGCATAGCCGCCGGAGCCCCGCCGTCATGGCGGGGCGTGCCAGGCCGATCCGGTGCCAGCCGGTTCGGCGGTATCGAGGGGGCGCCAAGCACCGCGCGGCGGGGATGGGCCTGGCGCCGATCCCCTGGAGGCAAGTAAAGCGCGCAGCGCCGCAGGCGCGAAGGCGGGAGGGATTGGAGCCGAATGGCCGTGACGGCGTAGTCGGCACGGGGCGGAGCCCGCAAAGCCCGGTGGTGCGCAGCACCGACCCGCCCCGCATGTACCTCTACCAATTCAAGCCATTGCTTGGTGGCCAGGCAAGACACATCCCGCACACTGCCAAGCCGTTCTGCTTGCCGATACAGCGCAGCATTCGCAGCACAGCGCCCCGCCGCGTGGGCGAGGCGCCGGCGGCCCGTCAGGCCGCCTGGGGCTTGCTGCGCGACCAGATCAGGTCGTGCGTGCCGTTCTCGCCTTCGATCAGGCGGGCGTAGACCGTGGCCGGGAACGAAGGATCGTCGAGGGTCACGGAGATGTAGTCCCGCCCGGCCTCGCTGGTCTTCTTCCACGCCGCGCCGATGTCGTGACTGGCGGCCTGCAGACGGAAGTCCGGGGCTTTCTCGTTGTCCCCCTTGTCGTTGGGCACCAGCTTGACCTTGACGTTGAGCGTCAGGGTGCGAAGCGTGCCGGTGAAGCCGTCTTTGTCTGTGGTGAAGGTGCCGATGTTGGCCATGATGGATCTCCTTTAGGTGGAACAAGGTTCGCGCCCATCGCGTCCTTGTTGTGATCCGGCCGGCGGGGGACGGGCGGGCTGCACCGCTTGCGGTCGCAACGCAGTGGAGAGCCGGGAGGCGAAAAGAATTTGTCCCGCGAGGAATGCGCCGAACGCAGTGACAAAGCAGGGGAAATTGTTTTCGCTGGACGGTTGCAGCCATGAAGCCCGAGGCGCAGCCGCGCCACCGCCAGGATTCACAACAACACAAGGACGCCTTGGGCCGAACCGCTCCGAAAGGAGACAGGGCCGGCTCGGCATCCCCGCATGAAGGCTGCACCGGCTCGCTCCCGGACGCGGGCCAGGTCAACCACCCGACGACAGGCGAGAACGCCCCGGCCGCACCTTGCGGCGCCGGTCTTGAGGCGTGGCGTGGAAGCTCCATGGCGATGCCGGGCGGGATGTCCGTGAACCGTCCTTCGTGACGTGATGGGCGAGAACCACCAGCGTTGAGGACGGCACGCATTCGCACAACCCGCCGCAGCAAGCCTCGGCGCACCCGCCGAGCACTGCCCAGCGGCGGGGCGTTGACCTTGGCCGATCCGGCGCTGCCGGTTCGGTGGTATCGAGGGGCACCAAGCCACGCGCGGCGGGGATAGCCCGCAGGGCTTTCCCCCGGAGGCAAGCGTAGCGCGCAGTGCCGCAGGCGCGAAGGCAGTTGGATGAGGAATCGGGCGTGCCGCCCGCATATTGCAACGCCGCCGCCTGAGTGCCAGCGAAGGCGGCGGCGTGATGTTCGGCTTCAACACCGGGCGTGGCCACCGCCGCGCCCGGATTTTTGAAGTTCACCGCGCCCAGGGCGGAACGGCCTGGGCGCGGTGCTGACGATGGCTATTCCTTCGTCTCGATGATCCACCATACGGCACGCGGCAAGGCGCGGCCCGTGACGGGGTGAATGTCGGTGAGGTCGGCGCGGGCCGTCCAGCCCGAAGGCGGACGGTAGCCGCGCACGTCGCCATCGCCGTGCCAGCGGCGGGCGCGCACTGTGCCGGGGGCGTAGATTGCCGCCATGCGCGGGCGGCTGGTGGTGTTGATGGTGGGCATCATTCGGCTCCCTGCGGCGAAGCGCCCCGGCCTGAACCGGGGCGCTTCGCTGCGGTGAGGGTCAAGCGGCCAATGCCTCGGCGGGTTCATCCGCCACGGCGGCGGCGTCCTCCGCCCCGTCTTCGGGCACGTCCTCCGGTGTCACCTCCTGCGGTCCAGCGGCCTTGAATATGGCGGGCATCCATCCCGTGCCATCGGCCAGTCGCTCCGCTTCGCTGGCAATGTCGGCCTTCTTCAACTTTGCCAGCCGCGTGACGTGCTCGGGCGCGTATTCGCCCACAGCCTCCAGAATCACGGCCTTCGGCACATGCCGGAAATACCCCTCGGCGGTCGGCTGCCACCATGCGGCCATGTCGAGGCCCACGGCCTGCGCCAGTTCCACGCCGGGCTGGTGCGGCGTAGCGCGTGGCGTCACCACGTCCACCGCCCCCGCCACACACACGGCCAGCAGCTTGACCAGTTCGGCTTGCTCCATCGCCAGCAGCGCGGCGAACAGTTCGGCGCTGTCCTCGGGCAGCTTGCCGCCCCACGCCTGCTGCAATTCGCGCAGCGCCACGGCGGCGGGTGACTCGGGCCAGTCCGGGGCCATGCCTTCCAGCCGGTCTTGCACTTTCAGGCTCACGCCCAACGGTAGATCATGGCCGTAGTAGCGGCCCTGCAAGACGGTCTGCACCATGCCATGCACCAGCGCGGCCAGCGCCACCTGTGGATGCCGGGCTATCTCGATTTGCAGTGCAGAGGTGCGGTGCGCGCTTAGGCGCTGAGCCAGTCGGTCGGAAATCGCTGCGGCCTTCGGCTGCATGTCTTCCTCGCCTTCGTCATCGTTCGCGGCATCTGGGTCGCTGAACCCTTGGCGCAGCTTCTCCAGTGTGCGCAGCGCCTTGGCCTCGGCTTCTCGCAGCAGCCCGCGATGAATCACGGCCTGCCCGTTGCGGTCGATGGTGACGATGGCACCGGCTGCGGCCTTCACGTTCGCGGCATATCCCTGCAAGCCATCTTCCAGCGCCTGCAACTGCTCGCCCAGGACTTCGCCTTCCTCTTGCAAGGCATCGGCTTTGTCCTCGTCCTCGGCGTCCATCGCCGCATCAATGGCTTCGGCTACCTCCTGCATCCTGGCTTGCAGTTTCTCAAGGCGTTGCGCTTCGCGCTTGTTGGGTTCGCGCCGCTCCCTCGGCGCACGCTGGAAGGCGTGCAGGTCGGCATGAGTCGTGCCCGGCGTGGCATCGGCCCAAGCCCAGCCCTCGGCCTTCACCTTGGCAGCGATGCCCGCCAGCTTGTCTTGTGCCAGCCGCTCCAACAGCGCGGCATCGGTCAGGTACACGCCCGCATCGCCCTCCGCGAACAGATCGCGGCGAACCCCTCCGCCCGCCTGCTCGTAGGCTTCCAGTCCGACGAAACGCACCAGCGGATGCCGGTACGCATCAATCTCGCGCTCGGTCAGGCGTTCGCGCAAATGCGAAGGGTGGCGCTGCCATTGCGGGGCGTCGTAGAAAGCGGCTTCCTGCGCGGCATGGTCGTCGGTGATGGAAAGGGCCATCAACTGGTCAAGGCTCACGGCATCGGCCCGGTAGTCGCCCATCAGGCGCGGCGAGACATTCGCCAGCTTCAAACGGCGCTGCACCACCAGGGGCGTGACGGAGAAATCCGCCGCAATGTCCTCGATGGGCCGACCTTCGGCCACCAGCGCCGCGAAGGCTTCAAACTGGTCAGCGGGGTGCATGGCTTCGCGCTGCACATTCTCGGTAAGGCTGGCGGTGCGGGCCGTGCCATCGGCCACCTGCAGGCACGGCACCTCCCAATCCTTGGCGATACGGTGTTTCTTTGCCAGCAGCTTGAGGGCTGCGAGGCGACGGCCACCGGCCACCACCTCGTAATGCTCGCCATCGGCGGCGGGAATCACGATGAGGTTTTGCAGCAGGCCCACGCGCTGGATGCTCGCGGCCAGCTCGGGAATGGACATGCGCGGGGTCTTGCGCACGTTGCGGCCCGTGGCGCGCAGCACCAGCCGCGACAGCGGAACCAAAATCAGGTTCTTGGTCGGGTCGGCGGCTTCCAGCGCAGGGGCTTGGATGGCGCGGGCTTCGGTTTGGGTAACGGCGTTCATGGTGAATCTCCAATCAAGTGAAACAAGGGAATGGAGGGGAACTGCCCCTCCGGCGGGGGAACGGTTCAGGCTTTCAACTGGCGCAGGCCATCGGCCAGCATCCAGAGGGCGCGATTCAGGCGCACATCGGAATCAATGCCCTGCACGGGTCGGGTTTGCTGGCGGCGTCCGTTGGCGCTGCGACCATGCAGTCCGCCTTTGGTCAAGTTCTCCTGCGTGCGGTTGAACACGCTCCACAGGTCGGGGCGGCGGTCATCGAACCGGCGCGGCATCAGGATTTGCGATTCGGTGATGGGCGCGGGCTTGCTGTCGGTGGGGTCGTACTTGAGCGCCAGCGCGGAACGGGCGAACACTTCGGCTTCGCCTTCGTCCAGCGTGATCGCGCGCATGGCATCGCGGGATTCCTTCACCCGCTCGAAGCCGTTCAACACCTCGAAAGCGCCTTCGATGACGGAACCGGCCACGTCGCCTTTGTGGGGCACGCGCACATCGGCCACGGTGTCACCGCATACAAGGCCATTGCTGCAAACGAAACGGAACATCCCGGCCAGCATCTGATAGCTGCTGGTGCCATCGTGCGAATTCAGCAGCACGATTTCGTTAGCCTCCGCGCCGTTGATCTGGCTGGCGTGGCGCAGGCGCAGCATGTGTTTGGTGTGCTCGCGCTTGCCTTCATCGCGCACGCGGGTTTGCGTCACCATGAAGGGCTGAAACCCCTCCTTCCGCAATTCGGTCAGCACGGCGGCGGTGGGGATGTAGGCGTACCGCTCGGAACGGCTCTCGTGCGGGGCGTCCGCGAAAATGGACGGGGCCACGTTGCGAATCTGGTCATCGGACAGCGGGTAGTCGCTGCGCAACGAAGGGGAACGGGAAGCGAAACGGGATGCGAGTTGCATGGTCTTTCTCCTGACAAAAAGAGGTTTGCTGTTCACACCGCACACCGGATTCCTAGATTCGGAGCCCAGCCTTCCGGCTGTTCGGTGCGGTCGGCACGAGGAACCCGGTTGGCCCTGTTGCCACCGTCTTTCCTGAGTTCATCGCCCGCGACGAAAGGGAGCCCGTGGACGGGGGCCGTCAAGGAAACAAGCGCAGGGTGGGTGCGGCCCGCAGGCGCAGCCGAGGACACGGCCCTGCGCGCCTTGATGGCACACGGCCGCGGGCTACAGTCGCGGACAAGGTGATGAAGTCAGGGGAGACGGCTGGACAAGGCAACGGCCCCTCAACACGCCGCCCGCACGGCAAGCGAAGCGCGCAGGCCCGAAGCTGGAAGCCGGGCCGGAGGCGTCAGCCGAGCGGAGTGAGGGGACGATGGAAGCCCGACAGGGGCGAAACCCCGCAGGGGGTTCGATGCGCAGCACGACAGCGCGACCGGCCATCTCCCAGGTGGCCGGGGACGCCCAGCCTTCAAAGTCGAAGAATCAACAGAATCAGGGCGAGCACAGGCAAGGCATCGCGGATCTGCCGCGAATGCGGTCTGGCCGATCCGGCGCAGCCGGGTCGGCGGTGTTCAGGGGTGCCAAGCCTGCGCGGCGGGGATAGCCCGCAGGGCTTTCCCCTGGAGGGCAAGCCGAAGGCGCGCAGACATCGCGCCAGGTGGGCGCGATGCGAAGGGCGTCCCGCGACGCCCCAAGGCCGGGTCAGACAACGATCCGCCCAGCCAGCCGCGCATCGCGCGCATAGGCGCTCAACCGCTTCTCGGCGCGAAACGACAGATCGCGCTCGATGGGCAGGCCCAGCCCGCCGCGCACCGTCGCCAGCTCGCCCAGGCTGACCCAGCCGATTTCCGGCGTACCCAGGCCCAGGTCGCAAAGACCAAAGGCGTGGTCGTGGTCGTCGGGATCAATCTCGGTCAGCAGCCAGGTCGCGCCGGCGTCCGGCGTGAACAGCTTGACCACGGGCGCCGGATCGAAGTCCGGGTTCTCCAAGGATTCGCGGCCATTGGCCAGCAGCACGATGCGCTGCTCGTCAGTGATGAGTGGGTTGTTCATGGTGAACTCCTGAAAGGTTGCCGGGCGGAATTGCCCGACCCTTCCAGGGCACGGCGTAGCGCAAGCAGTCAAAGATCGAAGACGGCCGCCAGGCCGCAAGCGTGCCCGCACGCGCAGTCATTGACCGCGAGAACGCCGTGGTACGGTGAAGGGAGCAGCAAGACCGCCCACACCCCGCCCGCTGCACACACCCACCTTTGGGCAAGCGCAGCGCGCAGGCCCGGATCAGCGAGCCGGGCCGGAGGCGTCAGCGATGGAAGCCCGACGGGGGCGAGACTCGCGTAGCGAGGCTCGATGCGGAGCACGAGAGCGCGGCCGGCCATGTTCCCTTGGCCGGGATCGCCCCGCATTAACAGCGGGGCAACACACACGCACTTCACTCAATGCCCCGTCGTGACGCTAATCTGACACGCCATCAGCGACAGCAGCAGATCGGAGAGAAAAAATGACAATTCCCAGCAGAAAAGCCTACAAGCAGGCCGATGAGGCCGCAGCGTTTGCGCATATCAAGGCGCTTGCGGAAAAGGAGCCTGTTGATGACGAAGCGGCTTCGGAATTGTGGCTTGATGCCGAAGCTACCGTGGACGCCTACATCGACGCCGCCGAATCGCGGTCAATGGACTTGCTGCCTTCCAGGCAAGAACTGGGCGAATCCTGCTTTTGGCTGTTGTTCCAGACCAAAATTTTGCGGGATGACGAACATTACCGATTGATCGTCGAACTGCTGTCGCCACAGCTCGGGCTCTCGATGTTCGATTTGCTGCCCCGCGTGCGAAAGCTCCGCGAGGCGGCCCTTGACGCTCTGGAGGCTATGGTCAAGAAGCCACCAATGGATCGTCCGATAGCACCGCAGGCGTGCGAGGACGACCTTTTCTAGAGGGGGAACCGGGGCACCTCCGGGCCGCAATTGTCGTATCAGCGATACGAGAATCTCCACACTCGGCCGGCATCGGCAATGCTTCGCATCAGACAGCGTGCGCCGGCGCGGAATCAGCCAACGGCGCCACCGCCAGCCGCAGGCCCATCACCTTGAGGATGGCGGTCAAGCTGTTCAAGGCGGGATTGCCCTTCGGCGACAGCGTGCGGTAAAGCTGTGTCGGGTTCAGATGCGCCTGTGCAGCCACCGTCTGCACACCACCGACCGCCTGCGCGAGCTGGCGCAGCACGGTCATCAGCTCGGCCTGGTCGCCATCAGCCAGGATGCTGTTGATGACTTCGAGCGCGAGCGCCGGATCGCTGCGGTACAGCTCGGCCATCGCTTCGTCATGGGGTCTGCTTCTCATCATCCACTCTCCGTTGCCAGTCCTGCCAGTAGCCCACCACTCGGTCTATGTCCGCGTCCTGCGTGCGCTTGTCGCCACCACACAGCAGCAGCACCAACCGCTGGCCCGCCAAGCCGTAATACACCCGATAGCCCGGCCCCACGTCGATGCGCAGCTCCCACACGCCATCACGGCAAAACTTGTGATCGCCGAAGTTGCCCTGCTCGACACGGGCTACGCGCCGGATGGTCGCCACCTTGGCCTGGGTGTCGCGCAATCGCTTCAGCCAGTCGAGGTAAAGATCCTTCTGGCCGTCAGCCGTCAGGTAATGCTCGATGCGGTACATGGTAATTTTCGTTTATTGACGAATTCAAGTCAAGGGACAAAGGAACAGCGGGGCGGGATGCCCGGCCTGTCGCGACAGCGCGGCGGCAGGCCTGACGCCCGCGATTCACGCGATGGACGTTTCCGGCGCCTTCGTTGGCGGCGATCCGGCCCGCTTCGTACCGGGCGGCACAGCGCGCGTTGGACTCTTGCGATGGCGATACGGGCGATAGTTGCCCTGGCTTGTACGGGTCTTTTCTCCGTCCGCGATAGCCGGAGCTGAGGCGGTCGGCGCCAGGATCGGCGCAGCTTGGGCCTGGCCGTCGATGGCGCCCCGGCGCAGGGTGGCCACCTTCTCGGCAGCGGCCCGCACCGGGTCATCCTCCGCATGGACATACGCCATGAACTGCGTGACGGTCTTGTGCGCAGTCAGCGCCATGCCGACCTTGATGGGAATACCGGAGTTGGCAATGTCGGTCGCTGCGCGATGGCGGATGCCGTGCGTCCCGACATGCGCTACCTCTGCGCGGCCCAGGATGCGCTTCCAGCCGTTGTAGTACGTACTGTCCGGCAATGGCTTCTTGGCATCAAAGATGGCCGGACACACGTAAGGCGAGCTGTCGATGCGGGGCGCATTGAGCAGCAACTGGTACGCCGCCTCGCTCATCGGCTTGGACATATCGCCCGTTTTGCTGTCAGGCCAGACGACTCGGCGATTCTCGAAATCGACCCAAGCCCATTCGAGCGTGCGGATTTCGGTCATCCGCGCGGAAAACTCGAATTGCAGGCGAACCGCCAGCGTCACGGTCGGATGCTCCAGCCCCTGGGCATCCGCACGGTCGAGGTAAGCATAGAGCCGCCCCAGTTCCTCGTTGTTGATGTACCGCGTCTCGCCGTCCTCGCGGTACTTGGGGACGTGACGGCACGGATTGGAGCCGTCGGGCCTATAGCCCCACACCTCGGCCATATTGAACATCTTGCGCAGACAGGCCAGAACCCGATTGGCCGTGACGCCGATCTTCGCCTTGTCCTTCATCAGCGTGGTGATGTGCGTCCGCGCTACGTCCGGCACCTTGAGCTTGCCCAGGGCGGGCAGGATGTGGCGGTCGATGTAGCCTTGGTAGGAATCGACCGTCCGGGGCTTGTTGCGCGGCTTGGAGTATTCCTCGATGAACTGCCCGCACAGTTCCTTGACCGTCGGGGCCATGCGCGCGGCCAGCTTGGCGGCGCTGGGGTCGTCGCCCTTGCGCACGTCGGCCAGCCAGTCCTGTGCGATCGACCGCGCCTGCTCGACGGTCAGCTCGCCGAACTGGCCGATCTTCGGCTTGCGGCGCTCGCCCCAGTTCGTGCGGTACTGGAGCATGAAGACCTTGCGGCCGTGGGCAGTGACTTTGCAGAGAAAGCCGGGGACAATGGTGTCCCGCAATTCGTAGTCCTTGCCGGTGACTTCTGCCGTATCGACAGCGGATTTGGTGAGTTTGATCTTGGCCATGACGCCTCCTAGTTCGGGATCGAACGCAGGAACCAGCCAGGAGCCACGGCATCGGAATGTCTGCCGCAATCGGTCTGGTCTAGGCGTAAGGCTAAACGGGACTAACTCCCCGGAAAACCAAGCGCAGCAAGCCTTTGCGGGTTCCAGCGTAGTCTCATGCTAGTCTCGGGACTCAATCTCAAAATCCCCCGCCGCAAGGCGTGCCGGTTCGATTCCGGCCCCGGGCACCATCTGACCTTGTCAGATGGCTCTGGCCGTCAGCGCCATGAGCCCCAGCAACCCGCATGCCCGCCGGCATTGCGGGTTTTTTCGCGCCCGCGCGCAGCTGTGCAGTTGGTTACACCCCGCGCGTCAACGCGGCCCTTCGGCCCGCCGTTGTTCAGTTATGGTCCCAGGACGGCTGGGGGCGCGGATGCGTCCGCAGCATCGACGTGCTGATTGACTGACGCTGCGGTTTCCCGCACAAGAATGAAAGAGCGAATGAAAATGAATCGAATCTCTGCCAGCGGCCTGATCGGCGGCGCCCTGTTCCTCCTCAGTGCCGCCGCCAGCGCCGGCACCAATGTCAGCGTGGGTATCGGTGTGAACTTGCCCGGCGTGGCGGTCGTACCGGTGGCCCCCGTGTATGCCCCCGCGCCGGTCTATGTCCAGCCGGCCCCGGTGTATGCGCCGCAACCCGTCTACGTGGCCCCGCGGCCCGTCTACATCCAGCGCGAGCGTGACGACGATGACGACCAAGGCAACCGCGGCTGGCGCGGCCGCGGCCATGGGGGCAAGCACGGGAAGCGGCACGACGACTGAGCAGTCGGTGCCGGGCCGCATGCACCTGCGCGCGGCGCACAGCCGCCGCGCGTGCCAGGCCTTCAGGCGGCCTGAAGCAGCGCCTCGGCCAGACGCGCCTGCGTGGCCTGCCCGGCGCTCAGCCGCTGACGCAGGTCGGCGCACAGGCGGCGCAGGGCTTCGACGCGGGCGACGATGCGGACTTGTTCGGCGAGGGGAGGCAATGCAAAGACAAGCCCCGCAACCTGTTTGGTGGAAATGTGAGGAACGCCGTTGCTGCGGCCGGGATCGATAGTACCGACAAACAAGTCGGACTGGAGCCAACAGGTTGCCGTCATGCGATGTTCAAGAGAACCTAGGCCAACCCCAGCGGCAACTCCCGTGCATCCAGTCCCATGGCCTGAAGCTCTCGCCGGAAATGCGTCATTGCCAGCGGATATGCCTGGGCCACAAGTACGTACTGGTAATCGTTGTCTTCCAGCAGAGGCGCAACCGACTTTTCCGAAACCTCGCTCGAATAGAAAAACTTTGCTTCGTACTCACCGGAAAATGTGGCCACATCGGTGACGTCCTGCGGATTCGCTGCCGTGGCCTGCAGCTTGATCATGACTCCCAACATCAGCCCCGCCCCTGCAACGATGGGTACGGCCAAGGCCAAGTCAATTTCCTGTTGCAAGTTCATCTGCATCTGCATCTGCATCTGCATCTGCATGCCGGCAGCATCCCCCTTGTTCTGGCCTGAGAAGGCCAGAACGCGGAAGGTCCGTAGCACGGGGCGAGGTACGCTTAGTTCTGACATGACGCCTCACCATGGGTGAATCGGCGGAATGGCCTAGGGCTGTAGCGCGGTTCGGTCCGCTCCAACTCTGCACGAACGGCCGTCAGACTGACCAGCTTGGCGCCCACGTGCACCGGCTTGCGCTGCTGCGTGAACTCGCCCTGCATACCCTTCTCTTCGACCAGCGCCCAAAAAGTTTCAGGGCTGCGGCGCACAAGACGCAGCAAGGTGTCCATCGCCTCTGACTGGGCCACATCGCCGTTTTCGTACTTGCTGAACGCCACTGGGCCGCCGCCAAACAGCCTGGCCGCCTGGGCCTGGGTGAGTTGGTACTGTTTGCGTAGCGCGGTGATCTCCTCACCGGTCAGCAACCCATCCACCTGCTTGCGAAATGCCATCAGGACACGCTTGTTCAGCTTGCTTTCGGCCATCCCAGCAAAATCAGACGTGCAGGTGTCGCACTGCTTGTAATGCAAGGGCAGGTTTGCCTTGTGGCCCTTGTACTCACTCTCCACCATCTGCACCGATGCGAAGACATGGCCTTCACCGCAAATGGGGCACAGTTCTTGTGCGCTCATCGAGGCACTCCTTTCAAGCGTGGCAAGACACGATCAGGACCAAGGCCCCGGTCTTGCTCACAGCAAACTTCAAAAAATATTCCATCCGAACAGGCCGCCCCGTCGCCGGAGCGGTCTCTACCAAGCTGATGCTATAGGCGTCACAGGCCGCCCAGGCACCCTTGCCGTTTTCGCACCATTCCGAGTCGATGTAATCCCCCGGCTTCAGCACCGAGATCAAATCACCCACGCGCTCCAAGTCATCGTCAAACCACTTGCGCACATCCTTGCGGCACTTCTCCGTCCAGGCGTTGATTCGGCTCTCATCACGTGCCAAGGTCTGCACCAGCTGCAGCTCGTACAGCGGCCCGTTCGCGATCTTGACGCGCCCCTGCCCGTCCTCGGGAGGATTCAGACTGTACTCCGAAAGGACGAAAATTTTTACCATTATGGTAATTTATATGGAGGATGGGATCGTCACGCCACAGAAGCCACCAGCGCCTCGGCCAGACGGGCCTGCACGGACTGGCGTTCGGCCAGGCGCTGGCGCAGGTCGGAGCACAGGCGGCGCAGGGCAGTGACACGGTTGACGATGCGGGACTGTTCGGAGAGAGGAGGAAGAGCAACCACGGATGAGCGAAGTTGCCCCAACGAAATGAAAGATTGCACGCCACCAGCAGCACGTTCTTTCATCCCCGCCGCTTCAGCCTGCAACACAAGCAAAAGGTACTTGGGGCAGGACAAGGCGGCCGCGTAATACTTGAATAGCGCGACGTTTTTTACGCTGAACTCTGTATCTATATCAACAATGACGGGATTTCCAATGCTGCCAATCATTGCAAAGAGAATATCGTCGCGATCAACTCTGGAACGAGCAGATATCTGTTCGTGATCAGCAGGCGAAATCAGCTTTACGTCTGATAAATCAAGCACCCCCCCATAGAGATTCTTGCTTGTTACAAGCGGAAATCCCGTGGACTGATATTTGGGGGTATCGTGCGTTCCGTCGCGTACGTCATACGCCTGTTGCAGCCTCACCCACTCCCACCCCACCGGCAACTCAAACGGTTTTTCCTCGTCGGTGATGGGCGGCAGGGGCTTGTCGCGTTTGATCTGGCCTGCGGCGATGAGGCGGTCTTTTTCGGCGCGGATCTTTTGCAGCAGAACGCTGGCGGGTTCATCGGTGGGGTCTTGGGGCACGAGCAGGCCGCGCACGGCCAGTTGCAGCAGGGTTTGATCCAGAGCGTCGATGGCTTCGGGGCGGTCCAGCAGCAGGTCGAAGTGCTGGGCCACGCGCTGCCAGTTGGCGGCCAGCTCCTCGGGCGTGGTGCTGGCGGTGAGCGTGCCCAGCAGGGTGCTGACCAGCTGGGCGTGTTGCGTGGCCTCCAGCTGGGCCTTGGCCTGCAGCGCATCGCACAGGCGCATGAGTTCTTCGACGCGGGCGACGATGCGGGATTGTTCGGCTTCAGACGGAAGTGGCACGACGAAGCCGAGCAACTCATCCTGCTTGATTCCAGCGACGGTCATTCCAGAACCAACCACCGATAGCGTTTTGAAATAGTTGATGAAGTACTGCTTGTGAACGCCGGCTCCAAGCTGCACAGCTTTCAAATCTTGGTTGATAGCAACGTCAATCAGTGCCTCGCCAATTTTCCCAAGCCCCATGCGCGTACAAATCAAAATCGAACCAGCCGTTGCCAGTTGCGAACCGGCTTGAAGGCCTTCACCGGTTATCCGGTCTTGGGTATCCGTAAGCGTCTCACCGAATCCCAAGTCTTTAACGCTCGCCCATGGGATATCTCCGTCCCAGTAGGCGGGGTTTTGTTTGCTTGGTGTGCCGCCGCTTCGAATGGAAAGCAGCAAATCACCAAGTCGGCAAAACGACCACCCCACCGGCAACTCAAACGGCTTTTCCTCCTCCCCAATCTCCGCCAGCGGCTTGTCCCGCTTGATCTTGCCCTCGGCAATCAACCGGTCCTTCTCCGCCCGAATCTTCTGCAGCAGCACGCTCGCAGGCTCATCCGCCGGGTCTTGCGGCACCAGCTTGCCTTGCACGGCCAGGGTCAGAATCAGCTCGCGCAGGCGGGCGACGCCACCGGGTGCGGTGGCCAGCAGGTCCAAATTGGATAGCAGCATGCGCCTGCTCCTCAAGCGCCAGAGGCGGTTTTGTTCATCAATGGGGCCAGCTGTTGCTCCGCCCGTTGCAACAGGGTTTGGGCCTGTTGCAGGCACTCGTGCAGGGCCTGTTCGGTGACCAGTTCGCCGTCGTAGTCGCTCAGGTTGCGCTGCTTGCGCAGGGCGTCGAGCACGCGCACGGTGGCGGGGCTGACGCCCAGGGTGTGCGTGAGGCACTGCAGGGTGGTCTGGTGGTGGCCGGGCTTGCTGGTGGAGGTGCGCCAGCCCTGGGCGTGCAAGGCGGCATCGGCCACGGCGCGGATGGCGGTGTAGGCGCAGTCGAAGCGCGTCTCGGGGCTGTTGCCCACGCGCTGCGCGTCTTGCAGGCGGGTGCGGGCGGTGGCCAGCATTTTGTGCAGCAGGGCGGCGGAAAACGGCACTTTGTCGAGCATGCCGATGCGCGCCAGGTTGTTCAGTTCTTCTTCAGGCATCGAGGGTTCCGATCAGCATCACTTTCGGCTTGGCCAGCAGCTCTTGCACAAAGGGCTGGCCTTCGGCGCGTTGGCGGGCCCATTCGGCAGCGGTCATGACCTTGGGGTTGATCTCGCGCCCCAGCGGGGCCTGGGCGGCGTAGGTGGCCTCGACCACCTGGGCAAAGCTGGCGCGGCCCACCACCAGCAAATCGACATCGCTGCCCGCGTGGGCGCTGCCGCTGGCCATGGAGCCGAACACAAAGGCCAGCTCTACCTGCTCGCCCAGCGGCTGCAGGGCCTGGCGCAGCACATCGGCCAGGCCGGTGGTTTTGCGGATGAGGGCCTGCAGCTCGGCAAACACGGGGTGGCCCTGGTTGGCCTGAAACTGCACCTGGTTGCCCACGCGCTCGCTGGTGAGCAGGCCGACATGGCACAGCGCGTCCAGCTCTTTTTTCAGGGTGCCGGGGGCGGCCTGCGTCTGGCGGGCCAGCTCGCGCAGGTGCCTTTTCTGTTCGGGCTGCATCAAGAGCAGCGCCAGCACCTTGCGCCGGTACTGGTTGGGGAACAGCAGTTCTGCAAGTGTGGAATGTGTTTTCAAAGAAGAAACGATTGTTTTCTATTGGAAAACGTATTGTGCACTTCAACAGATGAATGTCCAGTGCTCCACGTTGCCAACCGTGGCCTGAGGTGCCGTGAAAATTGCTCTATTTTTTATAGCTATTAGCGCTTAGTCGGCAGCACCATCGGCCGTTTTGGTCAAAGACTGGGCGAGGATGCCCTTGAGCTCGTCGCGCAGGGCCTGGGCCTCGGCCTGCAGGCGGGCGTAGTCGGCCAGCAGCACCTCGGGGTCGTGGCTCTGCTGCTCGCCCACATGCGGGTTCTTCTGGTCGAGGTTCCAGTTGGCGGCGCGGATGGTGTCGATGCTGACCTTCCAGGCGCGTTCGTTTTCCACGCGGGCGGCAAAGCCGTCGGCCTCGCTGCCCCACCAGGCTTTCTCGGCGTCGAACTCTTCGATGCGGATGGGCTTGGTCTTGTTGTAGTTTTTGACGCCCGGCGGATAGGGGTGCTCGTAGTACCAGACATGCTGCGTGGGCTGGCCCTTGGTGAAGAACAGCAGGTTGGTCTTGATGCCGGTGTAGGGCGCGAACACGCCGTTGGGCAGGCGCACGATGGTGTGCAGGTTGCACTCGGCCAGCAGTTGCTCTTTGATGCGGCTTTTGACGCCTTCGCCAAACAGGGTGCCGTCGGGCAGCACCAGGGCGGCGCGGCCGTTGGTCTTGAGGATGTGCTTGATGAGCACGAGGAACAGGTCGGCCGTTTCCTTGGTGCGCACGTCGGCGGGGTAGCCTTGCTCGATGCCGGGCTCTTCCACGCCGCCAAAGGGCGGGTTGGTGAGCACCACGTCCACGCGGTCGGCGGCGGTGTAATCGCGCAGGGGGCGTGCCAGGGTGTTGTCGTGGCGGATGTTGCTGGGCACCTCGATGCCATGCAGCAGCAGGTTGGTCACGCAGAGCATGTGGGGCATCTGCTTTTTCTCGACGCCACGAATGCTGTTTTGCAGCACGGCCTCCTGGCCTGCGTTGTGGACCTGCTTGCGCAGGTGCTCGATGGCGCAGACGAGGAAGCCGCCGGTACCGGTGGCGGGGTCGAGCACCACCTCGCCCAGCTGCGGGTTGAGCATGTCCACCATGAACTGGGTGACGGCGCGGGGGGTGTAGAACTCGCCCGCGTTGCCTGCGCTCTGCAGATCCTTGAGGATTTTTTCGTACAGGTCGTTGAACTGGTGGCGCTCGGCCTGGCGGTTGAAGTCGATGCCGTTGAGCTTGTTGACCACCTGGCGCAGCAGGTGGCCGCTTTTCATGTAGTTGTAGGCGTCTTCAAACACGCCGCGCACCACGTAGCCGCGCGGGTTGCGCACAGGGTCGGCGCTGAGGCTCTTGAGGGTGGCGAAGAGCTGGTTGTCCACAAAGTCGAGCAGCACCTCGCCGGTGATGCCCTCGGGGTCCGCCGCCCAGTGGCGCCAGCGCATGGCCTCGGGGATGGGGCTTTGGTAGTGGTCGCGCGTCAGCTCCAGCTCTTCTTCGAGCGCATCAAACACCTTGAGGAACAGCAGCCAGGTGAGCTGGCTGATGCGCTGGGCGTCACCATCGACGCCGGAGTCCTGGCGCATGATGTCCTGGATGGATTTGATGACGGGGGTGAGGTTGGACATGGGGTGCAGAATTTGAACAAAAATGGCTCTAGCGCTTACAAATCAAGCGCTAACAGCTATCAAAAAAGAAGTTTTTGGCAGCCACAGTCAGGCGGCCGGGTGCGTAGCGTACAGCTCGCGCTCCAGGGTTTGCAGAGCGCTCAGGTATTGGGGACGGCCGCCAAAGCTGCGCACCAGCTCCACGGGGCTGCCCAGGTCGGTGAAGGGCTGGAGCTTGAAGACTTCGTTGCTCTCGATGGTGGCGATGCCTTCATCGGCATATTTGTCGAGCAGGGCCTCCAGCACCTTGCGGGCCACGGGGCCGTATTGGGTGAAGACGTTGCGCTTTTGCACGCGGCGGGCGCGCTCGCTGCGGGTGAGCGGGGGCTGGTCGTAGGCGACATGCAGCAGCAGGTCGAACGGGTCGAGGTCCACCATGCCTGTGTGTGCCACCTCGTCGGCCAGGGCTTCCAGCAGCACGCCCTGCCCTTCGAGCTCTTGCAGCAGTGCGGCCTTGCGGTCGGCCTGCTGCCAGGCCTGCAGGAACTGGTCGAGCGATTCGTATTGCTTGCGCAGGTTGATGCGGGTGTAGTCGCGCAGGCTTTCGGTGATGAGCTGGCCCTGGGCGTTGAGGTACTGCACGCGCTCACGGGCCACGGCCACGGTGACGTTGTTGCCGAGGATGTATTTTTTGGGGCCGTCGGCGGCGCCGTTGCCGGCAAAGGGCCCCAGGGGCTGGCCTTCGGCAAGCTCAGGCGGAACGGGGTGGGATAGGTCTGAGCCCAAGGGTGGCTCGGGCGGCGCCACGGGCTCGCCGCTGCCGGGTTCGTAGATTTGCACGGGCTCGCCGTCAAAGTCTTTATCGGCAAACAGTTCGGTGGCGCGCTTGAAGTCGAGGATGGTGAACCAGGTCTTGCCCAGGTCTTCGCGCAGGCGGGTGCCCCGGCCGATGATCTGCTTGAACAGCGTCATGGATTGGATGCCCTGGTCCAGCACGATGAGCTTGCAGGTCTGGGCATCGACCCCGGTGCTCATGAGCTTGGAGGTGGTGGCAATCACTGGGTAGGTTTTCTCGGGGTCGATGAAGTTGTCGAGCTCCAGCTTGCCCTCGGTGTTGTCGCCGGTGATCTGCACCACGTATTTGGGCTGGGTGGCGCACAGGTCGGCGTTGGCGTTGGCGAGCGCCTGGCGCATGCGCGCGGCGTGGTCGATGTCTTCGCAAAAGACGATGGTCCTGGCGTAGCGGTCGGTGGCCTTGAGGTATTCGGTGATCTTGGCGGCCACGGCCACGTCGCGCTGCTCCAGCACCAGCTTGCGGTTCATGTCGGCGCCGGTGTAGATGCGGTCTTCGATGGCGTGGCCGTGCTTGTCGGCCATGCCTGCCGTGGGGCGCCAGCCGAAGGTGTCCTTATCCAAATCGACGCGGATGACCTTGTACGGGGCCAGGTAGCCGTCTTCGATGCCTTGCTTGAGGCTGTAGGTATAGACGGGCTCACCGAAATAGTCGGTGCTGGAAACGTCCTTGGTTTCCTTGGGCGTGGCGGTGAGGCCGATCTGCGTGGCGCTGCCGAAGTAGGTGAGGATGTCGCGCCACGCGGAGTCTTCGGCCGCGCTGCCCCGGTGGCATTCGTCCACCACGATGAGGTCGAAGAAGTCGGGGCTGAACTGCTTGTAGATGTTGCGCTCTTCCTCGGTGCCGGTGACGGCCTGGTAGAGCGACAGGTAAATCTCGTAGCTCTTGTCCACCAGCTTGGTGGTTTTGTGGACGGCCAGGGCCACGTCTTCGACCGACACCACGCCCTGCGCATCGACCCGCTCCACGCCCTTGGCGTTAGGGCTGAGCTTGGCCATGGCGCCCTTGAAGGGGCGAAAGTCGTTGACCATGGTCTGGTCGATGAGGATGTTGCGGTCGGCCAGGAACAGGATGCGCTTTTTGGCGCCGCTCTTCCACAGACGCCAGATGATCTGGAACGCGGTGTAGGTTTTGCCGGTGCCGGTGGCCATGACCAGCAGCACGCGGTTTTGCCCGGCAGCGATGGCCTCGACCGCGCGGTTGACGGCGTTGAGCTGGTAGTAGCGCGGGGTCTTGTGGGGGGCATAGTCAAAACCAGCCACGCGGCTTTCTTCGGCGGACCAGCCCTTCCAGGCGCAGTAGCGGTTCCACAGCTCTTGTGGCGAGGGGAATTCTTCGAGGGTGAGATTCTTCTCCAGCACGCCGGTGGCCAGGGTCGCATCGCGGAACACGAAGCCGTCGCCATTGCTGGCAAAGCTGAACGGCACATCCAGCAGCTGGGCGTAGTTCAGCGCCTGGCTTATGCCCGCGCCGACGGCGTGCTGGTTGTCTTTGGCCTCGACCACCGCCAGGGGAATGTTGGCCTTGTAGAACAGGGCGTAGTCGGCGCGCAGCACCGAGCTTTTGTCGCGGTAGGCCTTGCTGCCGCGCACCACCACGCGCCCTGCCCGCAACGGGTACTCCCGAAAGATCTGGTCCAGACCGTTCCACCCGGCGCGCTCCATGGCCGGGCGGATGAACTTGTCGCAGATGTCGCTTTCGGAGAGGTTTTTCTTGTCCATTCGGCAGGTTGCACCCACCTTGGGCATGCAGGGGTGGCGTGTAGTTGTTACCGGATACTACCGCCGCCCCGTGTCACCCCGACAAAGCCTTGCCGGTGGCGGCATATCCGTCAGGCCAGGCCTTCGTCCTTCAGCACGGCCTGCACCGCTGGACGCGCTGCCACCCGCGCGCGAAAGGCGACCAGGTTGGGCCAGGGCGCCAGGTCGAGGCCGATGTGGCCGGTCCAACCGAGAACGGTGAAGAGGTAGGCGTCGGCCACGCTGAAGTCGGCGCCCATCAGGTGGTCGCGGCCCGCGAGCTGGTCGTTGACATAGGCAAAACGCCGCTGCAGGTTGCTGCGCGAGACCTCTTTCCATTCGGGCGTGCCGGCGGGGTTGAAGAAGGCGCCGAAGTTGCGGTGCAGCTCGGTGCCGATGAACGTGAGCCAGCCCTGCAGCTGGTAGCGGGCCAGCGTGCCGTTGGCCGGGGCCAGGGGTTTGGCGGGCACCTGGTCGGCCAGGTACTGGACGATGGCCGGGCCTTCGGTGAGCAGGGTACCGTCGTCCAGCTGCAGTGCGGGCACGTAACCCTTGGGGTTGATGGCCCAGAAGTCCTGGCCGCTGGCGGTCTGCTTGGTCTGGAGGTTAACCACCTCGGTCGTGTACGGCAGGCCGGTTTCTTCGAGCACGATGTGCGATGCCAGGGAACAGGCGCCGGGCTTGATGAACAGTTTCATGAAGGATTTTCCTTGGTGGACGGGTTGGAAAGAACGGAGCGATTGTGCAGCGCACAGCCATCGCATGCCGCCCGTGCTCCTGACCGCTTCGGCGATCCGCAAGTCGATGCGCGGAAAGATCCGCCCACCAAACTGTGCGCACCCCACCGCTGTACCGCAGGGCCGCACACACCACATCCCACCTGGCCGACAACCCGACACCGCGGGCGCTGGTGCTGCGCCGCACACCCGGCATCTGCGCCGCGCCGGCGCAACGGCTCCTGGCGCTAATTGTCCTGGCGCCGGATCAATTGCCGCCCCGAGGGGGTGATGGCCATTTCACCGCCCGCGTTCTTGCTGATGAGACCCCACTCCAGCAGCCGCCCCGACAGGTGCTCCCTGAGCGCGCCGTCCTGGGTGATGAGTTCACCCATCTCCAGCCGCTTGAGTACATCGATTTCGTCCACGGTGGGGTCGAAATGCGCTGCGTGGTAAGTGTTCGTCATGGTCGTTCTCCAACTGGCAGTTCCACATGCCACTGACGCCGCCAGATTAGACCGATGGCCAGCGCAGCGCAAGCGCCCCCGCTGAAAACCTGGTGTGCAGCACCGGGGCGCCTGCCAGCAAGCGCAGCGGCGCTGCACACATCATGGCGCGGGCCCATCACCCGGCGCAATCCCCTGCGCCATGCCCAGCAACCACTGCGCAAACGCCGCCAGTACCGGTGGCTGGGCCTGCGCGGGGCTGATGAGGTAGTAGCCGCGCTCGCCGCGCAGCGGACGCGCGCAGGCCACCACCAGTTCGCCGCTGGCCAGCTCGGCCTCGATCAGCAGGGGCGGTATCAGCGCCACGCCCATGCCATGCGTGGCGGCCACGGCAAGCATGGAGAACAGCTCGTAGCGCGGGCCGTCCAGCGCATGGGGCGCGTCCACCCCCATGGCGTCGAACCACTGCCGCCAGCCATAGGGCCGGGTGCTTTGCTGCAGCAGCGGCAGCCCGGCCAGCGCCTCGGCCGACACGGGCTGGTGCGCGCGGCCGCGGCCGCGCGGCGCGGCGGATTCCAGCAGGCGCGGGCAGCACACCGGAACCACATCCTCGTGCATGAGCAGCAGCGCCTGCACGCCAGGCCAGTTGGCCACCTGCTCGGGTGTGCCGGCATACAGCGCGGCATCGAACGTGGTGTCGGCAAACAGGAAGGGCCGCGTTTGGGTTTCGATGTGCACCACGATGTCGGGGTGCTGCCGGGCCAGTTGCGGCAGGCGCGGGATGAGCCAGCGCGTGGCAAACGTGGGCACGGCTGCCAGCGTGATCGTGCCGCCCTCGCCCTGGTGCGCCATCACGTCGAGGGTGTCGCGCTCCAGCCCCTGCAGCCAGCGCGCGACCTGGCGGCCATAGTGCGCACCCGCAGGCGTCAGCACCACGCCGTGGCGTGTGCGGCGGAACAGCTGCACGCCCAAGAACTCTTCAAGCGCCTGGATCTGGCGCGAGACAGCGCTTTGCGTGAGCGACAGCTCCTGCGCGGCGCGCGTGTAGCTCTCGTGGCGGGCTGCGACTTCGAAACAGGCCAGTGCCTGGGTGGAGGGGATGTTGCGGCGCATGATGAACAGGAACTTTTCAAGGGCCATTCCGGTGCGGCGGTCGTTTAGTGGAGTATTCCATATATTCAAAAAACGCATTTCTGGATGAAAAGAACTCGCTTGCCGCACACCGGGCCGCACCCTACGATGCGTTCCCATCAATTCTGCTTTTCCTCTCTTCTTTCTTGTTTGATCTGGAGACACGCACATGGCACGCACCGCTTTCCAATGGGATGACCCTTTCCTGCTCGACCAGCAGCTCACCGACGACGAGCGCGCCATCCGTGACGCCGCCCGCGCCTACTGCCAGGACAAGCTGGCCCCGCGCGTGCTGGACATGTTCCGCCACGAAAAGACCGACGTAACCATCTTCCGCGAGATGGGCGAGCTGGGCCTGCTGGGCCCCACCATTCCCACGCAGTACGGCGGCGCCGGCCTGAACTACGTGAGCTACGGCCTGGTGGCGCGCGAGATCGAGCGCGTGGACTCGGGCTACCGCTCCATGGCCAGCGTGCAAAGCTCGCTGGTGATGGTGCCCATCAACGAATTCGGCACCGAAGCGCAAAAGCAGAAATACCTGCCCAAGCTGGCCAGCGGCGAGTGGATTGGCTGCTTCGGCCTGACCGAGCCCGACCACGGCTCCGACCCCGGCAGCATGGCCACGCGCGCCTACAAGACGGCCGGCGGCTACAAGCTCAAGGGCAGCAAGATGTGGATCACCAACAGCCCCGTGGCCGACGTGTTCGTGGTCTGGGCCAAGGAAGTGTCCGAAGGCGGCACCGTGGGCCCCATCCGCGGCTTTGTGCTCGAAAAGGGCATGAAGGGCCTGACGGCCCCCGCCATCCACGGCAAGGTGGGCCTGCGCGCCTCGATCACCGGCGAAATCGTGATGGACGACGTGTTCGTGCCCGAAGAAAACGCCTTCCCCGAAGTGCAAGGCCTCAAGGGCCCCTTCACCTGCCTGAACAGCGCACGCTTCGGCATCGCCTGGGGCGCGCTGGGTGCCGCCGAGTTCTGCTGGCACACGGCCCGCCAGTACACGCTGGACCGCAAGCAGTTTGGCCGGCCTCTCGCCGCCAACCAGCTCATCCAGAAAAAGCTGGCCGACATGCAGACCGAAATCACCCTGGGCCTGCAGGCCGCACTGCGCGTGGGCCGCATGAAGGATGAGCACCAGAACGTGGTGGAGATCACCTCGCTGATCAAGCGCAACAACTGCGGCAAGGCGCTGGACATTGCCCGCCTGGCACGCGACATGATGGGCGGCAACGGCATCAGCGACGAGTTCGGCGTGGCACGCCACCTGGTGAACCTCGAGGTGGTGAACACCTATGAAGGCACGCACGATGTGCACGCGCTCATCCTGGGCCGCGCGCAGACGGGCATCGCAGCGTTCGCCAACTGAGCGTTTGCAGTCCGGCACAAAAACACCGCACTTGCGGTGTTTTTGCCTTTTGGCGATTGGTCAGCAAGCGCTGACAGCTATTCATTTCATAGTAACTGACACCCATGACCACCATCCCCTCCCCTCAAGGCGCCCTGGCAGGCATCCAGGTGCTCGACCTTTCCCGCGTGCTCGCCGGCCCCTGGTGCACCCAGATGCTGGCCGACCTGGGTGCGGACGTGGTCAAGGTGGAGCGCCCCGGCCTGGGCGATGACACACGCCAGTGGGGTCCGCCCTTCCTGAAGGACGAAGCCGGCAACGACACCAACCAGGCCAGCTATTTCACGGCCTGCAACCGCAACAAGCGCTCGGTAACCATCGACATGGCCACGCCTGAAGGCCAGGCACTCATCAAGCAGATGGCACTGCAGGCCGACATCGTGGTCGAGAACTTCAAGGTCGGCGGTTTGAAGCAGTACGGCCTGGACCATGAGAGCCTGCGCGCGCTGAACCCGCGCCTCATCTACTGCTCGGTCACCGGCTTCGGGCAGGACGGGCCGTATGCCGAACGCGCCGGCTACGACCTCATGGTGCAGGCCATGACGGGCCTCATGAGCATCACCGGACAGGCCGACGACCAGCCCGGCGGCGGCCCCATGCGCGTGGGCGTGGCGGTGATCGACCTGTTCACCGGCCTGTATGCGAGCAACGCCATCCTGGCAGCGCTGCATGTGCGCGACAACGCCACCAACGGCACCGGCCAGGGCCAGCACATCGACATGGCGCTGCTCGACGTGGGCATGGCCGTGCTGGCCAACCAGGCCTCGGGCTTCCTGGCCACCGGCAGGGCGCCCGGCCGCATGGGCAACAGCCACCCCAGCCTCGCGCCCTACCAGGACTTCCCCACCGCCGACGGCAACATGTTGCTGGCCATCGGCAACGACGGCCAGTTCCAGCGCTTTTGCGCGGCGGCCGAGCAGCCCCAGTGGGCCGCCGACCCGCGCTTTGCCACCAACACGCTGCGCGTGCAGCACCGCGCCGACCTCATCCCCGCCATGGAGGCCGTGACCCGCACACGCACCACGGCCGCGTGGATCACACTGCTCGAAGACAAGGCCGTGCCCTGCGGCCCCATCAACACCATTGCCCAGGCGTTTGACGATGCGCAGGTGAAGGCACGCGGCCTGCGCGTGAGCCTGCCGCGCGACGCGGGCGACGGCATCGCGCAGGTGGCCACGGTGGCCAGCCCGCTGCGCCTCTCGCGCAACCCGCCCGTGCTGCGCAACGCCCCACCGGCCCTGGGCCAGCACACCGATGAGGTGCTGGCCGAACTCGGTCTGGGCGCGCAGGCCATTGCCGTCCTGCGCGAGAAAAAGGTTCTCTGAATACGGCGCAGCCGCGCCCCTCTTCGCCACCCCTGCTTCACCATTTCATTTCAACAACAGGAGATAAAAGCATGATCCGTCGCAGCGCCCTGGTCCTGGGCATCCTCGCCATTTTCGGCACTACCGCCCACGCACAGGGCTACCCGCAAAAGCCCATCCGCCTGCTCGTGCCCTTTGCCGCAGGCGGCACCACCGACCTGATCGCGCGCATCGTGGCCGAACCGCTGGGCCGCGAGCTGGGACAGCCCGTGGTGGTGGAGAACAAGGGCGGCGGCGGCGGCAGCATTGGCGCAGCCGAAACCGCACGCGCCAACCCCGACGGCTACAACCTGGGCATGGCCACCGTGTCCACCACGGCCACCAATCCGGCCATCAACCCCAAGATCCCGTACAACGTCGCCACCGACTTCGCGCCCATCATCAACATTGCCGCCACGCCCAATGTGATCGCCGCCCACCCCAACCTGCCCTTCCGCGACTACAAGGGCATGCTGGCCGCCGTGAAGAAGGAGCCCGGCAAGTACGCCTACGCCTCGCCGGGCAACGGCAGCATCACGCACCTGATGATGGAGATGTTCAAGCTGAGCACCCAGACCTTCATGGTGCATGTGCCCTACCGCGGCTCGGGCCCCGCCCTCAACGACGCCGTGGCCGGCCAGGTGCCGCTGATTTTCGACAACCTGCCCTCGGCCCTGCCCTTCATCAAGGAAAAGCGCCTCACGGCCCTGGTAGTGGCCGCACCGCAGCGCGTGCCTGCGCTGCCCGACGTGCCCACCTTCAAGGAAGTGGGCCTGGAGAGCGTGAATCGCATGGCCTACTACGGCCTCATCGGCCCCAAGGGCCTGCCCAGGGACATCGTGGACAAGGTCAATGCCGCCACCCGCAAGGTGCTGCAGGACCCCGCGATCCGCAAGCGCATCGAGGAAACCGGCTCCATCATCATGGCCGACACCCCCGAAGCCTTCGCCCGCCAGATGCGCGAGGAACTGGCGGTGTACAAGGATGTGGTGGCCAAGCAAAAGCTCAGCCTGGACTGAGGATGTGAAAGAACCGGCCATGCCCTCCGTTGCCTGCATGGCCCGGCCAAGCACACATTCGCAAGGAAACAATCTGTAGCGCCATCAGATTTTTCATGCAACCAAGGCGCCGCCACGCGCTGCAAAACAGCGTGGGTGGATGCGGCACCAAGCTGCCGCGAACACCCCTGGTTGACCGGCAACAAAAACAATTTTCAGCGCGGCCGCTCAAACCCGCTCTCGGCCCAGGCCGTGGCGCGGGCGGCGGTGAGCTGGAAACTGGGCGGCACCGGCACCCGTGCCAGTTCTTCGCCCAAGGCGTTCTGCGCGCTCAGGGTGGCGGTGGCGCCCTCCTCGTCGGGCACGATGGCCAGGGCCACTCGCAGGCGCTCGCCCTGCACGGTGATGATGACGCTCTTGTTGAGCTGTGCATGCAGCTGCTGCTCGTGGCGGCGCAGCACCTCGCTGGCCGTTTTCACCAGGGTGTTGAAGGCCGATACATCCAGCGGCTTGGGATTCTTCTTGTCGCGCCCCATTGTCCACGGCCCCACCAGCGCGGGCTCGGCCTCGCCGTGCAGCGTCATGGCCACGGCCCAGCCATCGTCGTCCTCGTTCTTGATGACGCGCGCCGTCCAGCGGCCGTCGCTCCACAGACGGGGTTCTTGAACGGGGGTGGGCGTGTCGGAGGTGTCGGTCATGGGCGCTGCGGCGGATCGGTGAAAAGGCGCAGAGCATAAGGCCGGTGGGTCCGGCCCAGACCACCCGGGGGCAACCAGCCGATCATCCCGCCCGCTATCGGGCTCGGCCAACGAAGACCATGCGCGCGGCCTCGGCACGGACGGCCATGTAGCCCGGTTCATGGTGGAAGACCTGGCGGATGCCATCCGGCGGGTGTTGCCCGCAGAGTTGGGGAATCGAGCCGATGCGCCATAAAATCGACTCCAGCGCTTATCGCAAAAGCGCTGACAGCTATATAAAACAGAGCTTTTTCCAGGCTGTTTCTGGCTCCCCGACCGGGATCGCCCGGGTTTCACCACGCCATGCAGGCGGGCGGTACCGGCGGGACCGCGGTGCCAGGTCAACCAAATGGCGTCCTCGGGCGTCTAATGGAGAGTACCGGCCCGCCAATTTGTAACGTTCCGCCGGGGCGCTTTTCAAGGGCTTTACGCAGCGCACGGAACGCGTTGCGCACCGCCAGAGTCTGATCACCATGACACACCTACCTGCCCGCCTTGTTTCCGCCCTGGCGCTCACCGCGCTGGCCACGGGCTGCGCCGTGGTTCCTGGCGACCCCTACTACACGCCGCAGCCCATCGGCTACGGCGTGTACGAACAGTCCACCTACATCTATGGCAGTCCTGCTGCCGTGTACGGCTACCCGGTGGCCCCGCCGCCCGGCTACTACGGACGCAGGTACGACGACCGCAATGACTGGCGCGAACGCGAGCGGGCCCAGCGCGAGCGCGAAGCCCTGCGCGACCGGGATGCCCGTCGCGAACAGGACGCCCGCCGGGACCGCGAACGCGACCAGGCACGCCGTGAACAAGCCCAGCGCGACCAGGCCCAGCGCGACCAGTACCAACGTGGTGTGCAGGCCCAGCGCGATGAGCCCCGCCGTGACCAGGCTCAGCGCCAGCGCCGCAATGACGAGCGCCAACCACCGGATGGCAACCCGCGGCAAAATCGCCCGGACCACCCCCGCGGGAGAAGCGACGCCCCGCGCGGACAGGACAACTGAAAACGGAGAACCTGTGAAAGAACCTGCCATGCCGCTGGTGCGCAACTGCCTGGTCGCCGGTGTGGCGCTGCTGTGTCTCGCCGCGCAGGCCCAGGTGCTGCGCTGCACCGATGCGCGCACCGGGCAGGTCACCTACACCGACGGTGCCTGCGCGGGCGCCGCCACGGTGCGCGAGGTCGAGCCGCGCAAGACCGCACAGGAAATCCAGCTGGAGCGCGACCAGGCGGCCGAGGCCCTGGCACGCAAACAGCAGCAACGGCAGGCCGAAGCGGCCGCCCTGCAGATCGATGCCGACCGCGACGCGCGGCGTGAACGCGATCTGGCCGAGCGCGCAAATCGCCGGGCCACACGCCCGCAGGACTACGCACGGTCGGCCGACTGCGCCCGCTCGCGCCGCAACCTCGATGTGGTCGTCAGCAGCGCCAGCGGCAGCTATGACCAGAACCTGCGCGTCGAAACCGCGCAGCGCCAGGTGGACCTGGACTGCCTGGGCCCCGAGGCCTATGCCGAGCTGGAAAAGGCCCGCGCGGCCCGGGTGGAGACATCCCCTGCGGTGGTGCTGGTGCCGCCGCGCCATCCGGTCTACACCCGGCCCGCACCACCGCCGCCACCGCGCAGAATCACGCAGTGCAACGTGTTCCGCTGCTACGACAGCCAGGGCAACAGCTACCCGCGCTGAACGCCACCCCGGCGCAGGTCAGGCGCGCAGCCCCGCTGCCACGGTGGGATAGCGCAGCCGCAGGCCCAGTTCGCCCAGCAGTCGCTGGTTGTCGAGCCTGCGTGATTCGCTCATGAAACTCAGCAGCATCACCGGCAGCGCATCCTGCGCGGTGCTGCGCGGCACCCTGGGCGGGCGCGGCAGGCCATACAGGTCGGCCGCCAGGTCGAAATAGTCGCCCATCTTCATGTCGCTGGCATCGCTGGCGTTGTAGACCCGCTGCGGCCGGCCCCGCCACAGTGCCGCCAGGCAGGCGCGCGCCAGGTCGTCCGCGTGGATGTGGTTGGTGTACACGTCGTCCTGCGCCACCAGCACGGGCGTGCCCTTGCGCAGCCGCGCCTCGGGCGTCCCGCCCTCGCGGTCGGGCGCATAGATGCCGGGGATGCGCAGGATGCTGGTACGCACCCCGGCGCGCCCCAGGTGGCGCACGGCACGTTCGGCATCCACGCGGCGCTGGGCCCGGGGCGTGCCGGGTGCCACGGTGCGGGTTTCGGGCACGCGGGCGCCCGCACAGTCGCCATACACGCCGCTGGTCGAGGCATACACCAGCGACATGGGCAGGCTTCGCAACCGCAAGGCCCGGGCCAGGGCCAGGGTGCGCGGATCGCGCCACCAGGCTGCGCCCCCACCGCCCTCGCCCGGCGGCGGAGCCAGGTGCAGCACCCGCGTGGCCAGGCCCGACAGGCGGCGCAGCGTGGCAGCGTGGTCCAGATTGCCCACCAGCGGCATCACCCCCTGCGCGCGCAGACTGCCCACGCGTTCGGGCTGGGAGGTGAGCGCCAGCACACGCAGGCGCTGCGCCCCCGGGCCGGTGAGCAGATTGCACGCCACGCGCTGGCCCACATCGCCATAGCCCACGATCAGCAGGCGCTCGCGGCGAAACCGGGACGGCAGCGCGCCCAGGCCGCTGGTCAGGGCAACGGTGCTCATGCAACCCCCTGCCAGGAAAGGGGGTTGCGCACACCGTGGCGCGGGCACGCAGCAGGCATGCACGGCAGCCACACGGGGCGGCAGGCCTTAATGGGACGATCAGGTACTAAAGGCAAAATCGGGGCCATTCGCTTGAAGACAATTGCAAGAATAGCCCAAGGATACCCACCCCATGACCAGCACCGAGACTGCCAACGCAGCATTCCAGATCACCGTACAACCCAGTGGCCGCGCTTTCAGCACCCATGCCGGCGAAGCCATCCTGGCGGCGGCCATCCGCAGCGGCGTGGGCCTGCCCTACGGCTGCAAGGACGGTGCCTGTGGCTCGTGCAAGTGCAAGAAGATCAGCGGCGCCGTGCACCATGGCGGGCACCAGTCCAAGGCCCTGACGGCCGACGAGGAAGCCGCGGGCTTCGTGCTGACCTGCTGCGCCCATCCGCTGACCGACGTGGTGCTCGAATCGCGCCAGGTCACCGACGAAAGCGCCTACCCCGTCAAGAAGTTGCCCGTGCGCGTGACCAGCTTCGAGAAAAAATCGCACGATGTCATGCAGCTGCGCCTGCAGCTGCCCGCCGCCGACACCTTCCGCTACCACGCGGGGCAATACATCGAGTTCATCCTGCGTGATGGCGCGCGCCGGGCCTACTCCATGGCCAATGCCCCGCACACCCAGGCCGAGGCACCGGGGCTGGAGCTGCACATCCGCCACATGCCGGGCGGCAAATTCACCGACCATGTGTTCGGCGCCCTGAAGGAAAAGGAAATCCTGCGCGTCGAAGGCCCGTTCGGCAGCTTCTTCCTGCGCGAGGATGTGGACAAGCCCATCGTGCTGCTGGCATCGGGCACCGGCTTTGCCCCCATCAAGGCTCTGGTGGAGCACATGCAGTTCAAGGGCATCACGCGCCCCACCACGCTGTACTGGGGTGGCCGTCGGCCGGGCGATCTGTACCTGCACGACTGGATGCTGGCGCGCGCCGCGCAAATGCCCCACCTCACCTACGTGCCCGTGGTGTCCGATGCCCTGCCCGAGGACGGCTGGACGGGCCGCACCGGCTTTGTGCACCAGGCCGTGCTGCAGGACTTTGCCGACCTCTCGGGCCACCAGGTCTATGCTTGCGGCGCGCCCATCGTGGTGGACTCGGCGCGCGCCGCCTACAGCGCAGAGCGCGGCCTGCCGCCCGAGGAATTCTTTGCCGATTCGTTCACCTCCGAGGCCGACAAGCACGGCTGAACACCCCCCGGTGCGCGCCAATGCAGGCCGCTGGCAGGGTGCACACCGCACCGGCCTGCGGCCATTTTTGCGCAATGGCGGTTCCATTTTTTGCACAATGGAGCCATGAACCGCCGAAACATCCTCCTCGCAAGTGCCGCTGCCGCAGCGGTTTTCTCTTCTTCCCTGGCCCTGGCGCAGGACACGGGCGCGCCCATCCGCCTGATCGTTCCCTACGCCCCTGGCGGCCCGCTGGACATCACGGCGCGCGCGCTGGCCGAGCGGGTGCGCGAGTCGCTGGGCACGGTGATCATCGACAACAAGGGCGGCGCCGGGGGCAACATCGGCGCCGACGCCATCGCCAAGGCGGCTCCCGATGGCCTGACCATCGGCATCGCCGCTACCGCCACGCACGCCGTGAACCCCTGGCTGTATGCCCGCATGCCTTACGACGCTGGCAAGGACTTTGCCGGCATCACCCAGATGGTGCGTGTACCCAATGTGCTGGTGATGAATGCCGAGAAGGCAGCGCAACTGAAGATCAACAGCGTGGCCGACCTGATCGCCTACGCCAAGGCCAATCCGGCCAAGCTCAACTACGGCAGTGGCGGCAACGGCAGCGCGGGCCACCTGGCGGGCGAGATGTTCAAGCAGCGTGCCGGCATCTTTGCCCTGCACATCCCCTACCGGGGCGGCAACCCGGCCCAGCTGGCCCTGCTGAGCGGCGAGGTGGACTTCAACATCGACAACCTCGCCACCGCCGCGCCCAACATCCGCGCCGGCAAGCTCAAGGCCCTGGCCGTGACCAGCCTGCAGGCCAGCCCCGCCCTGCCTGGCGTGCCGCCGCTGTCCAGCACCTTCAAGGGCTTTGCTATCGACACCTGGTGGGGCCTGGTGGCCCCCGCCGGCACGCCCAAACCGGTGATCGCCAAGCTGAACAAGGCCTTCGTGGCCGCCCTCAATGCGCCCGAAACCAAGACCCGCTTTGGCGCCCTGCTGGCAGAACCCGTGCCCACCACGCCCGAGCAGTTCGACGCCTTCATGGCCAGCGAGCGCGCCAAGTACCAGCAACTGGTGAAGGCCTCGGGCGCCAAGGTGGATTGACCGCGATTCGTTCAGCCCGGAGCCGCCAACGGCAATACCCCGAAAACTCTGGGCCAAATATGCCGCCAGCGCTTAGCAGCGAAGCGGCACAAGCTGTTTATTGAATAGCAGTCACCCCAAAATCTGGCCCATGGGCTGCAGGCGCACGCCTGCGGCGGCCAATGCATCCGCCCATCCCGGGGCGCTGAGCACGGCCCACTCATCCTGCCGCGCGGCCGCCAGCACATCGGGGGCCTGTGTTGGCAGGCCTGGGTGGCACATGAGCAGGTCGCCATCGCGCGCGGCATGCAGCCAGCGCTCCAGCCGCGCCCGGTATGCCGGCGCTCCCCCGGTGAAGTCGTACACCCCCAGCAAGCGTGCGTTTTGCCGCAGCCCCTGGCGCCGGGCCAGCGCAGACAACGCCCGCCCTCCCAGAGACGCAATCACATGGCTTTTGAAGCCCGTGCGGGCATCGGCATGCGCCACGCCCTGCGGGCTGCGGGTGGCGCGCAGCCACAGCCCGCCCGCCGGGTAGCGACGCCCCAGCTCTTGCAGCAGCAGGGTGCGCACCATGGGCAACTGGTGCACATGCTGGTGGCCGTCCACATACGCGGGCGCACGGCCCATGGCCTGCTCAAAGGCATCCAGCTGGGCACGGATTTCGGTGCGCAGCGCCGGAACATCCAGCCGGTGCAAATAGGCCCGCACAATCAGGCGCCCCAGGGGCTGGCGCAACGCGGGCTGCAGCGGGCATTCGGTCAGATCCAGATGCAGGCCCGCCTCCACGCGGCAGCGGTCCAGGGCACGCAGTGCCTGTGCGCCCTCGGCCCAGGCAGGCCCGCCCACCATGCAGGACACCGCCTGTACGCGCCCCTGGTGTGCGAGCGCCAGCACCGCCTGGTTGATGCCCTGATTCAGGCCAAAATCGTCCACGCACACACTGATGCGGCGCCAGCTGCTATGCTGCTGCGCCCCATGCATCGCCTGACCCACTCCCGCCCCATCCTGCACCGCCGCCATCGACAACGGGGCCACGTCGGCTGGTTCGTCGTGGTCGGTTGCGCCGCCGCCGCCGTGCATTGGAGCGTGGCCACCGCTTTGGTGGCCCTGGGTGGCTGGGCACCGCTGCTGGCCAACGTGGTCGGCTGGCTTGTGGCCCTGGGCGTGTCGTTCACCGGCCACCACCGGCTCAGCTTTCGCGGGCATGGCAACTCCGTGGGCCGCGCAGGCTTGCGCTTTTTCAGCATTTCGGCGGGCGGCTTCCTGATCAACGAAACCCTCTACGCCTTGTTGCTGCACTGGACCAGCGCCCGCTACGACGTTCTGCTGGCCGGCGTGCTGATCGGCGTGGCCGGGGCGACTTACCTGCTCAGCCGCCATTGGGCGTTCCTGCACAGTTCAGGGCCGTGAATTGCGCGCCTTGGCGCGAATCGACGCGCCAGAGCGTTTCGCCGCTTGCCGTGTACACCGCCTCGGCCTGCGCCAGAAAAGGGTAGCGCCCGCGCTGATCCTGCGCCGCTATCACCCAGCTCACGGATTGGCGACACAGGGCCTGGGGTAAAGCCTCGGGTGTCAACAGCAGCCGCGCCGCCACATCGGGGGCGAACTTGCCCGCGTCGGCAATCTCTTTGCGCCAGTTGTCGCGCCGTGCGATCTCGGGGTTGCTCCAGTCATCCACCACGTGCACAGGCTCCTGCAGGCGCGCGTAGAACGGCACGTCATAAAGGTAGGTATTGAGCATGAAGACCGGCACCCCGGGCTGATGCTGCGCGCGCAGCGCAAGGCCCAGGCTGCGCCTGGAATGGCGCTGGTCCAGCGCGAGCCCGACCACCACCGCCAGCCCCAGCAGGGCGCTGAGCACCAGCGTGGCCCACCACCAGCGCCGGCGCACGCTGGAATCGCCAGAGACCACGCTGGCATCGGCGATCAGCCACGCCAGCGGTGGCACAGCGGGCAGGATGTAGCCCACCAGCTTGGACTGCGGTAGCGAGAAGAACAGCAGCACACAGCCCACCGCCAGCACCATGAGCCATCGCACTTCACTGCGCGGCGCACTGGCCGTGAAATAGCCACGCGCCAACAGCGGGCGCGCCCACAAGATGCCCGGCAGGCTGCACACCACCACCACCACGGGGTAGAACCAGAACGGTTGCACGTTGTTGAATCCGTCCGCGGCGAAGCGCTGGAAATGCTGCACCACAAAAAAGTAATGCACGAAGCCGTCAAAACGCTGCTGCATGGCCACGAACCAGGGTGCGGCCACCAGCAGGAACACCACCAGACCCGGCAGGGACAGCAACGCCACCACCGTGCGCCAGCGCCAGCGCAGGACGAGCCAGAGGCCCACGACCATGGACGGGATCACAAAGCCGATCAGCCCCTTGGCCAGCACACCCAGCGCCGCCAGGCCATAGGCCAGCAGCAGCACACGGCGGTGCGGCTGCCCCTGTTCGAAACACAATGCCGCGTGCGCCAGCGCCAGGATGGTGGCCGTGATGCAGCCCGCCACAAGCATGTCGAGGTTGGCAAACTGGCCGCCGACATAGAACAGCGGTTGCACCAGCAGCACCCACAAAGCCCGGCGCGCGGCCTGCGGGCCGCACCAGCGGCGCGTGAAGAGATACAGCGACAACGCCCCCAGCGTGGCCCCCGCCAGTGACGCAGCACGCGCAGCCATCTCGGAGGGCCCCAGCACGGACAGCGCTGCGCCCGTGATCCAGTAAAAAAGCGGCGGCTTGTGAAAGAACGGCAGCCCATCGAGCGTGGGCGTCAACCAGTCGCCCGAACGCAGCATTTCCCAGGCCACGGTGGCATAGCGGCCCTCGTCGGGCAGCATCAATGGGCGCATCCAGGCCGTGGCAGCCAGCCAGGCCAGGATGAGCGCCAGCACGGCCAGGCCGTCGCGCCAGGCCGGTCGCCGGGCCTGCACGGTCATGCGTCCTCCCGCAGGCCCTGTCCGAGTTCGCGCTGGACCACGTACAGCGGCCGCCGCTTGACCTCTTCGTAGATGCGGCCCACGTACTCGCCCACCACGCCCAGCGACACGAGCTGGATGCCCGCGAACAGCATCAGGCTCACGACGATGGTGGTCCAGCCACTCACGTCGTGGCCGTACAGCAGATAGTCCAAGCTGAGGTAAGCGCCATAGCCAAACGCCGCCAGTGCCAGCACAAAGCCCAATCCGCTCACCGCGCGCAGCGGCCAGACCGTGAAGGCCGTGAGGCCATCCAGCGCCAGGCTCACCATCCGCAGCGGGTTGAAATGGCTCTGGCCATGGGCGCGCTCGTCCGGCACATAGGGCACGGCCACCGCCTCGAAGCCCACCCAGGCGTACAGCCCCTTCATGAAACGGTTGCGCTCGGGCAGTGCGAGCAGCGCCTTGACCACCTTGCGGTCCATGAGCCGGAAATCGCCAGCGCCGGGCGGCACTTCGAAGCGATCAGCCCCGTTGAGGAGGCGGTAGAACCAGTACACGCCCAGGCGCTTGAAGCCGCTCTCATCTTCGCGGTGCTCGCGCACGGCGTACACCACATCGGCCCCCGCGCGCCAGTGCCGCACAAAGGTATCGAGCAAGGCGGGCGAATGCTGCAGATCGGAATCCATCATCACGACGACCTGACCGGCCGCCGCCTGCAGGCCCGCCGTGAGTGCAGCCTCCTTGCCGAAATTGCGCGACAGCTGCAATCCACGCACGCCCGGCTGGCGTGTCCATTGGGTCATGCGCGCGCTGGTGGCGTCGGTGCTGCCGTCGTCCACCAGCACGATTTCCCATTGCGGCGCGAGCATGGCCAAGGCAGCGCTCAATCGCGGCAGCAGGCGCTCCAGGTTGTCGGCTTCGTTGTAGCAAGGCACGACGCAGGAGATCGACGTCAGCGTGCGCGGCCCCTCCCCCCTGTCAGCAGCCGCGACCTCGGCAGAACTGCCCGGCGGTGCGGCCGACTCCTGGGCGAGAAAAAAATGATTCACAAGACATTCCTGGCCCATGGAAATTGGGCAACCCGAAAGTTTGCCGCACCATCACTTAAGCCGACCTTAACGCTGCAAGCCAGGCGCGCAAAAATGCATCAACACCCCATGGATTTCGCCTGGATGCGTCAACGCGCCCACAGCACGTCACGCCTGGGCATTCACCCAGGCGGACTCCGCGATGCGTTCGATGCGCTGCGCTGCCACGGCCGCCAGCAGGTGCGCCGGCACCCGCTCGGGCGCCAGTTCGGCCAGGGGGCGCAGCACAAAGGCACGCTCGGGCATGCGCGGGTGCGGCACCGTGAGCGTGGGGGTGTCGATCACCTGATCGCCATAGAGCAGGATGTCCAGGTCCAGCGTGCGCGGGGCGTTGCGGTAGGGACGCTCGCGCCCGGCCGCCTGCTCGATCGCCTGCAGCTGCGCCAGCAAGGCATGGGGCGCCAGGGTGGTCTCCACCTGCACCACGGCGTTCAGATAGTCGGGCCCGCCCGCATCCACGGGCGCGCTGCGGTAAAGGGACGAGGTGCGCTGCAGGCGCGTGCCCGGCAAGCCTGCCATGGCCGCCAGCGCGGCGCGCAAGGTGGCCTGCCGATCGCCCAGGTTGGCCCCGAGTCCGATCCAGGCAGACACGGCCGCAGGAATCGCAGGGGCCACAGGCGGGCCAGCAGCCTGCATCAGCAACGCTTATTCGCCAGCGGCGGCGGAGGCAGCGCCCTCGCCATTGCCGCCACCCGGCTTGCGACGGCGGCGGCGGCGCTTCTTGGGCGCATCGCCATCGGCCAGCGGCGCAGCATCGTCGGGCAACGGTGCAGCGCCAGCCGTCGCAGCACGGGGCGCCGCCCCGGCTGCCGGTGCAGCGCGCGGCACCCGCTTGACCACGGGCTGGGCCTTCTGGCGCGCCTTCTGCTCTTCGCGGGCCTGGTCCATCAGGTCGTCGCGGCGGTCATCGCTGGCGTTCTGGAAGTCCTGCCACCATTCGGCCAGGGCTTCCTCGACTTCGCCCACGTCGGCACGCAGGCGCAAGAAGTCGAATCCGGCGCGAAAGCGCAGCTGGGCGACCATGCCAAAGGGGCCGTTGCCCACACGCTTTTCAAAGCGCGGCTGCATGACCCAGATCTCGCGCATGTCGGCGGCCAGCTTGCCGCGGCCCGACACGTCGCCGATGCGCTTGTCGAACACGTCGTCGATCGCATCCTGCAAGGCCGGCAGCGGGTGCTGGCGCTGGTTCTGGCGCTCCGTCCAGCCCTTGTGCACGTCGTCCCACAGCACGCAGGCCAGCAGGAAGCTGGGGGCCACTGGCTTGCCCTCGCCCACGCGGCGGTCGGTGTCGGTGAGGGCTGCTCTCACGAAAGGCGTGTCGGCGCGCTCCACCACCACGTCCAGCAGCGGGTAGATGCCTGTGGCCATGCCCAGCTTCTTGAGCTGCTCGATGGTGGCGATGGCATGGCCGGTTTGCAGCAGCTTGAGCATTTCATCGAACATGCGGCTTTGCGGCACCTCGGCCAGCAAGGCCTGCGACTGCACCAGGGGCGCTGCGGTCTTGGCGTCGATGGTGAAGCCCAGCGGGCTGAGCTTGGCCGCGAAGCGCACGGCGCGGATGATGCGCACGGGGTCTTCGCGGTAGCGCGTGGCCGGGTCGCCAATCATGCGCAGCGTCTTTTTCTTGGCGTCCTGCAGGCCCTTGTGGTAGTCCACCACCACCTGGCTGACCGGGTCGTAGTACATGGCGTTCACGGTGAAGTCGCGGCGCGTGGCGTCTTCGTCCTGCGGGCCCCAGACGTTGTCGCGCAACACGCGGCCGCTGGCGTCCACGGCATGCTGCATGCCCGACAGCTGGGCCTTGCTGGTCTTCTCGTTGCCACTGACCTGGCCTGCCGCAGCGTTGTCGAGGTAGGCGCGGAAGGTGGACACCTCGATCACCTCGTGCTCGCGCCCCCGGCCATGCACCACGTGCACGATGCGAAAGCGCTTGCCGATGATGAAGGCGCGCCGGAACAGCCCCTTGACCTGCTCGGGCGTGGCGTTGGTGGCCACGTCAAAGTCCTTGGGGCGCAGGCCCAGCAGCAGGTCGCGCACGGCGCCGCCCACGATGTAGGCCTCAAAACCCGCCTGCTTGAGCGTGGCCACCACGTCGGCGGCGCGGCGGTCCACCAGCTCGGGGTTGATGCCGTGGACCGATGCCGGAACCTCTTCGCGCTTGCCAAAATGGGGCTTGCCGCCCGAGGTGCCGGGCGTGGACTTGCCGAGCAGTTTGTCGATGAACTTCTTGATCATGGGTAATGGGTAATCAGGGGGTGCCGGAGCACAGGTGTCAGGAGGCAGCCTGGCTGGCAGAGGCCGTGAACAGGTCCAGTATGCGCCAGCCGCGCTCCTGGGCCAGCGCACGCAGGCGCGGGTCGGGGTTGGTGGCGACGGGGTGGTTCACCTTCTCCAGCAGCGGCACGTCATTCATGGAGTCGCTGTAGAAAGTGCTCTCGACATCGCTCCAGGAAAGCCGCCGCTCGGCCAGCCATTGTTCCATGCGCCGCACCTTGCCTTCGCGCATGGTGGGAATACCGTCGATTTCGCCCGTGTACCAGCCCTGCGCATCCCGGGCCAGCCGCATGGCCAGCAATTCTTGCACGCCCAGGGCCTGCGCGATGGGCCGCGTCACGAACTCGTTGGTGGCGGTGATGATGAGCACGTCATCGCCGGCCGCCTGGTGCTGGCGCAGCAGCTCGCGTGCCTGCGGGTGGATGGCCGGCTCGATCACCTCGCGCATGAACTGTGCATGGGCGGCGGCGGCGGCCTCGGGGCCGCGCTGGCGCACGGCCTCGGTGGCAAACCGCACATAGTCGTGCACATCGAGCGTGCCTGCCTGGTAGTGGGCATAGAACTCGTCGTTGCGGCGCGCGAACTCCACGGGATCGTTCCAGCCGATGCGGATGGTGAACTCGCCCCACTCGTAGTCGGAGTCAATGGGCAGCAGCGTATGGTCCAGGTCGAACAGCGCAAGCCGCGGGCGGCGGGGATCAGAGGTCATTCAGATTCACAAAAAGGGCAAAAGGGGAGGCACACCGGGTGGCGGCATCATTCCGATTCGAGCATGGCCTTGAGCAAGGGGATGGTGATGGCGCGCTGGGTGCGCAACGCATAGGCATCGAGCTGGTCCAGCAACTGCATGAGACTGCCCAGGTCGCGCGAAAAACGGTTGAGCATGAAATCCATCACCTCGTCGCCCAGGAACACGCCCCGGGCATCGGCTTCCTGGCGCAGCACCGCGCGGCGGGCGGTTTCATCGAGCAGCTGCAGCTGGAACACATGGCCCCAGCCCAAACGGGTGCGCAGGTCGTCGCGCAGTGGCAGGTCGGCCGGCGGCAGGTTGCCCGCAGCAAGCACCCCGCGTGGCATGCCGCTGGCGGGGCTGATGGCGTTCACAAACCAGTTGAAGGCCATGGCCTGCTGGGCGGTGCTGTACAGGTGCACATCGTCCATGACCACGGCGGTCCAGCGCTCGTCAAACTCCGCGGGCGCGGCCACCGACGCATCGAGCCAGCCGACGCTGGCCCCCTGGTCGCCCAAGGCCTGGTGCACCGCCCGGAGCAGGTGGGTCTTGCCGCTGCCGGCCTCGCCCCACAGGTAAGTGGGGACCGGCGAACGGGTGCCCGGCTGGTGGCCCTCCCCCACCCACAGCCGCAGATGCTGCAGCGCGGCCTCGTTGGGGCCGGCAAAGAAACGCGCCAGGGTCGGGCCCGTCGCCAGGCCAATGTCCAGGGCCAGCTGCTTCATGGCTGCAGCCCGCGGGCACGCAGGCCGGCGCGGGGGAGAATGACAGGAAACGGCATGGGCTGGAAAAGCAAAACAGGGCGGGAAGAAAGGGTGAACGGACGGCGTGCGGTGCACAACCCGTAAAATCTGCGCAAATTTTAGTCTGCCGCGCACGCTGGTCCGTGCCATCCCTGCCATGAGTTCCTCTGCATCCACCCCCACCCCCCTGTCCTACAAAGACGCTGGCGTTGACATTGACGCGGGCGACGCCCTGGTCGAGCGCATCAAGCCGCTGGCCAAAAAGACCATGCGCGAGGGCGTTCTGGCCGGCATCGGCGGCTTTGGCGCACTGTTCGAGGTGCCCAAGCGCTACCAGGAACCCGTGCTGGTCTCCGGCACCGACGGCGTGGGCACCAAGCTCAAGCTGGCGTTTGAATGGAACATGCACGACACGGTGGGCATCGACCTGGTGGCCATGAGCGTCAACGACGTGCTGGTGCAGGGCGCCGAGCCGCTGTTTTTCCTGGACTACTTCGCCTGCGGCAAGCTCGATGTGGACACCGCCGCTGCCGTGGTGGGCGGCATCGCCAAGGGCTGCGAACTCTCGGGCTGTGCGCTGATCGGCGGAGAAACCGCCGAGATGCCCGGCATGTACCCGGCGGGCGAATACGACCTGGCCGGTTTTGCCGTGGGCGCCGTCGAAAAATCCAGGATCCTCACCGGCAAGGATGTGAAGCCCGGCGACGTGGTGCTGGGTCTGGCGTCCAGCGGCGTGCATTCCAACGGCTTCTCGCTGGTGCGCAAGTGCATCGAGCGCGCGGGCGCCAATCTGCCCGCCACGCTGGACGGCAAACCCTTCAGGCAGGCGGTCATGGAGCCCACGCGCCTGTATGTGAAGAACGTGCTGGCCGCGCTGGCGCAACATCCCATCAAGGCCCTGGCCCACATCACCGGCGGTGGCCTGCTGGAGAACATCCCCCGCGTGCTGCCCGAGGGTGCTGCCGCCCACCTGCAAAAAGGCAGCTGGCCCCAGACCGAGCTGTTTGCCTGGCTGCAGAAGACGGCCGGCATCGACGACATCGAGATGAACCGCACCTTCAACAACGGCATCGGCATGGTGGTGGTGGTGGACGCCGCAGCCGCAGAAGCCACGGCCGCCACGCTGCGCGCTGCGGGCGAGCAGGTGTACGCCATTGGCACGATTGCTGCGCGCGGTGAAGGTGCCGCCGTGGTGGTGGCCTGATCGACACTGGCCCCGCTCCGTTCCGTCGCCCTGCATGGCGCAGCGCCCCTCCCCGGCTCCCATCGCCTCCACCTCGGCTGAGGCCACACCCACCCAATTGCCAGCACGACCCTTGAGCCAGGGCGTCGTGGTGGCCAGCTACCTGCTGGTGGCGGCCACATTGCTGCTGGTGATGTGGCGCGGCCTGCTGCCGGGTCTTTTGTGCGTGTGCCTGGGTTTTCTGCTGACGCGGGCGTTGACCCGCTGGTTTGCACAAGGTCTGGGCCGCATGCGGCGCCCGTCCCATCCGTCCGTCTCTGGCCTGCGGGCTGCGCAGATGACCGCTGCCGCCCTGGTGATGCTGCTGCCGCTGGCGCTGCTGGCAGTGGGCCTCACGCACTCGCGCGGCTACCTGGTGAACGCCCCGCAGCAATACCAGGAACTGCTGAACTACATGGCCCGCACGGTGCTGGAGCTGCGCCTGAAATTGCCGGCGGACATGGCCTCCCACCTGCCGGAAGGGGCGGCGGAGATCCAGCGCACCATTGCCAGCTACCTGGGAGCCAAGGCCGGTGCACTGGCCATGGCCGGGCGCGCCTGGCTGGCTGGCGTGCTGTTTGCGTATGTGGGCCTGCTGATTGGCGCGCTGGCCGCCGTGCGCCCTGCGGTGCTGGCGCGTGGCCCGCTGGCACAGCAGCTCAGGCTGCGCATCGCCCTGTTTGGCGAGGCCTTCCGCCAGATCGTGGCGGCGCAGTTCTGGATTGCGGCGTTCAACACGCTGCTCACCGCGCTGTTCCTGCTTTTTCTGTTGCCGCTGTGGGGCCTGGAGCTGCCCTACACGCCGGTACTGATCACGTTCACGTTTGTCGCGGGGCTGGTGCCCATCGTGGGCAATCTGGTGTGCAACGTGGTCATCACCATCGTGGGGCTGTCGGTGTCGCCGCTGGCAGCAGCGGCCTGCCTGGGGTTTCTGATCCTCATCCACAAGGCCGAATACGTGATCAATGCCAAGGTGGTGGGCCGGCGCACGCAGATGGGGGTGTGGGAACTGCTGTCGGTGATGTTCGTGGCCGAGGCCGTTTTCGGTCCGGCGGGGCTGGTGGCAGCGCCGCTGTTTTACGCCTACCTCAAGAAAGAGCTGGTGGCGGCGCGGCTGGTTTAGCCGCCACCGGGCGGCCCGGCGCGCACTGCGAGGTCACTCAGACGCTTGGATCACAATAGCTTTCTGCCCTAAAAACAAGGGGCAACGGCTATTTCCCTTCATTGCTTGAACTGCCGCGCGACAAACGCCCACACCAGTGCGGATGCATCGGGCCCCACCGGATCGCTGTAGGGCATGCCGGACGCACCGCCGCTCCAGGCGTGGCCCAGGCCCACGATTTCGCGCAGGGTGACCTGCGCGCGGCCGCGTGCCTTGTACTCGGTCACCCGCATCGCATGGCGTTTGCCGCGCTGCAGGGTGCGCACCGTGCCGGCGCGCGCGCCCGATGCCGCGGCCCACAGCTCGGCCGTGGCCACCGCGTTGCGCGCCGAGACCACGTTGTCGCCATCACCATGCAGGATCAGCAGCGGGGGCAGCGGCGCAGGCACCGGTCCTTCAACAGCCAGCGCCGGTGGTGGATCGGGCAGATGCGCCGCGCGCCGCCCACGCATGGCTGCCATGGCGGTGGCGGCGGAGTCGGCCGAACCGGGTGCCACACCCGAATGCATGGCCACGGCACAGAACCGGCCGGGGTAGCGCGCCGCCAGCAGCGCGGCCATGCTGGCGCCGGCCGACAGCCCTGCCACGCCCACGCGGGCGGTGTCCACCGGGTGGCGCCGCGCCACCCGGTCGATCGCCGCCAGCAGCGTCGCCGCCTCGGCATCGGCCTTGCCGCTTCGGCGGTCAAACCAGTTCCAGCAGCCATGGGCATTGGCCAGGCGCTCCTGCTCGGGATAGAGCACCAGAAAGCGATGACGCACCGCCAGGCGGTTCATGCGCGAACTGGCCGCCAGTTCGCGCCCGGTCTGGCCGCAGCCATGCAGCATCACCAGGAGGGGCCGCTTCTCGCCCGGACGCAGCGCCAGCCCCGGCGGCACATACAGGTGAAACCGCCGCGCACCCGCAGGGCCGGGAGCCATGCCGGCAATCCACTCCCCGCTGGCGGGCAGCGGCTTGCGCGGCGTGCGGGTGACGGCTGCGGCTGGGGACCGCGCGCGCGGCACGGCCGCCGCCTTGGCGCGCACGGGTTGGGTGGCGCGCGCAAAGGCCTTGAGATTGCGCCGGTAAGCGCGCGTCAGAGCGGACAGGGAAAACAGGGGTGAGCGGCGGGGCATGGATGCGGTGGCCATTCATCTGGAACTACCCTGTTCAAGATAACAGCTTACGGGCTAGCGCGTCATTTGCTCTTTATTTGATAGCTATTTGCGCTTATCCATAAGCACAAATTCTCTATTCTTCCGAAATTTCTCTCCAGTTGCAGTGCAACCATGGTGCGGCGGAGCGCACGCCCTGTTCGCGAGCAGACGCAAGCTGCGCGGTACGTTGCCTGGCGATGCGTTCCGGCGCATGGTGGCGACACCATTCCGGAGGGTCGCCTTCAGCACGCTTTATGGTGCCCTGATTTTTTGCTGCAGCTCCTGGTACTGCGCCAGGCGTGGTCCGCCCAGCGCCACGGCACGGTCGATGGCAGCGCGGGCCGCACGTCGCTGCCCTTGTTCCAGCCGCACCTGCGCCAGGTTATTCCACGCATCGGCAAAGTCGGGATGCGCCCGCGTGGCCGCCGCATAAGCCTGCCCGGCGCGCGTCAACTGGCGCTGCGCGTACGCTGCATTGCCTGCCCCCAGCAGGCTGGCCCGATGGTCCGGCCAGCGTGCCAGCGCCGTGGCGTAGGCCGTCTGGGCGGCGCGTGGGTTCACGCGCTCCAGCGCTGCCACGGCCGTTGCCCAGCCATCCGCCTCGGCCGTCACTGGCAAACGCTCCGGCGCCACCGCGCGCATCGCCCAGTACCCGGAACGCGCCCAGGTGTGCTCGAAGGTCGACAGCGCCATCACCATGCGCTCGGTGACACCGGAATGCAGCACCACCTCGTTGCGCGCGCGGTCGTAACCAATCACCACCGCGTAATGCCACAGGGGTGATATCGGCAGCGACAGGTTTTGCAGGATCAGCACCGGCTGCCCGCCCGCCACTTCCTGCAGCAGATCCTGCAGGCGCGGCGCCAGGGGATAGGCCACCAGCCCCTGCCGGCGTGTGGCTGCCAGCATTTCCAGCTGCAGCGCCCCCTGACGCCCTGGCACATAGACCTGCTCGGTGAGTTCGCCCGGCGTCACCCGGATGCCTGCAGCCTGCGCCACCATGGCCAGCGAGGCGGGGCCACACAGGTGGTCATCCTGCGCAAAGAACGGCACATGCTCCAGCAACGCTGCGGGCGGCAAGGCCTGCGGCCAGCGCTGGTCCAGGGCAGTGAGTTGCGGCGATGCACATCCCGACAGCAGCAGGGCGCAAAGAAGAACCCCCGCCGCAGCGGGGGTTCTCCAGCCAGCGCGGCGAGGGCTCATCAGCGAACCGAGCGGGTGAACGGAAACACCTTGGTCAGCCCCAGGATGTCCGTGACCAGCAGGACGATGAAGACCGTGAATACCACCCCCAAGATGTCACCGCCGGCCGGCGCCTGGTCCACGCGGGAGGCCAGCTGGGCCACTTCCGCGTCGGACATGGCCTGCACGCGCGCGATGGCGGCATTGGCATCCACCCCCTGACCCTGCAGGGCGTTGCGCACATCGTCACGGGCCAGGAAAATGCTGACCCGATCACGGTCGGTACTCGATGCGGAAGTTGCCAGTACCTGGTCGGTGCCCACGATGCCCGCCTGGGCTGTGAGCGGCAGGCCCGCCAGCGTCAATCCGGCCACCAGGCAGGAAGCAACCACACGTTTGAATGCAGACATCGAAAACTCCAATCGGTATATTTTGTGAAGCATTGCACCACGATGGCGCAATGCCCTGGCGGCGAATCTACCGGATGCCCTGAAGCACCGTCAACGCGATTTACAAGCCCACACGCCAACCAGCAGATCGTCACATTTCTTCGGCGCGCGCGGCCACGCAAATCGGCTACGCGCCGCGCAATGCCGCCGATACCCTTCTCTGCCCGGCATGGGCCAGCCCGTGATCGCGCCATTGCGCCATTCAGATACGCCGGGGCGCCAGGCGTTACCATTTGCGAGCGCAGACTGCCCCGGTCACGCACGGCCAGCCCAAGCCTTGGGCGAGCCGCCATTCCGACAATAACCAGGAGATACAAGACATGACCATCCTCGTCGCATACGTACCCCGCCCCGAAGGCCGGGCCGCACTGGACAAGGGCATCGAAATCGCCAAGCGCCGCCAGGAACCCCTGATGGTGGTGAACGCCGGCCCCGGTGGCCAGCAGGAAGACACTTCGCTGGCCGCCGGCTTCGAGGTCGAGCAGGTGGAAGAATTGCTGGCCGCGCAAGGCATCACCGCCGAGTTCAAGCAGTTTGTGCGCGGCAAGAGCGCCGTGGACGAGATCAACGACCTGGTGGAGTCGCGTGACATCTCCGTGCTGGTGATCGGCCTGCGCAGGCGCACCGCCGTGGGCAAGCTGATTCTGGGCAGCGTGGCCCAGGAACTGCTGATGACGGTGTCCTGCCCCGTCCTTTGCGTCAAGGCTGCGGGCGCCTGACAATTCGCCATTCAAGCCATAGCAAAAAGCGCTTGCCTGGCAAGCGCTTTTTTCATTTCAGACACCCATTCACAGGGGTTTGCATTCAGCGGGAGAGCCAGGCGGGAAGCCGCAGGCAGTGCGGCAGCACGGCAAGGCGACCCCACCACGCCGTACGGTGAAAGGCCCATCCGTATCAGCGGCCCGCGCTGCGCAGGGTGCTGATGCGCTCGGCGATGGCATCCACATCCAGCGCGTCTTCGACATGCGCCAGATAGGCCTGCAGATCCGCCACGGCCTGCGCCGTGTTGCCGCGCTCGGCATGCGCCAGGCCCCGGTCACGCCATTCACTCCAGGCCTGGGGCAGCAGCACGATCAGGCGGTCCTGCACGGCGATCAGGCGCTGCCAGTCCTCCTGCGTGCGATGCACTTCCTTGAGGTTGCGCAGCATGCGCGCAATGATGTCGCGCGGCGTGGCCGCCTGCAGGTACAGGCCCAGCGGCACGTCGTAGTCGTCCACCAGGCCGCTCTGGCGTTTGTAGGGCTCCAGCCGCTCGGACAGTTCTTCCCGGCTGAGCGACTGCCCCGATACGGGGTCCATCACCACCTGCCCCTTGGGCAGCAGCACCTTGACCATGAAATGCCCCGGAAAGGCGATGCCCCGCGCGTGCAGGCCCAGGCCCTGGGCAAGTTCCATCCACAGCACGGCCAGCGATATCGGGATGCCGCGGCGCGTGCGCAGCACGGCGTTGAGATAGCTGTTTTCGGGGTCGTAGTAATTGTTGACGTTGCCGGCAAAACCCAGGTCGGCAAAGAAAAACTGGTTGAGCATGCGCAAGCGCTGCAGCGCGGGCGCGTCGGCCGGCATGCGGCGCTGCAGGCGCACCGCCAGCTGGTCCACGTCGCCCAGCAGCTGCTGCACATCCAGGTCGATGTATTCGTCCTGCGCCAGGCTGGCAGCGGCTTCGAGCAGCGGGAAATGCTCGTCGCTTTGCACCAGCGCGGCAAAGTACTCCAGCGCAGTGGGAACGGAATAGCTCAGGGACATGGAAGCGTTGTACGGTGGGCGCCCTGTGGCGTCAAGCCACACCAGGCGCGGATTGCAGGGTCATTTCGGCGCACTCGCGGCGCAGCGGCATCAGCGCCGCAGCATCTGCCGCAGCTGGAGTCCGGCGGCCCACAGCGCGCCAAAATACAGCGCCACCGACGCGCCCAGCACCAGGGCCAGCAAACCCGCACGCTGGCCGCTGTGCGCGCGCATCTGCACCCACGGAAAATACTGCGCGGCCCACACCAGCAGCACCGCCAGCAAGGCGCTGGCAGCCACCACCTGCAAGGCAAAGCGTGCCCATCCAGGCTGCGGCTGGTAACTGCCGCGGCGCAGCAGGCCTACCAGCAGCCACAGCGCATTGACCAGTGCACCCAACCCGATCGACAGCGCCAGCCCCGCATGGGCCATGAACGGCACCAGGGCCACATTGAGCAGCTGCGTGATGACCAGCACCGCCACGGCGATCTTCACGGGCGTACGGATGTCCTGGCTGGCGTAATAGCCTGGCGCCAGCACCTTGATGGCCACCAGCCCCAGCAGGCCGGCCCCGTAGCCGGCCAGGGCGATGGCGATGTTCCCCACGTCGCTGTCCAGCAGCGCGCCGTGGTGGAACAGCGTGGCCACCAGGGGCGTGGCAAAGGTCAGCAGCGCCACGGCACAGGGCACGGCCAGCAGCACCACGATGCGCAGGCCCCAGTCGAGCATGGCCGAATAGCGCAGTGCGTCGCCAGCGGCCTTGGCAGCGGCCAGCTGGGGCGTGAGCACCACCCCCAGCGCCACGCCGAGCAAGGCGGTGGGAAATTCCATCAACCGATCGGCGTAAAACAGCCAGGTGACGCTGCCCGGCGCCAGATACGAGGCGATCTGGGTGTTGACCATGAGCGACACCTGCGCCACGCCCACCCCCAGCAGCGCCGGCGCCATGAGGGTGAGGATGCGGCGCACGCCAGGCTCGGCCCAGGCGGCGCGCACGGTGCCCCAGGTCACGCCGATGCGCGGCAACAGGCCCAGGCGGTACAGCACGGGCACCTGCACCGCCAGCTGCAGCATGCCGCCCAGCATCACACCGCCGGCCATGGCGTAGATGGGCTCGATCCCCCGTGCCGCCAGTTGCGGCGCGCCTAGCCAGGCGGCAGCGATCATGCACAGATTCAGCAGCACCGGCGTGGCGGCCGGCACGGCAAAGCGCTTCCAGGTGTTGAGCACACCCGCCGACAGCGCCACCATCGACATGAAGCCGATGTAGGGAAACATCCAGCGCGTCATCAGCACGGCGGCATCGAAGCTGGCCGGGCTCTGGCGCAGGCCGCTGGCCAGCAGCCACACCAGCAGCGGGGCCCCCAGCACACCCAGCACACAGGTGAGCAGCAGCACCCAGGCCAGCGCCGTCGCCACGCTGGCGATCAGCACGCGCGTGGCAGCCTCGCCATGCTGGGCCTTGGAGGCGGCCAGCACCGGCACGAACGCCTGGCTGAAGGCGCCCTCGGCAAAAAGGCGCCGGAACAGGTTGGGAATGCGGAAGGCAACGTTGAAGGCATCGGTCAGCGCGTTGGCGCCAAACATCGAGGCCATCAGGAGGTCGCGCACCAGGCCCGTCACGCGGGAGGCCAGGGTCAGCAGGGAGACGGTGGAGGCGGCTTTGAACAATGACACCGCAGGGAGTGTATTCGCCCTGCGCCGCTTCGCGTCTTCCCCCAAGGGAGGAAACACCCGGCGGCCCGGCAAAGCCCGTTCCACCGGTGCGCTGGCGATGGCGCAGCGCCGGTTTCTGGCAAGGCAGCGGTGAGGAAGCCGCTCTGGGCTATAATCGCGGGCTTTGCTGGCATCATCCTCAGACTCAAGGAACTAAACCATGGCATCCGCTAAACCCAAGAAGAAGAACCCGCGCCTGGCGTCGGGCCGCAAGCGCGTCCGTCAGGACGTCAAGATCAACGCAGCGAACACCTCGCTGCGCTCCAAATACCGTACCGCTGTCAAGAACGTCGAAAAGGCTGTTCTGGCCGGCGACAAGACCAAGGCGACCGAACTGTTCGCCAAGATGCAAGCCGTGGTGGACACCGTGGCCGACAAGGGCATCTTCCACAAGAACAAGGCAGCTCGCGACAAGAGCCGCCTGTCTGCCAAGGTGAAAGCCCTGGCACCCGCAGCCGCTTAAATCCACCGCCTGCCCCGGCAGGCAAACAGCCCGAACGGGTCATACCGTTCGCCGTTTGTAACGGGTGCGCTGCCAGCAAAGCAAAAAACCGCCTTCGGCCCAATGCCAGTCAGTTAAGCCCTGACTGGCATTTTTTTGGTGGGTACTTGCTGCGTGTCGATCGCTTGACCTCGCGCGGGAAGCTTCGATCAGGTC
>NZ_FNQJ01000046.1 GCF_900107605.1 Acidovorax soli | reverse complement strand
TGCAGCAGGATCGACAAAATAAAAAGGGAACGTGAAACACGTTCCCTTTTTACTGCCAATCAGATCAAGCCAAGCTTAACTGACTGGCATTGGCCCCCGGGCGGCCTTTTGCATGGCGGCAGCCGCTGGTGCGGCGCGGCCGGGGCCAGGCTGCGCACGCGCGCCGCTACACTCACAGGGCCCCGTGGCAGCGCCGCCCGGAGTTGCCCGTTGTCCACAACCATGACCCTGACCCAAAGCCTGCTCGTCATAGGCCTGCTCATCGCGGCCAGTGCCTTCTTTTCGATGGCCGAGATTTCGCTGGCTGCAGCGCGCCGGCTGCGCCTGCGCCAGATGGCGGACGAGGGCGATGCCCGCGCCGACCGGGTGCTGCGCCTGCAGGAGCAACCGGGCGACTATTTCACCGTGGTGCAGGTGGGCCAGAACGCGGTGGCCATCCTGGGGGGCATTGTGGGCGAAGGCGCACTGAGCCCGCATTTCACGGCATTGTTCGGGCTGTGGTTGTCAGAGGGCAGCGCGCAGAACCTCGGTTTTCTGGTGTCGTTCGTGGCCATCACCTCGCTGTTCATCCTGTTTTCCGACCTGTTCCCCAAACGCCTGGGTATGGCCGATCCAGAAAACACCGTGGTGCGGCTGGCGCAGCCCATGGTGTTTCTGATGACCTTGCTGCGCCCGCTGGTGTGGTTCTACAGCAAGGGCGCGGACGCCCTGTTTCGCCTGCTGGGAATGTCCTCGCTGCGGGACGACCGCATCACCTCCGACGACATCCTGGCGATGATGGAAGCCGGCGCGCGCGCGGGCGTGCTGGCTGCGCGCGAGCAGCAGGTCATCACCAACGTGTTCGAGCTGGACACGCGCACGGTGTCCAGTGCCATGTCCCCGCGCGACCGCGTGGCGTTCTTCCTGCGCGACGAACCGGACGCCGTCATCCGCCTGCGCATCGCGGCCGAGCCCTTCTCGACCTACCCGGTATGCGAGGGCGACATCGACCATGTGGTGGGCTACGTGGACGCCAAGGACCTGTTCCAGCGCGTGCTGAACAACCAGCCGATCTCGCTGGCCGACGACAGCCTGGTGCGCAAGGTGCTCATCGTGCCCGACCGGCTCACCCTGTCCGAGGTGCTGGAGCAGTTCCGCCAGGTGCACGAGGACTTTGCCGTGATCGTGAACGAATACAGCCTGGTGGTCGGCGTGGTCACGCTGAACGACGTGATGAGCACCGTGATGGGCGATCTGGTGGGCCCGGCCGATGAAGAGCTGATCGTGCGTCGCGACGAAAATTCATGGCTCATCGATGGCGTCACCCCGGTAGAAGACGTGCTGCACGCGCTGGGTCTCGATGAACTGCCGCACAGCGACGAGTACAAAACCCTGGCCGGCTTCCTGATGGTGATGCTGCGCCGCGTCCCCCGGCGCACCGACAACGTGGTCTGGGGCGGCTACAAGTTCGAGGTGCTGGACGTGGACAGCTTCCGCATCGACCAGGTGATGGTGTCACGCCTGACGCCTGTGCCGGCCGACAGTGGCAGCGCGGCAACCCCTGCAGAGCCGGCGGCACCGTAGATCTTGCGCCCCGCGCCACCCTGGTGCATCAGGCCGCTGCGGGTGTGTCGTTGAACAGCCAGTTGCGCTGCGCTCCAAACACGGCATCAGGATAGGGCGAGCGCCCCCGGCTGCCGTTGTAGCGACCCAGCGCCATGAACAGGTCGCCCCGTTCACGATCAATGTAGTGGCGCAGGATGACGCAGCCAAAGCGCAGGTTGGTCTGCATGTGAAACAGCTTGCCCGGGTCGCCGTCGCCGATCACGCGCGTCCAGAACGGCATGACCTGCATGTAGCCCCGCGCACCCACGCTGGACACGGCAAACTTGCGAAAGGCGCTCTCCACCTGGATGAGCCCCAAGACCAGCGAAACATCCAGCCCCGCACGCTTGGACTCGTACCACACGGTCTGCAGAAAATCGCGACGCACTTCCCACTCGGGTTTGCGGCGGCGCAGGCGGTCGCTCATGGTGCCCAGCCAGCGCAGGTAGTACAGCCGGGACTCGGTGGTGAAAAACTCCGGCTCGGGCGGCGCGTAGTTGCCCACGGCCGAGGCCAGCGCCGTGCGCACGGAATCCATCAAGGGTTCTTCCAGCTGCCCGCCTGCGTGGGCCTGCGCCGGCGCCACCAGCCATGCAGCCGGTGCGGCCAGCGACACCAGGCACGCACGGCGAGACACGCCGTTCAGGGCCGATATGCTGGCAGGCCGGTCTCGCTCGCTCGTCATACGGCCATACGCCCCTTCACATGGGCCAGAATGTCGGCGGCTGCCACCTTGGTGGCAGCCGCATCACGGCGGTGCTGGTACTCGACCACGCCTTCTTTGAGGCTCTTGTCGCCAATGGTCACGCGGTGCGGCACACCAATCAGCTCCCAGTCGGCAAACATGGCACCCGGGCGCTCGCCGCGGTCATCCAGGATCACGTCGACGCCGGCGGCCAGCAGATCGGCATAAAGCTGCTCGGCCGTGGCCTTGACGGCTTCGCTGCGGTCCATGCCCACCGGGCAGACCACCACGGTGAACGGCGCAATGGCGTCGGGCCAGATGATGCCGCGCTCGTCATGGTTCTGCTCGATGGCGGCGGCAGGCAGGCGCGTGACACCAATGCCGTAGCAGCCCATCTCCAGCGGCTGGGGCTTGCCGGTTTCGTCCAGGAAGGTCGCATTCATGGCCCGGCTGTACTTGGTTCCCAGGTAGAACACATGGCCCACCTCGATGCCACGCTCAATCGCCAGCTCCCCCTTGCCGTCGGGCGAGCGGTCGCCCGCCACCACGTTGCGCAGGTCGGCCACAGCATCCGGCTCGGGCAGGTCGCGGCCCCAGTTCACGCCGGTGATGTGGAAGTCGGGCGCATTGGCGCCGCAGATCCAGTCGGCCATCAGGGCGACTTCGCGGTCTGCCACGATCTTCAAAGGCTTCTTCAGGCCGATGGGGCCCAGGTAACCCGGCTTGCAGCCAAAGTGTTCGTCGATCTCACCCAGCGTGGCAAAGCGGAAGCCCGCCAGGCCGGGCACCTTGCCGACCTTGATCTCGTTCATGTCATGGTCGCCGCGCAGCAGCAGCAGCCAGACCTGGCTTTTGACGATCTCGCCCGCCTCATTGGTCTCGTCGGTGGCCAGAACCAGCGACTTGACGGTGGTGCTCAATGGCACGTCCAGCAGTTGCGCCACATCGGCGCAGGTGGCCTTGCCGGGGGTGGCGGTCTTTTCCATCGCCTTGGCGGGTGCTGGACGCGGACCCGCGGGCGCCAGGGCTTCGGCCTTTTCCATGTTGGCAGCGTAGTCGCTCCCCGGGCAATAGACGATGGCGTCCTCGCCCGTGGCGGCGATCACCTGGAACTCTTCGGAAAGGTCGCCACCGATGGCGCCGCTGTCGGCGGCCACGGCGCGGTAGGTCAGGCCGAAGCGGTCAAAGATGCGACGGTAGGCCTGCGCCATGACCTGGTAGCTGGCCTTGGCGGCCGCCTGGTCCTTGTCAAAGCTGTAGGCGTCTTTCATGGTGAATTCGCGGCCGCGCATGAGGCCGAAACGCGGACGGCGCTCGTCGCGGAACTTGGTCTGGATCTGGTAGAAGTTCTTCGGCAACTGCTTGTAGCTCTTGATCTCCTGGCGCGCAATGTCAGTGATCACTTCTTCGCTCGTAGGCTGCACCACAAAGTCGCGGCCATGGCGGTCCTGGATGCGCAGCAACTCGGGGCCCATCTTGTCAAACCGCCCCGTCTCCTGCCACAGCTCTGCCGGCTGCACCACGGGCATGGTCAGTTCCACGGCACCGGCACGGTTCATTTCCTCGCGCACGATGGCCTCGACCTTGCGAATCACCCGAAGGCCCATGGGCATGTAGTTGTAGATGCCTGCGCCCAGCTTCTTGATCAGACCTGCCCGCATCATGAGCTTGTGGCTGACCACTTCAGCGTCGGCCGGGGCTTCCTTGAGGGTGGAAATGAAGAATTGGGAGGCTTTCATCGGGATCGGCTTCGGGCGGAACGTAATGGTCCACTTGCCGCACAGTAGGCGCCGTGCATAATGGACACAGTTTAAAAATTGGGGTTTGATTATGCTTGACCGGGACGGCTTTCGGCCGAACGTCGGCATCATCCTGCTCAACCAGAAGAACCAGGTGTTCTGGGGCAAACGCATTCGCACCCACAGCTGGCAGTTTCCGCAAGGTGGCATCGACCGGGGCGAAACCCCCGAGCAGGCCATGTTCCGCGAGCTGCACGAAGAGGTGGGACTGCATCCCAACCATGTGCGCTTGGTCGCACGAACACGGGACTGGTTGCGCTATGAGGTGCCTGACCGGTACATCCGGCGCGACGCGCGCGGACATTACAAGGGCCAGAAACAAATCTGGTATCTGCTTCAGCTCGTGGGCCACGATTGGGATCTGAACCTGCGGGCCACCGACCATCCCGAGTTCGACGCTTGGCGCTGGCACGACTATTGGGTTCCACTGGATGTGGTGGTCGAGTTCAAACGGGGCGTCTATGAGATGGCCCTGACCGAGCTGGCCCGTTACCTTCCACGCCACGAACAGCGCAACCGGTACCTGCGCAGCGGCATGCGTGCGCGCGACACGGAGCCGCAAGGCAGCCCCATGCACCGTGCGGGCTCCCTGCTGTTGAACCCAGGGGTGGAACTGCCTCCGGGCGCAAGTTTTGACCCAGATCCGCAAAACAGTGCGCCGGCAGAACTGGGAGCCCTGCCGCTTCCCAAGCTGGTACCGCGACCGGTCTAGGGAGACTGCCGGGAAGAGCCCTTCGGCATGCAGGGCCTGCCGAAAGGCCAGATGGCGGCCTCCCCTGCGGCAAGCTGACCCAGCCCCCCTGGATCAGCAGGGAGCCATCAGCCTGTGGTCAGCACCAGGTTGTCGCGGTGCACCATTTCCGACTCTGCGACATAACCGAGCAGCTTTTCAAACTCGGAAGATGGCTTGCGGCACAAGAGCCGGGCTTCCGCGCTGGCGTAGTTGGCCAGCCCGCGTGCGATCTCCCGCCCCGACGGATCACGCACTGCAATCACTTCGCCGCGCGAGAAATCTCCCTCCACTGCCGTCATGCCGATGGGCAGCAAGCTCTTTCCCTCATCACGCAGCTTGGCTGCCGCACCGGCATCGACCACGACAGCGCCCCGCATCTGCAGGTGATCGGCCATCCACTGCTTGCGAGCCTGCTTTTTGGCCGTCTGGGCCACCAGCAAGGTGCCCAGCGCCTCGCCATGCACCAGACGCAGCAGCACGTTTTCTTCCCGCCCCCACGCGATCACGGTGGAAGCCCCGGATCCCGCCGCCCGCTTGGCGGCCAGGATTTTGGTGATCATCCCCCCTTTGCCAATGCTGGAGCCCGCCCCGCCGGCCATGGCTTCCAGGGCCGGATCACCCGCCTGGGCTTCGTGCACGAACTGCGCGGCCGGGTCTTTGCGAGGATCGGCCGTATAAAGACCTTTCTGGTCCGTGAGAATCACCAGCGCATCCGCCTCCACCAGATTGGCGACCAGCGCACCGAGGGTGTCGTTGTCGCCGAACTTGATTTCGTCATTGACCACGGTGTCGTTTTCGTTGATCACCGGCACCACGCCCAGACGCAGCAGGGTCAGCAGGGTCGAACGCGCATTGAGATACCGCTCACGGTCTGCGAGATCGGCGTGCGTGAGCAGCACCTGCGCACTGCCCATGCCCTGCTCGCGCAGCTTGGTCTCGTACATCTGCGCAAGTCCCATCTGTCCCACAGCGGCGGCGGCCTGCAGCTCGTGGATTTCCTGGGGGCGCGCCGTCCAGCCCAGGCGTTTCATGCCCTCAGCGATCGCGCCGCTGGACACCATCACCACCTCACGGGGCGCGCCGCCCTCGCCGCGCACCAGGGCCGCCAGTTGGCGGCTCCACTCGCCGATGGCGGCCTCATCCAGGCCGCGCCCCTCGTTGGTAACGAGACTGGAACCCACTTTCACCACAATGCGGCGGGCATCGCGCAATACGCTGGAAACCATTTTTTGAGCAGTTTTTACCACTAGCGCTTATGAATAAAGCGCCAACAGCTATTATAAATATAGCGAAATAAACAACACGAACAGCACATCCCGTCAGACGGGGGCATCTCCAGCAAACCGTGGATCCACTTCCTCCGGCTCGTTTTCGATGCGCTGCTCCGACTGCACATGGCGGAAGATGGCATGGATCAGCGGCTCGCAGCCCTCGCGTGTCAGCGCAGAAATCTCGAACACCGGCCCTTTCCACTTGAATCGCTTCACGAAATCTTTGACGCGGGCCTCCCGCTCATCGGCGGGCACCATGTCGAGCTTGTTCAGCACCAGCCAGCGCGGCTTGTCGTAGAGCTGCTGGTCGTATTTCTTCAGTTCGTTGACGATGGCCTTGGCCTGGGCCACAGGATCCACCGCGTCGTCAAATGGCGCCAGATCCACAATGTGCAGCAGCAGGCGGGTGCGCTGGAGGTGGCGCAAGAACTGGTGACCCAGCCCCGCCCCTTCCGAGGCACCCTCGATCAGACCAGGAATATCGGCCACCACAAAGCTCTGCTCGGGGCCCACGCGCACCACCCCCAGATTCGGATGCAACGTGGTGAAGGGGTAGTCGGCGATCTTGGGGCGCGCATTGGAAACCGCCGTGATGAAGGTGGACTTGCCCGCGTTCGGCATGCCCAGCAGGCCCACGTCGGCAAGCACCTTCAGCTCGAGTTTCAGGTTTTTCTTCTCGCCCGGCCATCCGGGCGTCTTCTGGCGTGGCGCCCGGTTGATGGCGCTTTTGAAACGCATGTTGCCAAAGCCGCCATCACCGCCCTTGGCGATGGTGATGACCTCGCCGGGATTGAGCAGCTCATAGAGCACCTCGCCCGTTTCCGCGTCGGTGATGATGGTGCCCACAGGCATCTTCAGGGTGATGTCCGAGCCCGCAGCGCCAAACATGTCGGAACCCATGCCGTGCTCGCCCCGCTTGGCTTCATGGCGGCGCGAATAACGGAAATCCACCAGCGTATTGAGATTGGGGTCGGCCACTGCAAACACATGCCCCCCGCGCCCTCCATCGCCCCCATTGGGACCGCCGAATTCCTTGTATTTTTCGTGCCGGAACGACACACAGCCATTGCCACCATCACCGGCAGCAATGTCAATATAGGCTTCATCGACGAACTTCATGGGGTATCCAGTTTACAAAAGAGCGCAAGCCAGGAAGCGAACCCTCCGGAAAGCACAAAGCCCCGTCCATGCGGGGCACGCGGGCCAGCACCATAGCACCGGCCAGCGCCTTAAACAACAAAGCCCCGACAGGGCGGGGCTTCGATTGCTGCCAGAGGAATCAACCTCAGGCGGGAGTCACATTGACCGTGTGCTTGGACAGCGCACCCTTGGTGCCAAACGACACATGGCCGTCCACCAGGGCAAACAAGGTGTGGTCCTTGCCCACGCCGACATTGCTGCCGGGGTGAAAGCGCGTACCGCGCTGGCGCACGATGATCGAGCCAGCACTGATCAGTTCACCACCGAACGCCTTGACACCCAGCATCTTTGGCTTGGAGTCGCGCCCGTTTCGCGTAGAGCCGCCGCCTTTTTTCTGTGCCATGACATCAGCTCCTTCTTAAGCAGCAATCGCACCGATTTGCAGCTCGGTGAACTGCTGGCGATGGCCTTGGCGTTTTTGATAGTGCTTGCGACGGCGCATCTTGAAGATGTGCACTTTGTCGTGCTTGCCGTGGGCCACGACAGTGGCTTTCACGGTTGCGCCGGACACCAGGGGAGTACCCACCTTCAGTTCAGCGCCGTTGCCGACAGCCAGAACCTGGTCGATCACAATTTCCTGGCCTACGTCCGCAGCAATCTGTTCTACTTTAATTTTTTCGCCGGAAGCAACGCGATACTGCTTGCCGCCGGTTTTTATGACCGCGTACATGTTGACCTCTTGATATGAGTTCTGCAGACGGATTTCCGCAGAGCCAAAAATTATACCACCAAGCACAAAAGCAGCCAACCCCTCTGCACGCGCCGAACTGCCGCGACATTGGCAATGGCCTGCCCCTGTGCGGTCCTTCCTATAATTCGCAGCACTTTCTGCGTGCCACTTCATCTTGACATCCCCCCTCACCCCCACCGCCACATCACCGCTGACGATCATCAACGACGACATGCGTGAAGTGGACAACGTCATAGCCCAGCGCCTGACATCCGGCGTGCCCCTGGTGGCGCAAATCTCCCAGTACATCATCGCCGCCGGAGGCAAGCGGCTGCGACCGGCACTGTTGCTGCTGATATGCGGCGCTCTCGGCTATCGGCAGCACCACCGTTTCAGCATGGCCGCCGTAGTCGAACTGATCCATACGGCCACCCTGCTGCACGACGACGTCGTGGATGCATCCACCCTGCGCAGAGGGCGCGCCACAGCCAACCAGACCTTCGGCAACCCTGCGAGCGTGTTGGTGGGCGATTTTCTGCATTCACGCTCATTTCAGATGATGGTGGAGACGGGAAAGATGCGCGTCATGGAAGTACTGTCTGAAGCCACCAATGTGATTGCCGAAGGCGAGGTATTGCAGTTGATGAACATGCACGATGCCTCCCTGGATGAGGCAGGTTACCTCCAGGTCATCCGCTCCAAGACCGCCAAGCTGTTTGAAGCCAGCGCACGGCTGGGCGCCATTCTTGCCGAAAGCCCCCCTGAAATCGAAGAGGCCTGCGCAATCTATGGGCAGGCCCTTGGCACGGCGTTCCAGATCATCGACGATGTACTTGACTATGACGGGGACACCCTGGAAATGGGGAAAAACCTTGGCGATGACCTGCGCGAAGGAAAGTCCACCCTGCCCCTCATCGTGGCCATGCAAAGAGGCACACCAGAACAGGCGGCCATCGTGCGACACGCCATTGAAGAGGGCTCCACAGATCGCCTTGACGATGTGGTGGCCATTGTACGAAGCACCGGAGCCCTGGAAGCAGCACGCACAGCGGCCTTCGCTGAAGCCCGTCGCGCCATGACTGCTGCCGAGCAACTGCCAAAGGGAGACTACTCAGCGAGCTTGCTACAATTGGCAGCTCAATTGCTTGAGCGCCGCGCCTGAATTCTGCCGAATCCAGCAGAATTTGTAATCAGCGGCGTCAATGCGCGGGGTGTAGCTTAGCCTGGTAGAGCGCTACGTTCGGGACGTAGAGGCCGGAGGTTCGAATCCTCTCACCCCGACCATTTTCCGCACCAATCAAGCAGCATTCCTCCAACTGTGGCAATCCTGCCAATTCGGCAGCGCTGTACAGGGCACGAGTGTTCGGGGATGATAGGATGGTTTTTTCACCACTAATTGCCCTGGTTAAATGGCCGTTGTCGATACCGCCCAGAAAGAAGCCTCTTCAGTAGCTCTCCCGGGATTGGGTCGCGCACTGATGTCTGCGGGAAAGCTGACACAAAAATCAGCCGAGGAAATTTACAAAAAGTCACAAAACAGCCGCACCAGCTTTATCGCTGAACTGACCGGCTCTGGCGTTGTTTCAGCTGCGGATTTGGCACATACCGTTTCGGCTGTTTTTGGTGCTCCATTGCTCGATCTGGACGCCATAGACCCCCAGCGCCTTCCCAAAGACCTCCTGGATGCAAAGATTTGCACCGCCTATCGGGTGGTTGTTCTCAGCAAACGAAACAACCGACTGATCGTTGCCACGGCGGACCCCACAGATCAAGAGGCCGCCGAAAAAATCAAATTCACCACCCAAATGGGGGTGGACTGGATTATTGCGGAATACGATAAATTAAACCGCTTGGTTGAAATCAGCACAAAATCCACGGGTGAAGCCATGGATACGCTGATCAGCGCTGGAAGTGATTTTGAATTTGATGATGTTGCAGTGGAAGAGGCCACTGAGAGCGCTGACGCGGCAACCGAAGTTGAAGATGCTCCCATCGTCAAGTTTCTCCACAAGATGCTGCTGGACGCATTCAACATGCGGGCATCCGATCTGCATTTCGAGCCCTACGAGCACCAATACCGGGTACGTTTTCGCATTGACGGTGAATTGCGCGAAATCGCGTCGCCTCCCATTGCCATCAAGGACAAACTAGCTTCCCGGATCAAGGTTATTTCCCGCCTCGACATTTCCGAAAAACGGGTGCCCCAGGATGGGCGCATGAAACTGAAGGTGGGGCCAGACCGGGTCATCGATTTTCGCGTCAGCACCTTGCCTACCCTGTTTGGCGAGAAAATCGTGATCCGTATTCTCGATCCCAGTAGCGCAAAACTAGGGATCGATGCACTCGGCTATGAGGCGGCGGAGAAGGAACGCCTGTTGACAGCAATTGGGCGTCCTTACGGAATGATTTTGGTCACGGGCCCCACGGGGTCGGGCAAGACCGTTTCGCTCTATACATGCTTGAATCTGCTCAACAAGTCTGGCGTCAATATCGCCACGGCCGAAGACCCCTCCGAAATCAACCTTCCCGGGGTCAACCAGGTCAACGTGAACGAAAAGGCGGGACTCACTTTTGCCGTCGCCCTCAAGTCTTTTCTGCGCCAAGACCCTGACATTATCATGGTGGGTGAAATTCGGGATCTGGAGACCGCCGATATTTCCATCAAAGCAGCTCAGACAGGGCACTTGGTACTGTCGACCTTGCATACCAATGACGCCCCCACCACGCTGACTCGCATGCGCAACATGGGGATTGCCCCCTTTAACATTGCCTCCAGCGTCATACTGATCACCGCCCAGCGCCTGGCGCGTCGGCTTTGCCCTATTTGCAAGACGCCTGCTGATATTCCACATGAGGCACTCGTGGATGCAGGCTACCCCGAGCACGAACTCGATGGCTCCTGGGTCACCTATCGCCCCGTTGGCTGCTCTGCCTGCAACAATGGATACAAGGGCCGTCTAGGGATCTATCAGGTGATGCCGATCTCTGAAGAGATTCAGCGCATCATCCTGCGCGACGGCAGTGCGCTCGAAATTGCGGAACAGGCCAAACTGGAGGGTGTGCGCTCCCTGCGTGATGCCGGGCTGCATAAAGCAAAGTTAGGTCTTACTTCTCTGGAAGAAGTGCTGGCAGTGACCAACGAATAATTCAAGAACGAGGGAGCATCATGGCAACCGCAGCATCCAAACGCGAAATCAAGGACTTTGTCTTTGAGTGGGAAGGCAAAGACCGCAACGGAAAGATTGTCCGGGGAGAAACGCGCGCAGTCGGTGAAAATCAGGTGCAGGCCATGCTGCGGCGGCAAGGTGTATTTCCCACCAAGATCAAGAAGCGCCGGATGCGCTCGGGCAAGAAGATCAAGCCCAAAGATATTGCACTGTTCACCCGCCAGCTCGCCACCATGATGAAGGCCGGAGTGCCTTTGCTGCAGGCATTCGACATCGTGGGACGAGGCAACACCAATGCCAGCGTGACCAAGTTGCTCAACGATGTGCGTTCGGACGTCGAAACCGGCACCTCCTTGAATGGTGCATTTCGCAAATACCCCATGTATTTCGACAGCCTGTATTGCAACCTGGTCGAGGCGGGTGAGGCAGCGGGCATTCTGGAAGCGCTTCTCGATCGCCTGGCGCTTTATATGGAGAAGACCGAAGCCATCAAATCCAAGATCAAATCGGCACTGATGTACCCGATCTCGGTGGTGATCGTGGCATTTGTGGTGGTCACCGTGATCATGATTTTTGTGATTCCGGCCTTCAAGGAAGTATTCACCTCGTTCGGTGCCGATTTGCCTGCCCCTACCCTGTTCGTCATGGCGATCAGCGAAGTATTCGTCCAGTGGTGGTGGCTGATTTTCGGTGTACTGGGTGGAGGTTTTTACTTTTTCATGCAGGCCTGGCGCCGAAGTGAGAAAGTCCAGATGTTCATGGACCGCCTGATGCTGCGCATGCCCGTTTTTGGTGCGCTGGTCGAAAAGTCCTGCGTGGCCCGCTGGACCCGTACCCTCTCGACCATGTTTGCCGCGGGCGTGCCCTTGGTGGAAGCTCTCGATTCCGTGGGGGGCGCAGCCGGCAATTCGGTCTATTCCATGGCGACCGACAAGATTCAGCAAGAAGTTTCTACCGGAACGAGCCTGACAGCTGCCATGGGCAATGCCAATATCTTTCCGTCCATGGTGCTGCAGATGTGCGCCATTGGGGAAGAGTCAGGGTCCATTGACCACATGCTGGGCAAGGCGGCAGACTTCTATGAAGCGGAAGTGGATGACATGGTGGCCGGACTGTCCAGCCTGATGGAACCCATCATCATCGTGTTTCTGGGCACGCTGATTGGGGGCATTGTGGTGTCGATGTATCTGCCGATCTTCAAGTTGGGTCAGGTCGTTTGATCGTGGATATCTTGGCAGAACCCGCCATTGCGGGCCTTGTGGGTCTGCTGCTGGGCAGCTTTCTCAATGTGGTGATTCACCGCTTGCCCCAGATGATGGAGCGCCAATGGGCGCAGGAGCACGCGGCATTCGCGGCCGGCACGGATGCCCCGCCAACGCCCGGCACCGAGGCGGCTTTCAATCTGTGCACGCCCCGCTCGCGTTGTCCGGCGTGCGGGCATGCGGTGCAGTGGTATGAAAACATCCCGGTGCTGAGCTATCTTTTTCTGCGGGGTCGCTGCTCTGCGTGCAAGGTGCGCATCAGCGCACGCTACCCCCTGGTGGAGATCCTGACGGGCGTGCTTTTCGCATTCTGCGCCCACCGGTGGGGGTTCACTGCCACAGGTCTGGCATGGGCCGGTTTTTCTGCCGCCATGGTGGCACTGGCGTTCATCGACTGGGACACTACCCTGCTGCCTGACGACATCACCCTGCCCTTGCTGTGGGCTGGCTTGATCGCGTCGGCCATGCACTGGATCGACGTTCCCCTGCTGGCGTCCGTGACGGGTGCCGCTGCCGGCTACCTCTCCCTGTGGCTGGTGTACTGGGCCTTCAAGCTGGCCACCGGCAAGGAAGGCATGGGATATGGCGATTTCAAGCTCTTTGCTGCCCTGGGCGCCTGGTTCGGCTGGCAGGCCCTGGTTCCCATCATTTTGATGTCTTCCGTGATCGGGGCCCTGGTCGGGATCGGTCTCAAGGTATTCAACAACCTGCGTGAAGGCGGTTATGTACCTTTCGGCCCTTTCCTCGTGGGTGCCGGCTTGACGGCCATGGTGTTCGGGCCCCAGGCCATGTTGCAAACGGTGCTGAACCTGTTCGGGTTGTGAGCATGCAGCGGCCAGTGCACGTGGGTCTGACCGGGGGCATTGGCAGCGGCAAAAGCACGCTCGGACAGATGCTTCAGTCCTGCGGGGCAGCGCTGATGGATGCGGATGCCATCGCCCGCTCGGTTACCGCACCCGGTGGAGCCGCGATTGGCGACATCCGGACCGCCTTTGGACCGGAGGCCATCGACTCCACCGGCGCCATGGACCGCGCCCGCATGCGGACGCTGGCATTTTCCAGCCCCCAGGCACGCGCCCAGCTCGAAGCCATCGTGCATCCCTGGGTGACCCGGCTGAGCGAGCAGCAAGCCCGGGACGCCGCGGCCGCCGGACATCGCGCCATCGTCTTCGACATCCCCCTGCTGGTGGAGTCGGGCCGCTGGGCGCGCAAGCTCGACGCCGTGGTGGTGGTGGATTGCAGCACCGAAACGCAGATCCACCGTGTCATGGCGCGCAATGGGCTGCAGCGCGCGGCAGTACAGGCCATTCTGGATACGCAGGCATCCCGCCAGGCCCGTCGGGCCGCAGCAGATGCCATCGTGGTGAACGATGGCATTTCGCTGGAGGCACTGCGAGGCCATGCAACGCAGCTTGCGCGCCTGTTCGGGCTATGATGATGCGTTGGAGCCTGTTTGTGCTGCCTTTCCATGCCGTGCGCCACCGGCGTCAGAACATCCACTGAGCTCCCAGGAATCCGCCAGCGTGATCCTTTACGAATACCCCTTTAACGAACGCATCAGAACCTACCTGCGACTGGAACAGTTGTTTCGCAGGCTGGGTGAATTGATTCCCCGCCAGCACCCGCTGGACCACCACTTTGCCCTGGTCACCATCTTCGAAATCATGGACGTGGCGGCGCGTGCCGACCTGAAATCCGACGTTCTCAAAGATATCGAGAAACACAAGCACCAGCTCGACAGCTACCGGGGCAATCCCTCGATTTCCGAGGCGGCACTGGATGCTGTGGTCGCTCAGCTGGACCACTGCTTTACATCGCTCAACCAGCAAACCGGCAAGGCAGGCCATGCCCTGACCGAAAACGACTGGCTGATGAGCATCCGCAGCCGCGTGGGCATCCCTGGCGGCACCTGCGGGTTTGATCTGCCGGCCTACTACACCTGGCAACACAAGGAAGTGGCGGTGCGCCAGCAGGCACTGGAGCAATGGGCCTCCACCCTTGCACCGCTGGCCGAGTCGATTTACGTGCTGCTCAAGCTGCTGCGGGACTCGGGGGTGCCCCAAAAGGTGGCCGCCGAGCGTGGCCAGTTCCAGCAAAACCTTCCGCAGGGCCGCACATTCCAGCTGCTGCGCCTGCGCATCGACCCCGCACTGGAGCTGATCCCGGAGATCAGCGGCAATCGCCTCATTGTGTCGGTGCGCCTGATGCGGCAGGAACCCGATGGACACCTGCAATCGTCCACCGACGATGCCGCGTTCGAGCTCACGCTCTGCGCCTGAAGAAGGCCTGCCAATGGCAACCCAACTCCCGCCGGGTGAAGTCACCCGCCATGTCACCTGCCCCCAGTGCGGCGGCGACAGCATCTACAGCACGCAAAACCCCTTTCGGCCCTTTTGCAGCGAGCGCTGCAAGCAGATGGACCTGGGCGCCTGGGCCAGCGAGGACTTTCGCATGCCTACCGAGGCGCCTCCTGACGACGCACCGTATGGCGATCCCCGCCTGCAGCACTGAGGGATATCGACTGCATACAGCGCTGAATAACAGGAAAATCAGACTCTAGAGCCTATCCATAATGAATTTACAGCTATTTATTTAATAGCTATCCAAAGAAAACTTCTGGCCACGCTCTTCGGCCAGCCATTGCAGTACCGGGTACGCACCGGGCAACACCGGCGCCACAGTCAGTGGCATCTGCTGCCAGGCCATGGTCTGGCCTTCGCGCATCTCGAACGCACCCGACCACTCCCGCACCTTGCACCAATGCAGGCGCACCAGGGCATGCGGGTAGTCGTGCTCGGTCACCTTCCAGACGCTGGCGGGGCCGATGGTCACGCCGAGCTCCTCGATCAGCTCGCGGCGCAGCGCCTGCTCCACCGTCTCGCCCGCCTCCAGCTTGCCGCCCGGAAACTCCCAATAGCCCGCATAGGGCTTGCCGGGCGGGCGCGTGGACAGGAGCATCGCACCATCGGCTCGCAGCAGGATGCCCACGGCAACCTCGGTGTGCGCGCGGTCGGCGGTGCCGGCCGCATCAGGATGAACCGTGTCAGCCACCATGCCGCCCCGCATAGTCGCGCGCAAACTGGTAGGCCACGCGGCCGCTGCGCGAACCGCGCTCCAGCGCCCAGACCAGCGCCTCGGGCCGGGCCGCCGCGATGGCTGCCGCCGAAACGCCGAGCGACGCCAGCCACTGGGCCACGATGGTCAGGTATTCATCCTGGCTGAATGGATAGAAACTGACCCACAGGCCAAAGCGCTCCGACAGGGAAATCTTTTCCTCGACCGCCTCGCCAGGGTGCACCTCGCCGTCATCGGTGTGCGTGTAGCTGCGGTTTTCTGCCATGTACTCGGGCACCAGGTGGCGCCGGTTGCTGGTGGCATAAATCAGCACATTGGGCGTTGCGGCGGCCACCGAGCCATCGAGGATGGACTTGAGCGCCTTGTAGCCCGGCTCGCCGTCTTCAAAACTCAGGTCATCACAGAAGACGATGAATTTCTCGGGCCGCTCCGACACCACGTCCACGATGTCGGGCAGGTCGGTGAGGTCGGCCTTGTCCACCTCGATCAGGCGCAGGCCCTGGGCCGCGTGGGCATTCAGACAGGCCTTGATGAGCGAAGACTTGCCCGTGCCACGTGCGCCGGTCAGCAGCACGTTGTTGGCCGGTTTGCCCTGCACGAACTGCTGGGTGTTGCGCTCGATCTTTTCTTTTTGCCCGTCGATCTCCTGGAGGTCGGTCAGCTGTATCGCTGCCACATGGCGCACGGGCTCCAGGCTGCCATGGCCGCTGCTGCGCTTGCGATAGCGCCAGGCAATGGAAGCCGACCAGTCGGGCGCGCCCAGAGGCTGCGGCAGCACGGACTCGATGCGGGCGATGAGCTGCTCGGCGCGCTCGATCAGGTGTTCAAATTTTTGATTCATTTTTGGCATCCAGCGCTTATCCAGCAAGCGCCAGCAGCTGGCAAGGCAGGAGTATTTCAGGAGCGGTAATCTGCATTGATGGTGACGTATTCGTGGCTGAAATCGCAGGTCCACACCGTGTCCACCGCACCACCGCGGCCCAGCAGCACGCGCACGGTGATTTCGCTTTGCTTCATCACGCGCTGACCGTCTTCCTCGCGGTAGGCGGGGTTGCGCCCACCATGCACCGCCACATGCACGTCGTCCAGGTAGAGATCGATGCCGGTCTGGTCCAGGTCGTCGATTCCTGCATAGCCTACGGCCGCCAGGATGCGGCCCAGATTCGGGTCGCTGGCGAAGAAAGCCGTCTTGACCAGCGGCGAATGGGCGATGGCATAGGCCACCTTGCGGCACTCCTCGCCTGTCTTGCCACCTTCGACACGCACGGTGATGAACTTGGTGGCGCCTTCACCGTCGCGCACGATGGCCTGGGCCAGCTTTTGCGCCACGCCCAGCATGGCCGCCTTGAGGGCCTGCCCCTCGACGCTGGCCAGCGTGGTGACAGGGCTGTGCGCTGCCTTGTTGGTGGCCACCACCACGAACGAATCGTTGGTGGAGGTGTCGCCGTCGATGGTGACGCGGTTGAACGAGCCATCGGCCAGTTCGCGCGCCAGCTGCTGCATCACGGCAGGCGCAACGCAGGCGTCCGTGGCCAGAAAGCCCAGCATGGTGGCCATGTTGGGGCGGATCATGCCCGCGCCCTTGCTGATGCCGGTGATGGACACGGTGGCCCCACCGATCTGCACCTGGGCCGAGAAAGCCTTGGGCAGGGTGTCGGTGGTCATGATGCCCTCGGCCGCACGCGCCCAGTGGCCGGGCTGCGCATCGGCAATGGCAGCGGGCAGACCGGCTTCAATGCGGTCGTTGGGCAGTGGCTCCATGATCACGCCGGTGGAGAACGGCAGGATCTGCTCGGGCGCCACGCTCAGCTGGCGTGCGAGCGCAATGCAGGTGGAACGTGCGCGCGCCAGGCCGTCGGTACCGGTGCCCGCGTTGGCGTTGCCGGTGTTGATGACCATGGCACGGATGGATTGACCGCGGCCCAGATGCTCGCGGCTGATCTGCACCGGGGCCGCGCAAAAGCGGTTCTGCGTGAACACGCCAGCCACGCTGGCGCCTTCGTCCAGCAGGAACACGGTGAGATCCTTGCGGCTGGCTTTGCGGATACCGGCTTCGGCAACGCCGATGCGGACGCCGGCAATCGGGTGCAGATCGGCGGCAACGGGGGCAAGTAGATTGACGGGCATGGTGGTCTTTCTCAAAAACTGCGTTGGATTATCCGGAAAACCGTGGTGCGCAAATGAAGACACGGGCCGCGGCCCGTGTCGTTTGGTTCCATTCAATCAGGCCAGCTTGCCGTGGCACTGCTTGTACTTCTTGCCACTGCCGCAAGGGCAGGGATCATTGCGCCCCACGCGAACGCCTTGCGGCAAGGCCTGGTCCATCGTCTGGGCATCGACCGTGGTCTCCACCTCACCCGTTTCGGTGGGCGCCGTGTAGGTCACATTGGCAATGCTTTCCGCACGGCTTTCCATGTCCTGCGCGGCCTGGTCCAGCTGCGCTGGCGACTGCACCTGCACGGTCATGAGGATCTTGGTGACCTCGTTCTTGACCTGGTCGATGAGCTGGCGGAACAGCTCGAACGCCTCGCGCTTGTATTCCTGCTTGGGCTGCTTTTGCGCATAACCGCGCAGGTGAATGCCCTGGCGCAGGTAGTCGAGCGCGCTCAGGTGGTCACGCCAGTTGGAGTCAAAGCTCTGCAGCAGCACCACGCGTTCGAACTGGGTGAAGTTGTCGCGCCCCACCTGTTCGATCTTGGCGTCGAACGACGCATGTGCAGCCTGAAGCACCTTGTCCAGAATCTCGTCGTCGGTGATGCTGTGCGCGCCCTCCACCTCCTTTTGCAACGCAATCGAAACCTGCCATTCGTCGGCCAGGACCTTTTCGAGGGCAGGCAGGTTCCACTGCTCCTCCACCGATTCCGCGGGAACATACAAACGCACCAGATCGGTCATGCAGTCCTCGCGCATGGCGGCAATCACGTCGGACAGTTCGGCGGCATCGAGGATGTCGTTGCGCTGCTGGTAGATGACCTTGCGCTGGTCGTTGGCCACATCGTCGTACTCGAGCAGCTGCTTGCGGATGTCGAAGTTGCGGGCTTCGACCTTGCGCTGGGCCGACTCGATGCTGCGCGTGACAATGCCCGCCTCGATGGCCTCGCCATCGGGCATCTTCAGGCGGTCCATGATGGCCTTGACGCGGTCGCCCGCGAAGATGCGCATCAGCGAATCATCGAGGCTCAGGTAAAAGCGCGACGAACCCGGGTCGCCCTGGCGGCCCGAACGGCCCCGCAGCTGGTTGTCGATGCGGCGCGACTCATGGCGCTCGGTGGCGATGATGCGCAGCCCGCCCAGTTCCTTTACCTTCTCGTGGTCGCGCGCCCATTCGGCGCGCACTTCGGCGATGCGGGCCTGCCGGGTGGCTTCATCCAGCGTCTCGTCCGTCTCCACGGCAGCCACCAGCTTTTCGATGTTGCCACCCAGCACGATGTCGGTGCCGCGGCCCGCCATGTTGGTGGCAATGGTGATCATGCCGGCGCGTCCGGCCTGGGCCACGATGTCCGCCTCGCGGGCATGCTGCTTGGCATTGAGCACCTGGTGGGGCAGGTTTTCCTTGTTCAGAAGCTGGTCGATGATCTCGGAGTTCTCGATCGACGTGGTGCCTACCAGCACGGGCTGGCCGCGCTCATGGCACTCGCGGATGTCCTTGATGGCCGCCTCGTATTTCTCGCGCGTGGTCTTGTACACGCGGTCGAGCTGGTCATCGCGCCGGCTGGGGCGGTTGGGTGGAATGACCACGGTTTCCAGGCCGTAGATTTCCTGGAACTCATAGGCTTCGGTATCGGCCGTTCCGGTCATCCCGGCGAGCTTGCTGTACAAGCGGAAGTAGTTCTGGAACGTGATGGACGCCAGCGTCTGGTTCTCGGCCTGGATGGCCACGCCCTCCTTGGCTTCCACGGCCTGGTGCAGGCCTTCGCTCCAGCGGCGACCCGACATCAGGCGGCCGGTGAACTCGTCCACGATGACGATCTCGCCGTTCTGCACCACGTAGTGCTGGTCGCGGTGGTACAGGTGGTTGGCCCGCAGCGCCGCATACAGATGGTGCATCAGCGTGATGTTGGCCGGGTCATACACCGACGCGCCTTCGGCGATCAGGCCCTGGGCAGCCAGGATGCGCTCGGCGCTTTCATGGCCCTGCTCGGTCAGGAATACCTGGTGGGTTTTTTCGTCCAGCGTGAAATCGCCGGGTTTGGTCACACCCTCGCCGGTGCGCGGATCGGCTTCGCCTTCCTGGCGCACCAGCAGTGGCACCACCTTGTTCATGGCGATGTACATCGCCGTATGGTCCTCGGCCTGGCCGCTGATGATGAGCGGCGTGCGCGCCTCGTCGATCAGGATGGAGTCCACCTCGTCCACGATGGCGAAGTTGAGGCCATGCTGCACGCGGTCCCGTGCCTCATAGACCATGTTGTCGCGCAGGTAGTCGAACCCATATTCGTTGTTCGTGCCGTAGGTGATGTCTGCGGCGTAGGCGGCCTGCTTTTCTTCGCGCGGCATGTTGGGCAGATTGATGCCCACCGTCAGCCCCAGGAAGTTGTAAAGACGCCCCATCCACATGGCATCCCGGTTGGCCAGGTAGTCGTTCACCGTGACCACATGAACGCCCTTACCTGACAGTGCATTCAGGTAGACCGGCAAGGTGGCGGTGAGGGTCTTGCCCTCCCCCGTGCGCATTTCCGCGATTTTCCCGTAGTGCAATGCCATGCCGCCGAGCAGCTGCACATCGAAATGGCGCATCTTCATGATGCGCTTGGAGCCCTCTCGCACCACGGCGAATGCCTCCGGCAACATGTCGTCAAGCGACTCACCTTTGGCCACACGCTCCTTGAATTCCAGCGTCTTGGCGCGCAGCGCGTCATCGGTCAGCTTCTCATAGTCGGGCTCCATCGCATTGATGCGGGCAACCGTTTTGCGATATTGCTTGAGGAGCCGGTCATTGCGGCTGCCGAATAATTTGGTAAGGAAGTTGGTGGCCATGCGAACAGGACCGCCTGACATGCGCCGAAAAGCATGTGAGACGACCGAAACCCCTAAGATGAATTGATTTCAGGTGGGTCGGTTGCCCCCGATTGCAAGCACTGCAATGCCAGGCAACAAACTCCGGACCGATGATTTTACCTGCCTGGTGCCAAGACTCCCGGCACCGCACCCCGATGGCCAGGTCAAATTCCCCCACCCTTGGCCACCCCAAATTCCCCCAGGCAGGACGACCAGATTATGACGACTCGGGTGTGATGGCGATG
>NZ_FNQJ01000048.1 GCF_900107605.1 Acidovorax soli | reverse complement strand
GAAAGTCAATGAAATCAACGATCTACCAACACCACCTCCGCGCCAGTGCTAGCTTTTCGTACCGTCACTTATTGCACTGAAAACGAGGAGACCCCTGGTATGGCAACTTAGTGTTGGGTGAGGCCTATGGCGCGGGAGAGTTTCTGCAAGTTGAGAGCTACAAGAATTTAAGGCGATGGGCTAATGAAGTTCTTCAACGCCCTGCCGTCCAGCGTGGTCGAAAGGTCAACCGTACTTGGGGCAAGCTTTCAGATCAACTACACGAACGTCACGATGCAACGGACTTTGACCTCAAAACTCAAGACAAACTGGCACCTCCAAGTACCACTTGAAACGTGTGTGCTAAATGAACAAAAACCATGCTTCTAGATACCCCAATCTGTGATTTTGGCTGGCTGCTCCGGACTTCACTCTTAAGGCCCCCGATGGCTGGCGTTACCCCATAACGGTAGACAATTTCTATAGTATGAGTTGGAGTGAGTAGCACTTTGTACAGATCGATTTATGCAGCTTGCTTTTGGTCATCGACCGTGTAATAAAACGTGCAATGACTGAGAAAAATTGGCCTAAATAATGAGCTAAGTTTTAACCAGAGAACCTCTGATTAACAGAAAAACAGGCTCGTCAAAATCCCATATGAATCAATGACTTATTGGTGTTTTTGATAAACGTGTAATATTTCGTGCAATTGGGTCAAAAGTTGTGTTTCGCAACTTTTCCAAGGTTTAGTGCACTTTTGCTACGTTTGTGAGCCATCTTACTTCCCAAACGTTACACGTTACGAATAGCAAGCGAACTAAAACCTGTGGAAGTTCAAAGCTACATGGGAGGGGCGTCCAGATTCTGGACGGTTCAGCATTGAGTTGATCAACTTATTGGAGTTGAATAAGCAGGTCAATTTCCAGCGCAGGAGTAGATTTTGCAATTGGCGCTTTAAACAAGCAGGGGAAAAGTTAGACGCTTTGCTTAGTGCGCGAATCAAAAAAATTTTTTTGAGACCATGCACTGACATCGAACTGTGACAGCCCTAATTATTCGAGCTCAATTTTTAAAGTCGAACTGTTGTAGACCAGTAGCCTATAAAATTAAAAACGTGGAATTTACAGTGCGATTGAATTTGCTTTAGCTATGAAAACTTTAAATTGGTGACATAAATTTTCAATGTATTTACTTCAATCATGGGGGGACACCCTACATTTGATAGTCGAGTTGTTAGCGACCGCTGCATTTGCGTTGTCTGGACTGATGAAAGCTGCGGGTAAAAAGCTCGATGCGGTGGGCATTTGTGTTGTGGCTTTTCTGGCAGCTTTTGGAGGTGGCACCTTGCGCGACTTGCTGCTTGATCAACGCCCGTTTTTTTGGGTGCAACATACCGAAATGCTTTGGGGCGTATTGGCCTTGTGCGTATTTGCTATGGTCTTCATGCGACAGCGGCATTTTGAAGTAACTGAAAGAACAATACTCTGGCCCGACGCGCTGGGCTTGGGACTATTTACTGCGACGGGAGTTCACCTCGCCTTGCAGTCACTCATGCCGCCAGTAGTCGCCGTCTTAATGGGCCTGATCACGGGTGTTTTTGGTGGTGTGCTGCGTGACATGGTTTGCAATGAAATTCCCACGGCTTTCAAAGACCACCGCCCCTACGCGGTGTGTTCTTTTGCTGGTGGCTGGACTTACGTGGTCCTTTGGACATTAGATGCTCCAGACTGGATGGCCTTACTGGGGTGCTTATTTGTTACTGTGTGCCTTCGCGCACTGGCACTGTGGCGCAACTGGCAACTGCCGGCTTGGCGGGCTTGAATGTTAAAAAACTATAACCAATGATGAGGTTGTTTAATTTTTTAGAAAATCACCAACTAAGTTAAGAAAAAAAGCAGTAGAGAGCCGCAAGACCCCTACTGCTTATTATTTTGAACTCTAAATGTTGCCAGCAGCAACTGCATGCAAGTTCATTGAATATCCTGATTTCTTTGCTGCAGCTTTGACGATGGTGTCTGACACCAGCTCAGCTGTCACGGCTGATAACGTCCAACCCAAGTGCCCATGCCCGGTGTTGTAAAAAACATTGGGAGTTCTACCTTGACCCACCCGAGGCATCATGTTGGGCATCATAGGGCGCAAGCCTGCCCAAGGCACTACAGAGCGTGTGTTAACGCGGGGAAAACATTGTTCCACCCATTCAATCAATGGGCGGATGCGGTCTGCGCGAATGTCACGGTTCACGCCATTGAATTCGGCAGTGCCTGCAACGCGGAAACGGTTGAGGCCTAAGCGGCTGGTGACCAACTTGGTTTCGTCATCCAGTAAGCTCACGGTGGGGGCACCCAATTGACTTTCTTCATCGTTCAAGTTGACGGTGATGGAGTAGCCTTTGACGGGGTAGATGTTCACGCGATCGCCTAGCTGAGCTGCAAAGTCACGGCTGCCCACTCCTGCACACACCACCACGCTATCAAAGGTATGCAGGCTTGGGGTGGCGTCTTGTTGTGTCACGGTGATGACAGCTTGTTGGCCATCGCTTTGAATCGACGTCACATCTTGACCATACAGCGTGTGCACGCCGAGTCGTGATGCCGCATTTGCTAGTCCATTGGTGAATTTGTGAATGTCTCCCGTGGAATCGCTCTCAGTGAAGTAGCCACCGTAGTAGGTGCCTGCCAATGTCGGCTCGATGGCTTTCATTTCAGCTGGGGTCACGGCATAGCGAGGTAGGCCCCCCTTGGCCAGCATGACTGACACTTTGCCTGCATGGTCGAACCCTTTTTTGTCACGGTAAATGTGCAGGATGCCTTCCTTCTTCAGGTCGAAATCAATGCCTTCTTCCTGCGCCCAAGTAAACAAGTGTTTGCGGGCTGCGACTGCTAAGCGAGCTGTCTCAACCGTGTTGCGCTCGTAATGGGGCATCGCAGCAATGAACTCTGCAAACCAGGAGAGTTTGTGCCACGTAGGTGCTGGGTTGACCAGCAGCGGCGCATCACTTTTGAGCATCCACTTTAGCCCTTTGAGGATGGTGGACCAATGCGTCCAAACTTCTGCATTAGATGCAGAGAGTTGCCCTCCGTTTGCGAATGATGTTTCCATCGCAGCATAGCGATGGCGTTCAAACAAGGTAACGGAAAAGCCGCGTTTTGCCAAGGCATAAGCTGTTGTGACGCCCGTGATGCCGCCGCCAATAACTGCGATTGTTTTCATAGTGAATGAGCTTTCAAAAACGTCAAAGTGTTGAGCACCAACAAGCCCTGTGCATGGCTGGTGCACCCCCTCTGTTTAGAACCTGAGAGATTCGTGGTCCATCGTGTTCAATGCAACCACTTGCTCCTGCGGTGTGCCGGGTGACTAAGACCAGCAACTCTTCAGAGATATCAACGATTCAAACCGGTCCTTTTGCCTGAGAGTTTCCGGGGTGGTTGCTCCTTCGGCGTCGCGATTTAACGCGATCTCTCCCGATCTGAATTTCATAAAAAAACTACGCCAGAAAGCGCTCAGTCAACGCGACCCAGAACGCAGCACCCACAGGTATGTTGCGGTCTTCAAAATCGTAATTGGGGTTGTGCACCATGCAGGCCCCGTGACCTCCGTTAGTTGCATCGCCATTCCCGATGAATAGATAGCTGCCTGGCACTTTGTCGAGCATGTAGGCGAAGTCTTCACTGGCGGTGAGCGGTTCAGTTTGGAGCACCACGTTATCTGCGCCTACCAACGCCACCGCCACTTCGCGGGCTATTCCCGTCTCAATAGGGGTATTGACCAGCACCGGGTAACCGGGCAAAAACTCGACTTTTGCGGTCACGCCAAAACTTTTCGCCTGTAACTCAACGAGCTCCACAATGCGATTGCGCAACAACTCTCGCACATCCCGATCCAGCGCCCGTACGCTAAGCTTTAACGTGGCGTTTTGGGGGATGACGTTGTTGACCACACCCGACTGAAAAGAGCCGACCGTGATCACGGCCATGTGCAGTGGGGGTACGTTGCGTGAAACGATGGTTTGTAGCGCCATGACAATTGCCGAACCCGCAACGACCGGGTCAGCACTCTGGTGCGGCATGGCACCATGGCCGCCTTTACCTTCAATGTGCACCAGAATGTTTTCGCTGGACGCCATGGTTGCGCCTTCGCGCAATAACAACTGACCTGGCCGAAAGCCCGGCAGGTTGTGCATGGCAAAGATTGCGTCGCAGGGGAAGCGGTCAAACAGGCCGTCTTCAATCATCTTGCGCGCCCCCCCAAGCTTTCTTCAGCGGGCTGAAAGATCAAATTCAGCGTGCCATCAAACGTGGTGGACTTTGCAATATGTTCGGCCGCAGCCAGCAGCATTGCGGTGTGTCCGTCGTGGCCGCAGGCATGCATCAAACCCGCATGGCAACTGGCATGGGGCAGCCTCAGTCCTGATCGGTGTGCGTTTGCAGCCAGGCAAGTGGCGGCATGCCGACGCGGTGGGTGAAAGCGCGGGTAAGCGCTACAGCGCTGGCGTAACCCACCATGGGCGCAATGGACTTGAGCGGCTTGCCTCGTTTGAGCAAACCCTTGACTACTGTGATGCGCCAGGCCGTGAGGTAGTCGAGCGCGGTCAGGCCCGACACCTCTCGAAAGTGATTGGCAAAGCGTGCGCGCGACATGCCTGCGGTTTCGGCCAACGATTCCAGCGTCCATGCATGGCCGGGCCGGTCGTGCATGGACGTGACCGCTTTGGACAAACGTGGGTCGCCCAGCGCCGCCAGGATGCCGGTGGTGACCGATGAAATGTCAAGCAGGTGGCGCAGCAACAAGATGAGCAGGTATTCCATCAACAGGTCCAGCGCAGCTTGCCGACCACACTTTTCGTCAAAGGCTTCCTGGAACAACAGGTCCAACGCGGGTGAAAGACTGGACGACTGGTTCAGCGGAATCACCAGCACCTCGGGCATGGCAGAGATCAGCGCGCCTCGGGCCTCGTCGCCCAGATCGACAGACGCACACACCAGGTCAACACCGTCGGCGCTATCGGGCACCAGCCGGTGGGCAGAACTCTGCGGGAAAAACAACAAACTGGGCTCTTCAACCCTGCTGGCGCGCCCATGCCGGTCGATCACGCTCATGGTGCCCCTGCGCATCAAATGCACATGGCCCACATGAGCTTCGGCCTCAAAGGCGGAGATCTGGCACAGGTTGCCCGAATAGAACACGCGTGCGCTGGGCACCGAGCGGGCAAACAAAGGTGAAAGTCGGTCCATGGCGGCGCTTGATACTTTGGGTATGCTTTCTTGTGCTTTCAGTGATTATACGTATCGCACAATTCACTGGTGCATGTCGCACAGCCATTCAAAACGAGAGTTTCACCATGACACGTATCGCACCTGTATCACTTGCCCAAGCCGACGCCACCACCCAAGCCACCCTCAACGGCGTCAAGGCCAAGCTCGGCATGGTACCCAACCTGTTTGCCACCTTCGCCCAGGCTCCAGCCGCCCTGAACGGCTACCTGGCTTTCTCCGACGCACTGAGCAAAGGCCGCTTGAGCGCCGCCCAGCGCGAGTTGATCGCATTGGCCGTGGGCCAAACCAACGCTTGCCAGTACTGCTTGTCTGCACACACCCTGATCGGTAAAGGTGCTGGTTTGTCGGAAGCAGCCATCCGCGCAGCCCGAAGCGGCACCGCCGAAGGCGAACAAGACAAGGCCTTGGTTGAGCTGGCCATCAAAATCGTCCGTCAGCGTGGCGTGTTGGCCGACAGCGATCTGGCCGATGCCGCAGCAGCGGGTGTGGACCATGGCCTGGTCATCGAAGTCACCGCCAACGTGGCCCTCAACGTGTTGACCAACTACACCAACCACATTGCCGACACCGACGTCGACTTCCCAGCCGTGCCAGTCGCCCTGTAAAGCCCAGCCTCGCTGACAAGCGGGGAACGCCAACGGCCACCTCCTGGTGGTCGTTGGCGCAGGTGGCCGTGTTGCTCCTGTTGGCACACAGATGGCCTTCACTCCTGCGGCCAAGCTCGCCCTCATTGACGGCAACAACTTCTACGTCTCCTGCGAACGCGTCTTCCAGCCCTGGCTGCAAGGCCCTGGGCATCAAGTTGTGCGCGCCTTATTCCAGCTGCGCGAGTCATCCATCTCCTCGCTCATCCCCACCATGCCCCAAGGCAAACCAGCGGGCGTGCCCTGCGTGCAACTTGACGAACAAATGCGCTGCAAAGTTTTTGGGCAACCCGAACGGCCCGCGATGTGTGGGCAACTGCAAGCGTCGGTGGAGATGTGTGGGGATGTGGCCGATGGCGGGGTGCACGCCCGGGCTTGGCTGATGCGGCTGGAGGAATTGACGCGGCCGGGGTGAGTGCGGCCTCATCGTTGGCAGCCCTTTACGCCCAGTCACCAACAAGTCATCCCCCCGCCCCGCTTGCCGCTAAGCTGAATCCCTTTTGCTGACCTGCGGAGCACAGCCATGGCGTTTGAGATTCCTTCCTTAAAAGATAGCGTTCACCCCGATGAATGGCAGCTGCGGCTGGGCTTGGCCGCGTGTTACCGGCTGGTGGCGCTGTATGGCTGGAGCGATCTGGTGTTCACCCACATCAGTGGCGTTACCCCATAACGGTAGACAATTTCTATAGTATGAGTTGGAGTGAGTAGCACTTTGTACAGATCGATTTATGCAGCTTGCTTTTGGTCATCGACCGTGTAATAAAACGTGCAATGACTGAGAAAAATTGGTCTAAATAATGAGCTAAGTTTTAACCAGAGAACCTCTGATTAACAGAAAGCCAGGCTCGTCAAAAATCCATATAAATCAATAATTTATAGGCAAAAACGATAAACGTGTAATAAACCGTGTAATAAGCCAAAAGTTACATAATGTAACTTTTCTGAGGTTTAAAGCACTTTTGATGTGTCCTATAGCATTTTACTCGGCAAATGATGAGCCAATCAAAAGGCAATCAAACTAGGAGCCAAGGGAAATCAAGGTTTGGTGCAGTAGTGAGACGAAAGTAGGGTGCATTGATCGAGTTCAATTTCGGGAGTCGAACTCAACGAAATGAGAAGCATACGAAGTGAAAACCGTGGAATTGACTGTGCGATTGCTCGCACTTCATATGCTGCTCATTAATTTCTTGTCTGATCAACTTACTTTGCTTGCCGTAAATCTGCCGAACCGATGTATTCTTTGAACTGCTTGCACCAAATTAGCACACTCGTTACGTCTTCTGGGTTTTGCGTTGGCAGGAGATAGAAAGCGGCACCATTAGGCTTTTTAAGCCGGCTAACTTCAATTTGTTGAACGCTAAATTCATCGTTGTCCTTGATGGCAGATTTGCTACTGATGTAGACATGGTAGTCAGGGCCTGGGCTGGATCTAAAGTTCTCGCTTGATTGCAAAAATAATTGATTTCCTACCTTTATGACAGACCACTCGCCAGAGGAGTTGTGGATTAAATCCTGCCCCTTTGCTGTTTTGTCAATCTGTCCTCGTTTGATGAGTTCGCCTTCGATTTTTTGGTGATCGTCAAATCGCACTCTTAGGTCTTGAGCATGACCACGAATTGCATCTAGCAGCTGTGCATTTGCATTTGGCACTGTGCAAAGAAGTATGAAACTTAAAAGTAGATGAAATTTCATAGCAATGATTACTCCGCTAGCTCCAACGAGTGAAGGACTGACTTGAGATCTGGCCCGGAATAATGCGGGCGAGGTGTCAAAGCCTCAAACGGCAAACCTTGTCGATTGACCCAGTGCGTTGTAAAGCCAAACCAAGTAGCACCTAGTGCATCCCATGCATTGCTTGATACGAACAGAATTTCATCTTTGTTTACGGGAATCGTCTGTTGCACAAGTCCATAGCTTTCGGGCGATGTCTTGAAAAGGCGTATTGAATCTACTGATATGACTTGATCTAAGACATCTTCCATGCCCGCGCTCTTGACAGCTGATGCCAGCATGTCCACGCTGCCATTAGAGAGGATGGCAGTCGTAACACCACTAGCTTTGATTTTCTGAAGGACTGCCAAATTTTCAGTAAACGGGGTCAGGTGAGCGTATTGCTGCATCAGTTTTTCTACCTGATCCGATTCACGATTTAGTTTCAGTCTGTCTAGGGTGTACTCCAATGACAGGCGTGTCAGCTCCCAAAATGGACGGAAGTATTGACTGCCAGATGTGTTGTGCGGATCAGACTGCGTAATCAACCTTGTGTACTCAATTTGCTTGTCGCGCCACTTCACCGCAATGTCAGCCCCATGGCTTGGGTAGAGCTCTTCAGCTAATACTTGGATGGAGTAAACATCAAACAATGTGCCGTAAGCATCAAAAACAACTGCTTTTATAGTCATGAAAATTTCCTAGTTGGGAATCAAACTACTGTCTTTGCATCTTGACCAAACAAAATGGATTTGGCGTTCTGGTCCACAGTAGGCGCGGTATTGATCGACTTTGCGATGTCATAGGCCTTTTGTGTTGCCGGACGACTTCCAATCCGTTCAAACCATGAAGATAGGTAGGGGAACTGGCTCATGTCTTGTCGTTGGCGTTCGTGTGGGACAACCCATGGATAGGAGGCCATGTCGGCAATAGAGTACTCACCGCAAATGTATTCGCGACCATCTGATAGATGCTTATTCAGCACGCCATACAAGCGTGATGTTTCTTTGACATAACGATCAATGGCATACGGCAGTTGCTCTGGTGCGTACTGGACAAAGTGATGGTTCTGACCAGCCATTGGGCCTAGACCACCCATTTGCCAGAAAAGCCATTGCAGGCATTCATTTCTTCCACGTAAGTCCTGAGGGATAAATTGTTTCGTCTTGTCTGCCAAGTACAAAAGAATGGCACCCGATTCAAAAATGGCAATGGGTTCGCTTCCACCAACAGGTGTGTGATCTACGATGGCCGGTATGCGATTGTTGGGCGCAATTTTCAAAAAATCAGGAACGAATTGTTCGCCTTTGCTGATATTGATTGGTTTGATGTTGTAGTCAAGACCTGACTCTTCCAAGAACATCGTGACCTTGTGGCCGTTAGGTGTGGTCCAGTAATAAAAATCAACCATGCCTCACACTCCAGAGGCTTTCAGGCGCTCGTTAGATGGGAACAGCTTTTTGCGTGCGTCTTCATCCATTTCGGTTTTGAAAGCAAACTTGGTCTTCAAGGCTTCTGCTCGTTGCGCCGCAGGACGTGCGTTGATTTCATCAAGCAAGCGTTTAACGTGCGGCAGTTTTTCCCAAGCATCAGCACCCAATACAAAGGGGACGACGCGAGCCCAGCCCCATACCGACATGTCCACTATTGAGTAATCATTGCCCATCATGTACGGCTGATGTGCCAAGTGGTCGTTGATGAGGTTCCAATGACGCCATGCTTCAAAGTCATAGCGGTTCACTGCGTATTCTTTGGGCTCTGGAGCGAAGTGCTTGAAGTGGACAGCCTGACCACAGTAAGGGCCAATACCTGTGGCTACAAACATCAGCCATGAATACATCTCAGCTTTGTTCTTTGGCGTCCCTACAGGCACAAACTTGCCAATCTTTTCGCCCAAATAAAGCAACATCGCATTGCTATCAAAAACTCGAATGTCGTCGTCAAGCATGGCTGGCGTCTTCGCGTTCGGGTTGATGACCTTAAAGCTATCTGAGTGCTGTTCGCCTTTACGTGTGTCGACAGGAATGAGCTCATAGGGCTCTCCTGTCTCTTCAAGGTACAGGGCAATCTTTAAAGGGTTGGGCGAAGGATGGAAATAAAACTTGATCAAGATGAACTCCTTTTTGCTTATGAATGAAAAACTTAAATGAATGCCAGCCAAATCCCGAGTGGCAGAAAAGCCAGACTCAGTAAATGTCCAACGATGACTGTGGAAGCCACCTTGTTAGGCTCCACCTGAAATTTGTCTGCAAGCATGAAATTGAAGACTGCCGATGGCAAGCATGCAAAAAGGATCAATGCCCCACGCTCTAGTCCTTCCAATGGAATGAACCAAAGGGCCAAAAGTACAGCAGCAAGCCTGATGATCAAAATAAGCACGCCTGAGCGAACACCTACCCATGCGTCCGCCACTTGACTGCTGGCAAGTCTTGCTCCGAGTGACATCAACATCATCGGGACCAGTACACTGCCAATCATGGTGCAGGATGTTTGAACCCACTTCGGAAGTGTTATCTGCAATTGAGAACTAGCAACACCCAATACGGTTGACCAAACAAGTGGGTTGGCATAAACCATCCGCCAGTCAACTTTGCCGCTCATCACGCCAGCACCAAGCGTGAAATGCAGGATATTAGAAATCACCAACAAAACGACCGCGGGAGCCATGCCCTCGGGTCCATAGGCAAGTGCAATCAAGGGAATGCCAATTGGACCAACATTAGTGAACATGGCACACGGCAAAAATGCTTGCACTGATGCGCCTGAGAATTTTGCGAATGGCCAAGCGATCAGGCCAGTCAGAAGAATCAACACGATCGATGCCCCAGTGAAAGACATGGCAGAAATGGGATCGAATGATTTAGCGGACAACGAGATAAAAATCAAAATAGGCAGTGCGATGTCCACCACCAGTTTGTTGGCTCCCCCTAGGTCCGGTTTGACGCGTCGGCTGTAGAGAAAACCAACCAGCACAAGGGTAAAAATTGGCAGCGTGATGGATGCGATTTTTGAAAACATGTGCCCTCACTTGTTACGTGAAAAACTAGAACAGATTGCAGTATCCTGCACTTGGTGCAACAATTCGTACATATAAATTTGCAATTCGTACAAATGGACGCTCCGCGCTTAGATCGACTCACCGCCTTGCTTGAGGGACTTAGTCCGAAAGTAACCTTGGCAACTAAGCCAGACGGGTTTTCGCTGCACATCATCAAGACGGGGACATCTGATCATCCAACCGACAGTTTCTCGGGTATTCAGCAGGACGCCTTGTCATTGTTGGTTTGCCCTGCGGCGAGCTATTTTGAGAATCTTCTGCAAGCAGATCAGCAGTGCTGCATGAGCTTTGATGTTGTCTTTGATGGGCCAATGGGGCCTAGCTTCTTAGCGGAGCAATCTAAGCCAATCTCAATCGTCATGAAGGATGCTGATCCATCGTTGGTGCAAGTCATGATGCTGATTGCAAACGAAATGCAGGCCAGTCGTTGTGGACAACCCTTCTTCATGAATCGGGCAGGCGATATTTTGTTGGTTAGCTTGATGCGACACCTGACTTCTCGACCACAACAATCCACAGGGTTGTTTCAGGCTTTGTCAGATCCGCGGATTGCTAAAAGTTTGGTAGCGATGCATTCCAAGCCAGCCCATCCTTGGACCTTGGAAAGTTTGGCTAACTTGGCTGGAATGTCGCGAACATCATTTGCCAATTACTTCAAGGAAGTGATGCAGGTATCACCAGGAAAGTATTTAGAAAACTTGAGGTTAGCTATTGCGCGGCAATTGGTTGACACCGGTATCGGGTTGAAGCAAATTGCAACGCGAACTGGTTATTCCAGCCCATCAACATTATCTAGGGCGCTGGGTCGCGTTGCTTAGATGACAAATTGGCGTTACCCCCAAACAGCATAAGCCACAAGGGCTTTGTTGCACAAACCAGCCCCATTGCACTGGTAACCTCGGCGCATGAATGAACCCCAAGGGCCTAAGACCCGCTACAAGACCACCAACTGGGCTGCGTACAACGCCGCACTCAAGGTCAGAGGGGCGCTGACGATCTGGCTGGACAAAGACATGCAGTGGTACGCACCTGCCAGTGGCAAACGGGGTCGCCAGCAGACGTTCACGGATGCGGCCATCCAGTTTTGCCTGAGCATCAAGTGCCTGTTTGGCTTGGCACTGCGCCAGAGCCTGGGACTGATTCAGAGCCTGCTGCGTCTGGCGGGGCTGAATTGGCGGGTTCCCGATTTCAGCACCATCAGTCGCCGTCAGAGGACGCTGCAGGTGCAGCTTCCTTACCAGCGCAGCGCCACAGCGCTGGATTTGCTGGTGGACAGTACGGGCATCAAGTTCCTGGGTGAAGGGGAATGGAAACGCAAGAAGCACGGAGCCGAATATCGGCGGCAATGGCGCAAGGTGCACCTGGGCATTGATGCCCACACGCTGGAGATTCGGGCCATTGAAGTCACAGACAACAGCGTGGGCGATGCTCCCATGCTGCCCGAACTGTTGGCCCAGATACCGCTCGATGAGCCGGTGGCAAGTGTCGGTGGGGATGGAGCCTACGACACAAAGGGGTGCCACGCGGCGATAGCGCAAAGAGGTGCGCAGGCGGTGATTCCCCCGCGCAAGAATGCAAGGCCTTGGAGACAAACGCTGGAGGGAGCGGGCGGGCGCAACGAAGCCCTGCGAGCTTGCCAAAGGCTGGGGCGCCGTATCTGGAAGAAGTGGAGCGGTTATCACCGAAGAAGCCTGGTGGAAACCAAGATGCATTGCTTCAAGCGCTTGGGCGAGCGGGTGATGGCGCGAACGTTTGAGCGCCAGGTCACAGAACTGCATGTGCGGGTGGCTTTGCTCAACCGCTTCACACAACTTGGGCGCCCGGCAACGGTGCCTGTGCCTGCTGTGGCGTAGCTGCGTCTGGGGCTGGGGTTATCTCGGCTCGCTTCTGGTTTGTGCAACAAAGCCAGCCACAAGAATCCAATGGTGCCCGCTGTCACAGATGCCAGCAATATGGCAATCTTTGATGCATTGATCAATTCAGCCTCACCAGTGAAGGCCAGATTGGTGATAAAAATTGACATTGTGAAGCCTATGCCGCCCAGAAGTCCTGCGCCAAATACATTGACGCCATAGGAGCCGGTCAGGTCATAAAACGATTGGCCATCCAAGTCGGTCACATGCACACCAGCGGCTGATTGCAAGAACGAACCCACCTTCAAATGCGCTTGCACCAAGGGGCTGAACTGAAAGGGCACACGGTAAGCCGCAATGAACTGCATGTCCGTGATGTCTTCACGGGCCGTTGCACTGGCCTGGATGCTCAAGGGGTGACGCGCTTTGAGGACCTCGGAAATTTTAAAAAATGCTTGGCGGCGCAGATTTTGTATTTCGAGGGGCGCGTGGCTTTGTTGCACAAGTCGGAAGGCAGACGAGATTACCCCAGCCCCAGACGCAGCTATGCCATGGCACCCACGGGCACCGTGCTCGGGCGCCCGAGTTGCGTGAAACGGTTGAGCAGAGCCACACGCACATGCAACTCCACCACCTGCCGCTCAAACGTGCGCGCCATCACCCGTTGGCCCAGGCGTTTGAAGCAGTGCATCTTGGTCTCCACCAGACTTCTGCGGTGATAGCCGCTCCACTTTTTCCAGATGCTGCGCCCCAATCTGTCACAGGCTCGCAGCGCTTCGTTGCGCGCATGCGCTCCCACCAGGGTCGCCTTCCACGTCTGGGCGTTCTTGCGCGGGGGGATCACCGCCTGCGCATTTCGCTGGGCAATCGCCGCATGGCACGCCTTGGTGTCGTAGGCACCGTCCCCACTGACGCTGGCAATCGGCTCATCGGGTGGTATCTGCTCCAGCAACTCGAGCAGCATGGGCGCATCGCCCACGCTGTTGTCGGTCACCTCGATGGCCCGGATCTCCAACGTGTGGGCATCAATACCCAGGTGCACCTTGCGCCACTGGCGCCGGTACTCGGCACCGTGCTTCTTGCGTTTCCATTCGCCTTCGCCAAGGAACTGAATGCCGGTGCTGTCCACCAGCAGTTCCAGTGCGGTGGTACTGGCTCGGTAGGGCAGTTGTACCTGCAAAGTCTTCTGGCGTCGGCACACGGTGCTGTAGTCGGGCACCCGCCAGTCCAGGCCTGCCAGACGCAGCAGGCTTTCAACCATGCCCAGGCTTTGACGCAGGGCCAGACCGAACAGGCACTTGATGCCCAGACAGAACTGGATGGCTGCGTTGGAGAAGATGTGCTGGCGCCCGCGTTTGCCGCTGGATGGGGCGTACCACTGCATGCCTTTGTCCAGCCAGATTGTCAGCTGCGTATTCCACGCCATGGCGGACACGATTCCATGCTGATGGCGGACAGTGTTCCAGCGTGATGGCGGACACCGTTCCACGCTGAAGGCGGACAGCATTCCAAATTGATGGCGGACACCTGCGGGGTGTTCTGAGTGACCCGAACACGGCATACGCTGCCCGGCTTTTGACCGGAACCAGCGATGCCCACACCCAGGGTCACCATGAGCAAGATACGACACACACTGCAACTGCTGCACGGCGGGACATTGAGCACCCGCCAAATCGGCGCGGCGCTTGGCATCTCCAAATCCACCGTCAGCGAAATCGCCAGCTACGCGCGCGTGGCCGGCGTGGACTGGGCGCTGGCCCAGACCTTGAGCGACGAAGAACTGCAGGCCCGGCTCTACAAGCCACCGGTAGCGCGAGCATCGCGCCACCTGGAGCCCGACTGCGCCCACATCCACTGCGAACTGCGTCGCCCCGGTGTCACCCTGCAACTGCTGTGGGAGGAATACCAGCAGCAACACGCCGGCCAAGCCTACAAGTACAGCGCCTTCTGCGAGAAGTACCAAGCCTGGTCGCGACGATTGAAGCGTTCGATGCGCCAGACCCACGAAGCCGGCGACAAACTCTTTGTGGACTACGCCGGCCAGACGGTGCCCATCGTGGACGCCAGCACCGGCGAGATAACGCAGGCTCAGGTCTTCGTGGCGGTGCTCGGGGCCTCGAACTACACCTATGCCTGCGCCACCGCCAGCCAGAAGGCCACCGACTGGGTGGCCAGCATCGTTAGCGCGTTGGAGTTCATCGGCGGCGTGCCCCGCCTGCTGGTGCCCGACCAGCCGCGCGCCTTGATGGCCCGCCCTGACCGCTACGAGCCCACCTCACACCGCTTGCTCGAAGAGCTCTCAGTGCATTACGGCCTGCCCGTCATGCCCGCGCGCCCGGCCAAACCCCGCGACAAGCCCAAGGTGGAGGTCGGCGTGCAGGTGGTCGAGCGCTGGATTCTGGCCAGGCTGCGCCATCAGACCTTCTTCAGCCTGGCCGCCCTGAACCGGGCGATTGCCACCTTGCTGGTGGACTTGAACCAGCGAGCCTTCAAGAAGCTGCCCGGCGACCGCGCCAGCGCCTTTGCCGAACTCGACCGACCAGCCCTGCGCCCGTTGCCGGCGGCTCGCATGGTCATCGCCCGCTTCAAGCCCGCCCGCGTCAATATCGACTACCACGTCGAGCTCGATGGCCACTACTACTCGGTGCCCCACGCCCTGGTGGGCGAGGTGGTGGAGCTGCGCATCACGGCCACCGCCGTCGAAGTCCTGCACGGCAACAAGCGGGTGGCCGCCCACGCGCTCAGTGGGCGAAAGGGCGCACACACCACCACGCCTGAGCACATGCCGGCCTCACACCGGGCGCACCTGCAGTGGACGCCGGCCAAGCTCATCGCCTGGGGCGAGCGAATGGGTGCAGCCACCGCGGCCGTGGTGCGCTGGCAGATGGAGCACCGCCAGCATCCCGAGCAGGGCTACCGCTCCTGCCTGGGCCTCATGCGCCTGGGGCGTGAGTACGGAGCGCAGCGGCTGGAGGCAGCCTGTGCCCGTGCGCAGTCGATTCGCTCACCGTCCTACAAGAGCATCGCCTCCATCCTGAGCTGTGGTCTGGACCAGCGTCCGCTGGAGGCCCCCATCCCCATGCAGGCGAGCCTGCCGCTGCACGAGAACGTGCGCGGGCCGGGCTACTACCACTGAGCAGCACCACTGAGAAGCCGCACACACCACCCCACACCGAAGCGAAACAGAGAAAGAACAACCATGCTCAACGAACACACCTTGAACCAACTGCGCGCCCTGCGCCTGGACGGCATGGTGGCCGCCCTGAACGATGCCGCCACCCACATCTCCGCCAGCGAGTTGCCCTTTGAACAACGCTTGGCCCTGCTGGTGCAGCGCGAGGTGGACTGGCGCGACAGCAAGCGACTGGAGCGCCTGTTGAAAGCCGCCCGCCTGAAGGTCTCCAGCGCGTGTCTGGAGGACATCGACTGGCGGGGCAGCCGGGGCCTGAGCCGCGAAGTCATCGCCAGTCTGTCCGGCGGGGACTGGCTGCGCCATGGTCACAACGTCTTGCTCACCGGCGCCACCGGTTGCGGCAAGACGTGGCTGGCGTGTGCGCTGGGGCAACAGGCGGCACGACTGGGTTTCTCGGTGCTCTATGCCCGCGCACCGAGGTTGCTGGAGGAGCTGCATGTGGCCCATGGCGATGGTAGCTTTGGCAAGCGGCTGGCGCAACTGGCCCGGCTGGACCTGCTCATCCTGGATGACTTCGGCATTGCGCCGATTGCCGCGCATGAGCGAAACGATTTGCTCGAACTCCTGGACGACCGGGTGGGAACGCGCTCAACGCTCATCACCAGCCAGTTGCCGGTGACGGCCTGGCACGCCTGGTTGGACGAGCCCACGCTGGCCGATGCCATCCTGGACCGCATCGTGCACGGGTCCCACAAGATAGCCCTCAAGGGGGAATCGATGCGCAAGCTGTCCAAGGCCGCCTGAGCATCCAGCCCAACCGCCATTCCACGCTGATGGCGGACACTTCGGCTACGATTTGGCCGTCACTCAGGACACCGGCGCAGCGTGTCCGCCATCGCATGGAACGCTGTCCGCGATGGGAATGGAATCACTGTCCGCCATCAGTGGAATGCGCAGTCAGCGACCCTCGGGCTTTGAGCGCGGCGTTGTACTCTGCCCAGTTGGTGGTCTTGTAGCGGGCCTTGGACCCCTTCGGTTCACTCATGTCTCGAGGCTACCAGCTCAGCGGACTGGCTTTGTGCAACAAAGCCCAGCCGAACTGGAAAGGGAGGCTGAGCTGCTCAGTGATCACTTTATCCGTTGGCTGATTTACGCCGGCATGTTCGCTACAGGCACTGAACGACAACGCAGATGGTATGGTCTGTGCGTTCTGACTCGTCAAGGATCGGCCAATGGATCGTTTGTCTAATTTGCTCTCGCGGTTCGGCGTGCGGGCCAATCTGTTCTATGACGGCGACCTATGCGGCTCTGCATCTTACGATGGCGCCGAGCGGCGAGGTTATATCCATCTGCTTCAGGCCGGCAGCGTGACGTTGCTTGGTCCCGATCGCAAGGATTTGCAGCTCACTCGCCCTAGCTTGATTTTTATGCCACGCCCCGCCAAGCATCAATTGTTTGCGGGTGAGTCCGATGGCGCAAAGTTGTTGTGTGCTTCCATGGAGTTTGAGGGCGGAATTGATAATCCTTTGTCGGCTTCATTACCGGACTGTTTGGTGCTCGCACTCGATGATCTGCCCATGCTGGCAGACACGTTGGAGTGGATGTTCGCCGAGGCGGCAAATGTGCATTGTGGAAGGGAAGCCGCGCTTGAGCGCTTATTTGAGCTCCTAATCATTCTGTTGCTCCGTTACCTGCTCGATCATCACCAGTTGCGCACCGGAATGATGGCTGGACTGGCCGACATGCGGCTTGCCCGATCGCTTTTACAGATGCACAACTCCCCGGAACATGCCTGGTCAATAGCAGAGCTGGCCAGTGAGTCAAATATGTCACGCGCTGCGTATGCCGTGCATTTCAAGAGTGTCATCGGACAGACGCCTGCTGATTATTTGTTGAGTTGGCGAGTTAGCCTGGCTCAGAAGCTGATGCGAGAAGGGCGCTCGATTACGCTGATTGCAGCTCAAGTCGGCTACGAAAGTCCTTCGGCGCTGTCTCGCGCATTTAGACGCAAGACGGGGTTGAGCCCTCGTGACTGGTTGAAAGATCTGGCGGGGGAAAATGACGGCAAAAAGGCCTAAGGCATTACTGCCTTAAGCCATTGAAAAAATTATGCATTAATTTTACGTTTTTCCAGTTCAACCAGCGAATGGCCTGCCACAAATATCGAAACAGCAAGCAACCCTAAGTCTTTAAGCAGAAACTGACCTGGCGCAACGGAAATCGCCGGAAACCCTAAACTAGGCTCAATGACGCCCGGAGTGGAAAACATAAAGCTAAGGGTTGTGAAGAACAGGCCTGCAGACAGAGCGCCTCCTACCACGGATAGTTTGGGTGACAGCATGCGGCCTGCGATCAGAGTGCCGATCGAAATCTCTAGTATGCCGAGCAGGCTGGAGAACATGTCGACCGAAAAAATGCTATACACCCATCCCAAAAGCGGGCTGTTGCTCACCAGTGGAACCAGGCCCTCGGCCTCGTAGTGGGTAAATTTCATGCCGCCGAACCAGAAGTAAATAATAGCGAGAGCCAAGTACGCGCCATAGATACCTAGCCCCATAGTTTTGGTTCCAAGCGTTAAGTGGGCCTGTACGCTGGACTTCGAGTTTTCAATGCCTATGGTTTTCATGTCTGAGCTTCCAGTAGTGAGTGAGAGTGTGTTGGCTGCCGAACGCCGTATGCGTTGGCGATGAGATGATTATGGCTGGCATCTCTAATCAAGAGGCATCAGAAAGTATTGATTTCAGTGCAGATCGTCTTGGGCGGTGCAATTCGCGATGAAGGGATCGCCGTGGAGAGCGATGAGTGCACTATTTCGATAAAGGAGTCGTTTTACATAGGTCGATGAAGCGCGTTGCGGCATCGCCTACTGTCATTTCTCAAATCTGACTATGGGGCTTGGGGCGAAGGGCGGCACTGACTAGGCTTAGAACAGCTACCAACTAGCCGCGCGGCCGCGATGCACAAAGAATGGTAACTGAGCCGTGAGTGCGGTGGGCGCCCGCATTTATTTCCAAACCCTACAGATACATCGATCTTCGACTTCAACCGGGCAGATAGCTGTTGCAGCAAGCCTATCAATCGACTTTGACGTGTTAAAGAGGATAGGTTTTCCAGGGTTGGGGAACAGCATGCCCTGCAGAACGACACACGTCACTTTTGTTAAATTAATAAGTTAGCTACCTATTGGGCAACGGATAGGCGTTTTAACCGCATGAGGCCAAGTATCGCACCGCGGAAGCGCCATCAAGCCGGCTGAGACACTCGATTTTCCCGCCCAGGTGTCA
>NZ_FNQJ01000033.1 GCF_900107605.1 Acidovorax soli | reverse complement strand
GAGAACGGCAAAGGCTATGTGGACGGCAAGACCGCTCGATCTCATGTCTCCACTGACCGGGTGCTCAAGGGGACGACTACACCTTGAAAGGGGTGGCCCTGAGAGCCCCCTTTCACGTCAGCCATCGACATCAACCCGCAGCAGACGGGCTTTATCCATCCCCACAGGAGACAGACATGCACCACCGCCCCATTTCTTCGTCCACACCCCGCACCACGCGCCGCGCCGTGCTGCACGCAGCCTTGGGCATCCCCCTGGCCCTGGGCCTGGCGGGCCAGGCCGCCGCACAGACGGCCGCTACCGCGTTCCCGAGCAAGACCATCCGCTTTGTGGTGCCCTACCCGCCCGGCGGCCCCACCGACCTGATGGCCCGCATGCTGCAACCCGAGCTGCAAAGCCGCCTGGGCGTGCCCGTGGTGGTGGACAACAAGGGTGGCGCCGGCGGCAACACTGGCAGCGCCGAGGTGGCCAAGCAGGCACCGGCCGATGGCCACACGCTGCTGCTGGCCGCCAGCGGCCCGATGGCGGTCAACCCCTCTCTGTATGCCAGCATGCCGTTCAACCCGCTGACCGATCTGGCACCAGTGATCCAGCTGTCGGCCTTTCCGCTGGTGCTCGAAGTCCACCCCTCGCTGGGCGTGAAGACACTGGCCGAGTTCCTGGCCCTGGCCAAGGCGGGCAAACCGGTGCTGAGCTATGCATCGGCGGGCAACGGCACGCCGCAGCACCTGGCGGGCGAACTGTTCAACACCACGGCGGGCGTGAAGATGGGGCACATCCCCTACCGGGGCGCAGGCCCCGCGCTCAACGACCTGATTGGCGGACAGGTGAACGTGATGTTCGACATCGTCGGCAGCTCCCTGCCCCACATCCAGGCGGGCAAACTGATTCCGCTGGCCGTCACATCGAGCGAGCGTGCCAAGGTGCTGCCCAACGTGCCCACCATGGCCGAGGCCGGCATTGCGGGTTACCAGATCACGGGCTGGCACGGCATTGCGGTGCGCGCAGGCACCCCGCAGGCCGCCATCGACAAACTCAATGCCACGGTCAATGCGATCTTCAAGGAGCCCGCATTCCGCGCCAAATGGGAAGCCATTGGCACGCCCGTGGTGGGGGGCGCGGCGGCAGACTTTGGCGCGCTGATCAAGGCCGACGCGCAGCGCCTGGGCAAGCTGGTGCGCGATGCAGGCGTGACGGTGGATTGAAAACCGCGCGGCGGGGTGCCCTGGCTCAGTAGCCGCGCGCGGGGTTGACAATGCCTGCCACGGCCTCGCCCCGCTCCAGCGCCGCCATCTTGCACGCGATCTGGGCGATGCTTTCATCGCGCAATGTGCGCGCCGAGGTGTGCGGCGTGACGGTGATGCGGGGGTGCGTCCAGAACGGGTGGCCGGCGGGCAGCGGCTCGGTGCGGAACACATCCAGCGTGGCGCCCGCCACCTGGCCGCTGTCGATGGCGGCCAGCAAATCCTCGTCCACCAGATGCGCTCCGCGCGCCACGTTGATGACGTAGGCGCCGGGCTGCAGCCGGGCCAGCGTGTCCTTGTTGATCACGTCGGTGGTGTCGGGCGTGAGGGGCAGGAGGTTGACCAACACGCGGCTGGCGGCCAGAAAATCGTTGAACTGCTCAGCGCCCGTGAAGGCCCGCACACCCTCGATGGCCTTCGGGCTGCGGCTCCAGCCGTTGATCGGAAAGTCAAACTGCGCCAGCGCCTTGGCCACGCGCTCGCCCAGCACGCCCAGGCCCATCACGCCGACGGGAAAATCGCTGCGCAGGCGGGGCTTGCGATAGCCCCAGCGGCCCGCCTGGGTGTCGGCCTCGTAGCCGTCGAACTCGCGGAAATGGCGGATGACCGCGTGGCACACATACTCGGCCATCTGCACGGCCATGCCCGCGTCGTCCAGGCGCACCACCAGCGCATCAGGAGGCAGGCGCAGCTTGAGCAGGGCATCCACGCCCGCGCCGATGTTGAACAGCGCTTTGAGGCCCGTCTGCTCGTCCATGAACTGCTGGGGCGGCGCCCAGACCACGGCGTAGTCGGCCTGCGGCGCGCCAGGTTGCCACACGGAGATGTCAGCGCCGGGCAGCGCGGCGGCCAGCCCCTGAAGCCAGGGCTCGGCCTTGGTATCGGTACAGCAAAAGGTGATTTTCATGGCGCCCAAGGGTAACGGCATTGCACCCTGCGCGCTGTCACGCACGGGGTGCCCCGATGGGGCTTACGCCTTCTCGGCCACCACCAGCTTGAGCAGCTCTGCCCCTTCGGTCACCTGGTCGCCGGGTGCGTACAGCAGCTCCTGCACCACGCCATCGGCGGGTGCCGCGATGGTGTGCTCCATCTTCATGGCTTCCATCACCGCCAGCGGCTGGCCCTTCGTCACGGCATCGCCCGCCTGCACGGCAAACGACACCACCTTGCCGGGCATGGGGGCCGTGAGGCGCCCGCCCTCGGCCGCTGCCTCGCCCGAATGGGCTAGCAGGTCGATGGCGGTGATCTGCGTGGCGCCCAGCGGGGTGAAGACATGGTCCACCTCGCCCTGCGCATACACGGCGGCGCGCGTGCGCTGGCCGGCAAATTGCAGCTCTACGCCTTGCGCGCCGGCATTGAACGCCAGCGGGCCCGCCACCTGCGCAGCGCCTTCGCCCACGGCCAGATGCAGGCGGCCGCCACGCTCATAGGTCAGCCAGGCCTTGGCGTGCTCGCCACCAAACTCGAACTCAAAGCGGCGCTGCACCACGCCGTGCGTGTGGAAACCATCGCGGCGGCTGAACGGGTCCACGCCTTCGCTGGCGCGCTCGCGCAGCAGGGTTTGCACCACGGCAGCCGCAGCGGCCAGCGGCAGGCCGACGGGCTCCTGGTGGAACAGCACGGCCTGCTCGCGCGGGATGAGCGCGGTGTCGAGCTGGGCCTTGGCAAACGACGCGGTGCGCGCCACGCGGCGCAGGAACTGCACATTGGTCGCCAGGCCCACGATGTGGGTCTGCGCCAGGGCCTCATCGAGCCGCGCCAGCGCCTGTTCGCGCGTGTCGCCGTGCACGATGAGCTTGGCCACCATGGAGTCGTAGAACGGGCTGATGGTGTCGCCCTCGCGCACACCGTCGTCCACACGCACATCGGCGCGCGCAAAGCTGCTGTGCGCCGGCTTGCGGTACACGTGGAGCGTGCCCGTAGCGGGCAGGAACTGGTTGTCAGGGTTCTCGGCGCAGATGCGCGCCTCGATGGCGTGGCCAGTGATGCGCAACTGGTCTTGCTGCAGCGGCAGGGGTTCGCCGGACGCGACGCGCAGCTGCCACTCCACCAGGTCCAGGCCGGTGATCGCCTCGGTCACCGGGTGCTCCACCTGCAGGCGGGTGTTCATTTCCATGAAGTAGAACTTCATCTGCTCGGGGTGCTCGTAGCCGCCGGGTTGCTCGACGATGAACTCCACCGTGCCCGCGCCCACGTAGTGCACGGCGCGCGCGGCGGCCACGGCGGCTTCGCCCATGCGGGCGCGCAATTCGGCGGTCATGCCGGGGGCGGGCGCTTCTTCCAGCACCTTCTGGTGGCGGCGCTGCACCGAGCAGTCGCGCTCGAACAAATAAACGCAATTGCCATGCGTGTCGCCAAACACCTGAATTTCGATGTGGCGCGGGCGCTGCACGTATTTCTCGATCAGCACCGCATCGTCGCCAAAGCTGTTGATGGCTTCGCGCTTGCAGGAGTCGAGCGCCGCCGCAAAGTCCTCGGCCTTGTCCACCGCACGCATGCCCTTGCCACCGCCACCGGCGCTGGCCTTGATGAGCACGGGGTAGCCAATGCGGTCGGCCTCGGCCTGCAGCAGGGCGCGGTCCTGGCTGGCGCCGTGGTAGCCGGGCACCAGGGGCACCTGGGCCTGCTCCATCAGGCGTTTGGACTCGGCCTTCAGGCCCATGGCATTGATGGCGCTGGCAGGCGGGCCGATGAAGACCAGGCCGGCATCGGCGCAGGCCTGGGCGAAGTTTTCGTTCTCGCTCAGGAAGCCGTAACCGGGGTGGATGGCTTGCGCACCAGTGGCTTTGGCGGCCGCCAGAATGACTTCCCAGCGCAGGTAGCTTTCCTTGGGCGCGCTGCCACCAATGTGCACTGCCTCGTCGCAGGCGGCCACATGCTTGGCGCTAGCGTCGGCATCGGAATACACCGCCACGGTTTTCACACCCAGGCGGCGGGCGGTGGCGGCAACTCGGCAGGCAATCTCGCCACGGTTTGCAATGAGGATCTTGTTGAACATGTTTAAGCCACCTTGGCTGAGCCAGAAAAGAAAGAGGAAAGGCGCCGCACCACGGCGTGCAGAAACTTGAACAGCACCACCAGCAGCAGCACCGAAGCGATCACCATCACCACCAGCGCGATGCCGAACGCCACCGGGTACTGCGTGGCCAGCCACACCACGGCCACCACCAGGCCGTCTTCAAAGAACGACAAGCCCCAGTTGGAAAAAGGCTCGGGCGAGGTGTTGGCCGCCGCGCGCGTGGTCATCTTGGTGGCCAGCGCCGTGGCCGAGAGCGAGCCGCCCAGCAGCCCCGCCGCAATCGCCATGGTGGCGTTGTCGGCGCCAAACACACCAAAGGCCAGTGCCGCCCCCGCGGGCACGCGGATGAAGGCGTGCACAGCGTCCCAGGCACTGTCCAGCCAGGGCACCTTGTCGGCAAAGAACTCCACCAGCAGCATGAAGCCGCTGACCATCAGCACCACCGGGTGCTGCAGCATGGCCAGACCGGGCGGCAGGGGCATCCAGCCCAGCAGACCCATCATGCCGACCAGGAACACCACGGCATACAACCGGAACCCGCTGGCCCAGCCCAGCGCGGCGGCGAGCGCCAGCAGGCTGGGCATGTCGAGCCGCGCAGTGGCCGTGGCCGCCGCGTCGCCCACGGCCCGCGCGGTACCGCCATCGACATGCAGCCCCAGCGTGTGGAGCCACTGCACGATGTGGAGCCAGAGGGTGTCCATGATGGTGGTCGCTCGGTACGGGCAATTCAGGCAAGCAGCCAGGATGGCTTGCGCTTGTGGAGGAACGACTGCACGCCCTCCTTGCCCTCGTCGCTTGCGCGAATGTCGGCAATGCCTTCCACCGTGGCGGCGATCAGGCTGGCGTTGATTTCGCGCTCGGCCACCTCCATGACGAGCTGCTTGCACACGCGCACGGCATGGGGGCTGGCGCTGGTCAAGGCCTTGAGCAGTTCGTCCACCTTGGCATCGAGCTGATCAAGCGCCACCACCTCGTGCACAAAGCCGATGCGCAGCGCCTCGGCAGCGCCAAAGCGTTCGGCCGTGAGGAAGTAGCGGTGCGCCGCGCGTGCACCCATGGCGCGGATCACATAGGGGCTGATGGTGGCCGGGATGAGGCCCAGCTTCACCTCGCTGAGGCAAAAGCCCGCCGTGTCCACCGCTACCGCCATGTCGCAGGCGGCCACCAGGCCCATGCCGCCGGCATACACATCGCCCTGCACGCGCGCGATCGTGGGCTTGGGGCACTCGTAGATCACGCGCAGCATTTCTGCGAGCTTGCCCGCGTCGGCAATGTTCTCGTCACGCGTGTAGTCGGCCATGCGGCGCATCCAGTTGAGGTTGGCACCGGCGCAAAAGGCCGGGCCCTCGGCGGCCAGCACCACGGCGCGCACGTCAGCGCGTGCGCCCACCTCGGTGAAGGCGGCAGTGATTTCGGCGATCACCTCGTCGCTGAAAGCGTTGCGCACCTCGGGCTGGGTCAGGGTGATGGTGGCGCGGTAGCCGTCGTAGCGGATAGAAAGGGCAGACATTGGTATTGCCTCCGGCTTACATGCGGAACAGGCCGAACTTCGTATCCTCGATCGGCGCATTGCGCGTGGCCGCAAGGCCCAGCGCCAGCACGCGGCGCGTGTCGGCGGGGTCGATCACGCCGTCGTCCCACAGGCGGGCCGTGGCGTAGTAGGGATGGCCCTGGTCTTCGTACTGGCGGCGGATGGGGGCCTTGAAGGCTTCTTCTTCCTCCATGCTCCACTGCCCCCCCTTGCCCTCGATGCCGTCGCGCTTGACGGTGGCCAGCACGCCGGCCGCCTGCTCGCCACCCATCACGCTGATGCGCGCGTTGGGCCACATCCACAGGAAGCGGGGCGAGTACGCCCGGCCGCACATGCCGTAGTTGCCCGCGCCAAAGCTGCCGCCGATGATGATGGTGAACTTGGGCACGCTGGCCGTGGCCACGGCCGTGACCATCTTGGCGCCGTTGCGGGCGATGCCTTCGTTCTCGTACTTGCGGCCGACCATGAAGCCGGTGATGTTCTGCAAAAACACCAGCGGGATCTTGCGCTGGCAGCACAGTTCGATGAAATGCGTGGCCTTCAGGGCCGACTCGCTGAACAGAATGCCGTTGTTGGCGATGATGCCGACCGCCATGCCCTCGATGCGCGCAAAGCCTGTGACCAGCGTGGTGCCGTAGCGCGCCTTGAACTCATCGAACTCGCTGCCATCGACGATGCGGGCAATGATCTCACGCACATCGAAGGGCTTGCGCGTGTCCACGGGGATCACGCCATACAGTTCTTCTGCTGCAAATACAGGAGCCACTGGCGCTTTATCGGCAGGTGCTGGAGCCTTGTTCTTATTCAGGTTTTGCACGGCGTTGCGCGCCAGCTGCAATGCATGCATGTCGTTTTGCGCCAGATGGTCGGCCACGCCCGACAGGCGCGTGTGCACGTCGCCGCCGCCCAGGTCTTCGGCGCTCACCACCTCGCCCGTGGCGGCCTTCACCAGCGGCGGGCCGCCCAGGAAGATGGTGCCCTGGTTCTTCACGATGATGGACTCGTCGCTCATGGCGGGTACGTAGGCGCCACCGGCCGTGCAGCTGCCCATGACCACCGCAATCTGCGAGATGCCCATGGCGCTCATGTTGGCCTGGTTGAAGAAGATGCGGCCGAAGTGGTCGCGATCCGGGAAGACCTCGTCCTGGTTGGGCAGGTTGGCTCCGCCCGAATCCACCAGGTAGATGCAGGGCAGGTGGTTCTGCTGCGCCACTTCCTGCGCGCGCAGGTGCTTCTTGACGGTGAGCGGGTAGTAGGTGCCGCCCTTCACCGTGGCGTCGTTGCACACGATCATGCAGTCCACGCCACTCACACGGCCGATGCCCGCGATCAGACCCGCGCCGGGGGCGTCGTTGTTGTACATGTTGAGCGCTGCCAGCGGCGCCAGTTCGAGGAACGGCGTGCCCGGGTCCAGCAGCATCTGCACACGCTCGCGCGGCAGCAGCTTGCCCCGGGCCACATGCTTGGCGCGCGCGGCGTCACCGCCACCCTGGGCGACCTTGTCGAGCTGGGCACGCAGGTCATCGACGAAGGCGTGCATGGCGGCGGCATTGGCCTGGAAATCGGCCGAGCGCGGATTGAGTTGGGATTCGAGAATCATGCGGTTTTGCCTTCCTGTAAACCGAGCTCGTCCTTCATGGTGTCTCGGATTTTGAATTTCTGGATCTTGCCGGTCACTGTCATCGGAAAGCCGGTGACGAAACGGATGTAGCGCGGCACCTTGTAATGCGCGATCTGGCCCTTGCAGAAGGCGCGGATGTCGTCCTCGGTGGGGCGGGTGCCGGGCTTGGCGATGATCCAGGCGCACAGCTCCTCGCCGTATTTTTCGTCGGGCACGCCCACCACCTGCACGTCCTGCACCTGCGGGTGGCGGTACAAAAATTCCTCGATCTCGCGCGGGTACAGGTTCTCGCCGCCGCGGATCACCATGTCCTTGATGCGGCCAACGATGTTCACGTAGCCCTCGGCGTCCATCGTGGCCAGGTCGCCCGTGTGCATCCAGCCGCCTTCGTCGATGGCCTCACGGGTCTTGGCCTCGTCGCCCCAGTAGCCATGCATCACCGAATAGCCCTTGGTGCACAGCTCGCCGCGCTCACCGCGCGGCACGACAGCGCCGGTCTCGGGATCGACGATCTTCACCTCCAGGTGCGACTGCACGCGGCCCACGGTGGACACGCGCTTGGCCAGCGGCGTGTCGGCGTCGCTCTGGCAGCTCACGGGGCTGGTCTCGGTCATGCCATAGGCAATGGTGACCTCGGACATGTGCATGTCGGCCTGCACGCGCTTCATGACCTCGATCGGGCAGGGGCTGCCGGCCATGATGCCGGTGCGCAGGCTGGACAGGTCGAACTCGGCAAAGCGCGGATGGTCCAGCTCGGCGATGAACATGGTGGGCACGCCATGCAGGCCGGTGCAGCGCTCGGCCTGTACCGTCTCCAGCACCAGCAAAGGGTCGAAGCCGTCGCTCGGATAGACGATGGTGCTGCCATGCGTGATACAGGCCAGGTTGCCCAGCACCATGCCAAAGCAGTGGTACAGCGGCACGGGAATGCACAGCCGGTCGGCGGGCGTGAGCTTCATGCACTCGCCGATGAAGAAACCGTTGTTCAGGATGTTGCGGTGCGTCAGCGTAGCGCCCTTGGGAAACCCCGTGGTGCCGCTGGTGAACTGGATGTTGATCGGGTCAGTGTTCTTCAGCGCGGCGCCAATGGCATCGATACGTGCGTCGCCCGCATTGCCGCGTGCCATCAGTGCTGAAAAACGCAGCATGCCGGGCTGCTCCTCGCCCAGCCCTGCCACATCGATCCACACCACCGTGCGCAGCGTGGGCAGACGCTTGGCGGCCAGCAGGCCCGGCCGGCACAGCGACAGCTCGGGGGCCAGCTCACGCAACATGCCCAGATAGTCGCTGGTCTTGAAGCTGGGCATGGTGACCAGCGCCTTGCAATCCACCTTGTTCAGCGCGTACTCCACCTCGACCGTTCGATAGGCCGGGTTGATGTTCACAAGGATCAGACCCACCTGCGCCGTGGCCAGCTGCATGAGCACCCATTCGGCGTTGTTGTGCGACCAGATGCCGACGCGGTCACCCTTGTCCAGCCCCAGGCCCAGCAACGCACTGGCCAGTTGGCGCGCCGCCTGGTGCAGCTCGGCGTAGGTGTAACGCAGGCCCTGGTGGCGGCTGACCAACGCCTCCCGCGTGGGCTGGCGCCCTGCCATGGTGGCAAAGAAGTCGCCCAGCGTCTGCTCGATCAAGGGGCTGTCGGTGGCGCCGCGCGCGTGACTGGGCGCGGCCGCCGGGTTGGCGAGGTCCATGTGTCGTCTCCTGGCTGCCGGCAGGGGGAACCCACCGCTGACATCGACCCACAGCATACGCCGCGTGCTGTCGCCGGAGTGACCGCCGTGGGTCAGAATGGTTGCAAATCACGCCACACAGAGACAAACTTTACCCATGTCCAGCACCGCCTCCAGGCCGCCCAACGCACGTACCTCGACGGCTGCCACGCCCATGGCTTTCGTGCAAGCCATCGTGCGCGCCTACGCAGTGCGTGGCATGGACCCGGCAGCGGTGCTGGCCCAGGCGCAAATCACGCCAGAACAAGCCGCCGACCCCACAGACCGCATCACCGCCAGGCAGATGGAGCTGCTGTCCGCCGGTGCCATGCGCGAGCTGGACGACGAGGCGCTGGGCTGGTTCTCGCGCCGCCTGCCCTGGGGCAGCTACGGACTGCTGGCGCGCGCCTCGCTGAGTGCACCCACGCTGGGCCTGGCGCTGGCGCGCTGGTGCCGCCACCATGCGCTGCTGACCAATGACATCGTGCTGCGCCTGGATACCGAGGGCAACCGCGCCCGACTGGCCATTCACGAGCACCGCGACCTGGGCGACCTGCGTGAGTTCTGCCTGGTGACCACGCTGCGCAACGCGCTGGGCGTGTGCAGCTGGTTCATCGACTCGCGCCTGCCCGTGCTGGCGGCCGAATTCCCATTCCCCGCGCCGGCACATGCCCCCGCCTACGCCGTGCTGTTCAGCGGCCCCACGCATTTCGGCGCGTCGCACGCGACCGTACATTTCGACGCGCGCTACCTGGCACTGCCGCTCGCCCGTGACGAGGCAGCCATGCAGCACATGCTGCAGAACGCGCTGCCGCTCATCGTGCACCAGTACCGGCGCGACCGCCTGCTGGTACAGAGCGTGCGCCAGCTGCTGGCCAGCGCGCCCGACACCGCGCACAACGCCACCACGGTGGCCAGCCAGCTGCATGTCTCCACGCGCACCCTGCACCGCCAGCTGCAGGAGGAAGGCACGTCGCTGCAGGCTCTCAAGGACGAGGTGCGCAAGCGCCGCGCCATCGAACTGCTGCACCGCTCCAACCGCCCCATCAAACAGGTGGCCGAGGCGGTGGGCTTTGCCAGCGAGAAGAGCTTCATGCGCGCCTTCAAGGGCTGGACGGGCGCATCGCCCACCGAGTTCCGGCAGCAGGCCGCGCGGCTCGGCAACCGGCAACCGTAGCGGCCGGCCGCTCCGTCTTGCGCCGGATCAAGGCTCTCAGAGCCCGCCTCCCGCGGCGGCGTCACAAACCTGCACACCACTGACCCAATCTGGAACACCCGGGCGATGGGTTGTGACAGGAAACCCATCCACCCCCAGGCAAACGGGTTGGCACGAAGCTTGATTACTCCCCGAACAGCCGAACCATCCACTGCGGCCCACCTCCAGGAAACTCAAATGGACATGTTCGACCCCGAGCGCTTCAACCTCGACCTTGCGCATCCCTATCGCCAGAAGTACGACAACTTCATCGGCGGCAAGTGGGTGGCGCCGGCCGTCGCCCACGCCGCGCAGGCCGACCACCTGTACCCCGCGCGCCCGGCCTTCGACGGCTACAAGAAGTCGGGCATCGGCCGCGAGAACCGCAAGCAGGCGCTGTCGAACTACCAGCCAACCAAGAACCTGCCGGTAAGTTACAACCCAAAGGCGCTGGCTTCTTCTAAACCGTCCGCCACCCGGCCCCAGCCCGTCGCTGAGGGCCGGGTTTTTCTTGGCAGGGCGTGGGGGGACGATTGCAGTCCTGCTTCTCGTTCATCGCAATAAAGCGAGGGATCTTCCATGCATGTCGTCCGTCTCTGCCTCTGCGCCGGCTGGCCCCTGCGCCTGTCCACCGTGGCCAGCCTGATGGCGCTGGCCCAGGGTGCTGCCGCCCAAACCGGTGCCGCGGCGCCCCCTGCCCTGCCCGATGTCACCGTGCGCAGCACGCTGGTGCAGTCGCCCCTGGACTACACGCCGGCCGCAGTCACCATCGTCGATGGCGACCGGCTGCGGGACCGCCAGTGGCAAGTCAACCTGTCCGAAGGCTTGTCCGGCACACCCGGGCTGCTGCTGCAGAACCGCCAGAACTACGCGCAGGACCTGCAGCTGTCGATACGCGGCCACGGCGCGCGCTCCACGTTCGGCGTGCGCGGCGTGCAGATCTTTGTGGATGGCATCCCCTCCACCATGCCCGACGGCCAGGGCCAGACCAGCAACATCGACCTGCAGTCGGTCGAACGCATCGAGGTGCTGCGCGGGCCCTACTCCGCGCTGTACGGCAATGCCTCGGGTGGTGTCATCAACGCCTACACCGAGCGCGGCGAGGGTCGCCCGCGCGTGGACAGCAGCTTCGCCATGGGCAGCAATGGGCAGAAGCGCCTGGGCCTCAAGGCCCAGGGCGAGCAGGGCGGCGTGGGCTACGTGGTCAGCGCCAGCCGCTTCCTGACCGATGGCTTTCGCCCCCAGAGCGCAGCCGACAAGAACCAGTTCAACGCCCGCCTGGACACGGACCCCGGCGACAGCAGCCACCTGATGCTGGTGGCCAACCATGTGAACGTGGATGCGCAGGACCCCGGCGGCGTCACCCCGGCCGACTGGCGGGCCAACCCGCGCGCCACCGCGCAGGGGCCGCTGGACTTCAACACGCGCAAGAACATGCGCCAGACCCAGGTCGGCCTGGCCTACGACTTCCGTGTGGACGCCGCCAACGCGCTGCGCCTCATGGTCTATGCCGGCCAGCGCCACATCACCCAGTACCAGTCCACCCCGGTGGCCGCGCAAAAACCCGCCACCAGCGCCGGCGGCGTGATCGACCTGGGTCGCGACTACGGCGGCATGGATCTGCGCTGGGCGCATGACGCGCAGCTCGCGGATGCCCCCCTGAACCTGGTGCTGGGCCTGGCCGCCAACGTGGTGGAGGAAGACCGCCAGGGCTACAACAACTTCCTGGGCAAGCAGCTGGGGGTGATGGGCGCGCTGCGCCGCGACGAGCGCAACACGCTGAACAACGCCGACCCCTACCTGCAGGCCAGCTGGGCCTTTGCACCGCGCTGGAAGCTCGATGCCGGCCTGCGCTGGAGCAATGTGAAGTTCGTCTCGCGCGACCATTACATCGTCCCCGGCAATGGCGACGACAGCGGCAGCACGCGCTTCCGGCGCTGGCTGCCCATGCTGTCGCTGCAGCATGCGCTGAATGCCGCCACCCAGGTCTATGCCTCGGTCGGCGGCGGCATGGAAACGCCCACGTTCAACGAGATCTCCTACCGCCCCGGCGGCCTGCCTGGCCTGAACTTCGGCCTGCAACCCGCCACCTCCACCAGCGCCGAGATCGGCCTGCGCCAGCGCATCGCCGGCGATGTGCTGCGCGGCCAATGGACGGCGGCGCTGTTCCACACCGACACCAAGAACGAAATCGTCGCCGCCGACAACACCGGCGGGCGCGCCACCTACCGCAATGCCGGGCGCACGCGCCGCCAGGGTGCGGAACTGGCCACCCAGCTGCAGCTGGCGCGCCAGTGGCAGCTCAATGCGGCGCTCACCGTGCTGGACGCCAAGCTGCGCGACGGCATCTGCGACAGCAAGGGCAGCTGCGTGCCCGCGGGCAAGCGCATTGCCGGCACGGCCCGCACCCAGGCCGCCATCGGACTGGACTGGCGCCCCCACGACGACTGGCGCATAGGCGCCGACTGGCGGCACGTCAGCGCCATTGCCGCCAACGACAGCAACAGCGCCCAGGCCCCGGGCTACGGCGTGCTGGCCCTCAGCACGGGCTACACCCGGCAGTGGGGCCCATGGAAGCTCAATGCCTTCGCGCGCATCGACAACCTGGCCGACAAGAAATACGTCGGCTCCGTCATCGTGAACGAGGGCAATGGCCGCTACTACGAGGCCGCGCCCGGGCGGCAATGGATGGCGGGCATGAGCCTGGGCTACCAGTTCTGACCCATCCCGATCGCGGTTACGGCTCTCTTTTTCATAGTCTCCAGCGCTTTTTACACAAGGGCTGGAGGCTATTTTTCCTTGTATCGACAAGGGCCGCAGAGACGACACCCTCCGCAAGGGCAGGGCCGCGCAGCCATGGCGCCACCCCACCACTGGCAAACTTCTTGCTTTCCATAGGGGACATTGCCAGTTGTCAAGCATTCACATGCCCAGGACAATTTGCGGCCATGCCAATGCAAATGCCTGCGCGCATGCCTGGCGAACAGTGCGATACAACAAAGCTTCCGGGCCAACAGATGTCCCGGGGTCAGGAGACAAAATGGAAACCAGGCTGGTCGGGCAAGCCAATGTGGCGCCTGAGCAGGATGCCGTCGCACTGATCGACCAGGCACACCTGCGCTCCAAGGCCTTCGGCATCGCGTCTGACGACCGGCCCGATTATTCGGGCCTGGCGGCCAGCCACCTGAAGGGGGCCCTGGAGGAAAACCGCTTTCTCTTCCAGCATGCCGTGCCGGTCATGGAAACGCTGTACGGCCAGATCGCCAACACCCACAGCATGGTGCTGCTGACATCGGCCCAGGGCATGGTGCTGCACTCCATGGGCGACAACGACTTCCTGGAGAAAGCCGACCGCGTGGCCCTGGTGCCGGGCATGGACTGGAGCGAGCAGACCAGGGGCACGAACGCCGTCGGCACGGCCCTCGCGACGCAGCACGCCGTCACGGTGCACGGCGACCAGCACTACATGAACGCCAACCATGCGCTGACCTGCTCGTGCGCGCCAATTCTCGACCCCTACGGGCAGATCGTCGGCGCGCTGGACGTGTCCGGTGACCACCGCAGCTACCACCAGCACACGCTGGCGCTGGTGCGCATGTCGGCGCAGATGATCGAGAACCACATGTTCGCGAGCAGCTTCCCCAAGGCCGTGCGCGTGCATTTCCATTCCCGCCCTGAATTCCTGGGCACGCTGGTCGAGGGCATCGCGGCCTTCACACCCGAGGGACGTTTCGTCTCGGCCAACCGCAGCGCGCAGTTCCAGCTCGGCATGTCGTTCGTCGGCCTGCAGGCGCACACCTTCCCCTCGCTCTTCAACCTGCCGATATCGGCCTTGTTCGAGCTTTTCGGCAGTCCCAACGCGGCACCGCGCCAGCTGTGCCTGCACAACGGCGTCACGGTCTGGTGCCGCACCGAGGTCAAGCCCTCCGGCCCCTGGGCCACACCCATCGTCTCGCCACTGGCCGACAGCGGCACGCCGGCGGCGCGCAGCAGCTGCGGCAACGGCAATGCGGCGCGCACGACACAGCTGTCGTCCCTGCAATACCTGGACACGGGCGATGCGCAGCTGTCGGGCGTCATCGCCAAGCTGCGCAAGGTGGTCGACCGCGACATTCCCGTGATGATCCTGGGCGAGACCGGCACCGGCAAGGACCTGCTGGCACAGGCCATACACCACGACTCGGCCCGCGCACGCCAGCCCTTCGTGGCCGTCAACTGCGCCTCCATCCCCGACACGCTGATCGAGGCCGAGCTCTTCGGCTACGAGGAGGGAGCCTTCACCGGCGCGCGCAAGAAGGGCGCGCCGGGCAAGATCCAGCAGGCCCATGGCGGCACGCTGTTCCTCGACGAAATCGGCGACATGCCCAAGCACCTGCAGGCGCGCCTGCTGCGTGTGCTGCAGGAACGCAAGGTGAGTCCCCTGGGGGCCGGCAAGGAGGTGGAGGTCGATGTCACCGTCATCAGCGCCACGCACAAGAACCTCAAGGAGCTGATCGCGCGCGGCGACTTCCGCGAGGACCTGTACTACCGCTTGAACGGCCTGGTCGTGCGCCTGCCGGCGCTGCGCGAGCGCAGCGACTTCGAGGTCGTGGTGAAGAAGGTGCTGCACGCGCTCGATGGCGGCGTGGACATCGCCATCGCCCCCGAGGTAATGGAACTGCTGCAGGCCTACCACTGGCCCGGCAATGTGCGCCAGCTACACAACCTGCTGCGCACGGCGACCGTGATGGTGGACGACGACGGCATCATCCGTCTGGCGCACCTGCCCGACGACTTCCTCGACGAGCTGCGCGCGCCCCTGCGTCCCGTGGCCATTCCCCTGCCGGCGGAGGAACCTCCGCTCGTGCCCTGCGTGGGCGCGCCGCCGGCCCCCGCCGCCGATGACCCCGGCGAAGACAACCAAAGCCTGCAGGACGTGACCATCAACGCCATGGCACAGATGTTGCGGCTGCACAAGGGCAATGTGTCGGCAGCGGCCAAGGCGCTCGGTGTTTCACGCAACACCATCTACCGCAAGAAGAACCTGCTGCCGCCCGATCTACTTGATTAGGGCCTGTTAGCAGGCCCAAGCGACAGGAGGTTTCTTCCATGCAGCAGTCCCGCTACGACCGTTTTTCCGTCCTCCTGCACTGGCTCATGGCCACGCTGATCCTGGGGCAGATCGCCCTGGGCCTGTGGATGATCGGACTGCCCAAGGACAGCAGCGGCCTGCGTGCGGCCTGGTTCAACGTGCACAAGTCATGGGGCATGGTGCTGGGCCTGCTCATCGTGCTGCGCCTGACCTGGGCACTGCTGCGCCCGCGCGTGGCCGCCTTGCCGCAGGCGCGCCACCTGCAGCTGGCGGCCAGTGCTGCGCATGGGTTGCTGTACCTGCTGATGCTGGTGCTGCCGCTGTCGGGCTTTCTGGGTTCGGTGTTTTCCGGCTACCCGATACGCTTTTTCGGCATGCAACTGCCCAAGATCACCGAGCGCTGGGACGGCGCCAAGGAACTGCTCAGCGGCGTGCACCAGGTGTCGGCGGTAGCCCTGATACTGCTCATCGCACTGCATGCACTGGCCTTCCTGTACCACCAGCTCGTCATGAAGGAACCGCTGCTGCAGCGCATGCGCTGGGCTCGCTCCGTTGCTCCAAATTGACACAAGCGCTGTGACACCCGCAATGGTGCCGGCAGCGACCCCCACAACAACACCGGAGACATTCCCATGGCAGGCACAGCCCCCAAGCCACACCATCCACTGCACCGCAAACGCCCGCTTTCCTGGGCCCTGGCGGCACTGGTCTGCCTGGCATCCATCCCTGCAGCACAGGCCACGGGCGTGCCCGACAGGGTCTATGTGTCCAACGAGAAAGACCACCGGCTGCAGGTGTTCAACACCCGGGGCGACCGCCTGGGCGAGATAGCGGTCTGCCAGCGCCCGCGCCACATGATGTTCCTGCCCGGGCATGCCCAGATCATCGTCAGCTGCGGCGACAGCGACCAGCTGGGCATCGTCGATGTGACGGCGGGCAGGCTCGTCGCCACCGTGCCCGTGGGCGAGAGCCCGGAGATCTTCGACCTCAGCCCCGATGGCAAGACCGCTTACGTGTCGATCGAGGACGACAACGTGCTCGCCGCCTACGACATCGCCGGCAAGAAGCCCCTGTTCCAGGTGCAAACCGGCAAGGAGCCCGAGGGCGTGCTGGTCACGGCCGATGGCCAATTTGCCTACGTCACCTCCGAGGCCGCCGACGCGGTGCACCTCATCGACCTGGCGCAGCACAAGGTCGTGAAGACCATCAAGACCGGCAAGCGCCCGCGCCGCCTGGCGCTGCTGGCTGCCGCCAATGAACTCTGGGTGACCAATGAGCTGGAGGCCTCGGTGGCCGTGATCGACACCACCAGCCAGCAGGTCAAGCACAAGATCGCCTTCAACGTGCCGGGCGTGCCCACGACCGACATCACCCCCGTGGGCATGGCCATCAGCCCCGACGGTGCCAGTGTCTGGGTGGGCCTGGGCCGCGCCAACCGCGTGGCGCGCGTGAACGCCGCCGACAAGACCGTCACGCACCAGGTTCCCGTGGGCCGGCGCGCCTGGGGCCTGGCCATGCATCCGGATGGCAAGACGCTGTACGTGGCCAACGGCCTGTCGGACGAGCTGACGCTGATCGACACGATCGCCGCCAAGCCGCTACGCACCGTAGCCACGGGGCGTACGCCCTCCAGCGTGCTGGTCGAACCATGAGGAATCCGCCCCCACGCTCCGCCGCCGCGCGGGTCGCTGCCCCCGAGGGGGCCGCTTTTCATCTTGGGGCGGCCCGGCGATGAGAAATACGCCCCCACGCTCCCCACTACGTGTGGTCGCTGCCCCCCGAGGGGGCCGCTTTTCATCTTGGGGCGGCCCGGCGATGAAAAAACCTCTACAGCTTCTGGCAGCCTGCACCGTGCTGGCCTGCTGCCTGCCGCTGCAGGCCGCTGCCACGCGCAAGGTGACGCTGGCCGTGATCTCCATGGCCGACGACGCACGCTATGCCAAGCGTCGCCTGGAGCTGGCCTACCCCAACCAGCCCCAGGGCCGCGCCCTGCAGGGCGTGGAGCTGGCGGTGGAAGACACGGCGTTGGAGCTGCAGGACGCCGGCGTGGAACTGAGCGTGCGCGACCTGGTGCTGCCCAGTGCCGCCGACCTGCCCCGGGCACTGCAGGAGCTCAAGGCAGCCCAGGTCGTGCATATCGTGGCCGATCTGCCCGAAGCGCCGCTGCGCGCGCTGGTGCGCAGCGGCCCCGCCATGCTGGGCGACGTGATGGTCTTCAATGCCAGCCTGCCCGAGGACAGCCTGCGCGCCGAAGGCTGCGCCCCGCACCTGCTGCACACCCTGCCCAGCCAACAGATGGAGGCGGACGCCCTCGCGCAGTTCCTGGCCGTGCGCCAGTGGCGCAAGCTGCTGGTGCTGCGGGGCACGCAGCCGGCCGATGCACCGCTGGCAGCGGCCTGGGCGCGCGCGCTGCCGCGCCATGGCCTGGAGGCCGTGCAGACCAGGGCCTTCAAGCTCAGCGGCGAAGCGAATGAACGCGACCTGGCCAATGTGCGCAAGCTCAGCAGCGAGCCCGGCTACGACGTGGTCGCCGTGCTCGACAGCGATGGCGAATTTGCCCGTGGCGTGCCCTATGCCACGCAATGGCCACGCCCGGTGGTCGGCGCGGCCGGCCTGGTGGCGCAGGCCTGGCACCCGCAGTGGCAGCGCTATGGCGGGTCGCAGCTCAACCGGCGCTTCGCCAAGCTCGCGCAGCGCCCCATGCAGGGCCAGGACTGGGCCGCCTGGATGGCGGGCAAGGCCGTGGTTGCCGCATTGGTCGACGCGCCCCAGTCCAGCGTGGCGCAGCAGTTGCAAAGACTGCGCAGCGGCGCGGTGGCGCTCGATGGCTTCAAGGGCCAGCGCCTGACATTCCGCCCCTGGGACGGGCAATTGCGCCAACCCGTCCTCCTGTCCCATGGCGACGCCGTGGCCGCCATGGCGCCGCTGGGCGAATGGCTGCGTGCCGGCGAGGCGCTGGACACCCTGGGCATGGATGCGGCCCAGAGCAGCTGCAGGAATTAAGCAAGAAACGGCTTCAGCCCTTGCGCATCCAGCGCAAGCAGCTATGAAAATTGAAGGGCATTCACCATGGCGAACCGCCGCAACGTACTGCTGACAGGGTTGTGGGGCATGGTGGCCCTGCCTTCCCAGGCCACTGAAGACCCCACGGGGGGCGACCCCTTGGGGTCCATGCAATGGCCGGATTTGCGCAAGACATACCTGGGCAATGCGCAGGCGCGGTTCACCGACAAGGTCCTCGTGCGCGCCCCCGCCTTTGCCGACGACGCGCTCAACGTCCCGCTGCAGATCGACGCCCGTGCGCTGCAGGCACAGGGCGGTGGCATTGCCCGAATGATCGTCATTGCCGACCGCAACCCCATCCGTGAAGTACTGACCTTCGAGCCGCTGCGCGCGCTGCCGCTGCTGGCGTTTCGCATCCGGCTGGAGCAGGCCTCGCCGATCCGCTGCCTGGTGCAGACGCACGATGGGCAATGGCATGCGGGCGGGGTCATGGTGCAGGCTGCGGGCGGTGGTTGCACCGTGCCGGGCGTGACACGCGCCGACGGCTCCTGGAGCCAGACGCTCAACCAGGTGCAGGCCCGCTTTTTCACCAACCTCGCCGACGCCAGCCGGCGCCTGCGCCTGCAGGTCATGCACCCCATGGATACCGGCCTCGTGGCGGGCATACCGGCGTTCTACATCGAGCAGCTGGAGCTGCGCGATGCCGGCGACCAGCCCTGGTGGCGGTTGGCGCTGCACGAGCCGGTGTCGGAAAACCCGCTCATCACGCTGGAGATGCCCGCGCAAGGCCCGCGCGAGTTCCGCCTCGTCGGCCAGGACAACAACGGCAACCGCATCGATGCCGGGGTGCGGGCATGAAAGCGTGGAGCATCCTCGCCATTGCGCTGGCCTGCTGCACGGCGGCCGTGGCGCAAGGCACCCGCCAGGCACCCGACCAGACCCGGCTGGACTACCGCCTGCAGCCGCGCCAGATCGCCGCCGACACCTGGGTGATCGAGGGCGCGGTGGCCGACTTCCTGCCCGCCAACGGCTGCAACATCATCAACACCGCGTTCATCGCCACCGGCGATGGGGTCGTCGTCGTCAACACCGGGCCCTCGCGCCTGTACGGGGAGCAGCAGCGCCGGGCCATTGCGGCCGTCACGCCGCAGCCCGTGCGCATGGTGCTCAACCTCAACCTGCACCCCGACTATTTCTTCGGCAATCAGGCCTGGGGCGGCGTTGCCACACAGGCCCTGGCGGGCAGCATCGCGGGCATGCGTGCCGAGGGCGGGGGCTACGCCGACAACCTGTACCGCCTGTGCGGCGACTGGATGAAGGGCACCGAGCCGACGCCCGCGCGCGAGGCGCTGGAGCCCAAGGCTTTCACCCTGGGCACGCACCGCCTGGAGCTGCGCCGCCTGCAAGGCCACACGCAGGACGACCTGGTGCTGCTGGACGCTACCAGCGGTGTGCTGTTTGCCGGCGGCCTGGTGTTTGCCGAGCGCGTACCCACCACCCCGCACGCCCATTTCGCCCAATGGCTGCAAAGCCTGGCGACCCTGGAGCAATGGCGCCAGCAGGGCCAGTTCAAGCTGCTGGTGCCCAGCCATGGCCCCGTGGACAGGGGCTTGCAGGGCATCGCCCAGACGCGCGACTGGCTGCAATGGCTCACGGCCCTGCTGGAGGGCAGCGCCCCGCAAGGGGTGGACTTGAGTGAACTGCTGCACACACCCATACCCAGCCGATTCGCCAGCTGGGCGGCGCAGCCGGCCGAACTGCAGCGCAGCCTGGTGCAGTGGTACCCCGCCTATGAACGGAGGGCGCTGACGCGGCCACCACAGTGAATGCGCCGAGCGCATGTTGCCTTTTGGAGCAACCTGTTCACAGGGACTTGCTCCACGAAACAACGCCTGCCCGCAGCCTGCCCCGGGGCTGCCCTGCGCAGGCCGCGCGGCGCGGCGCCTGCCTCTGTGGCATGGATATTGCGCATCTTTCATCGCCAAGGGTTCACGTCCAAGCCTGGGCGTGGCGCACTGACATGGCTTTTCCCACAACACAGGAGACAAACGATGAAACGCACGCTATTGAGTTTGCTGGTGATGCTCGCGGCCGGCCAGGCCGGCGCGGTCGTGACCGACAAGATGATCCATGACGACGCGAACACGCCGGACGACGTGTTGTCCTGGGGCCTGGGGACGCAGGGACAGCGCTTTTCCGCCCTCACCGGCATCAATGAAGGCAACGTCAACCGGCTGACGCCCGTCTGGGCCATGTCCTTCGGCGGCGAGAAGCAGCGCGGCCAGGAAAGCCAGCCGCTGGTGCACAACGGCAAGATGTTCGTCACCGCCTCGTACTCGCGCATCTTTGCGCTCGATTCCAAAACTGGCAAGAAGCTCTGGAAGTACGAGCACCGCCTGCCCGAGGGCATCATGCCCTGCTGCGACGTGGTCAACCGCGGCGCCGCGCTGTACGACAACCTGGTGATCTTCGGCACGCTCGATGCGCAGCTGGTGGCGCTGAACCAGGACACGGGCAAGGTGGTGTGGCGCGAGAAGATCGATGACTACCAGGCAGGCTACAGCTACACCGCCGCGCCGCTGGTGGTCGACGGCATGGTGATCACCGGCAACTCCGGTGGCGAGTTCGGCGTGGTCGGCCGCGTCGATGCGCGCGACGCCAAGACCGGCAAGCTGCTGTGGACCCGCCCCACCGTCGAAGGCCATATGGGCTACAAGGACGGCAAGGAAAACGGCATCACCGGCACGCTCAATGCCACCTGGCCGGGCGAGACCTGGAAGACCGGCGGCGCCTCCACCTGGCTGGGCGGCAGCTACGACCCCAAGACGGGCCTGGCCTACATCGGCACCAGCAACCCCGGCCCCTGGAACAGCCATGTGCGCAAGGGCGACAACCTGTACTCCGCCTCCACCCTGGCGCTGGACGTGAAGACCGGCAAGATCGTCTGGCACTACCAGTCCACGCCCAACGACGGCTGGGACTTCGACGGCGTGAACGAGTTCATCACCTTCGACATGGATGGCAAGCGCGTGGGTGCCAAGGCCGACCGCAATGGCTTCTTTTACGTGATGGACGCGGCCAACGGCAAGCTGCTCAACGCTTTCCCCTTCGTGAAGAAGATCACCTGGGCCACGGACATCGACCTGAAGACGGGCCGCCCCAATTTCGTGGCCGAAAACCGCCCCGGCGACCCCACGGCCCAGGATGCCGATGGCAAGAAGGGCAAGTCGGTCTTTGCCGCCCCCGGCTTCCTGGGCGGCAAGAACCAGATGCCCATGGCCTACAGCCCCAAGACCGGCCTGTTCTACGTGCCCACCAACGAATGGGGCATGGAAATCTGGAACGAGCCCATCACCTACAAGAAGGGCGCGGCCTACCTGGGCGCGGGCTTCACGATCAAGCCGCTGTTCGACGACCACATTGGCGCGCTGCGCGCCATCGACCCCAAGACCGGCAAGGTGGCCTGGGAGGTGAAGAACGAGGCGCCGCTGTGGGGCGGCGTGCTGGTGGCCGGCGATCTGGTGTTCTGGGGCACGCCCGAGGGCTACCTCAAGGCTGCCGATGCCAAGAGCGGCAAGGTGGTGTGGCAGTTCCAGACCGGCTCGGGCGTGGTGGCCCCGCCCATCACCTGGACGCAGGACGGCGAGCAGTACCTGAGCGTGGTCTCCGGCTGGGGCGGTGCGGTGCCGCTGTGGGGCGGTGAGGTGGCCAAGAAGGTCAACTTCCTGGAGCAGGGCGGCTCGGTCTGGACCTTCAAGATCATGAAGTGACGGGTCTTTGATGCCGCTGGCGGCACGTTCCCGGCCATGGGGCCGGGCGCGCCCGCCCATATTTTTTGCCACCAGCGGACTCACCCTCCGTGCCACGCAACGACAGCACCTCCATGAACAAGACCCCATCGAGGCCCGACCGTCTCTGGCTGGCCCTGCTCTCGACCCTGCCCGCAGCGGCGGCCGCGCAGGCCGTCGACATCGACAAGGTCCACCGCCTGCCGCAGGTGGAAGTGGTGCACCAGGCGCCGTTGCCCGGCCTGGACGTATCGGTAGAGCAATACCCCGGCAATGCGCAAATGCGCAGCGACGCCCAGATCGAGCGCGCCGGGGCCACGAACCTGGCCGACTTCCTCAACCGCAGCATGCCCGGCGTCGTCAGCGCCGACATCCAGGGCAACCCCTACCAGATCGACCTGAGCTACCGCGGCCACCGCCTGTCGCCCCTGCTGGGCTCGCCCCAGGGCCTGTCGGTGTACCTGGACGGCGTGCGCATCAACCAGCCGCTGGGCGATGTCATGGACTGGGATCTGGTGCCCGAGATGGCTTTGGCCGATGTGGCCCTGATTCCCGGCACCAACCCTTTGTTCGGCCTCAACACCCTGGGCGGGGCGCTGGTGCTGGGCACCAAGTCGGGCTTGACGCACCCGGGCACGGAGGTCGATGTGTCCTTTGGCAGCCATGCGCGCAAGCGTGTCGAATTCGGCCATGGCGCACGGTGGGGTGAGGGCTGGCACGCTTATGTCGCCGGCACCTGGTTCGACGAGAACGGCTGGCGCGAGCGCTCGCCGGGCCACCTGGGCAACCTGTTCCTCAAGCTCGGGCGCAATCTGGGCGACACCTCCTGGGCGCTGAGCTACACCCATGGCCGCAGCCACTTGACCGGCAACGGCCTGCTCAACCAGAGCCTGTACGACATGCAGCCCAACGCGGGCTACACCTTCCACGATCAGACCCGCAACCGTGGCGATTTGCTGAATTTCCAGCTGACGCACTCCATCACCCCAAACGACCAGCTTTCGCTGGTGGCCTGGCACCGCTCTGCGCGTCGCAACGGCAGCAACGGCGATGTGAGCGGAAACTGGGCCGAATGGATAGAGAGCTGCGAAAAACCCGGTACCGCCCATTGCACCAACCCGGCGGCACCGGGCTATATCCGCAACAACGCGGTGTTCAACGTGAGCCAGGCGCGGTATTCCGAGGCCGGCACGACGCTGCAATGGACGCGCCAGGCCGGCGCGCACCAACTGGCCCTGGGCGCCGACCTGGCGGGCAGCACGGCCGACTACGACCATTACCAGCAGGAAGCCCTCTTCGACGCCAACCGCGTCACCCAGACTATCCCCGGATCGGACCTGGAGCACGAGGTGTCCCTGCGCGGACGCAGCACGCGCCTGGGGCTTTTCGCTGCCGACACCATCAGCCTGACCGAACACACGCAGCTGAGCCTGTCGGCGCGCTGGAACCACAGCCGCGTGCGCAACGACCTGGGGCACCCAGCACCCTACGAGCGCGAGAGCTTCACCTACAGCAAGCTCAACCCGGCCATCGGTATCACGCACGCCTTCACCCCGGCGGCCACCGGCTTTGCCAGCCTGTCGCAGGGCACGCGCATGCCGACCGCGCTGGAGCTCGGCTGCGCCGACCCGGCCCAGCCCTGCACACTGCCGACCGGCCTGCAGGCTGACCCCTACCTCCAGCAGGTGGTCACCCGCACGCTGGAGCTGGGCGCGCGGCTGCGCCCGGCCGACGGCGTGCTATTGACCAGCGCCCTGTTCCGCTCGGTGAACAACGATGACATCGCCTTCATGCGCGCGGGCATCTCGCAGGCGGGGTTCTTCAACAACATCGGCAAGACCCGCCGCCAGGGCCTGGAGCTCAGCGTCCATGTGCAGCGCGGCACCTGGGACATGCGCGCCAGCTACAGCTACCTGGACGCCACCTATCAGAGCAGCGGCGTGCTCTTCGGCCCCCTGAGCACGGCCGCCAGGCCCAACGAGTTCCACCCCGGCACGCGCATGGCCGCCCTGCCGCGCCATGTGTTCAAGCTATCGGCCGACTGGCGCGCCACGCCCACCGTGGTCGTGGGTGGCGACTGGCTCGCCATGGGCTCCCAGGTGGTGGCCGGCAACGAGAGCGGCTCGCGCCCCAAGCTGGGCACCGTGGCCGGCTACGGCCTGTTCAACGCCCGTGCCAGCTGGCAGGTCTATCCGGGCTGGAAGGTCTACGCGCGCGCCAACAACCTGCTCGACAAGCGCTACGTCACCTACGCCACTGGCAGCGAGGACGCCTTCCCCGGCGGCGTGGCGGTCCGGCCCGGCGACGACATGGGCTCTTCGCGCTTCGTCGCGCCCGGCATGGGCCGCAGCTTCACCGTCGGCATGCGCTACGAATGGCGTTGAAAAACCCTGGAAGGCCGCGCAGGCATTCCAGGGTTTTGCATTGGCGCCGCAGTCAGGGCGCGGTCAATGTCAGGCCATGCTGCTTGAAAATCGCCAGCAGTTCGCCGCTGCCGCGCAGTGACTGCAGGGCCTGTTGCAGGGCCTGGCCCAGCTCCTCGTTCCTGGCCTTGATGGCCATGCCCACCAGCCAGCCCTGGGACGGCACGCCCGCCAGCGGGAGCTCGCCGATCGCCATCTGCTCGGACCTCGGCTGCGCCTGGAAGATTGCGGACTCCGCCTGCGCGCGCGTGACATAGGCGGCGGCCGCCTCGCCCTGCAACACCGCCTGCACGGCCTTGACGCCGTTTTCGTACAGGTGCACCTGTGCGCTCAGCAAGCGGTTGTCGTGCCCGATCAGGGCGCTGGCTGCGCCGGTGCCGCGCTCGGCGGCCAGGGGCACGCCCCGGAGGTCGGCAACCCCCGCCACCTCCGGCAGGCGCCGCTTGTCGCGCACCAGCACGACCTGCTCGCGCATGTACGGAGCAAAGATCAGCGCCTGCCTGTTCTGCTGCATGAAATACTTGTCCACGGGCACGTGTAGCATCACGTCGGCCGGACCGTAGCCCAGGTAGTGGCCCTTCCAGACCATGTTGCGCAGGTCGTCGTTCATGTTCTCGTCGCCATCGAAGGGCAGCAGGGACAGCTGCAACCCCATGGCACGCGCCAGGGCCTGCGCCAGCGACACGTCCAGCCCCTGAATGCCCTGCGCCGACTTCGCGGAAAACGGCGGGAAGTCGTTGTACAGCGCCACCTTGAGCGCGCCGTTGGCGCGGATGCGCTCCAGGCCGCTCGGTTCTTCCTGTGCATGGGCCGCGCCCATACCGGCGAGCAGCGGCAGCAGCCCCAGCACCAGCTGGCGGCGGCCCGTCGATGGCGGTTTGTGGGATGCGCCGTTCATGGTTCGCGCCGCGATTCGAGATAAGTCTTGATGGCCCACAGGGCCTCCTGGGACAACATGCCCTCGAACGGCGGCATGTACACCCGGCCGTCGCGCGTGCGGCCCCGGCGCGCGGTGCCCATGAAGTAGTCGTTGACCTCCTTGAAGCAGGCGTTCTTCTTCAGCGCGTCCGCCAGGCTGGTGCACTCCTCGTCGAGCTTGCGCAGGTCGGGGGCAATGCCGCCGGATATGGCCTCCAGCCCGTGGCAGCGGGCGCAGTTCTGGTTGTAGCCGGATGCGCCGATGCGCACCGCCTCGGCCTGCGCGGGGCCCTTGCTGTAGGGGTTGTCCTCCAGCCATTTCTGCCCCACGGGCGGCAGGGTGCGCGTATCCACGGGCTGCGGGGTCACGTCCCCATGCGCCCAGGCGGCGCCCAGGCTGGCGACCAGCGCAAGAGCGAGGGCCGATGGTGCGCCCTTGCGGGCCCATGTCTGAACGACGGAATGCATTGATGTCTCCTTGGTCTCTGGTGGTACCAGCCTGCAGCAAGAACCAGGCCATGCTGCGCGCCACACGGTACGCACCATGCCCCGCCGCACTGTGACAAGCATTGCTCCGCTTTGGAGCACTTGAGCGCGCCGTGGCACGCTGCCGCGGTGTGGGGACGGGCAGGCCGGCGCCGTGCCAGCCGACGGCATGGCATGGGCGTGGGGGCTTGGCATTTTTTTTGCTGAGCTATGCCCATACTGTTTTTGCGCGTCCCGTGGTCCCTGCCGAATACCATCAAAAAAAACCTGCCATGCACTTTGACGCTGCCAGCGCACCAGAGCACCACCACTCCGGCGCCCCCACCATGCTGCCCCATCTTTCGCGCCACCTGCGCCTGCAGTACCAGACCGCCCAGACGCGCTGGGTGCTGCGCTCCTCCGAGGACACGGTGCAGCTCAACGACAGCGCCGCCGAGATACTGCGCCGCTGCGACGGACGCCACACCGTGGCGGACATCGTCTGCGAGCTGGAGGCGCTGTACGACATCCAGGGCATCGGCCCCCAGGTGCAGGAACTGCTGGCCGAGGGCATGCGCCGGGGCTGGTTAGACTGATGGGATACCCCCCTGTGGCGCTACGCGCCTTCGTTTGGGGCGCGCCGGTTTCGTAGGTTGTGGGTGGCGCGTAGCGCGCTGCTGGTTTATAGATCAATCGGACATAACGCTTATGCGACAAGCGCTGACAGCTATCAAAAAGTGCGCCCCATGGGCAGCCCTTCTGCTGCTGTTGCCTTGCGCGGCGCAGCCCTTGCCTTCGCTGCCCGTCCAGGACGTGGCCCTGCTCGCCGGCAACTGTGTCACTTGCCACGGCCCCGGCGGGCGGCCGCCAGCCGAAGCCTCGGGCAGCATTCCGGCCCTGCGCGGCCGCAGCAGCGCCCTCTTGCTGGAGCGCATGCAGGCGTTCAAGGCCGGGCGGGTGGCCGGCGCCACCGTCATGCCGCTCCTGATGCAAGGCTATGACACGGCCCAGATGCAGGCCCTGGCACGGTGGTTTGCCGCCCTGCCCACGGAGACGCCGTGATGGCGGCGTTGCACCGCCGTCAACTGCTGCTTGGCGCCGCAAGCCTGGCCGCACCCGCCGTCGTGCGTGCGCAAGGCGCAGGTGCGCGCGTGGTGGTGGTGGGCGGCGGCTTTGGCGGCGCCACGGTGGCGCGCTACCTGCGCACCTGGGCGCCGCAGGTCCAGGTCACGCTGGTCGAGCCCGCCGATCGCTTCTTCACCTGCCCGTTCTCCAACCATTACCTGGCGGGACTGCGCAGCTGGGACAGCATCGGCCACGGCTACGACGGCCTGCGCGCCACGGGCGTACAGGTCGTGCACGCGCGGGCCGAGGACGTGGATGGCCAGCGGCGCAGCCTGCGCCTGCACACCGGCCAGGAACTGCGCTGGGACCGCCTGGTGCTCTCGCCCGGCGTGGACATGCGCTGGGACGCGCTCGAAGGCTACGACCGGGCGGCCGCCGAGCTTGCACCCCATGCCTGGAAGGCCGGCGCGCAGACCCTGCTGCTGCGCCGCCAGTTGCAGGCCATGCCCGACGGTGGCCGGTTCGTGATGGTGATTCCCGACAACCCGTTCCGCTGCCCACCCGGGCCGTATGAGCGTGCCAGCCTGGTGGCGCACTACCTGCGCCAGCACAAGCCGCGCAGCAAGCTGTTGCTGCTGGACGCGAAGAACAACTTCTCGAAGAAAGCGCTGTTCCTGCAGGGCTGGAAGGCCTTGTACGGCGACATGCTCGAATGGGTCAGCCTGGCGCAGGACGGCCAGGTGGTGCGCGTGGATGCGCGGGCGCTGGAGGTGGAGACGGCCTTCGGCACGCACCACAGGGCCGACGTGCTCAACGTCATCCCGCCGCAGAAGGCGGGGCTGATCGCCGAGCGCGCGGGCGTGACCGACGCCAGCGGCTGGGCCCCCGTGCGCGGCGAAAACCTCGCATCGCAGCGCGTGGCCGGCATCCATGTGCTGGGCGACGCGGCCCTGGCCGGGCCCATTCCCAAATCCGGCTTTGCGGCCAACAACCAGGGCAAGGTAGTGGCGGCGGCCATCGCCGCCGAATTGAGCGACAAGACGCCCCCCACGGCCTGGTACGCCAACACCTGCTACAGCCTGCTGGCGCCGGGCTACGGCATCTCCGTGTCAGGGGTGTACCGCGTGCAGCAGGGGCGCCTGGCGGACCTGCCGCACAGCGTGGGCGTGAGCCCTCTGGACGCCCCGGCCGGGCACCGCGCCGCCGAGGCGAACCACGGCGCGGATTGGTACGCGGCCATCAGCGCGGATATCTGGGACCGCTAAGGGCCGCGGCCTCGCGCGGCCCGCGCTGCGCGAGCTGAAGCAGCCGCTCCAGCGCCTCGCCGTCGCCGTTCTGCGCCAGCGCTTCCCACAGCCTGCGGGCACTCTGGTAGTCGCCCAGCAGGCAAGCGGCCTGGGCCTGCAGGTGCTGGTCTCGCTCGTCAACGGCTGGCTGGAGCATGGCCCGGGCCGCCCCGAGCAGAGTGCGCGGATGCACGGCAGCCATGGCGTGGCTCACGGCTTGCTGCTGAGCACCCAGCCGGCCAGCAGTTTCAGGTCCTGCGCGCTGAGGCTGGAATGCGCAGGCATGGCTGCCCGCCCCCACTTGCCCTTGGAGCCCAGTTGTATGGACTGCGCCAGCGAAGCCACGGCATCCTTGTCGCCGGCGTATTTCTCGGCCACCGAGTTGAATGCCGGGCCGACGATCTTCTCGGCTGCGGAGTGGCAGCTGTAGCAGCCGTTGGCCTTGGCGATCTCGGCCGCTGAGGCCAGGTCGGTGGAGGCATGGGCTGCGGCGGCAGCCCACAGGGAGGCGAGGAAGAAGACGTTGCGCACGGTGGGGACCTTTCAGTGGGATTCATGGACTTGCCACGTGCCTGGGGCAACATCCATGCCAACCTGGCCGCCACGCCGGTCCACCCCGCAGTGCGCACTTACGTACCAGGGTGCCCGCAAAGTGTTCAGATTTGAAGCAGGATCTGCCACAAATCCGGGGAGCCCCGGGGACAGGTGACGGCGCCCAGCAGCGCCATGTTGCTGATCGCCCGCGAAGTGCGGCGCCAGCCCCAACTTGACCAGCTGTATCTCGACCTTGAAGCGGTCAGCCCCCGAGGCGCATGCACGGCGCGCGCTGCCTCGGGCACGCCCTCGATGGGCTGCAGCGCAGTTTGAATGGCCGCGTTGCGGCGCGGGGAACTCGGCCATCCAGGCGTCGGTCAGGAGCGGCCCGATGCGGGCGGACTCGCTGCGCACGGTCTTGCCCACAAAGAGCGCCATGCAGCCCTCGGCACTCAGCGCCCAGCCGGCCTCTTCGAGCATGTCGCGCAGGAGGGGCTTGCTGTCGACGAGCACGCCGTCGCCGCCGAACAGCATTGCTTCAAAATTCATAGCATACAATGCAGAAAATTTGCCGACATTGATCGCTTTTTGGGCTCAAAAATGATCTCCATCGACGACCACACCACCATCGCCGACGCCTTCTTGCGCGCCACCGCAGCCTACGGCCCGCGCAGCCTGCTGGCCGTGCCCGCCAACCCGGCACGCAGCTACGACCCGCAGGGCCGCGAAATCAGCTATGCCGAAGCCGCCGCGCAGGTGCATGGCCTGGTGCAGCGCTACCGCGCCGCCGGCTACGGCCTGGGCCACCGCGTCGCCCTTTTTCTGGAGAGCCGGCCCGAGCACATGCTGCACAAGCTGGCGCTGAACACCCTGGGTGTGTGCGTGGTGCCAGTCAACCCCTACTACCGCCCGCGCGAGCTGGCCTACCTGATCGACCATGCGCGCGTGGACCTGGTCATGGCCTTGCCCACGCGCCTGCCGGCGGTGCAGGCCGCGCTGGCCGAGGCGCGCCACCAGCCGCCCATTTTTACGACCAATTCCACACCCGATGGCACTGCGCCGCTGCCCGCTGCTGCAAGCCCGGCGCAGGTCGGAAAGCCCCAGGCCGACACGCCCGCCAGCATCCTCTACACCTCGGGCACCACCGGCCAGCCCAAGGGCTGCGTGCTGTCGCACCGCTACGAGCTGGCGGCCGGCGACTGGTATGCGCGCCGGGGCGGCATGGCGGCCATCCGCGAAGGCCAGGAGCGGCTGTACAACCCGCTACCGCTGTTCCATGTGAACGCCTCCATCCTGTCGTTCTACTGCATGCTGCTCACCGGCGGCTGCCAAGTGCAGACCGACCGCTTTGCGCCCGCGCGCTGGTGGCAGGAGGTGTGCGAGAGCCGCGCCACCATCGTGCATTACCTGGGCGTGGTCGTGCCCATGCTGCTGGCCCAGCCGGCCAGCCCGCTGGAGCGCGCGCACGGCGTGCGCTTTGGCTACGGCGCCGGTGTGGAGCCGCAACTGCACGCGCGGTTCGAAGAACGCTTTGGCCTGCCACTGGTCGAGCTGTGGGGCATGACCGAGATCGTGCGCGTCATCTCCGACCACCACGCGCCGCGCCAGGTGGGCACGCGCGCCTTTGGCCGCGCCGAGCCCGGACTGGAAGTCTGCGTGATGGACGAAGCAGGCACCGAGGTGGCCGACGGCCAGCCCGGCGAAATGTGGGTGCGCCACAGCGCCGCCACGCCGCGCAAGGACTTCTTCAGCGGCTACCTGGACGACCCCGAGGCCACCGAGGCCGCCTGGCGTGGCGGCTGGTTCCACACCGGCGACATCGTCACCCGCGACGCCAGCGGCATGCTGCGCTTCATGGACCGGCGCAAGAACATCATCCGCCGCTCGGGCGAGAACATTGCCGCCGCCGAGGTCGAGGCGCTCTTGCTCACCCACCCGCTGGTGCACCAGGCGGCCGTGATGGCCGTGCCCGATGCCGTGCGCGAAGAGGAAGTGCTGGCCTGCGTGGTGCTCGACCCCGCTGCGGCGGCGGACCTGGCGCACGGCGACGCGGCGCGCACCCTGCAGGATTTTTGCCTGCGCGAGCTGGCTTACTACAAGGCGCCGGGCTGGTGGTGGTTTGCCGACGAGATCCCCACCACCGGCACGCAAAAGATACAGAAGCACCGCATCTTCCCGGCCGGCAGCGACCCGCGCACGCTCGCAGGCATGGTGGACCTGTGCGCGCGCAAGAAGCGGCAGGTGGGGTGAGCGCGGCGCATCAAAAAAGAGCGCCCCCAACGCAGTCAGCACTCCACCCCGGCCGCGCGCGGCAGGTGGTTGGGGCGCGGATCGCCCACCGCGCCGAACAGCACGGCGTCCGCAAACCGGCCATCACCTCGGGGCCGATGCCTTCTGCGGGCAGCAACGCGATGCGTGCCACGCTCAGTCTTTCACTGCACCGGCCTTTTGCACCAGGGCACCGTGCTTGGCCAGTTCGGTCTTGAAGAATGGCTCGGTCTTTTCCGGCGACATATCCACGGGTGCAATGCCCTGGGCGGCCAGAATGTCCTGCACCTCTTTCAGCGCCAGCGTGGTGCGCACATCCTGGTAGAGCTTTTGCACCAGGGGCTTGGACAGCCCCGCCGGCCCGATCAGCGCCAGCCAGGCATCGAAGCTGTAGTTCGGCAAGCCCGACTCGGCCAGCGTGGGCACATCGGGCAGCACCGTGGAGCGCTGCGTGGTGGACACGCCCAGCGCCCGCAGCTTGCCGGCCTTGACATGCGGCGCCGCCGCCGTGACCGACAGAAAGGCCAGCTGGATCTGCCCGCCGATCAGGTCGGTTGTCAGCGGCCCGGTGCCGCGGTAGGGTATGTGGGTCAGGAAGATGCCGCCTTCGCTTTTCAGCAATTCGGCCGCCAGGTGCAGCACGCTGCCATTGCCCGCCGAACCATAGTCCACCTGCCCCGGATGGGTCTTGGCGTAGGCCACCAGCTCCCGCAGGTTTTTGACGGGCAGGGTGTTCGTTGCCACCAGCACCAGAGGGACTGTGCCGACCACTGTGATCGGCGTGATGTCCTTGAGCGAATCGAAGGGCATCGTCTTGTAGATCGCCGGGTTGATAACGTGGTTGGACGACACCAGCGCCAGCGTGTTGCCGTCCTTGGGCGCACGCACCAGCTGGGTGGTTCCCGACACGCCGCCGGCACCCACGAGGTTGTCCACCACCACGGGCTGGCCAAGTGCCCGCGCCAGGGGCTGGCCCAGCGCCCGCGCCAGCGTATCCACGGTGGAGCCCGTGGTCAGCGGCACGATCAGGCGCACGGGCTTGTCGGACTGGGCCTGCGCCCAGGGCATGGCTGCCGCCAGCGCGGCGGCCAGGACGGCCCGCCGGCCCTGAAGAATCAATGCGTTCATCGTTGTCTCCTGTCGTTATAAGGAATTCATGCGTTCACGGTGCCAGCAATGCCCGCCCCGTAGCGGCTCTGCAGTTCGGCAAAGGACAGCAGCTCACCGGCGATGGCGCTGGCGGCCACCGTGGGCGGGCTGGCCAGCCACACCTGGCCCGGGCCGCCACGGCCGGGGAAGTTGCGGTTGATGGCGCTCACCGTCACCTGCTCCTTGCGCACCGAGCCCCCCGGCCCGCAGTTGCCGCAGGCGCCGCAGGAGGGCTGCAGCATGCGCGCACCGACCTTCTCGAAAGCATCCATGTAGCCCGCGGCGATGCAATGGTCGCGCACCGCCGTGGTGCCAAACTGCAGGAACAGCTCCACTCCCGGCGCCACCTTCAGTCCGCGGTCGGCGGCCCAGCGCAGCACGGCGTGGTAATGCACGAAATCCTCGCGCTTGCCGGCGGTGCACGAGCCGCCGTAGGCAATGTCGATGCGCACACGCGCTCGCAGGCTGGCCAGCGGCAGGCCGTTGCCGGGGTCGCCCGGGGCCGCCACCATGGGCGGCACGGCGGCGCAGTCGATGTGCAGAGCATGGACATGCAGCGCGCCCGCATCGCTGTGCATCCAGGGCTCTATCACAAAATCAACGCCCCGCCGCTCACGCAGGAAGCGCACGGTTTCCGCGTCGGGCGCCACGATGCCGGTGAAGCCACCCATCTCGGCCACCATGTTGGTCAGCGTGGCGCGCTCGTCGGTGGCCAGGTGGGCAATGGCCGTGCCGCAAAACTCGAACACCTTGCCCAGCCCACCGCCCTCGCGGATGTAGGGCTGCGCCAGCAGGTGCAGCACGATGTCCTTGGCCGTGACGCCGGGCGCCGGGCAACCGTCCAGCACCACCTGCAGCGACTGCGGCACGGTGAGCCGCACGGCGCCCGTGACGAAGGCATTGGCCATGTCGGTCGTGCCCACGCCGAATGCCACGCAGCCCAGCGCGCCGCTGTGCGGCGTGTGCGAATCGGTGCCCACCACCACCTGCCCGGGCAGCGCGTAATGCTCGGCCACCATGGCGTGCGAGATGCCTGCGCTCTGGCCACCATCACCGCGTGCGGCCTCGTCTTCGGTCAGCGTGCGGTGCGTGCGCAGGCCGTAGCGCGCGGCGAAAGCCCGCTGCGCCTCGACCATGCGCTGCACATTGGGCACCAGCCCGGCGCGCACATGCGCGGGGCTTTCCTTCACATAGGAGGTGTGGTCCTCAAACACCACCACGGACTCGGGGGCGTGCAGCACCAGCGGTTCGCCGAACGTGGCGTGCAGCATGTGCGCGGCCATGCCGGTGTAGTACTCGTGGATGAAGCGCCAGTCGGCGCGCACAAACGCGCCGGCACCCGGCGCGGGGTGCGGCTCGGTCAGCTCGGTGCGCAGGGCGTGGCGTGCAATGATTTTTTCGAACAGCGTGCGCGGCGCACCGCCCGCCAGCGCAGGTGCCAGCGCCACGTCGCGCATCCAGCGCTGGCCGAATGGCAGCAGGCCGCCGCTCTTCAAGATGGCGGCCGCCAATGCATCGCGCCCCTGCACCAGGTCCCCGATGGCGATGGCCTCGCCGCGCTCGATGCGCCCGACGAGGCTGAAGTCGGTGGATGTGAACAGACCAATGTTGTCGGCATTCTGGCGGTAGATGCGCTCAAAGCTCTCGGCGATCACCAGGCGCACGCCCGCCAGCTTTTCCGCTGCGGGGCTGTGCTCTCGCGACGAGCCCTTGCCATAGCGCTTGCCCGCCACCACCACGCTGAAGCCGCCTTCGCGGATGGCGTTGGCACGCACCGGCAGGCTGCCGCCGGCCTGGAAGCCGGTGTAGGGGTAGCGGCCCAGCGCGTCGTCGTAGTGCGTCAGGATGGGCAGCGGCGTGATCTCGTCGGTCGACACGTCGTCGCGCAAGGCCCCGGCATCCACCAGCGACAGGCGCTCGCCCGCCATCTGGCGCGCCATGCGCTCGGCCGAGGCGCACAGATACAGGATGGGGCCGCTCAGGCGGATCGATGGTTCTTCATGGGACATGGCCGCATGATGGGCAGCCCGAGGCCCCGCTGCCAAGCGCCATTTCGGCACAGGGGGTCGCGCGTTTTGCGTGATCCCAGGAAACCCTCACCGTGCGCACGGCGGCATCAACCGCGCCACGCCTCGATGACGGCCTGCACCGAGCGCAGCCGGGGCGTCTTGCGCGGCGCGTAGATGCACAGCTCGCGCGCAGCCCAGGGTTCGTCCAGCGGACGGCGCACGAAACGGCGGCTTCCGGCGTAGGCGGCCGCGGCGCTGTGCGGAATGATCGCAATGCCCATGCCCGCCTCGACCATGCGACACACCGCATCAAAACTGCTGACCGACACCGCCATCTGCAGGGGCTGGCCCGCGGCAAAAGCCTGTGCATGGACAAAGCGGTCCAGCGAGCCGCCGCTGCGCACGCCGATCAAGGGGTAGGCCATGGCCTCGGCAAAGCGCACAGCCCGCCTGCGCGCCAGCCCATGCCCGCGCGGCAGCACCACCAGCAGCGGGTCGCTGGCGAAATGCCAGCGCTCGATGCTCTGCGGCACCTCGGTGTGCACCCCCAGGCCGACGTCAGCGCGGTCGTCCAGACAGGCGCGCACCACCTCGGGCGTGTCCTGCTCGTGCAGCGACACCCGCACATCGGGGTACTGCGCCAGCAGGGCCTGGAGGCGCTCGGGCAGAAAACCCACCACGGCCGACATGTTGGCCCACACGCGCACATTGCCCGCCACGCGCCCGCCGAGCGACTGCACCTCGCGCGCCAGCTGCTGCAGCTCGCGGTCAATTTGCAGCCCGCGCCCGAACACCAGCTGGCCCGCGTCCGTCAGCACCACGCCACGGGGGGAGCGCACCAGCAGCGGGGTGCCAAACGCATGTTCCAGATCCACCAACCGGCGGCTCAGCGCCGAGGGCGCAATGTGCTCGCGCGCCGCCGCGCGCACGATGGAACCCTCCTGCGCCGCAGCGGCGAACAGGCGCAGGCTGTAGGCATCGATGCGGCGATTCATCGAACCAGGGCCTACTTCAGCGCCCCAAACACCTTCTTCAGGATGGCGCTGCCCGCCGCGGCCGGATTCTGGCGCAGCTTCTGCTCCTCCTCGCCAATCACCAGGAACAGGCCGTCCAGCGTCTTGCCGGTCACGTACTGCTCTATGGTGGCGTCTTCCTTCTTCACCAGCCCAAAGCCCGCCGCCTTGCCGGCGAAGGCGTTGTACTGCTGGGCCAGGCCCACTTTCTGCGTGGCCTGGGTGACCACGGGCAGGAACTTCTGGCCCAGTGGAGCGCGGGTCTTTTCAGAAAAGAACTGCGTCACCGAGGTGTCGCCGCCGGTCAGGATGTTCTTGGCGTCGGTCACCGTCATGCTGCGCACGGCGCCGACCAGCAGGTCCTTGCCCAAGGGCACGGCGGCCTCGGCGGCGCGGTTGATGGAGGTCTCCAGCTCTTCGATGCGCTGGCCCTGGCCGAATTTCTTCATCAGTTTGGCGGCGTCCTCCAGGTAGCCCGGCAACGGGATGCGCACCTTGGGGTTGTTCAAAAAACCGCCCGACTGACCCAGCAGGCCCACGGCCGCCAGCGCGCCCTGCTCCAGCGCGGCCTTGACGCCGCTGCTGGCGTCGGCATTGCTCAGATCACCGAGCGACAGCGCCTGCGCCCGCGTGGTGGCCAGCAGGACCAGGGCGGCCAGGCCGGAAGTCTGGAATTGGCGTCGTTGCATGGAATGCTCCTTGGAAGTGAAAACGTTCAAGCGGCCCCAGTGTGCCGCGTCTGCGCCAGGCCGTGCAAGGTGCCCCCGTCCAGCAGCGCCGGCAGCTCGCCCATGTCGGCCATCACATGCACGGCGCCGGCCGCGCGCAGCGCCGCGGGCGAGCCATGGCCCACGGGCGACGGGCTGTAGCCCACCACCGTGGCGCCCGCGGCCACGCCGGCAGCGACGCCGGTCACCGTGTCTTCGACCACCAGACAGCGCGCGGGCGGCACGCCCACGGCGGCGGCCGCTGCCAGGTACACGTCGGGTGCGGGCTTGGTGGCCGGCATTTCGTGGCCGCTGAAGATGCGGCCGGCAAAATACGGCGCCAGGCCCACCTTGTCCAGCTGCATCTCGACCTTGAAGCGATCAGCCCCCGAGGCGCAGGCGATGCGCCCCTGCAGCCGCGCATGGACGGCGCGCACCGCCTCCACCGCGCCTTCGATGGCCTGCAGCTCGGCCTCCAGCCGGGCGTTGCGGCGCGCGTAGAACGCGGCCATCCAGGCGTCGGTGAGCGGGCGGCCGGTGTGCGCCGCTATGCGCGCGGCCTCGCTGCGCACCGTCTTGCCGATGAAAACCCGCATGCACTCTGCGGGGCTGATGGCCCAGCCGGCCTCGTTGAGCATGGTGCAGAGCACGCCGTTGGTGATGGGTTCGCTGTCCACCAGCACACCATCGCAGTCGAACAGGATCGCTTCAAATTTCATCGTTTCAGGCGCTTTACTGATAGTGGTTTCAGGCCATTTTGGTTGGAAATCAGCGGCTGTCGCCATCCACGTAGTACCAGCGCCCGGTTTCGCGCACGAAACGGCTCTTTTCATGCAGGCGCACGGCGCGCCCGGCCACGCGGTAGCGGGCCACAAACTCGACCTCGGCGTGGTCGGCATCCAGCACGCGATGGCTGCGCACCTCCAGGCCCAGCCAGTGCGCCCCGGGCTCGAACGCGAGCGTGGCCGGGCGCTGGCTGGCGTGCCAGGTGGCCAGCAGGTAGTCGCCCCGCTCCCGCACGAAGGCGCTGTAGCGCGAGCGCATCAGCCGCTCGGCGTCGGGCGCGGGCGTGGCATCGAAATGCTCCACATAGCGGCCGCAGCAGTCGGCATAGGCCAGCGGGGTGCGCCGGGGCGACAGGGCGCCACAGGGGCATGGCAAGGGGGTCGAGGGCTGGGGCATGGCGTTGCTGTGCGGGCAAGAAAACAGGTCGATTATTGAACGTAGACTGCAGCCAGCGCGGCAGCCGCCGCCGCATGCCAGGGAGATGCCGATGTTCGCGATGAGCGTGCCGTGGTGGGAGTTTGTGCTGCGCGCGGGTGGTTGCCTGGACGCGCACGAGGTGGAGCGCGCCACCATCGAGACCAATGGGCAGATCACGGTGGTGCTCAAGCGCCGGGGGTGATGCCGGCAGGATTCAGGTGATTTTTGGCCCCTGGCGCTTGTCCATAAAGCACAGGGCAATCGCATCTAAATAGTGATACCCAAGACGCGCTCCAGATAGCCCAGATTCCACCCCGCACGCTTGCGCTTGGCCTGCACGCCAATCTT
>NZ_FNQJ01000018.1 GCF_900107605.1 Acidovorax soli | reverse complement strand
CATCGCCATCACACCCGAGTCGTCATAATCTGGTCGTCCTGCCTGGGGGAATTTGGGGTGGCCAAGGGTGGGGGAATTTGACCTGGCCATCGGGGGCTTTGCTAAAATTAAGAATATAAACAGCAAGACAAATAAACCATACCGCCGCTTAACCCCTTACGGGCTTAACCAACGTGGTTTATCTCTTGTTAGGGTTCCACCCTAAGACCCTAAAAATGCTTAGAACAACAATAAAAAAGGAAAGCATATGAGAAAAGAATTAGAACCAAAACTTCATCCAGGTCGTCATGGCAACGACGATGAACACCTATACAAACGCACCCACTCATTAGACATTCGCTTGTCTCCAGTTGAGTTCATCGCATTGAAAGAGTCTTGGAATAAGACCCAATTCAATTCAATGGCTGCATATGTTCGCAACACCATCTTCAAAGGAAATGAGAAGAAAATTGACTTCTACTTTGAAGAGAAGCAGCAGGATCGCATCCTTGCAGCCAAGTATCTTGCAGAGCTAAACAAACAGGGGAAAAACCTAAATCAGATCGCCAAACAGTTAAGCACCAAGTCTGAATTCATGAAACAAGAAGGTAGATTGCTTTTGGATGATCTGAAAAACACATTGCTTTCCATTCAAGAGATCAAGGATAAACTTTCTTCACAGAAGAAAATTTAAGGTGCGGTTTTGTGATAAATGTTGTGCAAGGTCATCGCACGAATTCAGTTCAAGAAGCGATCAATTATCTTAAAGGTTCCCACGATCATAAGGGTGTGGAGAGAAAACCTTTGCCTAGATTTTTGACTGGAAGTGAAAATGATTGCCTTATGGCTTGTGAGTCTATAACCAGAAAACACAAGTATGTTTCAGGCACGTTGGCTTTTGAACCAGGTGAACGTCCCACTGACAAACAACTGATAGCAGTCGTTCAAGAGTTCAGAAAAACCTTCATGGCTGGTCTTGAACATGGAGTCAACTTCACTGACTTTTGGAACATTCATGAAGACAAAGGTCGCATTGAACTCAACTACATCATTCCACTGACTGAACTAACTACTGGCAGACAAATGAACCCGTTTCCAGTGGGAAAAGCAAAAGAAGATTTCAAGGATGCCTTTGATGCTGTCACCAATCACAATCTTGGTTATGACCAGATTGTGAGAAATCCACTGAAAGCATCATCTTCAAAATTTGAAACCAAGGTTCTCCCTCATTCAGATTCAGAATTGGCTAAACAAGTCAGAGCCGCCAAACCAGACAAGGACAGCATTAGTGTCAATGTTGGCTATCAGATCTTGCAAGGCAACATCACCAACCGACAACAGCTATGTGATTACTTGGAGAATTTTGGAGAAATCACCAGAGTTAATAATAATTTCATCTCATTGAAGGTTCGTGGATCACAGAAAGCTTTTCGTCTAAAAGGTCCAGTCTATGAACACGGTGCAGACTTCAAGAATTTGAAGAATGAATTTCTTGCCAAAGGTGCTGACTACAGAAAGCAACTCAATGATGCTGATTTTCAGAAAGTCAGTAACGCCCTAAAAAGATTGACTGATTCAAGAAGGCAGTTCCACAAGAAGCTGATCAGTCAGCCCATGACTGGCAGAAGCAATAAGAATCGCCTATATGGTGAGAAAGCCACTGTCAAGGGAATACCTAAGCAGCCAGCAACCACCAATGATGTTCAGCAGCCTCAGAAGGTCAAGGAAGCACCTGCTCAGGCGCAACCTACTGCACAGCCTCAGCAGCCTTCTAAACCTGTTGTAGAGCCTTCTAGCAGCATCAAGCAGCAGCAACCATCTACGAACCAGCCACAGGCCAGCGACAGCTCTTCTATGCCGTCTGGTGGCAGCAGTTCAGATGGCTCTATTGGTGGTCTTCGCTCTCAACTGGCTGATCTCATGAGCCAGATTGCCAATGCAAAGAATCCAGCCAAAGCAGCCGCTTTGAAAGCCAAGGCCACACAGCTTGAGAATCAGATCGGTGCAGCAGTAGCAGCCGAAAGAATCAGGAAGCTCAAAGAGGCTGAACGATTCAATGGCATGAGTGGAAAGAAGAACAAGCTCTGATCCCTCCTACTTCATTTTCGTGAATGGATCATTCACAAAAATAAAGCAGGCCCATGAAAAAAGCACCCGAAGGTGCTTATTTGTTTCCCTGTTGAATTTCTTGTTGGGCTTGATCAACTAGCTTATCAAGAAATTTCCTGCTGCTGTCTGAATGAAGAAGTTCATCCCAAATTTTCTGATGTGCCAGATTCAAACGGTTCAAGCTATTGATCTTCACACCTTGATGCTTCACCAGTTCAGCAGCCCAAATGAGATTTTCCAGAGTGAGAGGAATTTTCTCATTGCTTTCATCGTTGAAGACTACAGCAATGACTTCAAGACCTGATTCATTCTCATGCAGTCCAAACACGAACCGTTTGATTGGCTTGTCAGTAGTTAAATTCATATTTCAAAATTAAGCCTTAGAAGGAATTTTAATGGGACTATACCTTTTGGTTGTCTGCTTGTTGTTGTGTCCAACAGACTTCATGATGTCAGTTTGATTGTTGAGTGAAGCTGTGGGCAGTTCTGCCAAGTGGTTTTTCTCCAAGTGCCTAACACTTTCCAAACCTAATAGTTCACTAATGAGAATGGAAAAATTTGCTCCATCCAAACCTGTGACTTGTCCAATGTTGAACACCAGATTGGAAATTGCTTCACGACGGAAGAAATGGAATCGAAAGCCTTTTGCTTTGAGTCCAATTCGTTCAATGAGCTTATCTACTGAACCAGAGAAACCAAACAAGGTATAAGTGAACAGCCTTGGTTGATTATCTTTTTTTGGAATGCTCTCCAAAATGGAACGAGCTTCTTTTGTGATAATTACTTTTCTTGGCCTGCCTGACTTGGTTTGATAAAGCTGAATGTAATTTTCATCCATGTGAACCTGTTCCCAAAGAAGAGGAACAATCTCACTCCTACGAAAACCACAATAATATGAAAGTAGGCAGATTTGTTTCATCTCTGGGTTGGGGTGCTTGTCCAGAGCATCAAACAAAATATTCTTGTCACTATCGCTCAAACGATAGGTGTTTTTAATGTCACGGTTTACAAGTAGGTCTTTATCATATTCAGTGACAGGATTAGGAATGCCTTTGAACCTGCCTTCTTGGTGACGAAGATTATCAAACAGTTTTTTAATGAAGGTCAGTTCACGAGAAACAGAAATCTTGGAAACATTGCGACCAAGACTGCTCTTTCTATTGGCAGTCATTGCGGGTGTAGCTAAACGAGTTTTGATATATTCGTTAATTTCCAAGTAGGTGATTTGCTCTGGCTTGAAATCGCCAAACCTCTTTTTGCCACCATTAGAAATAGCTTTTTGAGCCATTTGAGCTAACAAGCCACCAGCCTGCAACAGTGGTTGAGCAACTTCATTTTGACTATCAGGAATGGGGGTATTTTCAATTGTCTTAAAAAAAGACAATTTAGCTGCACGGTTCCTTCGTTTTAAGTCGTTACCTTCTGGTGCTTCTGGAATGTGTTGAGCAATGTATTGCTTAATATAAAAGGATAGGGGAGGGCTGCTTAAAAGGTCAGCAACCTTCTTAACCTTCTCTTGTTGGTCAAGCTCAATCTTGTTGAGTGCCTGCCTACCAATGTTTGAATGACAGGTAGCAAGTAAGTCCTTTGCTTCTTCTAGGGTGTCACATAGCTGGTCAATCTTGAACGGTTCACCGTTCACCTTCTTGCTGACACGAACTCTGAACTTGACCTGTTTTTCCTTTGACTTGGTCTTGTTTTTCCATAAGACTTGTGTTACTCCACGAGGTAGAGCTGACATCAGTGGGCTCCTTGTGCTGGTGTTCTTTGGCAAATTTCTGCCAAATTTATACCTGAATTCAGCGGTTTTGTCAAAATTTTGGAAGCATCCACTATGGAAAATATTCAATCAAATCAACAAGATAAGAGGCTTGAGACGGTGGTTTTAGGTGGTGGATGCTTCTGGTGCACCGAAGCGGTTTTTGTCCGCGTGCGCGGCATCACCGACGTGGAAAGCGGCTACACCAACGGCCACACCCACCACCCCAGCTACGAGCAGATCTGCCAGGGTGACACCGGCCACGCCGAGGTGGTGCGCCTGACGTTTGATGCCGACGCCATCAGCCTGCAGGAAATCCTGGAAATCTTCTTCCACACCCACGACCCCACCACCCTCAACCGCCAGGGCAACGATGTGGGCACGCAATACCGCAGCGGCATCTATTACGACCACCCCGAGCACGGCGAGGTGGCCAACGACATGATCCGCCAGATGTCGCAAGACAAGCTGTTTGGCGCGCCCATCACCACCGAGGTGCAACCGCTGACCAACTACAGCGCGGCCGAGGCCTACCACCAGGACTACTTTGCCAACCATCCGAACGCTGGTTATTGCGCCTTCGTGGTGGGCCCGAAGGTGGAGAAGTTTCGCAAGACGTTTGCACGGTATCTGAAGCCCGACTGAATCGGCGGCAAAGATCTGAATAAAATCGGGCGCTAGCACTCGATCCGCATACGCCAGCAGCTATAAAAGTGATACCAAAGTGAGTCTGCCAGCAGCCCCCCCAGCCCTTTCAGCCCTGCAGGCCACGGCCCGCCGGGCGGGTGTGCGCGGGCGCTGGCTGCAGCAGCTCTCGGCCCGGGCTGCGCTGGTTTGGCTGTTGCTGGCATTGGTCATTGCGCCCACCGTGGGCCGCCTGCACGAGGTGGCCCATGGCGGGCGCAGCAACACGGTGCACGCTGGGCCTGCCCCGCAGGCGGCGGCACACCATGGCGGCGTGGCCGGAGCACATGCGGCAGACACCGGCACAGGCCTGCTGCAGGCACTTTGGGGCGACCATGCCGCGCCCGACTGCCTTTTGCTCGACCAGTTGGCCCTGGGCGATGCCTTGCACAGCGCCCCCATGGCGCTGCCAGCTGTGGTGCCCGTGCAGGCGCGGCTGGCCTACCACCCCGAACCCGTCCTCCTGCGGTGGTTCACGCCATTCCAGGCTCGCGGCCCCCCGGTGGCCTGACTCCCGCAGCCACTGCGCCGCAGCACGCGCTGCCGACCCCTGATTTCATAGCTGCTAGCGCTTGATGACCAAGCGCTACAGCCGCTTTTTATTCCGTTTTCATGCCACAGCGCATGAAACCGTGCCCCTGCGCCAGGACCTGGCTGCGCCGGTGCGCGCCCCTTTTTTCAGAAACACCATGAACATCCTTGCACCCGCACACAGCAGCCGCAGCCATCCGGTCCTGCACCCCGTTGCACTGGCCGCCATCCTCACGCTGTCGGGCACCAGCCTGGCCCATGCGCAGGCCGCGCCACCCACCGAAGCGCCCGGCCTGCCCCCCGTCACCGTTTCTGCCAGCGGCCTGCAACTGGGCGCCAGCGACATGACCACGCCCGCCACCGTGCTGGAGGGCGACGATCTCGTGCGCCGCCGCGAGGCCACCTTGGGCGAAACGCTCAGCAGCGAGCCTGGCATCACCAGCAGCCACTTTGGCGCCGGTGCCAGCCGCCCCATCATTCGCGGCATGGACGGCCCGCGCGTCAAGCTGCTGAGCGACGGCGCCGAACTGCACGACGCCTCCACCATCAGCCCCGACCACGCCGTGGTGTCCGAGCCCCTGCTGGCCACGCAGATCGAAGTGCTGCGCGGCCCCTCGGCCCTGGTCCATGGCAACGGCGCCGTGGGCGGTGTGGTCAATGTGCTGGATGGCAAGGTTCCCACCGCCATCCCGCAAAAGGGCGTGGAAGGCAGCGCCGAGCTACGCGCCAACACCGGCGCGGGCGAGGGGGCAGGGGCCTTCTCGCTCACCGGCGGCGCAGGCAACCTGGCCGTGCACGTCGAAGGCGTGGCGCGCGACGCGGGCGACTACCGCGCAGGCAAGGGCTGGGCGGGTGGCAACAAGGTGCCAGGCAGCTTCAACCGCACCGACACCGGCAGCGTGGGCCTGTCGTGGATAGGCGAGCGCGGCTACCTGGGCGCCGCCTACACCCGCCAGACGGCCAAATACGGCCTGCCAGGCCACAAGCACAGCTTTGACGGCTGCCATGCCGATGGCGACCACCTGCACTGCGGCGCGCACGCAGGCGAAGAGGACGATGGCCACGACCATGGCGCCGAAGCGCCTGGCGCCGTGCCCGTGGTCGACCTGCGCAGCGAGCGCCTCGATATCCGGGGCGAGCTGCGCAACCCGTTCGCCGGCTTCTCGGCACTGCGGCTGCGGGCGGGCGTTACCGACTACAAGCACGACGAGATCGAGGACGGCGCCATCGGCACCACCTTCAAAAACAAGGCCTATGACACCCGCATCGAGCTGCAGCACGCACCCGTGGCCGGGTTCAAGGGCGTGGTCGGCCTGCAGACCTCGCAACGCAAGTTCAGCGCAGACGGCGAAGAAGCCTATGTCGAACCCACCATCACCCGCAAGCTGGGCTTCTTCGCGCTGGAGGAAGTCCGCCTGGGCGACTGGCGCCTGGAAGCCGCCCTGCGCCACGACCGCCAGACGGCCGAAGCCCAGACCAGTGGCATCGAGCGCAGCCACAACGGCACGTCGGCGTCGCTGGGCGCGGTGTGGAAGTTCACGCCCGGCTACCAGGTGGGCACCTCGTTCACCCGCGCCAGCCGCGCCCCCACCGCCGAAGAGCTGTACGCCCAGGGCCTGCACATGGCCACCAGCACCTACGAGCGCGGCAACGCCGATCTGAAGTCCGAGATCTCGCAAAACATCGACCTCAGCCTGAAGAAGACCAGCGGCGACACCACCTTTGGCGTCAGCATCTTCAGGAACCGCATCAGCAACTACATCTACGGCCGCACAATCGACGAGGTAGATGGCCTGCAACTGCTGCAATACAGCCAGCAGGATGCCACCTTCACCGGCATCGAAGGCCAGGTGCGCCAGCGTCTGAACCGCCATCTGGGCATCACCCTGTTTGGCGACACCGTGCGCGCAAAACTCGACGGCGGCAGCCTGCTGCCCCGCATCCCCGCCACCCGCGCCGGTGTGCGGCTCGATGCCCACTGGCAGCAATGGGAAGGCCAGGTCGAATGGCTGCAGGTGGCCCGCCAGAACCGCGTGGCCGAGTTTGAAACCGCCACGCCCGGCTACGGCATGCTGAACCTGGGCGTGAGCTACAGCAGCCAGCTGAGCAGCGGCGCGCCGTGGCAGGTGTATCTGAAGGCGAACAACCTGACGGACCGGCTGGCGTATGCGCACACCTCGTTCATCAAGAATGCCGCGCCGTTGATGGGGCGGAATGTGACAGTGGGGGTGAAGGTGGCGTTTTGATGTGACGCAATGCGACCGTGCTGGCAGGGGGCGCCTTGCCCGTCCGGTCGCGTTTTTTGGGTCAGATCTTGGGGTTTGGATGACGCCCTGCGACCTGTTGCGGAAGTGCGCCGGCAAACCATGGCTGAGCGCTAATAGCCTGCCTTTCAGCCGCATTGGCCGAACTCACGCGGTCGGCCGCCAACCGAACAGTACAGCTCAGACCGTATTCTCAAATTCGATCAGCGGCATTGGTTTGCCATACAGATATCCCTGGTAGTGGATGCATCCCAGTTGTTCCAATAGCGCTCTTTGCGACCACTCCTCTACACCTTCCGCAATCACCTCCACACCCAGGTTCTGGCCCAGGGAGATGATGGTCCGAACGATGGACGCGTCATTGTGGTCACTCGCTAGGTTTCGCACGAAAGACTGATCAATCTTGAGTTGATCGATAGGCATGCGTCTGAGGTAGCTCAGCGATGAGAAACCGGTGCCGAAATCGTCCAGCGAGAAAGTCAGGCCCATCTGTTTGAGTTGATACATCTTGGAGATGACATCTTCGATATCAGTGGCCAAGGCGCTCTCGGTCAATTCCAGCTTGAGTCGGGCAGGATTGGCCCCCGTTTCGGCCAGGATGCTGCCAACCCGCGAGACGTAGTCCTTGGAGGCAAACTCCCTGGCACTGACGTTCACCGACAGCAGCAGATGCTGTAGCCGCGGGTCACCTTCCCAGCGTTTGATCTGCTGGCAGGCGTTCTCCATCACCCAACGGCCGACAGACATGATCAGCCCCGTTTCTTCCGCTACGGGAATGAACAGCGCCGGCGATACCAGGCCCTTCTCCGGGTGACGCCAGCGCACCAGCAGTTCTGCGCCTTCGACCTTGCCCTCCCGGTCCACCTGCGGTTGATACAGAAGAACCAATTGGCTCGGAATGCCCGCCGTCAAATCTTCTTTCAACTTGACCTGCGCCGCCAGCTGGGCATGCATGCTGTCCGTGAACACCGCGATCTGGTTCCTGCCCAGTCGTTTGGCTTCACGCATTGCCAGCTCGGCGTACAAAATGGCATCACTCACTCGCCGCGGCTCAGGTGTGATCAGGTAGAGGCCTATGGAGGCGTGCGTGCTGTAGGTGCCGATTTCCAGGGCAAACGGCGTGTCGAAACTGAGCAGCAGTCGGTTTGCAACAGCCTGCGCCTGGGCCACGGCATGTGCCGTCTCACGCCCCAGACCTTCCAGCACGATCACAAATTCGTCGCCATTGATGCGAGACAGCGCTGTGTCTTCTTCCAGCAGGCCGCGCAGTCGCTGGGCTACGGCAATCAGCATCTGGTCGCCGGCTTCGTAGCCCTTGATGTTGTTGAAAATACCAAAATTGTCGATGTTAAGCAGCAGCAGCGCACTGTGAGAGTGGGTGGAGGCAGTGCGCGCCATCGCTTGGCCGATGCGGTCTGTGAATTCCTTCCGGTTGGACAGGCCGGTGAGCGAATCGTAGTGGGCGAGCTGGTGCATGAACTGGCCCAGCGCGCGCGTCTCATCGGTGCCTTCGCCCTGGCTGGACTCTTTGGCGTAATCGGCAAATGCCGCCTGATTCTGGGTGGCACGCGCCAGCTTGACGATTGGCTGGGCCACCTTGCCGCCAACCACCCAAGTAAGCGCCGCAAACGTCCCCGCCAGCGCAGCCGCAAACAGCAGCATGAAGGTGCGGCTCTCGCGGATGGCCGCATGGGCGTACTTGGCGTCTTCCATGACGACGATGGTCCAATCCAGACCGCTGGTGCTGACCACAGGCGACACCCTTTCGCGGGCCATCACATATTCACCGTTGGCATTCCCGGCTTTCAACGCAGACAGGTCGGCTGCTATCCCTTGGCGCGGCGTCAGCAGCCAGTGGCCGTTCTTGTGCGCAATCAACACCTCCACAGAGCGCAGGCGATCGAGCTGATCGATGGAGTTGCGCACCACACTGTTGACCCAGTCCCAATACAAGTGGGCCCCCAGAACCCCCACCACTTGCTGGTTTTGATCGAGCAAGGGCACTGCCACATCGACGAATCTGGTGGGCTCACCATTCGCTCCGGGTTTCATGTGCGGTGCCAGCAGCTTGGCTTCGTGCGGATCACCCACAAACCCGCCCAACAGAGCCATGTTAAACCAGGGCCTTTTACTGACGTTCTGTCCAAGCAACAGGCCGTCCGTAGCAGCCAACACCACGCCCTGCCTGTCTGCGACGCCAATCCAAGCGTAGACCGGCTGACGGCCCTTGAGTCCATCAATCATCTGCCCGATGGAATCAGGCGATAACAGCTTGCTGTTCAACAGGTCTGCCATCATTGCCACTTCGCGGTGGCGGTTGGCCAGATCCTCATTGAGTCGGTGCGCAATCCTAGAGGCAATGGAATAAAGGCCGTCATGCGCCGCGGCCCGTAGATCCCTCTCGGTCCGCCAGCCGATGATGCCCGTGAGCAACAGACCAAACACCAGACCAAGCACACCCATGGCCACCGAGAAACGGGCCCGGACACTTCGGAATGGAGACAGTGCGCTCAGAATATTTTTTCTCATCGTCCCTTCGGCTCCCTATTGCTCGTCTGTAAACCGCGCAGGGCCTATCGGACAAGTTGCGGACACTGTGGTCACCAGAGCAGATTGTCGGCGGGTTCAGGAAAATTTATCATCGCGACGATGACAGCTTATGCGACCTGCTGACCAGATTGCTACAACCTTGGCCCAGGTCTCAATTACACCCTCACCCGGCCGTCATATCGGCACCCGCGTTCCAAGCTCCACCACGGCATTGCCCGGCAGGCGGAAGAACTCCACGACGCCGCCAGCGTTGTGGCTCATGGTGGCGAACAGCTTCTCACGCCAGTTCGCCATGCCGCTGCCTGGCGTGGGCACCACGGTCTCGCGGCTGAGGAAGTAGCTGGTCTCGAACAGCGGCACCGCCAGCCCGTGCGAGGCGGTCAGCTCCAGCGCCTTCGGTATGTCGGGCGTGTTCATGAAGCCGTAGTTCACCTGCACCCGCCAGAAACCGTGGTCCAGAGCCTGCACGTCCACCCGGCCCTCCATCGGTATCCAGGGAACATCGTGGAATCGCACCGTGAGGATCACATTGCGCGCATGCAGCACCTGGTTGTGCTTGAGGTTGTGCAGCAGGGCTTGCGGCACGGTGTCGGGATCGGCCACGGCGTACACGGCGGTGCGTTCGGCGCGGTTCAGGCTGCGGGGATCGAGTTGGGCGATGAAGTCCTGCAGCGAAAGCCCGTCGCGGCGGATGCTGTCCATCAGCAGTTCACGCCCCCGCCGCCAGGTGCTCATCAGCACGAACAGCGCCAGGCCCAAGGTGAGCGGAAACCAGCCGCCGTCGAGGAACTTGATGGCGCAGCCGGCGACCAGCAGCGCGTCGATGGCCAGGAAGAACGCAGTGGCGCCGATGGCGACCGGTGCCGGCATGCGCCAGCCTTCGCGCACCACGAAGTAAGTCAGCACGGTGGTGATCATCATGGTCAGCGTCACCGCGATGCCGTAGGCGCTGGCCAGCGCAGAAGAGCTGCGAAAGAACAGCACCACTGCCAGCACGCCGGCCAGCAGAGCCCAGTTGACGCCCGGCATGTAGATCTGGCCCATTTCGCGCGCGCTGGTGTAGCGCACCCGCATGCGCGGCAGGAAGCCCAGCTGGATCGCCTGCTTGGTCAGCGAGTACGCACCGGAGATGACGGCTTGCGAGGCGATGATGGCGGCCAGCGTGGCCAACACCAGCGCTGGTGGCAACCAGGCTTCGGGGAACTGGCGATAGAAGGGGTTCTGGATCGCCGAGGGGTCACCTATCAGCAGCGCCCCCTGGCCCAGGTAGTTCAGCGCCAGGCCGGGCAGCACCAAGCTTGTCCACGCGATCTGGATCGGCCTGCGGCCGAAGTGGCCCATGTCGGCATACAGTGCCTCGGCGCCCGTCAGCGCCAGCACGATGGCGCCCACCGCTGCGAAGACCTGCCAGCCGCGGCCGGACAGGAATTCCCAGGCGTGCAGCGGGTTCAAGGCCGCCAGGATGGCGGGCTCCTGCGCGATGTGCCAGGCGCCCACCGCGCCCAGCACGGTGAACCACAGCACGATGATCGGTCCGAAAAATCGGCCAACCACCGCCGTGCCGAACCGTTGCATGAGGAACAGCCCGATCAGGACGGCCACCGTGGCCGGCACCACCCAGGGCGTGAGCGCCGGGGTCAGGACCTCCAATCCTTCCATCGCGCCCAGCACCGAGATGGCCGGGGTGATCAGGCTGTCGCCATAGAACAGCGTGGCGCCGAACACGCCCAGGAGCAGCAGGCCGTTGCGCAAAGCCGGGCGCTGCTCCACTGCGCGGGCGGCCAGCGCGGTCAGTGCCAGGCCGCCGCCTTCGCCGTGATTGTCGGCGCGCAGGATCAGCACCACGTATTTGAGTGTGACCACCAGCATCAGCGCCCAGATGATGGTGGAGACCGCGCCGATCAGGTGCGGTGCGTCCAGCGGCACGCCGGTGTGCGGCGCAAAGATCTCCTTGACGGTGTAAAGAGGGCTGGTGCCAATGTCGCCATAGACGACGCCGATGGCGGCCAGCGTGAGGGCTGCGAGGCCCTGCTTGCGGCCTGTGTGGGGAGTCGTGCTGGGCAGGGGGGCGGTGTCGGGGTGCTGCATGGAGGTTCTGTGGATGCACAAGGCTGCCACGATGCACCACCACACATCAGGATTGCATAAGCAACCCGAGTTGCCCTCAGTCTGTGGGGTCTGGCTCGGCGAGCCGGTAGCCCACCCCGGGCTCGGTCAGCAGGTGCTGCGGGTCGGCACTGTCGGCCTCCAGCTTGGCGCGTAGCTGGCCCATGTACAGGCGCAGGTAATGGGTTTGTTCAGTGTGCTCGCCGCCCCACACGTCCGCCAGCAGATGGCGATGCGTGACCACCTGGCCGGCCTGGCGTACCAGTCGTGCGAGCAGGGCGTATTCGGTGGGGGTGAGCCGAACGTCGGCATCGGCCAACCGCACGCGGCGGGCCTTCAGGTCCACCGCGAGTGGGCCGTGGCGGTAGTGCAGCAGTGCCGGCTCGCTGGTGCGCCCGCGGCGGCGCAGGGCCACGCGCATGCGCGCCAGCAGCTCGCCGATGCCGAAAGGCTTCACGAGGTAGTCGTCGGCGCCCTCGTCGAGCAGGCGAATCTTCTGCCCCTCGGACTCGCGGGCCGAAATCACGATGACTGGCATGTTGCTGCTGCGGCGCAACTCGGCCAGCAGCGCCTGGCCCTCGCCATCGGGCAGGCCCAGATCCAGCAGCACCAAGTCAATGGTCTCGCCGTGCGGCGCATGCTGTAGCTGTGCCCGAGCGTCGGTCAGGCTGGCCGCGGTCTGCAATGCGTAACCCTCGATGGTCAGTGCCTCGCGCAGCGCGCTGCGCAGCACCCGGTCATCCTCCACCAGCAGGACGCGATGGCTCATGGCTGGGTCTCCTGGGGCGTCGGTGCCGACTGTGGCGGCGGGCTCTCCCCGTGCAGCGGTAGTCTGCATTCGAAGCGGCAGCCGCCTTCGGCGCCCGGGCGCAAAAGCAGCTCGCCCTGGTGTGCGCGGGCGATGGCACGGCACACGGCCAAGCCCACGCCGGCACCGCGACCAGCGTCCGCATGGGGCCCCGCTGCCCCCATTTCGCCGCGCTGGAAGACTTCGAACACTTTCTCGCGCCAAGCGGGTGCAATGCCTGGTCCCTGGTCGCTCACGGCTAGCACCGCGCGCTCCCCATCGCGCGCAGCATGCAGTTCCACTGGCGTATCAGCCGGGCTGTACTTCAGGCCGTTGTCCAGCAGGTTGTCCAGCAACTGCGACACCAGGGTTGCGTCGCACCATAGCAGGGGCAGATCGGGTTCCACCCTGGCGCGCACGCGTGCACCCTCGGGTCGGCGACGGGCGCGCCGCAGCACCGCGCCGACGATCTCTTCCGCTGACTCCCAGTCACAGCGCAACTGCACCGCCGGTGTATCCAGCCGCGCCAGCTGCAGGGTGTTGTCGGTCAGCTGCGCAAGTCGCTCGCTTTCTTCGACGATGCCGGCGGCAAGCAGCTGGCGCTGTGCATTGTCCATGCGCTCGCCCTGTTCCTGCAGGGCAGAGGCTGCACTCATGATGGAGGCCAGAGGCGTGCGGTAGTCGTGCGAGATGGCCGCCAGCAGGGCGTTGCGGGTGGCTTGCAGCTGGGCCTGATCGCGCGCCTGCTGCTCCTGCGCCGCCATCAGCGAGCGGTGCAGGGCGCTGCCCATTTGGTCGCACAGCGCCTGCAGGTGGGGGCGCAGTTCGTGCCCCTGCGGGTGACGGGCCAAGCCCGTGATCAATGCAGCCCCCAGGGTGACGCCACGGCCGCGCAGGGGCAGATAGGCGTCGGGCAGCCCGTCGTAACGGCCACTGCCGGCGCCTATGGCACGCCCATCGCGCACACACAGGGCCAAGCCGGCGCGCTGCTCGTCGTCCGGCTCACCCACCTGCAGGGCAGCAGCGTCATCCGGTGGGCTCCCCAACGCGCGCAGCACCGACACCGCCACCGCGCTCCCGGTGGCTTCCTGCAGAGCTGTGCGCAGCGCCGCAGCATGGGCGGCCGGGTCCCCGGCATCGCGCAGAATGTCGCCCCACTGGCGCAGCCGCGCTTCCCGTGCTGCCACCGTGCGCGCGGCCTCGGCCAGGCGGCGCTGGCGAATGACCAGGCCTGCAATGATCCAGTTCACCAGCAGCAGGGCCACCAGCAGCAGCGCGTTCTGGCGCAGATCCACGGAGAAGGTCAGCCTTGGTGGAACAAAGAACCAGTTGAAGGCCATTACCGCCACTGCGCTGGCCGCCAGGCTGGCCCAACTGGGCAGCCAAAGGGCGGACAGCGCCGAGGCCAGCACCAGCAGCATGGACAGGTTGGCCAGGTCCAGCCGGCTTTCCAGCCCGACCATCCCAGTCCAGGCGATGGTCCAGGCCAGCAGGGCGAGGATGGTGCGCGAGAGATTGTTATTGCCCATGGCATGAGCCTAACGCCGCCTGCGTCAGGAAATCGTATGGGGCGGAAGGCTACTCGTGATTCAGGAATTGACCGAGTTCAGCGGCGTCTCCAGCAGCAGTGGGTGGGGAGGCAACTCCAGCCACAAGCCGAAAGTTGAACAACGCCTGAGCAATAGCTTGATTTCACAAGCTTGTTTTCGTTGGTTCAACAAAAAACCCGCAAATGCGGGATTTTTGAGGGTGCGCTGAATTCTCAGCAATTGCCTTTCTTTGCCTGCCCAGGTGGGCAGAAGTTCCCTCCACCGCGCGGGCTATCCACTACAACCGAGCCGCTCGGCGTGTACACCGCACACCCGCTCAGCAAAGTAATCACCACTGCCAAAATCCCTAAAAGCTGTTTCATCGTTGGTCCTCGTTATTCGGTTTCCTTATCTTATCTCTTGCCATCCGAGTCAATATCAAAGATCCGTGGCCGCTGAAGCATGGGATCCTGCCGGTTCAGGAAACCCATTGTCGAATCCATTGACGACCTGCTCCTGGCTGCTTCCCGTCACGCCGTAACCGCCAATCGCAGCACATGGCGCTCCGCTCGCACCCCTGCAAACCCACCCATTCCAGTGCGATACCCCTGCACTGATACCATCCGCACCCATGCCTTCCCAGTCCCCCACGTTCTTCCACACCGGCCCGCTACCCGGCTGCCTGTGCGTGGGCGGGGGCGCCGTGGTGCGTGAGATCTGGCCTTACAAGCCGGTCGCACATTCCTTGGCCCGGCGATAAACCTTCTTTCCCTTACATCTGCGCAGAACATCCATCGCCGGGCACCCGCCCAGCGCGATGGCGGCCGGTGGCTTTGTCGTGCACGCCGGGCCGCTCCTTCAGGAGATGCGTCCATGTTCCCCTCAGACCTTGCCGGCGGCCCCACGTCCGCCTGCGCCTTATGCGCCATGCGCGCCCCGGTTTTCGTTGCGGCCGCCACGCGGCGCACGGAGTGATGGCCATGGAATTCACCAAGAAGTTTCTGCGGGCCAAAAGCCCTTGTGCGGACGGATTTCGCTGGTTCAGCCGCCATGTGGAAGATGGCACGGGCTACCAGGAAGCGCTGGACACCTTGGTCAACGCCGGGCGGGTGGAGGATGCCTGCTGGCTGCTGGCGCAGTTTGGCCCCACCAGTGCGGTGCTGGTGGTGGATGCGCTGGAGGCCGAAGCCATTGTGTTTGCCGGCACGGTGGAGGTGCGCGGCTCCATCGACGTGGCCACAGTGATCCAGGCCGGGCGGTCGATCCGCGCGGGCGGCGGGCTGCGTGCGGGGCGCGCCATCGTGGCGGGGGAAGACATTCGTGTGGCGGGTGGCATCATCAGCCAGGGCACGCTGCAGGCCGGCGGCGATGTGCGCGCCGACTGGGGCGTGGAGGCCGAGGGCAGCATCACCTGTGCTGGCGACCTGCGGGCGGGGTGGGATGTGGTGTGCCACGGCGCATTGCAGCTCAAAGGCGGCGGGTTTGTGGGGCAGGACCTCCTCGCGCATGGCCTGGTGGAGTGCGGCAAGGGCCTGCGCGTGGGCGGCCACCTGACCGGTGCCGAGAGCCTGCGGGTGGGGCAAGGCATCGTGGTGGGCGGTGCCATCACCGGCGTGGCGCATCTGGAGGCGGGCTGGGGCATCAAGGCGGGCGAGTGCATTCACACCCAGGGCGCGATCAAGGCCGGCGAAAGCCTGTGTGCGGGCGGCGAGATATGCGCGGGCCCGGGCTATGGCGTGTATGCCGGGTTGAATGTGCAGCAAGAAACCTGGGAGGCCAGCGCGCAGGTGTGGTCGCGCGAGCGGCCCGAGGGCCTGCGCAGTGGCATGTGGCTGGGGGCGAGCCCCTTGCACCCTGAAATCGACCGAAGCAGGGCTTGTGCGATGCCGTCACGTCAGTAAGCAATAATTTCAGCAACATTGACCCCGGAGGGATGGAGCATGTCCGACGTGAGTGACCTCAGCAACGACGACGCGGTTTACAGAACCCTTCTGGAATCGACCAAGGCCATTCCGTGGAAGATCGACTGGGCGACCAAGAAGTTTGCCTACATCGGTCCCCAGATCGAAGCGCTGCTGGGCTGGAGCCCGCAAAGCTGGATGACCGTGGAAGACTGGGCGGCGCGCATGCACCCCGAGGACCGCGACTACGTGGTGAATTTCTGCGTGGCCCAGTCGCAGGCCGGAATCGATCACGAGGCCGACTACCGGGCGCTGACCAAGGACAACGGCTATGTCTGGCTGCGCGATGTGGTGCATGTGGTGCGCAACGACAAGGGCGAACCCGACGCGCTGATTGGCTTCATGTTCGACATCAGCGAACGCAAGAAGACCGAAGAGAAGTTGCTCGTTCTGCAAAAAGAACTGGAGGCGCTGTCATTCAAGGACGGGTTGACGAACATTGCCAACCGGCGCCGGTTTGATGCCAGCCTCGAAGGGGAATGGGAAAGCGCACGCAGCAACGGGCAGCCCCTGTCCATCCTCTTGTTCGACATCGATTTTTTCAAGCAATACAACGATCTCTACGGCCATGTGCGCGGCGACCAGTGCCTGATCGAGATTGCGCAAACGCTGAGCCTGGCGCTGGACGGCCCGCGCGACCTGGTTGCGCGTTTTGGCGGCGAAGAGTTTGTCGTGCTGCTGCCGCAAGCCGACGCCGCGGTGGCCTTGAAAGTTGCCGAACGCTGCCAGCGGCTGATTCAGAAGCAGGCGATAGCGCACGCGCAATCTCCGCTGGACCAGCGCGTCACCGTCAGCATCGGGGTTGGCACCATCACGCCAGGCGAACACATCAAGCCCTCCCGTTTCATCGAGGCGGTGGACCAGCAACTTTATGCGGCCAAGAAAAACGGCAGGAGCCGGATCGAGACGGTCCAGGTGGCGGCTTGAGCGCGCCGGCCCGTCCCATGCCGCAACGCAGCACCGGCGGTGACCCCACCTCTGCATGGCAGGTGTTCTGGATCTTTTTGCGCCTGGGCCTGACCTCGTTTGGTGGTCCGGTGGCGCACCTGGGCTACTTTCGTGATGAACTCGTGCAGCGCCGCCAGTGGCTGACCGAGCGCAGCTATGCCGATCTGGTGGCGCTGTGCCAGTTTCTGCCCGGCCCGGCCAGCAGCCAGGTGGGCATGGCGCTGGGCCTGATGCGGGCGGGTATGCCCGGCGCGCTGGCCGCGTGGCTGGGGTTCACGCTGCCATCGGCGCTGGTGCTGGCCTTGTTCGGCGCAGGCCTGGCGGGCGGGTATGCCGTGTTGCCGGCAGGTGCCCTGCACGGGCTCAAGGTGGTGGCGGTGGCCGTGGTGGCGCAGGCGGTATGGGGCATGGCGCGCAGCCTGTGCGCGGGGCGGGCGCGGGTCACATTGATGGCGCTGGCCTGCTGCGCGGTGCTGCTGGTGCCTGGCGTGTGGGGCCAGGTGGGCGTGATGCTGGCCGCGGGCGCGGCCGGCTGGTGGCTGTTTGGGCGGGGCAGGGCGGCAGCGCCAGAACCGGCCATCGGCGCGCCGGATGGCCTGCATGTGCCACTGCGCCGGCGCACCGGGGCGGTGCTGCTGGTGGCATTTGCGGCGCTGCTGGTGCTGCTGCCGCTGGCCGTGCGCCTGTGGCCCGGTTCGCTGCTGGCCATGGTGGATGCGTTCTACCGTGTGGGTGCGCTGGTGTTTGGCGGAGGCCATGTGGTGCTGCCGCTGCTGCAGGCCGAGGTGGTGGGGCCGGGCTGGGTGTCGGCCGATGCATTTTTGGCCGGCTACGGCGCCACGCAGGCGGTGCCGGGGCCGCTGTTCACGTTTGCGGCATTTCTGGGCGCGTCCATGCAGGTCTGGCCGGGCGGTTGGCTGGGGGCGGCGGTGTGCCTGGTGGCGATATTTGTGCCCTCGTTTCTGCTGGTGGCGGGCGCCCTGCCGTTCTGGGAGCCCCTGCGGCGCAGCCCGCATGCGCAAGCGGTGCTGGCGGGCGTGAATGCCGCCGTGGTGGGACTGCTGCTGGCGGCGCTGTACCACCCGGTGTGGACCAGCGCCATCCACGGCGGCGCCGACTTTGGCCTGGCGCTGGCCGCCTTTGTGGCGCTGGTGTTCTGGCGCGCGCCGCCCTGGGCGGTGGTGCTGGCCTGCGGTGCGGGGGGCGCGCTGTTGGCCGCATGGCTGTGATTTCTAAGACAAAATAGTCGCTGGCGCTGGATGGGAAAGCACCATCAGCTATCAAAAAAGTAGTTCCGGCGCCAGGGTGCCGGGCTTTCTCCTCGGCTCTTTGCGCACTGCGCCCGTCCTACCTTGAACTCTCCCGTCTTCACGTCCCTGGTTCCTGTCATCCTGTTCATTGCGCTGGGTTTTTTTGCGGGACGGCGCGGCTGGATCCGGGCCGCTTCGGTCAAGGATCTGTCCAACCTCGTGTTCATGGTGCTCACGCCGGCGCTGCTGTTTCGCACCATGAGCACCGTGCAGGTGCAGGACCTCGACTTTGGCCCCGTGGCCGTGTATTTCGCCGCCGCCGGGCTGATCTTTGCCGCCACGCTGGTGGTACAGGGCTTCAGCAGCCTGGCGGCGGCGCGCGGCCTGGCCCACACCTTCAGCAACACCATCATGATCGGTGTGCCGCTGGTGGGGCTGGTGTTTGGCGAGGCCGGGCTGGTCACGCTGTTCACGCTGATCTCGGTGCACGCCCTGATTTTGCTGACCGCCGCCACGGTGGTGTTCGAGCTGGCCGCCGCGCGCGAACGCGCCCGTTCGGGCGACGGCCCTCAGCACTCCATGCTGCGCACAGTACTGCAGGCCATGGGCAATGGCATCGTGCACCCCGTGCCGCTGCCCATCATTGCCGGGCTGCTGTTCGCGCAGACCGGGCTGGTGGTGCCCGAGGTGGTTGGCAAGCCGCTGCAGTTGCTGGGGCAGGCGCTGGGGCCGCTGGCACTGCTGCTGGTGGGGGTCACGCTGGCTTTCAGCACCGTGGGCACGCATTTCAAGGCCGCGCTGCGCATTGCCCTGGTCAAGAACATCGTGCATCCGCTGGTGCTGGGCGCACTGGGCTGGGCGCTGGGTTTGTCGGGGCTGTCGCTGGCCGTGATGGTGTCGGCGGCGGCGCTGCCCGTGGGCGCCAATGTGTTCCTGTTCACCCAGCGCTACGGGGTGGCGCAGGATGAAGTCACCGCCAGCATTGCGGTGTCCACCGCGCTGGCGCTGGTCACGGTACCGGTGGCGCTGCTGCTGGCGGCCCGTTTGTAAACCAGCTCAGGGCGCCAAGCGCTCCCGTACCCACTCGCCAGCGTCCAGCCGGTAGCGCAGGCGGTCGTGCAGGCGGCTTTTGCGGCCCTGCCAGAACTCCCACTGCTCGGGCTGCAAACGGTAGCCGCCCCAGTGCGGTGGGCGCGGGGGCTTGAGCATGAACTGCGCACCATATTTGGCGGCATTGGCCACCAGCACGCCGCGGCCAGAAATCACCTGGCTTTGCGGACTGGCCCAGGCGCCGATGCGCGAGTCGAGCGGGCGGCTGGCAAAGTATTCGTCGCTTTCCGCGTCGCTGACCTTTTCCACCACACCCTCGATGCGCACCACGCGCTCCAGCTCCACCCAGTGGAACTGCAAGGCCACATGGGGGTTGCCGGCGATCTGGCGGCCCTTGCGGCTGTCGTAGTTGGTGAACCAGACGATGCCGCGTTCGTCGTAGCCCTTGATGAGCACCACGCGCGTGCTGGGGCGCAGGTCGCTGCCCACGGTGGCCACGGTCATGGCATTGGGCTCGGGCACTTCGGCGCTGATGGCTTCTTTCAGCCACTGGTCAAACTGCTGCAGGGGGGCGGGGTGCGAGGCGTCTTCGTTGAGTTCGGCGCGCTCGTAGCTCTTGCGAAGGTCGGCAATGGAGGTGGTCATGGGTACGATTGTGCACGCCCGGGTGCCATCGGGCGGCCCTGTCGGTGCGCCAAGTAACCTTGTGCGCGCGCAGGGATGCACGGAAGGCGTAACGTGCCGCACGGGTTGATTGCACGGCCCTTTGTGCAGCCCTTTGTGCGGCCCCGTTCGTGCGCCCATGAATTTCCTCTTTCCCCCAGGAGAACCCACGATGCCCACCCTGAATATCAACGGCAAAGACATGGCTGTGGATGCCGACGAATCCACCCCCATACTCTGGGCCCTGCGCGACACGCTGGGCCTGACCGGCACCAAGTTTGGCTGCGGCCAGGCTTTGTGCGGTGCCTGCACGGTGCACCTGAACGGCGCGCCCATCCGCTCCTGCGTCACGCCGATTTCGGCGGCTGCGGGCCAGAAGATCACCACTATCGAGGCCGTCACGGCCAGCGACAAGGTGGGCAAGGCCGTGCACGCGGCCTGGGTGAAGCACGATGTGGCGCAATGCGGCTACTGCCAGAGCGGCCAGATCATGAGCGCCACCGCGCTGCTCCAAGGCAAGAAGAAACCCACCGACGCCGACATCGACGCCGCCATGGCGGGCAATATGTGCCGCTGCGGCACCTATGTGCGCATCCGCGCCGCCATTCACGACGCGGCCAAGACCCTGGCCTGATGGAAGGAGAACACCATGCACTTCGACGCTCATGCCCTGCAAAGTCAGGCCCATTTTTTCATGCCAAAACACCTTCAGGCGTTGATGGATAAAGCGCAAGAAGCTACGAATTCAGGAGTATCCGATGCGCTGGAAGGCGTGGCGCGCCGCACCTTCCTCAAGGTATCTGCCGCTTCGGGTTTTGCACTGGGCGCGTTTCCGCTGGTGGCGGGCGCGCAGGGCCATGTCGCTGCTCCCGCAGGCCTCAAGCCGTTCGAGCAGCCCTCGGCCTTCGTGCGTATCGACGCCGATGGCACGGTCACAGTCACCATCAACCGCCTGGACTTTGGCCAGGGCGTGCAAACCGGCCTGCCCATGATCCTGGCCGAGGAGCTGGATGCCGACTGGAGCAAGGTGCGCAGCGTGCACGGCGATGCCAGCGCGGCCTATGCCGACCCGATGATGGGCATGCACCTCACGGGTGGCTCCAACTCCATCAAGAATTCCTACACCCAGTACCGCGAACTGGGCGCGCGCACCCGCGCCATGCTGGTCTCGGCGGCTGCCGCGCAGTGGGGCGTGAATGCTTCGGCGCTGCGCACCAGCAACGGCTTTGTCGTCGGTCCTGGCGGCAAGAAGCTGGGCTACGGCGCGCTGGCCGAAGCCGCCATGCAGCAGCCCGTGCCCGAAAAGGTCACCTTGAAGGACCCCAAGCAGTTCCGCCTGATCGGCAAACCCACCGGGCGCCTGGATGCCAAGGCCAAGTCGAGCGGCCAGCAGGACTACGGCATCGACGTGCGTCTGCCCGGCATGCTGACGGCCGTGGTGGCCCGCCCGCCCGTGTTTGGCGGCAAGGTGAAGTCGCTGGACGACAGCGCCGCCAAAGCCATCAAGGGCGTAAAGGCCGTGCTGCGCGTGCCCACCGACCGGGGCGGCGAGGGCGTGGCCATCGTGGCCGACGGCTACTGGCCCGCCAAGCAGGGGCGCGACGCCCTCAAGGTGGAATGGGACACCAGCGCGGTCGGCAAGCCCGACACCAAAGCGCTGCTGGCGCAGTACCGCGAACTGGCCGCCAAGCCGGGCAACGTGGCCCTGCAGGCCGACATGGCCCCGCTGGCGGGCGCGCCCCACAAGATCAGCGCCGAGTTCGTCTTCCCCTACCTGGCGCATGCGCCGATGGAGCCGCTCAACTGCACCGTGAAGCTGGACGGCGACAAGGCCGAACTGTGGATGGGCACACAGATGCCCGGCCTGGACGCGATGGCCGCCGCCAAGACGCTGGGCCTGCAGCCGCAAAACGTCAAGGTCAATACGCAGATGGCCGGTGGCGGCTTTGGCCGCCGCGCCATCCCCACCAGCGACTACGTGGTCGAGGCCTGCGGCGTGGCCAAGGCGGCGCGCACGGCGGGCCTCAGCGCGCCGGTGCGCACCCTGTGGAGCCGCGAGGACGACATCCAGGGCGGCTACTACCGCCCCATGCATGTGCACCGCGCCGAGATCGGCTTTGACGCCAAGGGCAGGATTTTGGCGTGGGACCACACCATCGTCGGCCAGTCCATCACCAAGGGCTCGCCGTTCGAGGCTTTCATGGTCAAGAACGGCATCGACGCAACAGCCGTCGAGGGCATGAAAGAGCCCTACGGCGTGCCCATGAAGCTGTCGGTGCACCACCCCGATGTGAACGTGCCCGTGCTCTGGTGGCGCAGCGTGGGCTCCACCCACACGGCCTACGCCATGGAGACGCTGATCGACGAAGTGGCCCGGGCGGCAAAGCAAGACCCCGTGGCCTACCGCCTGGCCCTGATGGGCGACAAGCACCCGCGCCACAAGGCAGCGCTGCAACTGGCCGTGGCCCAGTCGGGCTATGGCAAGAAAAAGCTGGCCGCCGGCCGCGCCTGGGGCGTGGCGGTGCACGAGTCGTTCAGTTCCGTGGTGGCCTATGTGGTCGAGGCCTCGGTGAAAGACGGCACACCCAAATTGCACAGCATTACCGCCGGCGTGCACTGCAACCTGGCGGTCAACCCGAAAAGCGTGGAAGCCCAGGTGCAAGGCGCCGCGCTGATGGGCCTGGGCATGTGCCTGCCGGGCGCCGCCATCACCCTCAAGGACGGTGTGGTGGAACAGAGCAACTTTGGCGACTACGCCGTGCCGCGCATCACCGACATGCCGCAGGTGACCGTGCACATCGTGCCCAGCGCCGACCCACCCACCGGCATGGGTGAACCCGGCCTGCCACCGCTGGCGCCGGCGTTTGCCAACGCCATTGCCCAGATCACGGGCAAGACGCCGCGCGAGCTGCCGTTCAAGCTGGCGTGATGGCAGGAGAAAACCGCCCCCCCTCCGTTGCGCAGCCCGTGGTGCTGGTACTGGCCTCGGGTCGGGGCGAGCGCTTTGCCGCATCGGGCGGCGTCGTGCACAAGCTGCGCGCACCGCTGGCGGGGCGAACGGTGCTGGAGCACACGCTGGCCGCCGTGCACGCCAGTGGCTTGCCCTGGCATCTGGAGGATGCAGGCCACCCCGGCATGGGTGATTCGATTGCCGCAGCGGTGCGCGCCACGGCAGGTGCCCCCGGCTGGCTGGTGCTGCCCGGGGATCTGCCGCTGGTCCAGCCCGACACCCTGCGCGCAATCGCCGCCGCCCTGGCGGACTGCGCCGTGGCGGTGCCGGTGCACCAGGGTGAGCGCGGCCACCCCGTGGGTTTTGCGGCGCCATGCCTGTCCGGGCTGCTGGCCCTGGCGGGCGAGCAGGGCGCCGCGAGCGTGGTGCGCCAGCAGGCACAGCAGGGCATGGTGCGGTGGATGGATGTGGAAGACGTGGGCGCGGTGACCGACGTGGACACCGTGCAGGACTTGGAGCGCGCCGCGCAGTTGCTGGCAGCGCGCCCGTAGCGGTGCGTTTACTTTGCCGTGATCACGGCGCAGGCCAGGCGCGGGCCGGCATTGCCGGTGGGCTGGGTCTGGTAGTCATCGGGGTCGCGGTGCACGATCAGGCCTTTGCCGACGATGTCGTTGGCGCTGCTGCCCACGCGAATGGTGCGCGATTCGAAGCGGAACGTCGCCACGCCATCGGCATCGGCCTTGAGGCTGGGCAGGTCGCCCGTATGGTGCTCGCCCATGCCATGGTGGCCGTGCGGCTTGCCGCCCGGGTTGAAGTGGCCGCCGGTGCCCATGCCGTCGCCGCTGGAGCAGTCGCCTTTTTCATGAATATGAAAACCATGTTCGGCGCCCGGCTTGAGGCCTTTGATGGTGCCCGACACTTTGACCACCTCGCCCGACTGGACAAACGTCACCGTGCCGGCTGCGGTGTTGCCGCGCGTGGGTTGGAGTTGGGCGGTGGCGCTCGGACCCGCGGAATAGGCGGCGCAGCCCGCCAAAGAGGCCACCAGGGCGGCCGATATAAAAACGGTTTGCAAGGACATGCCTGAGACTCCTGAAGAAGGTTGACGGTAAGCACCGGCACTCACAGGCTGGGGTACCTGCCACAGGCGCCGCCAGCCAGCGCCATCGTGCCCCGTGGCGCATTCTCCATCTGGCGGTAAAGAACTACAACTGCCATCCCCGGCGGATGCAACGGCGCCAGAGCCCCTTATCGAGGGAGGCCTGGGTTCAGCACCGACGGTGTGTCAGTGCAATCAGACGGGCCAGGGCCTGGTCCTGGATGCCATGCCGGAGCAACTCGTCATGGGTGGTCTGCGCATAGTCGCGCGTGGTGCCAAAGCGCCCGCTGGCCTGCTCGAAAATGCGGCGGTATTCGTGGTCGGGCAGCACGCCGGTGTGATTGGGGCTCTTGCGCGACAGGGTGAAGGCGAGGGCGCGCACAGGGCCGTGCGGGGTCTGGCAGGCCAGCCAGCGCGGGTCGTACACGGCGGTGACCATCTCGCGCTGCCACAGGTTGGTCAGGACCTGCGGGGCATGCGCCTTGTCCACACGGAATACCATGCCCCGGCAGCTACCGCCCGAGAGCATGCCAAACACCAGGCCCGGGCATTCGGGCGTGCCCCGGTTGACGCGGCTCCACATCTTGAGTGCGCGGTGCCAGCCGTGCACCTTGGCGGCTCTGCGCTCTGCGTAGTCAAAATCCGGGCGCCAGATGAGCGAGCCATAGCCAAACACCCACAGATCCTCGTGGCCACCCCAGTCCATCAGGGCGCGCTCCAGCATGGGTGCCGGATCTCGCAGGGGGGCGGGCAGATTCGTCATGCGTTCACTCTACAATTCAAGGCTTTGTTTCAACAGGCCGGGTGCGCCGCCTTGCGGGTTGCGCGCCACTGGCACCACCATTTTTACGAGGATTTCCCATGTCTGACGACGACAGCCAAGAACGTTTTGCCCTCGGTTTCCTGATTGCGCTGATTGCACTGCTGATTTCCGTGGTCGTGGGCACCGTGGTGGTCAAGCGCGTGGGCGGCTCGACAGCACCCAAGCCCGCTGCAACCGCAATAGCTAGCAGCGCGCCAGCAGCACCTGCCGCTGACGCAGCGGCCACCGACGGCGCCAGCGTGCGCGTGGAAAACGGCGTGGTGAAGTTCTACTTTGCCAGCGCCAAGGCCGACCTGGCCACGGGTGCCAACGAAGCCCTGGCCGATGTGGTCAAGGGTGTGTCCGAAGGCAAGACGGCTGTGGTTTCGGGATTCCACGATGCCACGGGCGATGCCGCACTGAATGTCGAGCTGGCCAAGCAACGCGCCTTTGCCGTGCGCGACGCGCTCAAGGCCCTGGGCGTGGCGGAAGACAAGATCGAACTGAAGAAGCCCGAGGAAACCACCGCCAGCGGCAGCAACGCCGAAGCCCGTCGTGTGGAAGTGGCACTGAGCGCCCAGTGACCGAGCGCTTGCGTTGAAAAAAACCCGGCATTGCCGGGTTTTTTTATGGATAAAAATGCCGCTATCTTTTATGGGTAAAGCGCTACCAGCTATTTATTTGATAGTGAAGGATTAGCGCAAACCAGCGCCGCCCGTGCCCTCGGCGCGCTGGATCAGCTCAATCTTGTAGCCATCGGGGTCCGTTACAAACGCGATCACCGTGGTGCCGCCCTTGACCGGGCCTGCTTCGCGCGTCACGTTGCCGCCCGAGGCCTTGATCTTCTCGCACGCGGCATAGGCATCCGGAACGCCCAGTGCGATGTGGCCGTAGGCCGTACCCATCTCGTAGCTTTCCACGCCCCAGTTGTAGGTCAGCTCGATCTCGGCCTGGCCGGGATTGCCGCCCTCGAAGCCCAGAAACGCCAGCGAGTATTTGTACTCGGGGTTCTCGGACTGGCGCAGCAGTTGCATGCCCAGCACCTGGGTGTAGAAATCAATCGAGCGTTGAAGGTTGCCAACGCGCAGCATGGTGTGGAGGAATTTCATGCCTTCGATTGTGCCGGCAAGTCGAAAACGAGGCAGGTGGTGGTGGCGTGGGCGTAAAGCGTGCCGTCGGGCCCCACCAGGCGCGCTTCGGCCGTGGCCAACTGGCGGCCCGCGTGGATCACGCGGCCCTCGGCGCGCACGCGCTGCACCTTGGGTGTGATGGCCTTGACCAGGTTGATGCCCAGCTCGGCCGTGGTGTAGCCACGCCCGGGCTCCATGCGCGTGTGCACGGCGCAGCCCAGGGCCGAATCGAGCAGGGTGGCAAACCAGCCCCCGTGCACGGTGCCCATGGGGTTGAAGTGCTCCACGCGGGGCGTGCCCTGGAAGGTGGCCGTACCTTCGCCCACGTCCACGATCAAAAAGTCCAGCGTCTTGGCAATGGCGGCATAGGGCAGTTCGCCACGCAGCATGGCTTGCATTTGCTGCAGGCCGGTCAGGTGGGCAATCTGGTCACGGCGGGCCACACCCGGGCCGGGGCCTGCATCCAGTGTGGCAAGGATGTCGCGCTCCTGCGCGAGCCAGTGTTCAAGGTGGTTGTGCTGGGTCATGGGGTGTACGGGCCGGTGGTGTGGTTGAAACACATGAGTTGCATATGCAATTATTGCAGATACAATGAAATCCATGCAAGCCGAACCATCGCCCCTGGCCCCCGTGCTGCCGCAGGGCTGCACCAACTTCAAGCTGCGCCAGCTGATGCGCCGCGTGGCCAACCACTACGACGCCGAAATGGCCCAATGCGGGCTCAAGACCACGCAGTATTCGCTGCTGTCGCACGTGCTCAAGCTGGGCCCGATCCGCCCGGGCGACCTGGCGGTGGCTATGAAGATGGACGCCTCGACGTTGACGCGCAACCTGCGCCCGCTGGTGGATGCCGGTTGGGTCACGCTGGAAGCGGGCGCCGATGCCCGCAGCCGCCTGGTGCACATCACCGACTCCGGCCGCGACAAACGCGCAGAGGCGCAGCGCCACTGGAAGGACGCGCAACTCGCGCTGAATGAAGCGCTGGGCGTGGAGCGCGTGATGGCATTGCATGCGCTGGTGGATGAATCCATGGATCTGCTGGCGGCGTTACCCGTACAAGCGCATGGCCATGCTGACTGATGCGTGCCAGGCCTGTTCTCCTGCAACGGGGTCTGTCCTGTGACTGACGGCCTCACCCCCCGCACCCGCATGCTGTTGGAGGCGCCAATTGCGCCCACGCTGCTGCGACTGGCGGCACCCAATGTGCTGGTGATGCTGGCACAGGCGGGCGTCGGGCTCATCGAAACCTACTTTGTCGGCCAACTGGGCACCGACGCACTGGCGGGCATGGCGCTGGTGTTTCCGGTGGTCATGCTGATGCAGATGACCTCCGCCGGGGCCATGGGCGGCGGCATTGCGTCGGCCATTGCCCGCGCTTTGGGCGCCCGGCGGCGTGACGATGCCGATGCGCTGGTGCTGCATGCGCTGGCCATAGCGGCGGTTTTCTCGCTGGTCTTCACGGTGGGCGTGGTGGGAGGAGGGCGCTGGCTCTACACCCGCATGGGCGGCACGGGTGGCGCGCTGGATGCGGCACTGGTCTATTCCAGCTGGGTGTTTGCCGGTGCGTTTCTGGTGTGGCTGTTCAACACGCTGTCTGCCGTGATCCGGGGCACGGGCAACATGGCCGTGCCTGCCTATGTAACGGTGCTGGGTGCCTTCGTGCTGGTGCCGCTGTCGCCGCTGTTCATCTTTGGCTGGGGCCCCATGCCCGGCCTGGGCATCGCCGGCGGGGCCATCGCGCTGATGGCGTACTACCTGGTCGGCAGCGTGGTGCTGGCGGTGTACCTGTGGTCGCCGCGCAGCCTGCTGCGGCCGTCGTTGGCGCACATCCGGTTTCGCTGGGTCTTGTTCAAGGACATCCTGCGGGTCGGGCTGGTGGGCATGGTCTCTACCGTCGCCACCAACCTGGCGATTGGCGTCACCACCGCGCTGGTGGGCGGCTTTGGCACGGTAGCCATTGCGGGCTACGGCACGGCGTCCCGGCTGGAATATCTCCTGGTGCCACTGGTCTTTGGCCTGGGTGCACCGCTGGTGGCCATGGTGGGTACCTGCATCGGCGCGGGCCAGCGCGAGCGGGCGCTACGCGCCACCTGGATCGGCGCAGCCATGGCGTTTGTGATGGCCGAGGCGATTGGCCTGTGGGCGGCAACGTTTCCCAACGCGTGGTTGTCGCTGTTTAACAACGAGCCGGCCATGCTGGAGGCGGGTGCGCTGTATCTGCGCACCGTGGGCCCTGTCTATGGATTTTTTGGCCTGGGCCTGGTTCTGTACTTTGCCTCGCAAGGGGCAGGGCGCCTCCTCTGGCCCGTCATCGGCAACATCGTGCGCCTGGCTGTTGCGGTGACCGGCGGCTGGCTGGCGCTGCACTGGGGCGGCGGTTTGGCGGCGGTGTTCGCCGCTCAAGCCGCAGCGCTGGTGCTGTACGGCGCGGTCAACGCCTGGGCGATTGCGGGCGGCGCATGGTTTGGCCCGGTGGGCTGGCCGCGCATTCAAACCGGAACGGTGTAGTTCAGCGTCATGCGCCCACCGTCCACGGTCACGATCTCGCCGGTCACATAGCTGGCGGCATCGCTGGCCAGCCAGGCCACCACATCGGCAATCTCCGATGGCTCGCCCAGCCGCTTCATGGGCGTGCGGCTCATGATCTTGTGTTTGGCCTCGTCGCTGGTCAGAACGGCCTTGGCGGCCAGCTCGGTGGCGATGGTGCCGGGCGCCACGGCGTTCACGCGGATGTTCTTGTCGGCCAGCGCCAGCGCCATCACGCGTGTGAGCTGGTTCACGCCGCCCTTGCTCACGTTGTAGCTGGCAATATTAGGAATGGTCAGCACACCGTTGACCGAGCTCATGTTGACGATGGAGCCACCGCCACAACCGTCATTTTGTGCCGCCATGGCCCGCGCCACCGCCTGACCGACCAGGAACGAGCCCTTGAGGTTGACCCGCAGCACGGCATCAAAGTCGGCCTCGGTCACGTCCAGGAAGTCCGCAGCGCGGAAGATACCCGCATTGTTCACCAGCACGTCGATGCGGCCATGGGCCGCCAGAGTCTGGGCCACCAGGGCGTGCACCTGGGCCTTGTCACCCACATCGCAATGTACATACAGCGCGCCCAGTTCCTGCGCCAGCGCCTGTCCGCGCGCATCGTCCACATCCACAATCACCGGCTTGGCGCCTTCGATCGCAAAACGGCGGACGCAGGCCTCGCCAATGCCTTGTGCGCCGCCAGTGACGATGCAAACCCGACCTTGGTGGCCGAAATGGATGGTGGATGCAGAGGGAGTTGCCGGTGCAGGAATGGTCATGGCTTGGATGGTAGCGGTTTGCGCTAGCCCAGCCCGCCAGGCCTCACCGGTAGCTCCATCCGGTTCAGCAGCCGCAGCAGCCGATAGGCCGTGTACGGGATGTCGTGCCGGCCGGTTTCCCAGTTATGTAATGTCCGCTGGCTGATGTGTGAAGATTCTTCGCGCAGGTGGCCTGATTCCAGCCGAGGTTTCTGTACAGGGTGACGAAGCGGGAGGCAAGCTGGGCGCGGGTGTCCGGGTCAAACCGCCTTGCCCCGATGCGCTGCGCGACTAGATACGATGTATATTATGTTAACTAACAAAATTCACATCCATCCAACTAATCCTGTCACCCGGCATCCGCTGAAGGGAAAATGTCACGTCGGCCGAGCCCTAGGCGGTAGCCGGGCGACAGAAAGTAGGTACGAAAAACGGCTGAAGTGCGACACGATTGAGGTGCAGGCGCCCTCTTTCATGTTTGGATCTCATTTCTATCGGGCCCGCCATCACCTCAGAACCATTTTTGCCTACCCGGATGCCACGGGCGAGTAGTTGCTTGTGCATGCGAGGCCTATTGCATCAAGCGCGCCTTCTTCGAAGTTCAACTTGCTTGACGAGCGCGTAAAGCGCAGGGATCACGGCCAGCGTCAGTACGGTCGAGGAAATCATGCCACCGACCATCGGTGCTGCAATGCGGCTCATCACTTCCGAGCCGGTGCCAGTCCCCCACATGATGGGCAGCAGGCCCGCCATGATGGCAACGACTGTCATCATCTTGGGACGAACCCGCTCGACTGCGCCTTCCATGATGGCCTCATAGAGATCTGCCACGCTAGGCTCCTTGTTGTCGGCACGCCGCCGGGCCTGAATCTCTTCCCAAGCATGGTCGAGGTAGATCAGCATGATGACACCCGTCTCAGCCGCCACCCCAGCCAATGCGATGAAACCCACCGCGACGGCCACCGACATGTTGTAGCCCAGCCACCACATGAGCCAGATACCGCCCACCAAGGCAAACGGCACCGACAACATGACGATCAAGGTTTCGGTCAACCGCTTGAAGTTCAGGTACAGGAGCAGGAAGATGATCAGCAAGGTGACCGGAATGACCACCTTCATTTTCTGCACCGCGCGCTCCATGGACTCGAACTGGCCGCTCCATGTGGCGTAGTAGCCGGGCGGGAATTTGACCTGCTCGTTCACTGCTTTGCGCGCCTCGGCGACGTAGCCACCGACGTCACGCTCTCGGATGTCCACAAAGATGTAGGCTGACAGCAATCCATTTTCGGTACGGATGCCCGGCGCGCCCTTGGCCACCTCCACGCGCGCGACCTGGCCCAGCGGCACCATGGCTCCATCCATGGTCGGCACCAGGACCTCGCGAGCGATCTGCTGCGGATCGGATCGCAGTTCGCGCGGGTAGCGCACCGTCACACCAAAACGCTCTCGCCCTTCCACCGTGGTAGTGACCATGTCCCCGCCGAGTGCCGTACCAATGACTTCCTGCAGATCACCCACTGCCAACCCGTAGCGCGCCAGCTGCGTGCGGTCAGGCTCGATATTGAGATAGAAACCGCCTGTGATCCGCTCCGCGAATGCCGAGGTTGTGCCTGGCACCGCTTTCACTACGGTTTCGATCTCCCGCGCCAGGCGTTCCATTTCGTTCAAGTCCTTGCCGAAGACCTTGATGCCAATGGGCGTGCGGATACCGGTGGACAGCATGTCGATGCGCGCCTTGATGGGCATGGTCCAGGCATTGGAGACGCCCGGAAACTGCAGCGCCTTGTCCATCTCGGCGATCAATTTGTCGGTGGTCATGCCAGACCGCCAGGCTGACTCAGGCTTGAGATTGATGACCGTCTCGAACATTTCCGTCGGTGCGGGGTCGGTGGCCGTGTTGGCTCGCCCTGCCTTGCCGTAGACCGACTCCACCTCCGGAAAGCTCTTGATGATCTTGTTTTGCGTCTGCAGCAACTCGGCGGCTTTGGTGATCGACATTCCGGGCAGCGAAGCGGGCATGTAGAGCAAGGTGCCTTCATTGAGTGTCGGCATGAACTCCGACCCCAGCTTGCTGGCCGGATAGAACGACACCCCCAGCACCATCAGGGCAAGAGCAATGGTCACCTTCTTCCAGCGCATCACACCGGCGATGATGGGTCGGTAGGTCCAAATCAAGAACCGGTTCACCGGGTTACGTGACTCCGGCATGATGCGCCCGCGAATGAAGATCATCATGAGCACCGGCACCAGCGTCACCGACAGGAGCGCCGCGCCCGCCATCGAGAAGGTCTTGGTGAAAGCCAGCGGCGAGAACATGCGTCCCTCCTGTGATTCCAGCGTGAACACGGGAAGAAACGACACGGTGATGATGAGCAGCGAGAAGAAAAGTGCCGGGCCGACCTCCTTGCAAGCGGTGATCATGGCTTGCGCTCGCTGCTTGTCGTCGTGCCCGGGCGGGAGTCTCTCCAAGTGCTTATGGGCGTTCTCGATCATGACGATGGCCGCATCCACCATGGCACCGATCGCAATGGCGATACCGCCCAGGCTCATCAGGTTGGAATTCATGCCCAACAGGCGCATCGCGATGATGGAAATCAGCACACCCACGGGCAACATCAAGATAGCCACGAGGGCTGATCGAATGTGCATCAAAAAGACCATGCAGACCAAGGCAACGATCAGGCTTTCCTCCAGCAGCGTTCGCTTGAGCGTATCGATGGCCCGATAAATCAGGTCGGATCGGTCGTACACCGCCTGGATACTGACACCTTGCGGCAGCCCTGCCGAAATTTCTGTGATCTTCTCCTTCAGGTTATGAATGACCTCCAGGGCGTTCTGGCCATAGCGGGCCATGGCAATGCCCGAGACCACCTCACCCTCCCCATTGAGTTCGGTAAGACCGCGCCGTTCGTCGGGAGCGATTTCGACGCGGGCAATGTCTCGAATCAATACGGGCGTACCCTTTTCGGCCTTGATGACCAGATTTTCAATGTCCGCTACGCCACGCAAATAGCCTTTGCCGCGCACCATGTATTCCGTCTCGGCCATCTCAACGACGCGGCCGCCGACGTCACGATTGGAATCGCGAATAACCTGTGATACCTTGGCCAACGGAATGCCATAAGCCCGAAGCTTCACCGGATCGACGGTGACCTGGTAGGTTTGGACAAAACCACCAATGGATGCCACCTCGGCAACGCCATGTGCCTTGGTCAGCTGATAGCGCAGGTACCAATCTTGCAACGTGCGCAACTCGGCCAGGGTCTTGTCCTTGGCAAGCAACGCGTACTGGTAGACCCAACCCACGCCAGTGGCGTCAGGGCCGATTTGCGGCGTGACGCCCTTGGGCATTCGGCTGGATGCGAAGTTGAGGTATTCCAGCACGCGCGAACGTGCCCAATAGATGTCTGTGCCATCCTCGAAGATGATGTAAACGAAGGACGCTCCAAAGTACGAAAAACCTCGCACCACTTTGGACTTGGGTACCGACAGCATGGATGTGGTCAACGGATAGGTGACCTGGTCCTCGACCACCTGGGGCGCTTGTCCAGGGTATTCGGTGTAGACGATGACCTGCACGTCGGACAAGTCCGGCAGCGCATCCAGCGGTGTTCGCAGTACCGCGAACACCCCCCCGGTAATGACAAAAAGGGTGGCAAGCAGAACCAGAAAGCGGTTGTTCCCCGACCAGTCAATGATCTTCGCGAGCATGGTGTTCCCTGACGGTCAGTTATGGCCTGCGTGCGCATTGGCTGCCGCGTTGCCCACAGGTTTCACGGAGGTGATCACCCATTCGCCCTGTCCACGCTCAACGAACTCGAAGGTGACCAATGCGCCAGGCTTCATGTCCGCCAGCAACCCGCTGTTGGAGACCTTGAACTCCATAGACATTGCGGGCCATTTGAGGGTAGGTATGGGGCCATGTGCAATGGTCACTGTGCCAGTCTTGGTGTCCAACTCATCCACCCTGCCCTCACCCCGATGCCCGACGGAGGCAGCAGGCTTACCTGCGTCTGGGGTGCCTTGTGCGTCCGGCTTAGCTCCATGTGAGGAGTGCCCAAAGCCGCCCACGGCCGCCTTGAGGTTGCTTTCTGCATCGATCAGGAAATTGGCAGCGATTACCACCTGCTCTCCCTCGCGTACGCCTTCGATGACTTCAATGCGGTCGTCGCTGCGTGCGCCCACTTTGACATCGCGGGGTTCGAATCGACCTTCCTTGAGCTGCACCAGGACGATCTGTCGCGTGCCGCTGTCAATCACGGCTGAAGTCGGCACAGTCAAAACAGTGCCCTTGCTGGCGGTCGGAAGTTCCACCTGGGCAAACATGCCTGGCTTGAGCAAGCCACCCGTGTTCGACAAATCGACGCGCACCTGCACCGTTCGGGTTTCAGGCTTCAGGGTGGGGTACACATAGCTGACCGTCCCCTGGAACACCTTGTCTGGGTAGGCATTGATCTGCACCCTGGCTTTGCCCCCCAGCTTGACCCATCCGATGTCTTGCTCGAAAACATCCGCGATGGCCCAGACCGAGGACAGATTTGCCACCTGGTAAAGCATTTCACCCGGCATGAAACGCATGCCTTGGACGGCCTTCTTGTCGGTGATGATCCCGGCCACAGGGGAGCGGAATGTCAGCGTGCGGCGGGATTCGCCGGATTTGGCCAAGGCCTTGACTTGCTCGTCCGAAATGTCCCAATTGCGAAGCCGCGCCAGGCTGGAGTCGGCCAGCTCACGCATGCCACGCTGTGCCTCACCCGAGGCATCCTTCAACGCATCGACGCCCTGGGCTGCAATGGCGTACTCGCGCTGAGCGGACACCAGTTCGGGGCTATAGACCTCGAACAGCGGCTGCCCCTTGCTCACTGCCTGTCCTGTGACGTTGGCATGCAGACGCTCGACGTAGCCCTCAAATTTGGCAGCGATGGTGAAGGTCTGGCGCTCGTCTGGTTCGATGCGTCCGGCAGACCGCACCACCTTGTCCAGTGAACGCAGACTGACCGCCTCGGTGCGGACGCCGAGTTTCTGAATCTTTTCGGTACTGATGCGAATCTGGTTGGAATCGGTTTGTGCTTCTTCCTGCTCTCCCTCGTAGACCGGGATGTAATCCATCCCCATCGGATCTTTTTTCGGTGTGGGAGATGTGTCGGGCAGCCCCATCGGGTTACGGTAGAAAAGCACCCTGCGCTCCTTCTTGGCGGAAACATCAGAAGCGCCCGGCGACGCAGTCTGGTCACCACTGCGGACTTCGGATGGGCGCTGCCCCATCCAATAGCCACCGCCCGCCGCCAACCCCGCGGCGACGATAGCCAAGAGCACGCCTGCCTTGAACCCTGTTGTCATTGTTCTTCCCCCACGATGCTTTCAATGCTGGCAAGCCGCTTCTGTGCGTCTACTCCGGCTTTGATCTGATTCAATTTGGTTTGGCGAATTTGGCGCTGCGCATCCAGCAAGGTTGCAAAATCCACCTTGCCCGTCTGGTATCCGGCCAGCGCCGAGCGGAAGGTCAACTCGGATTGCGGCAAGAGGCTGTCCGTCGTCAACGCCAGCGAACGCCGGGCAGACTCGAAACCTGCCACGTTGGCGTAAAGGTCTGCCAAGACCTGGTTCGTGACAACTTCCTGGCGTGAGCGCGCAGCGGCCAACATCGCCTCGGACTCCCGCTCCTGGGCGCGCCGCGCGTCTTGCTGCAGGGGAATGTTCACCTCGACCATCAATTCCCACTCTTTGACCGAGCCTCTGTACTGAATCGGGGAGATACCAACGTTGAAGTCGGGATAGCGGTTCTTGTAGGCCAACTCGCGGCTCTTCTCGGCAGCCCTGATCTGGGACTCTTCCGTGCGCAGCAGCGGATTGTTCATCCGGGCGCGCACCTCCAGGGCCGCGAAGCTGACTTGCTCCAGCGGCGGCAATGCACGGATCTGCTCGGGTGCCGCCAAAGACTCCGAAGTCGGACGCCCCACGAGAGCATTCAGTCGGGCCTGGAGCTGGCGGCGCTCCGCGTCCAGTGCAATCAGTTCGTTGCGCATGGTGGACTGCTCCACCTGCGCACGGATCACGTCCTGTTGCGCAGCAAGCCCGCCCGCGTAGCGGACCTGGGCAACCTTTTCCAGCCGCGCCATCAGGTCCAATATTTCGCGCGACAAACGTTCGTTCTGATCCAGGTAATAGAGCTCGGCATACGTTGTCTTGATCTTGCCGGCCAGTTCAATCCAGGTGCCTGCTGCACGGCTTCTCGCGGCTTCTGCTTGCGACTGAGCCACCTCGCGCTTCAGACCGCGTTTACCCATCCAGGGCAGATCCTGCATCAGCAGGTAGCGGGTACTTCCCACGCGCCCTGGCAGCAGGGTGGGGTTTTGTGCCCCCATGCGCGTGATGTCACGCAATTCGGTCCGGAATTTGGGGTCTGGCAAGGCGCCCGCAGGCACGACGCGCTCTGCTGCCGCATCCGCATCAAAACGCATACTGGCGATTTCGGGGTTTTGCTCCCTGGCCGCTTGCAGCAACCCTTCGACACTCGACCCCAGCTTGCCCTCTTGCGCGTAAGCCATCGGACTCAGCGCAAGAGACACCAGTACCACCCCCAACGACAGGCGACTCCGCAGAGGCATCATGACCGCCCCCTGGGTGCACGCAGGGCAGCATTCAACCGGTCAATGACTTCGGCCCAGTCCGCATCGTCCAGAAGTTCTTCGCGCAACAGCGTCGCCTGCGCTGGCGTCCAGAACGGCGCATCGGCCAGCAGCATATCGGTCGGAAGTGGCGAGTGCGTCTTCAGGAACGCCCCAATTCCGGCCTCATCCGTGCGCAGGCCGAGCTGGGCAAACAGTTCAGAGAAACGATGAAATGACTTTTCCATAGCGGTGATCCCTATTGTTCAAACACAAGAATTCGGAAAACGTGGCTGGTGAGGCTCACGAAAGCGTCACGCTCAACGCCAATACGACCGCTCCGCACGCCATCGCGCCCAGGTAGCCGAGAACAACCGATTTACCGACCTGCGCCCCACCCGTCGTCCAGGCGATACCGGCCTTGGCCACCATGTTTGCCAACGTCGCGAGACCGAGCGCCGTGACGGTGGCCACCGTTGACAATCCCCCGGCACCGTGCAGCCGAGCGAGCGAGATCAAGATCGCATCCACGTCCGCCAGGCCAGAAATCGCCGACAACACATAGAGGCCGCTGGTGTCCAGCCACTGCTTTGCCGCGGGCACCAGGACACTCATGACAGCGAGCAACACACCAAAGCCGAGCGCAGTGCCAAGGTCGAATGGCGCCATCGCGCCGATAGAGCCCTCCCCCACTGCAGTGCGATCCAGCTGGCGCCACCGCCATAGCGCAATGCACATCAGCACCACGCCAGTGGCTACCAGGGCGCTGCCGAAGGTGGACACCAGCTTCGGCTGGATGACGCCCAGCAGAACGACCATGCGAAAAAACATGACGCCGCACGAGGCCAACGTGCCAGCAGCCGCCGCGCCGGCCAGCGAAGGCTGCTCGCGTGCATAGCGGGCCAAGGCCAATGTGGCGGCCGTGGAAGAGGCCAGCCCTCCCAGAATCCCGGTCCACAGCACACCCCTTTGCGCGCCGGTGATCCGCATGGCAAAGTGGCCCGTCAGCGACAGGCCCGCAATCAGGATGACGGCCCACCACAGCTGGTACGGATTGAGCGCGCCATAGGGCCCCAGGACCGTATTGGGCAGGTAAGGCAGGATGACCATGGACAACACCAGCAGTTGTAGCGATGCCGTCAACTCGCGGTGATCGATCAAGCGCAACCAACCGTGCAAGGTCGGCTTAAGGTCCAGCAACACAGCGCCAATCACCGCTGCCGACAACGCCAAGGTGATGTGGCCGTGTGCCGCAAAGGCGCCCAGGACCAAAGTGAGCAGCATCGCCACCGGGGTGGTTGCGCTCAGGTTGCCAGTCAGTTTGGCATTTCGGGCGTAGGACACCGTCAGCAGCAAGGAGAGTCCGAGCAGCGCACCCAGCAAAGGCCAGGCGCCGAAAACTGGCTGCAGATGCCCAAGCACACCACCGAGCAGTCCGGTCAGGGCAAAGGTGCGCAGACCGGCAACCCGCCCTCCCTCCGGCAATTCGCGGTCGTGCCAGCCGCGTTCCAGGCCAATCACCAGACCGACAGCAAGCGCGGCGACCAGGCCTGAAGCGTCAGGTGGTAGTTCGTAGCCATTCATCGACGCTCTCCGTGGATGACCTGCATAGCCCCCTGCAGCATATTTCGCACGCCAGGCATCACGACCGCCCCACAGGGAAAGTGCAAGTCGACATTCAACTGATCCACCACTTCGGTCCAATCTGTGTCCAACATAATTTCCTCACGCAGCACCCTACCCTCGCCCACTGAAATCCAGGATGTTGCGCTTCCAATCTGAATCCGCCCGCCTTGTGCGAATGCACGTTGTGTATTTTGCGAGCCGACGGCTAACGGAAAGGTGTTTCAAAAATTACATTCCTGTCAGGAATTTCTGGGACGGGACCCAGGGGCCCATGATGAACATTGGCGCGTTTGAGGGCCCGATGGGTTGTTCCACCAACGGACAGGAGCACCCGTCAAGGCAACAAGGCCGGTGTCCGCAAGTCACCGGTTTCGCCACTGTTCTCCCCTGTGCCAAACGCAGTCGCATCAAGGGCGAACTCCACGTCGATTCGGGAAAGACGGTCAAAAAGCGCCATGTTCTGGTGGTTTTCAACACGCTCGAACAGGAGCACCTCGATCGGGCGCCACATCGCCACCCAGCCAACAATCAACAGGCCTTCGCTGATGGCAACAAGCACTTTGCTGTTGCCAGGATGAACCAACAAGGCACGTGCAAGCAGGGTCGTCCCCAGAACGGTGAGTCCCGTGAACAGAAAGCGCATGCCCTGTCGCATCCTTCGTCGATATCGGCGCCTGCACTGCGCATGCTGCGCCTGGAAATGTGTGTGGATCGCTCGCGTGATTTCGATTTCGTACTCTTTAATGGACACCGGGACATGAACCACAAGCCGAAGCGGTTCATCCGGACCGTGCTCACCCGCACAGTCGACGATATAGTTTTCAACGGCATGGCTCAGTGCCTTCTCATGGAGCGGCGAAGGGTCCAGAGAGTCGTAAAGCTGCGTGATTCGCTGAATTCGAATGTCGATGACCGTCATTCTTATGGGCTCCAAGGTTGGCTTGCGGGGAGCTTTCTCAGGCTGACTTCTCTAACCTGCTCCGGGCATCCGTACGCAGGTCGCAGTATCGGCAGTACCACAGATGCTCAGGGCTCAGTCCGCTTTGTTGCGCCCTGTACCACCGTCTCCGGTTTTGCCCATCGTCCCCGGGACGCTCAAGAACAAATCAGGACTTTGAAACATCAGACGAAACGCTTGCTCGATCGCAGCGTCGCGGCCTTCGCGAAGTTGTCCCAGTGCATGGGTTACTTGTTCTGCCGCTTCACGCTCACGCTTGATCAATGGGTGATGCGGCGCCAGCGGTTGTCGGCCCCTGGCGATCGGCTCGGCCAGCATGCTGATCCCTTTCATCCAGGGATTGAAAGTTTCTGAAAACATATATCTACTGCTGCGCATTGGATGAAGCCACTTGAGCAATTCGGCTGTCCAGGGTGTAGAAAGCGACTGCACCCAGGGACTGAAGAATGCCCGGTAAAGTGTCTCGTTGAATGTCGAGACCTGTTTCACGCGCTCAAAGGCTTCTTGCGGGTAATCGGTTTTCAGATCTTCCACCTCACGGGTTTCGAAGCGGATGCTGTAGGAAGGCTTATGGCAGTCCGGGTCACCCGACGGGTTGTCGATCTTCATTTCGTAAAGGCCCGGTGCCAGCGCTTCAATGTCGGCCAGGCTCTCCAGGATGGCCCGGTGCTCCAAGCGAGCGACTCCGGCGGACACAAAAATGCCGAGATGGCCGACGTGCGGGTTCGTGAGGTAGACAATGCGCTGCCCGGCCTGCTGGAGATCATCGGTGTCTTGGTAGACGGCCGGAATCCATCCAAGCGCCTGGTGCGGTGGCGTGATGTTGTCGCCGTAGGAAGCAAAGATGACGATGGGATTCCTGATCCGTCTCAGGTCTGCAGTGCACCCTTGGCAAATCTGGAAAAGGCCCCGTTCCAGCTGGTTGCCGATAAACAGGTTCTCAACGATCGCGAGGATCTCTTCCCGGCTCAGGAAATAAAAGCCGTTCCACCAGCGTTCAAAGTCCAGAAAGCGTCCCTGCTCAGTGTCAACGTTGGTGAAGAGTTGGGCGTACTTCTCCCAAATCGCCTTTTCTGGTTTGAGGTTCTCGAAATTCTGCGCCAGCCAGGCCCCGTCGAAACGGCCATCGCCCAGGTCGGCCGTCAGATGCGCCAACCAGCTGCCACCCAGGAGCCCCCCGGAAAGACGCATCGGATTGACACCGGGCTCGCCAGCCCAATACGACAAAGGCGAGCCATTGAGTACCACCGGTCCAACCAGACCAGCGCAGTCGGCGGACAGCAGTGTGACCGCCCACCCAGCCTGACAGTTGCCATAGAGCACAGGAGGCTTGCCAGGATGGCGTTGGGCCACTTCTTCGACGAAACGCCGCAGCACATGCAACACGTCCGCCAGGGTCTGCCCCAGGGCCGGCTCGGGAAAGAAGATGACGAAGTAAACCGGATGGCCCTCACGCATGGCCATTCCGACTTCAGAGTCACGCTTGAAGCCGCCGATCCCAGGGCCATGGCCGGCGCGTGGATCGACAACAATGATCGGAGGTTTGTCAGGATCGACGCAGTCGTCCCAGCAATGCTCGTCGATTTCGGTGATGCGCAGCAGTGCATAGTTGACCGGCCGCTCGAAGCTGCGCGCGTCCAGCAGCGTTTCATACTTGAAGTCCAAAAGCGGCGGCAACCCGACACGCTCGTGCTCCAACATGTTGTTCGCGCGTTGGCGAAGCGTGTCCCAAAACGCAATAGAGCGTTCGAAGAAGTCCCGCTGGTAGTCAAAAAAGTCCTGCGCAGACAGTGCTTCGGTTGCTCCTTTCATGCCACTGGACGCATCCTGTGCCGGAGGCTTCGTCAAGTCCTCGGAACGGTCCACGACGGTCGGTGGGAGATCCTCCACCAGGCGTTGCTCTTTTTGTATCGGTGCTTTCCCCCTCCGCTGCCAGGCGCTTGGAGAGGCCTTAGGTTTTGGCGGTTGCGTGGGGGTTTTCATCATTCCTCCGGTCTACGGCATCATTTCTTGCTGCGCCGCAAACGCAGCGCATTTCCAATCACTGACACCGAGCTCATGCTCATGGCCAGTGCCGCGATCAGCGGGGACAACAACCACCCCGTGAACGGGTATAGAACACCTGCCGCAATCGGCACCCCAATGCCGTTGTAAACGAATGCGAACAGCAGGTTCTGGCGCATGTTGCGAACGGTGTCAGTGGAGATGTCGCGCGCCGCAGTGATTCCGCGCAAGTCGCCCTTGACCAGCGTGACCTGGCCGCTGTTCATGGCCACGTCGGTGCCCGTGCCCATCGCCACGCCGACATCGGCCTTGGCCAACGCAGGTGCATCGTTGATGCCATCGCCGGCCATGGCAACGATGTGGCCCTCTTTCTGCAGCCGTTCCACCAGCGCAAGCTTGTCGGCGGGCTTGACTTCGCCATGCACCTCGTCGATGCCAAGTTTGGCCCCCACGGCCTTGGCCGTGGTCAGGCCGTCTCCCGTCGCCATCACGATGCGCAAGCCGCTGGCGTGCAAAGCTTTGATCGCTTCCAGCGTAGTGGCCTTGATGGGGTCGGTCACGGCCAGGATGCCCGCCAGCTGTCTGTCCACGGCGAGATGCATCACGCTGGCGCCTTCACTGCGCAGGCGCTCAGCGTCGGTCTTGAGCGCATCCGTCGCCACGCCCTCCTGCGCCATCAATGCGGTGTTTCCCAGCACCAGGCGCTTGCCATCGACGAGGCCTCGCACGCCGATCCCGCTGCCTGACTCGAAATCCACCGGCTTGACCAGTTCCAGGCCTTTGGCGCGTGCGGCGCTGACGATGGCCTCTGCCAAAGGATGTTCGCTGCCTTGGTCCAGGCTGGCAGCCAGGCGCAATACTTCGTCCGCCGTATAGCCGGCGGCACCGACTGCGGTGTCAAAGGCGGGTTTGCCTTCGGTGAGCGTGCCGGTCTTGTCCACAATCAGCGTATCCACCTCGCGCATTTTTTCGATGGCACCCGCATCCCGGAACAGCACGCCTTGCGTGGCTGCCCGACCCGTGGCGACCATCACCGACATGGGCGTGGCCAGCCCCAGCGCACAGGGGCAGGCGATGATCAGCACGGCGACGGCATTGATCAGGCCAAACACCCAACTAGGCTCCGGACCGAACAAACCCCAGACAAAGAAGGTGGCAATGGCGATGAGCACCACCACGAGAACAAACTTCCCGGCAACCACATCCGCCATGCGCTGCATGGGCGCCTTCGAGCGCTGTGCATTGGCCACCATCTGAACAATCTGCGACAGCATGGTGGCCGCGCCGACTTTCTCGGAGCGCATCACCAAGGCCCCACTGGTGTTCATCGTGGCACCAATGACATTGTCACCAATGCGTTTGGTCACCGGCACAGGCTCACCGGTCAGCATGGACTCATCGACAGCGCTGCTGCCCTCGGTCACGATGCCATCGACCGGCACTTTCTCGCCGGGGCGAATGCGCAGCAGGTCTCCGACGTGCACATGGTTCAGGGGTACGTCTTCTTCGCTGCCGTCCGCATTGATGCGGCGTGCCGTCTTGGGCGCCAAACCGAGCAGCGCCTTGATCGCCGCAGAGGTTTGCGAGCGGGCCTTCAACTCGATGATCTGGCCCAGCATGGTCAGCGAGATGATGACCACGGCCGCCTCGTAGTACACAGCCACACGCCCCATGGAGACGAACGAATCCGGGAACACGCCCGGTGCCAGGGTGGCCACCAGGCTGTAGAGAAAGGCCGCGCCCGTACCCAGACCAATCAAGGTCCACATGTTGGGGCTGCGCAGGACGAGGGATTGCCAGCCGCGTACAAAAAATGGCCAGCCAGTCCACAAAACGACTGGCAGGGACAGCGCCAGTTCAAGCCAAGTCTGCACTTTCAGGTCAAACCATCCCAGGCGATGGCCGAACATTGCAAGAATGGTGACGATGAACGTGAAGGGCAGTGTCCACCAGAAGCGGCGCTGAAAATCCTTCAGTTCATGGTTGTCTTCCTCGTCCAGGGGAATGATGGGCTCCAATGTCATGCCGCACTTGGGACAGGTGCCTGGATGGTCTTGGCGCACCTCGGGGTGCATGGGGCAGGTGTAGATAGTGCCGGCCGGCTCTGGCGCGGTGTCCGCGGGCGCAACTGGCTGCGGCTTATGGGGAGGATTGTGGCCATGTTCGTGCGATGAGACGGCATCTCCCTCCGGAACCAGGCGCATCTGGCACTTCGGACAATTGCCTGGGTGATCTTGCCGCACCTCGGGGTGCATGGGGCAGGTGTAGATGGTGCCGGCCGGCTCTGGCGCGGTGTCCGCGGGCGCTGCAGATACCAGGTACTGCAGTGGGTTCGCCGCGAACTTGCCTTGGCACTTGGCGCTACAGAAATAGTAGGGCCGGCCTTCGTGCGTCGAATGGTGTTCAGACTGCTCCGTAACGGTCATGCCGCACACCGGATCCTTCAGATCCGTTGGCGGGGCTGGCTCGGCAAGGGGGTGGCTGCCGTGATGGTGGTGTGCATGCGTGTCCATTGCTTATTCCTTGTCGTTGTGGGTGCGCCGGGGCGGCTGCGCATGGTTGCCGTGCCCACCATGGCCGCCGTGGCCGTGCATCAGGTGCATGAGCGGGCAGGCGAGCAGCAGCAGGTAGGGCCAATAACCCAGAACATGGCCCCAGTGCTCTCGCAGCAGGAAAAAACCGGCGATCAAGGCCGCCGTTGCCAGCGCCATACCGGCGGGGCGGCGCCAAAACGATGGCGTATGGGCGTTGTGGTCAGGCTGATCCATGGCGTTGCTCCTTCAGAGTTGCTCGCAAGAGGTATGGGGCGCGGACGCGCCCGCCCGGTTGATCGGAAATGAATGCAGTGGCCGTTATCGGCAACCGCAGCCCCCCGCTCCGCCGTTGTGGCAACCCGAGGCTTTGGGCTGCGAGGTGGCAACGGGAGTGGACGCATCTGTGGCCAGCTTCGCGGGGTAGCCCGCATCCCTCAAGGCCACCAACAAAGGCGCGCTGCCCTGCGCCAGTTCCCCGCTCACCCGCACAAGGCCAGACGAGAGATCGACCTCCACCCCGCGGACCCCCGCCAGCGGCTGCAACGCCTGCGTGACGTGCTTGACACATGCGCCACAGCTCATGCCCTCGACTTGCAGATCCATCGTGCTCATATTTCAAACTCCTAGACAATGAAACGTGTACCGCCAGGGGAAAACTCTAGATCATCTGTTTGACACGGAGTCAGTTTTCGACTGGGCCTTGCCCATGCGGGGGAGAAACCGTGGTGTGCGCTGGGCGTAAGTGTCGTACTCAGCACCAAACTGTTTGCGCATTTCGTGCTCTTCGGTGATGGCCAGACGTCCGTACATCAGGAGCAAGACCGGGAACATGGCCAAGGTCAGCAACGTGGGCCACTGCAGCAGGAAGCCCAGCAAAATCATGACAAAAGCCACGTACTGCGGGTGGCGAATGCGTGCGTAGGGGCCTGCTGTAGCAAGCGACTGGCGACGCTGGGCGTGGTACAGCACATTCCACGCGGTGGACAACAGGTAGAAACCAAAGCCCAGAAAAACGTAGCTGGCGATGTGCAAAACGCCAAAATGCGGATCGCCCTTTTCGCCCAACAGGGTGGACCACAAGTGACCCGAGGTGTGGGAGAGCAGATCCAGGTTGGGGAACTTGGTTTGCAGCCAGCCCGACAGCAGATAGATCGTCAGCGGGAAGCCATACATCTCCACGAACAGAGCAACGATGAAGGCTGCGAATGCGCCAAACGTCCTCCAGTCACGGGCCGTCGCAGGCTTGAAAAAGCTGAAAGCGAACATGATGAAGATCGCTGAATTGATGATGACCAGCGACCACAGGCCGTACGCAGATTCGGTGTGGTTCATCGTGGATCCCCTTCCTTGCGTGATTCGGCAGTTTTCGACGCACCAGGCTTGCCCTGGCCATGGTGACCATGGTCACCATGGCCGCCGTGCATGAAGACATGCATCAGCGGGCAGGCGAGAAGCAGGAGAAAAGGCAGCGCCCCGACAACGTGCGCGAGGTGTTCTGTCCACAGGAAATACGCCGCCACGGCACCGATCACCACAAGGCCTATGGCATAGCGAGAACGCCAGAAGCTGGGGGGTGAATCGTGTCCGTCGTGTTGATGGTTCATGGTGTCCCCCCAATTCAGTGGATGCGTTATTTGGTTGGCGTGGTCGGCATGCGATCCATCATCATCTGCATCATCGACTCCATCATGGACATGCGCTTGTCCATCATCTGTGGATCGCGCTGCATGTTCGTCATGCCGGTGGATGGCTGGCCCGATGCCATCTGCCCTTGCATCGACTCCATCATGCGCATCCCGTCCTGCATGGTCTTCATGTGCTCAGCCATCAATGCCTGGCGCTCCTGGGGCGTCTTGGCGGCGGCCATCTTCTCGTGCATGACCTGCATGGCCTGCATTTGCCGGTCCATGGCGGCCATGTCACCCGAGCCCATGGCCCGGCCCGGCGATGGCAGTGCTGCGGCAGGTGCTGGCACCGCGGTTGCCGCAGGGGCGGCAGCGTCCGCCGGGTGGTGATCCTTGTGCTCGTCCGCACCTTGTGCCAATACGCCTGCGGAGGCGGCGGCGATACAGAGGCCGATCAGAGAGTGGCGAATGTGAATCATGATGCTTCCTTCCTGCTGTGAGAGTTGACTGGGGTTGCCGCGTCCGGCGGCACGGCGTGGTTGCTTCTTTGCTCAGCGCACGGGCTGGATGTCGGTGACGACCATCTTGCCGCCCTCCTGGATGACCACGAACTGCACCTTATCACCGGGCTTGAGCGTGGCAAGCTGGCCCTTGTCGCGGACTGTGAAGACCATGGTCATGCCGGGCATGTCCAGGTTCTTGATCTCGCCGTGCTTGAGGGTGACCTTGCCGTTGTCCGGATCGACTTTCTTCACCTCGCCGTCGGTCATGGAGTCCGATGCGTGGGACATCGCCATCTTGCCGTGATCCATCGTCGCTTGGGCAAAACTGCTGACGGGCATGGCTATGCCCATGGCAAGGGCGGAGATGGCAAGAATGTTCTTGATGGTGTTCATGGTGTCCTCTGTATGAATGGATGAATCTATCTATTTATCTATGGGCGGGTGCGCTGTATCGAAGCCATCACTTGCTGCCCACCCGGACGACGCCCTTCATGCCTGCTTCGTAGTGGCCTGGCATCAGGCATGCAAAGTTCACGGTACCGGCTTTGGTGAACTGCCACACTATCTCCCCCCGCTTGCCGGGCTGCAACGTAACCTTGCTCGGTTCGTCATGTTCCATGTCGGGGAACTTCTTCATCTGCTCCAGATGCTCCAGCAGTTCCTTCTCGGTGCCCAGGCTGAGTTCGTGCTTGGCCTGGCCGACGTTCTTGACGATGAGCCGCACGGTTTCGCCCTGTTTGACCTGGATGTTCGACGGTGTGTAGCGCATGTTGTCGCTCATCTCGATGGTGATCGTGCGGCGGACCTTGGCGGTCAAACCGGGTTTGCCGATGGCCGTCTCATCCCCATCATGGCCATGGCCCCCCGTATGGCTGCCGCTGGCAAAGGCGGCCCCCGAAGCGGCAAACGCAACCATGGCGAAGAATCGGAAGGCATGGGACCAGGTGAACTTCATGGATGAACTCCAAATGAGAAATGAAAGACAAGCTCAATGCTCGCCATGTGATGTCGGCTTGCGTACGTTGACTTCGGTCGGTGCTGCAGGCTTGCGAACACGCGGCATGGACTGCCCGCCTTCGGCACTGAGGCGTGCAGGCTCAGCGATGGGGCCCGTGTACTTTCGCGCCACAGTGCCTTCGGGGTGTTTGAACCATCCAGGGTCTTTGTAGTCGCCGGGCTTCTGGTCACGCCGCACCTTGAGCACGCTGAACATGCCCCCCATTTCCACCGAACCGAACGGTCCCTGGCCAGTCATCATTGGGATGGTGTTGTCCGGGATGGGCATTTCCATCTCGGCCATGTCCGCCATGCCACGTTCGCCCATGGCCATGTAGTCCGGGATGAGGTTGTTGATCTTCCTGGCCAGGCCGCTGTGGTCCACGCCGATGAGTGTGGGAATGTCGTGCCCCATGGCGTTCATGGTGTGATGGCTCTTGTGGCAGTGGAAGGCCCAATCTCCCTCCTCGTCGGCCACGAACTCGATCTGGCGCATCTGGCCCACGGCCACGTCGGCGGTCACCTCGGGCCAGCGTGCGTTTTTGGGGGTGGGGCCACCATCGGTACCCGTGACAACGAACTCGTGTCCGTGCACGTGCATCGGATGATTGGTCATGGTGAGATTGCCGACTCGGATGCGGACCTTGTCATTAAGGCGAACATTCAAGGAATCGATGCCCGGAAAGATGCGGCTGTTCCATGTCCACATATTAAAGTTGGTCATTTCCGCGACCTTGGGCGTTGCGGCCCCCGGCTCGATGTCGTAGCTACTCAGCAAGAAGCAGAAGTCCCGCTGCACTTCGTCGATCAGGGGGTTCTTAGTCTTCGGGTGCGTGACCCAGAAACCCATCATTCCCATGGCCATCTGCACCATCTCGTCCGCATGCGGGTGGTACATGAAAGTGCCGGGCCGGCGTGCTACAAACTCATAAACAAAAGTGTCGCCCGGCTGGATTGCCGGCTGCGTCAAGCCCGCAACACCATCCATGCCACTGGGCAAACGCTGCCCATGCCAGTGGATGCTGGTGTGCTCAGGGAGTCTGTTGGTGACGAAGATGCGCACCCTGTCACCTTCCACCACCTCGATCGTGGGGCCGGGACTTTGGCCGTTGTAGCCCCACAGGTGGGCTTTCATGCCGGGCGCCATCTCACGCACCACCGGCTCGGCCACCAGGTGAAACTCCTTGACGCCCTGGTTCATGCGCCACGGCAGGGTCCAGCCGTTGAGCGTCACCACGGGGTTGTATGGCCGGCCGGAATTGGGCACGAGCGGAGCCATCGTGTTCGGGCTGGATTGAATGACCGGTTCGGGCAGGGCCGCCATGGCCACGCGGCTGACCGAACTGGCCGCCACGGCCCCACCGGCAATCCCGGCGAACTTGAAAAAATCTCTTCTGGATGTCATTGCAATCGTCTCTGCATCAATGGCCGGCATCGCCGCCGGTGGGCGCACTGGATGTGGCGGATAAGCGGGTGCTGGTGGGGCGCCCGATCACGGATGCCTGCAAGGCCGCATCGGCCAGCCAGAATTGCTGCTGTGCATCCATGGCTGCGACAACGGCACTGACCTGATCGCGCGCATCGGCCAGCAACTCGAATGTGCTGATCAGCATGCCGTTGTAGAGAAGCTGGTTCTCTTCCGAGATCACCTTGCGCAGCGGCACCACCTCATCGCGGTAGTGGCGCGCGACGTCGTACGCGGTGCGATAGGCGGAGTAGCTTTCGCGCAGGCTTGAGCCTGCGGAGCGCACAGTGGCTTCGAGCTGGTTTGCCGCCGCCAGGGTGCGGGCGTTCATCGACGCGCGCTGCATCCCCCCCCAATCAAAGATGGGCAGGCGTAGCGCGATCTCCCAGCCCCGCGCGGTGGAGCGGGTGCCTTCGGCATTGTCGAAAGTGGTGTTGCGCCGCCCGGTGAGCTCGATATCCGTGAAACTGGTCACGCTGTTCAAGCCCTGTGCCTTGGCGGCCGCATCCATTGCAGACTGCGCCAGGCGTATATCCAGACGCGCCCGGGTCGCCTGCGATCCGATCGCCTGCGGGTCCAGTGGCTGTCTGGGCAGATCGGGCAAGCGTTCGGGCAGCTTGAGCGCCTGTGCCTGCCCTTCATCCAACCCCAACAAGCGCACCAGCTCTTCCCGGCTGGAGGTGACCTGGTGCTGGGCCGTGCTCAACCGGGTGGCAGCGTCGGCATAGAAGGCTTGCTCGCGTGCGCGGGTGATGCGGTTGAAGTTTCCCGCGGCTTGCATGCGCTTGGCCAGTTCCGCTCCAGCCTCCGCGCTGGCATAGACCTGCTTGGCGTACTTGAACGATTGCTGTGCAACAACGGCACGCACCCACGCCTGGCGTACAAGGGTGACCTGATCCACGACATCGCTGGTCAAACGCAGCTGGGACTGCTCAATCAACCGGTTGGCGACACCGTACCGCGACGGCAGTGTCAGCAAATCCAACAAGCCAAAGGAAAGCGCGCGAGCCAGTTCCAGTTCTGGGCCGGCCGTCATACGCTCAAAGCTGAAAACAGGGTTGGCAATCCGGCCCGCTTGCGCGGCGCCGGCGGACTCCGCCCAACCTTGGGCCAACAGCGCCTGCAGGGACGGGCTGTTCACCAACGCTAGTTGGACAGCCTCCTTCTGCCCCAGAGGCTGGGCCAGCAGATTCCGCGCAACCTGCGCGCGCTGGTCGCGCTCTTCCTGGGTGAGAGCCAAGGCGAGCTGGCCCTCCGTGAAGCTGCCCGCTTCGTCATTCACACGAGTGATGTTCTGGTCCAGGCTGACGCTGGCGCAGCCCGTCAGCACCGCCAGTCCGAGCGCGGACAACGCCAGCCTGGCATGTGTGGCACGCAAACGCATCATGGCTTACCTCCGCCGTGATGACCGGTGTGCGGGTCGTTCGCAGGAACCGCATCCCGGGCGGACGCGGGAACACCTGTCTGGACCTCCTTCGCATAGGCGCGCCAGCCGCCGATCGCACCCACGCGGTCATTGACCTGCCGCCAGGACTGCACCGGCTGATCCTTATAGGCCTGGTAGTCGCTCATGGCCGACGAGTACTGCAACTGCGTCGGCAAAGCGGCCCTGGATGCCTCGGCATCCCCAGGGGTTTGCGCGAAGGTGGCTCCGGCAAGCAACGCCAATGTCCAAGGCATGAACGCCCTCAACGCTGGCGGTTGGTGGGAAATGGCCATGGGCTCCTCTTGATGAATCTCAAATCTCACGATGGAGAGATTCTGGAATACCCATCCTTTCATCCAGGTGTTCTGAAAATTACTTTTTTGTTATCTCCATGCCAGATGGCTTCAAGCTCGGCAAACTCCCATACCAGCACACCGAAGGAGCGCGCGTGAAGATATTGATCGTCGAGGATGAACCCAAGACCGGGGCCTACCTGCGCCAGGGATTGAGCGAGGCGGGCTACGGCTCGGACCTGGTGCCCAATGGTGCCGACGGACTGCACATGGCCATCCATGGCCAGTACGACCTGGTGATCCTGGATGTCATGCTGCCGGGCCTGAACGGCTGGCAGGTGCTGCAGTCCTTGCGTGATCGGGGCCTGGAAATGCCCGTGCTGTTCCTGACCGCCCGCGACCAGGTGGAGGACCGGGTCAAGGGCTTGGAGTTGGGGGCCGACGACTATCTCGTCAAGCCGTTCTCGTTTGCCGAGCTGCTGGCCAGGGTGCGCATCATCCTGCGGCGCGGCCATGCCGGCAGCGAAGGCACCACGCTGCGCGTGGCCGATCTGGAGCTCGATCTGCTGCGCCGCCGGGTATCCCGCAATGGCCGGCGCGTGGACCTGACGGCCAAGGAGTTCGGCCTGCTGGAGCTGCTGATGCGCCGCCATGGCGAGGTGCTGCCGCGCTCGCTCATCGCATCGCAGGTATGGGACATGAACTTCGACAGCGACACCAACGTCATCGAAGTTGCCATGCGCCGCCTGCGCGTGAAGATCGATGAAGGCCATCCGGTCAAGCTGATCCAGACCGTGCGCGGCATGGGCTATGTACTGGATCTGCCAGAGGAGCCCTGAGTGCTGTCGCGCGCCCGTTGGGGCAGGCTCCCGCTGACCCAGCGCCTGACCCTTTTCTTCACCGTGGTGGCCGCTTCGGTCGTGCTCGGCCTGGGAATATTGTTCCTGGTCGAAACCGGGCGGCATTTCGTGGCGCTTGATCGCATCACGTTGCAGGAAAAGCAGCATTTGATCGAGGAGATCCTGCGCAATTCCCATTCGGCGCAGGATGCGCGCAGGCGCCTGGACGAGGCCTTGGGCTACCACCATGGGCTCTACGTCCTGGTCGAGGGATCGCAGGGCGAAGCCATCTTCCAATCACAAGGCTTCGCCGCGGATGCGGGAAGCGCGCCCGCAAGGCCTTCGACGGGAATCGAGTCGTTCGGCACCTGGAAGCGCGGTGGCAGCATTTTTCACACCCTTCGTTTCGAGGCCACGCCGGCTTATTCGCATGCCAATGCGCCGACAAAACTGCGCGTTCTGATTGCGACCGATACGGAGCATCACGCACAGTTTCTGCAGGATCTTCAACGCGATTTGGCTATCTATGTGGTTGCTGCCATCGTCGTGTGCGCCTTCTTGTCCTGGCTCGCTGCGCGCCAGGGGTTGGCCCCGTTGCGCGAAATGAGGTCCCGCGCGGCTGCGGTCACCGGCCAGAAGCTGACCGAACGCATGCCCGTGCAGGCCGTGCCGGTGGAGATGGCTGATTTGGCGCAAGAGCTCAACCGCATGCTGGATCGGCTGCAAGAAGATTTCCAGCGCCTGACCGATTTCTCATCGGACCTGGCGCATGAGCTGCGCACCCCTATCAGCAATTTGCTGACGCAAACCCAGGTGGCCCTGTCCAGCAAGCGCGATGCCGCCACCTACCGGGACATCCTGGCCTCCAATGCAGAGGAATTCCAGCGCCTGGCACGCATGGTGGCCGACATGCTCTTTCTGGCCAAGACCGAACGCGGTGTGGATCTTCCGCACAAGGAGCGGTTTTCGGCTCGCCAGGACGCCCTGGCCTTGCTGGAGTTCTATGAAGCCGTCGCGGAGGAAAAGCGCATCCGGTTGCGGCTGGAGGGCGATGGCGACATGGAGGGTGACCGCCTGATGTTTCGCCGTGCCGCCAGCAATCTGCTGTCCAACGCACTGCGCCACACGCCCGAAGGCGGGACCATCACGGTTCACATCGCTGACACCGCGGATTCCACGGTGGTGTCTGTGGAAAACACGGGCTCCGAGATCGACCCCAAGATGCTGCCGCGGCTGTTCGACCGCTTCTACCGAGCCGATCCCGCCAGGGCGCATCCCGATTCCGAGGGCAGCGGGCTGGGCCTGGCCATCACCCGTGCCATCGCCGAAGCCCACGGTGGAAGCGTCACCGTCACATCATCCAAGGGGCGCACATGCTTTGCCCTGGTGTTTCCGCATCGCCTGACGCAAGCGTGACGCTTGCCACGATCCCGCGAGATGCAGAAGCATCCTGCGGATGGCCTGGAAAGAACCCGCAAAACCTGGCCAGCTTTGCGCTTGCCCCTGCGCAGCTCGCTATTCTGAATCCGTTGCCACGGTGAACAACGCCCTGCTGGCCGCCGATCGTTCCAGCTGCCGGGCAATGTTGTCGCATACCAGATCACACAGCGCATACACCGATTCGTCTGCAAAACGGTAGTACACGCTGGTGCCCCGCCCTTCGCGCGCGACGAGGCCTTGTTTGGTCATCAGCGAAAGATGGCGTGACACATTGGCCGCCGTGTAACCACACATCTGTGCCAGATCACCCACGTTGCGCTCTCCGTCGCGCAGGATGTTGAGGATGCGCAGGCGCGTGGGCTCTGCCAGCACCTGAAAGTAACCGGCCACCGCTTCCAGCGCTTGGGGAGGCATGTCTTTCATAAATCACTCCTGGGTCTGAACGGCCGGAGATTCCAGCAACGCAAGGATCAGACTGGCGGTTATGATACATCAATTGACTAATTAGCTATTTAGTTAAATAATGAACGTACTGCAAGATACATCCCACACAGAGCGGAGAACCGGATGCTGATACCTCGACTCGCTACGGCTGCTTTTCTGTCCAGCCTGATGGCCGTGCAAGGCGCTTGGGCCGCAGATGCCGCGCCGCTCAAAACCTATGTGGTGCAGGCCGATGGCGCAGGCCAGCACGCCAGCGTGGATGGTGTGGTGGAGGCCGTGCGCGATACGACGCTGTCGGCCCAGGTGCAGGGTGCGATTGTTTCGCTCGGCGTGAAGGTCGGCGACACGGTCCAAGCGGGGCAGGAAATCCTGCGCCTTGATGCCCGGGCGGCCACGCAGAACGCCGCCGCCAGCGCAGCGCAGGTCGATGCCGCCCGCGCCAGCATGCAGGTGGCCAGCAAGGAATTCGAGCGGCAGAAACAGCTCTACCAGAAGCAATACATCAGCCAGGCGGCGCTGGACCGTGCCCAGGCCCAGTTGCAGGCCAACCAGGCCCAGGTGCAGGCACTGCAGGCACAGGCGGGGGCCGCGATGACGCAATCAGGCTTCTACGCTGTAAAGGCCCCTTATTCCGGCGTGGTGAGCGAGGTGCCCGTGGCCCTGGGCGACATGGCGATGCCCGGGCGCCCACTGGTCAGGCTGCATGACCCTGTTGCATTGCGTGTAACCGCCATGGTGCCGCAAATGGCTGCCGCAGCCTTGGCTGGTACGCAGACCCTGCAAGTCGAACTTCCCGCGCTCGCGGCGGCGCGCATCACCGTGCAGCCCAGCCAGATCCAGCTGCTGCCCACGGTGGATGCCGCCACGCACACCGTGCAATTGCGCGTGGCGCTGCCGCCAGATCTGAAGGGTGCGGCGCCCGGCATGTTTGCCCGGCTGTGGTTGCCAGCAGTGCCCGCGGCGGCGGGCGTGCAACGCGTGCAGATTCCGGCCAGCGCCGTGGTGCGCCGCGCGGAAATGACGGGGGTCTATGTGCTCAATGCCCAGGGCAGGCCACTGCTGCGCCAGGTGCGCCTGGGCCGCGTTGACGGCGAAAAGATCGAGGTGCTCAGCGGCCTGCGCCAGGGCGACAAGGTAGCCACCGATCCGCAGGCAGCCGCCAAGGTGCGCTGAGATGGCCGACATGAATACTCCCACACCGAAAGCCCTGGGCATTTCAGGCCGCATCGCGGCCTTGTTCCAGAGCGCCCAGATCACCCCCTTGCTGGCGCTGGTGGCATTTTTGCTGGGCGTTTTTGCCGTGCTGGTGACACCGCGCGAAGAAGAGCCGCAGATCAACGTCACCATGGCCAACGTGCTGATTCCGTTCCCCGGCGCCTCGGTGGCCGATGTGGAGCAGATGGTGGCCACGCCGGCCGAGCAGGTGCTTTCGCAGATGGCGGGCACCGAGCATGTGATGTCGGTTTCGCGCCCTGGCGTGGCCGTTCTCACCGTGCAGTTCAAGGTGGGCGTGGCCCGTACCGAGGCCCTGGTGCAGCTGCATGACACCCTGCGCAGCCACACCGACTGGCTGCCGCGCGACCTGGGGGTGCAGGAGCCACTCATCAAGCCCAAGGGCATCGACGATGTCCCCATCGTCACGCTCACGCTTTTCAGCAAGGATGCGGACACCGGCGCCTTTGCCCTGGAGCGCGTGGCGCACAGCATGGAGTCTGAAATCAAGCGTGTGCCCGGCACGCGCGAAGTACAGACGGTAGGCGGCCCCGGCCGGGCCGTGATGGTACGCCTGGACCCTGCCCGCATGGCCAGCACCGGCACCACCGTGCAAGACCTGCGCAGCGCGCTGCAATCGGCCAACATGGGCATGCCCGTGGGCGATTTGATCGCCGGCAACCAGGCGGTGGCGGTAGAGGCCGGCCCGTTTCTCACGCAGGCCAGTGACGTGGCCGAGCTGATGGTGGGCGTGCGCGGAGGCAAGCCACTGTTCCTGAAAGACGTGGCCGAAGTCAGCGACGGCCCCCTGCCCGCGAGCCGCTACGTGTGGCACGGCAAGGCCGAAGTCAGCGGTGGCGGCGAATATCCCGCCGTCACCTTGCTGGTGACCAAGAAGCCGGGTGAAAACGCCATCGACGTGGCCAACGCCGTCATGCAGCGGGTGGAGCAGCTGCGCAACACCGTCATTCCGGATGGCGTTGAGGTGGCCGAAACGCGCAATTACGGCGCCACGGCCAACGACAAGGCGCAAAAGCTGATCCAGAAACTGCTGTTTGCCACGGCATCGGTGGTGGCGCTGGTGTTCATCGCGCTGGGCCGGCGCGAGGCCGCCATTGTGGGCACGGCGGTGGTGCTGACGCTCACGGTGACCCTGTTCGCCTCCTGGGCCTGGGGGTTCACGCTCAACCGGGTATCGCTGTTTGCGCTCATCTTTTCCATAGGCATCCTGGTGGACGATGCCATCGTGGTGGTCGAGAACATCCACCGCCACCAGCAGCTCTTTCCGGGCAAGACGCTCGCACAGATCATCCCGGGCGCGGTGGACGAAGTGGGCGGCCCCACCATCCTGGCCACGTTCACCGTGATTGCCGCCCTGCTGCCCATGGCCTTTGTCTCGGGCCTGATGGGCCCCTACATGAGCCCGATCCCCATCAACGCCAGCATGGGCATGCTGCTGTCGCTGGCGATTGCCTTTGTGGTCACGCCCTGGCTGGCGCGCCTTTGGATGAAGGCGCACCAAGCCGGCGCGGCGGCGCATGCCGCGCCTTCGGGCATGGCGGCCCGCATCACCCCCCTGTTCACCCGCATCTTCACGCCGCTGCTCGATGACCAGCGCGGCAGCCGCAATCGCCGCCTGCTCGGCCTGGGCGTGGCCGTGCTGATTGCGCTGTCGGTGGCCCTCCCCGCCACGGGGCTGGTGCTGCTCAAGATGCTGCCGTTCGACAACAAATCGGAGTTCCAGGTGGTGGTGGACATGCCTGCCGGCACCCCGGTGGAGCAGACCGCTGCGGTGCTGCACGAACTGGGCGCGTATCTCGCCACGGTGCCCGAGGTGACCGATTACCAGGCCTACGCAGGCACGGCCGCCCCCATCAATTTCAATGGCCTGGTGCGCCAGTACTACCTGCGCGCTGGCGGTGACGTTGGCGACATCCAGGTGAACCTGGTGGACAAATCGCACCGCAAGGACCAGAGCCATGCCATTGCCACGCGCGTGCGCCCTGCCCTGCAGCAGATCGGGCAGCGCCTGGGTGCCAACGTGAAGGTGGTCGAAGTACCGCCGGGTCCGCCGGTGCTGTCGCCCATCGTGGCAGAAATCTATGGCCCCGAGGCCGAAGGGCGCCGCCAGGTGGCCAAGGCCGTGCGCACCGTTTTCAGCCAGACCGCCGGTCTGGTGGATGTGGACGACAACAGCATCGCCAGCGCTCCGCGCAAGCTGCTGCTGATCGACCGGCGCAAGGCCGCCCTGCTGGGCATACCGCAGCAGGCCATCGTAGGCACGCTGCGCGCAGGCCTGGCGGGCGAAGCCACCACCTACCTGCACGACGCCAGCAAATACCCCGCGCCCGTGGTGCTGCAGCTGCCCGAAGAAAGCCATGGCGACCTGGCCGCGCTGCTGCAGCTGACGGTGCGCGGCGCCTCGGGCAAGCAGGTGCCCATCAGCGAGCTGGTAACGGTGAGCGACACCGTGCGCGAGCAGCCCGTGTACCACAAGGACCTGCTGCCCGTGAGCTTTGTGGTGGCCGACATGGCGGGCAAGGTGGACAGCCCGCTGTACGGCATGTTCCAGATGCGCGGCGACATCGCAAAGATCCCGACCCCGGGCGGCGGCCCGCTGGTGGAATACTTTGTGCGCCAGCCCTCGGACGCACTGCGCGACTACGCCATCAAGTGGGACGGCGAGTGGCAGATCACCTACGAAACCTTCCGCGACATGGGCGCCGCCTATGCCGTGGGCCTGATTCTCATCTATCTGCTGGTGGTGGCGCAGTTCGGCTCGTACCTCACGCCGCTGATCATCATGGCGCCCATACCGCTGACCATCATCGGCGTGATGCCGGGCCATGCCCTGCTGGGCGCGCAGTACACGGCCACCAGCATGATCGGCATGATCGCGCTGGCCGGCATCATCGTGCGCAATTCCATCCTGCTGGTGGATTTCATCAACCTGCAGGTGCGCGAGGGCGCGCCACTCAAGGAAGCCATCGTGCACTCGGCCATCACCCGGGCCCAGCCCATCGTGCTGACGGGGCTGGCGGCCATGATTGGCGCGTTCTTCATCCTCGATGACCCGATCTTCAATGGCCTGGCCATTTCGCTGATCTTTGGCATCTTTGTCTCCACCGTGCTCACGCTGGTGGTCATTCCCACGCTGTATTACGCGGCCTATCGCAAGCAGGTGCGCCACCCCGGTGACGGCCAGGACGCGGCACCCGTTTCTTCCGTTCCCCCCGCTGGCAGCAGCCCGACAGAGGCGGCACCGCACTGATCTGCACGGATTTTCAACCAGGCACCACAGGAGACAGACCATGGCCCACATCGTCGTTATCGGAGCAGGCATCGGCGGCATGCCCGCCGCCTATGAGCTGCGCAGCAAGCTGCCCGCGCAGCATCGCGTCACCGTGATCAGCGCGGTGGACTATTTCCATTTCGTGCCGTCCAATCCCTGGATCGCGGTGGGCTGGCGGCAGAGGGAAGACATCGTGCTGCAGCTCGCCCCCCTGCTGCAGCGCAAGGGCATCGATTTCATTGCCAGCCCTGTTCAGACAATCGATGCGGCGGGCAATAGCCTGGCGCTCGCCAATGGCCAGACCGTGGCCTATGACTACCTGGTCATCACCACCGGCCCCCGGCTGGCCTTCGAAGAAGTTCCGGGCGCAGGCCCGATCGATGGCCACACGCACTCCATCTGCACGGTCGACCATGCCCAGCATTTCTGGGCCGACTACGAAAAGTTCCTCGAAAACCCCGGCCCCATGGTGATCGGTGCCATGCCCGGCGCCAGCTGCTTTGGCCCGGCGTATGAGTTTGCCTTCATCGTGTCTGCCGACCTGCGCAAGCGCAAGCTGCGCCACAAGGTGCCCCTGACCTATGTGACCAGCGAGCCCTATATCGGCCACCTGGGCCTGGGCGGCGTGGGTGACAGCAAGAGCATGCTGGAGAGCGAGCTGCGCGGCCAGGACATCAAATGGATCACCAACGCCAAGACCACGCGCGTGGAAGACGGCAAGATGATGGTGGACCAGCTCGACGACCAGGGCAAGCTGCTCAAGCAGCACGAGCTGCCTTTCAAGCTTTCGATGATGCTGCCCGCTTTCAAGGGCGTGGATGCCGTGGCCGCCGTCCCCAGTCTGTGCAATCCGCGCGGTTTTGTGCTGATCGACGCACACCAGCGCAGCAAGGCCTACCCCAACATCTTCGCGGCGGGCGTGTGCGTGGCGATTCCGCCCGTGGAGGTGACCCCCGTGCCCACCGGCGCCCCCAAGACGGGCTACATGATCGAGACCATGGTCTCGGCCATCGTGCACAACATCGCCGCCGACCTGGAGGGCAAGCCTGCCACGGCCACCGCCACCTGGAACGCCATCTGCCTGGCCGACATGGGCGATACCGGCGCGGCCTTTGTGGCTCTGCCGCAGATTCCGCCGCGCAACGTCAACTGGTTCAAGAAGGGCAAATGGGTGCACCTGGGCAAGATCGCCTTCGAGAAATATTTCCTTGGCAAGATCAAGTCCGGCAACACCGACCCGATCTACGAAAAATACGTGCTCAAGATCCTGGGCATCGAGCGCCTGCCGGAGCCCTCCGGCCCGAGGTAGCCCCTTCTTGCTGTTTTACCCATCGTTCAACTACGGAGCTTCATCATGACTTCCTGGCAACTCGTTCGCATCATCGGCGGCTCTTTCATCCTGCTGTCGCTGGCCCTGGGCGTGGCCGGCAGCCCGATCTTCCACAGCGCCAACTGGCTGTGGTTCACGGCCTTTGTCGGCGCCAACCTGCTGCAAAGCGGTTTCACCCGGTGGTGTCTGATGGAAACCATCATGCGCAAGCTGGGCGCGGTGGCAGGCAACTGAACGGAGATCGCACCATGCGCATCAAGCCCCTGTGGGCCGCCTTGCTGGCACTGGGCATCACGGGCGCCCAGGCGGGCGACCTGCTGCAAGCCTGGCAGGCCGCGCGCCAGCACGACCCCGACATGGCCGTGGCGCAGGCCGCGCTGCGGGCCGGCCAGACGCGGCGCGACCAGGCCAGCGCGCTGTGGCGCCCCACGGTGGCCGCCACGGCAACGGGCGGCGCCATGGGCTCGCAGACCTCTGCCGGCGGTGCCTCGTTCTCCGCGCCGGGCCTGGGTACCTCGTCCCATGTGGGGTTCAATACCTCGGTGGACAACAGCCTGGGCGGGCGCTGGAGCGTGGGAGCGCGCATGCCGCTGTACAGCCCTGAACGCACGACCCAGGGCCGCAAGCTTGGGCTGTCGGCCGACCTGGCCGATGTGCAATGGCAGGCCACAGAACAGGCCCTGATGCTGCAGACCGCCGAACGCTACTTTGCCGTGGCCCTGGCCCAGGATGGCCTTCGCCTGCTGCAGCGCCAGCAAGTGGCAGTGAACAAGGCGCTGGTAGAGGCGCAAGACCGCTTCCAGCTGGGCGACGCCCCCGTGACCGACACCCACGAAGCGGCTGCCCGCGCCCGCGCCATCGACGCACAGGTGCTGGCCGCCGAAGTGGATCTGCAGATTGCCCAGCGCGCCCTGGCCGACACCACCGGCTGGCCGGCCGACGCATTGCAGGTGGCGCCCGCCCCTGCCCTCGCTGCCACCCCGGCCGTGCCGGACCTGCCGCAATGGCTGGATCAGGCGCAAGCCCGCAACCCCGGCCTGCACCAGCAGGCCCTGGCAGTGGAGGTTGCGCGCCAGGATGTCGCCCAATATGCCCGCGGGGCAGGCACCACGGTGGACCTGGTGGCACAGGCCAGCCGCGAGCACCTGAGCGGCTCGGGCCGCTACGGCCAGGGCAGCAACACCGCCCAGCAGCACCTGGTGGGCGTGCAGATCACGGTGCCGCTGTACACCGGCGGCCAGCGCGGGGCACGCGAGCAAGAGCTGCTGCACCTGCAGGCCAAGGCCGAGGCCGAACTCGACCGCACCCGCCAGCAGGTGGCGCAGCAAACCCGCGCGGCCTGGCTGCGCCTGCAGTCAGGCACAGCCCGCACCAGCGCACAGGACGCCGCCCTGCGCGCCAGCCAGGCCCGCCTGGACGCCACCCAGCTGGGCCGCCAGGTGGGCGACCGCACCACGCTGGACCTGCTCAATGCCCAGAACGACGCCGCCGCCGCCGAGCTGGTCCTGGCGCAGCTGCGCACCTCCCTCACGCTGGAGCGCCTGCGCCTGCTGGCGCTGGCCGGGCAACTGGACGAGCGCGCCCTGCACGCCGCCACCGTGGACGCTGCGGCAGCCAAGTAACCCCCTTCATCCCCCAAAGACGCCATGGAACCCAACGCATTCCCACAGCCCGCCCATTGCCTGGTGGTCGATGTCCGCTCGCCCGGCGAGTTTGCCTCCGGCCATGTGGACGGCGCCATCAACCTGCCGCTGGACCGCCTGGGCACCGACTGCGCGCAGGCCTTGCCCGACAAATCCACGCCCCTGGTGCTGTGCTGCCTGTCGGGGGCGCGCTCGGGCATGGCGGCGCAGTGGCTGAGCCAGCAGGGCTACGCGCAGGTGACCAACGGCGGCTCGGTGGGCAACGTGTCGCTGCAGCTGCAGCGGCCCATCCGCCGCGGCTGAGGTTTTTCTTTTTCCCTTTCCAACTCCCATGCACCCCAAGGAACTGCCATGAAAACCGCCCACGACCTGGTGACCGTTGCCAAGACCCGCGTCCAGGAAATCTCCGTGGACCAGGCCGAGCAGGCCATCCGCAACGCCGACGTGCTGATCGATGTGCGCGAGGCCGACGAATTCCAGGCCGGGCACCTGCCTGGCGCCATCCATGCCTCGCGCGGCCTGCTGGAGTTCAAGCTCAGCAGCACGCCGACGCTCACGTCGCGCGATCTCAAGGTGGTGCTGTATTGCAAGACCAGTGGCCGCGCCGCGCTGGCCGCATGCGCCATGCAGGACATGGGCTATTTGCAGGTGCAATCGATTGCAGGCGGGTTTGATGCCTGGCTGGCCGCTGGCAAACCCGTGGTGAAGCCCGTGACACCCTCGTTCGAGTAACCCGGCGAAGCGGCTTTTCGCCGCGTCGCCTTTTCGCAAAGCGGCCCGCCAAGGGGGCTGCAGCAACGCCAAGCAAAGGAAAAATCATGAAGATCAACGTTGGAAACCTTGACCGCGTCTTGCGCATCGTGGCGGGCCTGGTACTGATCGCCCTGGCAGCCACCGGCACCGTGGGCTGGTGGGGCTGGCTGGGCGTGGTACCCCTGGCCACCGGCCTGTTCCGTTCCTGCCCTGCCTACTCCCTGCTGGGCACCAACACCTGCCCCGTGAAAAAATAACAGCGCGGAGACAGCGCAGGGGCAAGGCCCCGGCAGCGCTGTTTCCGATCCGTGGGCATTGCCCCTTTTTTGATGGAAATTCCTTCATGAGCACGTTTGACCATGCCGGCCTGATACACAACATCAATGAAAACCTGGCACCCTTCCGCAAGGCCCAGCCCGACGCCATGCGCGGGTTTGCGCAGCTGGCGCAGGCCTCCATGGCCGAAGGCGCGATCAGCGCCAAACACAAGGAACTGATCGCCCTGGCCATTGGCGTGAGCCAGCATTGCTCGGGCTGCATCGGCTTTCATGTCAAAGCCCTGCTCAAGCTGGGCGCCACACGCGCCGAACTTGAAGAGATGCTGGCCGTGAGTGTTTACATGGGCGGCGGTCCGTCGCTGATGTACGCCGCCGAAGCCCTCAAGGCCTGGGACACCATGGCCGAAGGCCATGCCGCCTGAGTGCGCAGATGCTCGCGCATCGCGATGGGTGCGTGGGGTTCAGGCGCAAGCGCCCTGGGGTTGCGCATGTGCCTGCAGGTCATCCGTCTCGGTGGTGGTGGTGCGGTGGCCATTCAGGCCCAGCTTGACCAGCAGTTGCACATCGGCATCCACATCGGGGTTGCCCGTCACCAGTAGCTTGTCGCCATAAAAAATCGAGTTCGCCCCGGCCATGAAACACAGGGCCTGCACGGCTTCACCCATCTGCTGGCGTCCCGCCGACAGGCGCACGCGCGCCTTGGGCATGGTGATGCGGGCCACGGCAATCACGCGCACGAAGTCGAACGGATCGACGGGCTCGCTGTCGGCCAGCGGCGTACCGGGCACGCGCACCAGGCTGTTGATCGGCACTGATTCGGGGTATGGCTGCAGGTTGGCCAGCTGCGCAATCAGCCCTGCGCGGTGCACCGGCGCCTCGCCCATGCCCACAATGCCGCCACAGCACACGCTGATGCCCGCGCTGCGCACATGCTGCAGGGTATCGAGCCGGTCCTGGTAGGCGCGGGTGCTGACCACGTCGGTGTAGTACTCGGGGGCGGTATCGAGGTTGTGGTTGTAATAATCGAGCCCCGCATCCTTGAGCGCCTGCGCCTGGTGCGATTCGAGCATGCCCAGCGTGGCGCAGGTCTGCAGGCCCAGGCCCTTCACGGCGCCGATCAGGGCGCTGACTTTTTCAATATCGCGGTCCTTGGGCGCACGCCAGGCGGCGCCCATGCAAAAGCGCGTGGCGCCTGCATCCTTGGCGGCCTGGGCAGCGCGCACCACTTCGTCCACTTCCATCAGCTTCTCGGCCTTCACGCCGGTATCGAACTCGGCGGCCTGCGGGCAGTAGCCGCAGTTTTCGGGACAGCCACCGGTTTTCACCGACAGCAGCGTCGCCAGTTCGATGTCGCCCGCGGGCCAGTGCTGGCGGTGCACCGTCTGCGCCTCAAACAGCAAGTCCATCAAGGGCTTGTCAAGCAGGGCCTGGATGGCATCGACCGTCCAGGGGCCCTGGGCTGCAGCAGGGACTACGCGGCGGTGCAGCTGCAGGGGCTGGCTGGTGGAGGTGTTGGCGGTTGAGGGCATGTAGGGTCTTTCAGGGGCGAGGCAAATCAATGCGCGCGAAGAAGAAAAAATGTCTGCCAGTACCACTGGCATAACGGGCTTGGCTTGGGCGGACTTTACTTGGGCTGGCTGGGCTGGTCGGGCGAGGCGGGAATGAAGCCCAGGGCTATCAATTCTTCGTCGCTCAGCTCCAGCTCGGTCAATTCGGGCTGGCGTGGCTCGACCCCGCGGCGCCGCTCATAGCTGGTCGGTGGGCCTTGCTCTTGCTGCCTTCTGTCTTGTCCGCTGCGTCGGTCGGTATTCTGACGTCGATCCATTTTCCCAATCCGTCCAAAGGTGTTTCACGAACCCGGGCACATGCGCTCGGCAGTGCTGCCGGGCCATACCTTAACCCAGTACGGTAATCACATCCGCCGGCGCCTGCACCAGCTCGATCAGCACACCCTCACCCGCAATCGGGAACTCGTCGTTGCTCTTGGGGTGCAAAAAACAGATGTCGTAGCCTGCCGCGCCCTTGCGCACGCCACCTGGCGCAAAGCGCACGCCCTGCGCGGTGAGCCACTCGACGGCGGCAGCCAGGTCGTCGATCCACAGGCCGATGTGGTTGAGCGGCGTGGTGTGCACGGCGGGTTTCCTGTCGATATCGAGCGGCTGCATGATATCCACCTCGACCTTGAAAGCGCCCTGCCCCATGGCCAGGATATCTTCGTCCACGTTTTCGCGCTCGCTCTGGAAAGTGCCGGTCTGGGTGAGGCCCAGCATGTCCACCCAGAGGGTTTTCATGCGCTGCTTGTCGGTGCCGCCAATGGCGACCTGCTGGATGCCCAGCACCCTGAAGGGGCGGGGTGTGATTGTGCTTGCCATGGAGAAATGCCCTTGAATACTCTGTTTTTGATAGCTTTCAGCGCTTTCCCATCAAGCGCCAGCAGCATATTTCACTGAAACTCCAGGATCACCTGGTCCACCGCGAGCGACTCGCCCTTGCCCGCCATGATCTTGCCCACCACGCCATCCTGCGCGGCAAAGAGGATGTTCTCCATCTTCATGGCTTCGATTACGGCCAGCTTTTCGCCGGCCTGCACTTTCTGGCCCGGCTGCACCGCCACATCGACCAGCAGGCCAGGCATGGGCGAGAGCAGGAACCGGGACAGATCGGGCGGCGCCTTGAACGGCATGAGCTGGTGCAGCCGTGCGCCCAGCTGCGACAGCACCAGCGCTTCGATCTGCGTGCCATTGTGTGCAATGCGCAGCGCCAGCGGGTTCTTGCCCACACCACGCTCCACCTGGGCCGTGAAGCCCATGCCATTGCACTGGCCCTGAACGCGGATTTGCCCCAGGGTTGCCGTGCTGCTGATCTGATAGCTTTTACCGCCCACCGCAACTGCGCTGGAGCGCAATTTGCCTTCCATTTCGAAGTCGGTCACCGCCACGTCGTGGTGCTGGTTCTGGCCCTCGGCACCCAGCGTCACCACCACAAACTCCTCACCCACCTTCACCTCGTGCCCGGCCAGCTGGCCGCTGATGCCCGAGGCGCGTGCACGGTAGCGGCGGTGCATGTAGGCGGCCAGCGCCACCAGGAACAGCGGGTCGCTGTGCGGCACGTCTTCGGCCGCAAAGCCCTTGCCGTAGTTTTCGGCGATGAAGCCGGTGTTGAAATCGCCCGTCACGAACTTCGGATGCGCCAGCAGCGCCGCCTGGAACGGAATGTTGCTGCTGATGCCCCGGATGACGAAGCCGTTGAGCGCGGCGCGCATCTTGGTGATGGCATCGTCGCGGTCGGTGCCATGCACGATGAGCTTGGCGATCATCGAGTCGTAATACATCGGGATCTCGCCGCCCTCGTACACGCCCGTGTCCACGCGCACGCCCAGCTTCTTGCTGGTGTCGGACTGGAACATGCTCTCTTCGGGTGGCTGAAAGCGCACCAGGCGGCCCGTGGACGGCAGGAAGTTGCGGAACGGGTCTTCGGCGTTGATGCGGCACTCGATGGCCCAGCCGTCGCGCTTCACGTCGGCTTGCGTAAGGGGCAGCTTCTCGCCGGCGGCCACGCGGATCATCAGCTCCACCAGGTCCAGGCCGGTGATGCACTCCGTCACCGGGTGCTCCACCTGCAGGCGGGTGTTCATCTCCAGAAAATAGAAGTCCTGGTCCTTGCCGACCACGAACTCCACCGTGCCGGCGCTTTGGTACTTCACCGCCTTGGCCAGCTGCACGGCCTGCTCGCCCATGGCCTTGCGGGTGGCATCAGAGATGAAGGGTGACGGCGCCTCTTCGATCACCTTCTGGTGGCGGCGCTGGATGGAGCACTCGCGCTCGTTCAGGTAGATCACATTGCCGTGGCTGTCGCCCAGCACCTGGATCTCGATGTGGCGCGGCTCCTGCACGAATTTCTCGATGAAGATGCGGTCGTCGCCAAAGCTGTTGCGGGCTTCGTTCTGGCAGCTGGCAAAGCCTTCAAAGGCTTCCTTGTCATTGAACGCCACGCGCAAGCCCTTGCCGCCGCCGCCAGCGCTGGCCTTGATCATCACGGGGTAGCCAATGCCCTTGGCAATTTCCACCGCCTGCTCGGGGCCAGCAATCGCGTCGTTGTATCCAGGAATGGTGCTGACCTTGGCCTCGTTGGCGAGCTTCTTGGACGCGATCTTGTCGCCCATGGCGGCAATCGAATGCGCCTTGGGGCCGATGAAGGCAATGCCCTCGTCCTCGCAGCGCTTGGCAAAGGCTTCGTTTTCCGAGAGGAAGCCATAGCCAGGGTGCACGGCCTGCGCGCCGGTCTGCTTGCAGGCGGCAATGATCTTGTCGGCCAGCAGATACGACTCGCGACTGGGTGCGGCACCGATGTGCACGGCCTCGTCGGCCAGCTTGACATGGCGCGCTTCCTTGTCGGCGTCGGAGTAGACGGCGACGGTGGCAATGCCCATTTTTTTTGCCGTAGCAATCACTCGGCATGCGATTTCGCCACGGTTGGCGATCAGAATTTTGGTGAACATTTCACAACCCGTTTTCTTGAATAATTTGCTTCAACTGCTGGACAACTTCTGGACTAAAGCGAAGGCTTTGACTCTTTTTCCCGGGAATCGCACGCTCTACCGAGCCATAGGTGTCTAGTTGTAGAAATTTTTGACCGTCGATTGCTACTACTGTGTAGGAGCAATCCACTGCGGAATGCTTAGTCACTGTTTGCAGTGGCTGTGTTCTTAGCTCTGTAACTAGTGCCATAGCAACCCCTTACAGCGGGATGTTCCCGTGCTTGCGCCATGGGTTGTCGAGCTTCTTGTCGCGCAGCATCACCAGCGACCGGCAGATGCGCTTGCGCGTCTCGTGCGGCAGGATCACGTCGTCGATGAAGCCGCGCGCGCCAGCGACAAACGGGTTGGCAAAGCGCTCCTTGTACTCGGCCTCACGGGCGGCGAGCTTGACCGGGTCATTCTTGTCCTCACGGAAGATGATCTCCACCGCGCCCTTGGCGCCCATCACCGCAATCTCGGCGTTGGGCCAGGCGAAGTTGACGTCGCCACGCAGGTGCTTGGAGCTCATCACGTCGTACGCGCCGCCGTAGGCCTTGCGGGTGATGACGGTGATCTTGGGCACGGTGCATTCGGCGTATGCGTAGAGCAGCTTGGCGCCGTGCTTGATGATGCCGCCGTACTCCTGGCTGGTGCCGGGCATGAAGCCGGGCACGTCCACAAACGTGACCACGGGAATGTTGAACGCATCGCAGAAACGCACGAAGCGCGCGGCCTTGATGCTGCTCTTGATGTCCAGGCAGCCGGCCAGCACCAGCGGCTGGTTGGCCACGATGCCCACGGTCTGGCCTTCCATGCGGGCAAAGCCGATGATGATGTTCTTGGCGTATTCAGGCTGCAGCTCAAAGAAGTCGCCGTCGTCCACCGTCTTGACGATCAGCTCCTTCATGTCGTAGGGCTTGTTGGCGTTGTCGGGCACCAGGGTGTCCAGGCTCAGGTCCATGCGGTCGGCCGGATCGTTGCTGGGGCGCACCGGAGCTTTTTCGCGGTTGTTGAGCGGCAGGTAGTTGTACAGGCGGCGCAGCATCATCAGCGCCTCCACGTCGTTCTCGAACGCCATGTCGGCCACACCGCTCTTGGTGGTGTGTGTCACGGCGCCGCCCAGCTCTTCCGCCGTCACTTCTTCGTGCGTCACGGTCTTCACGACTTCGGGGCCGGTCACGAACATGTAGCTCGAATCCTTGACCATGAAGATGAAGTCCGTCATGGCGGGCGAGTACACGGCGCCACCGGCGCTGGGGCCCATGATCATGCTGATTTGCGGAATCACGCCGCTGGCCAGCACGTTCTTCTGGAACACGTCGGCATAGCCGCCGAGGGACGCGACGCCTTCCTGGATGCGCGCACCGCCCGAGTCGTTGAGGCCAATGACCGGCGCACCGACCTTCATGGCCTGGTCCATCACCTTGCAGATCTTCTCGGCATGGGTTTCAGACAGCGCACCGCCAAACACCGTGAAGTCCTGGCTGAACACGAACACCAGGCGGCCGTTGATCATGCCGTAGCCTGTCACCACACCGTCGCCGGGGATCTTGTTGTCCTCCATACCGAAGTCGGTGCAGCGGTGCTCGACGAACATGTCCCATTCCTCGAACGTGCCGTCGTCCAGCAGCAGCTCGATGCGCTCGCGCGCGGTGAGCTTGCCCTTGGCGTGCTGCGCATCAATGCGCTTTTGCCCGCCGCCCAGGCGTGCCAGCGCACGCTTTTTCTCCAGTTGATCCAGGATGTCTTGCATGGTCGTCCTTTGGTGAATGGGTTGGTGTTTACTATTTATTTGATAGCTGCCAGCGCATGATTTGATTGCGCTTGGAGCAGATTTCTTGCTGCAGTGGATGCTGCGATGCGCCCGGCGGCCACATCGGCCTGCATCTGGGGCAACAGCTCTTTGACCTGGGGGTGCTGGCGAAACGCGAGCTTGAGGCCCGCGTCGATGCGCTCCCACATCCAGGCCAGCGCCTGCTTTTCGCGCCGCGCGGCCAGGCGGCCGTTGGCGGTTTGCAGCTGGCGGAACTGCGTGACAGCGGCCCAGAAGGCGTCCACGCCCTGCCCCAGCAGCGCGCTGATCTGCACGACCCTGGGGTGCCACAGGGTTTCGTTGTGGTGGGCGTTTTCGGGGTTGCCGTGCTGGCCCAAGAGGCGCAGCGAAGACGTGATCTGCGCCTCGGCGCGCGTGGCGGCGTTCTTGTCGATGTCGGCCTTGTTGATGACCACCAGGTCGGCGATCTCCATCACGCCCTTCTTGATGGCCTGCAGGTCGTCGCCCGCGTTGGGCAGCTGCAGCAGCACGAACATGTCGGTCATGCCGTTCACCGCGATCTCGCTCTGGCCCACGCCCACGGTTTCGACAATCACCACGTCGTAGCCGGCCGCCTCGCAGACCAGCATGGCCTCGCGCGTTTTCTCGGCCACGCCGCCCAGCGTGCCGCTGCTGGGGCTGGGGCGGATGTAGGCGCGCTCGTCCATCGACAGGTGCTCCATGCGCGTCTTGTCGCCCAGGATGGAGCCGCCCGAGACGGTGCTGGACGGGTCGATGGTAAGCACCGCCACGCGATGGCCTTGCCCAATCAGGTACAGGCCCAGCGCTTCGATGAAGGTGGATTTGCCCACGCCGGGCACACCGCTGATGCCGAGGCGAAACGCCTTGCCGGTGTGGGGCAGCAGCTGCGTGAGCAGCGCGTCGCCCTGCGCGCGGTGGTCTGGCCGCGTGGATTCGAGCAGGGTGATGGCCTTAGACATGGCGCGGCGCTGCACCGCAGCCGTGCCATGCACCACTCCATCGAGAAGCGCCGCAGGGGTCACGCCACCGCCTTGCGAATCTGCTCCAACACATCCTTGGCGCTGGCCGGAATCGGCGTGCCAGGACCGTAGATGCCCTTCACACCCGCTTCGTACAGGTGCTCATAGTCCTGCGCAGGGATCACCCCGCCCACAAACACGATGATGTCGTCGGCGCCCTGGTCTTTGAGGGACTGGATGATGGCGGGCACCAGCGTCTTGTGCCCCGCAGCCAGCGTGCTCACGCCCACGGCGTGCACGTCGTTTTCAATCGCCTGGCGGGCGCATTCCTCGGGGGTCTGGAAGAGCGGCCCCATGTCCACGTCAAACCCCAGGTCGGCAAACGCAGTGGCCACCACCTTGGCGCCCCGGTCGTGGCCGTCCTGACCCAGCTTGGCGATCATCACGCGGGGGCGGCGGCCCTGCTCTTCGGCAAAGGCGTTGATTTCGGTCTTGAGTTTGTCCCAGCCCTCGGCCGAGTCATAGGCTGCTGCGTACACACCAGTCACCTTTTGCGTATCGGCGCGGTGGCGCCCAAAAACCTTCTCCAGCGCGTCGGACACCTCACCCACGGTGGCGCGCAGGCGCACGGCGTTGATGGACAACTCCAGCAGGTTGCCTTCGCCGCTTTCGGCGGCGGCAGTCAGTGCATCCAGCGCGGCCTGCACCTTGGCGGCGTCGCGGGTGGCGCGGATCTTTTGCAGGCGGGCAATCTGGCCGTCGCGCACCTTCATGTTGTCGATCTGCAGGATGTCGACCGGGTCTTCCTTGGCCAGCTTGTATTTGTTCACGCCGACGATCACGTCGCGGCCAGAGTCGATGCGCGCCTGCTTCTCGGCGGCGGCGGCCTCGATCTTGAGCTTGGCCCAGCCGCTGTCCACGGCCTGCGTCATGCCGCCCATGGCCTCGACTTCCTCGATGATCTTCCAGGCGGCGTCCATCATGTCCTGGGTCAGCTTTTCCATCATGTAGCTGCCGGCCCAGGGGTCGATCACGTTGGTGATGTGGGTTTCTTCCTGGATGATGAGCTGCGTATTGCGCGCGATGCGGGCCGAGAACTCGGTGGGCAGTGCAATGGCTTCATCGAGCGCGTTGGTGTGCAGGCTCTGCGTGCCGCCAAACACCGCCGCCATGGCCTCGATGGTGGTGCGCACCACGTTGTTGTAGGGGTCCTGCTCGGTGAGCGACCAGCCCGAGGTCTGGCAGTGCGTGCGCAGCATCAGGCTCTTGGGGTTCTTGGCGCCGGTTTCCTTCATGATGCGGCACCACAGCAGGCGCGCCGCGCGCATCTTGGCCACTTCGAGGTAGAAGTTCATGCCGATGGCCCAGAAGAAACTCAGGCGCCCGGCGAACTCGTCCACGTCCAGGCCCGAGGCGATGGCGGTCTTGACGTATTCCTTGCCGTCGGCCAGCGTGAAAGCGAGTTCGAGCGCCTGGTTGGCCCCGGCTTCCTGCATGTGGTAGCCCGAGATCGAGATCGAGTTGAACTTGGGCATGTTCCTGGCCGTGTAGCCAATGATGTCGCCGATGATGCGCATCGAGGGCTTGGGCGGGTAGATGTAGGTGTTGCGCACCATGAACTCTTTCAGAATGTCGTTCTGAATCGTTCCGCTCAGTTTGTCTTGCGAGACACCCTGCTCTTCCGCCGCCACCACGTAGCCCGCCAGCACGGGCAGCACGGCGCCGTTCATGGTCATGGAGACGCTCACCTTGTCCAGCGGGATCTGGTCGAACAGGATCTTCATGTCCTCGACCGAATCAATCGCCACGCCGGCCTTGCCCACGTCGCCGGTCACGCGCGGGTGATCACTGTCATAACCCCGGTGGGTGGCTAGGTCAAACGCGACCGACACGCCCTGGCCGCCAGCGGCCAGGGCCTTGCGGTAGAAGGCATTGGATTCTTCAGCGGTGGAAAAGCCCGCGTACTGGCGGATCGTCCAGGGGCGCACGGCATACATGGTGGCCTGCGGGCCGCGCAGATAGGGCTCAAAGCCGGGCAAGGTGTTGGCATACGGCAGGCCGGCCGTGTCTTCGGCGGTGTACAGCGGCTTGACGGTGATGCCATCGGGCGTGACCCAGTTCAGGGCATTCACATCGCCACCGGGGGCCGACTTTGCGGCGGCCTTGGCCCAGGCCTGCAGCGAAGCAGCGGCGAACTCGGACGCGTTGTTGTGGGGTTTGTCACTCATGGCGAAGGCTTCTCCGAAGATGGCGTTGGACGGTCTCAGGGCATGCCCCGATGTGGCGGCGAGTTTACATCATTCATAATTATTCATTCAAAATATTCTTGTCCGCTTACAATCCACCCCATGTCTGCCCTCACCCTCACGCCCCGCGCACTGTATGTTGAAGTGGCGGAGCAATTGCGCCAGCGCATCTTCCGCCGCGAGCTGGAGCCCGGCAGCTGGATCGACGAGCTCAAGATTGCCGAGGAATTTGGCATCAGCCGCACGCCGCTGCGCGAAGCGCTGAAGGTGCTGGCCGCCGAAGGCCTGGTCACGATGAAGGTGCGCCGTGGCGCCTATGTGACGGAGATGAGCGAAAAAGACCTGCGCGACGTGTACCACCTGCTCAGCCTGCTGGAGAGCGACGCGGCCGGCGTGGTGGCCACCACCGCCACCCCGGCACAACTGCAGGAGTTGCAGGATCTGCATGCCGAGCTAGAGGCCGCCGCCGGTGAGCGCGAGCGATTTTTTGCCGTGAACGAGCGCTTCCACATGCTGCTGCTGGAGCTGGCCGACAACCGCTGGCGCAGCCAGATGGTGGCCGACCTGCGCAAGGTGATGAAGCTCAACCGCCACAACTCGCTGCTCAAGCAGGGGCGCATCGAGGATTCGCTGAACGAGCACCGCGCCATCCTGGCCGCCATGGTGGCGCGCGATGCGCAGAAAACCATCCAGGCCATGCAGGCGCACTTTGCCCAGGGGCTGGAAGCCGCAGCCTGAGCATGGCCATCGCCGCGCCTGCAGAGGCGGGGGTCACCGCATCTGAAACAGCTCCTGGTGGAAGCGGGATTCGGGCAGACCCATGGCGATCAGGTCTTTTTTCAGCGACCGGCCGAAAGGCGCAGGGCCGCAAAACCAGACATCGGCATCGCGCCATTCGGGCACCAGCCCGGTCAGGCGCGCCGCGTTGAGCAGGCCGTCCCTCTCGCTCCACAGCACATGCAGGCGCACCCCGGCGGCCTCGGCATCGCGGGTCATCAGGCCGATGGCGTGATCGTCGTACACCGCCGTGGGGTGGAACAGGTCGATGCTTTTGCCATCGGGTTGTGCCGCCAGCGCCTTCATGCGGGCAATGAAGGGCGTGATGCCAATGCCGGCGCCCACCCAGATCTGCCGCTTGTGCGCGCCCTGAAAATTGAACTGGCCGTAAGGCCCTTCGATCTTGACCACGTCGCCGATGTGGAGCCGTTCGCTCAGCGTGCGGGTGTAGTCGCCCAGCGCCTTGATGATGAAGGTGATGTGCCCGTCGCCCGTCCAAGCCGATGAGATGGTGTAAGGGTGCGGCCCCTCGTCGTCGTGCAGGGTGACGAAGGCGAACTGGCCAGACTCGTGCCCCGCCCAGCGGCCTTTGCACAGAATGTCCACCGCCACCACGTTCAGCGATTCATGGCGCCGGATGGCGGCCACCTCGCCCACCACCTGCCGGCCCACCGCCACGCGCCGAAATAGTACCATCAGGGCCGCCACCGTGCCCGCGGCCATCAGCACCGCCATCACCGGGCCGAGCACGCCGCCCCAGTAGTCAAACTTGAGCAAGACCACCGAGTGCCACACCAGCGCCAGATAAGCCACGGCCAGCAGGCGGTGCGTCTTGAAGAAATACCGGCACGGAAACCGCTTGACCAGCGCCAACACCATCAGCAGCGCGGCCGCATAGAAGGCCCACTCGCCCATGCTCTCGGCCAGGCCGCGCTGGCTCAGAAAGAACTGCTGGATGGGCGCATCCAGCAGTTCGGGGCGCGGGCCGCGTCGGGGGCGCTGCAGCCAGCCCCAGCCCACGGCCCACTTGGTGCCCTGGGCCAGCAGCCAGTGGGCCACCGAAATCACCAGGCCCGAGATACCCAGCCACTTGTGCAGGCGGTACATCTTGTCCAGGCCGCCCAGGTAGGGCTCGAACACCACCGGGCGCACGGCCAGCACCATGGCCACACTCATGACACCAATGCCCAGCACCCCGCTGTACTGCATCAGTATCGCCCGCCAGGCGAAGAAATTGGCAGGCGCCGACCAGGTCATCAGTTCGGCCAACAGCCATAGCCCCGTCAGGATGCAAAGAAAGGCCCCGAAAAAGCGTTGAATATTGCGCATTGACCCTCTCCGAAATATGTTTTCACTGTAGGCGCTCTGCGTGAAGCGGTGTTGATGCAGACGTATCTACCCCGTAAATGCACGCACTGGGCACAGCCGCGCACCGGCAAGCTCTGGCCCGTGGCGCGCTACCCGCACCACGGTGGCGCACCGCGAAGCAGCCTCTGCACCGCAGTCGGTATGATGATTCGGGTTTTCCCGCAGCCATGCGCCCCGGCGGCATGCCCGCGCACCAATCCACGCCTGATGACCTCTTCTTCGCCCGATCTCGCCAGCGTCGAAACGCTACCCCAGCTTCTTGCTTACCGCACTGCCCGCACCCCCGACGCCGAAGCCTACCGCGCGTTCGACCCCGCCACGCATGCCTGGACCCGCCTGACCTGGGGGCAAACCGCACAGCGTGTGGCGCAGTGGTCACGGGCCCTGGCGGCCCTGCAGCTACCCGCCGCCGCCCGCGTGGCCATCCTGCTGCCCAACGGCCTGAACGCCATGTGCGCCGACCAGTCCACGCTGGCCACGGGCTGCGTGCCGGTGCCCCTGCACGCCATCGACAACCCCGGCAGCATTGCCTACATCGTGGCCGACTGCGAGGCCTCGCTGCTCATCGTGGGCCAGGCGGTGCAGTGGGAGAAGATCCGGGACGTTGGCACCGCGTTTCCGGCGCTGCGCGCCGTGGTGGTGACCGACGAAGATGCCAAGTTCGCGCCGTCTGCCGCCACCACCGATGGCCCCGCCGTCGGCTCGCTGGCGCAATGGCTGGCCGGCGCGGCACAGGCCGCCGAGGCGCCAGCACCCACACCGCCCGGCCCCGATGACTTGGCCGCCCTGGTCTATACCTCGGGCACCACCGGCAAACCCAAGGGCGTGATGCTCACGCACCGCAACGTGGTCAGCGACGTGAAGGCGGTGCTGGAACGCATCGCCCCCACGGTGGACGACGTTTTTTTGTCATTCCTGCCGCTCTCGCACACCTTCGAGCGCACGGGCGGCTACTACCTGCCGTTGGCCGCGGGCAGCTGCGTGGCCTATGCGCGCTCGGTACCCCTGCTGGCCGAAGACCTGAAAACCGTGCGCCCCACGGTGCTGGTGTCGGTGCCGCGCATCTATGAACGCATCCACGCCAGACTGCTCGAAAAGCTGTCGCCCACGCCCTGGAAGATGCAGCTGTTTGAGGCCGCGCAGACCAAAGGCTGGGCACGGTTTTGTGCCGCCCAGGGCCTGCCCGCGCCGCAGCCGGACGCCGGCAGCCAAGCCGCCGGATGGATGGCCGCCCTGCCCTGGCCGCTGCTGCGCGCCCTGGTGGCCAAGCCCCTGCTGGCGCAGTTTGGCGGCCGGGTGCGCGTGGCCGTGAGTGGCGGCGCGCCGCTGTCGCCCACCATCGCCAAGTGCTTTCTGGGCCTGGGCCTGCCCCTGGTGCAAGGCTACGGCATGACCGAAACCGCACCCGTGGTGTCGGTCAATGCGCTCGACGACAACGACCCCGCCAGCGTGGGCCGCGCCCTGCCCGGCGTGGAGGTGCGCATTGGCGACAACAGCGAGCTGCAGGTGCGCGGCCCCATCGTCATGCAGGGCTACTGGAAACGCCCCGAAGACACCGCCAGGGTTTTGGGCCCCGATGGTTGGCTGGGCACAGGTGACCAGGCCGAGATCGTGGTGGGCCGCATCACCATCAAGGGCCGCATCAAGGAAATCATCGTCACCTCCACCGGCGAAAAAGTGCCTCCGGCCGACCTGGAGCTCGCCTTGCTGGCCGACCCGCTGCTGGAGCAGGCCTTTGTGGTGGGCGAGAACCGCCCCTTCATCGCCTGCGTGGCGGTGCTCAAGCAAGATGAATGGCAGCGCCTTGCGGCCGACCTGGGCCTGAACCCGCAAGACACCGGCAGCCTGAACCATGCCAGCGTGCACCGGGCCGTGCTGGCGCGCATGGAGAAAAACACCGCCAGCTTCCCCCGCTACGCCGTGCCGCGCGCGGTGCACCTGACGCTCACGCCCTGGACGATTGAAAACACCTTCCTGACGCCAACGCTCAAGCTCAAGCGCAACAACCTGATGCTGCATTTCGCCGAAGCCATCGAGGGCATGTACCAGAAATTCGGATCGCGCTGACAGCAGCTATCAAATTTGATAGCTACCAGTGCTCATGGATGAAGCGCTGGCGACCGTTCTGATACATAACCCTCATCGGGCACCCGCGCGGCACCGGTGGGATAATCACGGCTTTTCATCTGCAGCTTTGCCAGGGCACGGTGTCCTGCCAAGCGCCGCTGCAACCCCCCTTCCCCTGCTGTCTTGACTGTGGAACCCACACTGAGCCCCTGGCGCATGTCCGTCGCCCCGATGATGGACTGGACTGACCGCCACTGCCGCTATCTGCACCGGCTGCTGAGCCGGCACACGCTGCTGTACACCGAGATGGTGACCACGGGCGCGCTGGTGCATGGCGATGTGCAGCGCCATCTGCGCTTCAACGCTGAAGAGCACCCCGTGGCGCTGCAGTTGGGCGGCAGCGAGCCCGCCGATCTGGCGCATTGCGCGCGGCTGGGCGAGCAGTGGGGCTATGACGAGATCAACCTCAACTGCGGCTGCCCCAGCGAGCGCGTGCAGCGCGGTGCCTTTGGCGCCTGCCTGATGAATGAACCCCAGCTGGTGGCCGACTGCGTGAAGGCCATGGTGGACGTGGTGCAGGTGCCCGTCACGGTCAAGCACCGCATCGGCATCGACAAGGATGAGAGCTACGGCTTCGTGCGCGACTTCGTGGGCACCGTGGCTGCTGCGGGGTGCACGGTGTTCATCGTGCACGCGCGCAATGCCTGGCTCAAGGGCCTGTCGCCCAAGGAGAACCGCGAAGTGCCACCGCTGCGCTACGAGGTGGTGCGCCAGCTCAAGGCCGATTTTCCGCACCTGACCTTTGCCATCAACGGCGGCCTGAACACCGATGCAGCAGTGCAGGAGCAGCTGGCGGGGCTTGATGGCGTGATGGTGGGCCGCGAGGCTTATCACAACCCCTGGTGGCTGGCGCGCTGGGATGCGCTGTACTACGGCACCCAGCAAAGCACGCTCACCCGCGAGGACGTGGAGGCCGCCATGGTGGACTACATGGCGCGCGAGGCCGCTGCGCACGGCACGCCCTGGGCCAGCATCGCCCGGCACATGCTGGGCCTGCGCCATGGGTTGGCAGGCTCGCGCCGCTGGCGCCAGGTCTGGAGCGACCACCGCCTCAAGGGCCTGCCGCCGCACGAAGTGATGGCCCTGGCGCACGCCAGCCCGGTAGAGGCCTGATCCCGCGAACCTGGAACCTGTTCCTACACGCCGCCCAGCTGGCGCGCAAGCCATCCAGGCAGTGGCTCGGGACGGGAAAACAGGTAACCCTGCAGGCAGTCGCAATGGCTGCTGACCAGAAAGTCGGCCTGGGCGCGGGTTTCCACACCCTCGGCCACCACGCGCAGCTTGAGGTGCCTTGCCACCGAAATGATGGACTGCACGATGGCGGTGTCGCTCGGGTCGTCGGGTGTGTCCTGCACAAAGCTCTTGTCGATCTTCAGCTCGAACAGGGGCAGGCGCTTGAGGTAGGCCAGGCTGGAATAGCCGGTGCCAAAGTCGTCGATCGAGAAGCGCACGCCGAGCTGGCCCAGCTCGGTCATGCGGGCAATGGTGTCGTCGAGGTTTTCGATCAGCAGGCTTTCGGTGACTTCCAGGATAAGCTGGGCCGCCGAGGCCCCGGTCTGCGCGAGCAGGTCGCGCACGCGTTCAACGAAGTCGTCCTGGCGGAACTGGCGCTCGCTCACGTTGACCGATATTGAAAGATCCTGCCCCGCTGCGTGCAGGCGCGCCAGCGTCTCGCAGGCTTGCAGGATCATCCAGTCGCCCAGGCGCAGTATCAGCCCCGAGGATTCCGCCACCGGAATGAAGCGGCTGGGCGGCACATTGCCGCGCACCGGGTGGTTCCAGCGCATGAGCAGCTCGCCGCCGACCACCGCGCCAAACGCATCTACCTGCGACTGCACGAAGGCTGCCAGCTGGCCGTCGGTGCTGGCTTTTTTCAGGTCCTGCTCCAGCGCCAGGCGCTCCTGCACGTCGGCCTGCATGTCGGCTTCATAAAAGCGGATGCGGTTGCGCCCCAGGTCCTTGGCACGGTACATGGCGGTGTCGGCCTCGCGCAGCAGGTCTTCGACCTCCTCACCGCGCTTGGGAAAAAGGGTGATGCCAATGCTGCCCGTGCTGCTGTACAGGTGGGTGTCTATGGTGTAGGGCGCCTCCAGCGCCGTGCGCACGGCCTCGGCCGCCAGCAGGGCACTGCGCCCGGCGGATTCCATGTCGGTTGCCATGCCGTTGACGAGCATCACGAACTCGTCACCCCCTGTGCGCGCGACGGTGTCGCCAGGACGCAGCAACTGCGTGAGGCGTTGCGCCACCTGCTTGAGCAGCTCGTCCCCCAGCGAATGTCCGCGGGCGTCGTTGATCTGCTTGAAGTCATCCAGATCGATGAACAACAAGGCCCCCACCTGCCCCGACTTGCGTGCCGAGGCCAGAGCATGGTCCATGCGGTCCAGCAGCATGCGGCGGTTGGGAAGGCCGGTCAGTGCGTCAAAGTAAGCGAGCTGGTGCGTGCGGGCTTCGGCCAGCTTGCGTTGCGTGATATCGCGGGACAAGGCGATGAAACGTGGTTCCTGCCCCGGTGTAGTGCTTTCCTTGCGGGCGATGGACAGCTCGAACCAGTGGGTCTGTTGCCCCAGTTCGAGGTGGTACTGGTGGCCGGTCGAATAGCCCGTGTCGTGGGCCGCCTGCAGTGCCACCCGCCACCCTGCAGCGGCTTCGGGCGGCAGGATCTCCTCCATCTTCCGGCCCAGAAACATCTCGGGCGGTGCAAGCAATTGCGCCGAACGCGCCGCGCGGTAGTGGTGGATGTGCCCATCCAGCCCCACCTCGAACAACAGGTCGGGAACAGCGTTGAGGATGCTTTCCAGGTCGTCGCGGGTGCTGCGCAGCGCCTGTGTCATGCGGCGGGCCAGCCCCATGGCACGCTCGCGGCCCGTGGCCGTCACCCAGATCAGCCCGCCCGCCAGCAGGCTCAGGGCAGCGCCCATGGCGGCAAACAGGCCGTTGTCCGGGTCTTCGAAGCGTTGCTCGAAAGCCGGCAACGGCTGCATCACCAGCGTCCAGGTGCGCCCACCCAGCTCCATTGGGCGGCTAGCGCGCAGGCCCGGCAGCGCGCCTTCCGGGGCGGCAGGAAGGTTCGCGCGCCCGTGCAGCAGGCCGCCCCCGGCCTGCGGGTCGCCGTCGTAGATGGCAAGGTCGATGTCCGAGTCCAGCTGCTGCGCCATCCCCCGCAGCAGCTCGGACATGCGGAAAGGGGCCGACACCCAGCCCACGATGCCGCGCCGGCGGCCTTCGACCGAGGCCAGGTCGGCATTCCGCTGGTAGATGGGCAGGTACATGACCAGCCCGCTGACGGCATCGCGGCCCACATCCTGCCGTAGCTGGAGCCGGGAGGTCAGCGCCAGTTGTCCGGTATCGCGTGCACGGTCCAGCGCCTCGCGGGCGGCCGGCACGGTGGAGATATCAAACCCCAGCACCTTGAGGTTGTCGCTGGACTGGGGCTCGATGTGGGTGAGGGGCGTGTAGCGTGCGCGTGCGCCCGCCGGATGCACGGTGTAGGAAGAAGAGCCGCGCGCGCGGATGTGCGCCGTATGGACGCCCAACTGGTCGGCCGGCAGGTCCAGGGCATACGCCAGGCCCTGCAGACCGGGTCGGCTTTCCGACAGGCGCAGCGCCCCCACATAAGCCTGGAACTCGTCGCGATCGATGTCATTGGAGCCGTCGTAGTAGCCCTTGACACCACGCAACAGCAACTCGTAGGTGGCCATCCGGTCCTTGAGGCTGTCCACGATGCGGGCCACCGAGGCGGTGAACGCCTGCTGCCTTTTGGCCCCCGCCTCCCGCTCGGCGGCCTGCCAATACAGGAACGTGAGCCCCAGCAAAAAAATCGCCAGCACCGGGCCCAACAGTGCAAGCAGATGCCAGCGGCCTTCGGTGTCGGGCAGCTTGCCGGGCTGGTGGGGCTGGCTCATGGATCTAAAAAATGGGTGGTTGTAATGCACGACAGGCCGTCCGTTGATTCCCGTGGCGCGCACACGCCCGGACTGCTTGGCGCCATTATGGGCAAGCTGACAGTTCGCGATCCTAAGTATCACCCCTTTCAAGGTCTTCAGAGCAGACCGCGCTAAGCTGCTGATTACTATTGAAATCGGGAGCAAAAAATCTGGCAGGCTGTTGTTGAAAGATT
>NZ_FNQJ01000061.1 GCF_900107605.1 Acidovorax soli | reverse complement strand
TTGGCCGACAGCACCGTGGCGATGGCCGCCGTCAGCGTCGTCTTGCCATGGTCCACGTGACCGATCGTGCCCACGTTGACGTGGGGCTTGGTGCGCTCGAATTTGCCTTTTGCCATTTTTCCGACTCCGAAAAAAATCTATGCCAACAAAACAGGATTTCGGCGCAACCGAATTCGGACGCACCAGAATTGGTGCCCATGGCGGGAATCGGACCCGCGACCTCTCCCTTACCAAGGGAGTGCTCTACCACTGAGCCACATGGGCCATTTGGAACCACCGAAGCAGCACCAAAGACTTTTTCAAACTCTACAAACCAGCCAACAGACAATGGAGCGGGAGACGGGAATCGAACCCGCGTCATTAGCTTGGAAGGCTAGGGTTCTACCATTGAACTACTCCCGCATCAGCAGCCTTCACCGCATCTGCGCTGCCCAGCACCTGCCAGGCACCACCGACATATCATCCAAAAACTGGTGGAGGGGACTGGATTCGAACCAGTGTAGGCGTAAGCCAACAGATTTACAGTCTGCCCCCTTTAGCCACTCGGGCACCCCTCCGAAGAATTTCGAATTATAGCACTGATTTTGGCTTCGCCGAGATACCTCGCAACAACCTGAAGCTTCGGAGAGCAGAAATTTGCTGCGCATCAGCTGCAATTTTTCCACTTCAACCATCGAAAATCGACGTAACCCATTGATTACAAAGACATCCGGCACACCCAAAACGGACATTCTAGCTGCGGATCTACGCCCAAATGACTCAAGTTGTCGCGCTTAGCTTGCAAAAACTGCCCCACATGCCTCCCGGAGTTGGGACTCTTGGCCTCTAGCGCCTTTTTCCTGCACGGATCTGCGCCAGGGAAATCGAGAGGCAGCATGTTGACAACAGCGCCTACAACGCCCTCAGCTGCCTCATCGACTCCAAGCATCCGACGACTCCAGGTGCGCTTCTATCCACCCGGTGCCGTGGTGGAGCCGAAGGGTTCAGCCGACATGGGCGAGGTGAACAAGAACATCACCCCGCCGGAGGAACAATGGCCTGGACAGCACGCAGCGGGAAATCCGCAATTGCTCCCAGGTTCGAGACACCAGCGTGGCGAACGTGATGGCGCAGCCAGCGCAGTGAATTGCTCAGGTGTTCCAGGAGCTTCGCCGACGCCAATACCCGTGCGAGTTGTTGTCCTCGCGTATGACCTCTGCCTTCACAGATTCAGGGTCAATCAAGATACCGTCACCCAGATCCACGGCGGCGATGTCGCAACAGGAGGCGATCAGATCGGACTCATCGGCGGAGCCACGGCCCAACAGGTCAGCATCTCGTGTGGCGCGGTGCAAGATGTAATACCGCAACACAAAGAACAGCACCCCCTTGGACAGAAAGCGATGCGCATGCTGTGATGTGCCGACGCGAGCCAGCAGACGTCCCATACCGAAGCGGTTGAGCAGCAGGTCGAGTCCTCCCCCATTGCTTGGCACGCGCCAAAAGCCGGGCCAGGATGGACGCCAGGAGGTTGCCAGTCATTGCATCACCAGGTAGGGCTGCATGACAGGTTCAATGCAATTGATCTTGGAAAAGTAGCTCAGCTCGGCCAACCGCGCCCTCCGTCGGGCATCCGCGGCACGCCGAAGCCAGCAGCCCTCACCGCCTGGCAACGATTTGCGCCAAGACAATCCGCGCCTCCTCGAGATTGCGCCGCTGGTTCTGGGCCATGGCCGGAAAATCTGACCCGAGAAGCACATGGAAGCCGAGCGGTGCGACGCCCTCTTTGCGGATCTTTTCGGCCAGCGCCACGAACCATGCCCGCGCGGCATCGGTTGTATCCAACCAGGACTCGATCTCGAACCCGGCGGCCTTGAGAAGGCTGCGCAGTTCGTCCGGCGTCGCGAGAAAGCTCGCTTCAGGGGTGCGCGCCCAAGGAACCGGGAAGAGCACGGGGCCGGATGGTCCGGCAAGAATGTCGTAGATCGCGAGCGTGCCCCCCGGCTTGAGGACGCGATACATCTCCTGGTACAGCCTCGGCTTGTCCGGAATATTCATCGCAGCGTGCTCCGTCCACACGATGTCAACTGATGCATCCGGAAAGGGCAAACTCGTTGCGTCGCCGTGGCGATAGTCGACGAGTTCGCCCAGGCCAGTTCGGTCGGAAAGCATTGCCGCCGCGCTGCAGTACTCCTCTGTCAGGTCGATGCCGGTGACGCGGCAGCCGAATTCCCGAGCAAGGCAACGGGACGTCCCGCCAACGCCACTGCCCACATCGAGCACGCGTTTCGTGGCATCGACCTTCGCAGCCCGAGCAAGTTCGAGCGTTGCCGCCCGACCGCGAATGTGGAATTCATCGATGGGCGCCAAGTCTTCCGGCGTGAGTCGATTCAAATTTTTGCCTGCCCTTTCGAGCGCAGCAAGGATGAGATCGCCCAGACCGGAGCGGGTGTAGTGGGCCTGGACGGATTCGCTGACTTGCGTTGGGGTTGCCATCATTCCCCCCCTTCGTTGTGGTGCCAAGGTTCCATCTTTCTAGCACGACCGTCGTTGCAGAGCAAGAAAGCCCTCTTCCCGTAGCGCAGCTGCGGCGATCGCTCGCAAACCATCGCCTACCCTTGCTCGCTGCGCACAGCGTCAGCCTGCCCTCCATTCAAAAGCAGACACCCGCAGCCGACCCTGCGGCAACCCTTGCCAGCGCCATTGCCCATGATTGGCACCGCCAAAAGCGCTCTCTGGCGGCGGCCCGTTCATGGCCGTGCCGCCATTTCATGCACTTCACCGAAAGCAGCTCCCCAGCCGATTTGCCGCTCAAATCGCACGCCTGCTATGGGGGACGCCTATCGAACGCACACTCCCGGCCAAGTAAGCCGTTCACGGATGGCGGCTTACAGGTGTCCGGCCGGTGCATCAGGGACAGCAGCGGGAGGCCACTACCCAGCTGCCTGCACATCATTGCCCCCTTGCGAACAAGGCATTTCTTGAATATAAAGATTTTGTAAAACGAGACTGATTTGCATTTACAATGCGCACGCTTCCACAGCGCAAGACAGGTAGTAGCCATTTGACGCCAGGATATGTACCTGGTCGAGATCCGCCATGCCGAACTAAACAAGCTTTATTCGACAAGGCATCCATGACATTCAGGTATTTGCCGCTGGTAGCGGCATTGGCACAGGCGTTTTCCGGCGGGGCAATGGCGCAACAGGCACCCGAGCCTACATTGAAGGAGGTTCAGATTCGCAGTGACCGCGAATTGGAACCGGCTTACAACCCACCTACGGCCACCAGCGCGACAAAGATCGAAGCGCCGTTGCGCGACATTCCGCAGACGGTGAACGTGGTGCCCCAGAGCCTGCTGCGCGACCAGGCCGCGCAGTCCATGCAGGATGCACTCAAGGTGGTTCCTGGTGTGGGCCTGTCCCATGGCGACGGCCAGCGTGATCAAGTCACGATCCGCGGGTTCTCTGCCATTGCCGACCAGTTCGTGGATGGTCTGCGTGACGATGCGTTGTACTTTCGCGATCTGTCCAACATCGAGCAGGTCGAGGTGCTCAAGGGGCCCGCGTCCGTGCTCTACGGACGGGGCTCTTCGGGCGGCCTGATCAACCGCATTACCAAAAAGCCGGGCATCAACCGGAGCGAAGTGGGAGTGACGCTGGGCAGCTGGAATCAGCGTCGCGGCGAGTTCGACCTGGCGCGCGCGCCGCAGGACAGTCGCTTTGCTTTCCGCATCACCGGTGCGCTGGAACGCGCCGATAGTTTCCGCGACCCGCAATTCCTGGATCGCGAAGCGCTGGCAGCCTCGTTGCTGTTCAAGGCCAGTGCGGACACCAGCGTGCTGCTGCAGATGGACCATCTGAAGGACAGCCGCATCACGGACTTCGGCATCCCGGCCTTGAACGGCCGGCCCGTCGATGTCCGACCTGGCGCTTACTATGGCGCCGCCAATGCGCGTGATGTGGACGTGAGTACGTCCAAGGTCGATTCGGTCGGCCTCACGCTGAATCACCGCTTCAACGACAGTTTGTCGCTGCGCAATGCCTTGCGCTATTACACCTACTCGCTGGATCGCAACAACACGCTGACGCGCAGTGTCAACGCGCGGGATCTCACGTTCACGCTCAACCATGGCAACGTTTACCGCGATGAGCACGGCTGGTTCAACCAGACCGAGCTGGCGCAGAAGACGCAACTCCTCGGCATGAAGCACCAGGTGTTGTACGGCGTTGAACTGGGACAGCAGAACAAGGACGTGGTGAACTTCTCGGCGCCTGTGACCGACGCCAACGGCAGGATCCGTAACTTCGCATTGTTCAACCCAGCGCTGCCGACACTGCCACTCAGCACTTCCCAGACGCCGGGTGCGAACAACCTCGGCACTTTCAAAACCCTGGCGTTCTACGCCCAAGACCTGGTGGAGCTCAGCGCGCAATGGAAGGCCCTTGCCGGCTTGCGCTACGACCGCTTCGAGCAGGAGACCTACGAGCGCATGCCTGGGAAATCGAATCTGGGCAGGACCGACACCTCATGGAGTCCCCGCATCGGTCTGGTCTACCAGCCTTCGACCACCTGGTCGTACTACGCCTCGTGGAGCAAGTCTTTCCAGCCATCGGGCGAGGCCTTCTCCCTGGCGGCCAACAATGCGCAGATCGCCCCCGAGAAAACGACCAACCAGGAGGTGGGGGTCAAATGGGATCTGCCGGACGGAAAATCCTCGTTGACGGCGTCGCTTTTCAAGCTGGAGCGCACCAATATCAAGAGCACCGATCCGGTGACCAACACCCTGGTGCCCCTGGGTGTGCAGCGTACCAATGGGCTTGAATTGACCTTTGCTGGCGAGGTTGCCCCCACTTGGCAGCTCTGGGCCGGCTATGCCTTCCTCGATGGTGAGATGACCACCTCGCCTGCCGTTGACGCCGGCCAGCCCGTGCAGGGCAAAAGGCCCACGCTGACCCCCCGGCACAGCGCCAACCTATGGGTCACCAAGGCGCTGGGCCATGGCTTCGGTCTGGGTGGCGGCCTGAACTATGCCGGCGCCCGGTTCGCCAACCCCGGCAACACGGTCACCTTGCCTGGCTACACCACGGTTGACGCCATGGCCTACTACCGCATGGGCTCCTGGGACATGCAGCTCAAGCTCAACAATCTGTTCGATCGCCGCTATATCGTGGCGGGCCATGGCAGTTCGCCTAACCTGAACCTGCCAGGTGCCCCGCGCTCGGCACAGGTTGTTGCACGCTACCGGTTCTGAGGCCAAGGCCATGCAGCAAGCCATTGACATCGCTTCACGCCAAGCACTGGAGGCCACGGCGAGGCCGCATCCCGCAAAGCCGCGCGGTGGGGGAGGCCACTTGTTCATGCCGGCGCGCTGGCATCGGCCCGCCGTGCTCAAGTGGCTGCGGCGCACGCATGCCTGGCTGGGAATATGGGGCGGCGTCCTGGGCTTGCTGTTCGGCACCACTGGCCTGCTGCTTAACCACCGGGCCACGATGAAAATTCCTGGCCCGGCCTATGCCAACACGCAATGGCAGCTCAGTCTTGACCGGAAGCCCGAAAACATTGATGCACTGGTTCTTCACCTGCAGCATGAGTTGGGTATTGCCAAGCCACCGCATCAAAAAAAAGTGGCGCCGGCCGGGCCTACCCCCTGGCCTGGGGCGGTACAGCCTGAACATTGGGTGATTGCCTTCGCTACGCCCCGGGCCACGGTGAACGCCGAGTACTGGGTGGGCAACAACTCGGTGTCGGTCAAGCGCATGGACCCGAATCTGTTGGCACGGTTGAATCGGTTGCATATGGCCACGGGCGCTTCGGCGCCCTGGATCCTGCTGACCGATACGCTGGCCGGTGCCTTGATCGTACTGTCGCTGACGGGTGTGCTGTTGTGGACCAAGCTGCACGGCAGCCGGTTGCTTGCACTGGGCCTTGCGGGCACCAGCTTTGGCCTCTTGCTGCTTTTAGGGGTCTCGGCCTGAAGCTGCATGGCATGCCTGGATCGCGCACAGCCATCCGCCCCCATCCGATTTCCTGACGCAGGCGGCATTAAGAGCGGCTAACAAAAGCCTGTCATCGCCCAGTGCCCGATGTGCGTTTGATACGGCATGGCAAGAAACAGGAACAAAGAAATCAGTACGGCGCTGTTCAAAAGGATC
>NZ_FNQJ01000049.1 GCF_900107605.1 Acidovorax soli | reverse complement strand
TTTCAGGAACGAGTTGCGCCGGGTGCTCAATCGGGGCGAGGCTGTTAACGCCCTCAAGCGCGCCATTTATACCGGCCGGATCAGCCCGGCGCAGGCCAAACGTGTCGATGAAATGCAGGCTGTGGCCGATGCGTTGAGCCTGATGGCCAACATCGTGATGGCGTGGAATACCTCACAGATGCAGGCGGTCCTGGATCGCTGGTCGAACCGCCGCCAGGTCATTCCACCGGAACTGATCGGGAAGATTGCGCCCACCAGGCTGGAGAGCATCAACTTGCGGGGTGTGTTTCGCTTCCCGGTTGACCGCTATGCTGACCAAATCCTGCCTTCGCGGCCAAATGCATCGATAACTGGCACCAATGGATGAAACCGACCACGGTTTGACGCCACGAATCGCAGATTTGAAAGTGAACAGGAAAGTCAATGAAATCAACGATCTACCAACACCACCTCCGCGCCAGTGCTAGCTTTTCGTACCGTCACTTATTGCACTGAAAACGAGGAGACCCCGATGCATTGATCGTGGGTGAGGTAGTGCTCGACGGCCGCAGCTTTCTGCGCCTGAGAGAACTTTGGTTCACGGCCTGCATAGCCCATCGGCAGGTCGAGCTTGCGCTGGTACTCGTTGTACCAACCCTTCAAAGAACTCTTCGTTGGGTAGCCCAGTTGCCGGATGGTGGGCCTGACACGCTTGCCCAGCTTGATGTAGAGCTCAGCGGCTCGGATTCGAGCTTCGTAGGAATACATGAACTACTTTCAGGTAGTCCAAGTTTTTGTCCGCACCCCCCGGTGGGTTAGGTTTACGTGGAAATCAACACTTGGGGACAAAGCTGCAACAGCACACCTCGTCACTGAGCAGGCCGCTTCAGGGCGCGGAGCGCTGGGTGCGTTCATGGTGACGCTCACATCTTGCTCGGCGCATTGACGCCGAGAATCGCGAGGCCATTGTGCAGCACTCGCGCTGTAGCGGCGACTAGCGCCAAACGGGCTTTCTTGACACTCTCGTCAACAACCAGAATGCGCTCGGCGTCATAGTAGCTGTGATAGCTGGCGGCCAGTTCGCGCAGGTAGAAAGTGACATCGTGCGGCGCGAAATCCTTCGCCGCTGCGGTCAGCATGTCGGGGTACTTGGCGAGCAGCAGCATGAGTTCCTGCGCAGCCGGGCTTTCGAGTGCCAAAAGTTCAACGTCGTGCAAGGATGCCACGTCGCCGCCCCAGCTCGCCAACACCGAGCAGATGCGCGCATGCGCGTACTGCACGTAGTACACCGGGTTGTCATTGTTCTTCGTCACTGCGAGGTCGACGTCGAATGTGTATTCGGTGTCGGGTTTGCGGCTCAGCAGAAAGAAGCGGACCGCGTCGGTGCTGGTCCATTCGATCAGATCCCGCAGCGTGACGTAGCTACCAGCGCGCTTGCTTATCTTGACCTCCTCCCCACCCTTCATGACGCGTACCATCGTGTGCAGCACATAGTCGGGGTAACTGGCTGGAATGCTTTTGTCCACACCCTGCAGGCCGGCGCGTACGCGTGCGATGGTTCCGTGGTGGTCAGTCCCCTGGATGTTGACGACCGTGTGGAAGCCCCGCTCCCACTTGGAAACGTGGTAAGCCACGTCGGGCACGAAATAGGTGTACGTGCCATCGCCCTTCTTCATGACGCGGTCCTTGTCGTCGCCGTAGTCGCTCGACCGAAGCCACAGCGCGCCGTCCTGCTCGTACGTTTTGCCGGCGGCCACAAGCTTGAACACGATCGATTCGACTCGTCCGCTAGAGTACAGGCTGGACTCAAGGTAGTAGTTGTCGAAGCGCACTCGAAACGCCTGCAGATCGAGATCTTGCTCCCGACGCAGGTAGGCCACGGCGAATTGACGTATGGAGTCAATGTCGTCGACGTCGCCGCTAGCGGTGACCGCGCGGTCTTCCGATTTCACGGTCTTCTTTGCCTTGAAGTCCTCGGCAATGTCGGCGATATAGTCGCCGTTGTAAGCCGCAGCCTTTTCGCCGCTCGGCCAATCGGCGTCGCCCGGCTTCAGGCCCCTGGAACGCATTTGCACACTTCTGGCCAGCGTCTGAATCTGAACGCCGGCGTCGTTGTAATAGAACTCGCGGTACACCGCATCGCCCTGCGAGGCGCGCAGGTTGCAGATGGCATCACCCAACGCCGCCTGGCGGCCGTGGCCCACATGCAGTGGGCCGGTCGGGTTGGCCGAGACGAACTCGACCAGCACCTTTTCGCCGGTGGCCGGCTGGCGACCGTACGCCTCACCAGCGACTAGCACTTCGCGCACCACCTGCTGCTTGGCGGCTGCCTTCAAACGGATGTTGAGGAATCCGGGGCCGGCAATCTCGACCGCCTGCACCCACTGCTCGAACGCAGGCTTCGCCAGCAAGGCCGCGCTCAGTTCTTCGGCGAGTTCGCGCGGCTTGCGGCCGAGCGATTTGGCGAGTTGCATTGCAGCAGTGCTTGCGAAATCGCCGTGCGCCGCCACCTTGGGAGACTCGAACACGCCTTTGGCGCCAGCGCCGGGCGAGAATGATTCGAGCGTGTTCGCGAGCGCTGCGAGCAGCTCCTGTTTAACCAATAGCATCCGCGAATTTTAACGGGGCAAACCTGAGACCGGCGCACCGAGTCACCGAGCATCCGACTTAGGTCGCTAAATATGACTGGTTCCGGCCCGGGGCGGCTGTCACCTTCAACCCCTAAAGGACAAATACGCAATGAAAGAGTCCCTTTCCCCAAAAGGCGCTCGGCGTCTGTCGCTCCTTCGACACCCACGCGCAAGACAAGATTGCTGCACCGGCCAATGCTGCCGGCACGAACTGCAACGCCAAGGCAATGGACAAAACGGTCATCCGCTCGTCGCCGCCTCCAAGTCCAGCTTCGTGAAGAAGTGTGAAGTTGCCGCCAACGGCTGATCGCTGCGCGGACGCGAGTTGCGTCACTTGAAAAAAGCCTGCTGTGTTCGTGCTTTCTGCTGCCCGGAGCGGCGTGGCTATCTGCCAATAAATAACGCACGTAAGGCAGAACGGGATCACCGGAATCAGGTGCGCCTGCACCACCCCCCAACCTGTGCGCTCTACGCATTGCGTCTTTCGCCGCAGTAAGACACAACGGAACCAAAATTCACCGTTGCAATCGTATCGGTCCGAGTCGGACTGCCCGCACCAATACCTGATAGCTGCGCTACCTCGACGCCAAGCACGAGCAGGACTACTCGACAAGTTGACTGGCGCGTTGTACTGACCTGATCGAAGCGGCGACTACTTTCGAGACGAGTCCTCGTGGCTAGGTTCGCGCGTCAGGGAGCGCGACCTCTGAGAAGTGCTGTCGGATGAAATCCAGTTTGGGATCGATATAGCGACGGCAGAAGGGCCTGTTCGGATCGTTTCGATAGTAGTTCTGGTAACGCTCCTCCGACGCCCTGAAACTTCTAAATGGGACAACGAGGGTATGCACCGCCTTGCCAGACTCGATGGCGAAGCGAGCTATCACCAGCTCAGCCTCATGCCGCTGGCTATCTTCAAAGATGTAGATCGCACTTCGGTACTTGCCACGGGGGGAGCGGGCCCTGGTAGCAGAATGTGTTCTTAGATGCACCTCGGAAAGCGTTGCCAAGCCAATAACCGAGGGGTCAAAGGTAACGATCACCCCCTCTGCCCAAGTATCTGCGGGCGCGCCCGCTTGGACAAAACCCTGGTCAACCTGGGCGACTCCGCGCAACGCTTGGAACACCCCTTCTGTGCACCAATGGCATCCGCCTCCAAAGCCAAGCTTCGCCATCTTCAGCTCCCACTCAAAGGCGTAATTTTCGACGTGGGCCTGCCCAGTTGGACACCACGAATGAGGGGAATGAACCGCGCCGAAACTTGGTCCACTTGGACGTCAGTGCAATGACTCGTGCCTTCACCGATCCTAATATCTGAATTGATCGGATAGCTGTTCGTCCTCATGCTCTTCAGAGCATCCGAGGTGGTTATCCCCGCACATTTCGGTGAAATCAAAGAGTGTCGGAACGGTGCAGCACTGGTTTTTTTCATCGCTAGGACTTTCTCATCATGGCTTACACCGGAGCCAACACCGGATACCACCACGAATGGTGATTCATAGAAAATCAACTACTTCTCGAAAGCTGCATCGAACTCGGCATGCTCCATCTCACTTCCCAAAAATTGATCCCGTAGCTCATCGTTGTAGGCTTCGAGCTTGGGCGGGCAAAGCGGGTGAATCGCGTTATCGATTGCCAACGGATGCAGGTGATAAGTAGCTTGGAGCGTGTGAAGTTCGTCGGCGGTGGGCTCGTGAAGTGCGATCCAGCAGAAGCCCGAGCGACTCTTATCCAGCTGGACACGCTCGTTGATCGCGATCTCTCGGATTCGCTTGCCTTCGTTGTAATAGTGGGCGGCGATGACGCTCATGCCGACCTCGCAGGGATGTGCAGGCCACGCTGAACTGCTGGTTTAGATAGCCCGCGTCCAAGCCATGCTTGGATATTCGAATAATTGCTGAGACTAAGGATATCCCCAGCTGCGTACGATTCAACCAGCGCATTTACCCAGCCGAGGGTCGCGATGTCCGCGATCGAATAATCACCGACCATCCAGTTGCGGCCTTCCAGCTGGCGATCCAAGACCCCCAGGAGACGCTTGGATTCGTCGACAAAGCACTGCCGAGGCCGCTTGTCCTCAAAGTCTTTGCCGCCATATCGCAGGAAGAAACCGAGCTGACCGAACATCGGCCCGATGGCCGACATCTGGAAGAACACCCAGGCCAGGGTCTTGTAACGGTTGGCGCGCGCATTCGGAATGAGCTGGCCCGTCTTGTCGGCGAGATAGAGAAGGATCGCACCGGATTCCCATACCGCAATGGGCCTACCGTCAGGGCCCGCCGGATCGATGATCGCCGGTATGCGGCCGTTTGGGTTCAGTGACACGAACGCTGGGTCCTTCGACTCGTTCTTTGAAATATCAATCAGATGGGGCTCATACGCCAAGCCAGTTTCCTCCAGCATGATCGACACCTTGACACCATTGGGTGTGGGAGCTGCATAAAGTTGCAGACGATCAGGATCTGATGCAGGCCAGCGCCGCGTGATCGGAAAGGATGAGAGGTCTGGCATGGTTCTGGGATCCTGGTGCTGCTGCAGCGGCGGACTCTGCAATGCCCCACCTCATTGAGGCTGGGTTCGATAACCGCGTCGTTGGACGATACGGTCACGAAGAGTGATGTAGTTCTGGCTGCAGGTTATATAGCGTCAGGATTTTTGCGCTTCGGAAGGATCCAGTCGGCACGTGGAAAGTGACAGGTATAGCCGCCAGGACGCTTCTCCAGATAGTCCTGGTGCTCCGGCTCGGCCTCCCAGAAATCGCCGGCCGGCTCCACCTCGGTGACCACTTTTCCATTCCAAAGCCCGGACGCATCCACATCGGCGATCGTCTCCTCGGCGACGTGCTTCTGCTCCACCCCGAGGTAATAGATGGCAGACCGGTAGGAGAGACCACGATCATTGCCTTGGCGGTTCTTCGTCGTCGGATCGTGGATCTGGAAAAAAAATTCCAAGATGCTCCGGTAACTCGTCAACTCCGAGGCGAAGACAATTTCGATCGCCTCGGCATGCGTGCCGTGGTTGCGATAAGTGGCGTTCGGAACATCGCCCCCGGTGTAGCCCACACGAGTTGAGATGACGCCGGGTAACTTGCGGATTAGGTCCTGCATTCCCCAGAAACAACCGCCGGCTAGGATGGCTTTTTCGTGATTCATCAAACGCTCTCCACTTGGTCGAGATAGGCACCATACCCCTCGACGGCCATCACTTCGCGAGGAATAAAGCGCAAAGATGCAGAGTTGATGCAATAGCGCAGGCCTCCTCGGTCTGCGGGGCCGTCGTTGAACACGTGGCCTAGGTGGCTGTCGCCATGCGTCGAACGAACTTCGGTGCGCACCATGCCATGCTCGGTGTCGCGTAATTCGTTCACATTCGCCGGAACGATCGGCTTGGTAAAGCTTGGCCAGCCAGTACCCGAATTGAACTTGTCCGCTGAGGCGAACAGCGGCTCTCCCGACACTATGTCGACATAAATGCCAGGCTCCTTGTTGTCGTTGTACTCTCCCGAGAAGGGCCTTTCGGTGCCCGACTTCTGGGTAACCCGACGTTGCTCGGGGGTCAGGCGGTCAAGTGCTGCTTGCGACTTTTCAAACTTCATGAAGTTCTCCTATGCTTAATTAGGGGCTAGGCACACTACGTTCAGCGCATCTTCTTAGTCATCAGAAGTGCCCTCCCTGAATCACCGGAAACACCCAATACTCATCTGGCGATAGGCGTAGACTGTCTATACGGCAAGAGAACAGTGAAAGCGGTAATCCTCAAGGACTATTGCTGCAGAACTTGCCTATCGCATCAGCTGCGAGCTTTTGGTTTACAAGACTCAGAACAAGTCCGCCTTTCACGCGGCAAAACGCATTTGTTGATGAAATGAAGCCTGCGGGATGAGCCAGATCAGTTTTGCGGACGTGGAGCAGAAAGCAGTCGCAGTGTCTCTAGACCATTGTTTCTTGGGTGTCCTCAGAGGTCAACAGGCCAATGTGTTTCATCGTCCGGCAAAAGAAGCCAAGAAACCTGAAGTGAGCCGCCCGTCTGAGACAGGCTCCGGTCAGAGCGGAACAGCCCGTCGCGGAGGCGCTGGCGTTTGCGTACCATCGGGATTGCGAGACGCCGCTCGACTTAAATTCACGTGGAGGCAGAAGCTTGAACGAACGACCGTTACTACGAATATCGCCAGGGGATCTCGAAGGTTTGCTTGGTACTCTCGATGTCAGTTTCGTTGCCCTTACGGAATGCGTGGTGAGCATGGGGTACAGCCTGGAACTGGGCGGTATGAACGCGCCTGGGATCCATTACAACGTCGTTGGTACTGGTCGGGCCGTGTTTGGCAATCGCGACCCTATACCGTTGATGCCCCACACGTTGATCATTGTGCCGCCCAATTCATCGTTTCGAATTGAGGTCGAAGGCAGCATGGGCTTCACAGCTCTGCGCTCCGTCAAGAAGCAGCCGCAGATGACCTCGTCGAGCACCATACGCAGATTCTCCGCAGGAGATGGAGATCCTTCCCTAATACTGGTGTGCGGTTACTTTTACGCTACCTACGGCGCCTGCGCCGACCTCTTCGCTGGCTTGACGGAGCCCATCTTCGAACAGTTCGACGTTGACGATCACGTCGACACGAAACTCCAGACAGCACTCAGCGAACTCGTCGCACAGGAAGTTGGCAGCGGTGCGATGAGTGCGGCTTTGCTAAAACAAGTCATTGTGCTGCTTTTACGGAGGTCGCTCGTCTCCATGAACGCCTGGGTGGAGCGTTTCTCGGTGCTCAAAGATCCTCTGGTCGCAAAAGCTTTTGCCGAAATGGCCATGCGTCCTGCCGATGATCATTCACTGCAAAGCCTCGCCCACACTGCCTGCCTCAGTCGTTCTGCTTTCGCCGCTCGATTTACTGAGGCTATCGGAAAGGCTCCGATGCAGGTACTGCGGGAGCTCCGACTGCGGCAAGCGATGTTCCAGCTGAAAGGCAGCGGCCTCGCCATCGATCTCGTCGCTCGCAATGCTGGATATGCCAGCCGGAGCAGTTTTACAAAGGCATTTCGAAGGACCTATGGAATAGAGCCCTCCGCAGTCCGTCGCACCGATGCGACGGCAGTTTAGCCTGACTCAGGATGTAGCGCCCTGCCCTACGCCCGATCACAGGCTTGCTCCATATCGCGCATATGCTTACACAGAGAAACCGCTTCATCCAATAGGTCCCCCGCGGAAACAACGGACGTCACCACTTCCGACCCGCGTTCAATTGTCTTGTGCACAGGACAGCGTGAGACGACTTCGAGGAGCTTCTGTTGCTGCTCGTCGCTCAGGCTTCCATCAAGCCGTATTTCTACGCCAAAGGAGTCCGTCGCGTCTAGTCCATTCCGGCGATGCGTGATCTTCACCCGAATCCGCTCCAGTGGCCACTTCTTGCGGGAAGCATACAAACGCATAGTCATCACCGAACAGGTTCCGAGGGCTGCGCTCAACAAATCGTACGGGTTGGGACCGGACCCAAGCCCCCCTATGCCTATTGGTTCATCCACGATGAATGTGGAGGAGCCAGCCCGCACTTTCAGCTGAAACGGGCCATTCTTGGTCTCGTCGATGACGATGGACTCCCCCACCACATCGGGTCGCTGATTCGTAGCCATATGAAACACCCCTCCAGGCGCCTGAAGTCTCTACTGGTCTAACGATCGCCAGAAACTGCCGGACGCGGTTACCAGATTGGAGAGCCTTTTCATGCTCACCCCCTACGACGTGGGCGACGCACCCGTAAGGTGCACCCGTGCCAGCAACTGAGAATGTACCCCCACCAAGACGTCACTGAATCCGGAAGAAGCGTCCGGCCCGCAGCGCCGAGTGGGGCCCTTCGCGTCGACCGCACGAGTCGCCCCCCCCACCGCATTGATCGACCTGAGCAGTTTTCCCAGCAATCGATTTCTGCTTGGGATGTACCCAGCCCGGCCGGATGGAGTGCCGGGTCGAGCCCATCGTCAGCGCTTGCGATAGTCCTTATGCTCCGGCTCGGCCTCCCAAAAATCACCTGCTACATGCTGTAAAAAGCGGCCACTATGCTGGGAATGAATTTCAGCCAGTCATCGAATGAACCTCACTCAATGCTGGCACAACGTGCGTTCTTGAGGTAGGTGCAGTGTCCACATGTGCCCGGACTGGACAAGTCGCGGACCGACTACCAGGCACCCCCGTGAAAAAGCGGGCCACGCGCAGCACGACCGGGCGCGAGTCTCTGGAACAGCTGGGAGCCAGTTCTTGTTTCCGGCAATAGGCCTGAAGTCCGAAAGAAGTGGTCGTTTGATCGATTCATTCGTGGAGTCAACGATCTGGCGTGGACGACCGATGACCTTGCGCCATCATCCATGCAGGGTTATCTCTCCGTTCCTGGTTAGGCAAGCACGAACGGGAGCGCTGACGCTCGCGAAACCAGGCGAAAGCCTTAAAGGCATCTTCCGTGTCGGAAAAGACGCGCTGAATCTCGGCGTCATCATCGAGACGCTAAACAAGGATGGTGCCGAAACCATCATGGTCCAGCGCTTTGTGCCGCAGATCGTCGACGGCGACAAGCGCATCCTCATAATTAACGGCGAGCCCGTGCCCTTTGTCTTGGCCCGCATTCCGCAGGGCACTGAAGTGCGCGGCAATTTGGCTGTTGGGGGCAAAGGTGTGGCGCAGCCCTTGACGCCGCGCAATCGTGAAATCGCCGAAACTATCGGACGAGTGCTTGCGCCCCGCGGACTCCTACTCATTGGGCTTGATGTAATTGGTGATTCCGTCACTGAGATCAATGTCACCAGTCCTACCGGCTTTCAAGAAATCACCGACCAAACCGGCTTCAACGTCCCGGCGCTCTTCGTTGACGCATTGGAGCGGACCACACGTACAACGAACGATGAACCCCTGCAGCGCCCGCAGTGGTCCACGGCGCACATCAATTAATCCTTCAACTTTTGGGCTCGGATATGTTCGAAAAGTTGCACGTAATTTGCCATCCAAACGTTTCGCTGAGCATCTGAGAGATGCGAAAGTCCGTTCGACATCAACACAACAGGTGTATTCAATGAAAGCAATTGGCTATCGGGTCCCGGGAAACATCGATCGCGAAGATTCTTTCGTCGATATCGAACTGCCGCAGCCAAAGCCTGCGGGGCGCGACATCCTTGTCGAGGTCAAGGCAGTGTCGGTCAATCCGGTCGACTACAAGGTGCGCCAAGGCACTGCACCCCTGAACGAAGAGTGGAAAGTCGTGGGCTACGACGCGGCCGGTATCGTTACGGAGGTAGGTCCGGAGACGCAATTTTTCAAGCCGGGCGACGAAGTCTTCTACGCGGGCTCGATAGACCGCTCGGGAACAAATGCGCAGTTCCACCTGGTCGACGAGCGCATTGTGGGGTCCAAACCGCGCACATTGGGTTTCGCCGAGGCGGCTGCAATGCCGTTGACATCCATCACTGCATGGGAGGCGTTGTTTGATCGCCTCGACGTTCGGCGTGAGGTGCCTGGTGCCGCACGCGCTATCGTGATCGTCGGGGGCGCTGGTGGGGTCGGTTCGATGGCAGTACAGCTCGCACGCTACCTGACCGATCTCACAGTGGTCGCCACGGCTTCAAGGCCTGAGACGTCGGCTTGGGCCAGTCAAATGGGTGCCCATCACGTGATCGATCACAGCAAGCCTCTAGCCGCCCAAGTTGCGGCATTGAACATCGGCGCACCCAGCTTCGTGTTCTCCACCACGCAGACCAACCGCCATGCCAGCGAGATCGCGGAGCTCATTGCGCCGCAGGGGCGCTTCGCTCTTATCGACGGGTTGGCCGATGCTGGCTTGTTCATGCGCAAATCGGTTTCGATCCACTGGGAGTTGATGTTCACGCGACCGCTGTTCAAGACGGCGGACATCGATGGGCAGCACACGCTCCTCAACGAAGTTGCACGTCTGGTGGACGAGGGCGTACTGCGCACCACCATGACCGAGCGGTTCGCGCCTCTCAACGCGGCCAATCTTAAGCGCGTGCACAAGCTCGTGGAGACCGGCACAACCCGCGGAAAGTACGTACTGGAGGGATTCTGATGAGCAATACAAGTAATGCAATTAGCCCCCCGAAGGCTTACGTGATTTTCATCAAAGAAAGCATCCACGACGAAGTCGAGATGGGGCGCTACAAGGCGGCGGTCGGCGCGAGCTTCAAGGGCCACTCTCCCAGCTTTCTTGCGGCTTACGGCGCTCTGGAGGTCTTGGAGGGCGCGCCCGCGGAGGGAGTGGTCCTCATTGAGTTCCCGGACATGGAGAAAGCGCGCGCGTGGTATCACAGTCCAGCCTATCAGGAAGCGGCGCGGCATCGATTCGCCGGTGCCGTTTACCGCGGACTGATCGTTGAAGGAACTGCTCCACCTGAGACGAAACCATGAAGCTGTTCCTTGCCGCCTGAGCATGGCTGACTGCCGAAGCGCACATAGGTGCGCCGGCCGCAAACCTGAGCTACCCCTTACGACGCCCGCCAGCGCTTCGCAGCGAGCGCTGATGCGCTCATCGAAGCTGCCCGCGTGGCATCCAAGGCTATCAGCATCGAAGTCGCCATCGCCGTCACTGATCCCAGCGGCCACCTGGTAGCAGGATCAGGACGCAGCCGAGGTGGCGTTGCGCACGCTGGGTTTCGAAGTCCAGGGCTGATTCTGCCGCCCAGCTGAGTTGCGATCCGCCACTTCGCCAACTGCACGCTCATTCGCGAAAGGATTTGTGCCCAACATCGTGCCTCGTGCGCTTCCTTTTCTGTCAGGTTGTACAGGAAAGAAATTGCATCTTCAAACGGTCTTCGTCATGTACCCCATCCAAGGCCAATAGGTCAGCGCGAAGACAACCAGAAGCGCGGTGGCCACCAATGTGATGACGAAGCCGGTGCGAATGAAGTCACGCGCGTCGAACGTGCCTGTGCCGTAGGCAATCATGTTCTGCGGCGCGTTCACCGGAAGGATGAATCCAAAGCTCACGACGAACTGCAACAACATCGTCATCCCGATCAAGTTGATGCCCGGCGTTTGCACGGCCAACAGTACGCTCATGATGATGGGAATCATCGTCGAGGCGAGTGCCGTGGCGCTGGCAAAGCCGAGGTGGATGACGATCAAGAACAGCGACAGCAGCATCAGGATGACGAAGGCGCTGGCGTGTTGCAGACCAAGGTTCTGCACAATCAGGCTGGCGAGCCACCCGGCCGCATTTGTCCTCAGCAACGCGCTTCCCACGCTGATGCCGACCGCGAACAGCACGACCGTGCCCCACGGAAATCCCTGCTGCGATTCTTTCCAGTCCATCACCCCCAGGCGAGGCAGAAGCATCAAGGCAATCGCGGCGATGGTTGTGGACGACGTATCGAAGTCGTGCAGCACCTTCTCGGTCGCCCAAAAGCCCAGCAGCACCAGGACGATCACCAGAAGCTTCCACTCTCTAGCAGTCGTCTTACCGATCGCGTCCAGCTGCTTTCGTATGGTCGCCTGCCCGCCCTCGATCTCCTTCATCTCCGGTTTCATCATGCGGGTCATGATGAAGTAGACCGCGACGCTCATCAGTGCGGAGAACGGCGCCCCGGCAATGAACCACTCCATCCATGTGATCGTGGCCTGGAACTGTTTTTCGATGAAGCCGATGGCCACCAAGTTCTGCGCCGCCGCGGTCTTGATGCCGATGTTCCAGACGCTGGCCGTCTGCGCGGCGGCGATCACCAGCAGGCCCGCGAATCGACTGCGCTTGTCCACCTTGAAGGCAAGGATGAAGCCCATCATGATGGGCACCAGGCAAGCCACCCGCGCCGTTGTACTGGGCACGATGAACGACAGCAGGAAGCCCACGACCATGGCGCCGATCACGATGTGGTTGGTACGCGCATCGACTTTGGTGAGCACGAGCAGCGCAATGCGCCGGTCAAGCCCCGTGGCCGTCATGGCGGCGGCGATGAAGCAGGCTGCCGCGACCAATGCCACGGCACTGTTTGAGAAGCCCGACAGTGCCAGGCCCAGCGCCGCGCCGGTCCCCATGTCACCGCTGGCTGGCTTCGCGGCATCGGGGACCGCAGCCAGAAGGAAGATCATCAATGCGCCGACTACCACGGCGCTCACCGCATAGTCCAGCGCCTCGGTCATCCAGACGATCACGGCGAAGGCCAGTACCGCCAGCATGACCTGGCCGGCCGCGGGTACCGTCGACACGCCACTGTGTGTTTGCGCGGATCGCCACTTCCAACAGTAGGTCGCCCGGTGGGCCGCCGTTGACGCCGGGATTGCCCTGTCCGGCCAACCGGATGTGCTGACCCTCCCTTACTCCCTTCGGAATACGAACTTCCAGCTGGCGTTGCTCGTGTCTCGGATGGCCTAGATCGTCAATACGTACTGCGTCCACGGCCAGCACGCGCTGCGCTCCAAGGTAGGTATCCAGCAGTTCGAGTTCAATGCGTGCGTGTCGTACCTCACCCGGGATCGGTCCTTCAGGGCGACGCGCCCCGCCGGAGCGCGTACGGGTAGCGCGCCCAAACAGCTCCTCAAAGAAGTCACTGTGCTTCGCGTCTCCACCAACGGAAGAAAAGTCAAAGCCTTGTTGCCAGTCGGGTGGAGGCCCAAACTCGCGACCGCTTTGCGGCTGCTCTGAAAGCTGATCGTACGCGGCGCGCTTTTCTGGGTCTGAAAGAACCGCGTTGGCCTCGTTCACCTCCGCCATCCGTGCAGACGCATCTGTTTCCTTGCTGACGTCGGGGTGGAACTTGCGCGCGAGCTTGCGAAACGCCTTTTTTATATCCCCTGGCGTGGCCGTCTTCTCCACGCCGAGCGTCTTGTAGTAGTCCTTGTACTCCATGCTGACCACCCAGCTACCGTCGGTACTCAGCGGGAATCGGATCCACGCTCAGTTTCAAACTAGTGTCGCGCTCTACCTGCCCGACTCGCTCCGCACTGAGCAACAGCTCAATTGCCAACGTAGGCAGACGCTTGCAGAAAAAAACTTGGCTGCTACGTCTATACCGATGAAGCTTCACCCTCTCTAAAGGGCTCTTCAATCGAAGTCTCATTGAACGCACGCCCTCCGTGCTGCCGGCGGCGTGCAACAAAGGACACGTCGCAACTTGACTGTCTCGAAAGGCGCCAAGGTGGCCGCCCGCGCCCATTAACAGCATTTGCATACGGAGTCTCCATTCAACTTGCTGCCGACACGATGGCCCTCGGCGGGTGCTTAGCCTCGTGCCTCTTGGCAAGCAAGAAGAGAGAACTCGCCGCTCCGGTAGGAAGCGTTTTCCGCACCACTCCGAAATAGGGTTCGGGAGCAAGCGCTGGGGCACTGTACGGCGCTCGGCGTGTTTGATAGTCCGGAATACATTTCCTATCGTCGCCGCGAGGATGGTCCGGTACTCAGAGGCTTTCTCCAGATGGAAAACCCTCAACGGACTACTAAGGTCAAGCTGCTCAAACTTGGAGGGGCCGGGGTAGACATTCAAGCAAAGGCAGCGCGGACGTTAAAGACATCGTCAAAGTAGGCACCTCGTCTGTCGGAGGCGGAGCACATTCCAGCGAACGCCGACGTCCGCTCCATCTTCATTGGCGACCTGACGCCCGCCAACATGCATACTGTGGCCAACCAAGTGATTTGCCATGGGATGCTGCTCCAAATTGATTACCCTGTCGCCAATGAATAGGCCTGGGCCTGTCCGTGACGGCGCGCGGTCGGCAGGTGCGGTGCGCTGAGGCCATCTCGAACAGCATCATGAACACGTCGGAATCGGACAGCTCATTTGCATCATGGTAGTGGCCCCGGCCCCGCCTGATTCCATTCCCACAGACGCTCCCAGTTCGTTCCTTGTTTAACAACTATCCAGAAGTTGAGGCAAAAGCGTTGAGCACCTCTCCGCGAAAGCGCGTAAGCTTGCGATGACGCATGACTGGGCGGCGACAGGGAGCCATTCACAATCAGACCGCAATGTCTACTCAACGTCTCTTTGCGAACGACTCTCCCTTGCCTACGACGCCGCTTCGCCGCTCTTCGGCTAGTCGCGTTGACGCTCTTCTGAGTGAGATTCAGGCGTGCCGCGTCTGCGAGGCGCATCTCCCCCTGGGTCCTCGACCCATTGTGAGAATCTCACCGTCCGCTCGCATCCTGATGGTTGGTCAAGCACCAGGGCTTAAGGTTCATGAAAGCGGGATCCCGTGGAACGACGCCAGCGGAAAACGGCTGCGGGAGTGGCTGGGGGTCGAGGAATCGGTGTTCTATGACCCGCGACGGTTCGCGATCGTGCCGATGAGCCTGTGCTATCCCGGTCGAGGCCACAGCGGAGACTTGCCGCCACGTCCCGAGTGTGCGCCTCTTTGGCATGAACGCATCCTCTCCTCGCTGCCACACATTCGACTGACTATCCTCATCGGGCAGTACGCTCTGGCGAAATACCTCGGTGAACGCAGGCAGACGACCCTCACTGAGACAGTCGCCGCATGGAAGTCGTATGCGCCACAGTTCATCACGCTGCCTCACCCGTCGCCGCGCAACCAGAACTGGCTAAAGCAGAATCCTTGGTTCGACAGGGAAATTGTGCCGATGCTTCGCAAGCACGTGGCAGATGCGCTAGCGTAGGCCGACTTCGGCTGCTTCCGGTCTGAGCGCCTAGACTTACCACCAGTTTGCGCATCGACCCTCAGTTCCTCGCGAAGCGACTTCTTACGAGGGGTTCGCGGACGAAGTGCTCCATGAAACGGACTGCCGTAGACACATCTGTTCGCTTACTTAAGGACACTCGGCTACTCGTCCTAACGGAGCCACTCGCATGAGCTTTAGGGACAGATGTTGGTACACGCTGCGCTGCGCACATGTGACTCGAGCGAAACGCTTGGCGTTTCCGACGAGGGAGTCTGCTGGAGCGGTGCGCATTGGGATACCAGTGCGGACTTTCTGCGTTTCGACACCGCATGGATCGGCGGGGGCCACTTGGAGCCCGAGCTGGTGCACGCCATTTGCAAGGACTGCGGCCACCCTGAAGGGCTCGCATGAAGTGTGCGGCAACAGGACTACGGCCTCGAAGAACCACGTCGTATGCGCCAGGTGCCACTTCGTCGGACTCGCATCTGCCATTGACTGTACGCACTGGTCCTCCACGCTCAGGGGACTCGCTGCAGCCAGACTGGCTGCGCGAACCTCTGCAAAATGGTTCGCAAGAGCTGCGCGATCTGTCGTGTCAGGAATGAGAGGACTCGCGGGAGACGACGCGCGAAGTAGATTCCTGGTCATGAGCCCGGGGTCCTTTTTCATGAGCATGCCCGTCGTTCAGAGCAGCCACGTGGTTGAGAAAACATCGACAGAGCGCCAGGCGAACCGCCTCTCGTTCACTATTCTTACCGCGCATTGGCCCCGGTCGTACTGGGCAGGCCCCTCATGTGAGCCGCTGACTTCGTCGTCGCTGGGGGGCAGAGGGAGCGAGTTAGCCGTCGCTGAAGCACCGAAACTAGGCGGCGCACGTATCAGTCGGCGCCGTATTCTTGAGCGCTGTCGATCTGGACACGTTGCGCGGAGAGAACTGCAAAGTATCCGTCCGGGTCAGTCCAAAAGCCGGTCGTGTTCCATCCTCCCGCCCTGAGCAGCAGGCGAACATCCCGGACGGTGTACTTGTAGCTGTTCTCGGTATGAATGGTTTCGCCCTCCCGCATGGAGAAGCTGCAATCGGCTACGCGAAACTGCACGTCGTATCGCGCGCGAAGATGCATCTCTATCCGGGATACCCGGGGCGACACGTGCGCAATATCAAAGACAGCGACCTACCGCATTGGTGGAAAGGCGAAGTCGGAGTCTCGCGCAATCGAATTGTGCATATCGGGCGTCTCTCGCTTGTTCCTGGACTACAAGCCCGAACTTGGTCCACGTTTCTTCGACACGAAAGAAGCATTACCCCTGGTCAACGAACCGATCCGTGCGGGGGATGTGATGACTTTCAACGGCTTCATCGTCAAGGTGCCTGTCGCCTTCGGTGTTCGCGACTACGACGCGGCCGTAATCTGGTGCGAAGTATTCGAACAGTTCGTCAGTGCGGCAGAGTACCAACCCTCACATCAGGCTAGGAAATGAGCCAGGCAATTGATACCGTAAGGTTAGTGTGTAAACGGGGACTCGTTCTCGCACCAGTAGCGGCGTTGCTGCTAAGCGTCGCCGCGCTGCTGCTGGGCAATGGTTTGTTGGGTACGCTCTTGATCGTAAGAGCCGGCCAGGAGGGTTTCTCGAGCGGCGCGATCAGCGCGATGATGACCTTCTACTTCGCGGGGTTCACAGTAGGCGCGTTCGTATTGCCGCGGATCATTGTTTCTGTAGGGCACGTCAGGACCTTCGCTGGATTTGCGGCTATCGCTTCAATGACCACCCTTCTCCATGTAACATTCATAGAGCCGATTGCTTGGATGCCGCTTCGCATGGTTACCGGCCTCGCCTATGCGGGCATGATCCTCGCAACGGAGAGCTGGCTCAATGCGCACGCAGTGCCATCCACGCGCGGGCAGCTCCTGTCAATTTTCGGTGTCGTCTCAATGGGTTCTTGGGCAACGGGGCAAGCGCTTCTCAACATTGCCGCGCCCGCAAGCGTAACTTTGTTCCTCGTCGTGTCGCTGTTGATATCCGCTGCGGTTGTTCCGATCACGTTGCTGCCAAGCCATCCTCCTGCCGAGGTGGAACAGGAACCGGTCGCGCTCAAGGACGTCGTCCTCGTATCACCTCTCGCTGCGGTTGGCGTTTTCTTAACCGGCCTGGCTATCGGCGGTTTCTGGGGCATGGGCCCGAACTTCGCCCAGAGGATCGGACTTGATGTGGGCGGTATATCGGCCTTCATGGCTGCGGTTCTGGGTGGGACACTTGCATTGCAATGGCCACTCGGCTGGCTTTCGGATCGAGTGTCTCGAAACCTTGCCATTGCGTGTGCTGCCCTTGCGTCTGCAGCCGCTGCCATCGGCGTAGCGCTGGCGGCGGGAGCACCTCTTCCATTGCTCCTCACGGCGGGTGCGCTCTTCGGCGGCTTTGGCATCCCGATCTACTCGTTGTGTCTCGCCGCCGCAAACGACGACCTTCCGGCCGGTCGGCGACTCGGCACCGCACGAGGGCTTCTTCTGCTCAATGGGGTCGGGACAGCCGCAGGACCCCTTATCGGGGGAGCTGCGATGAATATCGTCGGCCCTGGTGGATTATTCCTTTGCGCATCTGTGTTGCTCGCTATCCTAGGGGTGATGGCCCTCGCACGTGGGCAGCCAAAACGCCCGCTCAAGACCAAGGCCACCCGCTGTCCGAGCACGCCGATGATCACGGGATCTCTCGATACGATGATACGAATCCAGGAGGAGTCTCAGCGCGCTCGGTACTAGCGCGGCGACTGAGGCAGAGGCGCCCTATGCAACGTCTTCTACAAAACCCGAAGCAGCCCGCCAACCGTCCGCTCCACAGGCCTCATCGACGCGTCGTTTTAATGCCTACATCTGGTCGGCCAGATGCAAGCCTCGCGACCTAGGTTTTCCGCGAAGGCGCCTGCGCCACTTGGCTGGTGACATCCGGGCATAGTAGTTGGACGGAGTGTCGACATAGCGGGCCGCTCATATATAAGTGTCCCATGGCCGAATCCATCCTCCTCACCGCCGCCCGAGTTTCTACTTTCGATGGCGACAAGCTGCTGACCGGCGCCAGCGGATTTTTCTTCCTACGCGACGAACGACTTTTCTTCGTCACCAGCCGGCACGTCGTCGTTGACGCGCCCACCAAGCATTTTCCAAACCGACTCGAAATCGAGCTGCACACCGATGCCGTCGACCTGACCCAAGCGAGCGTCTTGTCGGTCTGGCTCTACGTAGACGGCAAGAGCATGTGGCGTCAGGGAAGCGACACAGGCGGCGAGATCGACGTGGCGACCATCGAGCTGGACCGTGCGGCCCTTCCGCCTTCGGTGGCGATGCACACTTTCACGCCGGCTCACTTGCAGAGCATGCTGGACGAGGTCGAAGTCCCCGATGGCCACCCAAATTCCCCCGCCTATGGCCACCTCAAACTCCCCCACCTGAACTGATCGGGGATAGGGGTTAAACGCCGGCGCCGTCGG
>NZ_FNQJ01000050.1 GCF_900107605.1 Acidovorax soli | reverse complement strand
GAAAGTCAATGAAATCAACGGTCTACCCAGACCACCCCCGCGCCAGTGCTAGCTTTGCGTACCGTCACTTATTGCACTGAAAACGAGGAGACCCCAAAGATCCGAGTTGGGGCACGGTGAGAGGTGAACCTGTCAGGCCCATGACCACGGTGAGGGGGGCATTGATCTCCCGGACGAGCGCTTCGATGGTCTTGGGGTCGGAAGCCCCCGGCACAAAGAGGCAATCCGCACCCGCCTCTCGGTACGCATTGCATCGCTCGACGGCCTCTGCAAAAACATTGCTCGCACCAGTCAGGTAGACATCGGATCGGGCCGTCAGAACAAAAGGAACTCCCGACGCGTCCGCGGCGCGTCTTGCTGCCCGAACGCGCGCGACAGCGTGCTCTCTGTCGAACAGGGCTTGCGCAGGATTGCCGCTGTAGTCCTCGATGTTCGCGCCCACCACACCAGCACGAATCGCAGCCGCGATGGTTTCTCCAACCTCTTCAGGGCTCGCACCGTAGCCCGACTGGAGATCGGCGGAGACAGGAAGTGGACTTGCCGCAGCAATGGACCCCACGCGATCCAGCATGGTCTCCCTGCTCACAGCAGCTTCTTGATCAGGGAATCCCAGCGAGAAAGCCACGCCTGCACTCGTAGTGGCGATAGCGGGAAAGCCGCAGGACGCGAGCATCAGCGCACTACCAACGTCCCAAGCGTTGGGCATCAGAAAGATGGCCTCGGCAGTGTGCAATTGCTGGAACCGTAGACCCCGTTGGATTTGGCTCATTATGGCCATCCTAGTCGCCGAAGTTGGTGGCGGGTACTTCAGTCGGTATCGTGCGTATGGGCAATCTCGCCCAGACACCGCATCAACTTGTCGTAAAGCGTGCGCCCTGTTGTCGGGGGAGGTATGCCACACACCCATGTACTTCCTGCCGTTTTTGCGATTTGGTAGAGCGCCTCACTTTTCGACCATAACCAGCGCATGCACAGATTCGTCGGTGTCGAAAAACGGCTCACGTTGCTTGCGTGGTTGCTTTAGGCAGCGCGTTCGAATCTCCTCGGGACGATTCAAGACAGGTTTACCGGGCAAACGCTCCGCAACTCCTATGTGGCCGTGTCAACCGCGCGTTGTTCCGGATCTGTTCACCTACTCGCCAAAACGGAGTAGATAGCTACCCCCAGATTCTGAGAGTGAAGTGGTGCAAGGCGATGTCTTCAACAAAGACGATTTGTACGAGGCATTAAGCAAGCACAGAGTGGGAATAGCGATCAATTCCAACGATCCTTCAACCCCGTCACCCGGTTGAACACCACTTTCCCGCCCACCCCGTGGTCCGCACGGTCGGCCACGAAGTAGCCGTGGCGCTCAAACTGGAATTTCTGGTCTGGCTTCGCTGCAGCCAGTGAAGGCTCCACAACCGCCGTCACCACCTTCAGGCTGTCGGGGTTCAGCGCGTCCAGGAAGTTCTTGCCGCCCGCGTCGGGTTGCGGGTCGGTGAACAGGCGGTCGTACAGGCGCACTTCGGCGCTCACCCCGTCGGCGTTGCCCACCCAGGTGATGGCGGCTTTGGCCTTGACGCTGTCGGCGCCGGGGGGGCCGCTCTTGGTGCCGGGGATGACCTTGGCGTGCACTTCGGTCACTTTGCCTTCGGCGTCTTTGGCGCAACCCGTGCATTCGATGACGTAGCCGCCTTTGAGGCGCACCACGTTGCCTGGGAACAGGCGCTTGTAGCCCTTGGGCGGCACTTCTTCAAAGTCTTCGCGTTCGATCCACACGTCCTTGCCGATCTTGAAGACGCGGTCAGGCGGCGGCGTCTGGCCTTCGGCAATGGTGCTGTGGGGCAGGGCGGGCTGGGTGCAGTCTTCGGTGTAGCCGTCAGAGCCGAACACTTCGGCCCAGTTGGTGAGCACCAGCTTGACGGGGTCAAGCACGGCCATGCCGCGGTGGGCCTTGTTTTCCAGGTCTTCGCGCAGGCAGCCGTCGAGCGTGCTGTAGTCGATCCAGGAGTCGCTCTTGGTCACGCCGATGCGTTCGGCAAACAGCTGGATGGCCTCGGGCGTGTAGCCGCGGCGGCGCAGGCCGACGATGGTGGGCATGCGCGGGTCGTCCCAGCCGCTGACTTTCTTCTCGTTCACCAGCTGCGCCAGCTTGCGCTTGCTGGTGATCACGTAGGTCAGGTTCAGGCGCGCAAATTCGTACTGCCGCGGCGGTGGGGCCTTGAGCAGGCCGCCTTCGCACAAACGCTCCAGCAACCAGTCGTAGAACGGGCGCTGGTCTTCAAATTCCAGCGTGGCGATGCTGTGGGTGATCTGCTCCAGCGCGTCCTCGATGGGGTGCGCGAAGGTGTACATGGGGTAGATGCACCAGGCGTCGCCCGTGTTGTGGTGCGTGGCGCGGCGGATGCGGTAGATGGCCGGGTCGCGCAGGTTGATGTTGGGCGAGGCCATGTCGATCTTGGCGCGCAGCACGGCGGCGCCGTCGGCCAGTTTGCCGTCGCGCATCTCGCGGAAGCGGGCCAGGTTCTCTTCCGGGCTGCGGCTGCGGAAGGGGCTGTCCACGCCGGGCTTGCCGAAGTCGCCGCGGTTGATGCGCATGTCTTCGGCTGTCTGCTCGTCCACATAGGCGTGGCCGGCGGTGATAAGGTATTCGGCCGCGCGGTACATGAAGTCGAAGTAGTTCGACGCGTAGTACAGGTGGCTTTCCTGCTTGCCGTTGAAGTTGGATTCCCAGTTGAAACCCAGCCACTGCACCGCGTCGAGGATGGAGTCCACGTACTCCTTTTCTTCCTTCTCGGGGTTGGTGTCGTCAAAGCGCATGTGGCAGACGCCGCCGTAGTCGCGCGCCAGGCCGAAGTTCAGGCAGATGCTCTTGGCGTGGCCCACGTGCAGGTAGCCGTTGGGTTCGGGCGGGAAGCGGGTGCGGATCTTGGCCGGGTCGGGCTGGCCGGCGTCGTGGAAGGCGGCATCACCCGGGCCGCCGCCCCATTGGCGCTGGGCGTAGGTGCCGGTGGCGAGGTCTTTTTCAATGACCTGGCGCAGGAAGTTTGACGTCCTGAGCGCCTGGCCCTCAATTTCTGCGGGAGCTTGGTGGTGTCGAGAGATGCTGGACGAAAGGGACGGGGGGGGCATGCAGTCATTCTAAGGAGAGGCGGAAGCTCCAAGATAATCAAGGTCTAACCCACAACAGGTGTCACGCGCTTGAACCAAAGCACTCCCTTGCCGAACGCCTCTCTGCTGAACCAGCTGTTACGGTTCACCCCCACGGCGCGCATGTTTTTCTCGGGAAATCTCTGTACCCTGACGCAGGGATCCGAGGCTGACGGCCTCAAGCAGGGGACGATGCACCTGCTGAGTCGCGGCGAGCTGCAACTGACGCGCAAGGGCTTTGCGCCGCTGAACGTGCGGGCGCCCAGCGTGCTGTTGCTTCCCCGCGCGTTGGAGCACTGGGTTCAGGGCTCAGGGCCGCAGGGGGTGGACCTGATGTGCGCCACCCTCAGTGAATTGGCGCCGCCGCTGGACATGATCTTGCCGGACGTCACGGTGATTGACTTGACCGCCACGTCATCGCTGCAGCGACCGGTAGAGCTGCTGTTCGAGGAGGCCGAGGCACGTGCTTTTGGTTATCGGGCAGCGATCGACCGCCTGCTGCAATACACCTTCGTGGTGCTTGTGCGTCACCTGATTGATCGGCAACTGCTGTCCGGCGGTGTGCTGGAGGCCATGGTCGACAGCCGTCTGGGTGTGGTGCTGTCCATGCTGCACGAATCGCCAGAGCACGACTGGACGCTTGACAGCATGGCGGAGCTGGCGCACCTGTCCCGGTCTGCCTTTGCCCTGCGCTTTGTCCAGGTGGTGGGCATACCGCCGTTGACCTACTTGACCCACTGGCGCATGGCGGTTGCCCGCAACCTACTCGCGCAAGGGCAGGCAGTGAAGGCGGTGGCCTCTCAGGTGGGCTACGGTAATGCCACCGCATTCGCGCGAGCGTTTCAACGGGCCTCGGGGCAATCGCCCAGCGCTTGGCAGATGGAGCATCTGAGTCAGCCGTAGGTCCATCGCGCCCTGGTTCTGGACGATCGGTGGCGTGATGCGGACGCCGAATGCCGTTGTGCTTGACGAACGGACCCGACTTCAGGTTCAATGCCTTGAGGCAGAACTTTGAAGGAGATCACGATGAACCCGAGCGAAAAAGCAGTCCTGGCCGGCGGTTGTTTCTGGGGCATGCAGGACCTGGTGCGCAAGCTGCCTGGCGTGTTGCGCACCCGTGTGGGCTACAGCGGCGGCGATGTGCCCAACGCCACCTACCGCAACCACGGCACCCACGCCGAGGCGTTGGAGGTGGAGTTCGACCCCACGCAGACGAGCTTTCGCGACCTGCTGGAGTTCTTCTTCCAGATCCACGATCCGAGCACCCCGGGGCGCCAGGGCAATGACCGCGGCAGTTCCTACCGGTCGGCCATTTTCTACACCTCGGACGAGCAGCTGGCCACGGCGCAGCAGACCATTGCCGATGTGAATGCCTCGGGTTTGTGGCCGGGCAAGGTGGTCACCGAGCTCGCGCCCGCGGGGCCGTTCTGGGAGGCCGAGCCCGAGCATCAGGACTACCTGGTCAAGCACCCCAACGGCTACACCTGCCACTACCCCCGTGCGGGCTGGAAGCTGCCGCGACGCGAGATCGGCTGACGGCCAACGCTCAAGAACGGTGGGGGTCGGCGCGCCAGTGGGCGGGCCGACCCGGTGTGTCTGTTTTTTTCCTGAGGAGATGGTGATGCAATCCCGGTGCATTCAACAGGCGCCCGAGCTGCGGGTGCCGTGGTGGATCGACGGCGAAGGGCGCAGCATGGCACCGCTGAAGCTGTCCGATCTGGGCGACGGGTTCAAAGTGATCTTCTGCTTCCAGCACTGGTGTCCGGGCTGCCACAGCCATGGCTTTCCGACCCTGCAGAAGCTGATCAAGGCGTTGGGCGATCGCGGCTTCGCGTTTGCCGCGGTGCAGACCGTGTTCGAGGGCGCCGAGTCCAACACCTTCGAGCGCCTGCGCGAGACGCAGTTGCGCTACGGCTTGAACATTCCGTTCGGACACGACCCTGCGATCGGACGCGCGTCGTCGCTCATGGCGGACTACGGGACGCGCGGCACGCCGTGGTTTTTGGTGATCGATCCGCTGGACGAGGTGCTCTACAGCGACTTCGAGCTCGACGAGCGGCAGCTGATCGGGGCGTTCGGCGCTTCGAACGATGGTCTCAAGGCGGCCTGAAGTCATGCGTGCGTCCACACCAAAGGCCGTGTCGGAGCCGAAGACGCCGGGGACGGGCCCGGCGTTTCGGCTGCCGTTTGACAACAGCTTCTTCCGGGACATGCAGGGGTTCTATGTGCCTTGGAAGCCCGAGCCGTCCCCGGCCCCGGCCTGGGTGCAGTTCAACGACGCCCTGGCGCTGGAGCTGGGGCTGGAGCCGGCGACGCTGAAGTCTGCGACCGGTCTGGCGTGGCTGTCCGGCGTGGAAATGCCGGCTGAGGCGGCGCCGCTGGCGCAGGCCTACGCGGGACACCAGTTCGGCCAGTTCTCGCCACACTTGGGGGATGGCCGCGCCTTGCTGCTCGGGGAACTCATCGACACGGCAGGACAGCGTCGGGACCTGGCCCTCAAGGGGTCGGGCCGTACGCCGTTTTCGCGCCGTGGCGATGGCAAGGCGGCACTGGGCCCGGCGCTGCGCGAGTACCTCATGGGCGAGGCCATGCACGCGTTGGGCATTCCCACGACGCGTGCGCTGGCGGTGATCCGGACCGGTGAGCGGGTGAACCGCGAGGGCTCGCCCCCCGGGGCGATCTTGGTGCGCGTGGCGGCCAGCCACTTGCGGGTGGGCACTTTTGAGTTCTTCGCGGCGCGGGAGGAGGAGGTGATGCTTCGGCGGCTGCTCGACTATGCCGTGGCGCGGCATGACCCCGCCCTCGCCAAGCTTTCCGACAAGCCCATTCCGATGCTGGAGGCCGTCTGTGAGCGGCAGGCGCAGCTGATTGCACGCTGGATGGGCGTGGGCTTCATCCACGGGGTGATGAACACCGACAACATGAGCATTTCGGGCGAGACCATCGACTATGGTCCGTGTGCGTTCATGGAGGGTTTCGATCCGGCCACGGTGTTCAGCTCGATCGACCGTCAGGGGCGATATGCCTACGGCCAGCAGCCGGCCATGGCGCAATGGAACCTGGCCCGTCTGGCCGAAGCGTTGCTGCCGGTTCTGGACGCCCGCGATATCGACGTCGTGGAACGGGTGGAACAGGTGGTGGCCGGGTTTGCCGTGCGCTTTGACCGGCATTGGACCGGGCAGCTGCGCGCCAAGCTGGGCTTGGCCGCTGAAGAGCCGGACGACCGCGCCCTGGCGGACGACTTCCTGCAGCTGCTGCAGCGGGAAAAGGTGGACTTCACGCTGGCGTTCCGCCTCCTGTCCGACGCCATCACGGGGCCGGATGCCGCACTGCACGACCTGTTCGGACGGGAGCGCCCGGCGCTCTCGGACTGGCTGGCGCGCTGGCGCCAGCGCATGGCCCGGGAGGGAAGGACCTTGCAGGACTGCGCCGCAACGGCGTGGTCGGTCAATCCCTTCGTGATCCCGCGCAATCACCAGGTGGAGGCGGCGCTGTCGAGTGCCGTGGACGAGGCCGACCTCGGTCCGTTCGAGCGCCTGCTGGCGGTGCTGGGGCGGCCGTACGAGACGGTGGAGTCCGCGCGGCCATTCACGCTGCCGGCCTCGCCCGAAGTGGCCGCAGCCCACCGCACCTTCTGCGGCACCTGATTGGGGTACCCAACGATTTCTGAAAGGAGACTTCGCATGACCACAACGAAACAGGAACCCGGTGTCCTTGGCGAAGCGGCCGCTCCCCTGGGTGTGACCCGGTGGGTGGACGCGTCGGGCCAGGCGCTGGAACACTTCGACCTGGACCGCATGCCCGGCCGGTTCAAGCTCATCTTCTGTTTTCAGGACGCCTGCCCGGGGTGCCATGCGACCGGCTTTCCGGCGCTTGCCCGGGTGGTCGACGCGTTTCGGGGGAGCGACTTCGTCGGGTTCGCCGCAGTCCAGACCGTGTTCGAGGACTTCGGTTCGAACACCTGGGAGCGCATGCTGGCCAATCACTCCCGCTACGCGCTGGGCATTCCCTTCGGGCACGACGCCGGTGACGAACAGGACGGCGCGGGTTCGGAGCTGATGCGCCGCTACCGCAACGGCGGCACACCCTGGTTCATCCTGATCGATCCCGATGGCAGAGTGGTCTACAACCATTTCCGAATCGACGCCGACAAGCTCGTCACCTTTCTCAAGCGGCTGGAAAACGAACCGGCGGCACCGGAGCCTGGGCCCGACATGTTGACTTGGAAAGGAGTGATTCAACTGGTGGAAACGGGCAACCCGACGCCACCGCGCCGAGTTGAGCGCAGCGAAGCCGAGTGGGCCCAACAGCTGACGCCCGAGCAGTTCCGAATCACGCGGCTCAAGGGCACCGAACGGGCGCACAGCTCCTCGATGTGTACGCTGTTTTCGCCCGGGATCTACCGGTGCGTGTGCTGCGGCACTGAACTATTCGATGCGTCGACCAAATATGACAGCCGCAGCGGCTGGCCCAGCTTCACGCAGGCCATTGCCCCGGGTCTGGTGGGCTATCACGGAGACAACAGCCACGGCATGGTGCGGGTGGAGACGACGTGCAACGTCTGCGACGCCCACCTGGGTCACGTGTTTCCCGACGGACCCAAGCCCAGCGGTCTGCGCTACTGCATCAACGCCCTGGCACTGGAGAAAGCATGAGCAGCGAAAAGGTAGGCTTCGCTGGCAGCAGCCAGGGTCTGCTGGTGGGTGTCTTGGAACGCCCGGACCATGCACCGTTACAAGCCCTGGCGGTGTTTGCCCACTGCTTTACCTGCGGAAAGAACTCTCTCGCCGCGACCCGCATCAGCCGGGCGCTGGCTCAGCAGGGCATCGCCACGCTGCGCTTTGATTTCACCGGTCTGGGCGAGAGCGAAGGCGACTTCGGGCGCGGTGGCTTTTCGTCCAGCGTGGCGGACATTGTGGCGGCGGTGCACTGGATGCAGAGCACGATCGGCATGCCTGCACTGTTGGTCGGACACAGCCTGGGGGGGACGGCGGCCATCGCGGCGGCTGCCCGCCTCGACGGCATACGGGCGGTTTGCACGCTGGGCGCACCCGCGACGGCCGACCATGTGCTTCGTCACTTCGGTCCGACCAAGTCCGAAGAGGATGGGCAGATCCAGGTCGACCTGGGCGGCCGGGCGTTCAGGATCGCGCCGGCCTTCATTGAAGAGCTCCAGGCCCAAGCCCACGAGAACCCGGTCAAGGGGCTTCGCGCGGCCTTGCTGGTTATGCACGCGCCAAGTGACGCGGTGGTGGACATCGGCGAGGCACAGGACCTGTTCAAGGCGGCCAGACATCCTAAGAGTTTCATCAGCCTGGACGATGCGGACCATCTGCTCACGCGCCCGGCCGATGCGCAGTATGCGGCTGACCTGATTGGCGCCTGGGCCTCGCGGTTTCTGCCGATGCGAGCCGAGCGAAACGATGCGCCGTCGGACCTTCGTGCGGGCGAGGTGTGGGTGGGGGAGCACGATCACGCCTTCTGGCGATCGATGCGAGCAGGTCCGCACCACCTCGACGCCGATGAGCCCAAGGAAGTGGGTGGTGGCGAACGCGGGCCCGATCCTTATGAACTTCTGCTGATGTCGCTGGGCGCCTGCACGTCCATGACATTGCGCCAGTACGCCAAGCGAAAAGGCTATGCGCTCAAGGATGTCCAGGTCAGGTTGCGTCATGAGCGCGCGCACGCGACCGATTGCCAGGAGTGCGGGGATCGCTCGGGACAGGTTGACCACGTCACGCGGCAGCTCCTGCTGAGCGGACCGTTGAGTGAAAGCCAGCGACAGGACCTGTTGCGCATCGCCGATCGTTGCCCCGTGCATCGAACGCTGGAGAACCATCCGGTGATCACCACCACACTGATTCGGGACTGATCCCAACCACACACAAACGAAGGAGACGGAGCATGAGAGCCATCTGGAAAGGCACCACCATCGCTGAGAGCGATGACATCGTGGAAGTTGAAGGCAACGCCTATTTCCCACACGACGCGTTGCGCCCGGAACATTTCAAACCAAGCGATACGCACACCACCTGTCCATGGAAGGGGCGGGCCAGCTACTACGACGTCGTGGTCGGCGAAGACGTGAACGCTGACGCGGCGTGGTACTACCCGTCGCCCAAGGCTGGTGCGGAGGCGGTGACCGGCAGGGTGGCGTTCTGGCGCGGTGTCGAGGTGCGGCCATGAGCGGGGAACAGAGGTTCGACGCGATCGTGATCGGAGCCGGTCAGGCCGGTCCCTTTCTGGGCGCGACACTCGTTGCCCGGGGTATGAAGGTGGCGCTCATCGAGGAGCGTGACCTGGGTGGTACCTGTGTCAATCGGGGCTGCACCCCAACCAAGACCCTACGCAAGTCGGCTCGTGTGGCTCACATGGCGCGCCGGGCCAGCGAATTCGGTGTGCAAACCGGGTCGGTCCAGGTCAACTTCAGGGCAGCGATGGAGCGCATGCAACGCCGGGTGGAGGAGGCTCGCTCTGGCCTGCAGGCCTGGCTGGGCCAGTTGGAAGGACTCACCATCATCAAGGCGCGCGGTCGCCTGGCGGGCCGTGAAGGCGAACAGTTCGTGGTGCTGGCCGGCGAGCATCAGCTGGTGGCGCCCAAGGTGGTGCTGAACACCGGCACACGTCCCTTTGTTCCGCCGGTGCCTGGGCTGGACGAGCTGCCGTTCCTGGACAACGAACGGCTGTTGGCGCTGCGTGAATTACCGTCCAGGCTGGTGATCATCGGCGGTGGATACATCAGCCTGGAGATGGCTCAGATCTTTCGGCGGCTGGGAAGTGAGGTTGCCATTCTGGAAACAGGGCCCCGCCTCACGGCCCGCGAGGACGAGGACATTGCAGCCGCTGTGACCGGAATGCTGACAGCGGAAGGCATCGAAGTGAACACCGGCGTGCGCATTGAGCGGGTCGGCAAGGCGGACAACGACGCTGGCGTGCGGGTGCAGTTGGCTGGTGGCCGCAGCGTGGATGGCAGCCACCTGCTGGTGGCCACCGGGCGAATACCGAACACCGACTGTCTGGGCCTGGAAACGGTGGGCCTGGAGGTCAGTGCGCGAGGCTACCTGGTCACCAACGACCGGCTCGAAACCGCGGTTCCCGGCATCTGGGCGCTGGGTGACATCAATCAGCGCGGGGCCTTTACCCACACCAGCTACCACGATCAGGACATCGTGGCGGAGAACCTGGCCGGAGGGCAACGCAGCGCCGCCGCGCGCGTCGGCATTTATGCCATGTTTACCGATCCTCCGCTGGCCCACGTCGGTCTTTATGAGGCCGACGCGCGAAAACTCGTGACCGAAGGGCGACGCATTTCCCAGGCGGTTCACGCCATGAAGGACGTCAGTCGCGCGAAGGAAGAAGGCGAAACCGTGGGCAAGATCAAGCTCCTCATCGATGAGGACAGTGGTCATTTCCTCGGAGCGACCATGCTCGGGATCCAGTCGGACGAGATCATTCAGGCGATCGGTCTGGTGATGGCCAGTGGCGGCACCTGGAAGTTGGTCCGGGATGCATTGCCCGTTCACCCGACGGTCACCGAGTTCCTGCCCACCATCATTGATCGACGCAAGCCCTTGACCGCAAGTTCTGGGTGAGCCGGAGGACCCACACCATGCCCATCAACCGCTCATTCAGCGGCCGCAATCGCGATGTCCACAACCACGGCGGTCGACTTCCGCCAGGACAGTCCCTGACGGAAGGTTTTCCCGTGCTGACTGCGGGCCCCACCCCAAAAGCCTTGGCGCTTGGCGATTGGCGCTTGACCTTGAAGGTCGGTGTGCGGCCGGTTCGCGTTTGGACCTGGAGCGAATTCCAGGCCCTGCCCCAGACCGAGCAGGTGGTCGATATCCATTGCGTTACCACCTGGTCGAAATTCGACACCCGCTGGCGCGGTGTGACGTTGGACACCTTGTTGCAGGCGGCCGGACTGGAAGCGCCCACGCCTTGGGTGTTGGCGCATTCTCAGGACGGCTACTCCACCAACGTGCCGTTGGCCGATCTGACACAAGGGCGCGCAATGATCGCAACGCACTACGACGACCGACCGCTCGCGCCCGAGCACGGGGGACCGGCACGCCTGTTGGTGCCGCATCTCTACTTCTGGAAGTCGGCCAAGTGGGTCAATGCGCTGCAGTTCAACGAGCGCGACGAGGCCGGGTTCTGGGAACTGCGGGGCTATCACATGCGAGGCGACCCTTTCAAGGAAGAGCGCTATGGATGAGGCTGTTGGTCAACACCGGCTGAGCTGGCAGACCGCACGCATCGATGCGTTGCAGGCACTGACTCCACGCGTCATGCGGGTGGTGCTGCGTCCTGACAGATGGGTTCGCCCGAGGCCGGGCCAGCATTTGGATGTCCGACTGACAGCGGAAGACGGCTATCAGGCACAACGGAGCTATTCACTCCTCTCACCTCCTCAACGTACCGGGCTCTATGAGCTTGGCATTGAGCGTTTGGACGATGGCGAAGTATCCACCTGGTTTCACGACAAGGCCCAGCACGGCGAAACGATTGAAGTCCTCGGACCGGTTGGAGGTCATTTTGTGCTTGACGAGTCGAACACACGACCAGCCTTGCTGATTGGGGGAGGATCTGGCGTCGTTCCCCTTTTGTCCATGGCAGCGCAACGCGTGGGTGCATACAGCCAAGCGCATACAACGCTGTTGGTTGCCGCACGCCATCTTGACGAAGTGTTGCTCTGGCCCACCCTGCAGCGATGGGAAGCGTTTACGCCGCGGTTTCGCAGCCGACTGGCGCTCTCGCGGGATACCTGTGCCCCGCGCGCACAGGACCACGTTGGCCGCATTGATGGAGCCGATGTTGCTTGGGCATTGCAGCAATTGGGTGATGTGGCGACCGAATCTGCGCAGGTTTTCATCTGCGGGCGTAATGACTTTGTCGAGTCCATCGTTCATATGGTCACCGGGCTAAATGTGCCCGAGGTCTCCATCCGCACCGAGCGCTTCGGAAGTTGACTCTCTTTTTTCTCATCTGCCGTGACACCTGAAAACATCCGCCTAACCCGATACGTCTCTGTCCGTTCGCGCAGCGAACGTCTGTGTGCCCCTCTGAGTGCCGAGGACCATGTTCCCCAACCGGTTTCCGACGTCAGTCCGCCGAAGTGGCACTTGGCCCACACCACGTGGTTCTTCGAGACTTTTGTCCTCGCGAAACAACAGCCGGACTATCGACTGTTCCATCCTCTGTATGGCTACCTGTTCAACAGCTACTACGAATCGGAGGGCGCTCACCTGGCACGCCCGCAGCGAGGGAGCTTGAGTCGCCCGACGGTGGCTGAGGTGATGGCGTATCGCGCGCATGTGGACGAGTCCATGCGCCGTATGCTGAAGGAACCACTGGAGCCCGCGGTCGCGGCCTTGGTAGAGCTGGGCATGCAGCATGAACAACAGCATCAGGAGTTGCTGATCACAGACATCAAGTACATCCTGGGCCACAACCCATTGCATCCGGCGTATGACCCTCTGGGCATCGGTCCCCAAGATGTGACGGCCGAACATGATGGAACCTGCCCACCACTGGACGATTGGCTTAGCGTCGAAGGGCAGACGATTCGCATGGGCCACCAGGGGCCAGGGTTCGCCTTCGACAACGAGTCGCCATCGCATTTGGCGCTCATTCAAGGAGTAGACATCCGTGTGGCGCTAGTCACCAATGATGAATACCTTCAGTTCATGCGCGACGGAGGATATCAGCGCCATTCGCTCTGGCATGCGGAAGGCTGGGACTGGGTGCAAACGCTTAAATTCCGTGCGCCGATGTACTGGCAGCCCGACCCTAACCAGCCTGACGGATGGGGTCATTACACGCTCCAGGGGGTGATGCCGCTGACCAGTCAGGCACCAGTCACGCATGTCAGTTACTACGAGGCACACGCTTTCTGCGATTGGGCGGGGTGGCGATTGCCCACCGAGTTCGAGTGGGAAGCAGCGGCAAGCCGGTTCGACTGGGGGCGTCGATGGGAATGGACGCGCAGTGCCTATCAGCCCTATCCCGGTTTTGCCCGCAGCGAGGGCGCAGTGGGCGAATACAACGGGAAGTTCATGGTGAACCAGCAGGTCTTGCGCGGAGCGTCCTGGGCCACATCGCCGGGCCACGCCCGTTTGACATACCGGAACTTCTTTCACGCTCCGTTGCGTTGGCAGTTCACGGGCATCCGTCCTGTTCGCTCGCGGGAGTCCGCATGACTGATCGGGACAGACTGACGGAGCATGTTCTGCAAGGGTTGACGCGACCACAGAAGGCGCTCTCATCCGCTTGGTTCTACGACGATGAGGGCTCGCGCCTGTTTCAGCAGATCATGGCGCTGCCCGAGTACTACCTCACACGCCTTGAGCACGAGCTGCTGCGCTCACGCGCGGATGAGCTTTCCCGGTGGATAGATCCTCGGTGCAGCCCGATCGATCTGATTGAACTGGGCAGCGGCGACGGGGCCAAAACGCTGTCGCTGTGCCAGGCACTGGCGCAACGTGAAGTGGATTGCATCTACAGGCCTATGGATGTGTCCGCACACGCCCTAGCGGATCTGAGCCGCCGCTTTGACACGTACCTCCCCCGCATGGCCATCGAACCGGTGCTGGGAGACTATTTCGAGCATTGGCCTCAGATTGCCGAAGGGCGACGCCAGGTTGCAATGTTGCTGGGCAGCAATCTGGGCAACCTCGACGAACACGGTGCCGTCAAGCTGCTGCAGCGGGTGCATTCGCATTTGCGCCCGGGTGACCTTGTGCTGCTTGGTCTGGATCTGGTCAAGGACCCGGCCATGTTGCGCGCAGCATACGACGATTCACAGGGCGTGACCGCTGCGTTCAATTTGAATCTGCTGACGCGGTTGAATCGCGAGTTGGGCATGGACTTCGATCTGACGAAATTTCGGCACTACGCCAGCTACTGTCCGCTGGAACACGTGGCCAGAAGCTTTCTGGTGAGCCAAGTTGACCAGGTGGTCCACAGCAGAACCCTTGACCGAGGGTTTGTATTCCATGCCGGGGAGACCATCTATACAGAGCAATCCCAGAAATACTCCCTGGCTTCAATCGAACACCTCGCACGCCGAAGCGGGTTTGACAACACCTGCACCCTGACCGACCCCCGAGGCTGGTACGCCATCACCGTCTGGCACCGGCTACCGTTCACCCCAACGCAACAAACGTCGACCTGAAAAAGGAGTCCTAATGAGCAACAAGACCCATCTGCGCCAGACCATGCTGGACCTTGCCGAAGGGCGCCTGCGGTTTGCTGAACAGACCTATGCGCAATACCTGGTCGGTGCGGCGGGCCGCGGAGATGAACCCAGTGAAAGCGATGCGGCGTCGCGGGCCGTCAACAATGCCGCTCTGGCGCAGGCGTTCGAATGCCCCATTCACGATCATCAGGAGGCCCTGGAAGTCTTACGTCAGATCGATTTCGGTCCCCGGGATTCGGTGGAGACAGGCGCCGTGGTTCGCATCGACGGGCGTTGGTTCGTGATTGCGGTTGCTAGCGATGCCTTCCAGTGCGACGGCAACACCTACATGGGAATTTCCACCCAGGCGCCCATCTACGCAGCGATCGCAGATGCCCGAGCCGGTGATGTTGTCAGCTTCCGGCAACGCGAACTGCACATAGAGGAAGTCTTGTGATGCACCTCATTCGAGTCTGAACGATGGGCGGCACGCTGCGCGACTTGGTCCGGCGCTTTCATGGCACAGGTCGACTTGGTGCCATCGTTCTGCGCCCGGATCGCCTCAAGGACGCTGTGTCCGTGCAGGAGGCCAGGGCCGAACCGGGTCTCGGGCTGATTGGCGATCACCGCTCCCTGCGGCTTCGTCAGTCGGATGCGCAACGCCATCGCGAGCTGAGTCTGATCCAGGCTGAGCACCTCAGCTTGCTCGGGGTCTGGACGGGGCAAGCCCCAATTGCCCCGGAGCGTTTGCGGCGCAACCTCGTGATCTCGGGGATCAACATCGCCGCGATGCATTCACCTTTCCGGGAAGAGCGCTTTGTCTGGCGAATTGGCGGTTCGGTCCGCATTGAAATCACGGGGCCATGTCCTCCTTGTTCACGCATGGAGGACGAGCTCGGTGAAGGCGGTTACGCCGCGCTGCGTGGTCACGGGGGCGCCACGGCACGGATCGTCGTAGGTGGCGTGCTACGGGTTGGAGATACCGTTAACCTTGACGTTGAATCCACCGTGGGCTGAGAGCCATGATCGAAGCAGAGCGTACGCCTGGGTTCCTCCATCTTCTCCAGATGACCGGCGGTGCGTCGTGGTTGCACATGTGCATCCACCACCGCGAGACGGAAGGTTTTCTCTCGAGCGCGACCGGCCTGGACAAGCTGATCGCCGCAGCGATGGTCTCTGAAGATACCCGGTCGCGGTTGCGCGTCCACGGGCAGGGTGTGATGGTTCTGCTCAAAGCGATGCATCTGAGAGCTGATGGAGTGGGGCATCCAGAGGACATGGTGTCCATGCGAATCTGGATTGATGAGCGTCGGGTTATCACGACCCGCGAGGAGGATGTGGATCCCATCCTCGAACTTGCAGAAGACATCTCTCAGGGGCGCGGCCCTGCAACGCCAGGTGACTTCCTTTGCGATCTCATCGAAGAGCACCTCGCGGAAGTTTCCGAGCAGGTCGAGATGCTGGAGGATGGGGTGGATCTGATCGGCGGCCTTCTGGTTCAGCACCAGACGGAAGCGGCATGCCCGAGCATGGCCAATACCCAGACCGCGATCTCTGGCTTTCTTCGTCATCTTGGCCCCCAGCGAGCCGTTCTTCAAACGTTGACAACTCTCGTCGTCCCGCCGCTGAATATAAATCACCGAGGCCGACTGGAGGAGCACCTGAACCAGCTGTTGCGGTTGCTCGAAACGCTGGAGAATTTGCGTGACCGTATCGATATCCTCAGTGACCAGGCAAACCGCATTCAGGAGCGACAGCTGAATCAAAGCTCTTATGTTTTTGCCGTGGTATCCACAATCTTCTTGCCCTTGAACTTTGTCACTGGCCTGTTTGGCGCCAATCTTCTGGGACTGCCGTTCGCAGATGCCACCAATGGCTTCTGGGTGTTGGTAGGTCTTTGCTTACTAATGAGTGTTGGGTTGGTAGCGGTCTTTCGCTGGTTCAAATGGCTTTAGTAGACGGTTTGTGGACTGTTTGAGATGTATCTTCGGAGCCGTCCATCAAGGACGGGTGCGCTGTTAGGAAAAACGATACGTGCCTGTTGATTCATCAGCACAACTGAGCCAGTGATCACGTCGAATACTGAGCCACTGGGTTGATGGATGTTCTGGCTACTCGGTTGTGGATAAGTCTATCGGGTCTGCTGCTTTTCGATCTCCTTTCTGAGCTTTTGCACGTGGCTTGGACGGTGCCGCGCCAGCGGCACTGGAGTGCTTGAATCGCCAGCTCTCATTGCCTGTCTCCACGATGTGGCAGTGGTGCGTGAGGCGGTCGAGCAAGGCGGTTGTCATCTTGGCGTCGCCGAAGACGCTGCTCCATTCCGAGAAGGTGAGGTTGGTGGTGATCACCACGCTCGTTCGCTCGTAGAGCTTGGAGAGCAGGTGGAACAGCATCGCACCGCCCGACTGCGTGAACGGCAGGTAGCCCAGTTCATCCAGGATCACCAGATCGACGTACATCAGCCGGTGTGCCAACTGCCCGGACTTGTTGGGGTCTCCTCGTTTTCAGTGCAATAAGTGACGGTACGAAAAGCTAGCACTGGCGCGGAGGTGGTGTTGGTAGATCGTTGATTTCATTGACTTTC
>NZ_FNQJ01000051.1 GCF_900107605.1 Acidovorax soli | reverse complement strand
CGCCATCACACCCGAGTCGTCATAATCTGGTCGTCCTGCCTGGGGGAATTTGGGGTGGCCAAGGGTGGGGGAATTTGACCTGGCCATCGGGGAAGTCGGCAGTGCGCTGCTGGTAGTGGGCTATCCGCTGGGCTTTCACGACGTGATTTATCACCTGCCGGTGGTGCGTCATGCGGTAATCGCATCTTCCTTTGGCGTTCGATTCCAAGGCAAGGGCTACTTTTTGACGGATGCGCGCACCCACCGTGGGACCAGCGGCGCAGCCGTGGTGATGCGTGCCCCCGGCACCAATCCGGCGCTGCCCTGGAAACTGCTGGGCGTGCACTCCTCGCGTTTGGACATGAACACACGTGACCTGGCGCTGGACGAGTCGCTGGGTCTCAACTGCGCCTGGTACGCCGACATCCTGCTCACGCTCACGGCGGATGTACCCGCTCCCTCTGCGTTGCAACCCCAACCAATTGCCTGAGATCGTCAACCCCTACCTGGCTCTGGCGCTTGATCTGGACACAGCCGTGGTGTCGGATCTTGTTTTGAGCGCGCCTGAAGGTAGTCCAACAGCCTTCTACACTGGCGATAACCTGCGGGATGCCTTGCGTCGACTCGTGCGTCTGCTAGACCGCCCGGAATCATTCGCGGTGCTCAAAGAAAATTTTTGATTCGAGATATTCACCATTAGCTGCTGCTGGATCGCGAAGGACCGGCTATTCGGGATCTAGGCCTGCACGACAGCAACGCGCGACGCATCGCCCGCGCTGTTGCAATCTTACGTGCCGACCACACACAATCAGCAAAAATTTGAACTGCCTGGCGGCAGCGGCCGGAATGATCCGCTCGGCATTTCACCCACATTCTCGTACGATTACTTCGTAGTCGCCGCTGCAGTTCCAGATGCACCTCCGCTTGATGGAGGAGCGCCGCTTGATCCTGTCCAAGGGAAAGAGGTTGAGTGAAGTGGCTTTCGAAGTGGGATACGAGAGTGCCTCGCACTTCCGCCGCGAATAGCCCGCATGTATGGTCAGCCACCCACCATGGATAAACGAGCGGCGTCTTGTTGCGGTGAACAACCAGCTAAAGGGACTAGCGTTCAGCCCCTACTGACGTCCGTCTAAAGTCAAAGTCAATCCCGTTTCGCGGGCCCCTCAGCACTATTTTTTCCACGGCTGGGTAACCTAAATCCCTAGGATAGGCGCGTCTGGATCTCAACCTCAGAGGTGAGCGTGCGGTGCACGGGGCATTTGTCGGCGATCTCCAGCAAACGCGCCCGTTGCGGCTCATCGAGTGGCCCCGCGAGTTCGACCGTCCGCCCGATTCGGTCAATCTTGCCTTCCTTGGTCTCACATTCCGCACAGTCTGCAGCGTGGATCTTGGCGTGAGTCAAAGTGACGCGGACGTCCTCTAGGGGCCATTTCTTATGGCGGGCGTAAAGGCGCAACGTCATCGCAGTGCAAGCTCCAAGCGCACCGAGCAGAAGGTCATATGGACCCAAGCCGAGATCGTCACCGCCCACTCCCACTGGTTCGTCACTCACCAGCGTGTGGCGCCCTGCCTCAACGTTGACGGCAAAGTTGCCTGAACGGTCGCTGACTCGCACAACGCCCACTGGCAGAGACTCCGCTCCGGGTGTCGACGCCACCTCGCTTGAAGGGGCGGGAGCAGGCAAATACCGCTTAGCCCAGGCAGCGATGAGGCCTGCGGCGTACGTGGCATCGCTCTGACTGTTGAGCAGGTGGTCGGCATCGTCGAGCGATACGAAAGATTTGGGGTGCAGCGCCTGTTCGAAGATTCGGCGTGCGTTGTCTACTCCAACGATCGTGTCGCTAGGCGCGTGCAGCACAAGCAAAGGCCGATGCAACGCATGGATTCGCTCGGCCTGAGGCTGGGAGGCTACGTCGTCTAGAAATTCCCGCCGCAACGTGAACTCACGGCCCGAAAGCGTTACACGGGCCTCTCCGTTGGACTCGATGAGAGCCAGCCCCCCGCCAAAATGCCGCGTAACGTGTGCCGGCTCGAAGGGCGCGCCGAGCGTCACCACAGCACGCGCATCGGCAATGCGGTGTGCAGCGGCCAGAACGGCTGCGCCGCCGAGCGAATGCCCGATGAGGAGCGCTGGCGTTCCATGCTCACTTCGCAGCCAGTCGGCCGCCGCGACTAGATCGCCGACGTTTGAACTGAAATGGGTGTTCGCGAAGTCACCGCCGCTGCCACCCAACCCTGTGAAATCGAAGCGAAGCACGCCGAACCCGGCCTCTACCAACGCACGCGAAATATAGGCGGCCGCTTTCGAGTCTTTGGAGCACGTGAAACAGTGTGCGAAGACAGCCCACGCTCTTGGCAAAGTGTTTGGTTTATCAAGCCGTGCAGCCAGCAAATGGCCGAGGCTCCCGGGAAATTCAACTTTAAGGCTAGTCATGTTTCACTGAAGTTGATACGCATGCAAGACAGCAATCGAGGTCGCTGCGACTCCAAGATTCGAACACGAAATCTATTCACACGCCAGCGTGTACTACAGACTCGATGAAGGACTTGATTGCCCCAGCCAAATATGACACCGTGCGCTTCGCCTTCCCTGAAATTTCGACATGCGTACACTGAAAGCTCGTCTGCACATCTGGCATGGAAGTTTGGCGCCAAGACTGCAAAGCAAAGGTCGGCCGAGCCGCACATCTTGGTCGTTACTTCTAGAATGAACGGATGACTTCTTCCGTTGACAAAGATCCCACCAAACCAAGCAATTTTCTGCGCAACGTCATCGAAAACGACCTTGAACTAGGCGTCTATGCAGCGCGCAAATGGGGGGGCAGTCCCGGCGACGCGCAACACCATGCGCAAGGCATGCTAGACCCCGCCAAGGTCCGCACTCGCTTCCCGCCTGAACCCAACGGCTACCTGCATATCGGGCATGCCAAGAGCATCTGGCTTAACTTCGAGCTCGCCAAGAAATACTGTGGCGTGTGTCACCTGCGCTTCGATGACACCAACCCGGAGAAAGAAGAGCAGGAATACGTCGATAGCATCCGCGACGCGGTGAAGTGGCTGGGCTACGAAACCTGCCTGGCTGACAGCCCCGTGGCTCCCGGCACCCTCCAGCCGCACGAATACTTCGCCAGCGACTACTTTGACTTCATGTACCGCGCGGCCGAGTACCTGATCATCGCCGGGCTCGCCTACGTGGAGGAGCAGACGCCCGAGCAAATGCGCGCCGCGCGCGGGGACTTCAACACGCCCGGAACTGACAGCCCGTTCCGTACCCGCAGCCCCGACGAGAACCTGGCGCGCTTCCGCCAGATGCGAGACGGCGAGCTCGTAGACGGTGCCGCCATCCTTCGCGCGAAGATTGACATGGCCAATCCCAATATAAACCTGCGCGACCCTGCGCTCTACCGCATCCGCCGGGCGACGCACCACAACACAGGCGACAAATGGTGCATCTATCCGATGTACACCTTTGCACATCCGATTGAGGATGCGTTGGAGCAGATCACCCATTCGATCGCCACATTGGAGTTCGAAGACCAGAGACCGTTCTACGACTGGTTGCTTTACCGTTTGGCAGAAGGCGGGTTGATCGCCAGCCCGCATCCGCGCCAGTATGAATTCGCGCGGCTCAATGTGACGCACATGGTCACCAGCAAGCGCAAGCTGCGCCAGCTGGTCGAAGACGGGCACGTCGATGGCTGGGACGACCCACGGATGCCAACCCTCGCAGGCCTCCGCCGGCGCGGCTACACGCCCGAAGCGCTCAGGCTCTTCTGCGAACGCAGCGGCGTGACGAAGTCCGGCGGCTGGATCGACTACGCGAGCCTCGAAGCGACCCTCCGCGACACGCTCGACCCCATCGCCCCGCGCGCGATGGCCGTGCTCGACCCGGTCAAGCTCGTCATCACCAACTGGGCCGAGCTGATGGGCAGCGACGCCTCACTGGACGACTGCACCGCCCCCGTAAACCCGCGCGACCCCGAAGGCGGCATGCGCCGCTTCAAGATCGGCCGCGAGGTGTGGATCGAACGCACCGACTACGAAGATGTGCAGCCGAAGGGCTTCTTCCGACTGTTCCCCGGCAACAAGGTGCGCCTGAAATACGGTCACACCATCGTGTGCACGGGCGCCACGCGTGACGCTGACGGCAAGCTGGTCGAAGTGCAGGCCACGCTGATGCCCGATACAAAGAGCGGCACGCCAGGCGCGGATGCGGTAAAGGTGAAGGGCAACATTACCTGGGTCGCCGTAGCCGATGCGGTACCGGTCGAGGTGCGCTTGTATGAACGGCTGTTTACCACGGAGCAACCGGGCAGCGGGGAGTTGCTGGATGAGCTGAATAAGGCGAGCCTCGTGACATGCTCGGCCTTCGCGGAGCCGTCATTGGCTCTAGCGAAGGTTGGCGGTGCGGGGTTTCAGTTTGAGCGGCACGGGTACTTTGTGCTGGATGCAAAAGCGTCCCATGATGGAAAGCTTGTGTTCAATCGGGCTGCTGGGATGCGAGACAGCCAGGGGAAAATAGGGCAGCATATGGTTAGTAGCCCCGTGAAAAGTTCACACCCACCGGAATGATTCCGTCTTCCATGTAACGCCGGATATTGTTTGCCACGATCGCCGAAGCGGATTCCCGGGCTGTTGGGGCTGAACAGTGGGGAAGTACAGTGACGGAGGGGTGCCCCCAGTGCCATTCCGTGCTTGGCAAAGGCTCCACTTCAAAGACGTCGAGCACCGCATGCCGGAGACGACCGCTGTCCAGTGCCGCTTTCAAATCAGCGTCATTCACAATCGCCCCGCGGGAAAAATTGATCAGTGCAGCTCTGTCGCGCAACAGAGAAAACGCCTCTGCGCCGAGAAGGCCGCGTGTTTGCGGCGTCAGGGGCAACAAACACACCAAGATGTCGGTCTTCTGCAGCATCGCGCTTAAGCCGCTCTGCCCCGTGAAGCTTTCTATCCCTGGGATCTGATTGAGGCTTTGGCTCCAACCGCAGACACGAAATCCGGCGTCTGACAATTGCCTTGCAGCGGCACTACCCAAGGCACCCAAACCCAGTACGCTGACGGTTCTGCTCTCAGCGCGCACGTACTCCTGAGCCTGCCATTGCCGCTGCGCCTGTTGCCTCGCATAAGCTGGCATATCCCGATGCAGGTAGAGGGTGTACGCCAACACTGCCTCCGCCATAGTGCGCGCAAGTTGGGGGTCGACCAGGCGAACGATAGGCAACGAGGTTTCGCCCAGATCGGCCACCAGTTTTTCAACTCCCGCCCATACGCTATGGACCCACCGTAACTGCGGTAACCTTTGGAGGTCCGCAGGATCTGGATTGGCCAAGATAGCAACGGTACAACGCTGTCTGCTTTCCGTATCCATTTCACTCAGCGCGACTATGCTTTGCTCAGGCATGGCGAGCGAGAGCGCATGAACCCAGGCAGCCGTATGTACGTAGTCTGCAGGTGCAATGAACGCTATGGGTGTGTGATTCATGTTGCGTATAGACTCTGTAGTTGGGCAAAACCTTTGATCTCGATGGGATTGCCAGAGGGGTCGAGAAAAAACATCGTGGCCTGTTCACCGGGCTCGCCGACAAAACGCAGCGTGGGTGCAAGCACAAAGTTGAGGTTTCGCTGGACCAAACGGTCGGCCAAGGCCTGCCAGTCCGTCATGCTTAGGATGACACCGAAATGCGGCATCGGCACCATATGGTCACCTACATGACCCGTGACGCTGGTGGCAAAGGGCTCACCCAAATGCAGGGATAGCTGATGCCCGTAGAACTCAAAATCCACCCATGTTGCCGTGCTGCGTCCTTCCTTGCACCCAAGCGTTGTGCCATAGAAATCGCGCGACTTTTCCAGATCACGCACGTGGAATGCCAGATGAAAGTAAGCTTGCACAGTGCCCCCTCTTAGTGGTTGCTTAACAGATTGCCCAACCGCCAATGCATGAATACTATGTTCGCCTCTTCAAAAGAGAAAACCTATAGTTTTTCTTGCCTAAAACGAAGTTTTTTACGGATATAGGCTATCTGCGCCGTCTGATCACGGTCGTCGAGCATGGCTGTATCGCCGATGCGGCGCGCGCGGGAAACTTTACCGCCGCAGCCGTCAGCCAATACATCAGGCCTGGGAGCGCGAACTTCGTCTGACGCTGGTAACGAAACTTCCTTTCTGCTACGTGTCCGGCCTGCCTGCAAAATCCTGCTAAGTTCAGGCGCCCCCGTACCGCTCCGTCTTAATGTGGGCTGCGGGGACGCCGGCATCGACCAGTCCGTTAGCAACGGCTTCGACGAACCGATTGGCGCCGCATACATAAACATGGCGAGGCGTGTGGACCCAGCGGGCAAGGACGTTTGCGATGGCTGCAGCATCAAGCCGCCGCCCCAGGTCGGTCGGCCGCGGTGGTGGCTCGCGCGTGGTCACCGCTATGAAGGTGAAGTCGGGCCGTGCTGCTTCGAGTTCAAGCAACTCGGCATGAAAGGGTAGGTCGGCCGGAGTGCGTGCGGAGCAGACCAACAGCACGGGCATAGGCACCGGTGGCAGTTCGGCCATGGCCCCCGTCGGCGCCACTACCTCTGCGGGGTCCGCGGCCCATGCGCGCACCATTGCCATCAACGGCGCGATGCCCGAGCCGCCCGCTATCAACAACAACGGCCCGCCATCGGCGGGTCCCCAGACGAAATGTCCACCGAGCGGCCCACGCACTTCGATACTCTCGCCCACCTCCGCGATGTCATGGAAAAAAGGGGACACCTCGCCATCCTGGAGCTTCTCGATGATGATCTCGACGTTGTCAGCGCGAGGCGCCGATGCAATGGAATAGCTGCGTTGCGCGGCATAACCATCGGGCGCGGTCAGTCGCACATCGATGTGTTGACCCGCACGGCGCGACGCCAGTGCCGACACATCGAGAAAGAAACTCTTGATGCGCGGTGTGAGCTGCGAGATGCGCTCGATCTTCGCGTTGCGCCACGGACCTTGATGCTCGTTGGGCAACATCAAGAATCGTCCGAATAACGTTGTTGCCGCCAAGGATCGCCGTACATGTGATATCCGCGCAGCTCCCAGAATCCGGCTTCATCGCGCGCGGTGAATTTGAGACCCTTGATCCACTTCGCGCTCTTCCAGAAGTACAGGTGCGGCACCAGCAAGCGGGCCGGGCCGCCATGTTCGGGCGCCAATGGCTGGCCGTCGAAATGAGTCGCTACCATGGCGCGGCCGCCGAGCAAATCGGCAACCGGCACGTTGGTGTCGTAGTCGTCTAGCGACAGCGCCAGTAGCCAGGGCGTGGGAGCTGCAATGCCGGCGTCGGCAAGCAGGTCGTCGATGGTCACACCTTCCCAGCGTGTGTCGAACTTCGACCAGGTCGTGACGCAATGGATATCACCTTGCCACACGGTGCGCGGAAGCGCCACGAACTCGTCCCAGCTCCAGCTTTTCATGGGCCGCGGGCCATTGCTCAGCGTGAATCGCCAAGAAGCCATGTCGATGCGAGGCGTCGGCCCTTTTGAGAGCACCGGAAAGCCTTCGGTTTCGAACTGGCCTGGCGGCAAGCGGTTGGCAACGGCTGCCGTGGGCCTTCGCCCGGTGAAATTGCGTGTGACCATGTTGAGGACTCCTGCGTCGTGCTGCTTAAGGACAAGGCTACGTTCTTTGCCCAATATTGCGTGGCTAATTGGTCCGTTGTGTCATTGAGGGGCCCGCGCCTTGCCCGGAGCGCTGGACCCGCGCCTAGTTTGGCCGCTCAGTAAGTCGCGCGACATAGTCGGCCAAGATCACACAGTCTCAAGGGTCAGCGAAGCCTACATCAACTCGATCGTATATAGGGCTATCCGCTCTGGAATGTGACGGTAATCAACTATAGGGGTGCTGGTGCTACCGATAGTCCGACTTTTTGCACCCTTCGTCCTAACCTTTGGAGTGCCTAGCATGGCCAAACCCCTCACCCCGAATTACCCCTTGTTCGCCCATATGCTGTGCTTCGCCCTCACAGCGACGATGGGATGTGGCAAGGCTGCCTTCATCTGTGGCGCCGGTGTGATTTTCGGATCGCGCGCCACGAAGCGGCACCGCCGGTGCTGCGGGTCCCATGCGCGGATCAGCCGACGGACTCGTGCAACTTGCGTCGCCATCACAGCCTGCCCCGTACCTCGTCGAGCCGTTCCAAGCCTCTTACGATAGCGTCCGTGAAGCCGGGGCAGGTCCAGCTTCGGCATGGCAATGAAGACAGAATCGGACGCACGGCGTACTTAACAAGACTCGTCGGCGTCTTGTAGCGCCGACCTTCGGTTCCAATGAGAAAGAATCAAAAGATGCCGCTTGCGGGCAACGCCATCGCGTCGCCTGCAGTGACACGGGTTCGATCAAACGCAGCCTAGCTCGCGAATTCGATCGCATTGTCCGGGCTGCAAGGAGTTGCAACATGAGTTCAAAAGAAACTGCCCTCCTCTTCGGAGGTTGCTTCTGGGGCATACAGGACCTGGTGCGCAGGCTCCCGAGCGTCAATAGTACACGCGTCGGCTACAGCGACGTTGCCAATGCCTATGCCACCCATCGCAATCACGGCACGCATGGCGAGGCGCTCGAAGTGGTGTTCGGTCCGGCACGCACCAGTTGGCGCGCGCTGCTGGAGTTCTTCTTCCTGATCCACAATCCCAGCACGCCCAACCGGCAGGGTAACGATGGCGGGTGCTACTACCGTTCCGGCATCTACTACAAGACGCCCGAGCATCGGCAGATCACTCTGGAGACGATTGCCGACGTCGACGCCTCGGGCCTGTGGCCGGGCAAGATGGTCACTGGAGTGGAGCCCGCCGGCCCCTTCTGGCAGGCCGAGCCGGAGCACAAGGACTATTTGCAACGTAATCTGAATGGGTACACCTGCCGCTTCCCCCCGGTCAGCCAGCGCGCGGTCCGGAATCGTAGTCTCACTCAAAGATTCCATGACGAACGACCAAGACCCCATGAAAGCCCCGCGGTTGCGAGTTCAGCAGTGGATCGATGCGCAAGGGAACCCGATTCGGCCACTAGAGCTGGCCGATCTCGGTGACAAGTTCAAGGTGATCTTTTGCTTCCAGCACGGGTGCTCGGTTTGTCACAGTCACGGATTTCCGACACTCAGGGCGCTGGTTGAAGGACTGTCCGGCCAAGGCTTCGGCTTCGCCGCCGTGCAAACCGTATTCGAGGCTGCCGAGACAAACACGCTCGAACGTTTGCGCGAGACGCAGCAGCGATACGGGTTGGCGATTCCTTTCGGTCACGACTCGGCTGTGGACCGCTACCCGAGCCTGATGGCGGATTTCGGGATACGTGGCACACCGTGGTTCATCGTTTTCGACATGCAGGGAGAGGTCTTCGACTTTCGCCTCGATGCCCAGCGCCTGCTCCGGGCCTTCGGTCGCGCCAACGAAGTGCCTCAGGCCGCATGACACGCCGCCCGCCATTTACCCCTCGGGCCAGGAGACTGAATTGCAAACCAACGTTACCCCGAACGAGCAACCCTCCGCCACGGCATCGTCAGCAACATTGCACATGCCGTTCGACAACACCTACGCGCGCGATCTTGAGGGGCTGTATGCGAGATCGAAACCGGCAGGTTCGCCAGCGCCTAGGCTGCTGCGGCTGAACAGCGACCTGGCTAACGAGCTCGGCCTGGACGCCGAAGAAATGTCCTCAGCAGCCGGCCTCGCCGTGTTCGCCGGCAATGTCGTTCCGGCTCAGGCACAACCGCTGGCGCAGGCCTATGCCGGGCACCAGTTCGGCGGCTTCTCGCCGCAGCTCGGCGATGGCCGCGCTCTGCTGCTTGGCGAAATCGTTGACCGTCATGGCCGACGCCGTGACATCTCCCTGAAGGGATCGGGCCGAACCCCATTCTCGCGCCGCGGTGACGGCAAGGCCGCACTCGGACCCGTGCTGCGGGAGTACCTGATGGGTGAGGCCATGCACGTCCTGGGCATCCCGACCACGCGCGCGCTGGCAGCGGTGGCCACCGGCGCGACCGTGCAGCGCGAGCAGCTCCTGCCTGGTGCAATCCTTACGCGCGTGGCCGCCAGCCACTTGCGTGTAGGCACCTTCGAGTACATCGCGGCCAGAGACGACGAAGTCCTGCTGCGCCGATTGGCCGATTACGCCATCGCGCGTCACTACGCGCCGCTGACCAGCACCCCGGACCCCTACCTGGGTCTGCTGCAGGAGGTGGTCGAGCGCCAGGCTTCGTTGGTCGCGCGCTGGATGGGCGTGGGCTTCATCCACGGCGTCATGAATACCGACAATATGACGATCTCCGGTGAAACGATCGACTACGGCCCTTGCGCTTTCCTAGAACACTTCGACCCCAGGGCCGTATTCAGCTCGATTGACACCTCGGGCCGCTATGCCTATGGCAATCAGCCGGCGATTGCGCAGTGGAACTTGGCACGCTTGGCCGACGCCTTGCTGCCGCTGATCGACGCCGATGCCGAGTCTGCGGCACAACGCGCCGGAGCGGCTGTAGAGGCATTTGCTGAACGCTTCGACTTTCATTGGACGTCCGTCCTGCGGCTCAAGCTGGGCTTGGACGGAGGCGGTGAGGATGACCGCGCGCTGGCCGACGACTACCTGACGCTGCTGAGCCAGCACCGCATCGATTTCACGCTCGCGTTTGCCCGCCTGGCCGACGCGGCCCAAGGCAACGACACGCCGCTGCGCGCGCTGTTCGGAAGCGCGGCCGCAGCGCTGGAGCTTTGGCTCCAGCGCTGGCGCGAGCGCACCCGGGCGGTCGGCACGAGCCCTCACGAACTCAAGGAGGCCCTGAGGTGCACCAACCCGATCTACATCCCGCGCAACCACCTCGTCGAAGCGGCGCTGGCGGCTGCCGTGGAGCGCGATGACCTGGCACCTTTTGAGCGCCTGCTGCTGGTGCTGGAACACCCGTTTGACGAGCATGCGGCATACAGTGCGTTGGCCGAGCCCGCTCCGGCAGAGCAGACGGAAAACTACCGAACCTTCTGCGGCACCTGAACGGCGGATTCCCGAGCGCAACTACTCAACCCCACCTGGAGGAACAACCATGCAAGAAGACAGCGTACAAGCAGGCATCACGGGGGAACCCGCGCCCGAACTGGGCGTGACGCAATGGATCGACGCAGCCGGCCAGCCCCTGGCCGACTATGGTCTAGACAAGATGCGCGGGAAATTCAAGCTGGTCTTCTGCTTCCAAGACGCCTGCCCAGGCTGTCACCTGACCGGCTTTCCCTCTCTGGTCCGTGTGGTCGAGGCGTTTCGCGGTTCGCCCTTCGTCAGCTTCGCGGCGGTGCAGACGGTTTTCGAGGACTTCGAATCCAACACCGTAGATCGGGTGGCAGCGAACCAACGCAAATACGCACTACCGATACCGTTCGGCCACGATGCCGGCGCCGGTCATGTGGGTGACGGCTCGGTGCTGATGCAGCGCTACCGCAACGGCGGCACGCCCTGGTTTATCCTCGTCGATCCCAGTGGCGCGGTGGTTTACAACTACTTCCGCATCGACGTCGAAAAACTAATTGCCGAGCTCAAACGCGCCGAGTCGGCGCCGCCTGTGCCCACGCCAGATGCAGGAACCATCACCTGGCGAGACGTCATCCAGCACGCGAAAGGCAACAATCCAGCGCCGCCACGGCGGCTCGAGCTCGACGACGCGCAATGGCGCCAGCGCCTGACGCCCGAGCAGTACCGCGTCACGCGACAAAGGGGCACCGAACCTGCGCACAGCTCGGACATGTGTGCCTTGTTCGAGCCCGGTGTTTATGGGTGCGTGTGCTGCGGTACCGAACTGTTCGACGCTTCGAGCAAGTTCCGAAGCAAGAGTGGTTGGCCCAGCTTCAGACAGGCGCTGGCGCCCGGGCTGATCGCGCACCACTACGATTCGAGCCATGGTATGACTCGCATCGAGACCACCTGCAATGTGTGCGACGCGCACCTGGGCCATGTTTTCCCCGATGGGCCCGCACCCAGCGGCCTGCGCTATTGCATGAACGCCGTGGCGTTGGTCAAGTCATGATGAACTTCGACACTATCGTGGTTGGTGCGGGGCAGGCCGGACCGTTTCTAGCGGCCAAGCTCGTGAATCGCGGCCGCAAGGTCGCGCTGGTGGAGGCCCGTGACCTTGGCGGCACCTGCGTCAACCGAGGCTGCACACCCACCAAGACATTGCGCAAGTCGGCGCGGGTGGCCTACCTGGCGCGTCGCGCGGCCGAGTTCGGTGTGCAGGTGGGCCCTGTAAAGGTCGACTTCGCCGTCGCCATGCAACGCATGCAAGACAGGGTCGACCAGGCGCGATCAGGACTCGAGAGCTGGCTCGGCGGGTTGGAGGGCCTGCGCATCATTAAAGCTCACGGTCGGCTGACGGGTCGCGATGGTGGCGAGTTCCTGGTGCAGGCGGGCGAGCACATACTGCGCGCGCCTCAGATCATCCTAAACACGGGTACGCGCTCCTCCGTACCGACAATCCCGGGTCTGGCGGAAAACCCGTACCTTGACAGCGAGGGACTGTTGGCGTTGCGCGAGCTACCCCGCAAGTTGGTGATCATCGGAGGCGGGTACATCAGCCTTGAGATGGCGCAGATCTTTCGCCGCCTCGGCAGCAAGGTCGCAATCATCGAGACGGGGCCGCGCTTGACGGGGCGGGAAGACGCCGACGTGTCTGCTGCCGTGACCGAGATGCTGCAGGCCGAGGGCATCGACGTTTACATCGGCGTGTCTATTGCGGCCGTCAAACCGGGGGAAACCGAGGGCGGCACCTGCGTTCAACTGGCTGACGGTCGCATCATAGGCGGCAGCCACCTGCTGGTGGCTGCCGGTCGCGTGCCCAATACCGACGATCTGGGGCTGGATAGTGTGGGGTTGAGGGCCAACATGCGTGGCTACATCGCCACCAACGATCGGCTCGAGACCGACGTGCCCGGCATCTGGGCGCTGGGCGACATCAACCAGCGCGGAGCCTTCACCCACACCAGCTACCACGATCACGACGTTCTGGCCGAGAACCTCGCCGGCGGACAGCGCAGCGCCGACGCGCGCAACAGCATTTACGCCATGTTCACCGATCCACCGCTGGCACACGTGGGGCTGTATGAGGCAGATGCCAAGCGCCTAGTGGAAAAAGAGGGTCGGCGTATCTCACAAGCGGTGCATGCGATGAAGGACGTGAGCCGGGCGAAGGAAGAGAGTGAAACCGTGGGCGTGATCAAACTGCTGATCGATGAAGACAGTGGCCTGTTCCTGGGCGCCACGATGCTATTGATCCGGCAGGCTTTATTCGTAAACCTTGCTCGGGCTGAGGTGTCGAAGCCCCTCGACGGGCTCAAGTTGAACGGCATCGGGACTCTGCAATAAACCGTGCCGGATCAATAGGCATCCAGGCCGACGAGATCATTCAATCCATTGGCCTAGTGATGGCTAGCCAGGGCACCTGGCGCACGGTGCGTGAGGCGCTGCCCGTACACCCCACCGTCACTGAATTCTTGCCCACCATCATCGACCGCCGCAAGCCCCTGGTCATGAACTGAAAAGAGGGAGCAAAGATGCCCATCAATCGATCTTTTCTAGGCCGCAATCGCGGCGTCGACAATCACGGTGGTCGTTTGCCTCCGGGACAATCACTGACCGAAAGTTTCCCGGTCCTGACCTCTGGCCCTGCACCGCGCCCCCTTAGCGAAGCCGAATGGGCGCTGACCCTGAAAGTCGGCCCACGGCTGGTGGCCCAATGGACCTTGGCCGACTTCAGGGCTTTGCCGCAGAGCGAGCAGGTGGTCGACATTCACTGCGTGACCACTTGGTCCAAGTTCGACACGCGTTGGCGTGGCGTCACGGTGGACGACCTTCTCGCTGCAGCCGGCGTGCAAGCACCAACCCCATGGGTGCTTGCCCACTCGCAGGACGGCTACAGCACCAACCTGCCGCTGGCGGACTTGACGCAAGGTCGCGCAATGGTCGCCACCCACTTCGACGACAAGCCCCTGACCCACGAGCACGGGGGGCCGGCACGCCTATTGGTGCCGCACCTGTATTTCTGGAAATCGGCCAAGTGGTTGAGTAACCTTGAGTTCACGACGGAGGAAGAAGCGGGATTCTGGGAACTGCGCGGGTACCACATGCGCGGTGACCCGTTCAGGGAAGAGCGCTATGGCTGAGCTTGCCAATCGCGGAGCGGAGGTGATGGGGTGCATTAACGTCAACTAGCTCGTCGCTTGTAGCGATGGCGGTGTCTTTCCAGACTACTGCGACCCACCAAATCTCCTTTCATATCCATCAACGGGCACGTGGTACGCGGGCCGCCTGGTCTGAGCCGGAACCGCTCAGTTCGAAGGAGCTTGCGCGCAAGAAGTTTGTCGATCCCTCCATTGGCTTCGAGCTCAGCAAGTTCGTGGGAGCAAATGACGCATTGACAAATATCTGCGGCACGGTATTTCGACCAGACGCTTCCGTCATGAGCTGCCGTTGTTGAGTTCAGTGATCACGTGCTCGACAGCTTCAATGACTTCGGTTGAAGTGTCGTAGGGCGAGAGATTTGCACGGTTTTCCCACGCTGCGTCGATGGTCTCTTGAAGTTGTTGTGTCATGAGCAAATGCCTTTACGATTGAAAGGTTGGCGCCTTGCGTGGCATCCGATCTCATGCAGTCCCGCTTGTCCCCGCAGAGCGGTGCGGGTACTGCTACCAAAGGCAGGACTATGAATATGGACCCTTCCATTTTTTTCCGAGTAGCCTACTACCGCAGGAGCAACTCTTTGAGGAAATTCGGCCATGAGCGATTACAAACCCATCAGTTGCGAATTCCACGAGGTGCTGGAATCTCTTGCGATGACGCATAAGAATGCCGATGTTGAATACCTCAATACCGACGGAGAGCTGCGCATGATCAACGGGGTAATCCGAGACGTGTACGCGCGCGGCGGCGTTGAGTTTCTGGCTTTGAGCTCGGGTGATACGCTGCGACTGGACCAGCTTGTGTCCGTGAATGGCATCAGACTCTCCGAGTTTTAGCGGACCCGCCACTCGCAACACCAACTCGGTTGTTCAACGCATCAGGACCAGTCCTTCACCTGACCCCATCCCGAACGGTGTGCAAGCGTTTTGCATCAGCGCGAGGCTGACGCTCTGATGGCTTAGTTTGGGCATGCCTGGACCCCGATACGGCAGCCTCCATACGAAAGATTCTATGGACAAGCAATCGCGAGTTCATAGAAATAGGTCGCCCGCTGACTTAGCTTCCCTCATTTGTCAGCGTGGCACCACGCTTCCCCCAGCGTCATCTATATAGCTGAAGACCGCGATGATGTCAAGACAGACCGGATGCAACACCATCCCCGGAGCGCGGGCATACCATCGTTCTATGAACAAAGCCATAAGGCACCTCACCAAGTCGCGCATCAAGCTGGCCGTCGAGTTTTCCCAGAGAGCTCTACTACACGGGCAAGAAGGACTACCTCGACCGATCACTTGATGACGGGGTCTCCTCGTTTTCAGTGCAATAAGTGACGGTACGAAAAGCTAGCACTGGCGCGGAGGTGGTGTTGGTAGATCGTTGATTTCATTGACTTT
>NZ_FNQJ01000056.1 GCF_900107605.1 Acidovorax soli | reverse complement strand
AGGCGCACGGCCTGGCTGCCAGCGGCGATGATGGCCTTCTTGAACGCCACCACCTTTTTGCTGCCGGTCTTGTCCTGGCCGGTGCCGGTGGTTTCGCGGGATCGGCGCTGTTGGTGAGCAGGGCGGCAGCGGAGGCTGCGGTGGCCGACAGCATCAGGGTAGCGGCAATCAGGAAATGCTTGAAGCTTTTCATGGGAATCCTTGGATTGGGTAGAGGCTATTAAATTGCAATATGGCATCTACAATGCAAAAGTCGCGCCACCCAAGCCAAGTGATTGTTTTTATTGGGAAATCTAAATTTCAACCAAGAAATTTTCCTGCAACTGTAAATATTTTCGACAGTTATCCCGCAGCGCTTGCAACTTACTCCTCGCGCACGGTCACGATCGGCCGCAACGGCGTTTCATTTACCGTCAGCTTGAAAATGTCCGGCCGCGCGTAATGTCCGGCAACGTCAAAGTCGAAACGCCCGCGCGGGATATCGGCCAGGTCGATCGTCGCCACCAGCACCGCTTCCTCGTCGAAGACCGGACCGGCCAGCACCTTGCCGAGCGGGTCGATGATGCAGCTGCCGCCGCGCATCAACTGCGCATCCGGGTCGGTTGAAATCTCATTCCTGAATTCCTTCGGAAATTCGCTGCCGCGCAAGACCTGGCAGGAAGACAGCACGAAGCAGCGCCCTTCCAGCGCAATGTGCTGCATGCTCGGCAACCAGGTCGGACGGTCGTCCGCGGTCGGCGCGCAATAGATTTCGATGCCCTTGCCATACATCGCCATGCGCAGCATCGGCATATAGTTTTCCCAGCAGATGACGGCGCCGAGCTTGCCGACCGGGGTGTCGAACACGGGCAGGGTCGAGCCGTCGCCCTGGCCCCAGAGGTAGCGTTCGGCGGCGGTCGGCATCAGCTTGCGGTGCTTGCCTAGCAGGCTGCCGTCCGGACCGAAAAACAGCACGGTGCAGTACAGGGTGCCGCCGGCGCGCTCGATCACGCCGACCACGATGAACAGCTTGAGATCCGCTGCAGCGGCGCCGATGCGCTCGGTCTCCGGACCGGGGACGGCGATCGCGTTTTCATAGTAGCGGCGAAATTCCTCGCGGCTTTCCGGCGGACGGGCGCCCAGCGCAATGTGGAAATCGGCGCCCTTCGGATAGCCGCCGAGGAAGGCTTCCGGAAAGACCGCCAGTTCGGCGCCCTGGCCACGGGCGTCCGTGGCCAGCCTGATCAGCTTGTCGACAGTGGCGGCGCTGTCGCTGGGTACGGAAGAAGCCTGGATGACGGCGACACGGTGAGTAGTCATGTTGATCCTTGATAGAAAATGGATTTGTTGGAATGAATGCAATGCGCCCGCCTACAGGCCGAGATAGGCGCGCCGCACTTCGTCGTTGGAACGCAAGTCGCCGGCGCTGCCTTCGAGCACCAGCCGGCCCGATTCCAGCACATAGCCGCGGGTGGCAATCGACAGGGCCAGCGAGGCGTTTTGCTCGACAAGCAGGATCGACACGCCGGTGGCGTTGATGCGCAAGAGCGCCTCATGCAGTTCGTCGACCACGATCGGCGCCAGCCCATGGCTGGGCTCGTCGAGCAACAGAAGCCGGGGGCAGAGCATCAGCGCGCGGCCGATGGCCACCATCTGCTGCTCGCCACCCGACATCGATCCCGCCGCCTGGGTGCGCCGCTCGCGCAGTCGGGGAAACAGTTCGAATACGGCCTCGATCCTGGCATCCAGCTGTGCCGTATGGCGCAGGGTATAGGCGCCCATCACGAGGTTGTCGTACACCGTCATGAGCGGGAACACATGGCGTCCCTCCGGCACGTGGGCAATGCCCAGCGCGGGAATGGTGTGGGCGGCGCGGCCGAGCAGGCTTTCGCCATTGAAGTCGATCTTGCCGCGCACCTGCGGCACCAGCCCGGAAATGCTGCGCAACAAGGTGCTCTTGCCCGCGGTATTGGCGCCAAGCAGGGTCACGGTCTCGCCGGTGGCCACCGAAATGGATACATCGTGCAGCACATCCTTGCCGCCGTAGCCGGCATTGAGTTTTTCGATTGTCAGCATCATGCCTCCTTGCTTTTCTCGCGGCCGAGGTAAGCTTCGATCACCACCGGGTTGGCGGCGATTTCCGCCGGGGTGCCGCTGGCGATCAGGCCGCCGAACTGCAACGCCAGGATGCGGTCGCACAGGCGCATGATGGCGCGCATGTGGTGCTCGACCACGAACAGGGTCAGGCCTTCATCGCGCAGCGAACTCAGCACGTCCATCACCGCGTCCATTTCGGCCGGGTTCAGGGCCGCCATCACTTCATCCAGCAGCAGGATCCTGGCGCGGGTCGCCATGGCGCGCGCCACTTCCACCAATGCGCGCTGCGGGAAAGTCAGGTCAGCCACCTCCGCATCGGCGATCGACGCCAGGCCGAGGCGCTCCAGCGCGGCGTCTGCGGTGCGGCGGGCATCGGCCAGGTTGCTGTGCGACAGCGCCGCCACCACCACGTTGTCGCGCACATTCATGTCCGGGAAAAGCGAAACGTTCTGGAAAGTCTTGGTCATGCCGTGGCGGGCGACCTGGTGCGGCCGCTTGCCGTCGATGCGCTCGCCTTCGATGACGATCCTGCCCTCGCTGGGCTTGACCAGGCCGACCAGCGTGCTGAACAGCGTGGTCTTGCCGGCGCCGTTGGGGCCGATCAGGCCGACGATTTCGCCCGGATTGAGGGTGAACGAAACATTATTCAACGCCACCAGGCCGCCGAACCTGACGGTGACGTTTTCTACTTGCAGCAAGGTAGTCATTTGATCCAGCTCCATTTGCGTCCAGAGAACAGCGCGACGAATCCGGCCGGCTTCACCAGGATCATGACGATCAGGATCACGCCATAGACCAGCTGCGACAGGCCGGCAATACGGCTGGACAGGGTTGCGTTAATAAATTCCTCCAGCGGCAGCAGGAATAGCGCACCCAGCAGTGGGCCGGCCAGGGTGCCGATGCCGCCGATGATGGTGATCAGCGCCATGCGGATCGAAATCGCGCTGGAGCCGAATACCGAATCGGGGTCGAAGAAGAAATTGAACTGCGCAAACAGCGTGCCGCACAACGCGGTCAGCGCGGCGGAGATCAACAGCGCCATCAGCTTGGTGCGGAAGGTGTCGACGCCGGCGACTTCGGCGGCATCCTCGTTTTCACGCACTGCGCGCAGGCGGTAGCCGAAGGCCGATACCTTGATGGCCCAGAACACGCCGCTGACCAGCAAGAAGGCCGCCAGCATGATGTAGTAATGCATCACCGTGCTGGAGAACTGGAAGGCCCAGAAGCCGCCGTTCGGATTGAAGGGGATCGACAGGCCTTGCGGGCCGCCGGTCAGGCTGCCGGCGCTGTTGGCAATGATGCGCAACACCTCGGCGAAGGCCAGCGTGGCCAGGGCGAAGTAATGCCCGGCCAGTTTCAGCGTGGGCAGCGCCAGCAGCACCGCGAGCGCCATCGCCAGCGCCATGCCGACGACCAGGCCGAGCCAGGGCGAGACGCCGAACTTGATCAGCAGGATGGTCGAGGTATAGGCGCCGATGCCGAAGAAGGCAGCGTGGCCGAGCGAGATCTGGTTGGCCAGGCCGCCGACGATGTTCCATGCCTGCGCCACCGCGGCGAACAGGAAGATCATGCACAGCACGCGGATGCCGTAGCCGCGGGCATCGAAGAACCAGGGCGCGGCCAGGGCGACGATCAACAGGATGGGAAGGATGCGTGAGGCTTTCATCGTTTTTTGAACCCGGAAGAGATAAGACCTTGCGGCCGGAACGCCAGCACGGCGATGAACACAACGAACAGCACGAGGTTCTGCAGCTGGATCGGAAACAGCAGGCCCGAGACAGACTGGATGACGCCGACCACGATGCCGCCGACCAGGGCGCCGACCACGCTGCCCAGGCCGCCCAGCACCACCACCGTAAACATCAGCACGGCGAAGCTCTGGCCGATGGTCGGGCTGACCGTGAGATACGGCAGGATCACGCCGCCGCCGAAGGCGGTCAGACCGGTGCCGATGCCGAAGGCGACCGCGTAAGTGTGCTTGGTGGCCACGCCCATCAGGGTGGCGGCCATGCTGTTTTGCGCAGTGGCGCGGATCGATCGCCCCATCCAGGTGTGGGTCAGGAACCACCACAACGCGGCGCTGACCAGCAGCGACATGCCGAACGCCAGCGCATACGGCGCGCTGACGAACAGCGGCCCGAGCGTGATGCTGGCAGTCTGGTATGGCGTCTGCACCGACTGGTAGTCCGAGCCGAATACCAGCAGCGCGGCGTTCTCGATGACGATCATGAGACCGACCGTGAGGAAAATCTGCGACGACGCCGGCGCCTTCATGACGCGCGAGACCAGGTAGCGCTGCGCCAGATAGCCGAGGCCGAAGCCGACCAGCAGCGAAAAGAAGGCGCCCAGCATCGGATCAAGTCCGAGCAGGCGCCAGGCGAAGAAAGCGGCGTACATTCCCACCATCAAAAACTCCGCCTGGGCGAAGTTGACGATGCCGAGCACGCCGAACACGAGCGACAAACCGGTGGCAATGACGCCGTAGACGCCGCCAAGCAGGATGCCGTCGATGATGGCTTGAATGAATTGCATGATGATCCGTTGAAGAAAAGACGGGGACGAAAGCGGGCGCCCCGCCCCTGCAGAGGGCGAGCGGCGCCCGCGGCTTGCTTACCTGGCGCCGCCCCAGATCGCCTTGCCCTTGGCAAGCTCGGCCGGATAGACGGTGACCAGGTCGTTGCCGCGCCACTGCACCATGACCGGCTTGGCGCCGACGGCAGCGCCGGTCTGGTCGAACTGCACGCATCCTGCCGGAATGCCCTTGGCGATGCCGTCGCAATACTTGATCTTGGCCAGCGCGTCGCGCACCTTGGCCGGATCGTCCGACTTGGCCTGGTCGACCGCCTGCATCATGGCTTCGGTAGCCGCGCCGAAAATCAATGCGTCATGCGGCATGAAGGCGCCGTACTTGGCCTTGTAGCGCTCGCCGATCGCCGGCGCGGTATCGTAGCTGGCGGTGGAGATCGACAGCACGTTTTCGGCATACTGGCCCAGGCCCTTTTTGAAGTCCGGAATGATGTAGCCGGCCGCGCCGCCAATCGTCGGCGTGGTAATGTTTTGCTGGCGCATGGTGCGGATGATCAGCAGCGAGTCGTTCAGGTAGGACACCGGGAACACCATCTGGGCGCCGGAAGCGCGCACCTTGTTGACCAGCGGCGTGGCATCGGTGATGCCGAGCGGGTAAGCCTCGTCCACAACCACCTCGATGCCGGCGGCCTTGGCGCCTTCGCGCAGGCCCTTGGCCTGGGCGGTGCCGTAAGCGGTGTCTTCATACAGGATCGCAACCTTCTTCACCGGCTCGCCGGCCTGTTTGGACAGCCCGAGCGCATAGTCGAACTGGGCGCGCCCGACCACGGAGCCCTTGGGCGAGACCTGGAAAACGTTCTTGTAGCCGCGACCGGTAATTTCATCGGCAAAGGCAAAGGTAATCAGCGGCACGCCGGCGCGCTCGGTGACTTCCGAGGCGGCGATGGTGACCGAGGACACGAAGGAGCCGATCACGCCGGAGACGCGCTCTTGCGAAATCAGGCGCTGGGTGGCAGCTGCGGCGGCGTTGGGCTGCGGGATGTCGGCCACCACCAGTTCGATCTTGGCGCCGCCCAGCGACTTGACGCCGCCCTTGGCATTGAATTCTTCCACTGCCAGCTTGATGCCGTTCAGCGAAGTATTGCCGAATGCGGCGTTGGGGCCGGACATCGGCATGATCACCCCGAGCTTGACGACTTTTTGCGCATGGGCAGCTGGCACAACAGCAAAGGCGGCGGCAATCGCGGCCGCCACGAGGCCGGCGCGCGTCAGTTTCTGGTTACGGATGTTCATGAAAACTCCTAGACGGATCAGTGGATGGAAAGTCGCTTCAGGCGCCGCAGGCTGCTGGCTGCCTGACAAAACGGATCTTATGCGCGTCAATTTTTATCGTCAATAATTTTCGACAAATTAATTTTTATCGCACTAATAGGGGGAGCAAAATTTGAGTTATGCCCCACGAAACAGCGACTTATAGCGAAAATGCACTGAATTTGTGCTGTCGAATTTTATCGACAAAATGCATTTTCATGATTTGCCGCGAGTGTATTCGCCGGGGTAAAATGCAGCCATCTCGTTTACCCTAAAAGACCATGCAATTCGAACAGCAGCTTGCCACTCTCGGCATCGATGGCAAGCTTTACCAGGCTTACCTGGCCGCGCTGGAACTTGGCGAAGCCCCGGTGCAGCAAGTCGCAAAAAAAGCCGGACTCGGCCGCACCACAGCGTATGACTTGCTGGACAAATTGGAGAAGGAAGGTCTGATCAGCATGGTCGAGCGCGATGGCAAACGCCACGTGCTGGCGGAAGATCCGGTGGTGATCCTGCAGCGGCTGGAACTCAAGCGCCAGGTCATGGGCGATCTGCTGCCGCAGCTGCGCTCGATCTACAACCGGGCAAAGTCGAAGCCCAACATCCGCTTTTACGAAGGCGAGGAAGGCATCCACACCGTATTGATGGATACGCTGACTTGCCGCTCAAAACAGTTGCGCGGCATCCTGTCGATGGATGACCTGCTGGAGATCCCGGGCCAGGCGAAATTCAATGAATATATTGCCGAACGCGTAGAACGGGGGATCCATCTGCGCGTGCTGCGCTCGGCTATCAAGGATGTCGACCGGATCTGGCCGCAAAGCAGCACGGAAATGCGCGAACTGCGCTATGCGCCGCCGTCGGTATTACTGTCGATGACCACCTATATCTATGATGACAAGGTGGCCTTCATTTCATCGAAGAAGGAAAATTACGGCATGATTTTCCAGAGCGAAGAGCTGTCGCGGCTGCACGAAGCGCTGTTCGAAGGGATCTGGACGATTTCGACCGAACCCCTTGCCTAGCCTGCGATTCCCGGCGGCAGTATCCCGGCCCAAGGGTAGGCCGCCTCGAAGGCCGCCGCTGCGCGGAAAATATCCGATTCACGGTTGATTCTGGCGACCAGCTGCAAGCCCACCGGCAAACCCGCTGAAGTAAAGCCCACCGGCAGCGACGCCGCCGGCTGGCCGGTCAGGTTGAAGGGATAGGTATAGTACTGCCATGAACATACGTTGCGATCAGCAAATTGTGGCGGCACATCCACCCCGACATCGAAGGCGGCTACCGGCGCGGTCGGCGTCAACAGCAAATCAAAGGGCTCGAACAGCGCCCGGATTTTTTCACGGAATTGGTAACGCGCAAACACTTTCGAATAATAGTCGAACAGGGTCTGGTCAAGTGCCTTGTCCAGCATGGCTACTACGGCTGGATCGAGCAACTCGCTTCGATTGCGCAAGGTATCGTTCAGGCGGGTGCCGACGCCTGCGTAAAACTCCGCCATCCACAAATCCGCCGGATCATTGCCAATGCCATCGGCGAGGTCGATGATTTCGCACCCCAGAGTCCTGAATTTCATCACTGCTGCCTCTGTGATGCGCACGACTTCCGCATCCGGCTTGGCGTAACCGAGCGTTGGGCTCCAGGCCAGCCGCATGCCCTTGACCGGCAGATCGCAAGCGCCGAGGAAATCCGGCACATCGCCTGCCACCGAAAACGGATCGCGCGGATCATGGCCTGCGACCACCGATAGCAGCAAGGCGGCGTCCCGCACTGACCTAGCCAGCGGGCCAACGTGGCCCAGCGTCGGCGTAGCGGACGCTGGGAATACAGGAACCCGGCCGAACTGGGCCTTGATGCCGAACAGGCCCGTGAGCGAAGACGGCTCACGGATCGAGCCGCCACCATCGGTTCCAAGGGCAAACGGCGTAACGCCGGCGGCCACGCTGGCGGCGGCGCCGCAACTGGAACCGCCCGGGGTCTTGGCCGTATTCCAGGGATTGCGGGTAATACCGGTCAGTGGAGAATCACCCACGGCCTTGCAACCGAATTCGCTGGTCGTGGTAATTCCAACGATACAGGCACCGGCTGCCTTGACGCGCGCCACCGCAGGGGCATCGGCCTGGGCGACATTATTAGCCATCGAACGCGACCCAAAGGTTTGCCGCACGCCGCCCACCGCAATCAAATCCTTGACCGAGATCGGCACGCCATGCAGCGCGCCCGGCGCCTCGCCCCGCCGCAACGCCTGGTCGGCGCTTTCGGCGGAAGCCAGGGCCATTTCAGGGGTCGTCGTCGAAAAGCAGTTCAGCAGGGGCTCTAAGGCGTTCTGCCGCTCCAGGGACTGCCGCGCCACTTCAACGGCGGAAATTTCTTTGCCCACGATTGCATCACGCAATGCAATCGCAGTCGGGAATTCGTTAAGCATTTGCCCCTCCCGCGGATAATCAGATCATGCCAAGCGAACGGTCCAGGATTGTCCCTTCGCTGGCAAACGGATAGGCGTTTTAACCGCATGAGGCCAAGTATCGCACCGCGGAAGCGCCATCAAGCCGGCTGAGACACTCGATTTTCCCGCCCAGGTGTCA
>NZ_FNQJ01000057.1 GCF_900107605.1 Acidovorax soli | reverse complement strand
GACATAGTCAATTGGAGTGGTCATGGGCGAGGTTGCTCAGGTGTCTGGGAAGAAGGACACGAAGCGGTGTACAGCTATACAGTTCATGTTACGGGAAAGCGGTGTTGAGCCGCTCGCTGCACCTGAATTGCCCGGAGTACCGTCTGCCTGTAGGCGTATAGAAGCGCCTGACGTCTCCCCCACACTCCAGACTTCTCAAAACTAAAGTTAAGGTTGCTTCCACATAGCCTCGACCGATGTCCGACAGCTAGCGGTTCATCATCATCCAGCGGAATTAGCGGCCAGATAGCGGGGGGGGAGGTGCGAAAAAAAGAATGTGAATTTTCTACCCTTTGGCGGTCCCGTGCTGCGCGCGGAACGTGTTGATTGCGGTCAGGTCAGCCCGGCCTGGTTCGCCACCCAGTGACTCGTCTGCGCCAGCGCCCGGTCGAGCGGCCCGGAGCTGCGCTGCACGCGGGACAGCAAGGTGGCGCCCAGCCACTGCTGGTAGAGCTGTTCCGCCACCTCGGCCGGGTCGGGGCAGCCGGTCAGCTCACCGTCTGAAATGCCTTGCCTCAGGCAGCCTTCCAGCCGGGCCAGCACTTGGGTCGTGCCGTGTTCCAGCGTCGCGCGCATCGACTCCGACAAGTCGCAGACCTCGGCGCTCAGCTTGACCACCAGGCAGCGCTCTGTCAGGTCATCACCCGATTGCAGCGCATGCCACCGGCCGAAGAAAGCGAGCAGCCGCGCCGCAGCGGTTTGCCCTGGCGCCGCCAGCAGGGCATCCGTCTGCTCCAAGTACCCCTCGAAGTGCCGCTCGAGCAAGGCCTCGCCGAATTGGTCCTTGGAGCGGAACCAGTGATAGAACGAGCCTTTGGGCACCCCCGCCGCAGCCAAGATCTCGCTCAGGCCCACCGCGGCGAAACCCTTGCTGACGATGATCGACCGCGCGGTATCCAGTATCTGCTGGCGCGTATCGACGACCGGATTTGCGTTCATGGCCGCAGGGGTATGCGAGCGGTGCGTCAGGCGACGGCTGTTTCGAGTGCCGGGTAGTCGTCGTAGCCTTCGGGGCCACCGGCGTAAAACGATTCGGGCCTGGGCGTGTTGTACGGGCCGTCACGACGCAGCCGCTCGGGCAGGTCCGGATTGGCGATGAACAGCTTGCCGAAGGCAATGAAGTCGGCCTGCTCCCGAGCGATCGCCGCCGTCGCCCGGGCACGGTCGTAGTCGCCATTGGCCATGTAGGCGCCGTTGAAAATTTGCCGCAGCTTCTGGAAGTCGAAGCTGCTGCTGGGGTCTTCCACCACGTGGAGGTAAGCCAGCCCGTAGGCGTTGAGCTGTTCGGTGATGGCTTCGAACGTCGATTGCGGCATGGAGTCGGCGATGTCATTGAACGCGTTCACCGGCGACAGCCGAACGCCGACGCGACCCGCTTCCCACACTGTCAGCACCGCCTCCGTGACCTCGCGCAGCAGGCGGGCTCGGTTGGCCACCGAGCCGCCATAGCCGTCTGTGCGATGGTTCGTGCCGTCACGCAGGAACTGGTCGATCAGGTAGCCGTTGGCGGCATGGATCTCGACCCCGTCGAAACCCGCCGTCTTGGCATGCACGGCGGCACGGCGGAAGTCTTCAATCAGCGCCGGGATCTCTTCGGTCTCGAGTGCGCGCGGCGTCTCGAAGGGCTTCATGCCCTGTTCGGTGTAGATCTCGCCGGCCGGACGGATCGCCGAGGGCGCCACCGGCAAGCTGCCGTCGGCCTGCGTCAGCGGGTGGGAGACGCGCCCGACGTGCCACAGCTGCAAGAAGATCTTGCCGCCGTGGGCATGAACGGCTTGCGTCACGCCCTGCCAGCCAGCCACCTGTTCGGGGCTGTGGATGCCCGGCGTCTTGGGATACCCCTGGCCCTGCGGCGTGATCTGCGTGGCCTCGGAAATGATCAGACCGGCGCTGGCGCGCTGCGCGTAGTAGCGCGCGTTCAAGGCGTGAGGTACGTTGCCTGCCGCAGCGCGGCTGCGCGTCAGCGGCGCCATCACGATGCGGTTGCTCAACGAGACGCTACCGAGGACGGAGGGAGAGAACAGGGCGCTTGGTGCCAGGGTCGAAGTGCTTTGGTTCATGTATTGATGCAGTTAGGGGCAAAACATGCATTGTATTAGACCAGTCGTCTAGCGCAAGATTGCAAGGCTATTCTCAGTGCGCGATACCAAGCCAGGCGACTTTCAAACATTCGCCGTGAGCCGATATCGACGGTTTCAGCCTCCACTCTGCCGTGCGTTGCGCGGCCGACACCTCCAGGTATCGGTGCTACACCTCGCAACGGGACCATGAAGCAGGAGTTGCGCACACCCTCGTACAAAAGGGGTGGGAGGACATGCCGGTGGTCAGTGCGTGAGGGCGCTGTAGGAGCGTGACCTCACTCACGCCGAAAAGATGGATCGGGAGGTTCGTGTTTTTGCTCGCGGATGAGTTGGAGCGCTATTTCGATAGAAAGTGTTTGCGCAGCTTTCTGCCACGACTATGACCAAGGCATGGGGCCGATGTCGATCTCGCTAAACGCCGCGACAAGTCGTTCTTCGAGAGACTCGCGCAATGCGGTCACGCGTTCCTGATCGATTACCAAGCCCTTGGCGATGCGGTGTGCCGCCACGAGGTCAAGCGCAAACCTGACTGATCGCTGTAGTTCGCGTGGATCGACTTCGTTGAGGTCCATAAAGCGAGAAGGTACACCCAACACCAGCATGTAGGAATTCGGCGAAACCTCCAGAACTTTCTCGCTGTCATTGGGGAGCTTTCATCTGCTTCAGACTGTTAGAGACTGAGTGGAGTCGTTCAGGCTCACCTCCTCGCAAGGTATCAACCTCAAGTACCGGCCATTCAACTGATGTCGTGCGTGGGGCAGCTTTCGTACAAGACCGGGCACCCGGCAAGCAGAGGCAACCGCCTCCATGGAAACGCCCCCTACCCCCTCCCCCGCGATTGCGTCGCGGACTACTCGGATGACAACTTCATTGTTCTGATCACTTCCAACACATCGCTGGGTTCTGCCCGATTGCGGTAGTCCACATCCACATGGGCAAAGCGGATCATCGCGTCTGTGCCCACCGCGTAAGTGGCTGGAACCGGCAGAGTCCATGAACCATTGCCGTTGGTTGTAGGCAAATCGTGACCGACGCTGGAGTAGAGGTCCACCAACTCAGGCGGCAAGTCAAAGGCAACTCCGAAACCTCTCGCCGCCCGCAGTTCTGAATCGCTGAGGACCTCGAAGGCTAGTTCGTTCTTTTCCTGCGTGTACAGCGAGCTGTCCGGCGTTTGCGGCGAGATGGCCACTAGGTGTGCTCCCAGTTCCTTCACTTCAGCGAGCCTGTGCTGCCAGGCGCGCAGCTCCAGGTTGCAATAAGGACACCAACCTCCCCGGTAAAACACCAGGATGACAGGGCCTGTTTTCAGGAGGTCGTGCAACCGGATGGGCTCTCCACGCGCATTGGGCAGGGTTACGTCTGGCGCACGCTGGCCTGTGCGCAATGCTGTGCGTTCGATGCCGCTTGCACGCAGCTGCGCAGTAGCGTTCTCCATGGTGGAGATCCGCTCAGGTGCCGCTCGGGTGGAGAAGCCAGCTTTGAATTCGGCCAGCTGGTGGGACAAGGTGTTGGTCGTCATGATGGCGATTTCGTGCGGGGGTGGTGAGATGAACGGGTCAGCCGCGCAAAGCGCCTGCAGGTGTCTGTGCCGGTAGCGACACACCGCGGGATGTCACCGCGAGCAGCAAGCCGCTCATCGCAATCAACAGGCCTGCCACTTCAAAGGCGCCAGGCATGTGACCCAACACCGGCCAGGCCATGAGTGCGGCCAAGCCGGGCGCCAGCGCTGGGAAGATCGCAGCACGCGAAGGCCCGAGCAAAGAAACCATCTTGGCGTACGTGTAGAGCGTTCCGGTGCCAGCAATCAGGCCCTGCACCAGCACCTCCACCCAAAGTACGTTGGGCGCTGCGGCCAGCAGGCCCGCTGCGCCTGTGTGCCAAAGGTAGACCGGTACATAGGTGATCAGGGCCGAGAACGAAACCACGGCGGTGGCCAGCAGGGGGTCCAGGCGGTGGCGGCGCAGCACGATACCGAAGCCCGCCCACAGCGTACCAGCCGCGATGAACATGGCGTCGCCCAGTGCCGCGCGCGAGGTGAAGCTGGCAGCGTCCAGCCCCGAGAGCAACAAGAGCCCACCCAGGACGATGGCGATGCCCAGCAGCTTTCGGGCTTGCAGCCGCTCGCTGAATACCCACGCCGACAGCAGCATGCCCGCCACACTCATGGCTGCGAACGGAAACACCGCCGCGTGGCTGGGCGGCGCAAACTGCAACGCGCCAAACATGAGCAGACCAAACGGCGTTCCGGCCAGCAGAGCCACCGCAAGCCAGATGCGCCAACGCTGCTTGAACTGCACGGCGTCGCGCCAGAAGGCCAGCCCCAGCACCGGCAAGGTCACCACGCCGGCCACAGCAAAACGCAGCACGGTGAGGTCGGTCGAACGCAGGCCCTGGGCGATGCCCCAGCGTGCGAATACGGTGTACAGCGCGCCGATACTCGCTGCCAGCAGACCCACCGCAATGCCCAGCATCAGGCGGCTTGTTTCGGTCAATGCGCTTGACTTTGTGATCTCGGCCAAGGGCAACGATGGGGCTTGGGGCGCCGGGTGTGTCAGGGTGGTCATGGTGAGGGCCTTCTGGTGACTTCGTTGACGTGTTCGACGCGGCTCACAGGCTCGGTGCAGCCGGGAAGTCAATCGGAATCTGGGTCGCTGCGTGCAGGTAGTTGGTGATGGTTTTGTCACCCACGATCACCAGTGCATCGACCAGGTGGCCCGTGGCATAGCCCACGGCATAGAAACGTTCCAGCGTTGTGGCGTCGATCCGTCCACGGTTGGAGACTGCGGAACGCACCACCCGGGCCAGGGCGTCCAGCTTCGGGTCGAAGTTGGCAGCGCCGCGACGAATTTCGATGATCTGAGCGTCTGAGAAGCCGTGCATCTTGCCCAGTGCGGTGTGCGCAGCCAAGCAGTAGTGGCAGTCGTTGAACTGGCTGACCACCAGGTTGATGACCTCACGCTCTTTGGCGTTGAGCGAACTCTTGGCGTTCTGCAGCGCCAGGTAAGTCCCCAGCGCTGTTCCAGAGTGCGCCAATGTGGCGTACAGGTTGGGCACGAATCCCAAGCCTTTGTGCAAGCTGTCGAACAGCGCTTGGTTGGTTGACGAGACTTCGGCGCGCATGGGGACGTTGACGGTTTTCATGAAAGGCTCCGGGTTGGGGTTGCAAACTTTCGACGGGATGTGTCGATGGCTTGTATGGTGTTTGAATCCGAAAGAAGTGAATAGCAGGCAAAATCGCCTATCAATCATTCCCATCTGGAATCAATAGGGGGCTTTCATGGACAGACTGGCCGCGATGCAGGCGTTTGTGCGCGTGGTGGAAGCGGGCAGTTTTTCTGCGGTGGCGCGGTCCCTGGGAAGCACGCAGAGCGCAGTGAGCAAACAGGTGGCCAGCCTTGAGGCGCATCTGGGCATGAAGCTGCTGTCGCGCACCACGCGCGCGCTGTCGTTGACCGACGAGGGACAGGCCTATTTCGAAACCTGCGCGCGCGTGGTTCAGGAGCTGGAGGACGCCGAGATGGCTCTGCGCGCTGGCGAGGGTGAGGTGCTCGGGCGGCTCAGAGTGGGTGCGAGCGTGGGATTTGGGCGGCAGGTGCTCTTCGCCTTGGTTCGGGATTTCATGGCGAAACACCCTGCCTTGCAGGTCGATCTGCAATTGAACGATGGTTTCGTCGATGTGGTGAGCGAGGGACTTGATGTGGCCGTCCGCATTGGCGAGCTGGTGGACAGCAGCATGCTGGCCCAGCGGGTGGGCACCACGCAGCGCGCTGTGGTGGCCAGCCGAGCTTTGGCCGCTCAACTGGCCACCGAACAGCGCCTGCCCACCCAACCAGCCGATCTGGTCCAGCACAACTGCATCGTGTACACCGGGCTTGCGACCCGCAACCATTGGGTGTTTGATGCCACGGCGAATCACCCGGCGGTCACGGTGGCGGTTCAGGGGCGAATGGCCAGCAACAGCAGCGAGGTGGTGCGCGAGGCGGTCTTGGCCAGTCTTGGCCTGGGCTTTTCTCCGACGTGGTTGTTTGGTCCGGAACTGCGCAGTGGCGAAGTGGTGCGCCTCCTGCCTCATTACTCGCCTCATCCGCTGCCAATCCACGCGGTTTATTCACCTTCCCGCAGACATTCGGCCAAGGTGGCCATCTTCATTCAACACATCCGGCAGGGGCTCATGAACCTGCCATAGGGACGCGTGCAGCACTTCTGGAATGCGTTTTATCGGTCAGCAATGCGCTCAACAGCAACAGGCTCAAACCCGGATTCCGCAGGAGAAACCACGGAGACGAATCGGAGTGCCGTTGAGCCCGTGTTGAGTGCCCCGTGAATGGCACCTCGTGTGGCTACGGCCACGACGCCAGGGCGCAGTGGCAGGAAATGACCCGATTGATCGGGAAAGTATCGACCTTCTCCAGCGAGCACGATCCATGTGTCCTGGCCGCTGGGGTGGGCATGCAGCTCAATGTATTGGCCTGGCTCGACATGCCAGCAAACGACTGCAGAGTCTGATGATTCAGTGATGACGACTCGGGGCGGGACCTCTTCACCAGCTTGGAAAAAGAGAGCCGAATCGAAGACACGGTCTTGGTGCATGTGCTTCTCCTGTTGATATTGCATTCCTCTCGAAGCAAGCCTCGGGCCGACTCTAGGCATCTATGAGGGCCTGTAATTGGATGACCGCGATGTGACAAGGACTGCGAGCTCACCATTTTATCCCTAATTGCTGCACTCCTCGCGAAGTCGAACTCCAGAATCCACGGGCCGTTCGTATGAGCGCCAAGATCCCAAAGGCCCGTGGGAATGGGCAAACACAGGTTGGCGCTACAGCGGGCATTTCGGGTGCAGCGCGCGGCTTCACACCGCTTTCCCGTAACATGAAGTCTCAACCTGTACATCGCTTCGTGTCCGTCTTCCCAGACACCTGAGCAACCCCGCCCATGACCACCCCAACTGATTACGTA
>NZ_FNQJ01000059.1 GCF_900107605.1 Acidovorax soli | reverse complement strand
GGACAGTGAAACGACTTTGCGCCGATGATAGTGCGGGTTCCCGTGTGAAAGTAGGTCATCGTCAGGCTCTTACAGCCCAGTAACGCCCCGCTCAAATTTTGAGTGGGGCGTTTCTGCTTTCAGCGCCCAGTTTTCACTCCCAATACGCACATCGCCAGAGCCGTCTGTCTCGCACCAGTCTTTGCGCTGCATAGTCTTGTGGCATAGATGGGGTCAATTGCGCTACGATTGACGTTTACGTAAACGTTGAAAACGTGTTGCACTGAAATGCAGGTGGCGACCTTGCGAAAAACTACCGTGCAGCATTGCTCTACCATGGCCTCTACCTACACCATTAGCGACCTCGCGAAAGAGTTTGATCTGACAACGCGTGCCATACGCTTTTATGAAGACATGGGCTTGTTGCAGCCTGAGCGCAATGGGCCGGCAGGCCGCAGTCGCGTGTACAGCCCGAGGGACCGCACGCGGCTGCGGTTGACGTTGCGGGCAAAGCGCCTTGGCTTGTCGTTGAGCGAGGCCAAGGAGATCATCGACCTCTACGACAGCCCGCGCGATACGGGTGTGCAGCTGCAAAAGTTCCTGGATGTGCTGGTGGTGCACCGGCGGCAGCTGGAAGATCAGATGGCTGATCTGCAGGCCAACCTGGAAGAGGTTCGGGAACACGAGAAGGAAGCGCGCGCCCTGCTGCTGAAAACAGAAGGGAAAAATGGTTGATAATTAACGTTTACGTAAACGTCAATCAGGAGACCGTGTGAGCACCCCACTTTTCGATGTCCAGACGCCCACTTATGCGGCGCGGGTGCATGAGAGTTTTGCGCGCCAGGGCGCCATGCAGACGCTCGGCGCCCGCCTGGGACTGGTTGCTCCCGGTGCGGTGGATATCGAAATGGATTGGGCCGCTGGTCTGACCCAGCAGCACGGATTTCTGCATGCGGGCATGGTGGCCACGGCCCTGGATTCCGCTTGTGGCTATGCCGGATTCACCCTGATGGCAGCAGATGCGGCGGTTCTTACTATCGAGTTCAAGATCAATCTTCTGGCCCCGGCGCGCGGTGAGCGGTTTCGCATGGAGGGGCGGGTGCTCAAGCCGGGGCGCACGATCACCGTTTGCGAGGGGCGCGCCTATGCACTCGAAGGCACGCAAGAGAAGCTGGTGGCCACCATGGGCTGCACCTTGATGGCCGTTACGGGCCGCGAAAACATCCGCCACTGAACTGCAACACCATTCCACCGATCCGAGGAGACATTCATGAGCATGCCCGCCACCATTCCAGGCCTCAATTTCCAGTTGGGAGAAGACATCGACGCATTGCGGGACGCGGTCCGCGATTTCGCGCAGGCGGAAATCGCGCCACGCGCAGCCGAGATCGATCGCAGCGACCAGTTCCCTATGGATCTGTGGCGCAAGATGGGTGAACTGGGCGTGCTGGGTATCACCGTGCCCGAGCAATACGGTGGTGCGGCCATGGGTTACCTGGCCCACATGGTGGCCATGGAGGAAATCTCCCGCGCCAGCGCTTCGGTGGGCCTCTCCTACGGCGCGCACAGCAACCTGTGCGTGAACCAGATCAACCGCAACGGCAACGAGGCGCAGAAGGCCAAATACCTGCCCAAGCTCATCAGCGGCGAACATGTGGGCGCGCTGGCCATGAGCGAGCCCGGCGCTGGCTCCGACGTGATCAGCATGAAGCTCAAGGCCGAGGACAAGGGCGGTTACTACCTGCTCAACGGCAACAAGATGTGGATCACCAACGGTCCGGATGCCGACACGCTGGTGGTCTACGCCAAGACAGAGCCCGAGATGGGCGCGCGCGGGGTCACGGCATTCCTGATCGAAAAGGGCATGCCTGGTTTCAGCATTGCGCAAAAGCTCGACAAGCTGGGCATGCGCGGCAGCCATACGGGCGAGCTGGTGTTCCACAACGTCGAGGTGCCCGCGGCCAACGTGCTGGGGGGCTTGAACATGGGCGCCAAGGTGCTGATGAGCGGGCTGGACTACGAGCGCGCGGTGCTCACCGGCGGCCCCCTGGGCATCATGCAGTCCGTCATGGACAACGTGATCCCCTACATCCACGACCGCAAGCAGTTCGGCCAGAGCATCGGTGAATTCCAGCTCATCCAGGGCAAGGTGGCCGACATGTACACCGTGCTGCAAGCAGGACGCTCGTTTGCCTACACTGTGGCCAAGAATCTCGACATGCTGGGCGCCGACCATGTGCGCCAGGTACGCAAGGATTGCGCCAGCGTGATCCTGTGGTGCGCCGAAAAGGCCACCTGGATGGCGGGCGAGGGGGTGCAGGTGTTTGGTGGCAATGGCTATATCAACGAATATCCGCTGGGCCGCCTGTGGCGCGATGCCAAGCTGTACGAGATCGGTGCCGGCACCAGCGAAATTCGCCGCATGCTGATCGGCCGCGAGCTTTTCGCCGAAACCTGCTGATTTCCCTTTCTTCACTCACCTGTCAAGGACAGCATGCCCTCATCCGTCGAAGACCTGTTTGTTCACAACCGCGCCTGGGCTGCCCAGATGGAGCGCGAGAGGCCTGGCTTTTTCACGGGCCTGATGGCCCAGCAAAAGCCCAAATACATGTGGATCGGGTGCTCGGACAGCCGCGTACCCGCCAACCAGATCACAGGCCTGGAGCCTGGTGAAATTTTCGTGCACCGCAACGTGGCCAACGTGGTGGTGCCCACTGACTTGAACTGCCTGTCCACCATCCAGTACGCGGTGGACCAACTGCATGTAGAGCACCTCATGGTGGTGGGGCACTACGGCTGCGGCGGTGTGCTGGCGGCGCTGGAGGGCATGCGCGTCGGCCTGGCCGACAACTGGATCCGCCATGTGCAGGACGTGCGCGATCGCCACCGTGACCTGATTGCCGCCACCGCCCCCGAGTGGCGCCACGATGTGCTGTGCGAACTCAATGCCATCGAGCAGGTGGTCAACATTGCACAGACCACGGTGATGCTGGATGCATGGGGCCGTGGGCAAAAGGTGACATTGCACGGCTGGTGCTATGGCCTCAAAGACGGGCTCATCAACAACCTGCACATGACCGTCGACAGCACCGAAGGGCTGGATTCGCTCTACAAGGCCGCGATTGCCGGAGTGGCTGCCGTCAAAAGGCAGTAGCCCGGCAACGCCTGCTCGCCTGTACTGCGACGGTTGAGACCCCGCCATGTTTCCGCAACGGCTGGATGCCCCGCAGGCCTACGGCATCGCCAAGGCCATGATGGACGGGTTCAACCGCCATTACCGGCTGTTCCGCACCGAGTCCGCGCGGGCCAAGCACCGCTTTGAAACCGCCGACTGGCACGGCCAGCAGCGGGCGCAGCGCGAGCGCATCGAGTTCTACGACCTGCGCGTGAAGGAGTGCGTGCGACGGCTCGAAAAGGAATTCGGCGCCGGCGCGCAGCCCATGGACGTGTGGCACCAGATCAAGCTGCACTACATCGGGCTGCTGGTCAACCACCACCAGCCCGAGCTGGCCGAGACCTTTTTCAACTCGGTCACCACCAAGATCCTGCACCGCACACATTTCCACAACGATTTCATCTTTGTGCGGCCTGCGGTCAGCACCGAATACATCGAAAACGACGAGCCCGCCGCGCGCCCCACCTACCGGGCCTACTACCCCTCGCGCGACAACCTGGTGGACACACTGCACCGCATCATCGACAACTTCCAGCTCCAGCGGGAGTTTGTGGATCTGGCGCGCGATGCCGGTTGCGTGGTGAACGCGATGCGCGGCCGGCTCGACAAGGTCAGGCTCCGCACCAACTTCCAGATCCAGGTGCTCAGCAGTCTGTTCTACCGCAACAAGGGCGCGTATGTGGTGGGCAAGATCATCAACGGCTTCAACGAGGTGCCATTTGCGCTGCCCATCCTGCACGACGACAGCGGCAGGCTGTTCATCGACGCCGCGCTGTTCGGCGAAGACGACCTGCAGATGCTGTTCAGCTTTGCGCGCGCGTACTTCATGGTGGACATGGAGGTGCCCAGTGCCTATGTGCAGTTCCTGCGCAGCCTCATGCCGCGCAAACCGCGCGCCGAGATCTACAACGCGCTGGGCCTGGCCAAGCAGGGCAAGACGCTGTTCTACCGCGACTTCCTCTACCACCTCCAGCACTCGACCGACCAGTTCCGCATTGCGCCCGGCATCAAGGGCATGGTGATGCTGGTGTTCGACCTGCCGAGCTTTCCGTATGTGTTCAAGCTCATCAAGGACTACTTTCCGCCGCCCAAAGACACTACGCGCGAGCAGATCAAGGCCAAGTACCTGCTGGTCAAGCAGCACGACCGCGTGGGCCGCATGGCCGACACGCTCGAATACAGCGAGGTGGCTTTTCCGCGCGACCGGTTTGACGATGCACTGATTGCCGAGATCGAAAAGTTTGCTCCGAGCCAACTGGAGATCAGCGACCGCGATGGCGATGGACAGACCGAGGTCATCATCAAGCACCTCTATATCGAGCGGCGCATGATTCCGCTCAACCTCTACCTGCAGGAAGCCTTTGATACGGGCCTGGCCGATCCGCGTGCCTACCGGCAGATGGAGCGCAGCGTGATCGAGTATGGCAACGCCATCAAGGACCTGGTGGCCGCCAACATCTTCCCCGGCGACATGCTCTGGAAGAACTTCGGCGTCACGCGCAATGGCAAGGTGGTTTTCTACGACTACGACGAGATCGAATACCTCACCGACTGCCATTTCCGCCGCGTGCCCACGCCGCGCAACGAAGAGGAAGAGATGAGCGGCGAGGTCTGGTACAGCGTGGGCCCGCACGATGTGTTTCCCGAAACCTTCGGCCCTTTTCTGCTCGGCAACGACGCCGTGCGCGCCGTGTTCATGCGGCACCACGCCGATCTGCTCGACGTGGCGTTCTGGCAGGCGCACAAGGAGCGCATCCAGGCCGGCCATGTGTACGACGTTTTCCCTTACGACCCCGAGCGGCGCTTCCCGCATGCCGCCCATTGACCATCACGCATTCCCCTCAAACCGAAGGAGCCTCCCCATGTCTGTATCCCACCAAGACCCCATCGTCATCGTCGGCGCCGCACGCACCCCCATGGGTTCGCTGCAGGGCGATTTTTCCAGCCTGGCTGCGCATGACCTGGGTGGAGCCGCCATCCGGGCGGCCATCGAGCGCGCCGGCGTGTCGCCCGACGCCGTGGGCGAAGTGCTGTTCGGCAACTGCCTGATGGCGGGCCAGGGCCAGGCGCCCGCGCGCCAGGCGGCGTTCAAGGGCGGGCTGCCCAAGGAGGCGGGCGCCGTCACTTTGAGCAAGATGTGCGGCTCGGGCATGAAGGCCGCGATGTTCGCGCACGACATGCTGCTGGCCGGCACGCACGATGTGATGGTGGCGGGCGGCATGGAAAGCATGACCAATGCCCCCTACCTGCTGCAAAAGGGCCGCGGCGGCTACCGTCTGGGCCATGACCGCATCTTCGACCACATGATGCTCGACGGCCTGGAAGACGCTTACGAGCCCGGTCGCTCCATGGGAACCTTTGGCGAAGACTGTGCCGCCAAGTACCAGTTCACGCGCGCGCAGCAGGACGCCTTTGCCACGGCCAGCGTGCAGCGCGCCAAGGCCGCCACCGAGTCGGGTGCGTTCGCGGCCGAGATCGTGCCGGTGACCGTCAAGACCCGCGCGGGCGAGACCGTGGTCTCGGTGGACGAAGGGCCGGCGAAGGTCAAGCTCGACAAGATCGCCACGCTCAAGCCCGCCTTCAAGAAGGACGGCACCATCACCGCGGCCTCCAGCTCCAGCATCAACGACGGCGCTGCCGCGCTGGTGATGATGCGCGAGTCCACCGCGAAAAAACTTGGCTGCAAGCCCCTGGCCCGCATAGTGAGCCACGCCACGCACGCGCAGGAGCCCGAGTGGTTCGCCACCGCGCCGCTGGGCGCCACGCAGAAGGCGCTGGCCAAGGCCGGCTGGGCCGTGGGCGACGTGCAGCTGTGGGAGATCAACGAAGCCTTTGCCGTGGTGCCCATGGCGCTCATGAAGGAGCTGGACCTGCCGCACGACAAGGTCAATGTGAATGGCGGCGCCTGCGCGCTGGGCCACCCCATCGGCGCCAGCGGCGCGCGCATCATGGTCACGCTGATCCATGCGCTCCAGGCGCGCGGCCTTACCAAGGGCCTGGCCACGCTGTGCATTGGTGGCGGCGAGGCCACGGCCGTTGCCCTGGAGCTGATCTGATCTCCCGAAAACACGGCGGCTGGCGCTTGCTGTAAAAGCGCTTGCGGCTATTTTCTGCGGGAAGACTGCCGTTGTCAGGGCGTCATGGGCCGGCGCTAACAGGGCAATCGCATCTAAATAGTGATACCCAAGACGCGCTCCAGATAGCCCAGATTCCACCCCGCACGCTTGCGCTTGGCCTGCACGCCAATCTT
>NZ_FNQJ01000060.1 GCF_900107605.1 Acidovorax soli | reverse complement strand
GTCTTCAGGCTGGAGCTGGCGGTACTGCGAAGGGGAGGAGTGCATCTGCTGACCTTACAGGTTGGCAGGTGTTGCACTTCACTTTTGAATCCGCCCCCATAAGATGCGCCTCAGAAAGCACCCAACAACCATATGCAGGAGACAACCCCATGAACCAAATCCACGTCTGGCCCTCCCTGATCCGTCGCTCGGCGGTCACAGCGGCGTTTGCGCTGCTTTCTGCCGCGGCATTGGCGCAGGCTTACCCCACCAAGGCCATCAAGCTGGTGGTGCCCTATGCGCCCGGCGGCAGTGCCGACATTGCCGCACGGCTGGTGAGCGATGAATGGGCCAAGGCGCTGGGAGGCTCGATCTTCATCGAGAACAAGGGTGGTGCGGGTGGCAACATCGGGGTGGACATGGTGGCAAAGGCGGCGCCCGATGGCTACACCATCGGCTTGCAGACCGTATCGCTGGCCATCAACCCCGCGCTCACGGCCAAGATGCCGTACGACACCCTCAAAGATCTGACCCCCATCGGTCTGGTGGCCAGCTCGCAGCATGTCCTGGTGGTCAACAATAGCCTGCCAGCAAAGAACATCCAGGAACTGGTGGCGCTGCTCAAGGCGCAACCGGGCAAGTATTCCTATGGCTCGGCCGGGCCGGGTAGCACCTTTCATATGTCTGCCGAGCTGTTCAAGGCGGTGGCGGGCGTGCCCATCGTGCACATTCCCTACCGGGGCGGCGGCCCGGCGATGATCGACACCATATCGGGCCAGGTGGCGCTGAGTTTTCCGGTGCTGTCGGCGGCACAGCCGCATGTACAGGCCGGCAAATTGCGCGCCCTGGGGGTGACGGGCCCCAGGCGCTCGGGCCTGCTGCCCGATGTGCCCACGATTGCCGAGGCGGGTCTGCCCAACTATTCGTTTGAAACCTGGTTCATCGTGTTCGCCCCGGCGGGCACGCCAAAACCCGTCATCGACAAGCTCAACACCGCCCTGAACCAGGCGCTCGGCACCGTGGCGCTGAAAGAACGCATGACCAAGGACGGCTTTGACCCGATGCCTTCCACCCCGGAGCAAGCCCGCGCCAGACTGGAAAAGGAAATGCCTCTGTGGGCCAAGCTCATCAAGGAGCGCGGCATCACCACCGAATGATGCGCCTCACCGGCCGACCGAACCACGTTAGCTCCGATGACCGACACCCCCTTGTTCCCCGGCTTTGTCCGGCAGCGCATCCCCACGCCCGACGGCCAACACATCCAGACGCTGGTCGGCGGCAATGGCCCTCCCTTGCTGCTGCTGCATGGGCACCCCCAGACTTCGGCCATCTGGCACAAGGTGGCGCCTGCGCTGGCACGGCAATTCACGCTGGTGCTGGCGGATCTGCGGGGCTATGGTGAATCGGCCAAGCCTGCGGGAGATGCGGACCACGCCAACTACAGCAAGCGCACCATGGCCGCCGACATGCTGGCGGTGATGCAGCACCTGGGCCACTCCCGCTTTGCGGTGCTGGCGCATGACCGGGGTGCACGCGTGGCGCACCGGCTGGCGGCAGACCACTCCGGTGCCGTGCGCCGCATGGTGCTGCTGGACATTGCTCCCACCTTGGCCATGTACGAGCAGACCAGCGACGCCTTTGCCCGCGCCTACTGGCACTGGTTCTTCCTGATCCAGCCAGCCCCTTTGCCTGAGCGGCTGATGGCGGCCGACCCGGCAGCCTATATCCGCGATGTGATGGGCCGCCGCAGTGCGGGCCTGGCGCCGTTCGATGCACGGGCACTGGCCGAGTACACCCGCTGCCTGGCGCTGCCGGGCGCCGCCCACGGCATCTGCGAAGACTACCGCGCTGCCGCAGGCATTGACCTCGTGCATGACCACGCCGACCGCGACGCGGGGCACCGGCTTGGCATGCCGCTGCTGGCGCTGTGGGGCGAGCAGGGCGTGGTGCACCGATGCTTCAAGCCGCTGGCCGAGTGGCAACGCGTGGCGGCCAACGTGCGTGGCCACGCCTTGCCCTGCGGTCACTACATCGCCGAAGAGGCGCCCGACGCCCTGCTGGCAGCCGCCTTGCCTTTCTTGTTGGAAACCGACGCATGACCCAACCCTCTCTACCCGGCCAAACCCTCTACCAGAAGCTGGTGGCCTCGCACACCGTGGCGGCGCTGGACGAGCAGAACGTGCTGCTGTTCTGCGACCTGCACCTGATGAACGAATACACCAGTCCGCAGGCCTTTGCTGGTTTGCACGAGGCTGGGCGCGGCGTGCCCGTGCCGGGCCAGAACGTTGCCGTGGTGAGCCACATCATTCCCACCCATCCAGTGCGCCACCGCATCATCCAGGACCCGCCGTCGGCCCTGCAGGCCAGCAACCTCAAGGCCAACTGCGACCGGCACCACATCCCGCTGTTTGACACCAACGACCCCCTGCAGGGCATCGAGCATGTGGTCGCACCCGAGCATGGCATGGTGCGCCCCGGCATGGTCATCATCTGCGGCGACAGCCACACCACCACCTATGGCGCGCTGGGGGCTCTGGGCTTTGGCATCGGCACCTCCGAGGTAGAGCATGTCCTGGCCACGCAGACCCTGGTCTATCGCATGGCCAAGGACATGCGCATCCGTGTGGATGGGCGTCTGCCGCTGGGCACCACGGCCAAGGACCTGATCCTCATGGTCATCAGTCGCATCGGCGCCCAGGGCGCGCGCGGCTATGCAGTGGAGTTTTGCGGCAGCGCCATCAGCGCCCTGTCCGTGGAGGCGCGGTTCACGCTGTGCAACATGGCGGTGGAGGCGGGTGCCCGCGGTGCGTTGATTGCGCCAGATGACAAGGCAGTGGACTACGTGCTGGCCCGCGCCCCTGACATTGCTGGCGATCTGCGTGACCGCGCACTGGCGCATTGGGCCACCCTGCACAGTGACGCCAATGCCGTGTTTGAGGTGGAGCACCGATTGGATGCGAGTGAGGTAGCCCCCTTTGTCACCTGGGGCACCAGCCCCGACCAGGCCATGGCCATCAACGCTACCGTGCCACAGCCCGCCAGCATGCTTGATGCCGTGCAGCGCAGCAGCGCAGAGCAAGCCTTGCGCTACACCGCGCTCGGCGCGGGGCAGGCCCTGCAGGGGGTGCCCGTGCAGCATGTATTCATCGGCTCGTGCACCAACGCGCGCATCGAAGACCTGCGCGAAGTGGTGAAAGTGGTGGGCGCACGCCATGTGGCGCCTGGCGTGCGCGCCATGGTCGTGCCCGGCTCGGGTGCCGTGAAGGCCCAGGCCGAGGCTGAGGGCATTGCTGGCATCCTGCAGGCTGCGGGCTTTGAATGGCGCCAACCCGGCTGTTCCATGTGCCTGGCCATGAACGACGATGTGCTGGCACCAGGCCAGCGCTGTGTCTCCACCACCAATCGCAACTTCGAGGGCCGCCAGGGCAGAGGGGCCATCACCCACCTCATGAGCCCGGCCATGGCCGCAGCCGCGGCCGTTACCGGCTACATCACCGATGTACGCACTCTGGAGACCCTTCACGCATGACTACCCGCACCGCAACCCCCACCGACAACACGGTGCTGCACGGCCACGCCGCCGTGCTGGCCACGCCCAACCTGGACACCGACCAGATCATGCCCAAGCAGTTTCTGCGCGGCATTGACAAGTCGGGCCTGGCACCCGGCTTGCTGTACGACCTGCGCTTCGATAGCGCAGGCCAGCCGCGCCCGGACTTCGTGCTCAACCAACCTGCCTATGCGGCGGTGGATGTGCTGATTGCGGGCTCTAACTACGGTTGTGGTTCCAGCCGCGAGCATGCGGTGTGGGGCATGCAGCAATACGGTTTCAAGGCCGTGGTGGCATCGAGTTTTGGCGAGATCTTCTACTCCAATGCGTTGAACAACCGGCTGCTGCTGGCCATGGTGCCGGAGGCGGATGTGCAGGCCTTCATGCACGAAGCAGCGCAACAGCCAGGGCCGTTGGCACTGGAGATCGACGTGCAGCAGCGCCTGGTGCGCAGCACGCAACATCAGGCGGGCTTCACCCTTTCAGATCGGCATCAGCGCATGTTCTTGCAGGGACTGGACGTCATTGGAGCGTCGCTGTCTTATGCCGAGCAGATCAATGCTTTTGCCGCCAGGCACTGGGCGGCACAACCCTGGCTCAAAGACGTGGCGCAGGTAACGCGGGAGCGCCTGTCGGCCCTGACTCCGCGCTAGTCTTGCGGATGTGCGCGGTCTTGTGCGTCCCATCGTTGTCCATTGCCAGAGGCACGTCCAGATCGCTGAGTACATTGGCCTCGATGGTGCGGAGGAACTGCAGGAGCTCGCTGCTGCGATGGCGCCGATGTCTCTCATCGATATCGTTTGCGCGGGTCGAGGCCGAGCCACGCGATGAATGCCATGCGGGGCATTCTGCTCGGGCAGGACTGATAGAAGAATGGCCGGTAGATTACTTTTCCGCCATCTGCTGCAAGTGCTGCCCGCAGCATCCGCGCTGCAGCTGAACCCATGGCCACGACATGGCCGTCTTTTTGGAGCCGCTCCACGAGTGCCAGTTTGTCCGCGGACTTGTCTCGCCGTGCACTTCGTCGATGCCCAGCTTTGCACTCACGGCCTTGGCTGTGGTCAGGCCGTCCCCGGTGGCCCGATGCGCAGACCGCTGGCGTGCAGGGTATGGATGGCGTCCGCCGTGGTGACCTGGATGGGGTCGGTCACGGCCAGAAGGCCGGCGAGCCGACCATCCACGGCCAAGTGCGTCACGCTGGCGCCCGCATCGCGGAACAGCATACCCTGGGTGGCGGCACGGCCGGTGGCGATCATCACCGACATGGGCGTGACCCGCCCCAGCGCTCACGGGCACGCGATGATGAGCACGGCCACGGCATTGATCAAACCAAACACCCAACGAGGTTCCGGAGCGACCCCCCCCAGACAAAGAAGGCGGCAATGGCGATGAGTACCACCACGCGACCGAATTGCTATCGGGACAGAGACTTGCGGTACTGGGCGTTGATTTCGTCGTGGCGCTGCCGTATCTCCGCCGGCCACTGCGCCTTTATCCAAGACAGGACCGCCACGATCTCATCGTCACTCAACACGCCTTCATAGATAGGCATTGCGGTTCGGTAATCGGGTTGATTGATGAGCCGGACCAACCCCTGCTTGGTGATGGCGAAGAGCTGCTCATCGGGGTGGTGCCACGTATGGCCGCTGGGATCGTGGGGTGGCGCGGGCAGGAGGCCATCCGTTCCACGGTCGCGCCAATCCGGTTGACCCTCGCCCTTGGCTCCATGGCAAACCGCACAGTGCTGCAGGTACAGGCCTGCGCCGGCATGCAGCACCTGCGCGTCATCGGGGCGCAGGCGATGCGGCGCTGCCGGTGGTTGCAGGCTGCTGTTGCGCAGGTAGATGTACCCGGCTCCTGCGGCCAACAGCACGGCTGTCATACCTGCAAACCACGTCGCCAGCGACTTCACTCTCATCACAGCCTCACCGATTTCCTGTCCCTGATCATGCTCTGCCACTCGTTCTGCCACCCACGGCCGCCATGACACCCCAGCAGGGAATCAAGCGGGACACGCTTCGCGCACATTCTGTGCACGCCTCACCGAAACGACGCGCACTATCTCGTCCCTCGTTCTGTGCCAGACGTACATACATCACCGCCAGCACGGGAAACATCAACAACGTCCATGGCGTCGGCCATTGGCGGAGAAAGCCAAGCATGATCAGCACAAACGCGACATATCGAGGGTGCCGGATCCGAGCATACACGCCAGTGTGCGCAAGGCGCCCTTGCCGTTGTGGGGGGCACCGTCCCAACCGAACAGCCGTTCCAGCAGATGGTCCGCATCGTGATTGAGCAGGTCCACGCCCGGGAATTTCTGGCCGAGCCAGCCTGACAGGGAGTAGATGGTCAGCGGAAATCCATACACATCCACGGACAGCGCGACGATAAAGGTGGGGTGAAGGCACCAAAGCTGCGCCAATCGCGCGCGCTTGCCGGTTGAAAGAAACCGAAGGTGAACATGGCGAAGACCGCCACGTTGAGCATTACCAAAGTCCATAGACCATAAGACGGCCCGGCATGTTCCATGGCCTTAGAGCGGCTAACAAAACGGCAAGAGCCTTCGGACGCAGATGACACAGCAAGCCAGGGAGAGCAACGCGACGTGAATGTCGATGCGGCGCTCGAAG
>NZ_FNQJ01000062.1:2500-5677 GCF_900107605.1 Acidovorax soli | reverse complement strand
TTGAGCGGGGCGTTACTGGGCTGTAAGAGCCTGACGATGACCTACTTTCACACGGGAACCCGCACTATCATCGGCGCAAAGTCGTTTCACTGTCCTGTTCGGGATGGGAAGGAGTGGTACCAACTTGCTATGGTCATCAGGCATAACTTGGTGCTGGGCTGTTGTTGTGAACAGCCTGGCGAATTCATAGAGTCTGGAATCAGATGTTTGTGTTTTGACTGCGTCTAACTTGGCATAACAGACTTTGAGCTTCACGCTGGTGAGCGTGTTGGCTATCAAAGTTATAGGGTCAAGCCGCACGAGCAATTAGTACTGGTTAGCTTAACGCATTACTGCGCTTCCACACCCAGCCTATCAACGTCCTGGTCTTGAACGACTCTTCAGGGGGCTCAAGGCCCCGGCAGATCTCATCTTGAAACGAGTTTCCCGCTTAGATGCTTTCAGCGGTTATCTCTTCCACACTTAGCTACTCGGCAATGCCACTGGCGTGACAACCGATACACCAGAGGTGTGTCCACTCCGGTCCTCTCGTACTAGGAGCAGGCTTCCTCAAATCTGCAGCGCCCACGGAAGATAGGGACCAAACTGTCTCACGACGTTTTAAACCCAGCTCACGTACCTCTTTAAATGGCGAACAGCCATACCCTTGGGACCGGCTACAGCCCCAGGATGAGATGAGCCGACATCGAGGTGCCAAACACCGCCGTCGATATGAACTCTTGGGCGGTATCAGCCTGTTATCCCCAGAGTACCTTTTATCCGTTGAGCGATGGCCCTTCCATACAGAACCACCGGATCACTATGTCCTGCTTTCGCATCTGCTCGACTTGTCAGTCTCGCAGTTAAGCACGCTTATGCCATTGCACTATCGTCACGATGTCCGACCGTAACTAGCGTACCTTCGAACTCCTCCGTTACGCTTTGGGAGGAGACCGCCCCAGTCAAACTGCCTACCATGCACTGTCCCCGATCCAGATAATGGACCTGGGTTAGAACCTCAAACACACCAGGGTGGTATTTCAACGTTGGCTCCATGAGATCTAGCGACCTCACTTCAAAGCCTCCCACCTATCCTACACAGATCTGTTCAAAGTCCAATACAAAGCTACAGTAAAGGTTCATGGGGTCTTTCCGTCTTTCCGCGGGGAGATTGCATCATCACAAACATTTCAACTTCGCTGAGTCTCAGGAGGAGACAGTGTGGCCATCGTTACGCCATTCGTGCAGGTCGGAACTTACCCGACAAGGAATTTCGCTACCTTAGGACCGTTATAGTTACGGCCGCCGTTTACTGGGACTTCAATCAAGAGCTTGCACCCCATCATTTAATCTTCCAGCACCGGGCAGGCGTCACACCCTATACGTCCACTTTCGTGTTTGCAGAGTGCTGTGTTTTTATTAAACAGTCGCAGCCACCGATTTTTTGCAACCCCTTTGGGCTCCCTCTGTACGAGTTCACCTACTTGGGGCATACCTTCTCCCGAAGTTACGGTATCAATTTGCCGAGTTCCTTCTCCTGAGTTCTCTCAAGCGCCTTAGAATACTCATCTCGCGCACCAGTGTCGGTTTGCGGTACGGTCGTCAATAGCTGAAGCTTAGTGGCTTTTCCTGGAAGCAGGGTATCACTCACTTCGGCTGCAAGCAGCCTCGTTATCACCCCTCATCTAAGCCCGGCGGATTTGCCTACCAGGCACGACTACAGGCTTGAACCAACATATCCAACAGTTGGCTGAGCTAACCTTCTCCGTCCCCACATCGCACTATTGATCGGTACAGGAATATTGACCTGTTTCCCATCAGCTACGCATCTCTGCCTCGCCTTAGGGGCCGACTCACTCTACGCCGATGAACGTTGCGTAGAAAACCTTGCGCTTACGGCGAGGGGGCTTTTCACCCCCTTTAACGCTACTCATGTCAGCATTCGCACTTCTGATACCTCCAGCATCCGTTACCAGACACCTTCACAGGCCTACAGAACGCTCTCCTACCACGTGCAATAAATTGCACATCCGCAGCTTCGGTAACTGGCTTAGCCCCGTTACATCTTCCGCGCAGGACGACTCGATCAGTGAGCTATTACGCTTTCTTTAAATGATGGCTGCTTCTAAGCCAACATCCTGACTGTTTTAGCCTTCCCACTTCGTTTCCCACTTAGCCAATTTTAGGGACCTTAGCTGGCGGTCTGGGTTGTTTCCCTCTTGAGTCCGGACGTTAGCACCCGGTGCTCTGTCTCCCAAGCTGTACTCTGCGGTATTCGGAGTTTGCATAGGTTTGGTAAGTCGCCATGACCCCCTAGCCTAAACAGTGCTCTACCCCCGCAGGTAATACTTGAGGCACTACCTAAATAGTTTTCGGAGAGAACCAGCTATTTCCAAGTTTGTTTAGCCTTTCACCCCTATCCACAGCTCATCCCCTAGTTTTGCAACACTAGTGGGTTCGGACCTCCAGTACCTGTTACGGCACCTTCATCCTGGCCATGGATAGATCACTTGGTTTCGGGTCTACACCCAGCGACTAAATTCGCCCTATTCGGACTCGATTTCTCTACGGCTTCCCTATTCGGTTAACCTTGCCACTGAATGTAAGTCGCTGACCCATTATACAAAAGGTACGCAGTCACCCCTTAGGGCTCCTACTTTTTGTAAGCATGCGGTTTCAGGATCTATTTCACTCCCCTCCCGGGGTTCTTTTCGCCTTTCCCTCACGGTACTGGTTCACTATCGGTCGATTACGAGTATTTAGCCTTGGAGGATGGTCCCCCCATATTCAGACAGGATTTCTCGTGTCCCGCCCTACTTTTCTCCAGCTTAGTACCACCAGTCTGTTTTCGCATACAGGGCTATCACCTGCTATGGCCGGACTTTCCATTCCGTTTTGCTAACAGTCTGACTATCACTGGAAGGCTCTTCCGATTTCGCTCGCCACTACTTTCGGAATCTCGGTTGATGTCTTTTCCTCGAGCTACTGAGATGTTTCAGTTCACCCGGTTCGCCTCGCATGACTATGTATTCATCATGCGATACCTCTTGCGAGGTGGGTTTCCCCATTCAGATATCTCCGGATCAATGCTTATTTGCCAGCTCCCCGAAGCTTTTCGCAGGCTATCACGTCTTTCTTCGCCTGTAATCGCCAAGGCATCCACCACATGCTCTTAGTCACTTGACCCTATAACTTTGA
>NZ_FNQJ01000063.1 GCF_900107605.1 Acidovorax soli | reverse complement strand
TCGAGCGCCGCATCGACATTCACGTCGCGTTGCTCTCCCTGGCTTGCTGTGTCATCTGCGTCCGAAGGCTCTTGCCGTTTTGTTAGCCGCTCTTAGATGCGATTGCCCTGCGCTTGATATATAAGAATTAGAGCGATATTTCATTCAAATTCTGGCGCCAACCCCAGCAACTGGCGCGCCCCCAGCCAGGGATGCCGAGCAAGGGCCGCCCCGCAGCGAGGGCATCGTCTCCCTTCCCGGCGAAGCCGAGAGAAGGGGGAAGGCGCGCAGCGCCTCAGGGGGATGGCCCCAGCTACCCCCGCAGCAATTTGTCCTCGGCCAGCGCCAGCGCTGCCGGGTGCCCCGACAGCACCAGCGTGTCTCCCGCTGCCAGCAAGGCTTCGGCCACTGCGGCACCCGGATGGCCGTCGCCCCGCCGCAGATTGACCACCTGCACCCCCATGGCGGGCAGTGCCAGTCCGCCCAGCGGCTCTCCGATGACTTTGGCCCCGGGCGGCAGCGTGATGGTGGACAGGCGCTCCTGGTCGCGCTCGTTCACGGTGTCGTCGTCGGCACCATGGAAGTAGCCGCGCAGCAGCTGGTAGCGCGCATCGCGCTGGTCCTGCACCAGCCGCAACACCCGGCGCATGGGCACCCCCACCAGCGCCAGCGCGTGGCTGGCCAGCATGAGCGAGCCCTCGATGGCTTCGGGCACCACCTCGGTGGCACCGGCGGCCTGCAGCTTGTCCAGGTGCAGGTCGTCCTGGGTGCGCACCACCACGGGCACCTGCGGCGCATGGGTCCGCGTGCTGGCCAGCACCTTGAGCGCCGACGGCACATCCAGGTAGGTCACCGCCACCGCGCTGGCGCGCACCAGGCCGGCGGCCATCAGCGCCTGCAGGCGGGTGGCATCCCCGTAGACCACCGAATGGCCGGCGGCGGCGGCCTGGCGCACGCGGTCGGGATCCAGGTCGAGCGCCATGTAGGGGATGCCTTCGCGGTCCAGCATCCGGGCCAGGTTCTGGCCGCAGCGGCCAAAGCCGCAAATGATCACATGCTTGCTGGTGTTGATGGACTTGCGTGCGATGGTGGTCATCTGCAGCGACTGCTGCAGCCAGTCGCTGGCCACCAGCCTCATCACGATGCGGTTGCTGTACATGATGAGAAACGGCGTGGCCAGCATCGACAGCACCATGGCCGCCAGAATGGGGTTCATCAGCGCCGGCTGCACCAGGCCGTTGCTCTGCGTGAGCGACAGCAGCACAAAGCCGAACTCGCCCGCCTGCGCCAGGTACAGCCCCGTGCGCAAGGCCACCCCGGTGGTGGCGCCCATGGCGCGCGCCAGCACCAGGATGAGCACCAGCTTGAGCAGCAGCGGCACCGTGACCAGCACCAGCACCAGCGCCCAGCGGTCCACCAGGATATGCCAGTCCAGCATCATGCCGATGGTGATGAAGAACAGGCCCAGCAGCACGTCGTGGAACGGGCGGATGTCGGTGCCCACCTGGTGCCGGTATTCGGTTTCCGAAACCAGCACCCCGGCAATGAAGGCGCCCAGGGCCAGGCTCAGGCCTGCCAGCTCGGTCAGCCAGGCCAGCCCCAGCGTGATCAGCAGCAGGTTCAGCATGAACAGCTCGTCGCTCTTGCGACGCGCCACCTGCGTGAGCCACCATCGCATCAGGCGCTGGCCGCCCGACAGCAGCAGGCCCACCAGCACCACGGCCTTGAGCAGGGCCAGCCCCAGGGCCGTCAGCAGGTGGTCGGGCGATGAGCCCAGGGCCGGAATCAGCACCAGCAGGGGCACCACTGCCAGGTCCTGGAACAGCAGGATGCCCATCACGCGGCGGCCATGCTCGCTTTCGAGTTCGGACCGCTCGGCCATCAGCTTGACGACGATGGCCGTGCTGCTCATGGCCAGCACACCCGACAGTGCCAGGGCCGACTGCCAGTGCATTTCCCACACACCGCCCACCAGGCGCGCCAGCGCCAGCGCCAGAGCGGTGACCACCAGCATGCTCAGCCCCACCTGCAGCAGCCCCAGGCCGAACACCTGGCGGCGCATGGCGCGCAGCTTGGGCAGGCTGAATTCCAGCCCGATGGCAAACATCAGGAACACCACCCCGAACTCGCCGAGGTGGCGCACGCCTTCCGAGTTCTGGGCCAGCGCCAGCGCATGGGGGCCGATCAGCACCCCGGCGGCTAGGTAGCCCAGCATGGGCGGCAGCTTGAGGCTGCGGCACGCCACCACGCCCAACACTGCGGCCAGGAGGTACAGCAAGGTCAGCGCGAGTGAGGACATGGACCGATGCTATCCGAGCCCGTGCACCCCGGTCGATAGAATCCGCGCATGACTTCCGCCGCCCATTTCCCCCTTGATCCGGATCAGGTCCTGCGCCTGGCGCGGGAAACGTTTGACATCGAGGCCGCTGCCCTCACGGGGCTGGCGGCACGCCTGGACGGCAGTTTCGTGCAGGCCGTGCAGCGGGTGCTGCATACCGCGGGGCGCGTGGTGGTCATGGGTATGGGCAAGAGCGGCCATATCGGGCGCAAGATCGCGGCCACGCTGGCGTCCACCGGCACGCCGGCATTCTTTGTGCACCCCGCCGAGGCCAGCCACGGCGATCTGGGCATGGTGACGGCGGAAGACCTGGTGCTGGCCATCTCCAACAGCGGCGAAAGCGGCGAGCTCACGGCGCTGCTGCCGGTGCTCAAGCGCCTGGGGGTGCCCCTGATCGCCATGACGGGCGGCCCGCACTCCACGCTGGCCCGCCACGCCGACCTCACGCTCGACTGCAGCGTGGAGCGCGAAGCCTGCCCGCTGAACCTCGCGCCCACGGCCAGCACCACTGCTCAACTGGCCATGGGCGATGCCCTGGCCGTGGCCCTGCTCGATGCGCGCGGCTTTCGTCCGGAAGACTTTGCCCGTTCGCACCCCGGCGGCGCCCTGGGCCGCAAGCTGCTGACGCATGTGAGCGATGTCATGCGCTCCGGCGACGCCGTTCCCCGGGTTCTGCCCGAGGCCTCGTTCAGTGCGTTGATGCGGGAGATGAGTGCCAAGGGGCTGGGCTGCGCCGCCGTGGTCGATGGCGCGGGGCAGGTGCAGGGGATCTTCACCGACGGTGACTTGCGCCGCCGCATCGAAGCGGGCGCCGACCTGCGCACGGCCACGGCCGCCCAGGTCATGCATGCCACACCCCGCCGCATTGCGCCCGACGCCCTGGCCGTCAATGCCGCCGAAATGATGGAAACCCTCGGCATCACCAGCGTGCTGGTGGTAGGTGCCGACGGCACGCTGGAAGGCGTGGTCCACATCCGCGATCTCATGCGCGCGAAAGTCATATGACCCCCCTGAGCCGCTGCGCGCCTTCCCCCCTGAGGGGGACGCACCCGGTGGCCCGGCAAAGCCGGTTCCACGGGTGCACTGGCCTAGACTGTGACTGTCCCCTTTGCCATGCCCTTTGTTGAAATGACCCTGCCCGTACTGCAATTTCCTCCCGAGCTGCTCCTGCAGGCGCAGGGCGTGCGCGTGGCCTTTTTTGATGTGGACGGGGTGCTGACCGATGGCGGCCTGTACATCAGCGAAGCCGGCGAAACGCTCAAGCGCTTCAACACCCTGGACGGGCACGGTCTCAAATTGCTGCAAAAGGCCGGCATCACCCCGGCCGTGATCACCGGCCGCGATTCGGCCCCGCTGCGCCTGCGGCTGCAGGCGTTGGGTGTCGAGCATGCCGTGTTCGGTACCGAAGACAAGCGGCCCGCCGCCGAGCAGATGCTGGCCAATCTGGGACTGGACTGGACGCAGGCGGCCGCCATGGGCGACGACTGGCCGGATCTGCCCGTCATGCGCCGCTGTGCCCTGGCCTGTGCACCCGCCAATGCCCATGTGGAGGTGCGCCATGTGGCCCACCACACCACCCAGGCGCGCGGCGGAGAGGGCGCTGCGCGCGAGTTCTGCGACCTGCTGCTGGTGGCCAGTGGCCGCTATGCAGCCCTGCTGGCGGGCTACACCCTATGAGCCCCTTGCTGCGCCAAGGCTGGGAGCGGTTCACGCTGTATCTCCCGATCATCCTCATGGGACTGCTGGCCATGGGCACCTGGTGGCTGGTGCGCAATGCCCCCGCGCCCCTGCCACCAGCGAGCGAGCCCAGCCAACTGCACGAGCCCGACTATTTCATGAAGGGATTTTCGGTCAAGAGCTTTGATGCCACGGGGCGCATGCAAAGCGAGGTGACGGGTGACGTGGGGCGGCATTATCCCGACTCCGATACCCTGGAGATCGACAACGTGCGCATGCGATCGGTGACGCCGCAGGGCGTGCTCACCGTGGCCACGGCCCGTCGCGCCCTGAGCAATGGCGACGGCTCGGAGGTTCAGCTTTTTGGCAACGCGGTGGTCACGCGCGAGGTCCAGCCGCGCCTGGAGTTCCGTGGCGAATTCCTGCACGCATTTACCCAGGCCGAGCGTGTTCGTTCCGACCAGCCCGTCGTGCTCACGCGTGGCAACGACCGGTTCACGGCCGATGCCATGGAATATGACAACCTGGACCAGGTGCTCCAGCTGCGCGGGCGTGTGCGGGGCGTGCTGATGCCCGCTGCGACGCGATAGCTGGCCCGCAGCACCAGGCGGCCCCCATGACGGCTCCTCTTGTTTTCATCACGGGTGCCTCCAGCGGCATTGGCCAGGCCCTGGCCCTGCGCTTTTACCGGCAAGGCTACCGGCTGGCGCTGGTGGCACGGCGCACAGCAGAGATCAAATCATGGGCTGGCGCTCAAGGTATCAGCGCCGATAGCTATGAAATTTATTGTGCTGATGTGTCCGTACCCGCCAGCATCATGGCGGCAGGCCAGGATTGCATCGCGCGCCAGGGGTTGCCCGACGTGGTGGTTGCCAACGCCGGCATCAGCGTGGGCATGGACACCGCCGTCCGTGCCGACATCGATGTCATGGCGCGCACCTTTGCCACCAACAACATCGGCATGGCGGCCACCTTCCAGCCGTTTGTGGAGGGCATGGTGCAACGCCGCGGCGGTACCCTGGTGGGAATCGGCAGCGTGGCGGGAATTCGCGGTTTGCCAGGGCATGGGGCGTATTGCGCCAGCAAGGCGGCGGTCATCAGCTATTGCGAGAGCCTGCGCGGCGAAATGCGCCCGCATGGGGTGCGCGTGGTCACCATTTCACCGGGCTATGTCGACACACCGCTCACGCGCCAGAACCGCTATGCCATGCCGTTTCTGATGCGTGCCGATGATTTTGCCGACCGCGCGTTCAAGGCCATCGCCGCGGGTGCGCGCTACCGTGTCATCCCCTGGCAAATGGGCATGGTCGCCAAGCTGCTGCGCATGCTTCCGAACGCGGTGTTCGACCCCCTGCTGGCCGGCCGTCCCCGCAAGCAACGCCAGGGCGCAGAGCCGTAGCTGCGGTGGGCGGGAGCAGGGCGGTCTTTGGAATGGCGTGCCGGTTACGGAAAGCTGGGCGCGCTGGCGCGAACATCCCAAGTTTCCGGCCATGAAAAAAGCCCCCGAAGGGCAATGCCAGTCAGTTAAGCTTGGCTTGATCTGATTGGCAGTAAAAAGGGAACGTGTTTCACGTTCCCTTTTTATTTTGTCGATCCTGCTGCAAAA
>NZ_FNQJ01000064.1 GCF_900107605.1 Acidovorax soli | reverse complement strand
CTCGATGAAGTCAACGCCCGCCCGGCAGCTCAACGCGCCGAAGCTCTCAAGGCCAAGCACGCTTTCAAGGCCGAGATGGACGACGAAGCACGGGCGGTCATGTTCCCGCAAAACGCACGCTTGACTGCCTGAGCACGAACGGCGGCGACGGTGCAGCAACTGGCGGAGTTCGCTTTGCCGCAGCCGCGCTGTTCGGTGCGAGTAGCTTGGCGGGTGCCATCCCGCTTGCTTGAAAACCGGCAACACCCCGAAAAGTAGCAAGCTTTCAGCACGCCGTGGCCCCAGCGAAGGAGAAACTCATCCGCAAGTGTTTTGAATTCCGTAGCGTCGTCCTCCAGTTTCGGCTGCACGCACTGTGGGTAGGAAGTCAAGCTAAGCGCTTCGGTCATGCTGTCGGCAATCGCTGCGAATAGGACGTCCTTTTGCAATGCTTGCACAACACTGGTCTCAAACAACCCTTCGGTTCGCTGATGCAATTGCACGAGCAAAAACTCGAATCGCTCGAGAGCTTCGCAAGTGACGGTTAACCCTTCTCGCTGCACCCGACGCACTGCTGCTGATTTTTACAGAGCATACGAGCGGGTGAGCTTGTAAATCGAACATCCGCCTCGGCAGTACCCTACAGACTGCTTCTGATTGATGACCGCAGTAGGTGGGCACGCCAACCTGCAAGGCGTACTTTCGAGCGTCGTTTCCTGCAGGATAACTCGGGTGGAGACTTACTTCTTCATCTCGTCTTTCTTCATGGCGTCCTTCTTCATCATCTCGTCTTTCTTCATGGCGTCCTTCTTCATCATTTCGTCTTTCTTCATCATCTCTTCCTTCTTCATAGCGTCCTTGGACATGCCGTCTTTCTTCATTTCGTCAGCGGCGTAGCCCGAGGCCGAGCCGAGGGCGATGAAGGTGGCCAGCAAGGTGGTGGAGAGCTTGTTCATTGAGTGGTCCTTTGAGAGTTATCTTCAGATAAATGGCACGGTTCGACATGAATCCGGCCTTAAGTTTCAACAGCGCTGAGAGCCATATGGCAACTCAACTGCCGCCGAACCAGTTGTAACCCTGGTCTTCCCAATAGCCGCCAGGGTTGGTGTTGGTGACGAAGATCGCCTTGATGTGTTTGGGGTTCTTGTAGCCCAGCTTCGTAGGCATGCGCAGCTTCATTGGGAAGCCATATTTCGGTGGCAGAGGTTGACCGTCGTATGTCAGCGTCAGCAGGGTCTGGGGGTGTAACGCGGTCGGCATGTCGATGCTGGTGTAGTAGTCGTCAGCACACTTGAAGCCCACATACTTGGCGCTGGTATCGGCGCCTACACGGCTGAGGAGTTCTGCGAAGCGCACACCACCCCATTTGCCGATCGCACTCCAGCCTTCCACGCAGATGTGGCGCGTGACCTGGTCGTGTTGCTCCATTGCACGCAGTTCGGGCAAGGTCCAGCGGCGCTTGTCGGCCACCATACCGGTGACTTCGAGCCGGTAGCTCTCCTCGTCGACCTCGCGCACCTCGTCCTCGCTGTAATAGGCGTTGAACGGGAAAGGCCGCGTGATCATCGACTCCGGGTACGTCGGCGCCAGCTGCGTCGGGTCGAAGATCAAGCCTTGCACCTTGTCATTGAAGCGCGAGATGGCTGTGAGCGCGGCCTCAACCCCCTCGTTGTTGCTGATGCTGCAGCCAGTGAGCATCGAGAGGCCACCCATGGTCAGGGAACGGGTGAGGAACGCGCGCCTGGCGGGTTGCTCGATCTTGCGAACGATCAGACGGCGGGCGTCGATGAGCGCTGCTTCGCTGTCGACTTGCTGCAGAGGGGGGCGTTGGAGGATTTTCATGACTTCAATCCCGCTTTGCCGCTGAGCATGGTGAACAGAGTTCGCGGCACCAGTGCCACCATGGCCAAGTGAACCGCGACGAAGGCCACGAGGGCTGCCATTGCGACGAAGTGGATACGCCGTGCGAACTCGTAGCCCCCCAGCAGCTCACGCAGCACCGGGAACTGCACCGACTTCCACAGCACCAGGCCTGATAGCACCAGCAGAATGATGTCGAGCATCACAAACAGATATGCAAAACGTTGCACGCTGTTGTAGTGGCGCGGATCGGAGTGCGAGAGATTGCCTTTTAGGGCGGCCATCGCGTCGCGCCAGATGCGGGACACCGAGAGGGGGAAAAATTTGTGGAACAACCGGCCGCTCGCCATGTTGAGCGCCAGATACACCAGGCCGTTGGCCGCCAGAAGCCACATGGCCGCAAAGTGCCATTGAATCGCCCCGCCCAGCCAACCGCCTAGCGTGATACCGCTCGGGATCTGGAAAGGAAAGAACGGCGATGCGTTGTAGATACGCCAGCCGCTGGTTACCAGCATCAGCACCGCCAAGGCATTGATCCAATGCGTGACTCGAATCCACACCGGGTGGATCGGCCGGTGGTCGGCCGGCGGGAGCAAGGTGACCGGAGCGGTGGCGGACGGACTGTGCATGTGGCGGATTGTTGAGTGCAACCCCTTGCCGATTCATCACGAAATGTTCAATTAATCGTGACAACTCCCAGAGGGATCTGGCGAGACAATCCGTTGATCTATGGAAACATCCAAACGCGTGTTGATCGTTGAAGACGATGCGCACATCGCTGATCTGCTGCGCATGCACCTGCATGATGAAGGCTATGCCGTCACGCATGCGGCAGATGGTGACGTCGGAGTGCGCGAACTGGAGCGTGGCAGCTGGGATGCGCTGATCCTCGATCTGATGCTGCCCGGCGTCGACGGTCTGGAGATCTGTCGCCGCGCGCGGGCCATGACTCGTTACACGCCGATCATCATCACTAGCGCCCGTTCGAGCGAGATACACCGCATTCTGGGGCTTGAACTGGGTGCCGACGACTACTTGGCCAAACCCTTTTCAGTGCTCGAACTTGTGGCCCGAGTGCGTGCGCTGCTGCGTCGCACAGATGCGCTGGCGCGCAGCGCCCGCCTTGAGTCCGGGCAGCTCGAGCTCGGCAACCTGGTCATCGATCCAATGGCGCGAGAGGTATTGCTCAATCGTAAACCGATTGATCTCACCCCGCGCGAGTTCGATTTGCTGTACTTCTTCGCGCGCCACCCAGACCGCGTGTTCTCGCGTCTCGACTTGCTCAACCAGGTCTGGGGCTATCAACACGATGGTTATGAGCACACGGTGAACACGCACATCAACCGGCTGCGCATGAAGCTCGAGGTCAACCCGGCCGAGCCATGTCGCATCTTGACCGTGTGGGGGCGCGGCTACAAGCTGGCTGTTACCGACGCCGAGAAGGCGACTCCATGAATCTACCGTGGCACTGGACCCTGGCGCGCCGCCTCTCTGCCGTATTCGTGGTGCTGCTGTTGACCTGCAGCAGTGTGTCCATCTGGCTGCAGGTGGCTGCCAGCGGACGCTATGAACAGGAAGTGACGCAGCGGCTGTCCCGTGGCTTGGCGGAGCACATTGCGAGCAACGCAGAGCTGGTGCGCGGCGACGGTCTCAACGACGCAGCAGTCAAAGCCCTTTTCGAACAACTGATGGCCGTCAACCCGAGCGTCGAGGTCTACTTGCTGAACACGGAGGGGCGTATTGCGGCTCAGGCGGCGCCACCGGGACATATCAAACGCGACCGGGTCGACCTGGCGCCGGTGCGGCAGCTGCTGGCCGGCGCGCCGTTGCCCATCATGGGTGACGATCCGCGTGGCGAAACCGATAGAAAGGTGTTCAGCGCAGCACCCCTGAGGGTAAGAGGGCGCAATGTTGGGTATGTTTATGTCGTGCTGTCGGGTGAGGAGCGCGAGGCGCTGGTCGCCAACGCTGCCGAAAGCAGTGTGTTGCGTACCCTGCTGTGGTCGATGGGGCTGGTGGTTTTTTTGGGTACGTTGGCTGGCGTTGCCGCGTTCCGTCTCATCACGAAGCCCTTGCGCGAACTGACCAACACAGTGCAGCGGTTCGAGCGCGACGGCATGGCATCGCTGCAGCAGGCGGTACCCACGCTGGATCGGCTGGCAACCGATGAGAGGGGTGAAATTAGTGCACTGGCACAGGCCTTTCGCCAGATGACCCAGCGCATTGCAGAGCAGTGGCGTGAACTGACGGCGCAGGACCAGCAGCGGCGCGAACTCTTCGCCAATGTCTCGCACGACCTGCGCACGCCACTGACCTCGCTGCATGGCTATCTTGAAACGCTTCTCATGAAGGCCGATACGCTGTCCGTCGCCGACCGCCACCGCTACCTGGAGATCGCGCTCGGTCAGAGCCGCAAGGTGGGCCGTCTGGCGCAGGAACTCTTTGAACTCGCGAGGTTGGAATACGGTGTGGTCAAGCCCGACAAGGAACGCTTTGCGCTGGCGGACTTGGTACAGGACGTGTTCCAGAAGTTCGAACTAGCGGCAGAGGCCCGCCGTCAGCGCCTGGTGCCACAAATCTCGCATGGTTTACCGGTTGTTAATGCCGACTTGGGGATGATCGAACGGGTCCTGACCAATCTGCTGGACAACGCGATCCGCCACACCCCCGAAGGTGGGCAGGTCGTGGTGCGCCTGTTATCCGAGGGTACAGGTGTTCGTGTAGAGGTCAGTGACACGGGACCCGGCATTCCGAAGGAGCTACAGTCGGTCATTTTCAGGAGACCGGCTTTCGCGTCGGGTGGTGAGCGCGGCGGCGGACTGGGACTCATGATCGTGCAGCGCATTCTTCAATTGCACGGCAGTGATATCCGGCTAGTCAGCGCAGACGGGTGTGGCGCTGTCTTCTCATTCGAGCTCGAATAGTTGGGCTATGTGCTCGAAAGTGAGCATCGGCCGCATTAGTGAGTACTGGGCCGACAAAAGCTAGCGGAACCCAGTGTATCTAGGCGAGGGTAGGTGACGGAAAGGTCGCACAGGCCCTACGACCGCTGCAATTAATACAGGCGCCATTCAAACCAGCGCCGGTAGCGATGGCTAACGGCCGTTCTGGGGCATTCATCATGAGCATTCCCGTTGCACCCACCGGCCGCAATCGCTGCACAAGAGTCCTTGGCTTGTCCGTCGCGGTAAACCGCAGCGAGTCGTCAAGAACCCGTTGAAATCTCACCCAGAAGATTCGAAGCAGCACTTCTTGATGTTTCGCCGTGGCGTTGATACCCGAGCACCACCGCCACGGATTGATGACCCGTCATCGCCATGGTGTCTGCAAGAGAGACCTTTCGTAAGGCGGCCTCAGTTACGAAGCCAGCGCGCAAGGAGGGGTCTCCTCGTTTTCAGTGCAATAAGTGACGGTACGCAAAGCTAGCACTGGCGCGGGGGTGGTCTGGGTAGATCGTTGATTTCATTGACTTTCCTGTTCGCTTTGTAAACGGGTATGGTGGCCTCCCACTTTTGAGGTTCACGATGCAGGGTTGGCACACAACGTTTT
>NZ_FNQJ01000072.1 GCF_900107605.1 Acidovorax soli | reverse complement strand
GTGCCAATGTTGTTGCCGATGCAGATGATCAGGACGATCTCGACGGCCCACCACTCAAAAGAATTCCTGTGCTTTTCCCAGGTGAGCGCCAGTTGGCAACTGGCCCAGGTGAAGATCCGCCAAGCCAGCCCAGCATCCCCGGCATGGAGCCAGACCTGCCCAGCATTCAGGCCGAGCTGGAAGCCCGTGGCCAGCTTCGCCTGGGGAACATCGACCCGGAAACCGGAGAAATCGCATGAGATCCGAAAACGAAATGCAGATCACGCTAGCCCGCCTGCGGGATGAATTCAGCGTGAACGTGACCCCGGCCCAGGAGCTGCACGGCCAGGAACTGGCCGACTGGCTAGAGCTGGCCGAGGACGAGCTTTTCAACCGCGAGATTGCGGGGTCGCGGCCTGCTCGCCCTCCTGTTGGCGCGGCCTAGGCGGATCGCCCGCCTTTTCCGCAAGCCTCCATAGCTCCCGGATGGCCAGCCAATGGCCGTACAGAGTGCTATCCGCAAGGCCGCCAGAGGCGCGTATGGCGCGCCAGTAGCTCACCACATGCCTACCCCCTACCTGCCCTATTTCGCGCGCCCCTAGGCCCTCTGCGTGCTCCGCAAAGGCCATCATGCGTGCTGTCTGCTGGCGTCGGTTGTCCTTGCCACCCTTGCGCACATAGGCACGGGTGAGTTGCTGGATTTGCTGCTGGAGATTCATCGACGACCCCCTACGTACTCGGCCACCACCTCGGCGCGTCCATGGCCAAGCTCCTCGCTGATTTTCAGACGTGCCACCAGGTCGGCGGCGCGATCGTTGATAGTGCCCCCCGCGCATGGCGCGGCGTGGCCTGTAAGGGCCTCATACCGGCCGCAGGCATAGGCCGCTCGCAGGTCATGCAGACCTCCCCCGGTGTGCTCCTGCACTACCTCGCGGGCCTCGCGCAATTCGCCCTCACGCCAGCTTCGCCAGCCATCGCCTGGGGGCATCACGGCGATGGCATCGCCCTGTGCATGAGCGGCCCGCTCCAGTGCCTGCACTTGCACCGGCGATGTGATCGAGATCTCGCGCTCTCGCCCGCCCTTGGTGCCGTCACTGATCGTCACGGCCCCCCGCTGGAGAGCTTCATGGAGTGCAGATCGGGCATCGAGTAGTGATGCCTCCTTTGACCGCAGGCCCAACTCGCGCGCAAGCTCCACCGTGGCCGCCGCACGCTCGCCAACCTGCTCGCGCACAGCGGCCAAGGCCTGGCCGTAGGCGGCGCGATCCAGCGCGCCAGGCGCGTCCTCACGGACAGCGCAGCGCTCCTGAATGCCGCACTCCTTGGTCGGGCTCACGCTGCGCCATTCGCCCCTCGTGGCCATGCCCATCACGCTGTTGACGGCACTGACCCTGTTTTGTGCCGTAGAGGCCTGCAGCTGCCCATCCTCGACGCGCGTGGCCAGCTGCAGGCCGTAGTCGCGCACCGCTTCAGGGGTCACGTCTTCCATGCGCTTGATGCCCTGCTCCCTGGCCCAGCTGGTGAAGTCGTTCCATCGATCCGCATTGGTCGCCGCCGTCGAAAACGACACGCCGCCAGCCGTCGCAGCCCGGTCCAGGGCCATTTGGCCAGCCCTCCCCATGTCTCGACTGCCGATGCCGAAATTTCTGCTCATTTGCGCTCCTGGTGCTCATTCAAAGCCGCTCAACGAACGGCTTTGAATGGGCAACAAGCTGCCCATCCAGCCGGGTTCGCGCCGCCATCAGACAGGGGGTCTTGGAGGGGCGTAAGCCCTCAAAGACGCGAAGTTCCGGCACCTCCAAGACCCCCCTAAGGCGGTAAGTTTTGACGCGCGAGATGTGCTCTCGGCAGGCATGGAGGCGGCAGTTTTTAGAGCGTTGCCAGACGCTGCTTGATGGTCATCTGAGCCTAGAGGTGCTGGTCAGGCGTGCCTTGCTAAGGCGTCCTCGTCCGCGGCTTTCGATGACCTTTTCACGCGATTTCACGCACAGCGTGAAGCACCCAAACCGTTACCAGGCGTGGCTTTGGAGGGCGTTTTAGGCACCCGTCTCTGTGTTGACACAGAGACGGGTGCATGGGCGCAGGGGCGCCCACAGTCCTGTCGGACTGGTTCATGCACGCTGACGCGTGCAAGCCGCAACCGGGTTGCGGCTGGTGCAGGGGAGCGATGCGCGCACAGATGCGCAGGCTGTCAGGCTGCGCCGACAGCAAAGGAGGCGGCGCTAGGGCCGCATGCAGCGCGCGAGGCGATGCGGAGATGAACGCCGGGAGGCGTGTGACAAGGCGCCGTGGCAACCAGGTCGATGAAGGGGTGGCACAGGGCCACGAACAAGCCGAAAGGCAAGTGCGCAGATCTTACTCTAGCCCCCCCAGAGGGGGGGCGAATTCGACCCCCCTACGCCCATCCTTCGGTGGGCTGCGCGCTGCGCTTGCGGCCTCCGGCCCGCGCCTAGGGCGCTCCTCCGCGTGGGGCGTGCCGCCCCCCGACCCCCAGGGCTGCGCCCCCTGCGCCCTCGCGGGCGCGGGCTCCCTGCCTTTGTTTTTTTCAAATGGGTGTTTGGCAAGCGAAGCGCGTCAGGCCGTAGGCGGGGCCCCTGTGGTCAAGGTGGCGCCGCAGTGGGTGCATGTGCGTCAACGCGCAGCGTTGTCCACATGTGCCCACGTAGGGCCAGCTTGTCCAGCAGGCAGCACAAGCAGGGCGGTGGTGCCCCCCGGTTTTAGGCTCCCTGAAGATTCTTAGAGAGTTCTCTGTTTTTCCTGGGAGAACCTATGCAACTGAGTTGCATAGGGGTATGCAGTCTGACGACATTTCTTGCCAAAAATTGGAAGCGGATTGTAAAATCTGAGCAACAATTTCAGGAGATGGATTTCCATGAATGAGAAACTGGTTGCAGCACCCAAAGCAATTGGGCGCGAGTTACAAAAGTCCGGATGGGTGCAGACTGACAAAAAAGCTCACGAGGCTTGGGCTCGCTTTACGCTTCACAAGCCCACGGCTTCCGCGCTGCTGCATTACATGTGTGCCTACATGGTTGACCAGAACGCCCTGGTGGTTTCGCAGTCTGTGCTCGCCAAGCGCCTGGGGGTGTCCCAGAGAACCATCGCCACCGCCATCTCCGACTTGTCGGCCAATCAGTGGATTCAGATCGTGCGACTGGGCAAAGGCAAAGAGTGTGCTTACGTGGTGAATGACCGAGTGGCCTGGGACAAGCCAAGGGACAAATTGAACCTTTCGCTTTTCAGTGCCAATGTTGTTGCCGATGCAGATGATCAGGACGATCTCGACGGCCCACCACTCAAAAGAATTCCTGTGCTTTTCCCAGGTGAGCGCCAGTTG
>NZ_FNQJ01000065.1 GCF_900107605.1 Acidovorax soli | reverse complement strand
GACCTGATCGAAGCTTCCCGCGCGAGGTCAAGCGATCGACACGCAGCAAGTACCCACCAAAAAAATGCCAGTCAGGGCTTAACTGACTGGCATTGGCCTTTCGGCGCGTTTTTTCATGCAGTGAACAGCGCCGTCAGCTCAGCACGACGGAACTCAGGCGGCGGCGGTAGGTTGCCACCACCGGGTCCTCGGGGGGAATCTGGCCTTCCGCCACCTTCACCTTGGGCGGCTCGATGATTTCAAGAATGGCCACATAGGTCTTGCGCGCCGCCTCGTCGCCCCAGGCCTTGTCACGCATCAGGATTTCGAGCAGTTCGTCCATCGCGTCGGTCCAGCGCTGCTGCGCCATGAGCCAGCGGGCGCGGGCGAAGCGGCTGTCGAAATCGCGCTTGTTTGCGGCAATTTTCGCATCAAAATCGGCTCCAGCGCTTTCACCATATGCGCCAGAAGCTACAAAATCAAGAGCATCCATCCAGGCCTTCAGGGCACCGAGCTTGCGCGACGCAGCGGCCTTGGCGATCACCGGGGCAAATGCCACCTTGGCGTCGTCTTCGCGGTCCAGTTGCAGCAGCAGCTTGACATAGTCAAAGCGCGCATCGTCATTGGCCGGATCGGTGACCACGGCATGCTGCAGCTTTTCGAGCGCGGTGTCGGTATCGCCTTCGGCCAGCGCATCGAGCGCCTCCTCTTCCTCGGCTTCTGCCTCCAACACTTCGGCCGAGGGCAGATGCTTGTCGAGAAACGCGCGCACCTGGCCCTCGGGCAAGGCGCCCATGAAACCGTCCACGGGCTGTCCGTTCATCAGCAGCACGCAAGTGGGGATGCTGCGGATGCCGAACATGCCGGCGATCTGCTGCTCCTGGTCCGAATCGATCTTGACCAGCTTGAAGCGGCCGGCGTATTCGGTTTCAAGCTTCTCAAGCACCGGGCCGAGCGACTTGCAGGGGCCGCACCAGGGCGCCCAGAAGTCCACCAGCACGGGCACGTTCATCGAGGCGGCTACCACCTCGGCTTCAAAATTTTCTACGGTGACGTCAATCATGGTGGTGTGGGGCTTAGAGTGGAGCGGTTTGCGTGCTATTTTGGCCCATCGAAATGCCCCCGCGCCAGCCGGGGAAGCGCAAAAAGTAAAATCGCGGGTTCCACCTACAGCGGTGCAGCGGGCGCGGCCCGCGGTTCAGCACCTCCAACACCATGAAACCCATCCAGATCGGCGTGGTCATGGGTTCCAGCAGCGACTGGGACACCATGCAGCACGCAGTGCAAATCCTTGAGCAATTCGGTATTTCGCACGAGGCCCGCGTGGTCTCCGCCCACCGCATGCCCGACGACATGTTTGCCTACGCCGAGGCGGCCGCTGGCCGGGGCCTGAAGGCCATCATCGCCGGCGCCGGCGGCGCCGCCCACCTGCCCGGCATGATTGCAGCCAAGACCACCGTGCCCGTGCTGGGCGTGCCCGTGGCCAGCCGCCACCTGCAGGGCGTGGACTCGCTGCACTCCATCGTGCAGATGCCCAAGGGCATCCCCGTGGCCACGTTTGCCATTGGCACCGCTGGCGCCGCCAATGCCGCACTGTTTGCCGTGGCCCTGCTGGCCTCTGAAAATCCCGAACTGCGCCAGCGGCTCGAAGCCTTCCGCGCCGAGCAGACCGAGGTGGCGCGCAACATGACCCTGCCGCCTGCCGCATGAGCCAAGACACTTCTCTCCCACCGCTGCTGCCGGGATCCACGCTGGGCGTGCTCGGCGGCGGCCAGCTGGGCCGCATGTTCGTGCACCAAGCCCAGGCCATGGGTTACTTCACCGCCGTACTCGACGCCGACCCCACCAGCCCTGCCGGGCTGGTGAGCCACCACCACATCCAGACGGACTACGAAGACCCGCAGGGCCTGGCCGAACTGGCCCGCCTGGCGGATGCGGTGACCACCGAGTTCGAGAACGTGCCCGCTGCGGCCCTGGCCGCGCTGGCTGCGCAACGCCCTGTGTCGCCCGCCGCTGCTGCCGTGTCGGTGGCACAGGACCGCGTGCGGGAAAAAGCCCACTTCGTGGCCTGCGGCGTGCCCTGCGCGCCTTACGCGGTGATAGCAACGGCCGAGCAACTGGCCGCCACTGCGCCCGATCTGCTGCCGGGCATCCTGAAAACGGCCCGCATGGGCTACGACGGCAAGGGCCAGGTGCGCGTGAAAACCGCCGCCGAGCTGGCCGCCGCCTGGGATGCCGTCGGCAAGGTGCCCTGCGTGCTGGAGAAAATGCTGCCGCTGCAGCTCGAATGCTCGGTGCTGGTGGCACGCGGCGTGGACGGCGCCATGGTGCACCTGCCCGTGCAGCGCAACCTGCACCGCGATGGCATTCTGGCCGTGACCGAGGTGTACGAAGGGAATCTGCCTCCGGCGCTTGCCGCACAAGCGGTAACAGCTGCGAAATCTGTAGCAGAAGGCCTGCAGTACGTAGGCGTGCTGTGCGTGGAGTTCTTTGTGCTGCAAGACGGCAGCCTGGTGGTCAACGAGATCGCCCCGCGCCCGCACAACAGCGGCCATTACAGCCAGAACGCCTGCGATGTGTCGCAATTCGAGCTGCAGGTGCGCACCATGGCCCGCCTGCCGCTGACGCAGCCGCGCCAGCACAGCCCCGCCGCCATGCTGAACCTGCTGGGCGACCTGTGGTTTGCCCAGGGCGATGCAGAGCAGACACCGCCCTGGGCCGCAGTGCTGGCCCTGCCCGGCGCCCATCTGCACCTGTACGGCAAGCGCGAAGCCAAACGCGGCCGCAAGATGGGACACCTCAACATCACCGCGGCCACCCCTGAAGCTGCGCGTGCCACCGCCCTACAGGCCGCGGCCTTGCTGGGCATCGCACCGTTCTGATGGCGCCGCTCCGACCATGATTCTGGATGGCACCCTGCCCGCATTTATTGCCGCCGCCGCGCGCGCCGTGCGCAGCGGCGCCCTGCTGGGCCTGCCCACCGAAACGGTGTATGGCCTGGCGGCCGACGCGAGCAGCGATGCCGCCGTGGCGCAGATCTTCGCCGCCAAGGGCCGCCCCAGCGACCACCCGCTGATCGTGCATGTGGCCGATGCCTCAGGCATCGCCCACTTCGCCAGCGCGGTGCCGGACTTTGCGCAAAAACTGGTCGACGCCTTCTGGCCCGGCCCGCTCACCCTGATCCTGCCGCGCCGGCCCGGCGTGGCCACGGCCGCCACCGGCGGCCAGGACAGCGTGGGCCTGCGCTGCCCCGCGCACCCTGTGGCGCATGCACTGCTGGCGGCCTGCGCCGCGCCCGGCGATGCCGCCACCCACGGTGGCCCGCCCGTGTGGGGCGTGGCGGCACCCAGCGCCAACCGCTTTGGCCGCGTGAGTCCCACTACCGCGCAGCATGTGCAGGACGAGCTGGGTGCCGACCTGCTGGTGCTCGACGGCGGCCCCTGCGCCGTGGGCATTGAAAGCACCATCGTGGACTGCACGCGCGGCGTGCCCGTGCTGCTGCGCCCGGGGGCGATCACGCGGGCGCAGATTGCAGCGGCCTGCGGCCTGCAACCGCTATCGAAAGATGAGCTGCCAGCGCAGACACCACGGTCCTCTGGCACGCTGGAGGCCCACTATGCCCCGGCCGCCAAGGTGCGCCTGATGGACGCCCGGGCGCTGCAGACCGCGCTGGACCTGCTGGGCGCCGATGCGGCACACATCGCCATTTATGCCCGCAGCGCGCTGCACACACGCTCGTCCAGGCTGGTGATGCGCCGCATGCCCGATGACGCCGCCGCTGCCGCCCAGCAGCTGTTTGCGGTGCTGCGCGGCTTTGACGACCAGGCCGTGAAGCTGATCTGGATCGAGATCCCGCCCGCCACCCCCGAATGGGAAGGCGTGCGCGACCGGCTGCAGCGCGCCGCTGCGGCCTGAGAGGCTGAGAGGCTTTACATCCGGTTGACCTTGCGTCGTTAAACTAGCCCCCACTTTTCTGGAGAAATACATGGCAGCAAATTGGATGCGCCGCACCTTCGTGGTCGCCGCATGTGCGTCGGCGGCGTTGCTCGCGGCCTGTGGTTCGAGCACGATCGAATCGAAGCTCACGCCCGACCGTTTCATTGCCTTTGGCGATGCCTTCAGCGACGTGGGGCAAAAAGGCGCGCGCTATACCGTCAACGACGGCACTGTCAACAACTGGACGGAGCAGATCGCCACGCGCTACGGCAAGACGATCACGCCCGCAGCCTCGGGCGGCCTGAGCTACGCCACCGGCAATGCGCGCGTTTCGGCCAAGCCCGATGCGGCTGGCGATGCCACCACGCTCACCATCACCGAGCAGATCGACCGCTTCCTGACCAGCGGCAGCATCGGCGCCAACGACGTGGTGTTCGTCAATGCCGGAACCAGTGACGTGATCGCGGGCACGGCGGCCTTCAATGCCAGCCCCAAGACCGAAGCCGACCGTCTGACCCTGCTGGCTGCGGCCCGCAGCGCCGGCGAGCAATTGGCCACCCAGGTGCGCCGCCTCGTCAACGCCGGGGCCAAGCATGTGCTGGTGATCGGCACCTACGACATGAGCAAGTCCCCTTGGGCCCTGGCCACCAGCCAGACCACCCTGCTGCACGACGCCAGCACCAGCTTCAACACCGGCCTGCTGGTGGACATAGAGAAGCTGGGCGCGACGGTGCTGTATGTGGATGCGGCCTACTACGTCAACCTGTTCACCAATTCGCCCGGCTCCTACAGCTTTGACAACAACATCGACATCGCCACCACGCCGGTGTGCACCTCGGTGGATGCAGGCAACGGCATCGGCATTGGCACCGGCCAGGTCAATTCGGCCCTGTGCAATACCTCCACCTTGCTCGCTGGCGCCAACCAGGACAAATATGTGTTCGCCGACGCGGTCTACATGACGCCCTCGGCCCACCGCCAGCTGGGCAACTACGCCTACGACCGCCTGCGGGCCCGCTGGTAAGCCGCGCCGCGCACAGGCAGCAAAAAGCCGGCCCGAGGGTCAATGCCAGTCAGTTAAGCCCTGACTGGCATTTTTTTGGTGGGTACTTGCTGCGTGTCGATCGCTTGACCTCGCGCGGGAAGCTTCGATCAGGTC
>NZ_FNQJ01000066.1 GCF_900107605.1 Acidovorax soli | reverse complement strand
CGGGCGGTCACGTTACCGAAACGGCGCTGAGAACATCGCTCTGACCACCGGTCACGATGCGCCGAAATGACCGGTCACATTCGCCGAAATACGCAGTTGGTCATCTGCACGGCTGATCCGTGTGGCAATTGCTTTGCCCGAACGCCAGTCTGGCTCGTAGATGGCCATGGCTGGGATGATGCAGTGGCGGGCCTGGCGCCATGCGTCCCGGAAGCTGGGCTTGGTGGCCACTGTTTCGGATCGGGCATTAAACGTGTGGCGGCCAAGTTTCAGGTCTTCAGCCCAGTGCGGCACCAGCCCGAATTGTCCTATCAGGGCTTCATGAGCTGGGACGGCTTCATCGCCCACATCAGCATGCGGATGTCTGCGGATGAAGCTGCCTTGGTAGCAGGGCCACATGTCTTCCTTGCCTTGGGAGGAAGGAGGCTCGGCCTTGAAGATCTCCCGGTACGTCTCGGGTCGCTTGATGCCCTGGTAGTGGCTGCACATGCCCAGTCCTGTCGTTGTGTGGTGTGTTGTTGTCCCCAATCCACGGGGGCATTGCTGTGGATAGTTCCTGGGATAACTCGCTCATCCTGCGCCAGTGCTGGCTTGCAGCACGGTGCTTAAAAGATGGGCACACCGCCGCAGTCGGGTATGGCCTAGGAACCGCAGCAGAGAATATACTGGACATAACAACAGTATTTATCTTTGCGGCGCCTTTGCCGATCCTGGCTTCCCCCATGCACCCGGTTCTCCACTCTTCCTGCTCCACTCCCGTGCCCTATGTTTCCGGACTGACGGCCCTGGAGATAGACACGAGCGTGCGCGCGGGGTTTCCGTCTCCGGCGGAGGATTTTCAGGCAGAGCGGATTGATGTGCTCAAGCACATCATCTTGCATCCCCAGGCCACCTATACCTTGCGCGTGCGGGGGGACTCCATGCGTGATGAAGGCATCTTCGACGACGACGTGATCCTGGTGGACCGGGCCATCAAGCCGCGCCGTGGTCATATCGTGGTGGCGGTAGTCGATGGGAGCCCGCTGGCAATGTGGTACGCGACCAAAGAGGCGCTGCGGTGTTTTTGCGGGCGAACTCACGGAATCGTCTGGACGATGGAAGATCCCCCGATACTGAAATGCGACGGGCGGGAACTGGCGCTGCTGCAAATGCAGGAGAGGCACAGCGAATGAGCCTGGCAGAGTGCAATGCGCACCTCGCGGCTCAAATCGAGCGGTTTGTGGCGCGGATGCCGGAACCATTGACCGCACGGGAAGTGCTTCGCAGAGAAGTGCAGGCGGCGGTTGGGCGTGCTGTCCGTGACCCCGGGCGCGATCCAGAGACGACCAACCAAGGAATCAGGAATGAAAACGAGAAGGGCAGGAGTCGCTAACGCAGCACGGGCATGGTGCGCAGTTGCGCTGCTGCTCTTCACTACGTTGGCCCGCGCGGAATTGGTCGGGCCTGTGGTGGCTATTCTGGATGGTGACACCATTGACGTGCTCGTGGACCGCCAGCCGATTCGCGTGCGCCTGGCGCAGATCGACGCCCCGGAGAAACGGCAGGCATTCGGTACACGTGCCCGACAGACGCTGGCGGGGCTTGTTTTTCGGCAATCGGTGACGGTGGAAGAGGCTGGCAGGGATCGTTACGGGCGCGTCATTGGGACGGTCTATGTCTCGGGGGTCAGCGTGAATGCCCAGATGGTCGAGCTGGGAATGGCATGGGTCTATCGCCGGTATGCGAAAGATTCGGTGCTGTTTGAGCTGGAGCGACAAGCCCAGGCCGACAAGCGAGGTCTTTGGGCTGATCCGGATCCTGTAGCCCCTTGGGAGTACCGACACAACAAGCGCGCCAGGTCTGCGTCGTAGGGCCTGTTATTTCGTAAACTGACCCGTTGCGTTGAATGCACCGCAATCTTGTTTCCTGGCCAATAGTTCGCGTGCCCAGTGCTATCATGCGCGGCATGCAATGAATTACAATGCGTCCTTAGGACGCATTGTAATTCATTGCAGTAAAAAATTGCAAAAATTGGCTTCACATTCCGTAAAACACTTGTTAGCATCACTGTCCTAAGGACAGTGATGCTAACAAGTGAATGATAATTTGATATTGCCAGAGGCCTTGAACGCCTACATCAGACCCATCCAAGAACGGTTGGGGGTGTGGGAGCGGCCTGTCGTCACGGGGTACGAGTTGGGCGTTTTGGCCGCGACCCAAGCCACAGACGATCCGATTTCACTGTCTTTGTATACAAACATTGTCCGGGTCTTGACGTCATTTGGTTTGATTTCACCGGCCAAGGAGTTCAAGGCTGGATCGGTCTTTCAGCTTTTTGGGCGCAACAAGCCGCTGCCCATGGAAGTGGCCTGTTCCGTTGACCCATTCGCATACGTCAGTCATCTGAGCGCCATGGAGTACCACGGCGTCACCGACCGTTTTTCCAAAATTCTGTACCTGTCCACTCCACCCGAACGGGAGTGGAAGGAGCAAGCGGCTGCACGCATGGACAAGGACCTCAAGATGCGCAAGGAGGGATACCTTGCGGCCAAGCTGCCCACGTTGAAGTTTCAGAAGTTCGAACGCATTGATGGGATGCGGGTTGAGTTGGTGCGTCGTTCGCATCGTGGTGCCTTTAAGACGATCAAGTCTCCATCCATTCGCGTCGCAATGGTGGGACGAACCTTCTTGGACATGCTCCGCGAACCGGAGCTGTGCGGCGGGATACAGCATGTCGTTGACACCTACCGGGAATATGCGGTCAAGTATCTGAAACTCATCATTGACGAAGTTGGCCAGCACGGGACGTCGATTGAGCAGGCGCGGGCTGGCTACCTGCTGGAAACGGTGTGTGGTCTCTCGGATCCAGTCATTGATGCGTGGGCGTCCAAGGTTCAACGAGGAGGCTCCCGCAAGCTGGACCCACAGGCAGAGTACGCATCTGTTTTCTCTGAAAGATGGGCGCTGTCGGTCAACGTTCCGTCACTGGATGCGTCGCAAACCGATTCGGGGGACTCATGAACGAAGTTGAAATCGACGCGTGGGTGTCACAAGCTCCACAAGGCCAACGGGGCTTCCGGGAGGCGGTGCACACCATCCTCGACGGTATTGGCCATTCCCAGAATCTGAGTGCCAAGATGGTGATGAAGGGTGGACTTCTGCTGGCCATACGGTATGCCAGCTCTCGCTACACCCGGGACTTGGATTTTTCTACCCGGGACAAGTACACGGCAGAAAGTGTCGATCTGCTTTTGGCAGAACTGCGGGAAGGGCTTGTCACTGCAGAGGACCGACTTTCCTACAACACGCTTTGCCGTTTGCAGTCGCACAAGGTTGAACCCAAGGGCGAGAACAAGACCCACCAGAGCCTGGCCTTGAAAATCGGGTTCGCGAACCGGAGCAATGCAGGGCAGATGGCTCGCCTGGAGGCAGGTACTTCGCCTCAGGTGGTCGAAATTGACTACAGCTTCAATGAGGCTGTTTTTGATGTGGAGGTGCTGGAGTTGGATGGAGGGGCAACCATCCATTCCTACACCCTGAACAACGTGCTGGCTGAAAAGATGCGCTCGCTGCTTCAGCAGCCTGTTCGAAGAAGAAACCGCCGACAAGACGTCTATGACATCTGGCTATTGCGGGAGTCCGGGCCTGCGCTTACTGCTGAAGATCTCGTCAAGATTCATGAGATTTTGGTGGCTTCTTGCGGCTCCAAGGGTATCGTTCCGGACATCCACTCCATGGAATCGGAAGAGGTCGTATCCATGGCGCGCACTGGCTACCAGGAGTTGGCGGCAGACGTTGATGGCGAATTGCCGCCATTCGACGAGGCGATGGGTCAGGTTGTGAAGCTGTATCGCTCTCTGTCATGGTGATACTGGCCAGAGCTGGTCAGTAGATCGAAAGGGTTGGACGTTGGCAATCGGCCAGGCGCCGACCTTCGACGCGCCGGGGCGGCCGACCGTTTCAGGCTGGTTGCCGACCTTTGCCAGCGGCTGCTTTCCAGTGGTTCAGTCTCGGGGTGAGAGCTCACAGCGCTTCTTACCGCGCCGTCAACTACCTTGAGGCTCGGGTGTAGTTCTAGGCTGTTGGCGCATCCGCATACCCTAGGGAAATCCTGCAAAACCTGGCAGTCAGTCGGATAGAAGCGGCCCAGTCATGGCATCCTCCCAAGCCATGAAGCAAAGCAGCCTTGATCTGA
>NZ_FNQJ01000073.1 GCF_900107605.1 Acidovorax soli | reverse complement strand
GCCTTGTCCGCCGCTGCGGTTGTCTTCGTCTTGCGTGGCATTCATGCTCCTTGTTGACATGCTATGCCTCACACACAAACTTTCTGACAGGCTCGTACTTTGAAAAAATGGGTATGCAAGTTCGCTTCTTCATGCCTCCAAACAGCGTCGCGCCGTTAGCGTTCTACTTTTACGGCGATCTTCTGGACGACTACACGAATCTTGAGCTGATCGGCACCATCAGCACCATGGAAACCTTTCAGAAGATTTATCGGCCCGAGATCTACAACGCCAACTCTGCCGCCGGTAACTTCTATCAGCCGAGCCTCACCAACCAGGACTACTCGTCGACGCAAATCGTCTACGACCGTGAAGAGCGCAGTCAACTTGCGGTCCAGCAAGGCAAGTTTGCTGAGGAGCACTTCATCAAGCCGTACGGTTCTGTCCTGCATCGATGGACTGCCAGCTCTGCGAGCTGACCGCTCTTTCGGTTGATTCTTCATGCTTTGTTTCCCAAGAAAAACCATGGATTGGCTGTTCTCGCTAAACCGGTTGACTCACCTATGTCTGTCCATTTTTTTGTCAGAAGGAATTTTTGATGTTTGAAACTTCGATCGCCGGTAGTTTGCCGAAACCGGCCTGGCTCGCAGAAACCCACAAACTTTGGCCTCAGTGGAGGGCCGACGGCGATGCGTTGCTCCAAGCCAAAGCCGATGCGACCCTGCTTTGGATCAAAGCCCAGGAGGACGCGGGTCTGGATATCGTGTGCGACGGTGAGCAATCGCGCCAGCATTTCGTGCACGGCTTCCTCGAACAAGTCGAAGGCATCGACTTCGACAACAAAGTGAAGATGGGCATACGCGATAACCGGTACGACGCTATGGTGCCGCAGGTGGTGGCTGCCCTGCGATTGAAGGGCCGTGTGCATGCCTTCGAAGCTCAACTCGCGCGTGCTCATACCAAAAAGAAGCTGAAATTCACGCTACCTGGTCCGATGACCATCGTAGACACGGTCGCCGACCGTTTCTATGGTGACAAAGTGAAGTTGGCTTTTGCATTTGCCGAGTTGCTCAACCAAGAAGCTCTCGCGCTGCAAGCCGACGGAGTAGACATCATCCAATTCGATGAACCTGCCTTCAACGTTTACATGAAGGATGCAGCCGACTGGGGCGTGAAGGCGCTTGAAAGAGCGGCGCAGGGGCTGACGTGTACAACGGCGGTACACATCTGCTACGGCTACGGCATCAAGGCCAACACTGACTGGAAGAGCACACTGGGCGAGAAATGGCGCCAGTATGAGACGGTGTTTCCTGCGCTCGCCCGCAGCAGCATTGATCAGGTGAGCTTGGAATGTATCCACTCTCATGTACCTCCCGACCTCATGGCACTGCTACCAGGTAAGGACGTACTGGTCGGTGTGATCGATGTGGCGAGCGATGAAGTAGAAACACCCGAAGAAGTGGCTGACACTATCGGCCGAGCCCTGCAGTTCGTGCCCAAGGAGAGACTTTTCCCGTGTACGAACTGTGGCTTGGCTCCGATGGATCGGGACGTGGCCTGGCGAAAGCTGCAGGCGCTTGCTGCAGGCACCCGGCTCGCCAGGGAACGGATTACTGCGAGCTAATTCTCTGTCAGCTAAGCTGCCTTTCTGCTCCGCAAAGGGCAGTCTTTGACAGAGCCGAAAAGTCGTTCTCATGTGCGTGAAAGGCTGCGCCTTGACGATTCACTCCCCAGTACTGCGGAAGAGCTTCACGGTCACCCGAGACATCTTGTGGGAGTCGAAGACTGCGACAAGGGCGGAGATCAATAGCATGGAGGTTCACTTCGTCCAGACGCTGCGGGCCAACGATCCTGAAGTCGGCTACAACCGCTGGCCTACGTTCACGCCGCGAACTGGGACTGTGGATTGAGTGCATAGAGCTGCGTCAGAAACCGATCAGTCACGAACGGCAGATCGTGACCGTTTTCAGCCCTCAGCTCCCCGCGCCCTGATGGTGCGCCGCACAACACCGGTGCACTGCCGCCCCCGGTCTCTTTCAGCAACAAAACCTGTAGCACCCGTAAATACTTCGTAGTACGCTCATCATTCAATAGCAAAAATCACTTCTACTAGCTGGCACAGGGCTTGCAATGCATCATGCAAGACCTTCACAGGTCTGCAATGGCGGCTCTGCCCAACGGCGGGCGGATGCGGCCAGAAACCGGACAAAGGCGTCCCCACCCGCGCACAGCTGCATGACGCAGCCAGGCGCGGCGTGAGGACGCCTTTTTTGTTTGTCACGCCACAAGGGAAGCACCATGACCGATCTGCTCAAAACCCGCCTCAACCGCCGCACCGTGCTGCAGGCCGCCACCGTGGGCGCCGTGGGGGTGAGCCCCGCGCTGCGCGCCCTGGTCCACGCCCAAGGCTCGGATGCACCCGAGAAGAAAGAGGTCAAGATCGGCTTCATTCCGCTGACCGACTGCGCCAGCGTGGTGATGGCCTCGATGCTGGGTTTCGACAAGAAATACGGCGTGACCATCATTCCCACCAAGGAGGCGAGCTGGGCCGGCGTGCGCGACAAGCTGGTGAACGGCGAGCTGGACTTTGCCCATGTGCTCTACGGCCTGGTGTATGGCGTGCATCTAGGCACGGCCGGGCCGAAGAAGGACATGGCCGTGCTGATGAACCTGAACCACAACGGCCAGGCCATCACGCTGTCAAGAGCCTTGGCCGACAAGGGCGCGGTGGATGGCCCTTCGCTCGCGGCGCTGATGGCCCGGGAGAAGCGCGAGTACACCTTTGCCGGCACCTTCCCCACGGGCACACACGCCATGTGGATGCACTACTGGCTGGCGGCGGCAGGCATCAACCCGGTGTCGGGTGCCAAGCTCATCACCGTGCCGCCGCCGCAGATGGTGGCCAACATGCGCGTGGGCAACATGGACGGCTTTTGCGTGGGCGAGCCCTGGAACCACCGCGCCATCATGGACGGCATCGGCATCACGGCCAACACCACGCAGGACATCTGGCGCGACCACCCCGAGAAGGTGCTGGGCACCACGGCAGAGTTTGTGAAGAAGTACCCCAACACCACGCGCGCCGTGATGATGGCGGTGCTGGAAGCCAGCCGGTGGATCGATGCAAGCCTGTCGAACAAGATGAAGATGGCCGAAACCATTGCCCCCGATGGCCACCCAAATTCCCCCGCCTATGGCCACCTCAAACTCCCCCACCTGAACTGATCGGGGATAGGGGTTAAACGCCGGCGCCGTCGGC
>NZ_FNQJ01000085.1 GCF_900107605.1 Acidovorax soli | reverse complement strand
AACGGATAGGCGTTTTAACCGCATGAGGCCAAGTATCGCACCGCGGAAGCGCCATCAAGCCGGCTGAGACACTCGATTTTCCCGCCCAGGTGTCAGGTTCACCACCAGGGTTTGGCGTTCAGGAGAGTGATTTGCGGCGCTCGGCGTGTACCGGGCGCAGAGCCAGTTCGCGGCAAGTCAAAATCGCCGCTTTGTTCATTCACCAACTGATGCGCTGATCGACCTCAAAGTCCGGTGCCGGTTGCGCCGCTAGGTCCCAGTCTGCTGGCTCGGTTTGCGCCCCGTCATCCATCTGCGCATCACTACAGTCATCCCACAGCGGTGGCCCGCGCGCCGGGGAGATGCGGGGTGGCTCTGAATCTGCCCCGATGTGGTCCAGGATGTGCCGGATGTCAGCGCTGTGCGTAATGAACGCGATGATGCGCATATGCCCGCCACACAGCGGACACAAGAGGGGGAACACCTCGTAGATGCGGGCGATCAGCACCGCCCACAGGTAGTGCGCTGCACGCTTGGGCAGCACCGGCTCGCTCTGGGATGGCAGCGCGCTGCTCATCGGTACCACACCAGGCGCGCACTCCCCCGTGCTGATCGACGCGCCCAGCACGGGAGCGGCTTGCGCCGGTGTCGCCAGCGCCGTCACCGCAGCCCTGAGCGGCGAGTTGGGTGCCAACACGCCAAAATAGCGGTGCCGGTGGGTGCGTGGCGGGGGAACCAGCGCGGCAATGCGGTCGATCAGCTCCAGCGGTGTGAGGTGCAGCTCATCAACCTTGGCACCGCGCTTGTCGCTGGTGGGTTCGCTGCGCTGCTTGCCGCAGCGGTACACCAGTTTGCTTCCCTCTTTGCGCAGCCTGTCCATCGCAAAGGGTGGGCGGGCGCAATAGCGCAAGAGCCGCTCAAGGCCTGGACGGTCGTGGGATTCAATGCACACCCCGGCATCCACCGAGAAACCGCTGTGTTTGTACCCCAGCATCTCTTTTGCCTCGAAGTTCTCCAGCAGCCCACGGCCCACAAAGGCGCGCAGGATACGTTTTTGCAGTGTGGTCTGCACTTGTGCCACGGGTGTCGCATCGATGCCGGTGGCAGGGTGGAATACGACACCTGACGCAGAGACTTGCATTGCGGCATCAGCGCTGCCCTCGCCTGCCACCTCCTCAAACACCCCGTCCACCACACA
>NZ_FNQJ01000074.1 GCF_900107605.1 Acidovorax soli | reverse complement strand
TGGGTATTTCGGACCAACGTGACCGCTGGTTTCGGTATCGTGACCGAGGATTTCGGCCCATCGTGACCGACTCCGTTGTCGGTTCATCGTGACCGCCGTTTCAGCCCACGTTTTTGTGGGATCTGAAGCCAGGCGGTGCTGCGTAGAGAACTCAACCCGGGCGTCCTAACCTCGACGGCTTTTGCCTTCAGGAGCCGGATGCCCAAACCTCGAATTTCTCTACGCATGATCAAAGACGTTATCCGCCTGAAGTGGCAGGCCGACCTCTCTCACGAGCAAGTCGCCGCCACCCTCAACATCTCCAAAGGGGCCGTGGCCAAGTACGTTGGCCTGGCCCATGCTGCTGGCCTGGATTGGGAGACTGTCCAGGATTGGAGCGAGCAGCGACTGACCTCCGCCCTGCTGCCCAAGGCCACCACCTCCCAGCCCTACATCACCCCCGACTGGGGCCGCATCCACCGCGAACTCGACCGCAAGGGCGTGACACTCATGCTGCTGTGGCAGGAGTACGTGGAGGCCCATCCCCATGGTCGTACCTGGCGCTACACCCAGTTCTGCGGTCACTACAAGGACTTCGCCCAAACCCTCAAGCGCTCGATGCGCCAGCACCGGCGCGCCGGCGAGAAGCTGTTCATCGACTTCGCTGGCTCCACGGTGCCCTTGCGCGATGGCGCCCGTGCCCAGGTCTTCGTCTCGGCCATGGCCGCCTCCAGTTGCGTCTTTGCCTGCGCCACGCCCGCGCAGCGCCTGGATGACTGGGTCGAGGGCATGGTGCGCGCTCTGCACTTCTACGGGGGTGTGCCGCAGCTCATCGTGCCTGACAACGCCCGTGCCGTGATCGCCTCGCCAGACCGTTACGAGCCACGTGCCAACGAGACGGTGCAGGACCTGGCCCGCTACTACGGCACCTCGGTGCTGCCTGCGCGCCCACGCACGCCGCGCGACAAGGCCACGGCTGAGAGCTCGGTTCAGGTCGTCACACGCTGGATCCTGGCCAGGCTGCGCCACCAGCGATTTGAGAGCGTCGCTCAGGTTGACGCGGCCATTGCGCAGCTGCTCCCCAGCCTGAACGAGCGGCCGTTTCAGAAGCTGGCGGGCAGTCGCGCCAGTGTGTTCGCCGAGCTGGACGCCCCAGCCCTGATGCCGCTGCCGCAGCAACCCTATGAACTCGCGCGCTTCAAGACCGTGAAGGTCCATATCGACTACCACGTCGAGATCGACGGTCATCGTTACAGCGCACCGCACCCGCTGGTCGGTCAGACGCTGGAGGCTCGCATGACCGGGCGCGGCATCGAGTTGCTCTTGCGCGGCCAGCGCGTGGCCGCCCACGCGCGCAGCGACAAGCGTGGGGGTTTCTCTACCGTGGAGGCACACATGCCCGCGGCCCACCGCGCCCACATGGAGTGGACGCCACAGCGCCTGATCGAATGGGGGCAGCGCATCGGTGTGGCCTGCGGTGAGTTGATCACCCGTTTGCTGCAGACCTACAAGCATCCCGAGCATGGCTACCGGTCTTGCCTGGGTTTGCTGAGCCTGTCCAAGAGGTACGGCCCGGTGCGACTGGAGGCCGCCTGCGAGCGGGCGTTGGCCCTGGGCACATTGCGCTACAGCCATGTGCGTGACTTGCTGGCCAACAACTGTGACCAGATCACGCCCCAGTCCGAGTCGGACTGGACCAGCCCGGCGCACGCCAATCTGCGCGGCCCGGGCTACTACCAGTGAGGTGGCGCCACCGCCGCCGCCGCCGCCACTGCCACCATTGTTTCTATCTCCAATCCACGGCTTCAGGACATCATCACCATGCTCAACAACACCACCATCGCCCAGCTGCGCTCACTCAAACTCGTGGGCTTCGCCGATGCCTTGCAACAGCAACACGAACAGGCCGACTGCCTGAATCTGTCCTTTGATGAGCGCCTGGCCTTGCTGGTCGAGCGCGAGGTCTACGCCCGCAGTGACCGCAAGCGAGCGCGTCTGCTGCAACAGGCGCAGCTCAAGTACCCCTCGGCCACCTTGGAGGACGCCAGCTTCGAGGGCATCCGGGGAATGGACCGTCCGGCCCTCATGGGCCTTGCGCTGTCCACCTGGATCGATCGCGGCGAGACGGTGACCCTGGCCGGTGCCACAGGCTTGGGCAAGACTTGGCTGGCGTGTGCGCTGGCCCAATACGCGTGCCGGCAAGGTCGCTCCGCGCTGTACTTGCGCGTGCCTCGACTGGCAGAAGAGCTGCGCATCTTGCATGGGGCCGGCAGCTTCCGACGCTGGCTACAGCAACTCGCCAAGATCGACGTGCTGGTGCTGGACGACTGGGGCATCGGACACCTGGACGCCGCCACGCGTGCCGATTTGCTGGAGGTCATCGATGACCGGGTGGGGCAGCGCGCCACCATCATCGCCCACCAATTGCCCATCGAGCATTGGCACGCCTGGCTGGGCGACCCCACCGTTGCCGACGCCATTCTGGACCGGTTGCTGCAGAGTTGCCGGCGCTTCAGCCTGGACGGCGAGTCGCGACGAACGGGCCGCACGGCGCGCACTGCAACCGTTTCAAAAACGACCATCAAGGACCCCCATGAAGACCTGACAGCCTCTCCAAAACCGTAAACTCAACCCCCTACGCAGCACCGCCAGCATCACGGCGGTCACGATCGCCGAAACGGGCGGTCACGTTACCGAAACGGCGCTGAGAACATCGCTCTGACCACCGGTCACGATGCGCCGAAATGACCGGTCACATTCGCCGAAATACGCA
>NZ_FNQJ01000075.1 GCF_900107605.1 Acidovorax soli | reverse complement strand
GCCAAGGAGTGAATGTCTTGAAGTCCAACCAACGCGCCACCATAGAGACACTGCTGGAGCGCAATACATCGCAACGCGAGATCGCCCGCATCACGGGCATCGACCGCAAGACGGTCAGGAGCTATCACCAACGCTGGCTGGAGCAACTGCAGTCAAATTCCCCCGGGGTGGCCACCGGCTCGGCCCAGCAAATTCCCCCACCCTGGCCACCGGCTGCTGTGCCGGTGGCCACCTCCCTGTGCGAACCCTGGCGCGAGTTCATCGAAGCCCAGTTGCGTCTGAAGCGCAACGCCATGGCCATCTTCCAGGACCTGGTCGACCAGCACGGATTTACTGGTCAGTACAACTCGGTCAAACGCTTCTGTGCAAAGCTGCGCCACAAGGAGCCCGAGCAGTTCGACCGCCTGTCCTTTCTGCCTGGGGAGGAGATGCAGGTGGACTACGGCGAGGGCGCGCCCACCCGCGTGCCGGGCAGCGAGCGGTACCGCAAGCCCCGCCTGTTCGTGGCCACGCTGCGCTACTCGCGCGCCAGTTTCCGCTGCGTGGTCTGGAAGTCCAGCCAGCAAATCTGGGCCGAGTTGCACGAGCAGGCTCTGCGGTACTTCGGTGGCTGCCCGCAGTACGTGGTTCTGGACAATCTGAAGGAAGGCGTCTTCAAGCCCGACCTGTACGAGCCCGAACTCAACAAAGTCTACGCCGCCACCCTGGCGCACTATGGCGTGGTGGCCGACCCGGCGCGGGTGCGAGACCCCAACCGCAAGGGCACGGTGGAGCATGCCATTGGCCACACCCAGGCCACGGCCTTGAAGGGCCGGCGCTTTGAGTCCATCGAGGCCCAGAACGAGTTCCTGGCGCACTGGGAGAAGAGCTGGGCAGCCAAGCGCATCCACGGCACCGAGCGGCGCCAGGTGCAGGCCATGTTCGAGGAGGAGCGCAGCCACCTCAAACCTCTGCCGCTCCTGGGCATGCAGTATTTCGAGGAGGCGGTGCGCACCGTCTGCGACGACAGCTGCGTGCGGGTGGATCACAGCAGCTACGCCGCTCGCCCGGCGAACATCGGCTCCAAGGTGCTGGTGCGCATCTATGCCCAGCGCATCGAGATCCGCGATCTGCAAACCGGCGCCTTGCTGCGCACCCACGCCAAGGCCGAGCGGCCCGGCACGGTGGTGCTGCCCATGGAGGAGCGGGTATTCAATCCTTCGCGCGAGACCCGTCTGATCCTGCGTCAGGCTGGCGAGATCGGTGAGCACGCCAAACGGCTGTGTGAGCTGCTCTTTGCCATCGAGGGTCGGGTGGGCCAGCGCAAGCTCTGGGGCATCGTCAGCCTGGCCAGGCGATACCCAGCGCACTGCGTCGACACCGCCTGCGCACAGGCCCTGGAGCAGGGGATTTACAGCTACAAGCGCGTGCTGGCTTTGACCGAGGCCATCTTTGCCCAGGCGCTCAACGCCATCGAGACCCAGTCCAGCGGTGCGCCCGCCGGCGGCGGGCGCACGCTGACCCAGCAGCACGAGCTCATCCGCGACGCCGATGAGTACGCCGATCTGTTCGCGCACGCTGCGGCCGTCACAGCCACGAGCACGCTCGAGTCCGCCACGGCGAACACCACCACCAACAACACCAACAACGCACCTGGAATTCAGCCATGAACATGATCGAGATCGAACGCGCGCTGCGCGAGCTGCGTCTGTCCGGCATTGCCGAGACCCTGTCCACCCGCGTGATGCAGGCCCAGGCCGCGCAGGAGCCCTTCCTGGAGACCTTTGGGGCCATGCTGCAAGACGAACTGGACCGCCGGCGCTCGCGTCTGACCGAGCGCCGCTTCAAGCGCTCGGGCCTGGATGAGCGGCCCTCGCTGGCTGACTTCGACTGGCGTTTCAACCCGAAGCTGCCGCGCAGCGCCTGCTTCGAGTTGCATACCCTGAAGTTCATCGGCGAGGGCGCCAATGCGCTGATCATCGGCAAGCCCGGTACCGGCAAGAGCCATGTGGCCAAGGCCGTGGCCTACCAGGCCACGCTGCAGGGATACGACGCGCGTTACCTGGAAGCCGACACCGAGTTTGCTCGCTACGCGTTGGCCAGCGACTCAGAGCGCACCGAGCTGCTCAAGGACTGGGTCTCACCGGACCTGATCATCCTCGATGACCTGTTCCTGGCCAGACGCATCAGCGAGCACGCAGCCGAGGTGCTGCAGGCCATCGTGCACCAGCGCTACAAGCTGCGCCGCTCCATCGTCATCACATCCAACCGCGTGGTGCAGGACTGGGGCAAATATCTGGGCGACGCCACCATGGCCACCACCATCCTGGACCGCCTCATGCACCGCTGCGCAATGCTGGAGTTCGAGGGCAAGAGCTACCGCCTCAAGGAGGCTGCCGCACGCATCGCCATCACACCCGAGTCGTCATAATCTGGTCGTCCTGCCTGGGGGAATTTGGGGTGGCCAAGGGTGGGGGAATTTGACCTGGCCATCGGGG
>NZ_FNQJ01000076.1 GCF_900107605.1 Acidovorax soli | reverse complement strand
CCCCAGCATTTGCAGCGCCTTCTGGATCAGGCTCACTACTTCGTGCTCCCGCCTCGACGACCTGATCGAAGCTTCCCGCGCGAGGTCAAGCGATCAACACGCAGCAAGTACCCACCAAAAAAAATGCCAGTCAGGGCTTAACTGACTGGCATTGGCCTTTCGGCGCGTTTTTTTATGCCCTGCCCAGAAAGACCGGGCCCGGCGAACCGCGCAGCAGCGCTTATTCCTGTGCGTCACGGATGGTGTCGCGCCCGTGGCGATCCTTTGCCCGGCCCAGGTCGGCGTCCAGCGCGCGCATGAGCTTGTCCACGGCGCTGATGAAGGCAGCGGCCATCTTGTCGGCTTCGGCGGTCACGGCCACCGGTTGGCGGCTGGCCACGCGGGCCTCGATGCGGCAGCGCTTGTCCTCCGCGCCCGATTTGCCGGCGTCCACGTCGGTCAGAAACACCTCCACGCGTGTGATGTAGTCCCGAAACCGCGCGAGCCGGGTGCCAGCCTCGTCCTGGATCCATTGCGCCAGCGACTCTCCACCCTGGATGTGGTCGTCGGTGTGTACTTGTACTTGCATAGGGCACTCCTTGTGAAAATGAAGCGGGATGGCGACAGGCCATGGCCAACCGCATGCCTTCATCATGCACGCAAGCGCAGGTCGCGACTTGACGTCCGTCAATAGCAGTTCGCCATCCGGGGAAACAGCGCCACGGCGCGCGCACCCAGCGCCAGTGCCGGAACAGGCATGCACGACACTTTCCTACAGACGTAGCCTGGGTGTGGTGCTACAAACATATTGGCAAAATTCTCTCGCACGGTTTTGCTGCGCACTGCGCCTGTTCTCCATCGGAGCCTCTTCATGCCCGCTTCCCGCCGCCTCAAGATTGGCCTGTCGGCCTGCTTCCAGCATGCCGACCCCACCCGCCCGTTGTTCACTGGCAAGACCCTGCAGTACGTCGAGCAATCGATTGCCCACTGGCTCATGTCGGCCGGTGCCATGGTGGTCATGGTGCCCTGCCCCACGGGCGAGACGGCACGCGGCGACGTCACACTGGACCACTATGCCGAATGGCTCGACGGCATCGTCATGCACGGTGGCGCCGATGTGTGGCCCGGCAGCTACGGCGAGGAACCCCTGCGCGAAGAATGGGTGGGCGACCGCGTGCGCGACCTGTACGACCTGGCCCTGGTGAAAGCGTTTGCCCAGGCCGGCAAACCCATATTTGGTGTCTGCCGGGGCCTGCAATTGATCAACGTGGCGTTTGGCGGGGCGCTTTACCAGGATCTACAGACCCAGCATCCGGGCGCGCTGCAACACCGCAATGCCGCCACATACGACCAGCATTTCCACGGCATCCACATCGTGCCCGGCTCGCATCTGGCCAAGCTCTACCCCGACACGCCGCGCGCCCGGGTGAACAGCATCCACCACCAGGGCATCAAGCGCGTGGCCCCCGACTTTATGGTGGAGGCGCTGAGCGAGCCCGACGGCGTACCCGAAGCGATCCGCCTGCAAGCGGCACCCGGGCGCGGCTACATCGCCGCCACGCAGTGGCACCCCGAGTTTCACCAGATCGGCTCGGAAACCCTGGACGACACCGCGATCCTCAACGACTTTCTGGCCGCCTGCAGCGCCAGAAAGATGCGCCCGGCAGCGCCCAGCCCCGGTCCGCTGCACCTGCGCGACCGCGCCGCACGCCTGCTGCGCCGGGCGCTGCAGCGGCGCCATTGAACCACCCCTTGATTCATGGTGTTTTTGACCCCTGGCACCTGCTAACCATGCGTGGAAGCTATCAAAACAGGAGTGCTCTGCGTCAACCTGACCGGCACCAGGTTACCCACCCACCGGCGGCGCTGCATCGTCGAAATGCTGCTGCACCAGCGTGCGCAGCAACTGGCTGGCATAACGGCTGAGCAGCGTGCCCGGGCGCGCCTTCGGCACCGCGAGCACCAAACGGTTACGGATGGCTGGCGCCACCATAACGGCCATGTGCAGCGTCTGCGGATAAATCCAGGCACGCGTGGCGCTCAGCGGCAGCACCGTGTCGGCCACGCCGCGCGCGACCAGTGACAGCACGGTCTGTACCGAGTCCACCTCGGCCACCATCTTCAACTGCATGCCGCGCGGGCGCGTGTAGCTCTCCAGCAGCTGGCGTAGCGCGTGCGGGCCACTGGGCATGACCAAGTTGCGCTGCACCACCCCAGAGAGGCGCACCTTAGAGCGGCTAACAAAAGCCTGTCATCGCCCAGTGCCCGATGTGCGTTTGATACGGCATGGCAAGAAACAGGAACAAAGAAATCAGTACGGCGCTG
>NZ_FNQJ01000079.1 GCF_900107605.1 Acidovorax soli | reverse complement strand
GTCTTCAGGCTGGAGCTGGCGGTACTGCGAAGGGGAGGAGTGCATCTGCTGACCTTACAGGTTGGCAGGTGTTGCACTTCACTTTTGAATCCGCCTTGTGTAAACGGGTCGGACTTCAATTGATGGAGATGCGATCTGCGAATTGAATGGTAAATTGGGTCAGCGCAGCCTTCCAATCCCTGCCAATCCCCCGAAAGGGATACCCAGCCATAACTGGGCCAACACCCAATGGCCGCGGAAAAACTCTGCGGAATTTTCTGGGCCAAAACAAAAACGCCCACTGGTTAGTGGGCGTTTACTGTCAGCGGAAACCGCTTGCTTATTGGTTGCGCGAGAAGGATTTGAACCTCCGACCTTTGGGTTATGAGGCGACAAACCAGACATGGTTTCAATCGACTCCAACTACCCAAACCAGACTTTAATCTGTCACTTCCACTCTTAACTGGTGCTCTTTAACGCATGACATCCAATGCCTGCACACCAAACAAACCCGACCAAGTTGCCATTATACGCGCGACGGCCAGGAGCCAGCACTCTGAGAATGCGACCATTGGGTAAATCACTGGCTTGCAATGCACCAAGGCTTTAGGCATCAACGTCGGCTTGAACCGCTTTCGTCAGGTATGCCTACCGGCTGGTTAGCCCGCTTGCTCCGACTCAATGTCATGTGGCCGCTGGAGAAGCTATCGATCCAGTAGCTTCTCAGTATCCTGCCACGGAGGCCCTATTCGTCACCGCGCTAACACGGCATTTCTGTGCCGGGCAAGACGAGCAGCTCAGACGTCGTAACAGACCTCCATCACCTCACTGGTCATGGCGATCACATGGAAGCGGTAGCAGCTGATCTGTGCATTGGGCAACGCCGTGCCCACGGCTCTGGCGTAGGCCGCGAGAGGGTTGGTTCATGCCGCCTGCTTGAACCGCTCGTCGTTGGCAAGCTCGGCAAGAATCTGCGGGCTCTTTTGAGCGATGGCGATGAGCGCCTTTGCTGCCCCAGTAGGCTGGCGGCGCCCTTGCTCCCAGCCCTGCAGTGTCCTGACGGAAACGCCAAGCAATGCGGCGAACTGAGATTGAGAGAGGCCTGAGCCCTTGCGGGCAGCGATCACGGGGGAGTAGGCGGCAGTAGTTTTGCCCTCTGCCATTTGATGCGCAGATTCGATCAGTTCTGCCTCAAGATCGCGTGTCGCTTCCCAGGCCGCCAGTTCGGCGTCAGTCATTGGCTTGGAGACTTTTTTCGACAGCATTGCGTAACTCCTTCAAGGTGGATGCCTTGAGCGTGTCCAGCTTGCTCTTGGCGTACATGATCAACAAAACGATTTCTCCAACCTCGGTGCGAGTGAAGTAGATCACCCGAACGCCGCCAGATTTGCCTGAGCCTGCGCGGGTCCAGCGGACTTTGCGAACACCGCCAGATTGGGCGACAACATCTCCCGCCTCTGGATGATCGGCAATGTATGCACAAAACTCACCGCGCTCTTCTTCAGTCCAGTAGTGTGGCCACGTTCGCTGAAAAATGGGCGTTTCAACTACTGTGTGCATCAGTCAATTGTACGCCATTGACGTATACAACGCAAAGCAAACTATAGAGAGACTTGTACCTTGCCGCTGATCTCACCCCGTGCAGCCTGCCGCGTGATCATGTGGCTCGTTGTTTTCCTTTGTGCTACCAATCACAGGATGGCCTCCTGGATCGGAGATCTTGAGCGCAGCGTGGCGTGGACATAGCTCGCTGGCAAGCAAGAGTCCAAGGCGCCTTGACCGGGGCAGGCAATCGCCGCGCATAAACGCGAATTCGAGGATGCCCTTCGATCCCAGAGCGGTAATGTCTGACCTTGCCCCTGAAAAATGGAGTTCTTAGTCCCACCCCTTTCAAGGTCTTCAGAGCAGACCGCGCTAAGCTGCTGATTACTATTGAAATCGGGAGCAAAAAATCTGGCAGGCTGTTGTTGAAAGATT
>NZ_FNQJ01000089.1 GCF_900107605.1 Acidovorax soli | reverse complement strand
GGCGGTCTCAAATCTGAAGTGCAACACCGCTGGTTGATATTCAATGAATGGTAGCGGAGCTTTTCTCGGCGATAGCAGCCATGAATCGCTGGAAGGCCTGATAGGGAGAATCCCAGCCAAGCGTCTGCCGAGGACGGTTGTTCATCAGATCGGCCATGGAGTCCAGCGCATCCTGGTCATGCACGCTCAGGTCTGTGCCCTTGGGCATGAGCTGGCGCAGCAGCCCATTCGTGTTCTCACAACTGCCTTTTTGCCAAGGGCTGTGCGGATCACAAAAGTACACCCGCATGCCAAGGGCTTGGGCGAGTTCCTTGTGCCGGGCCATCTCCTTGCCCTGGTCGTAGGTGAGCGTCTGGCGCATCGGCTGTGCGATCTGGCGCAGCTTGTTGGTGAACGCGGCCAGCGCACTGTCTGCGGATGCGTCAGGCATCTTGCACAGCAGCACCAAGCGCGTTGAGCGCTCTACCAGCACACCCACCGCCGATTGGTTGCCAGCACCCTTGATCAGATCCCCCTCCCAATGCCCCGGGATCACGCGATCATTGACCTCGGGTGGGCGAACATGGATAGAGACCATGTCTGGAATCTGACCACGCCGATCAGAGCCTGCTGAACGCGGGCGGCGTGTACTCTTGCCTTGGCGCAGCAGTGCGATGAGCTGGCGGCGCAACTCACCGCGTGGGTATGCATAGATGGCGGTGTAGATGCTCTCGTGTGAGGCATGCATGGTTGGGTCGTGGGGATACATGCGCTGGAGTGTGCGTGCAATCTGCTGGGGCGACCATAGCCAGCACAGCATGGTGGTCACAAGAGTCCACAACGTCCCGCCGCAGTGCAGTTTGGGGCATGGCCTGGCCTGAAGGCGACGCTGCTGGCACAGGCGCTGCGCAGGCGCGCTGGCGTAACTGCCATGGCAGGCGTTGCGCCGCAACTCGCGGCTGATGGTGCTGGGGCTGCGGCCTTGAAGGCGGGCTATGGCCCTGATGCTCCAGCCCTGCTGGCGCAGCGATGCCAGCGTCACTCTGTCTTCTGGCTGCAAGTGCTCGTATCTCGTTCCCATTTGCGTACATTACCCTCGGTGAGGGTGTTGCACTTCAGATTTGAGACCGCC
>NZ_FNQJ01000082.1 GCF_900107605.1 Acidovorax soli | reverse complement strand
GATCGCTTGACCTCGCGCGGGAAGCTTCGATCAGGTCGTCGAGGCGGGAGCACGAAGTAGTGAGCCTGATCCAGAAGGCGCTGCAAATGCTGGGGCAAGGCGCCCGCGCGCGCCAGGTGCATGGTGTTGAGTGCACCGACGATCGCGTGCTGCGCGGTGTGAAAGCTGATGCGGGTGGGTGCCACACCGACATGCTGAGCCATCAGACGCATCCAGCGCCGCAGCAGCGTGTGCGCAATCAATACGCCCCAGACCTCTTGCATCACCAGTTCGGGCTGCTTGCTGCGCAACACGCCCTGGCCTTGCTGCAGCGACTGCTTGATTTCACGAAACCCCAGCTCGATCTCCCAACGCTGACGGTACAGCTGCGCCAACTCGGGTGCGGCAAACCGCGAGGGGTCACTCAGCGAGGTGATGAAGCGCCTGGTCTTGCCACCCGCATGCACCTGGATCAAGCGGGCCAGCCAATGGCTGGGCAGCTCTGGGCGCAGTTGCCTGGCGCGTTGCGACACCGGCATGCGGATCAGCCAGTCGCCTTCGCCCAAGGTTTGAACGATCTCATGGCGCAGATTGTCCTTGGCGCGCATGAGCCAATGGCGCTGAGCCCCTGCGTTCTGCCAGTCCAACAAGAATGCCGCTGAGAAGTACGCGCGGTCAAACAGTGTGATGGACTGATCCAGTCCGCGCAGATCGGCTGCCAGCGTCAACTCGCCGCAGTGGTAGTCCCCCAGTCTGGCATCAAGCAACTCGTGGCTGTCGGTATCGAGCAGGCACACGCCTCGCACCATGGGCCAAGGCTGAGCGCCGTATTGCGTCATCCCACTGCCCAGCACTTGGCGGTTGTCCTGGCTGTCGGGCGCAGACCAGACCACGCCATCGACTGCCAAGACGCGCAAAGACTCTGGATGCACCGGGTGGGATCGCCCCCAGGCATCGGTGAGCAAGCCGAACAGATGTGCCAAGGGCTCGCAGCCCAGTCTTTGGCGAGCCTGAACGCTGCTGCTGGGTACGGGCAGGTCTTGCCCATTGAGCGTGAGCGCCATCTCCTGCACGACTTGCCACAGCGGCATGTGGCGAAACAAGGCCAGGCCAATCACCAGCCAGACGGCGTGTTCGGCGGGCAGCTTGCGGCGACGGATGGAGGCCTTGCCGGTGGCGTGCAAGGCTTGCTCTATCCAGGCAGGATCAATCAACGATCCCAACTCGGCCATCCCGCTGGCGGGCATGGCCGCCAGAGTCTCATTCAAGGTGTTTTGCAGCAGGATCGACAAAATAAAAAGGGAACGTGAAACACGTTCCCTTTTTACTGCCAATCAGATCAAGCCAAGCTTAACTGACTGGCATTG
>NZ_FNQJ01000083.1 GCF_900107605.1 Acidovorax soli | reverse complement strand
GCGGACAAGGCGGCGCAGCCGCAATTCTCAGCCGAGCTGCTTGAGCAACTCATTCCCGGGCCAGTCACGCCAGCCGAGCTTGAGGGCATCTTCCAGCAGTTCAAGAAGTCGGTGCTTGAGCGCGCGCTGGGCGCGGAGATGAGTCACCACCTGGGCTACGCCCCCGGCCAGGCCAAGCCCGAAGGGGCTGCGGCCAATCACCGCAACGGCAAGAGCGCCAAGACCGTGCTGACCGACGCCGGCGCTCTGCGCATCGACGTTCCCCGTGACCGCGAGGGCACGTTCGAGCCGCAACTCATCGGCAAGCATGAGAGGCGCTTCACCGGCTTTGACGACAAGATCGTTGCCATGTACGCACGCGGCATGACGGTGCGCGAGATCCAGGGCTTTCTGGCCGAGATGTACTCGGTGGACGTCTCGCCGGACCTCATCAGCAGCGTCACCGACGCCGTGATGAGCGAGGTCACGGCCTGGCAGAGTCGCCCGCTGGAGTCGATGTACCCGGTCGTGTTCTTTGACGCGCTGAGGGTCAAGATCCGCGAGGATGCGGTGGTGCGTTCCAAGGCCGTGTATCTGGCCCTGGGCGTGCTGCCCGATGGCAGCCGCGACATCCTCGGGATCTGGATCGAGAACACCGAGGGCGCCAAGTTCTGGATGAAAGTGTTCAACGACTTGAAGACGCGCGGTGTCCATGACATCCTGATCGCTGTCACCGACGGGCTCAAGGGCATGCCAGAGGCACTGGGCACGGTGTTCCCGGCCACGACGCTGCAAACCTGCATCGTGCACTTGATACGCAACAGCCTGGACTTCGCAAGCTGGAAGGATCGCAAGGCGCTGGCGGCGGCCATCAAGCCGATTTACACGGCGGTCAGCGCCGAAGCGGCCGAGGCCGAGCTGCTCGCGTTTGAGGCAGGGCCGTGGGGGCAAAAATTCCCGACCGTCGTAGGCGCCTGGCGCAGGGCCTGGGACAAGGTCATTCCGTTCTTCGCCTTCCCGCCAGAGGTGCGGCGCGTGATCTATACGACCAATGCGATTGAGAGTGTGAATGCGAGGCTGCGCAAGATCATCAAGACGCGTGGGCACTTCCCCAGCGACGAAGCGGCCACCAAGTTGATCTGGCTGGCGTTGCGCAACATCACCGAGGACTGGGGACGGGCGGCCAACCACTGGAAATCAGCCATGAACCAATTCGCGATCCTCTACGAAGATCGGTTCACGAAATCGAGCACGTAAGATAGTCAACCAGCTTCACGAAATCGGTGAAGGTTCAATGAGCCTCACACACAGAAATTCGGACAGGCCC
>NZ_FNQJ01000084.1 GCF_900107605.1 Acidovorax soli | reverse complement strand
CCTAGGGATGTCCTGAACAACTCGAATTTGTGAGTGCTAGAAGGCAGCCGCGTTCAGGCAGCGCGATGGAGACCGTTTGGGCAGCACTTGGGCCTTGTTTTCCTGCCCTGTTTCGGCTCTCTTGCACCGCTTTGGCGGCCCTTTGCCCTTTCGCTGGCGCACTCATCCCTGCGCCCCCAGCAATTGGTGGCGCACCATCCACAGATTGGACAGCGCAAACAGCGTCTTGAGTTGCAGCGTGTTCTTCTTCAGCCCCCGGTAGCGCACCTTCGTGTATCCAAACTGCCGCTTGATCACCCTGAAGGGATGCTCCACCTTGGCACGGATGCTCGCCTTGATCTTCTCCACTTGGTCTATCAGCGCGTCAACAGGGTTCTCTTTGTCCAGTGCTTTGCGCTTGCCTGGGCGCATCGCGATGTGCCACCTCACGCCTTCTTTGGCATCAGGGCGTTTGTCCACGCCCTGATAGCCTGCGTCACCAAACCCGTCTGTCTCCTGCCCGTGCAGCAAGCTGTTGCCCTCAACGACGTCTGCCACGTTGCCCGAGGTGCCTATGACGGTGTGCACCAATCCCGAGTCCGCATCCACGCCAATATGTGCCTTCATGCCAAAGTGCCATTCGTTGCCCTTTTGGCTCGAATGCATCTCTGGATCGCGCTTTTTGTCCTTATTCTTGGTGGAGCTGGGCGCTGCGATCAAGGTGGCGTCCACCGCAGTGCCTGCCTTGAGCAGCAAGCCCTGGGCTGCCAACAGGTCGTTGACGGTGGCCAGAATCTGCTCGGCCAGCTTATGTTTCTCAAGCCGGTGGCGAAAGCGCAAGATGGTGCTCTCATCGGGCATTCGTCCATGCGCATCCAGCCCTGCAAACTCCCGGTAGATCGGGGTGTCAAAGAAGGCTTCTTCCATCGCCAGATCCGACAGGGTGAACCACTGCTGCATGCAGTGGATGCGCAGCATGGTCTCCAGTGCAAAGGGTGGGCGGCCGTTCTTGCCTTCTGGGTAATACGGCGCAATGAGCTCTACCAGTGCAACCCAGGGAACCACCCGATCCATCTGGGCCAGCAGGTCTTGCTTGCGCGTCTTCTTGGTGCTCAGATTCAGATCAAGGCTGCTTTGCTTCATGGCTTGGGAGGATGCCATGACTGGGCCGCTTCTATCCGACTGACTGCCAGGTTTTGCAGGATTTCCCTAG
>NZ_FNQJ01000086.1 GCF_900107605.1 Acidovorax soli | reverse complement strand
CTTAGGGCAACGCTGATCAAGTAGCGTCATATCCATCGCACATACCATTTGAATGCCAAATGGCCCGCAAAGATGCTGTACTTTGCCCCAGAGAGCCCGTTTTGGGGGCCTTTCGCCCCTTTCAAGCCCCCTACGGGCGCACCTGTCCCAGCAAGCGCCCTCGGGCAAGGTAGATGTTGGCCAGCGCCAAGGCCGTGAACGCACGCGTGGCGTTCTTGTGAAGTCCGCGATAGCGCACCTTGCCAAAGCCCCACAACCGTTTGACCACCCCGAATACATGCTCTACGCGAGCGCGGATGCGGGACTTGTTGCGGTTCTTGGCCCGCTGCGTCTCATCGACCACCCCGCACCTGCGTGTGCGCTGGTTGGTGAAATCTTTGGCTTGGGGTGCCTTGCCCCGGATCAGCGCTTTCTGGCTGGCGTAGGCCGAGTCGCCGTACACGCGCTGTTCGTTGCCATGCAGCAGATTGGGCAAAGGGTGTTTGTCGTGCACGTTGGCCGCCGTCACCACGGCGCTGTGCGCCAGCCCGCTTTGGCTGTCCACGCCAATGTGCAGCTTCATGCCGAAATACCATTGCTGGCCTTTGCGTGTCTGGTGCATGTCGGGGTCGCGCGCCTTGTCCGCGTTCTTGGTAGAACTGGGCGCTGCGATGATGGTGGCATCCACGATGGTGCCCGTGTTCACCTTGAACCCTCGTTCCTGCAGTTGCTGGCCAACCTTGGCAAACAAGGCTTCGCCCAGTTTGTGCTCGCCCAGCAGCTTTCGAAACTTCAGCACCGTGGTGGCGTCGGGCACGCGTTCGCGGCCCAAGTCAATGCCCACAAAGCGGCGCAGACTGGCGCTGTCATACAGGGCCTCCTCGCACGCCAGATCTGCTAGGTTGAACCAGTGCTGCAGGAAATGGATGCGCAGCATGCGCTCCAACCCAATGGGCGGACGGCCATTGCCTGCCTTGGGATAGTGCGGCTCTATCACCTGGCAGAGGGCAGCCCATGGCACGATGGCATCCATGGTTTGCAAGAACTCTTCCCGTCGGGTGGGCTTGCGCGGTTGCTCGAATCCGCTGTCTTGATCTGCGGCCATGGCCAGGGTCTGCTGCTTCATGGGCGGATAACGTTTGAGAGGCAACACCGGTGGACCTTAATCAGCATTGCCTTAG
>NZ_FNQJ01000088.1 GCF_900107605.1 Acidovorax soli | reverse complement strand
GGCGGATTCAAAAGTGAAGTGCAACACCTGCCAACCTGTAAGGTCAGCAGATGCACTCCTCCCCTTCGCAGTACCGCCAGCTCCAGCCTGAAGACCGCGCCACCATCGCCAGCCTGAAGCAGCAGAACCAGGGCGTACGTGCGATTGCACGGCAATTGCAACGCTCGCCCGCCACCATCAGCCGGGAACTGAAGCGCAACGCCTATTCATCTGGCTATAGCAGCGCCCAAGCCCAGTGCCTGAGCCTGCAGCGCAGGCGCGGCGCCAGGCCTGCGGTCAAACTGCACCCCGATTCGATCCTGTGGGCTCTGGTTGTTCATCTGCTGCGGCTTCGCTGGTCACCCGAGCAGATTGCCCTGACACTGGCACGCTTGTATCCCCCCGGCCATGAGTACCGCGTGTCACACGAGACCATCTACAACTGCATTTATGCCATGCCCGTGGGCGAGTTGCGCAAGGAGCTGATCGCCACCCTGCGCCACGCCCACAACAAGCGGCTGCCGCGAAGCAAAGGCAAAGACCGCAGAGGCCAGATCCCCGACATGCTGAGCATCCATGTGCGTTCGCCCGAGATTGAAGACCGCCAGTTCCCTGGGCACTGGGAGGGCGATCTCATCAAGGGCGAAGGCAATGCCAGTGCGGTGGGAACCTTGGTGGAGCGCACCAGCCGGCTGGTGATGCTGGTCAAGCTCCCTGAGTTCAAACCAGCCAGTGCCGCCAACGTCTTGCAGGCCTTCACGGACAAGTTGCTGGGCATTGCCCAACCGATGCGTCTGAGCATGACGTACGACCAGGGCAGGGAGATGGCCATGCACAAGAAGCTCAGCGAGCAGACGGGCATAGCGGTGTACTTCTGCGATCCACACAGCCCCTGGCAGCGGGGCTCCAACGAAAACATGAATGGCCTGGTGCGCCAGTACCTGCCCAAGGGGACGGACCTGAGCATCTACAGCCAGGAACAGCTCGATGCGATTGCCGATGAAATCAACAACCGCCCCAGAAAAGGACTGGGGGTACGATCACCACTGGCCGTATACCGCGAGTTGCTGATCAACAGCCCGCAGCACTCCACCCTCGTTCATTGAAACCCAGGGTGTTGCACTTCACTTTTGAATCCGCC